>NZ_PDOA01000004.1 GCF_003116135.1 Teichococcus aestuarii | reverse complement strand
TTCGCTCAGGCTGCGAAGATGTCGCGACCCTCGGCCCGGCCGAACTGCAGGTAGTGCTCGAGCGGGTTCAGCCCGGCCTCGGCCACGTCCGCGTTGGCGGCGAGGTAGGCGTCGCCGTCGAAGGCCGTGCTCGGAGCGCGGTGCTCGGCGGCGCCGTGCGCGAGGTAGTGCTCGAGCGGATTCATCCCGGCCTCGGCCACGTCTTGGTAGGTGGCGAGGTACCAATCCGTGTCAAAGAATGCGTTGGCGTCGCGGCCCTCCTTCCAGCCGGAGGTCATGAAGTGCTGGGTGGCATCCACGCCCTCCTTCGCCACGTCGCCATAGGTCGCGTAGTAGAAGGAGGCGTCCACCAGGGCGTTCTGTGGCCCGGTGGTCTTCGGTGCCGCCTGGAACGCGTCCCGGCCCTCGGCTTCGCCGTGCAGGAGGAAGTGTTCCAGCGGGTTCATCCCGGCGGCCGCCACGTCAGCGTTGGCCTCGAGGTATGCATCGCTGTCGAAGGCGAAGGAGGCATCACGTCCTTCCTTCCAGCCCACCGACATGTAGTGCTCGAGGGCGTTCACCCCGGCCGCCAGCACGTCGGGGTTCTGGTTCAGGTAGAACGACACGTCGAAATGGCTGTTGGGGTCGCGCCCCTCGGCCGCGCCGAATTGCATGAAATGCGCAAGCGGGTCCGTACCCGCCGCCGCGACGTCGGCATACTTCGACAGGTAGAACGCCTTGTCGAAGATCGGCATCTCCGCCGCCCAGTCATGCACGGGCAGCGTCGGCGTCTCCGGGTCCGTCGGCGTCTCCGGGTCCGTCGGCGTCTCCGGCGTTACGGGGCTATCCGTAGCCGATCCGACGGGAACGAAATTGCCTTTCCAGAGATCGAGGCCCGCCAAGTCGGGGGCAGGATGCGTGCCCTCGGCGGTCAGGTCCGTACGCCAAGTCACCGTCTCGCTGGTAGCTGAGGACCGGGTCTCCAGCAGGTAGGTTCCGTCAGCCAGCTTGGCGACGGCCGTCGGATACATGCCCTGCGCATCGTCCGGTCCGATCAGGGTGTCGAGGCCATCGTGACCAAGAAGCATGATCGCGCCGTTCATGCTGGAGACGGCCTGACCGTCCCCCGCAGGCACCAACCGGCCGCCGCTCGGGATCGCTGCCGTGCCATCCTCCGTCCCGTCCGTGACGAAAACCTGCGGCACGCCATCAACCGTCACCGACAGCACCGACCTTCCGTCCCCAAGGTCCTGGATATATCCGCCCCGCACCATGTCGGCCTGCATCAGCAGGCGGGTGGTCGTCCCATCGGTGGTGTAGAGTTGAAGGCCGCCTGGAATGCTGGGTCCGGCCTCGCTCCAGCCGCGCGGGGTGACCTTGATCAGCACGCTGCCTTCACCGACCGGGTGCAGGAAGTCGATGGAGACCGCACTGGGATCGGGCAGACCATCGATGGCCCGCGTACCCTCAGGCGTGCCGTCCGTCACTGTGATCTGGCCGCCTCCGCTGTTGAGGAACATCCGCCCGTCCTCGAGCAGCACGTTGTCGCCGAAGTACCGGGTCACCGCCTTGGTGCCCTCGGACGTTCCGTCGCTCACCCAGAGCGTGGCGCCGATGTCCTCGCCCGGCGCGGGGAGGTTGGTCGCGAAGTAGAAACGGCCGTCCGCAAGCGGGTGGATTGCGCCGGTGAAGGCGGTGCTGTCTGCGCCCGGGGCCATGTCGAGCATCAGGCGGGTGCCCTCGCGGGTACCATCGGTCACCCACAGCTCGCTGCCGCTGCTGGAGTTGCTGGCGGTGAACACCACACGGCCGTCGGACAGCGTGGTGAGCCCAGCCGGGCGCTGCGAGCCGTCCGTGTCGTTGATGTCGTACAGGAGGAAGGTGCCCTCGGACGTGCCATCGGTCACCCAAAGCTCGTAGCCGTGCTGCGGATCCTGCGCCGTGAAAACCGCCTTGCCACCGACCACCGCAGTCAGGCTCTGGATGTCCGATCCGTGAGAGCCGGGCCAGATGTCCTTCAGCACCATGACAGATGCGCCGGAATCGTTCCCCAACCAGAGTTCAGAGCCGTTTTGGATATCGTTGCGGACAAACACGAAAGGGTGCATCGGTGAGGGTCTCACGGGCTTCTGAGACCCCTCCGGAGCGGAAGTCTCTTTGAGGCAGGCCTACCGGGGCCCCTGGACGCTCCGCGCACAGGCTGTGGTAAATTTAGTAAATATTTAGATTGATCCGTCAATTCGGGACCGTTTCACGTTTTCAGCAGCGTAAGCTCTGCTGTCCCTGATACGTGTTCTGAGGCCTTTTTGCCGCCTTGCCTGGATCGCTGAGTGTCCGGGTTGCTCTGCCGAAGCGACCCGTGGAGTTAATTGCCCCCAAATAGGAGGCTTCCCAAAACTTTTTTGTTCGCTTTATGTTCAATTTGATTGATAGAGGGAGCCATGGCGATTCCAGGCAAGGCGGCATTGCTGAATGAACTGCGTGAGCAGGTGGCCCGTATCAAGGGCCATGGCGATGCATCTGCCCACCCGACACTGGCTTTCAGCATTCCGGCGCCGGACTGGCGGGATGCCGCATGGTGGCTTGGCTCGCGGCGCCCTGCATGAGGTCGCGGGGGTCAGTGTCAACGTGGAGCATGCCTCGGCCGATGCCCTGCTGGTGGCGGGCATCCTGGCGTGTGCCGGTGAGTCCGTGCTGTGGGCGTCCGAGCGCTTCGACCTCCTCGCCCCAGGCTTGGCTGCCGTAGACCAGCCCCCATTAACTGGTCCGCGCGAGATTTTAGTGGAGCATGGCTGAAGGCGGGGACGATGAGCCGTTGGAACCGGAGTGGGCACCGTCTTGATCGCAGTGACAATCCCGGATGGACCTGCGCTCCCTCCGGGACTTAAGCCCTTACCCCGCTTGCTTATATCTGCGCGCCAGCTGGCACCTGGGCTTGGCCCAGCATGCGATCGCTAGTGCCCCGTGTCAGGCAAGCGCAGGCGTTGAAGGCGCGGGCGGCACGTTGAAGCGTTGGCTGGCAGATAGCCTTTCTAGGACCGGAGCAACTGCGTGAGCACCGGACCAGCCGCGGAAGCAAATGTCCGCATCCATCGAGCATACAGCTGGCTACGGTTGCGATCAGGAGGCGCGTGCAAGTACAGTTCGGCCAGCGTTGGAGAAGTACGAGCCGCTCGGCAGGTGGGAGTGGCCGCAGAGCAACCTTGTGGGCGGGCGAATAGGTCGAGAACCGCGGCTTGGCCGGTCAACGGATTGCTAGCTTTCGAAGTAGAATTGTTTTATGTCAACAAGTTAGCCTGGGGTGGGAATGCGGTTATGCCTGGGCGGACATGAGGTGAGGCCCGGCTTCCCGGCGGGCAGCCTGCTCGCCGCCCTGCTCGGCGGGGAGGCGCCGGTGGAGGCGCGCCGCGCCGCGCGGCGCCTGCGCGCCGAGGGCGCCCCGGCCCTGGCGGCGGATGCCGAGATCGCCGCCCTGGCGAACGGGCTGGCCGGCACCGGGGTGGCGCATTCACCCGCCGTGTTGGACGCGCTGCCGCCGCTGTTCTGGATCGAGGCGCCGGAGGAGATGGCTGGGGCGGAGATGGCGGGGACGGAGGTGGCTGGGGCGGAGGTGGAAGGCGCCGCCCCGCTCCGGGGCTGGGTGGTGGAGAAGCGCGGGGACGGCCTCGCCGCGCGCGGCTTCAGCCTCGCCGCCGGAGCGGAGGCGCTGCCGGAGCCGGCGGGCGACACGGCGCTGGCCTTCGGCGGCCATCCCGTGCCGGAGGCGGCTGCGGCCCGCGCGCTGCGCGGCCTGGCCGCCGCCGTGGCGCTGCCGGAGATGCTGGCGCAGATGGGGGAATCTTCCCCCGTCCTGCTGCTGCCGGCCGAGGCGCCGACGGAGGACGCGCTCCTGCTGCGCGGCCTCCGGCTCTCCGTCGCCCTGGCACGGGATTCGGCGCCCGGCTGAGCGCCACCGGCTGAGCGCCGCCCTCAGCCCGGCCGCAGCAGCGCGGAGCCGGCGCCCAGCGCCGCCCGCGCCGCCTCGTATTCCCGCCGCAGCCGGCCGACCAGCGCCGCGGCCGGCTCCACGGCGGTGACGGCGCCGATCCCCTGCCCCGAGCCCCAGATGTCCTTCCAGGCCTTCTTGCGGTCGGAGGAGAAATCCATGCGCGAGGGGTCGGAGACGGGGAGATCGTCCGGGTCCAGCCCGGCATTGGCGATCGAGCCGCGCAGGTAGTTGCCGTGCACGCCGGTGAAGAGGTTGCTGTAGACGATGTCGCCGGCGCTGCCCTCGACGATCATGCGCTTGTAGGCCTCGGCCGCCCGCGCCTCCTCGGTGGCGATGAAGGCGCTGCCGATATAGGCGAAATCCGCCCCCATGGCCTGCGCCGCCAAGATCGACCGCCCGCTGGCGATGGCGCCCGAGAGGGCGATGGGGCCGTCGAACCAGGCGCGCGTCTCCTGCACCAGCGCAAAGGGGGAGAGGCTGCCGGCATGGCCGCCGGCGCCGGCCGCCACCAGGATCAGCCCGTCCGCGCCCTTGTCGATGGCGCTGTGGGCGAAGCGCTGATTGATGACGTCGTGCATCACATGCCCGCCATAGGCGTGGACGGCCTCGTTCACCTCGCGCCGGGCGCCGAGCGAGGTGATGATCAGCGGCACGCGGTGGCGCGCGCACAGTGCCAGGTCCTGCTCCAGCCGGTCGTTCGAGCGGTGGACGATGAGGTTGATGGCGAAGGGCGCGGCCGGCGCCCCGGGATGGGCGGCGTCGTGCGCGTCCAGCCGCTCGCGGATCTCGGCCAGCCACTCGTCGAGCTGCGAGAGCGGCCTTGCGTTCAGCGAGGGCATGCTGCCCACCACCCCGGCGCAGCACTGGGCGACCACCAGATCCGGCACGGAGATGATGAACAGCGGCGAGCCGATCACCGGCAGGGCGAGCCGGCCACGGAGCGAGTCGAGCAGGGTCATGGCAGGAGGATTCCCGGTCAGGTGTGGCACGGCCGATCCTCGCCGAAGAATGCGGCGGCGCCAATGCGCGGAGCTGGCACGCGGAGTTGGGGCGCGGAGCCGGGGCGCCGGCAACCGGAAGGGAGCAACCAGGAAGGGGCGGCGCGGCTTAGAGAGGGCGGGCGGTGGAAATCCCGGTGCGCGGGAACCCCCCGTGGCTCCGCCGGTAGGTGGGGCATGGCCGGCGACCGGCCGGCACCCGCTCGCATCATCCGGAGGCTTCCTGCATGTCTGAAACCCGACACCGCCCCGTGCTGGTCATCACCGGCGGCTCCTCTGGCATCGGCCGTTGCACGGCGGCGCTGTTCGCGCGGCAGGGCTGGGATGTCGGGCTGATCGCCCGCGGCCGCAACGGGCTGGAATCCGCCCAGGAGGAGGTGCGCCAGGGTGGCGCCCGCACCGCCATCGCCGAGGCCGACGTGTCCGACCCGGCGGCGCTGGAGCAGGCCGCGGCCGCCATCGAGGCGGAGCTGGGCCCGATCGACGCCTGGGTGAACTGCGCTGGCGTCAGCGCCTATGGCCGCTTCATGGACCTGCCCGAGGCGGATTACGAGCGGGTGACGCGCGTCACCTATCTCGGCGTGGTGAACGGCACGCGCGTGGCGCTGCGGCGGATGCTGCCGCGCAACCACGGCAACATCGTCAATGTCGGCTCGGCCGTGGCGCTGCGGGCGGTGCCGATGCAGTCCGCCTATTCCGCCGCCAAGCACGCCGTGGCCGGCTTCACCGAGGCGCTGCGGGCGGAGCTGATCGAGGCGCGCAGCGCGGTGCAGATGGGCATCGTGCACCCGCCCTCGACCAACACGCCCTTCTTCAGCCATGCCGCCTCGCACCTGCCGGAAGGGGGCGTGCCGCGCCCGCCGCCGCCGGTCTACGCGCCGGAGCTGAGCGCGGAGGCGATCCACCTGGCGGTGACGCAGAACCGCCGCTCGGTGCGGGTGGGCGGGCAGACCGCCGCCTTCGGCGTGGCCAATGCCGTGATGCCGGGGGCGCTGGACTGGCTGCTCGGCCATTTCGGCACCACCGCCACCCAGGTGACGCATTCCGACCGCATCGCCGCGCAGCGGGACGAGACGCTGCACCGCCCCTCCTTCCGCGCCTCGCCCGTGCACGGGCCGTTCGGCGGCGAGACGCTGACGCGCAGCGTGCAGATGGCGCTGGCGCGCAACCCGGTGCTCTGCGTCGGCCTCGGCGTGGCGGCGCTGGCCGTGATGGCCTCGATGATGCCGCGCCGCCGCTGAGGGTCGCGAGTTCCAGGGGGCGCCGCCCCCTGGAGCTTCAGTCCTCGGCCGTCACCAGCCCGTCGGCGATGTCCCGCGCCAACAGCGCCGGGTCGCGCGTGGCGGGGTCGCCCATGCCGCCGCCGCCGGGCAGCTTCAGCAGCAGCCGCCGCCCCTTGGGGATGATCTGGAAGCCCTTGGTGCGCAGCAGCGTGCCGTCATCCAGCCCGACCCAGCCCGCCGCACCGTCGCCGCCGCCATCGCGGCCGCGCGGGGCATTGGCCACGCGGTCGAAAATGGCGTTCACCGCGAACTCCGCCTCGCCCTTGGTGCCGATCTCCATGATCTGGCCGAAGCCGCCGCGGGTGCGGCCCACCCCGGCGGAATCCGGCCGCAGCTCCTTCTTCCAGAACACCACGGGCGCCACGTTCTCGGTCGCCTCCACCGGCATGGTGCGCACGCCGGAGGGGAAGGCGGTGCCGTCCAGCCCATCCCGCGCCGGGCGGGCGCCCGTGCCGCCGGAGTTGAAGGTGATGACCTCGAAATCCGGCAGCTCGGCCTCGCCGCCCGAGACCTGGGCGCCGCCACGCAGCGGCGGGTTCCACAGGCAGGAGGAGCCCTCGGCCGTCACGCGGTCCGGCACCGCCTGGTGCAGGCAGCCCATCATCAGGTCCGGCAGGAGCTGCCCCACCACATGCCGCACACTGACCGGGAAGGGCCGCGGCGCGTTGAGGATGCAGCCCTCCGGGATCTCCATGCGGAAGGGGGCGAGGCTGGCCCAGTTGTTCGGGATCTCGGGCGCCACGACGCATTTGATGCCGAAGCAGGAATAGGCCCGGCAATAGGGCGCCGGCACATTGATGCCACGCCCCGAGAGGCCTGAGGTGCCGGCGAAGTCCACCGTGATGTGGTCGTCATGCAGCGTCATCGACGCCTTCAGTGTGACGGGCGCCTCGTAGCCGTCGCTCCTGATGCTGGCGGCGTAGGTGCCGCGCGGCAGCTTGGCGATCTCGGCGATGGTGGCGGCCAGCGAGCTGTCAAAAATGTACTCAGCCAGCGGGTCGATGCTGTCCATGCCGAACTCGTCCAGCATCTCGACCAGGCGCTTGATGCCGGCGTCGTTGCAGGCGCAGAGGGAATAGACGTCGCCCTCCAGCTCGACCGGCGTGCGGGAGCCCGCGCGGATGAAGTCGAAGAAGGTCTCGTTGGCGCGGCCCTGGTCGAAGCATTTGACGATGGGGATGTACATCCCCTCCTCGAAGACGCTGCGCCCCTCCGGCCCCATGCCGAGGCCGCCCACGTCGATGACATGCGCGGTGTTGGCGAAGAGGCCGACGATCTTGCCGTTGCGGAAGGCGGGCGAGACGACGGTGAGGTCGTGCAGGTGGCCGGTGCCGAGCCAGGGGTCGTTGGTGATGTAGTGGTCGCCGGGCTTCATCGTCTCGGCCGGGAACTTGGCCAGGAAGTGGCCGACCGATTCCATCATCGAGTTCACATGGCCGGGCGTGCCGGTCACGGCCTGGGCCAGCATCCGGCCCTTGAGGTCGAAGATGCCGGCGGAGAGGTCGCCCGCCTCGCGCACCGTGGTGCTGAAGGCGGTGCGGATCATGGTCTGCGCCTGCTCCTCCACCACCGCGATCAGGCGGTTCCACTGGATCTGGCGCTGGATCTTCTCGAGGGCGTTCATCGGTTGCGCGTCCATGTCACGCGGCCTCCTTGGTCAGTTCCAGGTATCCGAGGGCATCCATGCGGCAGGTCCAGCCGGGGCCGACCAAGGTGCTGGTCTCCGCCTCGGCGACGATGCAGGGGCCGGGCAGCGTGGCGCCGGGCACCAGATGCTCGCGGTCATACACGGCCCAGTCGGAGACGGTGCCATCGGTGGTGTCGCGCACCGCCTGGGTGCGGATGGGGGCGGGTGCCGCCGCCCCGGCCACCGCGCCGGCGGGCGCCACCTCGGGCAGCACGGTGGCCACCGTCACGGCGAAGGAGAGGATCTCCACGTCGCTGCCCGGCACGGGGCGGTCGTAGAAGCGGGAATACTCGGCATCGTATTCGGCGCGGATGGCGGCGACATCGGCCTCCGTCAGGTCGCGCGCCGGCAGCGCCACGGAAATCTCATGGCCCTGGCCGACATAGCGCATATAGGCGATGCGCGTCTCGGAGAGCGCCGCGCCGAAGCTGCCCTGCGCCACCACGCCGCGCGCCTCGGCCGACATGGCGGCGAGCAGCCCGTTCACCGCCGCCACGTCGAAGCTGCGGAAGCGCTGGTAGAGGCTCTTCACCACCTCGTAGCCGACCGGCGCGCGCAGGAAGCCGATGGCGCTGCCCACCCCGGCGCCCGAGGGCACCAGCATCCGCGTCACGCCGATCTTCTCCGCCACGCGGTAGCCATGCACCGGCCCGCCGCCGCCGAAGGCGATGATGGCGCGCCCCTCATAGCCCTTGCCGCTCTCGATGGCGTGGACGCGGGCGGCGTTGGCCATGTTCTCGTCGACCATCTCGACCACGCCGAGCGCCGCCATCTCCGGCGCCAGCCCGAGCTTCTGGCCAACATGCTCCTCCAGCGCGGCGAGCGCCGGCGGCACCTGCAGCGGGAACTGCCCGCCGGCGAACAGCGCCGGCTCGTAGCGGCCGAGCGCCAGATTGGCGTCCGTCACCGCCGGGTGGCTGCCGCCGCGGCCGTAGCAGGCCGGGCCGGGGTCGGCGCCGGCGCTCTCCGGCCCCACCTGGATGCGGCCGAGGCTGTCCACCTGCGCCAGGCTGCCGCCGCCGGCGCCGATCTCCACCATCTCGATGACCGGGATGCGCAGCGGCAGGCCCGAGCCCTTCTTGAAGCGGCCGACGCGCGCCACCTCGAAGCTGCGGCTGGCCTGGGGCTGGAAGTTGTCGATCAGGCAGACCTTGGCGGTGGTGCCGCCCATGTCGAAGGAGAGCACCTTCTCCAGCCCGCGCTGGCGCGCGACGTAAGCCGAGAAGATAGCGCCGCCGGCCGGGCCGGATTCCACGAGACGGATGGGGAAGCGCGCCGCCGTCTCCACCGTGGTCAGGCCACCGCCGGAGAGCATCATGAAGAAGGGGCAGGCGAAGCCGCCCTCGGCCAGCCCCTGTTGCAGACGGCCGAGATAGCTGGCCATCAGCGGCTGCACATAGGCGTTGGCGACGGTGGTGGAGAAGCGCTCCCATTCCCGCATCTCGGGCGAGACCTCGGAGGAGAGGGAGACCCGCACCTCCGGCCATTCCTGGACCAGGATCTCAGCGGCGCGGCGCTCATGCGCCGGGTTGACGAAGGCGTGCAGGAAGCCGATGGCGACGCTCTCGATGCCCTCGGCCTTCATGAAGGCGATCCGCTCGCGCAGCGCCGCCTCGTCCAGCGGCAGCAGGACCTTGCCTTCGTTGTCCAGCCGCTCCGGCACGGGCAGGCGCCAGCGGCGCGGCACCAGCGGCTCCGGCAGGGCGATGTTCAGGTCGTACTGGTCGTAGCGGGATTCGTTGCCGAGGGCGAGCACGTCGCGGAACCCCTCGGTGGTGAGCAGCGCCGTCCGCGCGCCCTTGCGCTCGATGACGGCGTTGGTGGCGAGGGTCGTGCCGTGGATGAACAGCGCCACGTCGGCGGGCTGCATCCCCGCCTTCCCGAGCACCACGCGGATGCCTTCCAGCACGCCCAGCTCCGGCGCGTGCGGGGTGGTGAGCACCTTCGCGGTCCAGCGCTCCCCGCCGCGCTCCAGCGCGAGATCCGTGAAGGTTCCTCCGATGTCGGAGGCCAAACGAGCAGAAGGCATCAGTCCAAACTCTCCCGGTCCGTGGCGGCCGGGGAGTGTTCACCGCTTCAGCGGTGGTGAAAAGCCGTCTTCGGCTTTTAATCGGGCTGGGCGGCCCGCGCCTGCCTCTCCCGCGCGCACTCTCTGGCGAAGCCTGCGGCAGCCAGACAGAAAGAAGAAGGGGGCCAACATATATGTTGCCGGGGGAATTCCTTCCCCTGGTCTTGCCCCGTCAGACGGGTTCCTCGCTCCCGAAGGCGACGGGCGGCGTCCACCCCTGCCCCGGGATCGCCGCCATCAGCGCCCGCGTGTAGTCATGCGACGGCCGGGCGAAGACCTCCGCGACGGTGCCGTTCTCCACCACCTCGCCCTCGCGCATCACCGCCACATGGTCGCAGAGCTGCGCCGCCACGCGCAGGTCGTGGGTGATGAAGACGATGGAGAGGCCGAGCTGCACGCGCAGCCGGGCCAGCAGCTTGAGCACCTGGGCCTGGACGGAGACATCGAGCGCCGAGACCGGCTCGTCCGCCACCAGCACGCGCGGCCGCATGGCGAGCGCCCGCGCCAGCCCGATGCGCTGCCGCTGCCCGCCCGAGAATTCGTGCGGGAAGCGGTCCAGCGCCGCGGGGTCGAGCCCCACCAGGGCGAACAGCTCACGCGCCCGCTCATAGGCCTCGGCCTTGGGCGTGCCGTGGATGATGGGCCCCTGCGCCACCAGCTCGCCCACCCGGCGGCGCGGGTTGAGGCTGGCATAGGGGTCCTGGAACACCATCTGCACCTGCGGCGCGGCCTTGCGGAGTTCCTCCCGCGAGAGGGCCAGGCGGTCCTTCCCCTCCAGCCGGATCGCGCCGCCATCCGGGTCCAGCAGCCGGACGATGCAGCGCGCCAGCGTGGACTTGCCCGAGCCGCTCTCGCCCACGATGCCCAGCGTGCCGCCGCGCGGCAGGCTGAGGGAGACATCCTTCACCGCGTGAGTGACGCGCCGGTTGCGCTTCAGCCAGCCGCCCTTGCGGTAGGTCTTGGAGACGTGGTCGATCTCCAGCACCACCTCCCCCGAGATGGGCTGCGCCGGCGGCGGCGCCAGCGGCGGCACGGCGGCGACGAGGGCGCGGGTATAGGGGTGCTGCGGCCGGTTCAGCACCTCCCCGGCCGGTCCCTGCTCCACCAGCAGGCCGCGGCGCATCACCGCCACGCGGTCAGCGATGTCGGCCACCACGCCGAAATCATGGGTGATGAACAGCACGGCGGTGCCGGTGCGGCGCTGCATGTCGCGGATCAGGTGCAGGATCTGCGCCTGGGTGGTGACGTCGAGCGCGGTGGTCGGCTCGTCGCAGATGAGCAGCTTCGGCTCCAGGGCCAGCGCCATGGCGATCATGGCGCGCTGCCGCTGGCCGCCCGACAGCTCGTGCGGATAGGCGCGCGCGGCGCCCTCAGGGTCGGGGATGCGCACATCCGCCAGCAGCGCCAGCACGCGCCGGTCGATCTCGGCGCCGGAAAGCTGGGTGTGGATGCGGAACATCTCGGCGATCTGGCTGCCGATGCGGCGCAGCGGGTTCAGCGCCGTCATCGGCTCCTGGAACACCATGCCGATGCGCGCGCCGCGCAGCCGGCGCATCTCGGCCGGCGGCAGGGCCAGCAGGTCCCGCCCCTCGAACAGGATGCGCCCCGACGTGGCGCGCACCCCCTCGGGCAGCAGCCCCATCACCGCGCCGGCGGTGAGCGACTTGCCGGAGCCGCTCTCCCCCACCACGCAGAGGATCTCGTTGGGCGCGAGGCGGAGCGAGACATCCTCCAGCGCGTGCGGGCGGTCGGCGCCCTTCGGCAGGGCGACGGTGAGGCCCTCGATCGAGAGCAGAGTGTTGTCGCTCATCGGCCCTTCAGCCTCGGGTTCAGCGCGTCGTTCAGACCCTGGCCGACCAGCGAGACGCCGAGCACGGTGAGCAGGATCACCACGCCCGGGATGGCCGAGACATACCACTGCACGCGCAGCACGCCGCGCCCGGCGCCGATCAGGTTGCCCCAGCTCGGCACGTTGGGGTCGGAGAGGTTGAGGAAGGCCAGCGCGCTCTCCAGCAGGATGGCCACCGCCATGATGACGCTGGCATAGACGATGACCGGCGGCAGCGCGTTGGGTAGGATCTCGCGGAAGATGATCTGCGCGTCGCGCATTCCCAGCACGCGGCAGGCCTGCACGAACTCGCGGTTGCGGAGTGTCAGGAACTCGGCCCGCGTCAGCCGCGCCGAGGGCGGCCAGGAGACGATGCCGATGGCGATGGTGACGAAGGTGATGTCCGAGCCGAACACCGCCACCAGCACCAGCAGCAGGATGAAGTTGGGCAGGGTCTGGAACGCCTCGGTGACGCGCATCAGCACGTCGTCCACCCAGCCGCCGTAGAAGCCCGAGATGGCGCCGATGACGATGCCGATGGCGATGGCGATGACCGTGGCGACCAGCCCGATCAGCAGCGAGACGCGGGCGCCGTGGAAGATCTGCGCCGCGATGTCCCGCCCCGTATTGTCGGTGCCGAGCCAGAAGCGCGGGTTGTCCATCGGCCATTGCAGCGGCCGCCCCGCCAGCGAGAGCGGGTCGCGCGGGAAGACGAAGGGGGCGGAGAGCGCCATGCCGATGACCGCCAGCACCAGCAGCAGGCCGACCACCGCCGCCGGGTTGCGCGCGTAGCGCTTCAGGAAACCGAGCATCCCCTCAGCGCCCCGACGCGATGCGTGGATCGAGCTTGGCGTACAGCATGTCCACGATGAAGTTGATGGCGATGACCAGCAGCGCCGAGACGAAGACGATGCCGAGCAGGGTGTTCACGTCGCGCTGCACCACGGATTCATAGGCCAGCCGCCCGAGGCCGGGCAGCGCGAAGACGCTCTCCACCACCACCGAGCCGCCGAGCATGGTGCCCGCCTGCAGCCCCATCAGCGTGACGCCGGGCAGCAGCGCGTTGCGCAGCACATGGCGCAGCACCACCGCCGTCTCGCCCAGCCCCTTGGCGCGGGCGGTGCGGACGAAATCCAGCGTCAGCACCTCCAGCATCGAGGCGCGCATGATGCGGAGATAGGTGGCGAGGTAGGTGAGCGCCAGCGTCGCCACCGGCAGGATGAGATGCCAGGCGATGTCCAGCACCCGCGTCAGGCCGGTGTTGCCGCTGCCGATCTGCTCGAAGCCGCCGGCCGGCAGCCAGGCGAGGCGGATGGCGAAGACCACGATGCCCATCATGCCGAACCAGAAGGAGGGGGTGGCGTAGAACACCAGCCCCAGCGTCGAGATCAGCGTGTCCGGCCAGCGGTTGACGCGGCGCGCGGCGAGCACGCCGAGCGCCATGCCGGCGGCGAAGGCGAAGCTCAGCGCGCTCACCATCAGCAGCAGCGTCACCGGCAGCCGCTCCAGGATCACCTCGGCCACCGGCTTGCCGTAGATGGCGGAGAAGCCGAGGTCGAGCGTCACCAGCCGCAGCAGGTAGCGGCCGAGCTGCACCACCACCGGCGCGTCCAGCCCGTAGAAGGTGCGGAGCTGCTCGGCCATGGCCGGGTCGCCGCCGCCCATCTGGGCGATCAGCGCGTCCACCGTGTCGCCCGGGGCGAGCTGCAGCAACAGGAACAGCCCGACCAGGATCAGCAGCAGCGTCGGCAGGCTGGCGGCCAGGCGGCGCAGCGCGAGCAGCAGGATCTGCATGTCAGGCGGGCAGCAGCCAGGTGTCGTGCCAGTCGCCCGAATCCCAGCGCGGCACGTTGTGGTGGTTCTGCACCCGCTTGCTCGTCGCGGCGTAGAAGGGACGCTCGGTCATCATCCACACCGGCAGCGCGTCATTCACCTCTGCCACGAACTCGGCGTAGAGGGCCTTGCGCTTCGCCGGGTCCAGCTCCGTGGCGGCCTGGTCGATGAGCTGGTCCACCTTGTCCGACTGCCAGCCGAACTGGTTGGTCCAGGGCGAGCCCTTCGGGCTGCCGGAGCGGTACCACACGGTGGTGGAGACCGCCGGATCGCCGCGATACTGGTGCCAGCCCGTCGCGAGGTCGAAGTTCCAGTCGCGATAGACGGCCGAGAGGGCGCCGGCGATGTCGAGCTGCACGATCTCGACGCGGATGCCCACCTGCTGCAGCGACTGCTGGATGAAGGTGGCCAGCAGCGGCACGTCCTCGCCGTTCATGATGGGCACGATGCGCAAGGAGAAGCGGACGCCGCCCGCGCCGCGCTTGTAGCCGGCTTCGTCCAGCATCTTCTCGGCGCGCGCCTTGTCGTAGGGGTAGGGCACCGGGTTGTTGGGGAAGAATTCCTTCGAGGTGGAGGGAATCGGCCCCGTCGCCCGCTTGCCCAGGCCGTAGAGGAAATTCTCCAGGAAGAAATCCACGTCGATGGCGTGGGCAATGGCCTGACGCACGCGCTTGTCGGAGAGTTCCTTGCGGCGCGTGTTGAACTCCAGCGTGTTGTTGAAGACATTGCCTTCCACGCCGCGCGTCGAGACCTCGAAGCGGTCATCCTGGCGCAGCCGGTCGAGATCGGCCAGCGGCAGGCCGTTGTAGGCGGAGAGCTGCACCGCCCCCGTCTCCAGCGCGGCGGTGGCCGCCGAGCGGTCGGTGATGAAGCGCCACACCACGCGATCGAGATAGGGGAAGCCCTGGCGCCAGTAGTTCGGGTTGCGCTCGGCGATGACGTACTGGCCGCGCTGGTACTCGACGAACTTGAAGGGGCCGGTGCCGATCGGCGCCGTGTTGGCCGGGTTCTCCAGCACGTTGCTGCCCTCGAAGACGTGCTTCGGCACCACGTAGCCGAGGTCGCAGGAGGCGCGCAGCAGCAGGTCCAGCGGCATCGGGCGGGAATAGCGGAACACCGCGGTGTGCGCGTCCGGCGTCTCCACGGCATCCAGGTAGAGCTGCAGGGTGGTGCCGTAGTTCAGGTGCTTCTTCCACAGCTCCATGGCGCTGTACTGCACGTCGGCGCTGGTGAAGGGCTTGCCGTCATGCCACTGCACGCCCTCGCGCAGCCGGAAGGTGATGGTCTTGCCGTCCGGCGTCGACTCCCACGCGGTGGCCAGCACCGGCACGATCTTGCCGCCCTCGCCCAGATCGACCAGCGGCTCGATGATCTTGCTGGTGATGATGTAGACGCCGGTGGAGGCCCGCAGCGCCGGGTTCAGGATGCGCTGCTCCGAGCCGACATGCACCGTCAGCACACCGCCGCGGCGGGGCTCCTGGGCAAGGGCGGGGCCAGGCAGGCCAAGGGGCAGGCCGCCGGCCATGGCGGCGAGGCCGGCGCCGGACAGCAGCAGATGGCGGCGGGAGAGGCGCATGGTCTGAAGCTCCGTCGGCTATAATGAACGCAGAACGTCCGCAGGATTCAGGCAACCACTAACGCAAATCGTCTAATTTATCCAGGGTTCGGCGCAGCCTCGGGCTGCGCCTTTCCGCATTGCAGCGAAGGCTGGCCCGAATGATGCGGCTCCGCAAGGGGGCTGTTCCCCCCTCCCCCTCAGGCGCCGATGCGGGTGAGCACAGGCTGTGCCGGGGTGGTGGACCAGCCGGCGAGGTCCTCCATCGCGGTGCGATCCAGGATATCGAGCCGGCCCTTCTGGAAGGAGGCCACGCCGTCGCGCCGCAGCGCCGCCAGCGCGCGGTTGGCGTGCTCCACCGAGAGGCCCAGCGCATCGGCCAGATGCGCCTGCTTCAGCGGCAGCGGCGCGCCGGTGCGGTCCGCCCCGCCACGGCGGGAGAGGCGGCCATGCAGCTCCAGCAGCAGGTGCGCCACGCGCCCCATGGCATCGCGCCGGCCGAGGCTGGTCAGCCGCTCGCGCAGCCGGGCGCGGTCGCGCACCAGCCCGTCGGCATAGGACAGGGCCAGGCCGGGGTCGCGGCCCATGAACTCGCAGAGCCGGTCCTTGGCCAGCACGCAGAAGCTGGTATCGGTCAGGGCCGAGACCTCGGCGCCGTCCTCGCTGCGTTCCACCAGGTCGCCGGGCAGGTGGAAGTCGAGGATCTGGCGGCGGCCATCCGGCGTCGTGGTCCAGGAGAAGGCCCAGCCGGCATAGAGGGTGAAGACGGAATCGCGGATCGCCTCATTGGCGCGCACCAGCCGCACGGCGGAGCGCACCCGCGCGATCTCGCCCACACGCGCCTGCGGCACCACCCGGAACAGGGCGAAGGGCCTCACGGCACAGGCCGCGCAGGAACCGGGCAGCGGAATAGGGCTGTTCTTGGCGACCATGACGCCGGTTATACGATGCCGACGCACGCGAAACAAAGGCGGAATCTGCCATGGCCGAAGCGGCCGGGAAGCCAGGGCCGGGGAAAGCACCCGCTTCCCCCGGCCGCGCCGGCTACTTCTGCAGGGCCTGCACGATCTGCTGCGTCACCTTCTTGGCGTCGCCGAACAGCATCATGGTGTTGTCGCGGAAGAACAGCTCGTTCTCCACCCCGGCATAGCCGGAGGACATGCCGCGCTTGACGAAGAACACGGTCTTGGCCCGCTCCACGTCCAGGATCGGCATGCCGTAGATGGCGCTGGACTTGTCGGTCTTGGCGGCCGGGTTGGTCACGTCGTTGGCCCCGATCACATAGGCCACGTCGGCCTCGGCGAATTCGGGGTTGATCTCCTCCAGCTCGTGCACCTCGTCATAGGGCACGTTGGCCTCGGCCAGCAGCACGTTCATGTGGCCGGGCATGCGCCCCGCGACGGGGTGGATGGCGTAGGAGACCTCGACGCCCTCCTTCTTCAGCAGGTCGCCCATCTCGCGCAGCACCTGCTGCGCCTGCGCCACCGCCATGCCGTAGCCGGGCACGATGATGATCTTGCCGGCATTCTTCATCAGGTAGGCGGCATCCTCCGGGCTGCCGGCCTTCACCGGCCGCGCCGGCCCGCCGCCGCCTGCGGCCGAGGCCGCCGCCGGGTCGCTGCCGAAGCCGCCCAGCAGCACGTTGACGATGCTGCGGTTCATCCCCTTGCACATGATGTAGGAGAGGATGGCGCCCGAGGCGCCGACCAGCGCGCCGGTGACGATCAGCAGCAGGTTGCCCACCGTGAAGCCGATGCCCGCCGCCGCCCAGCCGGAATAGCTGTTCAGCATCGAGACGACGACCGGCATGTCCGCACCGCCGATCGGGATGATCAGCAGGAAGCCGAGCCCCAGCGCCAGCAGCGCGATCAGCCAGAACAGCACGCCGCTGCCCGTGGCGATGAAGGCGATGACCAGCACCAGCAGCAGGATGCCGAGGCCGAGGTTCAGCCAGTGCTGCCCCTTGAAGGTGATCGGCGCGCCGGACATCAGCGCCTGCAGCTTGGCGAAGGCGATCAGCGAGCCGGAGAAGGTGATGGCGCCGATGGCCAGCCCCAGCGACATCTCGACCAGGCTGCCGGCCTTGATGTTGCCGGGCACGCCGATGCCGAAGCTCTCCGGGTTGTAGAAGGCGGCGGCCGCCACGAACACGGCGGCCAGGCCCACCAGCGAGTGGAAGGCGGCCACCAGCTGCGGCAGCGCCGTCATCTGGATGCGCTGCGCCAGCACCGTGCCGATGCCGCCGCCCAGCACGATGCCGGCCAGGATCAGCACCAGCCCGCCGCCGCCCATGCCGGGCTGCGCCAGCGTCGCCACCACGGCGAGCCCCATGCCCACCATGCCGTAGAGATTGCCCCGCCGGCTGGTCTCGGGGTGGGAGAGGCCGCGCAGCGCCAGGATGAACAGGACGGAGGCGACGAGATAGGCGAAGGTGGAGAGGGTGTGCGCCACCGGCTCAGCCCTTCTTCTTGAACATGGCGAGCATCCGCCGTGTCACCATGAAGCCGCCGAAGATGTTCACCGAGGCCAGCGTGACGGCCAGGAAGCCGAAGAACTTGGCGGCCCAGGAATCGCCGAGGCCGGTGGCCAGGATGGCCCCCACCACGATGACGGAGGAGATGGCGTTGGTGACGCCCATCAGCGGCGAGTGCAGCGCCGGCGTCACGTTCCACACCACGTAGTAGCCGACGAAGCAGGCCAGCAGGAAGATCGTCAGCAGCAGCAGGAAGGGCTCGGCCGCGGCGGCGCCGTGGGCGATGGCGGGGGCCGCGGCCTCGGCCATCTGCCGGGCCTGGGCGGCCAGCGCCAGCGCCCGCTCGGCGGTGGCGCTGGCCTGGTTGGCAAGGTCGGTCGGGTTCATCTCTCTGGTCCGTCCCTCAGGCCGCGGGCGCCGCGGCAAGCTGCGGGTGCACCACGGCCCCGCCCCGGGTGAGCGTCACGCCGCGGATGATCTCGTCCTCCTGCGGCAGCTTCGGCGCCTTCGCCTCCTTGTCCCAGAAGGTGGAGAGGAAGGTCAGCAGGTTGCGGGCATAGAGCGCGCTGGCCGCCGCCGGGATGCGGCCGGGCCAGTTGGTGTGGCCCAGGATCTTCACGCCGCCCTCGGTCACGATGGCCTCGCCGGGCCTAGTCAGCGCGCAGTTGCCGCCGGCGTCGGCGGCGATGTCCACCACCACGCTGCCGGGCTTCATGCTCTCCACCATGGCGGCGGTGAGCAGGGTCGGCGCCTTGCGGCCCTGCACCAGGGCGGTGCAGACCACCACGTCGGCCTTGGCCACGGCGGCGGCGATGACCTCCGCCTGCTTCGCGTAGAATTCGGGCGAGAGCTGCTTGGCATAGCCGCCGGCCGTCTGCGCGGCGCGGCTCTCCTCGTCCTCGTAGCCGACGAAGGCGGCGCCGAGGGACTTGATCTCCTCCTTCGCCGCCGGCCGCACATCGGTGGCCGAGACGCGGCCGCCCAGGCGCCGCGCCGTGGCGATGGCCTGCAGCCCCGCCACGCCCGCGCCCATGATGAACACGTTGGCGGCGGGAATGGTGCCCGCCGCCGTCATCAGCATGGGGAAGCCCTTGTCGAAGGCGGCGGCGCCCTCGACCACGGCGCGGTAGCCGGCGAGGTTGGCCTGGGAGGAGAGCACGTCCATGCTCTGCGCGCGGGTGATGCGCGGCAGCAGCTCCATGCTGCACGCCTCCAGCCCGGCCTCGGCATAGGCCTGGGCGCGGGCCGGGTGGGCGACGGCCTCCAGCGTGCCGATCAGCAGGGCGCCGCGCGGGAGCAGGGCCAGCTCGTTCACCTCGCCCTCGCCCGCGCCGAGCGGGGCGCGCACCTTCAGCACGATCTTGGCGCCGGCCAGCGCGGCCGAGGCATCCTGCGCGATCTCGGCCCCGGCCTCGCGGTAGGCGGCGTCGGGGAGGCCGGATGCCAGCCCCGCGCCCGTCTCCACCACCACGCCGAGCCCGAGATCGATCAGTTTACGCACGGTTTCCGGCGTGGCCGCGACGCGGGTCTCGCCCGAACGCCGTTCCTTGAGCACCGCGAGGCGCATTCCCCGCCCTCCTCACCTGTTGGGTTGGCGGCGGAGGATGCAGGGCAGGCCACGATGCCGCAAGACATCATGTCATCGGATCAGCCTATCCAACCGGGGCAGGGGACAGGAAGCCGCGCGACTTGTGCCGCTATCCGCCGTAGCGCAGCTGCACCAGGCCCGGCTCGCTCTGCACCACGCGGAGTTGCGGCCCCGCTTCCGAGCCACCCCCCTGCTGCGCCGCCAGCCAGGCCGTGTAGAGCCCCTCCAGCACGGTGGCGAACCAGCTTCCCACCTCATCCCCCGGGGCACCCACCACCGGCGCGGCATGGTGCGAAAGGCGCAGGCTGCGGTCGGCTTCGTCCAGCGCCACGGAGACATAGCCCCAGGAGAGCTCGGCCAGGGCGGCGTTCATCCGCGCCTCCAGCTCGGCCAGGGTGGTCGCGGCCGGCAGTGGCAGTGCCTGCCCCAGGCGCCCGCCCACCGCGCGCAGGAGCCCGTTGCGGGTGTTGCGGTCGAGATTCGCGTCCAGCGTCTCCAGCAGCGCCCGCAGGAAGCCGCGCCACTGCGCGCTCACATCCCGCCTCGCAAGATAGGCCAATGCCGCCTGATCCATCTGCGTCATGCCTGTCCCTTCGAGCACACCATCTCCGGCTTGGCCCTCCCTGGCCTCACTGGTCGAGCCGATAGCGGGCATACAGCAGACCGCGCGCCTCGCTCCAATCGGCGGATTTGTCGTAACGCAGCGCCGCACCGAGGCGGAGCGCCGGTGTCAGGCTGTATTCCAGATCGCCCCGCACGCCGCCGGCGAACCCGGTCTGCGACTGCCCGGGATAGAATGCGCTGACAGTGGCATCGGAGGCGGCCTGCGCCTCCAGCCGTGACTGCGAGGCGGCGTCCGTGGGGAAGTAGGGCGCACGGTCCTCCCGCCAGGAGGCGATGCCGACCGTGCCGCCGATGCGGTAGTGGAAATCCCCCACGCGCGCCCGGTAATCCAGCGGCACCGAGGCGCCGAGATAGGATTGCGGGCTGTAATAGCCGCCATGGCCGAGGGTGAAGAGGCGAAGGTTCTTGTCGTAGGCCTGGTAGACGAGATCCAGGCCGGTCACCAGCTCCTCATCCGGCCGGCGGAACAGGGCATGGCTGAGGCCCGCCCCGGCCTCGATGCGGGTGTTGTCGGCGACGCCATCGCCCTCCAGCGTCGAGTAGCCGCCGCCAACATAGAAGTTGGTATCGCCCACGGCGAATTCGAACTGGCCGCGCGCGGTGTTGCGCACCACGCCACCCCAGACCTGCCCGGTGCTGCGGTCCCGCATGCCGGCCCAGGAGAGCATGGTGTCGGTCATGGCGCGGCGCTCGGCCGTCACGCGCAGGCGGAGGCTGTCGGTCAGCGCCGGCGCCACCTCGACGCCGCCCAGCACGTTCTGCTTGCGGAAGCCCAGCGGCGTGGTGCCGACATCGAGCGAGAAGTTCGGCCGCGTGTAGCCCGCGGCGAAGGAGACGCCGGCGGCCGAGGTGTCGGTGGGCGTCACCGCCCGCGCCACCGCCGGGGCGACGGCAACCCCCTGCCCCGGCAGCCGCAGCGCGTTGCTGCCGTAGCGGCGCAGCGTGCCGGTGTCCTGCGCCATGCTGCCGGCATCGATGTTGACGGCCTGCGCCCGCAGCGCCACCCGCCCGCCGAGGCCCGGCATGGCGGTGGAGACCTCCGCCCCCGCGCCGAACTCGGTGAGCTGGTCGAGCCCCGCCTCGCCGGAGCGGGTGCGGAAGTTGAAACCCGGCGTGGCGATCGTCGCCGCCTCCTCCCGCACCTGGGCCAGCTCGCGCTGGATCTGCGCCAGCACCGGATCGGCCGGCGCGGCGGTGGCGAGGCCGCCGGCATAGCCGGAGGCGGCCATTCCGGAGCCGGCGAGGGCGACGCGGCGGAACGGATTCTCCGGCAGGCCGGCCGCGGCGCCGGAGGGGGCGGCGCCGCCCATCCCTGCCGCGCCGGCGGGCGCGCCGGCACCGAGGCCGAGCTGGCTGCGGCGCTGCTCGGCCGCCAGCTCCAGCGCGGCACGGGCGCGGCGCGGATTGCCGGCGGCGCGGGCCAGCCGCGCCTCCAGCATGGTCAGGCGCGGGTCGTTCGGGGCCATGGCGCGGCCATCGGTCAGCAGCGCCTCGGCGCGGGCGTTCTGGCCCAGCGCCAGGGCGGCATCGATGGCGCCGGCACGGGCATCCAGGTTGCGCGGGTCGCGCAGCAGCACCGCCTCGGCGATGCGCTGCGCCTCGCGCGGCTCGCGCGCGCCCTGGTAGAGGCGGGCGAGCGCCAGGTTGGCCTGGGCGTTCTGCGGGTCCTGCCGCAGCGCGGGCACCAGCCGGTCATAGGCGGCGGCCTGGTTGCCCTGCTCGTTCAGCTTGTCGCTGGCGCGGATGGCGACGCCGGCCTGCAGCCCGGCCAGCTGGCGGCGCTCATCGGCGGTCAGGCGCGGGTCCTGGGCGAGTTGCAGGGCCAGCTGGTTGGCGTCCGCCTCCAGCCCGCCTTCCAGCAGCGCGTTGGCCAGGGCGATGCGCCCGGAGGGCGGCGCCGCGCGGTTGACCGCGAGGGCGACGCGCGCCGCCTCCGCCGCGCCGCGCGTGTCTCCCAGCCCCGCCAGCGCCTCCACCACCAGCCGCGGCGTCTCGCCGCTGGGGTCGGGGCGGGCGGCGAGCGCCATCAGGCGGCGCCGCGCCTCCTCCGGCTGGCCGTACTGGGCCGGCTCGGCGGCGGCGGCCACCTGCTGCTGGATGCGCACGCCGCGCAGCAGGCGCGTCTGGTCGGCGCTGCGCAGCCGGTCGGGGATACGCTCGACGAGGCGGGCGGCATCCTGCACCCGGCCTTCCTCGCCGGCGAAGAGGGCGGCGGCGTGCAGCGCCTCCGGCTTGCCGGTGGCGGCCAGCCGGTCCAGCACCGCGCGGCCCTCCAGCGGCTCCCCCTGGCGGGCCAGGGCACGGGCGAGGTCGAGCGCGATCCAGGGATTGTCCGGGGTGGCCTGCTGCGCGGCCCGCAGCAGCGCCAAGGCGGCCCCCGGGTCGCTGCTGCGGGAGGCCTCGGCGCGCAGCGATTCGGCCCGCTGCGTGGCGACCGTCGAGGCGAAGGCGCCGCCATGCTGCGCGGCGAGCTGCTCGGCCTCGGCGAAGCGGCCCTGCTGCTGCAGCGCGTCGTAGAGCCCGGCCACGGCGTTGTTCAGGTTGGGCCGGCGGGACAGGGCGGCGCGGTAGCGCTGCTCGGCGCCCTGCGGGTCGTTGCGGCGCAGCGCCAGGTCGCCCAGCAGCGCCTCGGCATCGGCGCGCTCGCCGCTCTCGCGGCGGGTGGCGGCCAGCAGCAGCGTCTCCGCCTGCTCGAGCTGGCCGCGCTGGATCAGGCCGCGGGCCTGGGTCAGCTCGCTGGTGTAGTTGGCGCCGTCCAGCGCCCGGCCCCATTTGCGGCGGCCCTCCCGCGGGTCGGCGGCGATGGCGGCGGTGAGCAGGCGGCGCGCCTCGGCGGTGCGCCCCTGGCGCAGCCGCACCACGCCCAGCCCGCCGGTGGCGTCCGGGTCGCCCGGGTTCTGGGCCAGCACGCTTTCGAAGGATTGCGAGGCCTCCGCCAGGCGGCCGGCATTCAGCGCCTCGAAGCCGGCGATGCGGGCCTGCCCGACCTCGTCCACCGGCCCGGCGGGGGGGTTGCGCGCCTCCTGCAGGCGCTGGCGCAGCGCCGCGTCATTCGGGTTGGCGCGCAGGTATTCCTCGATGGCGGGGGCGGCGTCGGGGTTCGGCCCCTGCCACAGCAGCGCCTCGCGCCAGGCGGCGCGCGCCGCATCGCCGCTGTCCTGCCGCTCCGCCAGGGCCTGGAGGCGGCGGATGCCCTCGGCGCGGGAGCCCTCGCGGTAGGTCAGGATCTGCGCGTAGGCCAGGGCCAGCCGGGTGTCGTTGGGGCGGCTCTCGGCCAGGCGCTCCATGGCGTTGCGCGCCTCGGCATAGCCTTCCTGCGTGCCGGCCAGGGCCTGGTAGTACTCGACGGCATAGGCATCGGGCGGGGTGTTGCCGCCGAACATCTGGCGGTAGCGCGCCACCGCCTGGGCCTGCTGGCCGGCCTGCGCCAGCCGCCGCGCCTCGGCCACCGCGCCGGGATCGGCGGTGGCGCCGCGCACCGAGAGGGCGGCATCCGACAGGCGCGGATCGGCGGGCGCGAGCTGGCGGATGCGCGCCAGCAGCCGGTCCGCCTCCGCGCGGTTGCCGTTCTCCGCCTGGGCGGCGGCGGCGGCGGAGAGCGCGTCCACATTGTTGGGCTCGACCGCGAGCACCCGCTCCAGCGTCTGCAGCGCGCGGTCGGGGCGGTTCTGGGCGCGCCAGAAATTGGCCTGCTCCAGCAGGACGCCGATGGCATTGTCCTGCGCGCGCGCCGGGGCAGCGGGCAGCAGGGGCAGGAATGCCGCCGTGACGACCGTGGCCAGGAGGCGGGAGCGGAATCCGGTCATGGCGTCCTGGTCCTCAGACGGCGGGCGGCCCGGCGGCGCAGCAGCCAGTAGGTCGGTATGGCAATGAGCAGGGACGCCAGCAGGGCGAGGCCTAGCAGCATGTCCGGCCGCTTGCCCAGCCAGAACTGCGGCCAGAGATGCAGCGGCAGATCCCCCAGCGTGTAGCTGGCCGTGGTCTTGAAGGAGGTCACCCGGCCGCCGGAGAGCAGCGCCAGGTCGCCCTGGATCAGCGGCACCAGCGCCGGGTCGCGCAGCGCCCCCAGCATCGCCTCCATCCCCTGCGGGCTGGTGCCGCTGATGGCCACCACCGAGCGGCCGGCGCGCAGCGGGCTCTCGAAGCCCGCGAGCATGCCCATCGCCTCGCCGGGGGAGGCGAGCACCGCCTCCATCCGCTGGCGGTCGCGCAGGCGGTCATCGCTGATGAAGAGGTTGCGGAAGCCTTCCAGCGCGCCGGGCAGCGCCATGGTGATGCGGTTGCCCTCCACACGCACCGGCCCGTCCTGCCGCAGCAGCGCGGCCAGCGCCGGCTGGCGGCCGAGCGAGCCCACCACCAGCAGGTCGCGCTCGGCCATCTGCTCCAGCGTGCCGGGGCGGGTGACCTGGATCTGGGTGGCGGCATGGCCGACATTGGCGGCCAGCCGGCCCACCAGCGCCAGGGCGGTGGAAAGCTCCAGCGTGTTGGCGCGGTCGGGCAGCACCAGGGCGGTGGTCGAGAAATCGGCCAGCCGCGTGTAGGGGTAACCGGCGCCGGCGAAGTAGGCGAGGTTCGGCATCTCGGTGAAGCGGTAGGCGCGCGAGAGATCGATGGTGCTGTCCGGATCGATCGAGGCGCGCACGTCGCCGGGGATGGAGATGCAGTCGCCGCGGTTCAGCGGCCGCATGTCGAAGCGCAGCTGCAGCTCGTTCTGGCCGAACACCAGATAGGGCGGCAGCCCCACCTCGCCCCGGCCGCGGTCGCCGGTGGGGCCGAGGCCGGTCTGCCGCGCCAGCCAGTTCCAGGGCCAGCCCGGCTCCATCTCGCGCAGCGGGAAGGAGTGCAGGTAGAGGTTGTTCAGCGCCACGTCGAGGCGCGAGACCGCCACGTCGGTGATGGGGCCGGGCGGCGCGCGGAAGCGCAGCTCCACCGGCAGGGCGCGGTCGCGCCAGGTGTAAAGGTCGGGGGCGGTGCGGAAGGGGATGGCGATGTTGCCGGGCGCGAAGCCGTAGCTCTGCAGCTCGGACGGATCGACCAGCTCGCCGAAGCGCACGGGGCGGTTGCTGTCGATCCAGCGCGGCGCGTCGTAGGGCTGGCGCGCCGCAAGCTCCGGCGGCTGCACCAGGGCGAGCTCGCCCGAGAGCGCCTGCTGGCCGACCGCCAGCGCCTGCGCCGCCGCCACCGCATCGGCGGCGGTGCGCCCGCCCACCACCAGCAGCGTGGCGCCGGGATCGGCCGGGTTCGGCACCACGGCGAGGGTCGGGCCCTCCATCCGCGGCAGGGCCAGGCCGGGCACGGTTTCCTGCCCCGCCACCATCACCATGGCGTTGCCGCGCGGCGGCACGCTGCTGCTGACGGGGAAGTTGGCGCCGCGGTAATCGGCCTGCACGGCGAACCACGAGCTGGCGATGGCGGCGGCGCGCACCAGCTCGTTGCCGGCCGTGTCGGGCAGCACCACCGGCAGGGTGAGCGGCTCGCTCCGCAGGCGGCGGTCGAAGAAAGGTTCCGGCAGCCGCGCCAGGTCGCGCGCCAGCGGCAGGCGCTCGACCGTCAGGTGCAGGGTGGAGAGGTCGGAGACGGTGGACCAGAGCAGGCCGGAGAGCGGGTCGTTGCACTCCACCGCGTAGCGGCCGGTGAAGCGGAAGTTCAGCCGGTTGACGTCGGCGAAGTAGACCGGGTTCACCGGGAACTCGAGCGGCCCGAAGGAGGGGCGCGTCCGGTCGGGCGTGATGGTGCCGACGAACTGCTCGTTCAGCGTGATGGCGATCTGGCTCAGCTCGGGGATCAGCGCCGGGCTGGTGGCGCCCTGCAGCACCAGCCGCGCGCCGGTCACCACCTCGTCCGAGCGGATGCCGAACAGCACGCCCTGCAGGTCCGAGGTGCCGCGCAGCTGCATCGGCCCGCCGAGGCCGAGCTGCCGCAGCGTGCGGCTCTGGATGCGGACATTGCCCTGGTCGGGCGGGGTGGCGAAGGGCGCGCCGCCGGGCAGCGGCGCCACCGGGGCGGCCCCCTGCGGCTGGGCGAAGCCGGGCTGTTGAGCGAAGCCGGGCTGCTGGGCGAAGCCGGGCTGCTGGGCGGAGGCGGGCGGCGGCGCGAAGGAAGGCGCCGCCTGCGGCATGCCGACCGGCGGCGGCGGCGGCGGTGCCTGAGGCCGCTGCGCCCCGGCCGCGGCGGGCCAGGCGAGGCCCGCGGCCAGCAGCAGCGCGGCGGCCCGGCGCGCCTTGGCCGCATCGGCCGGCCTGGCGGGGGCGCGGCTGCCCTCGGTGCGCGACTTGGCGGCGCGGCGGTTGCGGCGGGCACGCAACGAGATCTGGCTGTCGCCACGGAACAGGCCGGTGATGCTCACCGCGACCTCCACCAGCGCGCGCAGCGGGCGGTCGGGCCGCACATGGTCCCAATCCAGCCAGGCATCGGCGCGGCCGAGCACGACGCGGACAATATTGCCTTCATCCATCAGCCCTTGTGGCTCGAAGCGGGCCTGCAGCCGGCCGTCCTGCCAGCGCAGCACCTCCGCCGGCAGCAGAATGCGCTCCGGCCCGGTGTCGAATTCCAGGTGCAGCCGCGTCTCGCGGGCGATCTCCTCCTGGCTCTCCAGCATCAGCGCGGCGCCGCCCAGCGAGACATCGACGCTCTCGCCCGGCAGGCGCCGGCCATCGGACAGCACGGCGGTGACGGGCAGGCGCGCATGCACGCGGTGGCGCTCCCGCACCTGCCGCCGCTCGCGCCCCACGGCGAGGCCGGCCATGACGGTGACGAGCGACAGCACGACCCAGATGGAGTTCAGCGCGTTGGCCTGGAATTCCAGGCTGGTGAGCGGGTTCGCCGCCATGCCGTAGATGCCGGACAGCAGGCCCAGCACCAGCACGATGGCCAGCACGAAGTTGGCGGCCACGGCGCGCAGGTCGAAATAGCCCTCGTCCAGCGTGCCGCCCTTGTCGGTGACGTTGAACTTGCCCTTCTTCGGGTCGAACAGCGTGGCCAGCACCACCGGCAGCAGGTAGAGCGCCAGCACCGTCTCGTAGATCTCCGACCAGAAGCTGTGCCGCACCTTGCCCTGCAGCCGGCTGTTGGTGCCGATGGAGTGGAAGATGTGCGGCCCGGCATAGGCCAGGATCGCCAGCGGCGAGGCGGCGATGATGCTCTGCCCGAACAGCAGGAAGGCCAGCGGCGCGGTGAGGAAGACGAAGCGCGGCAGCGGGAAGAGGAAGTGCCACTGCGCGTTGAGGTAGCAGAGCCGCTGGTAGAGCTTCAGCCCCGGCCCCAGCAGCGGGTTGTCGACGCGGAAGATCTGCACCATGCCGCGCGCCCAGCGCATGCGCTGGCCGATATGCGCGATCAGGCGGTCCGTGGCCAGCCCGGCGGCCAGCGGCACGCGCAGATAGGCGGTGCGCCAGCCCAGCCGCTGCATCTTCAGCGAGCAGTGGCAATCCTCCGTCACCGTCTCGGTCGGCACGCCGCCCACCTCCTCCAGGGCGGTGCGCCGCAGCACGGCGCAGGAGCCGCAGAAGAAGGTCGCGTTCCAGAGGTCGTTGCCCTGCTGCACCAGGCCGTAGAAGAGCAGCCCCTCGTTCGGGATGCTCTTGCCGGAGGCGAGGTTCCGCTCGAACGGATCGGGCGAGTAGAAATGGTGCGGCGTCTGCAGCATGCCGATGCCGCGGTCGCGCACCATCCAGCCGATGGTGAGCTGCAGGAAGGCGCGGGTCGCCACATGGTCGCAGTCGAAGATGACGATGTATTCGCCGTTCGTCTTGGCGGTGGCGTGGTTGATGTTGCCGGCCTTGGCGCCCTTGTTGTCGGGGCGGATCATGTAGCCGCAGCCGATCTCCTCGGCGAACTTGCGGAAATCCTCCCGCCGCCCGTCATCGAGGATGTAGACGTTCAGCTTGTCGCGCGGCCAGTCCATCGCCATGGCGCCGAACACGGCCGGGCGCACCACCTCGAGCGGCTCGTTGTAGCTGGGGATGAAGACGTCGACGACCGGCCACTCCGCCGGGTCCGCCGGCAGGGGCACCGGCTTGCGCTCCAGCGGCCAGAGCTGCTGGAAGTAGGAGAGCAGCAGCGCGATGACGGCGTAGATCTCGGCCAGCAGCAGGCCGGTGCCGAGGAAGGTGCCGATGAAGCCGCCATAGTCCAGCGTCTCGGTCAGCCGCCAGTAGAGGTAGCGCAGCGACATCAGGGTGGAGAGCGCCACCAGGAAGAACAGCGCGCCACGCCCCGGAATGCGCGAGACCAGCAGGAACACGAGGAGCCCCGCCCCCGCCAGGGCAAGCTGCTCCATCGGCGCCAGGGGAGAGACCACGAAGATGAAACCCAGGAAGGCCCCGAGGAGCGCCATCGCGCCGCTCATCAGCGGCAGGCGCGCCATCAGCCCGCGGAAACGCCGCATCGCTTTACCACCCTCCCCGCAACAGCCCGGATAGTGGACCGGCGGCGGGAGCCGCGGGCGCCGGCTCGGGCATGACCGGCAACAGCATCTCGATCGCGCGCGCGACGTGGCGAAGATCGCCCGCCGCCGCGCAGGCCGGCGCCACCTCCTGCACCAGGCGCATCTCCGACAGCGCCTCGGCCACCGCCTCGTCGCGGCTGACGGCGCCGAGCAGGCGCGGCCCCAGGTGGCGCGCCACGACCTCCGCCGCGCTGCGCGAGAGGCGCGCGCGCAGATCGACGCCGTTCAGGATGAATTGCAGCCGCCCGGCATAGAGCGCGGCCAGGGTGCCGCCGCCCAGGAAGCGCCCGCTCTCCACCTCGTCCAGTATGGCGGCGCTGATCGCCTCGCTCTGCAGCACCGTCACGATGATGGCGGCCAGCGGCGCGACCACCGCCAGAACCTGGGAGGGGCCGGGCGGCAGGTCGGCCAGCACCAGAAGCTGCGGGTCGGCCAGCATCTCGCGCAGGGGGGCGGCCAGCAGGGCGGGCTCACGCTCCAGCAGGAGGGACTGCTCCAGCACGGCGCGCAGCTCCATGGCGCCATGCGGCAGCAGCAGCACGCCCGATGCGGTGCGGCGGACCTGCGCGCGCCAGTCAGGCCGGCGCGGCAGATCAGCCATGAAGCCGCTCGTATCGTGCAGCGGCACGCCGAAATGCAGGCGCAGCGCGTTCTGCGGGTCCAGGTCCAGGAGCAGGACGGAGCGGCCGCTGCGGCAGAGGGCATCGGCCACATTGGCAGCGAGTGTCGTCTTGCCCACCCCACCCTTGGGGGACGCAAAGGCAATCAATGGCATCGGGCAGGCATCCCTCAGCCCTGATCCGAAGGACGCAGGCCCCCCAGGATTTCCGCCAGCCGGCTGCTGCCCGGCGCCGCGGCCGGCGGGGGCGCCGGCGCCGCCAGGCTGCGCAACAGGCCCGCCAGCGAGGCGGGCGCCGGCGGCGCGGCGTTCAGCGGCGCGAAGGATCCGCCCAGCGCGGCCAGCAGCGATGGCGCGGCGGGCTGCACCGGCGGTGGCGCGGCACTGCCGACCTGCGCCAGCAACCCGCTCCGTGGTGCCGCCCGGCCGGTTTCCGGGGCGGTAGCCTGCAGGGTGGCCAGCAGCGAAGCAGCACCTCCCAGCGGCGCCGGAGGGGAGGCCGGAGGGGAGGCCGGAGGGAAGACCGGAGCAGACATCGGCGGGAACATTGGCGGCGGCGGCGCCGGCGGAGGCGGTGTGGGAGCCGCGGCGGGCACCGGCGGGACAGGCGCGAAGAGCGGCCGCACGACCGGCGCCGCCGGGCGGGGCTGGAACGCCGCCGCGATGGCCGCCGGATTCACGCCGCCGGCCATGGGCTGCGGCTGCTGGGCCTGCCCCGGCTCCGGCGCCGCCGCAGCGAGGGCGGGGGCGGGGGCGGGGGCGGGCAGCACCTTGCCGAGCGGAAACGGCGTCACCGACGGTTCCGGGGCGGGCGGCACATCGGTTGACACTTCACGCAGGTCGGACATGGAAGAAGCAGGGACCGGGCTTTCTACTCTCAATTTTGTGAGTACGGTCGAAAGCCGGACCAGGTCCAGAGCCGGTTGCACCTGCGGGGACCGCGCAACCTCTGAATTTGGCGCGGCGTGTCGCGGAAGACACGCCTCATCCGCTTTCACAGGCACAGCCAGAAGCTGTGGCAAGGGAGCCGATTCAGACTCCACGGGCGGCGCCACGGCGGCCAGAATCGCGCCGGTCCTGTCTGACCGCTCCGCGCGGACCGGCTTGTTTCCAAAGGTTTGATACCGGATTCCCGGCATGTTCAGCGCAGTTGCCACACGCGCCACATCGACATCCTGCCCCATATCCGTCCGGCTCCTCCGACCCCGCACAGAATGACCGCTTCGCCTTCCGTGTGGTAGACAGCATTCCTACATATTCAACCGGAATGGTATCGAAATTTGGCAAATTACGTTTTTGCAGACATTGTCAATATTTTTAAGACATTTGAGTAATAATCATCCTGCCGCGGCATGGTGCTGATGCCTCCGGGGGGATATCCGGCCAGCTCCCTCACCCACCGGCCGATCTCCTGCATGCCCGGCGAGGCCGGATAAGGCGCGGTACGGTTGCTGAGCAGATCCACCCAGGCGGGCGGATAGGCATGCGCCGGATCTGCCCAGAACTGGCGGGCCGCCTGCACGGGCGCCTCATCCTCCAGCCCGGCCCAGCACAGGTAGAGGGGGATACGCACCGCATCGTAGGAGAAGCGGCCCGGCCAGCGCGGCGGCAGGCCGAGCGCGCCATCGGCGCGGCGCAGGCTCAGCCAGTCCGGCGGCAGGCTCCAGCGGCCGAAGCGGGCGCGGCGGAGCAGGGCCAGCCCGTCCTGCGCCAGGCGCAGCCAGGCCGGATCGGGCACCGCGCGGGCCAGCACGCCGAGGATGGGAAAGGCATAGTAGGACGGGTTCAGGACCACATGGTCCGCCGCCTCGAAGCCATCGAGCGCGGGCAGCAGCACGGTGCCCCCCGCCACCTCGCGCAGCAGCAGGCGCAGCACGTCCCGCGCGATGGCGGCCCCTGCATCGGTATAGGCCGCCTCCCCCCAGCGCTGCCCGGCCAGCAGCAGGGATGCGGCGATGAACAGGTCTCCATCGGCGGCGTTGTTGCGGTCGGGCACGGGGTTGATGCCGCCCGGCATGTAGCGCCAGGCCAGCAGCCGGTCCTGCGGGCGGGAGAGGACCTGCCGGGTCCAGTTCCAGATGCGGTCGAAATGCACGCGGTCGTCGCAGCGCTCGGCACAATAGAGGGCCCAGCCCTGCCCTTCCGAATGCGAGACGCCCTGGTTGCCGGTGTCCACCACCCGCCCCTCCGGGCGCAGGAAGGCCCGGCGGAAGCGCTGCCAGCCTTCCAGCAGCGGGGCGGGCGGCGGCGCGCCGGGCACCGGCATGGCGGCCAGGGCACCGGCCAGGGGCGCGCCGGCCGTGGAGGCGGTGGCCAGCGCGACCATCAGGGCGCGCCGGGAGAAGGGCGACGGCATGGCCCCAAGAGTTGGGCCGCGCCCCTTGCCGATTGGTTACGGCGCCGGCCGCCCCGGCGCCTCGCTGGACGCCGCGCTGGGCGCCGCGCTCAGTCGCCCACCTGCCCCCAGGCGCGTTCGCCCGGCCGCGCCGGGCAGGAGCAGGCCTGGCCGACATAGCCCGGCTGATCGAGCTGACACATGTAGGGCCCGGCGTAGCAGGCCTGCCCCAGCCGCCCCTCGACGGCCGGCGGGGCATAGGAATAGGCGGGCGGCGGATATGGCGCCGGCACGGGAGCGTAGGGATAGGCGGGATAAGGGTCGGGGTAGGCCGGGTAGGCGGGGCCGATGCCGATCCAGACCCCGCCCCGGGCCAGGGCGGAACCGGCCGGCAGCCCCGCCAGCATCAGGCCCGCCAGGACGAGACCGAGCTTCATGCGCATGACGCAGCACCTCCGGGGCGGCACCGCGCCGTCCAGCCTTTGAGATGGCGCGCCGCCCCCCGCCCCGCCAGCCCTCCCCTTCCCTGCTCCCCCCGGCCTTGCGGACGCGCGCCGCGTGCCGGCTCAGCCGGCGAGCCAGCCCCGCATCAGGGCCGCAGCCGCCGCGGGCTGCTCCATTGTCGGCAGGTGGCCGGATTGCGCGATGCGCTCCAGCCGCGCGCCGGGGATGCCGGCGGCGATCTCCTCGGCCAGCTCGGGCGGGGTCAGGATGTCCTGCTCCCCCACCGCGACCAGGGTGGGCAGCCGGATCTCCGGCAGCATCGGCCGGGAGTCGGGGCGCTGCAGGATGGCCAGCTGCTGCCGCAGGAAGGCCTCGCGCCCCACCCGGTCGGCCATGGCGCGCACCTCGTGGCCGAGCGGCCCCTCCACCGCGTCGGGGTGCAGCAGGCTGGGCAGCAGCCGGGGCGTGACGCCGCGGAACTGGCCGGTGCGGGTCAGCGCCATCAGGCCGCGGCGGCGGCGCGCCGCCTCCTCCGTGTCGGGGCGGGCGGAGGTGTCGAACAGCGCCAGCCGCGTCACCCGCTCCGGCGCCAGGCGCAGGATCTCGAAGGCGACGTAGCCGCCCATCGACAGCCCGGCCAGGGCGAAGCGCGGCGGCGCCGCCTCCAGCGCGCGCAGCGCCATGCCGCGCAGCGTGTCGTCCTGGGTCAGGTCGGCCACCTGGCACTCGGCCAGGTCGGCCAGGGCCGCGATCGGGTCGCGCCACAGCCGCGCGTCGCACAGCAGGCCGGGCAGCAGCAGCAGGTCGTGTCGGTTCGGCATCACGCTCCTGCTGTTACGCCCCTGGCGCCGAGCCGGCAACCACACCAAATGCGGCAGGGAATGGCCCGGCGGGCGGTGGAAAACCTTGCCAAGCCGGTGCGAGCGGCGCATATGCGGGTCTCGGAGATCCGGAGATTGGCCGCGTGGCTTTCGCGTGGCCGCCCGCACACATCCCGCCGCCTGCCGGCGAAGGAACCGACTGCCCTTGAGCGATCAGCCTGACGTGACCGCGCCCCGCGTGGCCGAAGACGAGCTTTCCGATGCCATGACCAACCCGGCCACGCCCCCCGTGCCGGCCGAAGCCGCCGTGCCGGCCGCCGAGCTGGCCGAGGCCGCTGTCTCGCCCGCCGAGCCGGAGCCGCCGCGCGCCACCTTCGAGGATCTGGGGCTGTCCGAGGCCCTGCTGCGCGGCGTGTCCGAGGCCGGCTACGTGCACCCCACGCCGATCCAGGAGCAGGCCATCCCGGTGGTGCTGATGGGCCGCGACGTGATGGGCTGCGCCCAGACGGGCACCGGCAAGACCGCCAGCTTCGTGCTGCCGATGATGGACATCCTGGCCGGCAGCCGGGCCAAGGCGCGCATGCCGCGCAGCCTGATCCTGGAGCCGACGCGCGAGCTGGCGCTGCAGGTGGCCGAGAACTTCGTCAAGTACGGCCAGCACATGAAGCTGAACCATGCCCTGCTGATCGGCGGCGAGAGCATGTCCGACCAGCGGGACGTGCTGGACAAGGGCGTGGACGTGCTGATCGCGACGCCCGGCCGCCTGCTCGACCTGTTCGACCGCGGCCGCGTCATGCTGGCCGACTGCAAGGTGCTGGTGATCGACGAGGCGGACCGCATGCTGGACATGGGGTTCATCCCCGATGTCGAGCGCATCGTCTCCATGCTGCCGCCGCTGCGCCAGACGCTGTTCTTCAGCGCCACCATGGCGCCCGAGATCCGCAGGCTGGCCGATGCCTTCCTGCAGAACCCCAAGACCATCACCGTCTCCGCCCCCGCCTCGGTGGCCACCACCATCACCGCCGGCCTCGCCCTGGTGCAGCCGCACGACAAGCGCGAGGCGCTGCGCCGGCTGATCCGCAGCGAGGACGTGCAGAACGCGCTGATCTTCTGCAACCGCAAGCGCGACGTGGACATCCTGCACAAGAGCCTGGGCAAGCACGGCTTCGCCGCCGGCGCGCTGCATGGCGACCTGCCGCAGTCCGTGCGCTTCGCGACGCTGGAGAAGTTCAAGGCGGGCGAGCTGCAGCTGCTGGTCTGCTCCGACGTGGCGGCCCGCGGCATCGACATCGGCGGCCTGTCCCACGTCTTCAACTTCGACGTGCCGTTCCGCGACGAGGACTATGTCCACCGCATCGGCCGCACCGGCCGGGCGGGCCGCGAGGGCCGCGCCTACACCATCGCCACCGCCGATGACGTGAAGCTGGTGGAGGCGATCGAGAAGCTGACCGGCAAGCCGATCCCGCGCATCGAGATCCCCGGGCTGGACCCGGTGACGGAGGAGGAGCTGGCCGAGGCCGCCGCCGCGCCGCGTGGCGGGCGTGGTCGTGGCCGGCCCGCCGGCAAGGGCGGCCGTGCCGCCGAGCCGCGCCGGGGCGAGAAGGACCGGGGCGAGAAGGAGCGCGGCGAGAAGGAGCGCGGCGAGAAGGAGATCGTTCGCCGCGGCGCCAATCGTCTGCGCCCCGAGGCGGAGCCGGGCGCCGAGCACGGCCCACGCCGCGAGGAGGCCCGCCCCGCGCGCGAGCGCGAGGAGGCACGCGCTCCGCGCGAGCGGGACGAAGCCCGCATTCCGCGCGAGCGGGACGAGGCGCGCGCTCCGCGCGAGCGGGACGAGGCACGCGCTCCGCGCGACCGGGATGACGCGCGCGCTCCGCGCGACCGGGATGACGCGCGCGCTCCGCGCGACCGGGATGACCGCCGCCGCGAGCACCGGCGCGAGGACAACCGCCGGGATCGGGACGATCTGGGCCCGCCGGTGCGTGGCTTCGGCGACATGGTCCCGGCCTTCATGCTCATCCCGATTCCGCGCCCGCAACGCGATACCGGCGCCGCCGAGTCGCCGGCCGAGCTGGACAGCGAGCGGGGGGCGGAAGCCGCCTGAGACCGAACCGCGCCGCCCGGCCCTCCCGAAGCTACGGGCGGGGCGGGCGGCGGCGATTGCCGCGCGGGGACAACGGGGCCACTCTCCGCCATCGATATCGGCGTCCGGGCCCCATGCGCGCCCACACCGGCTCCAGCAGGGCCGGCACCAGCAGGAGAGAAACCCCATGAATGTCGTGACCCAAGCCGCCAAGCCGAGCTTCGTCTGGGACGACGCCCTGCTGCTGGAAGACCAGCTCTCCGAAGATGAGCGCATGATCCGCGACGCGGCGCGCGACTACTGCCAGGAGAAGCTGTTCCCGCGCGTGCTGGAGGCCAACCGCCACGAGGTCTTCCACCGGGAGATCATGAACGAGTTCGGCGAGATGGGCTTCCTGGGCGCGACGCTCGACAGCCATGGCTGCGCCGGCGTCAACTACGTCTCCTACGGGCTGATCGCCCGCGAGGTGGAGCGCGTGGACAGCGGCTACCGCTCCGCCTTCTCGGTGCAGTCCTCGCTGGCGATGTTCCCGATCTGGGCCTATGGCACGGACGCGCTGAAGGACCGGCTGCTGCCGGGGATGCAGAAGGGCGAGCTGGTCGGCTGCTTCGGCCTGACCGAGCCCGATGCCGGCTCCGACCCCTCCTCCATGCGCACCCGCGCCAAGAAGGTGGATGGCGGCTACCTGGTCTCCGGCTCCAAGACCTGGATCACCAACTCCCCGATCGCCGATGTCTTCGTCGTCTGGGCGAAGGACGATGCGGGCGACGTGCGCGGCTTCGTGCTCGAGAAGGGCATGAAGGGCCTGACCGCGCCGAAGATCGAGGGCAAGTTCAGCCTGCGCGCCTCCACCACCGGCATGATCATGATGGAGGAGGTGTTCGTCCCGGAGGAGAACCGGCTGGACGTGAAGGGGCTGAAGGGCCCGTTCTCCTGCCTCAACCGCGCCCGCTACGGCATCGCCTGGGGCGCGCTGGGGGCGGCCGAGTTCTGCTGGCACGCCGCGCGCACCTACACCATGGAGCGCAAGATGTTCGGCCGCCCGCTGGCCAACACCCAGCTCGTCCAGAAGAAGCTGGCCGACATGCAGACCGAGATCACGCTGGGCCTGCAGAGCGTGCTGCGCCTCGGCCGGCTGTTCGACGAGCACCGCGTGGCGCCGGAGATGATCAGCCTCTGCAAGCGCAACAGCTGCGGCAAGGCGCTCGACATCGCCCGCGTGTCGCGTGACATGCACGGCGGCAACGGCATCGCCGACGAGTACCATGTCATCCGCCACGTCATGAACCTCGAGGCGGTGAACACCTACGAGGGCACGCATGACGTGCACGCGCTGATCCTGGGCCGTGCCCAGACCGGCCTGAACGCCTTCGGCTGAACAAAGGGGAGGTCCAGGAACCTCAGGTTCTTGGTCGGGGGTTTCCAAGGGGGGCAAAGCCCCCCTTGTTGCGTTTGAAGGGATGCTGCCGGTGCAAGTGACGATCGAGGCCCTGGGCGCCGCCGGCGATGGTGTGGCCACCGCGCCGGACGGCGCCCGCCTGTTCCTCCCCGGCGTGCTTCCTGGCGAGGTGGTGCGCCCGGAAGGCCCGGTGGTGCTCTCCCCGAGCCCCGAGCGTGTGGCGCCCCCCTGCCCGCATTTCGGCCCCTGCGGCGGCTGCGTGCTGCAGCACTGGGGCATCCCCCCCTATGCCGCCTGGAAGCGGGACCGGCTGGCCGAGGCCCTCGCCCGCGCCGGCTTCGAGGATGCGCCAGTGGCCGAGACCCGCGTCACGCCCCCCGCCACCCGCCGCCGGGCCGATCTGGCGCTGCGCCGCCGCCCGGATGGCAGCGTGGTGCTGGGCTTCCACAGCCGCGGCAGCGGCGCCGTGGAGGACCTCTCCACCTGCCATGTGCTGGACCCGGCGCTGGTGGCGCTGTTCGAGCCCCTGCGGGCGCTGCTGCGCGGGCTGCAATCCTTCCGCCGCGAGGGCTCGGCGGTGCTGAACCTGCTGGACACGGGGCCGGACCTGCTGCTGCGGCTGGACGGCGCGCCCGGCGTGCAGGAGCGGGCCGCGCTGGCCGCCTTCGCCGCCGCGCAGGGCATCCCGCGCATCGCCGGCGCCGGGCTGAAGGGGGGCGCCACGGAGACGCTGGCGCAGCTCGGTTCGGCCGGCATCGCCTTCGCGGGGGTGAGCGTGGCGCCGCCGCCCGGCGCCTTCCTGCAGGCCACGCCGCAGGGCGAGGCGGCCATCGTCGCGGCGGTGCTGGAGGGCCTGCCGAAGCTCACCGGCAAGGCGCGCATCGCGGAGCTGCATGCCGGGCTTGGCACCCTCTCCTTCCCGCTGGCGGAGCGCGCCCGCGTCGCCGCCTTCGAGGGGGCGCCGGAGGCCGTGGCGGCGCTGGACGCGGCGGCGCGCAAGGCGGGCGGCCGCGTCACTGCCACGCGGCGGGACCTGGCGCGGCAGCCGCTGAGCGCGAAGGAGCTGGAGAGCTTCGCGGCGCTGGTGCTGGACCCGCCCTTCGCCGGCGCGGCCGAGCAGATGCCGGCGCTCGCCCGCAGCGCGCTGCAACGGATCATCTACGTCTCGTGCAATCCCACGGCGCTGACGCGCGACGGCAAGCTGCTGCACGCCGCCGGATGGCGCGTGGCGAAGGCCACGCCGATCGACCAGTTCCTGTGGTCGGCGCAGCTGGAGGCGGTGGTGGTGTTCGAGCGGCCGCGCGCGCGGGGGAAGTAGGCGCTCAGGCGCCGATCTCGCCCCACATCCCCTCGATGTCGCGCAGCATGGCCCGCACCTCGGGCGTGCCGCGCAGATCCACCATGCCGAAGCTGGGCTGGCGCGCCCAGACCACGAACTCGGCATTGGCGAAGACCGGCGTGGTGTTGCGCGCCAGCTCCCGCAGGCGGGGATGGCCGAGGCCGGCCATGGCGCTCTTGCGGACCACGGCCCAATCCGGCCTCGCTTCCTCCGGCAGCGCCGCCGCGCAGCCTTCCAGGATCGTGCCGAAGGAGGCGGGCGCCAGCACCGTCTCGCCCGGCAGCCGGCGCTGGCGGACGAACTCGGCCGTCTCGGCCCAGGCCGCGTCCCCGGCGGGGAAGGCGCGCGGGTCGGGCGCATCCTGGCCGGTGTGCAGGGCGAGGCGGCGCTGCACATCGGCCAGCACCGCCTGCTGGGTGGGCTTCAGCGTCTCGGGCAGGGCGCAGAGGGCGGCCTCGGCCTCGGCCACGCGGGCTTCGTCCAGCAGGCGCTCCGCATGCTCCAGATGCAGGGCGGGCGCGTCGTTGCCCGCCGCCAGAGCGCGGCCCAGCAGCCACATGCCGCTCTCCGGGCCACTCCGGCGGTCCAGCAGGCCGGCCACCGCCCGCACGTAATCCGGGCAGAGCAGGCGCCGCGCCCGGCGCTGGCGCCGCGCCGCGCCTGCATCCACCCCACCCTGCCGCACGGCCTCCCGCAGCAGGTCCTCCACCATCCCGGTGCTGACGGCGAAACGGATGGAATCATGCCGCGAGAAGGGCGTGGGAACGCAGGCCACCGGCCCCGCCTGCGCGATCAGCGCCGCGTGGCTGGCATCCTCGCGGAACAGCGGGTCGAAGAACAGCACGGCCTGGCCGGCGAGATCGCCGGGCACGATCTGCATCCCGTCATGCAGCTCCGGGCGATGGAAGAGACGGGTGCGACGATGATCGAAATGCCCGACACGGCCGGGCTCGATGGAGAACTGGGGCGAGAAGGCCAGCGTCACGCCGGCCCGCAGGCGGCCGCTGTACTTCAGCGCGGCATAGGCCCCCATGCTGAAGCCATACAGGATCACGCGGCGGTAGCCGGCCAGCAGCCCCTCCAGCCGCGGCAGGATCTGCGCCATGTCCTGCTCGGGAAACCAGCTGGCATGATAATCCGTCAGCCCCAGCAGCGAGACGCCGAAGCGGCCGAGAAAGGACTGCCCCCAGATGGAAGGGCGCTCCTGCCGGGGCGCGAAGGAGACGATCAGCGTCTCGCCCGCCCGCTTCTGGTAGAGGGCCGCCACGCGCCCGGTGTCGAGAAGGATGTCCGGCCTTGCGGCGGGCTGATGCGGCAGGGTTACGCTCGTCACTGACCTCTCCACGCCCTGGCCCCGCCAGGGTCGCGTTCCATCGCGCCCGCATAGCAGAAGCCGGCAAGCGGCGATATCGGCGCCGCCCCCGCCCCTTCGTCGGGCCGGTGGCAGATGGGCTTGACCCGCGCCACGAACAACCCACCCTTCTGCCCGGTGCCCTTTCGGGCATGTGGGAGGTGAGGATGGAACTCGATCGACGCACCCTGTTGCAGGCGGCCGGCGCGCTGGCCATGGCGCCGGCGCTGCTGCGCCTCGGCATGGCCGACGCCCTGGCGCAGGGCACCGCCGCCCCCGCCGCGGCGGGCGGCGCGCAGCAGGCGCCGGGCTTCTACCGCTTCCGCCTCGGCAGCCGGGTGGTGACCGTGGTGCATGACGGCTTCGGCCGCCGGCCGAACCCCACCCAGGGCTTCGTCCGCAATGCCGAGCCCGCTGCCGTGGAGGCGGCGCTGCGCGAGGCCTTCCTGCCCACCGGCCATCTCGACATCCCCTACACCGTGACGGTGCTGGAGACGCCGGACGGCCTCGTGCTGTTCGACACCGGCACGGGCGGGCAGCTCGGCGCCACCGCCGGCAACATCCCGGCCAACATGAAGGCCGCCGGGCTGGACCCGGCCCGCGTCACGCTGATCGTGCTGACGCATTTCCATGGCGACCACATCACCGGCCTGACCGATGCCGAGGGCAAGCCGGTCTTCGCCAATGCCGAGGTCGTGCTGCCCAAGGCCGAATACGATTTCTGGATGGATGAGGGCCAGGCGAGCCGGGCGCCGGAGGCGATGAAGGGCGCCTTCGCCAATGTGCGCAAGCGGCTGGAGCCCTACAAGGCGCGCATCCGGCAGATCGACGGCGCCGGCCAGGTGGTGGCGGGGGTGCAGGCGGTGCCGAGCTTCGGCCACACGCCGGGCCACACCAGCTACCTGCTGGCCGATGGCAACGACCAGGCGATGCTGCTGGGCGACGTGACCAACCGCCCCGAGCTGAACCTGCGCAATCCGGGCTGGCACCTGATCTTCGACATGGACGCGGCGATGGCGGAGGCGACGCGCCGCCGCATGTTCGACCGCGTGGCGACGGACCGCATCCGCTGCATCGGCTACCACTTCCCCTTCCCCGCCAATGGTTACGTGGCGAAGGAGGGAGAGGGCTACCGCTTCGTGCCGGCCACCTGGTCCAGCACGGTGTGACGCCGCCGGGCGGGGAAGCAACCGCTCCCCCGCCCGGCGCCAGCCTCAGACGACTTCCAGCGCGACGTCGATATTGCCGCGCGTGGCCTTGGAATAGGGGCACATCTGGTGCGCCGCCTCGACCAGCTCCTGCGCCTGCGCCTTCTCCAGCGCCGGCAGCTTCACCTTGAGCTTCGCGGAAAGCTGGAAGCCGCCTTCCACCTTGTCGATGCCGACATCGCAGGTGACGGTGGCGCCGGTGGTGTCCAGCTTCTTCTGCCGCCCCACCGCATCCACGGCGCTGCCGAAGCAGGCGGCGTAGCCGGCGGCGAAAAGCTGCTCCGGGTTGGTGGCGCCCGCCTTGCCCGGCCCGCCCATCTCCTTGGGGATGGAAAGGTCGTGGCTGATCAGCCCGTCACTGCTGTCCACGTGGCCGTTGCGGCCACCGGTTGCCGTCGCGCTGCCGGTATAGAGAGCCATGCTGTTCCTCCGTTGTCGGTTTCAGCCAGGCCCGCAGATGGGGCGCCGGCTCAGACGTGGAAACTCTCCCCGCACCCACAACGTCCCTTCTCATTCGGATTTGTGAAGGTGAAGCCGGCGGACATCGCCTTCACCTCGTAATCCATGGTGGTGCCGAGCAGGAACAGCGTCGCCTTGCGGTCGACCAGAACGGTCACGCCCTTGTCGGTCACGACCTCGTCGCCGGGGCCGGGCGCATCGGTCCAGCCCAGGTCGTAGGCCATGCCGGAGCAGCCCTTGGTCTTGACCGCGATGCGCAGCAGGCGGCCCTGCTGGCCCTTCTCGTAGAGGCCGCGCAGCCGCTCCGCCGCCGTGTCGGAAAGCTGCATCAGCGGCGGCAGGGCACGGCGCGGGCGGGGCTCGGTGGTGGTGCTCATGCCTCGATCCTTCTCGCGCTCAGTACATGTTCAGGGCCAGCCGGGCGTCCTCGCTCATGCGCGAGGGGTCCCAGGGCGGGTCCCAGACGATCTCGACCGCCACATCGGTCACGCCGGGGATGGTGCGGACCATCTCCTCCACCTGCCCCGGCAGCTCCTGCGCCGAGGGGCAGGAAGGGGTGGTCAGCGTCATCTCGACCTTGACGGCGCCGGCCTCGCTCAGCTCGACGGCGTAGATCAGGCCCAGCTCGTAGATGTTGACCGGGATCTCCGGGTCATAGACCTGGGCGATGGCGTTGATCACCGCGTCCTCGGAGACGCGCGGCGCGGTCTCGCCCTCCGGCGTCCAGGCCGCGTGCGCTTCCGTGGTGGCTTCGGGTGCGGGGGTACCGTCACTCACTGCTCGCCTCCTTGTCCGCATTGTCCAGCGCGGCGTTCAGCGTGTGCCAGGCGAGCGTCGCGCACTTCACCCGGCTCGGGAATTCGTGCACGCCGCCCAGCGCCTGCAACCGCTCCATCTCGTCCTCCAGCGCGCCACCGCAATCGGGGCAGGTGCCGGTCATCGCCAATTCGCGGAACTTCTCCGCCAGCGCCCGCGCCTCCTCCTGCGTCTTGCCGCGCACCGTCTCGGTCATCAGGCTGGCGCTGGCCATCGAGATGGCGCAGCCCTTGCCCTGGAAGGCGACATCGGCGAGCCGCCCATCGGGGGCCAGCTTCACCCAGAGCTGCATGCGGTCGCCGCACATCGGGTTGTCGCCGCGGCCCTCGCGGTCGGCCTCCTCCAGCCGGCGGAAGTTCCGCGGCTTGCGGCCATGGTCCAGGATGACTTCCTGGTAGAGATCGCGCAGATCGTCGAACATCAGCGGAAGAACTCCCGCGCCTTGCCCAGCGCCTCGGCGAGGTAATCGACCTCTCCCTCGGTGGTGTAGAGACCGAAGGAAGCGCGGCAGGTGCTTTCCACGTTAAATCGTGCGTGCAGCGGCTCGGCGCAATGGCGGCCCGAGCGCACCGCGATCCCCACGCGGTCCAGCAATGTCGCCAGGTCATGGGCGTGCGCGTTGTCGAGCGCGAAGGCGAAGACGCCGCCGCGGTCCTGCGCGTGGCCGATCAGGGTCAGCCCCTCCACCGCCGAGAGGCGGGTCATGGCGCGGTCCACCAGATGGCGCTCATGCGCCTCGATGGCCTCCATGCCGATGCCCTGCACATAGTCGATCGCCGCGTGCAGCCCGACCGCCTCGATGATCGGCGGCGTGCCCGCCTCGAACTTGGCCGGCACCGGCGCCGGCAGGAAGCCTTCCAGCGTGACCTCGCTGATCATGTCGCCGCCGCCGAGGAAGGGCGGCATGGCCTCCAGCAGTTCCATCCGCGCCCACAGCACGCCGATGCCGGTGGGGCCGTAGAGCTTGTGGCCGGTGAAGACGTAGAAGTCGCAGCCCAGCGCCTGCACGTCCACGCGCCGGTGCACGGCGGCCTGGGAGCCGTCCAGCAGCAGCTTCGCGCCATGGGCATGCGCCATCTCGGCCAGCCGCGCAGCGGGCGTCACCGTGCCCAGCACGTTGGACATGTGGGTGACGGCCATCAGCCCCACCTTGCCATCGGCCAGCTTGGCCGCGACATCCTCGAGATCCAGCTCGCCCGCATCGGTCACGCGCGCCACGCGCAGCTCGGTGCCATGCGCGGCCTTGAGCATCTGCCAGGGCACGAGGTTGGCGTGGTGCTCCATCTCGGAGATCAGCACCGCCTGCCCCGCCTTCAGCACGCCGCGCCCGTAGCTGTGCGCCACGAGGTTGATGGCGGCGGTGGAGGAGCCGGTAAAGACGATCTCCCGCTCATCCGCCGCGTTCAGGAAGCCGGCGACGGCGCGGCGCGCGCCCTCATAGGCCTCGGTGGCGCTCTCCGAGAGGTGGTAGGCACCGCGGTGGACGTTGGCATAGGCCTTCTCCATCATTCGCGTCATGGCCTGGATGACCGCGCGCGGCTTCTGGGCGGAGGCGCCGGAATCGAGGAACACCAGATCCTTGCCGCGCACCTTCTCCGACAGGATCGGGAAATCCTGCCGGATGCGGGCCACGTCGAACGCACCCTGGCCCCTGGGCGCCACCACCCCGTCCATCACGCCGCGTTCCTTTCCCACCAGCCGGCGACCGCCTCGGAGAGCGCGGCCTGCGCGGACTCCTCGGTCACGCCGTCGATCGCCTCCTGCAGGAAGGCCTCGATCAGCATGGAGCGGGCCACGGCGGCGGGGATGCCGCGGGCGCGCAGGTAGAAGAGCTGGTCCTCGTCCAGCTCGCCCACCGTGGCGCCGTGGCTGCACTTCACGTCGTCGGCATAGATCTCGAGCTGCGGCTTGCTGTCGATCTCCGCCTGGTCGGAGAGCAGCAGGGCCTGGTTCATCTGGTAGCCATCGGTGCGCTGGGCGACCTGATGGACATGGATCTTGCCCTGGAACACGCCGCGCGACCGGCCGGCCAGCACCGTCTTCACCGTCTGGCGGCTCGGGCAGTCCGGCGCCGCGTGATCGAGGAAGGTGGTGCAGTCACCATGCTGGCCATCGCCCAGCAGCTGCGCGCCGTTCAGGTGCGCCGCCGCCTTCGGCCCCACCAGCGCCACATGCGCCTCGGAGCGGGAGAGGCGGGCACCGGCATGCAGCAGGAAGCTGTCATAGGTGCCGCCCGCCGCCACGCGGGCGAAGACGGTGGAGAGGTGCAGCCCGGCGCGCGCCTCCTGCTGGATGCGCGCATGGGTGATGTGCGCGCCCTCAGCCACCTCGACCTCGAAGACCGGGCTGTGCAGGTAGCGGCTCTCGCCATGGCCCCAGCTGCGCTCGATCAGCACCAGCTTGGCGCCCTCACCCAGCCGCACCAGGTGGCGCGGATGCGAGGTCACCGGCCGGTCGGCGCGGGTGACGGAAAGCAGCTCGATGACGCCGCCATCCTCGCCCGGCGCCAGCTCGATCAGCGCGCCATCCTCGAACAGGGCGGTGTTCAGCGCCACCAGCGGCAGGTCATCGACCCGCGCCAGGGTGCCGAGGCGCCCCTCCAGCTCCGGCAGGTGCCGGGCCAGGCTGCGCACCGGTACATCCGTGTCCGACAGCTCGGGGCTGAAGCGGCCATCGACGAACACCACCCGCTTCGGCGCGGCGTGGCGCGGCAGCGGCAGGGCGCTCTCCACCGGCGTCAGCGGCTCGCCGAAGCCGGCCTGGGTGAGCGGGGCGAGGTCGGTGTACTTCCACGCCTCCACCCGGCGGGTGGGGAAGCCCTGGGCGCGGAAGGCCTCCGCCGCGCCGTCGCGCAGCGCGGCGAGCCAGGGCAGGCCGATGCCGGGCAGGCGGGCGCGCAGCCCCTCGTAGCGGTGCAGGAAGCCGGCCGCGCCCGCCTCGCTCAGGCTGTTTTCGACAGAGGCGTTCATGCCGCCTGCACCGAGCCGTAGCCGCTCGCCTCCAGCTGGTGCGCCAGCTCCGGCCCGCCCGTCTGCACGATGCGGCCGCCCATCAGCACATGCACCTTGTCGGGCACGATGTAGTCCAGCAGGCGCTGGTAGTGGGTGATGACCAGCGCCGAGAATTCCGGCCCGCGCATGGCGTTCACGCCATCGGCCACGATCTTGAGCGCGTCGATGTCGAGGCCGGAATCGGTCTCGTCGAGGATGGCGATCTTCGGCTGCAGCAGGGCCATCTGCAGCACCTCGTTGCGCTTCTTCTCGCCGCCGGAGAAGCCGACATTGACGCCGCGCTTCAGCATGTCCTCCGGCATCGACAGCTCCTTCATCCGCGCGCGGGCGGTCTTGAGGAACTGCATCGCGTCCAGCTCCGGCTCGCCCTTGGTGCGGCGCTGCGCGTTCAGCGCGGTGCGCAGGAAGTTGGCGTTGCCGACGCCCGGCAGCTCGACCGGGTACTGGAAGGCCAGGAACAGCCCCGTGGCCGCGCGTTCCTCCGGCTCCATGGCCAGCAGGTCCTGGCCGTTGAAGGTGGCGGTGCCGCCGGTGATCTCGTAGCCCTCGCGCCCGGCCAGCACATAGGAGAGGGTGGACTTGCCGGAGCCGTTCGGCCCCATGATGGCGTGCACCTCGCCCTGCGGCACCTCGAGGTCGATCCCCTTCAGGATCTCCTTGCCCTCGATCTCGGCGGTCAGCCCTTCAATCTTCAACATGCTTCTTCCAGTTCCGTCCTCGGCGGGCGGTGGGGAGCCGCCCGTATTCTCTCTCATCGTGTCGTCACGCCTGGCGCCGCCGTGTCCCGGGGCGCCGAATGTCTCAGGGCCTCAGCCGACCGAGCCCTCGAGGCTGATCTGCAGCAGCTTCTGCGCTTCCACCGCGAACTCCATCGGCAGTTCCTTCAACACCTCGCGGCAGAAGCCATTGACGATGAGCCCGACCGCATCCTCCTCCGACAGGCCGCGCTGGCGGCAGTAGAAGAGCTGGTCCTCGGCGATGCGGCTGGTGGTGGCCTCGTGCTCGGTCTTCGCCGTCATGCAGCGATTCTCGATGTAGGGCACGGTGTGGGCGCCGCACTGGTCGCCGATCAGCAGGCTGTCGCACTGGGTGAAGTTGCGCGCGCCGCTGGCCTTAGGGCTGATCTTCACCAGGCCGCGATAGGTGTTCTGGCCGTAGCCGGCGCTGATGCCCTTCGAGATGATGGTCGAGCGCGTGTTCTTGCCGATATGGAACATCTTGGTGCCCGTATCGGCCTGCTGGCGGTTGTTGGTGATGGCGACGCTGTAGAACTCGCCCACCGAATCATCGCCCTGCAGGATGCAGGAGGGGTACTTCCAGGTGATGGCCGAGCCGGTCTCCACCTGCGTCCAGGAGATCTTGGAGCGCGCGCCGCGGCAGGCGCCGCGCTTGGTGACGAAGTTGTAGATGCCGCCCCGGCCCTCGGCGTCGCCCGGGTACCAGTTCTGCACCGTGCTGTACTTGATGGTGGCGTCGTCCATCGCCACCAGCTCGACCACGGCGGCGTGCAGCTGGTTCTCGTCGCGCATCGGCGCCGTGCAGCCCTCGAGGTAGCTCACATGGCTGCCCGCCTCGGCGATGATCAGCGTGCGCTCGAACTGGCCGGTGCTCTTGGCGTTGATGCGGAAATAGGTGGACAGCTCCATCGGGCAGCGCACGCCCTTTGGGATGTAGACGAAGCTGCCATCGGTGAAGACCGCCGAGTTCAACGCGGCGAAGAAATTGTCGCCCTGCGGCACCACGGAGCCGAGATACTGCCGCACCAGCTCGGGGTGCTCGCGCACCGCCTCGGAGATGGAGCAGAAGATGATGCCTTCCTTGCCCAGCCGCTCCTTGTAGGAGGTGGCCACCGAGACGCTGTCGAACACCGCGTCCACCGCGATCGGCAGGCGGCCGCCCTCGGCGGGGGTGTCCCCCGCGCCCTCGACGCCGGCCAGGATGGCCTGCTCCTTCAGCGGGATGCCGAGCTTCTCATAGGTGCGCAGCAGCTCGGGATCGACCTCGTCGAGCGACTTCGGCCCGTCCTTCTTCACCGGGGCTGCGTAGTAGTAGGCATCCTGGTAGTCGATCGGCGGATAGCTCACCGCCGGCCAGCGCGGCTCCGCCATCGTCTTCCACAGCGCGAAGGCCTTCAGGCGCCATTCCAGCAGCCATTCCGGCTCCTCCTTCTTGGCCGAGATGAAGCGGACGATGTCCTCGTTCAGCCCCTTCGGGGCGAACTCCATGTCGATCTCGGTCTCGAAGCCGTACTTGTAGGTGCCCTGGGTGACGGAGGCGACGGCGTCGATGGTCTCGGTAACGGCTGGCATGGTCTGGACCCCTTACTCGGCAGGCGGATGGGCAGGCAGGCGGGCCGGCGATGCCGGCGGGGATTTACGGCCGGTGTCCACCGGCGGGGATTTTCGGCCGGCATCCGCCGGCGGGAATTTACGGCCGGCTTCGTCCGGCGGGGATTTTCGGCCGGCATCCGCCGGCGGGGATTTTTGACGCGCGGCGGTCCGGGGCGCCGCCAGCTCGGCCATGGAGATGGCGGAGAGCGCGGCGCGGATCGCCTCGTTCACCGGGTCCCAGCGGCCGCGCACGGGGCAGATCGTCTCCGTCTCGCAGCAGCCGCTGGCGCCATCGACGCAGGCGGTGAGCGCGATCGGCCCGTCGATGGCGCAGATCACGTCAGAGAGCGGGATGGCGCAGAGCGGGCGGCCCAGGCGGTAGCCGCCGCGCGCGCCGCGCAATCCTTCCACCAGCCCGGCATGGCCCAGCGCCTTCAGCACCTTGGCCACCGTGGGCTCGGCGATGCCGGTGGCGGTGGCGAGGCCGGGCGCGGTCTGCACCCCGCCCTCGGCTTCCAGCCGGGCCAGCACCACGACGGCGTAATCGGTCAGCTTCGACAGCCGCAACACGCGGACCTTCTCCTAAAGCGGACCTGTGTTGTCCGCTTTCGGGCAGATGCGCCCGCGACCCCCGCTTGTCAAGAAGGCGTCATACCGGCCGGTGCCGCCCCTCTTTTCCGCCCGCGCCGGGAGTGCCACGCTGCGGCCCATGACGACCTCCGCCACCCCCTCCCCGCCGCCCGCGGCGCCGCCCGGGCGCCCCGCCCATCCCCGCCACGCCGCCAGCCTGATCCTGTGGCGGCAGGCCGGCGGCGCCGCGCGGGAGGGCACGGTGGAGGTGCTGATGGGCATGCGCGCCGCCGGCCACCGCTTCATGCCCAACCGGCTGGTCTTCCCCGGCGGCCGGGTGGATCTGGCCGACCGCACCGCCCCCGCCGCCACCGAGCTGCGCCCCGACACCCGCGCCGCGCTGGAGCGCCGCGCGCCGCCGCGGCTGGCGCGCGCCCTGGCCATCGCCGCCGCGCGCGAGCTGGAGGAGGAGACGGGGCTGCGCCTGGGCGGGCCGCTGCCGACGCTGGACCGGCTGCACTATCTCTGCCGCGCCGTGACCCCCGCCCGCAGCCCGATCCGCTTCAACGCCCGCTTCCTGGTGGCGCCGGCCGAGGCGGCGGAGGGCACGCTCTCCGGCTCGGGCGAGCTGGAGCAGCTGGCCTGGCTGCCGCTGGAGGGGGTGCTGGCGCTGCCGGTGGCGCCGATCACCGCGCGGGTGCTGGGCGAGTTCCGCGATTGGCTGGCGATGCCGGAGGCGGCGCGCGCCACCCGGCCGCTGATCTGGTTCCAGGGGCGGGAGAACCGCCGCCTGGAGGTGGCGGCCTGAGAGGGGCCGCCAGCAAGGGCCGAACCCGGCCCGGCGCTCAGAGCGCCGCGAGCACCGCCTCGCCGCTCGACACCTCGAAGGCGCCGGGCTGCTCGACGCCGAGATAGGCCACCTTGCCGTCCTTGGCGACGAGGGCAAAGCGCTGGCAGCGCACCCCGAGGCCGCGCGCCGTCAGGTCCAGCTCCAGGCCGAGCGCCTTGGTGAAGGCAGCCGAGCCATCGGCCAGCATCACCACCGCCTCGCCCACGTCCTGGTCCTTGGCCCAGGCCTGCATCACGAAGGGGTCGTTCACCGCCATGCAGGCGATGGTGTCGACGCCCTTGGCCTTCAGCGCCTCGGCGTTCTGCAGGAAGCTCGGCATGTGCTTGGCCGAGCAGGTGGGGGTGAAGGCGCCGGGCACGCCGAACAGCACCACGGTCTTGCCGCCGAACAGGGCCTCGGTGGTCAGCTCGCGGGGGCCTTCCACGGTGGCCTGGGTCAGCGTCAGCGCGGGAATCGACTCACCAACTTGGATCGACATCGGACCGTTCTCCTCTGGGTCTGCGGGCATTTCACGCCGGCGCACCCGCTGTCAACCAAGCCTGCCTCGCCCCGCCTCCGCCGCCACGCCATTCCGCCCGGCCCTGCGCATCGCGATCCTTGCGCGCGCCGCCCCCCGCCGCCATCTTGTTTTCACGATGGCAAGACGTGCACGCGAGGACGAATTCCCGGAAGCTTCCCGCCGGCCCACCACGGGCTGGGGGCGCCCTGGTGGCCTGCAGGCGGAATACCTGGGCGGCCAGCTCCTGGTGGCCATGCCGAGCATGCAGGACCCGCGCTTCGCGCGCGCGGTCATCTGCCTCTGTGCCCACTCGGCCGATGGCGCCATGGGCATCGTGCTGAACAAGCCGCTCGAGAATCTGAGCTTCGAGGAGCTGCTGAAGCAGCTGGAGGTCGAGCCCCTGCCGCCGCACCGGCAGATCCGCCTGCTGGCCGGCGGGCCGGTCGAGGGCGGCCGCGGCTTCGTCCTGCACACCACGGACTGGTCGAGCGAGGGCAGCCTGAAGGTGACCGGCGATCTGGCCCTGACCGCCAGCGTCGATATCCTCAAGGCCATCGCGGGCGGCGGCGGGCCGCGGCAGGGGCTGCTGGCGCTGGGCTATGCCGGCTGGGGACCCGGCCAGCTGGAGGACGAGATCCAGCGCAATGCCTGGCTGAACGTGACGCCCGACGAGACCCTGCTCTTCGAGGGCATGCCGGACGAGAAATGGCGCCAGGCCCTGGCCAAGCTGCGCATCGATCCCCTGCTTCTTTCCGGCACCGCCGGCCACGCCTGAGGTGCCGACGGCCCGCCCTGCCGCTGGGCGGAATGGCACAGCGTCCGATTGGGTTCCGTCCGCCGGCTGAGCCGTCTTTCCGCGGGGAAAGGCGGTGGCGGCCGCCTCTTTCCGGCTTCCGGCCCTTTCAGCCACGCTGCGCCAGGGGCAAGCTCGAGCCTGGCAATTATTCCTGAGAAGAAATATTTTGTGCGGGGCAAAAATCCCTAACAGCCCCGGAAGATATCGTGTATAAATAAATCACATACTTGTGATCGAAGGGCGCCTCGATGGCCTCCCAGTTCCACCGCACTCCCTCGCGTGCGATCCGCCTGAAGCAGCATGATTGCTTATCCCAAAAGCTCCTGAGCGCTTTTCATCAGGCCTGTGACGAAGGCGATCCTTATTGCGGCCTGATCCTGCTGGAACTCCTGGAAATGGAGTTGCAGGGCATGGCGCCGGGCGAAGCCCGCAACCGTGCGCTGGAAGGCCTCATCATGGCCTATGAGAAGCTGTGGCAGCTCTGCCCCACCGCCCTTCCCTTCGCTGTCCGGAACACCGTTTGCGGCGTGGCCCACTAGGTCGCTTCCCGTCCGCACTGGCTCACGGAATACGCCCCGGATCGTTGTTTTCGCGAGCGTCTTCGCCCGCCCTGACGATCCTGTCCGGCCGGGTGAAGATGCTCTAGCCATCCGGCCCCACCTCTTCCGGGCGCCTTGCCCGCGCGGCGATAGCGCGGCAGGAGGTGCGGAGCAGGCGAGCACCCTGCGTGGCGTCCCCGCCCCGCAACAAGCGGCCAAGCCCACTTTCTTCAGCCATGCCTTCCTGTTCCCGGAGAGGCGAGAGCCTGTTCCCGGAGAGGCAAGAGGGCGGATTTTCCTGCCCAGGGCCGCGGCATCATGGCCCGGCCCCCGGACCTTCCAGCGCCACCGCACCGGCGGCCTCCTGCTCCCGCCGCGCCATGCCGCCGTCGGGAAGCAGGGCCTGCCGCCAGGACATCCTGTAGGAAGAAGGCCAGCGTCCTGCGCCGTGTCGCGGCCCAGGGCATCAGCCTTTTCCATCCCGTAGCGGACGGCCGACATGAAGGCCCCGGATCAGCAACTTCACCGCCCGAAATGAAGTTCTTAAGAATGGATGATTAACTTAATTTAATCATCGTTTCTTCAGTATAAAGCTACGTTTTATCGCCTATTTTCTGACATTTTACTATAAATTCGAATAAAAACTTTGATATTCTGCAGGAAAATCTCAGAAGAAGGTCTCCTTGGAATTCTTTTCCTGACACTTTACTAAAAGAATTTTCATGTTATACACAGATGGCTGCTGCCAGGAGGAATGTGTTGCCCCTTTCAGCGATTTTGTGGATCAGCTTTCTTGGGTCCGCGCTCGCGCGCCCGCTGGCGCTGCGGCTGGGGCAGCGCGCGGGCTGGGTTCTGGCGATCCTGCCCGCCAGCCTCTTCGGTCTCCTCTGGATCGCCGGCAGCGGCCTTGAAGGTGCCGGGGCCATTGTCGAGGAGGTGGCCTGGGTGCCCAGCCTCGGCATCACGCTCGACCTGCGGCTGGATGGCTTCTCGCGCCTGTTCGGCCTGATGATCACCGGCATCGGCACGTTGGTGACGATCTATGCCGGCGCCTATTTCGCCGACAAGCCGGCCCACAAGGGCGCCAGCTTCCTCGCCCTGATCCTGCTGTTCATGTCCGCCATGCTGGGCACGGTGCTCTCCGACAGCCTGATCGGCCTCTACGTGTTCTGGGAGCTGACCAGCCTCGTCTCCTTCCTGCTGATCGGCTTCGATTCCTACAAGGCCTCGGCCCGCAAGGCGGCGCTGCAGTCGCTCATCGTCACCGCCGGCGGCGGGCTGGCGCTGTTCGCCGGCATCCTGCTGATCGGCATGGAGCTGGGCAGCTTCTCGCTCAGCAACGCCATGCAGAACAGCGCGGCGCTCGCGGCCTCGCCCTGGTGCGGCACCATCATGGTGCTGGTGCTGCTCGGCGCCTTCACCAAGTCGGCGCAGGTGCCTTTCCACTTCTGGCTGCCCAACGCCATGGAGGCGCCGACGCCCGCCTCCGCCTACCTGCACTCCGCCACCATGGTGAAGCTCGGCGTCTATCTGCTGGCGCGGTTCGACCTGGCTTTCGCGCAGGTGCCGGCCTTCGGCACGGCGCTGATCGTCTTCGGCGGGCTGACGGTGCTGGTGGCCTCGGTGCGGGCGCTGTCGCGCACCGGCTACAAGGCCGTGCTGGCGCAGTCCACCGTCTCCTCGCTCGGCGTGCTGGTGCTGCTGATCGGGCTGGAGGGGCCGGTGGCGGCCACCGCCACGGTGGGCTTCATGCTGGCCCATGCGCTCTACAAGGCCACGCTGTTCTTCTGCGCCGGCACCGCCATCCACGCCACCGGCCGCACCAGCCTGGTGGAGATCAACGGGCTGCGCCGCGCCCTGCCCGTCACCGCCGTGGCCGCCGCCCTGGCCGCCGTGGCCATGGCGGGCCTGCCCCCCACCTTCAGCTTCATCGCCAAGGAATACCTGTTCGAGGCGCAGCTCGAATCCGGCAGCGGCTGGTTCGCGCTCGTCGCCCTGGTGCTGGGCAGCGCGGTGTTCGTCGCCATCGCCGGCATCGTCTCGCTGCGCCCCTTCTTCCTCGGCCGCAGCCGCGAGGGCGCCGTGCACCATGGCGAGACGCCGGGGCTGTTCCTCGGCCCCGCGGTGCTGGCCACGCTGGGGCTACTGCTGGGCCTGCTGCCCGGCCTCGCCGTGGCGCCGCTGCTGGGGCCGGCGGCCAGTGCGCTCGTCGGCCAGGCGCTGCCCGTCTCCCCCGCCCTCTGGCATGGCCTGACGCCGATGCTGGGGCTGAGCGCGCTCGCCGTGCTGCTCGGCCTCGCGCTCTACCTGCTGTGGCCGCGCCTGCTGGCCCGCCTCGCGCATCTGGACTGGCTGGACCGGCTGCTGGGCGATGCCGGCTACAACCACGCCTTCGAGGGCGTGCTGGCCCTGGCCCGGCGCTGCACCCTGGTGCTGCAGAATGGCGACCAGCGCCGCTACACCGCCACCGTGGTCGGCGCCACGCTGCTCGTCACCGCCGTGGGGCTGGTGCTGGCCGCGCCGCCGCTGGCCATCGACCTCTCGCTGGAAGGGCTGCGCCTGGCGCCGGCGGTGGTGGTGGGGCTGATGGTGGCGGCCGGCTTCGCCGCCACGCGGATGCGCTCGCTGCCGGCGGCGCTGGTGGCGGTCGGCATCGTCGGCTTCGGCTCGGCGCTGCTGTTCCTGCTGAACGGCGCGCCGGACCTCGCCATGACGCAGTTCTCGGTGGAGGCGCTGCTGGTCGTCATCCTGGCGGCGCTGCTGCTGCAACTGCCGATCCGGCCGCCCTCCACCCGCAGCGCCGGGGAGCGGCGGGTGGACGCGCTGCTGGCCGGCGGCTTCGGCCTCGTCACCTTCGCCGCCCTCGCCGCGATGACGGCCGCCCCGCTCGACCTGCGCCTGACCGAGTTCTTCGCCGCCCGCAGCTATCCGGAAGCCTTCGGCCGCAACGTGGTGAACGTCATCCTGGTCGATTTCCGCGCCATCGACACGCTGGGCGAGATCGCCGTCGTCGCCTTCGCCGCCATGGCGGTGTGGGGGCTGCTGGCGCGCCGCGCGAAGGGCAAGGAGCCGACATGAACTCGCTCATCCTCTCCGCCTTCTCGCGCTTCCTGTTCGCGCTGATGCTGGTGGTCTCGCTCTACATCCTCTACCGCGGCCACAACGACCCGGGCGGCGGCTTCGTCGGCGGGCTGATGGCGGCGGCGGGCTTCGCCATCCTGGCGATGGCCGACGGGGTGCAGGCGGCGCGCCGCATGGTGCGCGTCCATCCCGTGGCGCTGATGGGCGCGGGGCTGGTGCTGGCGCTGCTCAGCGGCCTGCCGGGGCTGGTCAACCGCGGCTCCTTCCTGGCGCACTGGTGGTTCCACGCCGGCGACTTCCACAGCGGCACGGCGCTGGCCTTCGACATCGGCGTCTATCTGGCGGTGCTGGGCGGCATCCTCGCCCTGATCCTGCGCTTCTACGAGGAACAGCCCGAGGCATGAACCTGATCTATGCTCTGGCCATCGCGCTGCTGACCGGCTGCGGGGTCCACATGCTGCTCTCGCGGCATGTGGTGCGCATCATCCTCGGCGTCTCGCTGCTCTCGGCGGCGGTGAACCTGGTGATCTTCTATTCGGGCCGCATCTCCTCCACCGTGCCGCCGGTCATCGAGCCGGGCAGCAGCGCATTGTCCGAGGCGGCCGCCAACCCGTTGCCGCAGGCGCTGATCCTCACCGCCATCGTCATCGGCTTCGCGCTCATCGCCTTCGCCGCGGCGCTGGCGCTGCAGGCGCAGCGCTCGATCGGCACGCTGGACAATGCCGGGCTGGACGTCGCCGAATCCCTCGGCACGCCCTTCGACGGGCCGGAGAAGCGCCGGTGAGCGGCATGCTCCTGGCGCAGGCCGTGCTGTGGCCGGTGGCCATCCCGCTGGCCACGGCGGCGCTGGCGGCCTGCTGCTGGCAGCGGCTGGCCGCGCAGCGCGCCATCTCCGCCGCCGGCGTGCTGCTGATGTTCGCCGCCACCCTGCTGCTGCTGTGGCAGGTGCGGGCGGAGGGGGTGCAGGCCGTGCAGTTCGGCGGCTGGGCGGCGCCCTTCGGCGTCAGCTTCGTGGCCGACCGCTTCAGCGCCGCCATGGCCGCCATCACCGGGCTGATGGCCTTCGCCACCTGGCTGTTCGGCCAGGCCGACATCCGCCGGCGCGAGGAGCGGGCGGGCTTCCACCCGCTGTTCCACGGCATGCTGGCCGGCGTGAACGGCGCCTTCCTCACCGGCGACATCTTCAACCTCTATGTCTGGTTCGAGGTGATGCTGATCACCGCGATGGGGCTGCTGGTCATCGGCCGCACCCGCGCGCAGCTCGACGGCGTGCTGAAATACGCCGTCCTCAACCTGTTCTCGACGCTGATCTTCCTGATGGCCGTGGCGCTGCTCTACGGCGTCGCCGGCACGCTCAACATGGCCGACCTCGCGGTGGTGCTGCCGCAGGCCGGGCCGTCGCTGACGCTCACCATATCGGCGCTGCTGCTGCTCTGCGGCTTCGGCATCAAGGCGGGCTACTTCCCGCTGTTCTTCTGGCTGCCCGCCTCCTACCACACCGCCTCGATCACGGTGGCCGCGATCTTCGCCGGGCTGCTGACCAAGGTCGGCGTCTATGCCTGCTTCCGCGTCTTCACCCTGATCTTCACGGTGGAGGGCAGCGGCCTGCGCGAGATCCTGGCGGTGATGGCGGCCTGCACCATGCTGTTCGGCGTGTTCGGCGCGGCGGTGCAGTGGGATGTGCGCCGCATCCTGTCGTTCCACATCGTCAGCCAGATCGGCTACATGCTGCTGGGGCTGGCGGTGGCGACGCCGGCGGCGCTGGCGGGCGGCATCTTCTACATCATCCACCACATCGTGGTGAAGGCGAACCTGTTCCTGCTGGCGGGCGCCATCCACCGCGCCTCCGGCACCTTCGACCTGCGCCAGAGCGGCGGGCTGATGCGGCGCAGCCCGCTGCTGGCGGCGCTGTTCCTGGTGCCCGCCCTCTCGCTCGGCGGCATCCCGCCGCTCTCCGGCTTCTGGGCCAAGTTCATGGTGATCGACGCCAGCTTCCGCGGCGGCCAGGGCTGGCTGGCGGCCGTGGCGCTGGTGACCGGCATCCTGACCCTCTACTCCATGACCAAGATCTGGATGGAAGCCTTCTGGAAGGACCCGCTGATGCCGCGCCCCACCGCCCGCGCCGTGCCGGCGCCGATGCTGGCGGCCATCGCGCTGCTGGCGGCGGTGACGGTGGCGATCGGCCTGCAGGCGGAGCCCTTCGTGGCCTATGCCCAGTCCGCCGCGCAGGCGCTGGTCGACCCGTCCGACTACATCGCCGCCGTGCTGGGCGCGGTGCCGGCGGAGGGCGGCGCGATGGCGGAGCCGCGCCCATGAGCCTGCGCCTGCTCTCCCCGCCCCGCCTGGCCGGCATGGCGGTGCTCGCGGTGGTGTTCCTGGCGGAGCTGGTGAAGTCCTCGGTCTTCGTCGCCCGGCTCGCCTTCGCGCGCGACCCGCGGATGCGCTCCGGCATCATCGCCTACCCCATCGCGCTGCGGACGGAGTTCGGCACGGCCATGCTGGCCAACCTCATCACGCTGACGCCCGGCACCTGCTCGCTGCATGTCAGCGAGGACCGCCGCACCCTCTATATCCACGCTCTGGACATCACGGCGCCGGAGGAGATCATCGCCGGCATCCGCACCGCCTTTGAAGACAGGATCCGGAGGATCGAAGGATGATGGCCACGCTCTCCTCCCTGTTCGACTGGCTCTCGACGGCGCTCATCCTGCTGCTGATGGTCCCGCTCGGCATGGCCTGCATCCGCATGCTGAACGGCCCCGGCTATGCCGACCGCTTCGTGGCGCTCGACATGCTGACCGGCCTGGCCGTGGCCATCGCCGCGCTGGTCGCCTCCGTCACCCTGCGGCGCGAATTCCTGGACGTGGCCTTCGGCATCTCGCTGATCAGCTTCGTCGCCACCTGCGCCCTGGCCGCCTTCCTGGAGCGCAAGAAGGGGCCACGCGGATGACCACCCTGCTGCTTCTCCTGGCGCTGGCCGCCAAGTTCCTGGGCGTGGTGTTCCTCTTCGCCGCCGCCCTCGGCGTGCTGCGCTTCGCCGACCCGTTCCAGCGCATGCACGCGGCCACCAAGGCCGGCACGCTCGGCGCCGGCTTCGTGATCCTGGGCGTGGTGCTGGAATTGCAGCGGACGGACGCCACGCTGGTCGGGCTCTGCGCCATCCTCTTCCTGCTGCTGACCATCCCCATCTCGGGGCATCTGCTCGGGCGCGCCGCCTTCGTCTCGGGCGCCCTGGCGCCCGGCCTCGACGATGACGGGGCGCTGGCGGCCGAGATCGGCCGGGCCAAGAAGCCGCTGGAGCAGCGTGCCCGCCGCAAGCCCTGACCGCCGGCGCCGCGCCGCTCAGAAGGGCCGGCTGTAGCGCACATAGGGCAGGAGCGCGGCATCGTCCTGCCCGCGGTAGGGCCGGTACCGCCAGGGATCGGTCTCCCCGCCGACCAGGATGCCGTCCCGGTCCGGCTCCTCCGTCATCTCCAGCTCTCCCGAGGCGGCGCAGCCGCCGAGGAGCAGCAGGAGGGCGAGGCATCGAAAGCGTGGCATGGCATCTCGCGCTGATGATCCGCGAGGATGTTACGGCGGGGAGCGCGGCGCGTCGGTAACAATAGGTAAGAGGGCGGAGGGATAAGCATATCCATGGCCCCGCCTGTCCGGCTTCACCCTTCCCTCTGCGCTCGCACGCAGGCCCGGAAGAGGATGGGCGCAGTCGGAGGCCGGCAAGGCGAGAGATGCTGGCGGGGGGGGAATGGCGGAGAGGGTGGGATTCGAACCCACGGTACCCTTGCAGGTACTTCGGTTTTCGAGACCGACGCGATCGACCACTCTGCCACCTCTCCGCGGCGCCTCGGTCGTCAGGCGGGCGGGGTATAGAGGGGCTTCACGCCGGACGCAACGCAGACTTGCGGGGAAATTCGTCGAATCCGCCCCGCCGCGTTGACTCCCCCGACCCCCCGGGGCTATACGCCCCTCCTCCCGGCGAGGCCTCGTGTCGCGCCGATGGCCGTTTCTCGGCCGACCATCGTTTCAGATCAGGCCAGTACGGCAGAGCTTTTTCAGGGCGCCCCATGACCTACGCAGTGATCCGCACCGGCGGCAAGCAGTACCGCGTCACCCCGGACGCCGTGCTGATCGTCGAGAAGCTGGAGGCCGAACCCGGCCAGACCATCACCTTCCAGGATGTCCTGGCCATCTCCGGCGAGGCCGGGCTGACGATCGGCGCGCCCATCGTGGCCGGCGCCAGCGTCACCGCCACGGTTGTCGAGCACAAGCGCGGTGACAAGGTCATCATCTTCAAGAAGCGCCGCCGGCAGAACAGCCGCCGCAAGAACGGCCACCGCCAGCACCAGACCGTGCTGCGCATCGCCGGCATCGCTGCGGCCTGAACAGACAGTCTTAGGAGACACCAACCATGGCGCACAAAAAGGCCGGCGGCTCCTCCCGCAACGGGCGCGACTCTGCTGGTAAGCGGCTTGGCGTGAAGAAGTTCGGCGGCGAGCACGTGCTGGCCGGCAACATCATCGTCACCCAGCGCGGCACGAAGATGGTCCCGGGCACCAACGTGCTCGTCGGCCGCACCCACTCGATCCACGCCGCCATCGAGGGCAAGGTGAAGTTCACCCGCCGCGCCGAGGGCCGCGTCCACGTCTCCGTCGAGCCGCTGCCGCAGGCCGCCGAGTAACACGCGCGCCTCCGCGAGCCGGATAGACCGCGAACGGGGGCCGCAAGGCCCCCGTTTTTCGTTGCAAGACCGCATTCCCTCCCCCGGACCACCTCCCCATGAAATTCCTCGACGAAGCCAAGATCTGGGTGAAGGCCGGTGACGGCGGCGATGGCGTCATCGCCTTCCGCCGCGAGAAGTACATCGAGTTCGGCGGCCCCGATGGCGGCAATGGCGGCAAGGGCGGCGACATCATCGTCGAGGCCGTGCCCGGCCTGAACACCCTCATCGACTACCGCTACGCCCAGCACTTCAAGGCCCGCAAGGGCGGCAACGGCGCGGGCTCCGACCGCACCGGCGCGGGCTCCGAGGATGTGGTGCTGAAGGTGCCGGTCGGCACCGTCGTGCTCGACGAGGACAAGGAGACGGTGCTGGCCGACCTGACCGTCGCCGGCCAGCGCGCCACCATCTGCGTGGGCGGCGATGGCGGCCATGGCAACGCGCACTTCAAGACCAGCACCAACCGCGCCCCCCGCCGCGCCGACAAGGGCTACCCCGGCGAGGAGCGCTGGCTCTGGCTGCGGCTGAAGCTGATCGCCGATGCGGGGCTGGTCGGCCTGCCCAATGCCGGCAAGTCCACCTTCCTCTCGGTGGCCAGCGCGGCGCGGCCCAAGATCGCCGACTATCCCTTCACCACGCTGACGCCGCAGCTCGGCGTGGTGCGGCTGAACGCCACCGAGGAATTCGTGCTGGCCGACATCCCCGGCCTGATCGAGGGCGCGCATGAGGGCGCCGGGCTCGGTACCCGCTTCCTCGGCCATGTCGAGCGCTGCGCCGTGCTGCTGCACCTGATCGACGGCAGCCAGCCCGACCCCGTGCGCGCCTACGAGACGGTGCGCGCCGAGCTGGAGGGCTATGGCGGCGGCCTCTCGGAGAAGCCCGAGATCATCGCGCTGAACAAGACCGACGCCATGACGCCGCAGGCCCGCGCCAGCCGCGTGAAGGCGCTGGAGCGCGCCACCGGCCGCCCCGTGCGGCTGATCAGCGGCGCCACCCAGGAGGGCGTGCCCGAGACCCTGCGCGCCCTGGCCGACACCATCTACCGCCACCGCGAGAACCAGCCCGGATGATTCCCTCCCTCGCCACCGCCCGCCGCGTTGTCGTCAAGATCGGCTCCGCCCTGGTGGTGGACGAGGCGACGGCGGCGCCGCGCGAGGGCTGGATCGCCTCCGTCGCGGCCGATGTGGCGGCGCTGCGCGCGCGCGGGGTCGAGGTGGTGCTGGTCTCCTCCGGCGCCATCGCGCTGGCCCGCCGGGCACTGGGCTTGACGCGGCGGAAGCTGCGCCTCGAGGAGAAGCAGGCCGCCGCCGCGGTGGGGCAGATCCGCCTGGCCGGCGCCTGGCAGGCCGCCCTCTCGCAGCACGGGCTGAACGCCGCGCAGCTGCTGCTGACGCTGGAGGACAGCGAGGACCGCCGCCGCTACCTCAACGCCCGCGCCACGCTCGGCACGCTGCTCGACCTCGGCTGCGTCCCCGTCATCAACGAGAACGACACGGTGGCCACCGCCGAGATCCGCTTCGGCGACAATGACCGCCTCGCCGCCCGCGTCGCCGAGATGATCCATGCCGACGCGCTGGTGCTGCTCTCCGACATCGACGGCCTCTACACCGCCGACCCGCGCAACGACCCCGCCGCCCGCCACCTGCCCGTGGTGGAGCGCGTGACGGACGAGATCATGGCCATGGGGGGCGAGCCGCCGCCGGGCTATTCCTCGGGCGGCATGCGCACCAAACTGATCGCGGCGCGCATCGCCAATGGCGCGGGCTGCGCCATGGCCATCGCGCTGGGCAAGCGGGACAACCCGCTGCGCGCGCTGGAGGAAGGGGCGCGCTGCTCCTGGTTCCTGCCTGCGCCGGAGGGGCGCTCGGCGCGCAAGCAGTGGATCGCCGGTAGCCTGGCGCCGCTTGGCGTGCTGCGGGTCGATGCGGGGGCGGCGCGTGCGCTGCGCGCCGGCTCCTCGCTGCTGCCGGCCGGAGTGCGCGGCGTGGAGGGCGAGTTCGGCCGTGGCGACCCGCTCTCGGTGCGCGACGAGGCCGGCGCCGAGCTGGCGCGCGGCCTCTCGGCCTATGACGCCGAGGCGGCCCGCCAGATCGCCGGGCGCCGCTCGGAGGAGATCGAGGCCATCCTGGGCTGGCGCGGGCGGGACGAGATCATCCACCGCGACGACCTGGTCCTTCTCTGACAGAAAAAAGATGAGGGGGTCCGGGGGAGAATTCCTTCTCCCCTGGCCTTCCGAGCCCCAAGGAACGCATGACCGTGGACGCGATGACGAACCCGATCCTCCCTGTCGCCCAGGCGGCCCGCGCGGCCGCCACCCGGCTGGCGCGGGCGGACCGACCGTCGAAGGACGCGGCGCTGCGCGCCGCCGCCGCCGCCCTGCGCGCCCGACTGACAGACATCCTGGCCGCCAACGCCGCCGACCTCGCCGCCGCGCCCGACCTCGCCAGTTCCTTCCGCGACCGGCTGACGCTGAACCCGGCGCGGGTGGAGGCCATGGCCCAGGGGCTGGAGGAGATCGCCGCCCTGCCCGACCCGGCGGGCCGCGTGCTGGCCGAGTGGACGCGCCCCAACGGCCTCGTCATCCGCCGCGTGGCGCAGCCGCTCGGCGTCATCGGCATGATCTACGAGAGCCGCCCGAACGTGACGGCCGATGCCGCCGGGCTCTGCCTGAAGGCCGGCTCGGCGGTGCTGCTGCGCGGCGGCAGCGAGGGCGCGCGCTCGGCCGCCGCCATCCATGCCTGCATCGTGGAGGGGCTGCGCTCGGCCGGGCTGCCCGAGGCCACGGTGCAGATGGCCCCCACCCAGGACCGCGCCTTCGTCGGCGCCATGCTCGGCGCGGCGGGGCTGATCGACCTCATCATCCCGCGCGGCGGCAAGGGGCTGGTGACGCGGGTGATGCAGGAGGCGCGGGTGCCGGTGCTGGCCCATGCCGAGGGGCTGAACCACACCTACATCCACGCCGCCGCCGACCCCGCCATGGCGCGCGCCGTGCTGGCCAATGCCAAGATGCGCCGCACCGGCGTCTGCGGCGCCACCGAGACACTGCTGATCGACGCCGCCATCGCCCCTGCCCTGCTGCCGCTGCTGGTGGAAGACCTACGCGCGCTGGGCTGCGACTTCCGCGCCGATGAGCGCGCCCGCGCCATCCTCCCCGGCCTGCCACCCGCCACCGAGGCCGATTTCGGCACCGAGTGGCTGGACGCCATCCTCTCCATCGCCGTGGTGGACGGGGTGGAGGACGCGCTGGCGCATATCCGCCGGCATGGCAGCGAGCACACCGAGGCCATCATCACCGAGGATGCGGCGGTGGCCACCCGGTTCCTCGACGGCCTCGACTCCGCCGTCGGCCTCTGGAACGCCTCCACCCAGTTCTGCGACGGCGGCGAGTTCGGCTTCGGCGCCGAGATCGGCATCGCCACGGGGCGGATGCATGCGCGCGGGCCGGTCGGGCTGGAGCAGCTCTGCACCTACCGCTACCAGGTGCTGGGCACAGGGCAGACCCGGCCCTGAACCGGCTTCCCTCTCCCGCCGGCCTCGCCGCGCCGGGGCCGCATGGCGACGGGCGGCGGCGGCGCATCGGCCTGCTGGGCGGCAGCTTCAACCCGGCGCATGACGGCCACCGCCACGTGGCCGAGCAGGCGCGCCGCGCGCTGCGGCTGGACCAGGTGTGGCTGCTGGTCTCGCCCGGCAACCCGCTGAAGCCGCGCGCCGGTATGGCGCCCTTCACGCGGCGGCTGGCCTCGGCCGAGGCCATCGCCGACGGGGTGCGGGTCGTCGCCACCGGGCTGGAGGCGGCGATCGGCCAGCGCTACAGCGCGCGAACCCTGGCCCGGCTGCAACGGTTGTTCCCGCGTGTGCGCTTCGTCTGGATCATCGGCGCGGACAATCTCTGGCAGTTGCCGCGCTGGCGGCGCTGGCGCGCCCTGGCGGCGCGGACGCCGATCGCGGTGCTGCCGCGACCGGGCTGGACGGACCGGGCGCTGCGCGGCGCCGCCGCCAGCACGCTGCGGCGGCACCGCCGGCTGCCAGGGGCGCTGCTGGCGCCGGGCGGCCATCCGCATGCGGGCTGGAGCCTGGTGCCGGCCCGCGAACACCCCGCCAGCGCGACGGCCCTCCGCCGCGCCGGCCACGACATCACAGGGACGGGCTGACAGCCCTCCCGACGGACGGATTGCTGGCCCCCGATGGGGGCCACGCCCTACAAGACGCGATAAAGCACGACAGGAGGCCGCCATAGCCCGCACCCCGAAGAGCCCGGACGAGACCCGCCGCAAGACCGGCACGGCCTCGCGCACCGGCAGCACCAGCCGCCCCGCCGCCAAGGGCGCCACCCGCAAGCCCGCCCCGGCCAAGGCGGCCGACAGGCCGGCCCGCTCCGGCACGGCCGCGGCGAAGCCCGCCCGCGCCAGCGCGGCCAAGCCCACCCCGCGCGGCGCCGCCGCCAAGCCTGCCGCGCGCGCCAGCGCGGCCAAGCCATCCACGCGCACCAGCGCGGCCAAGCCCGCCCCGCGCGGCGCCGCCGCCCAGCCTTCCCGCGACACCGCGCCCAAGGCTGCCACCAGCCGCACGGCCAAGCCCGCCTCACGCACCGGCGCGGCCAAGAGCACCGCGCGCAGCGCCACTCCCCCCGCCAGGGCGCCCCGCGACGCCGCGGCCAGGTCCGCTCCCCGCACCGGCGCGGCCAAGGGTGCCACGCGCGGCGCCGCACCCGCCGCCAAGGCGCCCCGCGCCGCCGCGCCCAAGGCTGCCACCGGCCGCACGGCCAGGCCCGCCACGCGCACCGGCGCGGCCAAGGGCACCACGCGCGGCGCCGCGCCCGCCGCCAGGGCACCCCGCGCCGCCGCGCCCAAGGCCAACACCGCCCGCGCCACCGCCAGCAAGGCCGTGACACCGGCGAAGAAGGCCGAGCCCAAGGCGAAGCCTGCCGCCACCGTGAAGACGCGCAAGCCGCCGAAGCGCACCAAGCTCAGCCCGCCGCAGATCGAGCTGATCGTGCAGAGCGCGGTGAAGAGCCTGGAGGACGACAAGGCGGAGGATGTGGTGGTGCTGGACGTCGCCAGCCGCGCCGCCTTCGCCGACCGCATGATCGTCGCCACCGGCCTCGCCGACCGGCAGATCCAGGCGATGGCCACGCATCTGGAGAAGGCGCTGGCCGAGCACGGCATCCGCCGCATCCGCACGGAGACCTCGCCGGACTGGGTGCTGCTCGATGCGGGCGACCTGATCGTGCACCTCTTCAAGCCGGAGGCGCGTGCCAACTACCGGCTGGAGAAGATGTGGGGCCCCGACAGCCCGCCCGCCGGCGACGCCCCCCTGGCCGGGCCGGAGGAGGCGCCCATCCCCTCCCTCACCGAGGCGGAGTGGATGCAGGACGAGGAGGAGGAGGAGTCCGGCGAGCTGGTGGACGGGCTCGGGGATGACGACATCCTCGACGCCGACGAGGCCGACGAGCCGGACGAGCCGGATGACGGGGAGGCCCGCGGCTGAGCCGCGCGCCCCTGCTCATCGCCGTCGGGCGGCTGAAGCCGGGGCCGGAGGCGGATCTCTTCGCCCAGCACAATGCGCGGCTGCGGCCGCCCCTGCAGGTGCGGGAGATCCCCGAGGCGCGCGGCTCGGCGGCCGAGATGCGGCGCCGGGAGGGGGCGGCCCTGCTCGCCGCCCTGCCCGAGGCCACGCTCGCCATCGCCCTCGACCTCGGCGGCCACATGCCGGACAGCGAGGGCCTGGCCGCGCTGCTGGAACGCTGGGAGGGCAGCGGCCGGCCGCTGGCCTTCCTCATCGGCGGCGCCGAGGGGCTGGACCCCGCGGTGCAGGCGCGGGCCGAGCAGCGCCTCTCGCTCGGCCCGATGACCTGGCCGCACTTCCTGGTGCGCGGCCTGTTGGCCGAGCAGCTCTACCGCGCCCAGGCGATCCGCGCCGGCCACCCCTACCACCGCGCCTGGAGGCCCTGAGGAGGGCGCCGCCGCCTCAGCCTTCCTCGCGCAGCACCGCCTCGGCCAGGGCGGCGCCCGGTTCCGGCCAGTGGCCGTCGGCGCGCAGCTGGGCGATGCCGTGCACCAGCGCCCAGGCGCGCAGCGCGGCGGCGCGGTCCGGCCTGCGCGCCGCCAGGGGTGCGAAGGCCGCATCGGCGGCGGCGGCCAGCGCGGGATGCGCCGCGCGCGAGGGCCCCTGGCCGAACATCAGCCGGTAGAGCGCCGGGTTCGCCTCGGCGAAGCCGAGATAGGCGCGGCCGAGCGCCGCCATGCCTGCCCCCGCCCCCTCCAGCGCCGCGGCCAGCCGCCGGAAGCCTTCCGCCGCCAGCGCGGCCAGCAGCGCCTCGCGGCTGGCGAAGTGGCGATAGGGCGCGTTGTGCGAAACCCCCGCCGCCCGCGCCACGGCCCGCAGCGAGAGGTCCTGCGGCCCCTGCGCGGCCAGCATCGCCTCGGCGGCGCGCAGCAGGGCCGCGCGCAGATCGCCGTGGTGATAGGGATCCGGCGCCGATGTTGACATCGCCAACAGACTATCCTCTGATGTTGTCACTGTCACCATCCGGCCCTCCCCCCTGCCTGGCAAGCCCCGGACCGACGAAAGGAGTCCCGCCATGCTGCCCCTGCTCCTGGCCGCACTGCTCTGGCTCGCCCTGCATCTCGGCCTCGCCGGCGGGCCCTGGCGCGGGGCGGTGGCGGCGCGGCTCGGCGAGGGCGGCTTCCGCGCCGCCTTCTCGCTGGCCTCGGTGCTGGCGCTGGCATTGCTGGTGCAGGGCTGGCGCGCGGCCGGGACGGCGCCCCTGTGGTTCGCGCCCGGCTGGCTGCGCTGGCTGATCGTGCTCGGCATGCTGCCGGCCTTCCTGCTCTTCGTCGCCTCCGTGCTGCGGCCGAACCCGACGGCGGTGGGCGGCGAGGCGGCGATGGCCCAGGGCGCGCGCGGCATCCAGCGTGTCACCCGCCACCCCATGCTGTGGTCCTTCGCGCTGTGGGCGCTGCTGCACATGCTGGGCAATGGCGACAGCGCCAGCCTGGTCTTCTTCGGCACGCTGGGCGCCACCGCCCTGGCCGGCATGCCCTCGATCGACGCCAAGCTGGCCCGGCGCGACCCCCGGGCCTGGGCGCGGCTGGCGGCGGAGACCTCCATCCTGCCTTTCGGTGCCATCGCCGCCGGGCGCAACCGGCTGGCTTGGCGGGAGATCGGCTGGCTGGCGCCGGCCCTGGCGCTGCTGGCCTGGGCGGCACTGCTGCACGCGCATGGCTGGCTGTTCGGCGTCTCGCCGCTGCCGATGGGTGGCTGAGCCCTAGAGCCTTTTCCGTTCGTGCTGGCTCACGGAAAAGGCCCTAGATCATTCCTTTTGCGAGCATTTTCACGCGATCAGGCGAGGCAGCCTGCTCGCGATCTGCTCTAGAGCAGCCCCCAGCGGCGCAGCAGCACGCTGCAGGGCTGCACCAGCATCGCCGTCAGCGCGATGCGCACGAGGTGGAAGGCCACCACCACCGGCACGTCCAGCAGCAGCGTCTTGGCGGTGATGGACATCTCCGCCACGCCGCCGGGCGCGGTGGCCAGCACCAGCGTCGGCAGGTCCAGCCCGAACAGCGCCGCCAGCAGCCAGCCCAGCAGGGCGCAGAGGCCGGTGAGCAGCAGCACGTGCAGCACCGCCGCCCCCAGCAGCCGCCCGCCGCCCAGGAAGGCCGCGCGCTCGAACTGCACGCCGAGCTGCGCACCCATCGCCACCTGCGCGATGGCCGAGACCCAGCCCGGCACCCCGGTCAGCGCCTGCCCCGCGGCGGTGAGGCCGAGGCTGACGAACAGCCCGCCCAGCAGCCAGGCGTTGCGCACGCGCAGGCGGATCAGCAGCCAGGTCATCGCCGCGCCCAGCGCCAGCAGCAGCGCCAGCCCCGGCAGCCAGAGCGGCCGCGCCACGAAGCTGGAGGAGATGTGCCCGGAAATGCCCAGCAGCGCGAAGCTGCTCGGCACCAGCACCACCACCCCCACCACGCGGAGCAGCTGCACGATGGCCACCGTGGTGGGGCGGGCGCCATAGGCCTCGCCCAGCACGCTCATCTCCGCCACCCCGCCGGGGATGGAGCCGAACAGGGCGCTGGCGCGGTCCATCCGCCCGAGCCGCGCCAGCAGCGGCGAGAGGGCGACGCCGATGGCCAGCGTCAGCAGCGCCGCGCCCACCACCAGCCAGGCGCGCTCGGCGAGGTGCCGTGCGGCCTCGGGCGTGAAGAACAGGCCCAGCGCGCAGCCCACCACCAGCAGCCCGGCATTGCGCGCCCGGCGCGAGGCGCGCAACCGCAGCCCCATGAGCTGCCCGGCGGCGACGAAGCTCAGCGCCCCCAGCAGCCAGGGCAGCGGCGTGCCCAGCAGGAAGAACAGGCCGCCCCCCAGCCCGGCCAGCAGCAGGCAGAGCAGGAAGGGCGCGGCGCGGCGCGCCAGGGTGGCAGGGCGGGGCATCCGGGCCAGCCTAGCGGCGTGGCGCGGCATGGCAACGCCCGCCATGCTGCGGCGCGTCATGCGCGGGGAATTTCCGCTGCGCGGCCAGCCGTGCTAGGGGCGCTCCCCGACATGTCGCGCACCCCATGCTCCGCAAGCTGATCCGCCACCCCGCAACCCAGGCCGTCCTGGCGCGGCTGCTCAGCGCCTACCTGGCCTTCTGCTACCGCACCACGCGGTGGACGATGGTGGGGTACGAGCACATGGCGCCGCTCGCCGGGCAGGGCCGCCCCGCCATCGTCGGCTTCTGGCACGAGCGCCTGCCGATGATGCCGATGCTCTGGACCGCCGTGCACCGCATCTTCCCCGAGGCGAAGGACTGGCAGCCGCATGTGCTGGTCTCCCAGCACCGGGATGGCCGCTTCATCGGCGAGGTGGTCTCCCGCTTCCGGCTGGTGATGGTGCATGGCTCGACCTCGCGCGGCGGCGCCAGCGGCATGCGCGCCCTGCTCAAGGTGCTGCGCGAGGGCAGCCCGGTAGCGATCACTCCCGACGGCCCGCGCGGCCCGCGCCGCAAGGCGGCGGACGGGGTGGCCAGCCTCGCCGCCATCGCCGGGGTGCCGGTGCTGCCCGCCGCCGCCGCCGCCACCCGCCACCGGCTGCTGCCGAGCTGGGACCGGATGATGCTGCCCCTGCCCTTCGGCCGCGCCGTGCTGGTCTGCGGCCCGCCCGTGCATGTCCCGCGCGACGGCACGCAGGCGGCGGTGCCCGCCATCGAGGCGGCGCTGAGCGCGGCCTGCGACATGGCCGATGCCTGGGCCGCAGGCCGCCTGCCGCCGGGCATCGAAAGCCGGGCGCTCTAGCCGCATGAGCCTCGGCGGGGCCGTCACGCACTGGGCCGGCACCGGGCTGGCGCCGTTGCTGCCCTTCTGGCTGCGGCTGCGCGCCGGCCGCGGCAAGGAGATCCCCGAGCGGCTGGCGGAGCGGCGCGGCGCCGGGGCGGAGCGGCCGGAGGGGCCGCTGCTCTGGCTGCACGCGGCCAGCGTCGGCGAATCCCTCTCGCTGCTGCCGCTGATGGCGGCGCTGATGGAACGCCGGCCGGCGCTGCGGCTGCTCGTCACCACCGGCACCGTCACCGCCGCCACCCTGCTGGCGCAGCGCCTGCCGCCCGACATGGCCGGGCGGGTGACGCACCGCTTCGTGCCGCTCGACGTGCCGCGCTGGGCGGAGGCCTTCCTCGATGGCTGGCGGCCGGACGGGGCGATCTTCGTCGAGAGCGAGCTGTGGCCGAACATGACGGCGGCGCTGGCGCGGCGCGGCATCCCGGCGGTGCTGGTCAATGCCCGCATGTCGCCCCGCTCGGCGCGGATGTGGCGCTGGGCGCCCGGCCTCGCGCGCGAGATCCTCTCCCGCTTCCGCCTCATCTTCACCCAGACGGAGGAGGATGCGGCGCGGCTGCGCGCGCTCGGTGCCGGCGCGGTGCAGTCCTGGGGCAACCTGAAGGCCGCCGCCGAGCCGCTGCCGGCCGATCCGGCGGAGTTCCGGCGGCTGCGCGCGCTCCTCGGCGGGCGGCCGGTCTTCCTCGCCGCCAGCACCCAGCCGGGCGAGGAGGCGGTGGTGCTGGAGGCGGCGGGCCTCGCCCGCGCCGGCCTGCCGGAGCTGCTCACCATCATCGCGCCCCGCCACCCCGAGCGCGGCGCCGAGGTGGCGGCGCTGGCCGCCGGCACCGTGGGCGAGGCGGCCGTCAGCCGGCGCGCCGCGGGCGGCCAGCCCGGCCCCGGCTGCCAGGTGCATGTGGCGGACACGCTGGGCGAGCTGGGGCTGTTCTTCCGCCTGGCGGGGGTGGCCTTCATCGGCGCCTCGCTGGTGCCCAAGGGCGGGCACAATCCGCTGGAGCCGGCGCGGCTCGGCTGCCCCATCCTGTTCGGCCCGCACACCGAGCATGTGGAGGCGCTGGCCGGCGCACTGGAGGCCGCCGGCGGCGCCATCCGGGTGGCGGATGGCGCCACGCTGGCCGAGGCGGTGACAGACGTGCTATCCACGCCGGGCCGCGCGCAGTCCCTGACCCGCGCCGCGGCGATGGTTGCCGCCGATGCGTCCCACCTGCCGGGAAGGTTGGCCGCGGCGATCCTGGAGATCTTGCCCATCGACGCCGGCGGTCCGCCGGCCGCGCGCGGGGCCTAGGGAGAAGGACAGGTTCGAGCCGAATGCGTGCCCCCGGCTTCTGGAGCGGGGGCAGCGGGGGAATCGCGCCCCTGCTGCTGTCCCCCATCGCCGCGATCTACGCGGCCGCCACCGCGCGCCGCGTGGCCCGCACGGGCTGGCAGGCGCCCGTGCCCGTCATCTGCTGCGGCAACGCCACCGCCGGCGGCGCCGGCAAGACCACCGTGGCGCTCGACCTCGGCCAGCGCCTGGCCAATCGCGGCGTCGGCGGCGTGTTCCTGACGCGCGGCTATGGCGGCCGGGTGAAGGGCCCCCTGATGGTGGACCCCGCCCTCCACGACAGCCAGGCGGTGGGCGACGAGGCGCTGCTGCTGGCCGCCACCCGCCCCACCTGGGTGGCCGCCAACCGCGAGGCCGGCGGCCGCGCCGCCGTGGCGGCCGGCGCCCAGGCCATCATCATGGATGACGGGCTGCAGAATCCGGGGCTGGAGAAGGACCTCTCGCTGCTGGTCATCGACGGCAATTACGGATTCGGCAATGGCCGCATCATCCCCGCCGGGCCGCTGCGCGAGCCGGTGCGCGCCGCCGCCGCGCGCTGCCGCGCCGCCGTGCTGATCGGCGAGGACGAGACGGAGGCGCTGGCCCAGCTCCCGCCCGAGATGACGGTGCTGCGCGCCCGGCTGGTGCCGGGGCCGGAGGCGGAGCTGCTGACCGGCCAGCCGGTCTTCGCCTTCTGCGGCATCGCCAACCCGCGCAAGTTCTTCACCACGCTGCAGGAGGCGGGCGCCGTGCTCGCCGGCCGCGTCTCCTATGCCGATCACTATCCCTTCGACGCCGGCGACCTGCGCGAGCTGCTGGAGCAGGCCGAGGCGCTGCGCGCCATCCCGGTGACGACGCGCAAGGACTATGTGCGCATCCCCCCCGCCTTCCGCAGCCGCGTGACGGTGCTGACGGTGAAGCTGGAATGGGAGGACCCGGTGGCGCTGGAGACTTTGCTGGAGCCGCTGGCGCAGCGGGTGCCGGTGCCGGCCTAGGCCAGAGAAAGGCCAAGGGAAGGCCAGGGGAAGGAATTCCCCTGGCCCCCTTCTTTTTCCTGTCAGTTCTCGCGGCGGATGCCCATCGCCAGGGTCTGCTCGTCCATGCGCGGCTCGTAGGTGAGCGGGCGGCGCGCGGCCCAGGCATTCTTGAACAGGATCATCGGGATCAGCGCCAGGTCGTCCACCGAGGCCTTCACGGCGGCGGCCACGCGCTGCTCGCGCAGGGCCGGGTCCATGGTGGAGAGCGCCTCCGCGATCTGCGCGTCCAGCGCCGCGTTGGCGTAGCGCGTGTCGTTGCTGGCACCGAGGCGGCGGGGCTGGTCGTAGCTGTGCACGATGTTCAGCAGCACGCTGCCGGCCTCGCCCGTGCTGCTGCCCCAGCTGTTCTGCACGATCGAGTATTCCTGCTTCGCCATGCGCGTCAGGTAGGTGGCGAAGGGCAGCGTCTCGACCGTGGTGGCGACGCCGATGCGGCTCCACATCTGCGCCACGGCCTGGGCGGTCTGCGCGTCGGCCGGGTAGCGGTCGTTGCTGGCGTGGAGCGTGATGCGGAAGCCCTGCGGGTAGCCCGCCTCGGCCAGCAGCGCGCGGGCGCGCGCCACGTCGAAGGCCGGCACCGGCACGGCCGGGTTGTGGCCGAAGGCGCCGGGCGGCATCCACTGGCCGGTGGCCTCCGCCATGCCCTGCTGCACCCGCTCCGCCAGCCCCTGCCGGTTGATGGCGAGGGAGAGCGCCTGCCGCACCTTCAGCTCGCGCAGCGGGTTCGTGGGCAGCGGCTTGCCGTCATTGTCGGTGATGTAGGACGACTCGCCGGTGCGGCTGAAATCCGGCGAGAGGAACAGCGCGCGCGAGCCCTGCCGCTCGAAGATGCGGATGTTCGCCTCCTGCCGCAGCCGCGGCAGGTCGGAGGAGGAGGGCGCCGCGATCAGTTCCACATCGCCCGAGAGCAGCGCCGCGGTGCGGGCGCCGGGGTTGGGGATGATGCGGAAGGTGACCTTCTCCCAGTCCTGCCGCGGCCCCCACCAGCCATCGAAGCGCGAGACCTCGATGCTGGAGCCGGAGGCGTAGCTGACCAGCTTGTAGGGGCCGGTGCCGATGGCGGCCTTGCCGCTGTTGTAGTCGGCCGTGCTGGCCCCCTCCCCCGCATGGCGGGAGACGATGGCGATGGCGGCGAGGTCGATCGGCAGGTTGGGCGTCGGCGCCGAGGTGGTGATGCGCAGCGTCAGCGGGTCCACCGCCTCCACCGCCTTCACCGTGCGCAGGCTGCCGCCGAAGCTGGCCGGGCTGTTCGGCACGTTCGGCGCGCGGCCGAAGGTGAACACCACGTCGTCGGCCGTGAAGTCGCGCCCGTCATGCCACTTCACGCCGGGGCGCAGCCTGATCTCCCAGAGGTTGTCCTCCAGCGCGGTCCAGGAGAGCGCCAGGTTGGGCACCGGGCGGCCATCCGGGGCGCGCACCACCAGCGGGTCGAAGATGTGCCGCGCGAAGGAGGAATTGGGCGCCGCATTGGCGAAATGCGGATCGATCGAGGTGACCGGCGCGGAGAGGCCGACGCGCAGCTCCTGCGCGCGCAGCGGCGCCGGCGCGGTGCCGGCAGCCAGCGCGGCCAGGGGAACGGCCAGCAGGGTGGCGGTGCGGAAGGTGGTCATGGGTCCGGTGTTCCGGTTTCGGGATGGAAGGGCGCGCGGGAACAGGGCTCCGGAGCCGCCCGCCGGGTTGGGCGGCGCCGGAAGGGGCGGCCGGTCAGTGGCCGGCGGCCATGTCGAGCGGCGGCGGCACGTCCTTCGGGATCGGGAAGACGTCCGGCATCTCGGCGGTGCGGGCGGCGTGGTCGGCGCGGGCGCGGGCCAGCAGCTCGGGGTTGGTCAGCACGTCCAGGGCGGTGCCGGCCATCACCTTGGCCACATGCTCCAGCCCCTTGTGCGCGGCCGGCGCCTTGCCCTGCGCCACGAGCTGCCAGGAATGCCCCGGCGTGCCGATGGCATAGGTGGCGCCGCGCGCCTGCACGGTGGGCACCTTCCAGGAGACGGTGCCGACATCGGTGGAGCCGATACCCGCCGGCTCGGGCGCCGAGAGCGGCACCAGCCGCTCGGCCAGGGCCTCGCCGGGGATGGGGTCGAGACCGGCGCGGCGATAGGCGGCGGTGATCTCGTCTGGCGTCAGCGTCGCCTGGATCTGGCGGGCGAAGGCCTTGTCGTCCTCGTCGAAGCGCGGCGGGCCGAGGCGGAGGAAATTCTCCTCCATGGCCTGCTCCAGCGGCGGGTTGGCCACCAGCTCGGCATCGGCGCTCAGCACGCGGTGGGTGACGCTGGTCTCGGTCATCAGGCTGGCGCCCTGGGCGATCTTCTTCACCCGCTCCAGCAGGGAGAGCACCTCGGCCATGGTCAGCGAACGCACCAGGTAGCGCACCCGCGCCTTGCCCTGCACCACGTTGGGGGCGATGCCGCCGGCATCCTGCAACGCGTAGTGGATGCGCGCATGGCTCGGCATGTGCTCGCGCATGTAGTTGACGCCGACATTCATCAGCTCGACGGCATCGAGCGCGCTGCGCCCCAGATGCGGCGCGGCCGCCGCGTGGCTGGAGCGGCCAACAAACGAAAAGTCGACCTCCATGCAGGCCAGCGAGCGCGGCTTGTTGACGCCGGAGAAGGGCGCCGGATGCCAGCAGATGGCGATGTCCACATCGTCGAAGGCGCCGTCGCGGACCATGAAGCCCTTGGCGGACCCGCCCTCCTCGGCCGGGCAGCCATAGTAGCGCACGCGGCCCTTGAGGCCGCGCTCGGCCAGCCAGTCCTTCACCGCCGCCGCGGCCAGCAGCGAGGCGGAGCCGAGCAAATTGTGGCCGCAGCCATGGCCGCTGCCATTGGCCTCGATGGGGCGGTGCTCGGCGACGCCCGCCTCCTGGCTGAGCCCCGGCAGCGCGTCATACTCGCCGAGAATGGCGATGACCGGGCCGCCCTCGCCCGCCTCGCCCATCACGGCGGTGGGGATGCCGGCGACGCCCTGGGTGACGCGGAAACCCTCCTCCGCCAGCACCTCGGCATGGGCGGCGGCGGAGCGGTGCTCGGCGTAGTTCAGCTCGGGCGTGGACCAGACCTGGTCCGAAAGCGCGGTGTAGCGGGGGAGCTTGCTCTCCACCCGGCGCCAGATGTCGTCACTGTTCTGCATGGCGGCCCTTCCCCGGCCCCCTTCATGCCGGGGGCCGACTCTCTCTGGCAGCCTTTATGCGCGCGGGGCCAAACCACATAAAGGCCGGAGGGAGAAGGAATTCTCCCTCCGGACCTCCCTCATCTTCTTCTGTCAGTCGGTGAGGTAGCGGTCGTTGAGGTGGGCCATGAAGTCGGAGGGGTCGAGCGGCTTGCCGGTCGCCGCGCGCAGCAGGTCCTGGAAGCCGAGGCGCGAGCCCTGGCCATGCACCTTCTCGCGCAGCCAGCCGGTGAGCGGGGCGAAATCGCCCTTGGCCAGGGCCTCGTCCAGGCCGGGCACGGCCGCGCGCGCGGCCCGCATCAGCTGCGCCGCCGCCATGGCGCCCAGCGTGTAGGAGGGGAAGTAGCCGAAGGCGCCGTCATGCCAGTGGATGTCCTGCAGGCAGCCGCGCGCATCATCCGGCGGCCCCATGCCGAGCAACCGGGAAAAGCCCTCGTTCCAGGCGCCGGGGAGGTCGGCCACGGCAAGCTCGCCGCCGATCAGCGCCTGCTCCAGCCGGAAGCGCAGGATGACATGCGCCGGGTAGGTCAGCTCGTCGGCATCGACGCGGATGAAGCCGCGCTCCACCCGGCGCCAGAGCCGCGCCAGGTTCTCCGGCGCATAGGCCGCCGTCTCGCCGCCGAAGCCCTCCGCCAGACGGCCGCCGAGGAAGCCCAGGAAGGCATCCGAGCGCGCCGCCTGCATCTCGATGATCAGGCTCTGCGATTCATGCGCCGCCATGCCGGCGGCCTCGCCCACCGGCTGGCGGGCATGGTGCGCCGGCAGGCCGCGCTCGTAGAGGGCGTGCCCCGTCTCGTGCAGCACGCCGAGCAGCGCCTGGGCCAGGCTCTCCTCCGTGTAGCGTGTGGTGATGCGCACGTCGGTGGGGATGCCGCCGCAGAAGGGGTGCAGGCTCTCATCCAGACGCGCATGGGCGAAATCCAGCCCGACGCGGCCGGCCATCTCGTGGCACAGCGCCTTCTGTGCCGGCACCGGGAACGGCCCGCGCAGGGCGATGGGCGCCGGGCGGCGGGCCTGGATCTCCTCGGCGCGCGGCAGCGCCTCGGCCAGGAAGGTTTCGTAGGCGGCGAAGATGGGGGCCACGTCGGCGGCGCCGATGCCGCGCTGGTAACCCTCCATCAGCGCGTCATAGGGGGCGAGGCCGGTGGCGGCGGAAAGGGCCGCGGCATTCTCCCGCTGCAGCCGCACCACCTCGGCCAGGTAGGGCTGCACGCGGGCGAAGTCCGAGGCGGCGCGGGCCTCGCGCCACACCGTCTCGCAGGCGGCGTTGGCGCGGGCGGTGGCCTCCACCAGCGCGCCCGGCAGGGCTGTGGCGCGGGCATGGGCGTGGCGCATCAGCTCGAGGTTGGCGGCGTCCCACTCCCCTTCCGCCGTGGCGGCGGCCAGCTCCTCGGCCATCACGGGGGCCACCAGCAGCTCGTGCGAGAGGCCGGCCAGGGTGGCGAGCTGCTCGCCGCGCGATTCGGCGCCGCCGGGGGGCATCATGGCGGCCGCGTCCCAGTGCAGCATGGCCTGCGCCTCGCCCAGCGTGGCGATGCGGGCGAAGCGCGTCTTCAGGCGCTCATAGGCGGTGCTCGGGGCGGCGGTGCTCGGGGCAGCTGTGCTCACGCGGCGGATTCCTTCAGGCGGGCACGGGCCCAGACGACAAAGACGCCCATCAGCGCCAGCGCCAGCCCGTACCAAGTGATGACATAGCCCAGGTGGTTGTTGGGCGGCTGCGGCAGGCTGCGCGCCGGCTGCGGCAGGGCTTGCGGGGAGAGGCCGGGCGGCGCCAGCGCCACCAGGGCGAAGGGCGCGAGGCCGCGCACATCCAGCGCCGGGCCGATGCGGTTGATGTCGAGCGTATAGAAACGGCGGGCCGCCGGGTCGTCCTCGGCGCTGAACAGGCCGCGCGGCTCGTCGGGCCGCACATAGCCCTCGACGCGCACCACACCCTCCGGCCGCGCGATGCTTTGCGGCCGGTCCAGCGGCACCCAGCCGCGGTTGACCAGCACCGGCGGACCATCGGGGCGGGAGAGCGGCGTCAGCAGGTTGGCGCCGAGCACGGTGCCGCGCACCTCCAGCCCCAGCAGCGATTCCTGGCTGTGCAGGAAGGTGCCGTTGGTGAAGACCTTGCTCCAGGGCTGCGGCTCCGCGCCGAGCGGGCGCGCGGGGCCGGACTGGGCCGCCGACAGCTCCGCCAGCAGGGCGGTCTTCCAGTGCAGCCGCTGCAACTGCCAGGTTCCGAGGCCGATCAGGATGGCCAGCACGGGCAGGGCAACGAGGATCGGCAGAAAGAGGCGGCGCCAGGGCATCGGGAGGCGACTTTCGCGGCCGCGGCACGGGCCGGTCGGCAAGGCGGCACCCGAATCAGGCCGTGGCGGCTGTTGGTACGAGAAGAAGCGAGGCAGCCCTACGGGCTGCCTCGGGATATGACCCCGCCCGGAAGGAGGCGGGGCCGCGTATCACTCAGTGCTGGGCAATCTCGCCGGCGCCGAGGACATAGATGCAGACGAAGAGGAACAGCCACACCACGTCCACGAAGTGCCAGTACCAGGCCGCCGCCTCGAAGCCGAAATGGCGCTGCGGCGTGAAGTGGCCCTTCCAGGCGCGGAACCAGCACACCGCCAGGAAGATGGTGCCGACGATGACGTGGAAGCCGTGGAAGCCCGTGGCCAGGAAGAAGACCGAGGGATAGATGCCGCCGCCGGAGAAGGCGAACGGGGCCTCGGCATACTCCACCGCCTGGAAGAAGGTGAAGGTGATGCCCAGCAGCACGGTCAGCCCCAGCCCCTGCAGCATGCCCTTGCGGTCGTTCTCCAGCAGGGCGTGGTGCGCCCAGGTGACGGTGCAGCCGGAGAGCAGCAGGATCAGCGTGTTGAGCAGCGGCAGGTGGAAGGGATCGAAGGTGTGGATGCCGGCCGGCGGCCAGATCGCCTTCTCCGCGCCCGCAACGTGCTCCGGGTACAGGGCGAAGTGGAAATACGCCCAGAAGAACGCCACGAAGAACATCACCTCGGAGGCGATGAACAGCATCATGCCGTAGCGCATGCCGAGCCGCACCACGGGGGTGTGGATGCCCGGCGTCCGGGCCTCGCGCACCACGTCGCGGAACCAGAGGTACATCGAGGCCAGCACGCCGATGAGGCCGACGAAGAACACCCAGCGGGTACCGTAATGCGCCCAGAGGATGATCCCCAGCAGCATGGCGCCGGCGGCGAAGGAAGAGGTCAACGGCCAGGGGCTGGGATCGACCAGGTGGTAGGGGTGCTTGTTGGGGGGCGGGACGTCCGCTTCCACCGTCAGGTTGCTGCTGGCCATGGGGCTTCCTGGTCTCGACTCAGGGGACTCGAACACTGGGGTTGGGGCAGGCAGGGGCCGGCCCCGGGTCACCCCGTCATACGCGGAGCATCAATCCCCAAAACGGGGTTTGGATCAAGCCTCTCACGGCATTGCCGTGGGGCGGCCATCAGGATCGCGGATGGGCGAGGCATCGCTGCTCTTGCCCACATGGGGGCCGGCCTTGGCCAGGGCGCCGGCGCGCTCGGCATCGGCCAAGGTACGGAAGAAGGTGTAGCTCAGGGTGATGGTGCGGATGTCCCGCGTCGCCGGATCCTGCGCGATCTTGGGGTCCACCCAGAAGGAGATGGGCATCTCCACCTCCTGGCCCGGCTGCAGCGTCTGCTCGTCGAAGCAGAAGCAGTGCACCTTGTGGAAATACGGCCCGGCGATCTCCGGCGTCACATTGTAGGTGGAGATGCCGGTGGTGGGCGTGCCGGCGTTGCTGCGGGCCGTGTAGAAGGCCATCGCATCGGCGCCGAGCTGCATCTGCATGCTGTTCTGCCCCGGCTGGAAGCGCCAGGGCAGGCCGGGATTGGTGTTGGCGTTGAAGCGCACCGTGATGGTCCGCGCCCCCGCCTCGGCCCCCGGCGCCGCCGGCCCGTTGATCTGGGGCGTGCCGCCATAGCCGGTGACGGCGCAAAACAGCGTGTAGAGCGGCACGGCCGCGAAGGAGAGGCCGAGCATGCCCGCCACGATGCCGCCCGCCACGAAGGCGACGCGGCGGTTGCGGCGGGCGAGATCCGGGTCGTTGACGGGCACGGTGGCGCTTCCTGTCGCTGGGCTCAGCCCCGGGTCAGCCGGGCCATGGCGATGAAGAAGAACAGCCCGACCAGCCCGAGCAGGGCGAAGAAGACGGCGTAGTTGCGGCCGCGCCGCCGGCGGAGGAAGGCGGCCTTCTCCTCCGGCGTCATGCCGCCCGGCGCGCCCTTGACGGGGCTCATGCGCCGAACACCAGGCGGTCCGCGGCGAGGGCCGCGAACAGCACGAACAGATAGATGATGGAGAACCGGAAAGCCGCCCGCGCCGGAGCATCGTTGGTCAGGCTGCGGCCCTCGGCGTCCTGGGCGTCGCGCTTCACGCGCCACATGGATTCGAGGAAGAAGCCGCCCAGCACCAGCGCGGCCGCGCCATAGGCCAGGCCCGCCATGCCGATGACGGTCGGCAGCAGGGCCAGCGGCGCCAGCAGCAGGGAATAGAGCCAGATCTGCCGGCGGGTCTCCTTGGGGCCGGCCACCACGGGCAGCATCGGCACCCCGGCGCGCTGGTAGTCGCCATGCGCAAAGAGGGAGAGCGCCCAGAAATGCGGCGGCGTCCAGAAGAAGACGATGGCGAACATCACCATCGCCTCGAGCGAGACCTGCCCGGTGACGGCGGCCCAGCCGATCATCGGCGGGAAGGCGCCGGCGGCGCCGCCGATGACGATGTTCTGCGGCGTCCGGCGCTTCAGCCACATGGTGTAGATGAAGACGTAGAAGCCGATGGACCCCGCCAGCACGGCGGCCGCCACCCAGTTGGTGGCCAGCCCCATGAGCATGACGGAGGCGAGGCTCAGCAGCACGCCGAAGGCCAGGGCCGAGCTGGCGCGGATGCGCCCCGCGGGAATGGGCCGGCCGGCGGTGCGGCGCATGACCGCGTCGATGTCGCGGTCGTACCACATGTTGATGGCCCCCGCCGCCCCTGCCGCCACGGCGATGCAGAGGATGGCGGTGGCCGCCAGCACGGGGTGCAGATGCCCCGGCGCGACGAGCAGCCCGACCAGGCCGGTGAATACCACCAGCGACATCACCCGTGGCTTGAGCAGCGCGATCCAGTCGCGCACCTCGCTCAGGTCGATGTCGGTGGATGTGCCAAGGGGGGCAGAAGCCCCCCCCGACTTGATCGCGCTATCGCTCATCAGCCGGTATTTGCCTCAGCGGATGCGGGGCAGTTCATCGAAGGTGTGGAAGGGCGGCGGGGAAGAAACCTGCCACTCCAGGGTCGTCGCACCTTCGCCCCAGGGGTTCGCCTCCGCCTGCTCCTTGCCGGCGAAAGTCCGGTAGCAGACATACAGGAAGACCACGAAGGACGCCACCGAGATATAGGCGCCGAGGCTGGCGATCAGGTTCCAGCCCGCGAAGGCGTCCGGATAATCCGGGTAGCGGCGCGGCATGCCCTGGGCGCCCAGGAAGTGCATCGGGAAGAAGGTCAGGTTCACGCCGACGAAGGTCAGCCAGAAATGCACCTTGCCCCAGAACTCCGGGTACTGCTTCCCGCTCATCTTGCCGATCCAGTAGTAGAAGCCGGCATAGATCGAGAACACCGCGCCCAGGCTGAGCACGTAGTGGAAGTGGGCCACCACGTAGTAGGTGTTGTGCAGGATCACGTCCACCGAGGCGTTGGCCAGCTTCACGCCGGAGACGCCGCCCATGGTGAACAGGAAGATGAAGCCGATGGCGAACAGCATCGGCGTGCGGAAGGTGATGGAGCCGCCCCACATGGTGGCGATCCAGGAGAAGATCTTGATGCCCGTGGGCACCGCGATGATCATCGTCGCCGCCATGAAGTAGGCGCGGGTGTCCACTGAGATGCCGGAGGTGAACATGTGGTGCGCCCACACCACGAAGCCGACCACGCCGATGGCCACCATGGCGTAGGCCATGCCGAGATAGCCGAAGATCGGCTTGCGGCTGAAGGTGGACAGCACGTGGGAGATGATGCCGAAGCCCGGCAGGATCATGATGTAGACTTCGGGGTGGCCGAAGAACCAGAACAGGTGCTGGAACAGCACCGGGTCGCCGCCGCCGGCCGGGTCGAAGAAGGCCGTGCCGAAGTTGCGGTCGGTGATCAGCATGGTGATGGCGCCGCCGAGCACGGGCACGGACAGCAGCAGCAGGAAGGCGGTGACCAGCATGCCCCACACGAACAGCGGCATCTTGTGCAGCGTCATGCCCGGGGCGCGCATGTTGAAGATGGTGGTGATGAAGTTGGCCGCGCCCAGGATCGAGCTGGCGCCCGCCAGGTGCAGCGCGAACAGCGCCATGTCGACCGAGGGGCCGGACTGGTAGGTGCTGTTCGACAGCGGCGGGTACAGCGTCCAGCCGGTGCCGGCGCCGCCCACGAACAGGCTCGCCACCGCCAGGATCAGCGCCGGGACCAGCAGCCAGAAGCTGATGTTGTTCAGGCGCGGAAAGGCCATGTCCGGCGCGCCGATCATGATCGGCACGAAGTAGTTGCCGAAGCCGCCGATCAGCGCGGGCATGATGACGAAGAACACCATGACCACGCCATGCGCGGTCACGGCCACGTTCCAGGCCTGGCCGTCAGCGAAGATCTGCATGCCGGGGCTCTGCAGCTCGATGCGCATCAGCAGGCTGAGGCCAACGCCGACGAAGGCGGCGACCACGGCGAAGATCAGGTAGAGGATGCCGATGTCTTTGTGGTTGGTGCTGAAGAACCAGCGCGCCACGAAGCCCGGGGTGTGATCATGGTGGCCATGGTGGTCACCATGGCCATGGTTGTCATGCGTGTGTGACGCGGTCGCCATCTTTGTCCGTCCCGCTCTCGAACCCGTCTCGTGAACGCCGCGTCAGCGGCGAAGCTCCGCCAGAACCGCACCGTCATCCGCGGCCGCGGCCTGCGCCGCCGGCGCCTTGCCGGCGGTGGCCACCGGCTGCGCCGGGCGCTCGCCGCCCTCGGCCGCGAAGCGCTGCCGCGCCCCCGCCACCCAGGCGTCGAACTCGGCCTGCGGCACGGCCTTCACCACGATCGGCATGAACCAGTGGTTGGTGCCGCAGATCTGGTTGCACTGGCCATAATAGGTGCCGGTGTGGTCCGCCCGCATCCAGGTCTCCATGGTGCGGCCCGGAATGGTGTATTTCTGCACGCCCAGGCTCGGCACGAAGAAGCTGTGGATGACATCCTGGCCGTTGGTCAGGATGCGGATGTTCTTGCCCACCGGCACCACCAGCGGCTCATCCACATCCAGGTTGCGCAGCTGGCCGGGCTTCAGGTCGGCTTCCTGCACCGGGTAGCTGTCGAAGGCGAAATTGCCCTGATCAGGGTAGGCGTAGTGCCAGTACCACTGCCGGCCGGTCACGTTGATCGTCAGGTCCGCTTCCTGCGTCCGGTCCTGATAATAGATCAGGCGGAAGGAGGGAACGGCGATGACCAGCAGGATCAGCACCGGCAGAACCGTCCAGGCCACTTCCAGCAGGGTGTGGTGGCTGGTGCGCGAGGGCACCGGATTCGCCTCGGCGCGGAACCGCCAGACCACATAGGCCAGCAGCGCGCCGACGAAGACGGTGATGGCGACGATGATCCACAGCACCAGCTGGTTGAAGTCGTGGATCGACTCCTTCACCGGGCCGCCGGCCCGCTGCAGATCGATACCCCAGGGCACCGGGGCGCCCACAATGCCGGAATCCGCGCCGCCCGAACCCTGCGCCAGGGCCGGCGCCCCTTGCAGCAAGGAGATGGCCGCCACCCCAAGGGTGGCGCTCAAGCCCGCGAAGCGCGAAACGATCGACCGCCGCATTCCCTATCCCGTCCGCTCGTAATCCGTTCGCCCGATAAACCTGGGCGCCGGCGCGCACCGCGCCGACAAGCCAAAGCCGCACCGCACGACCTGGCCCTTTTCCCCCCGCGCCCGAACCGACACCAGGGGAAACATTCGCCGGACCATAATCGCCACCACCGGCACCGCACAAGTGATGCCGGGGCAACGATGCGCAAGCGGGGCATCTGTGGCCCGCGCGCACAATGGCCCCGCAGACCTTTCCAGCCCGCCAACGCGGCGCCGAATCAGCCCGCCGGCGCCGAATCCGCCTCCGGCTCATCCTCGATGACGTGATCCACCATGTCGCCCAGCATGGAACGCACATGCGCATCGGTGACGGCGTAGAACACCTGCCGGCCCCGCCGCTCCGCCTGCAGCAGGCGGGCGGCCCGCAGCAGCCGCAGGTGGTGCGAGGCGAGACTGCCGGAGATGCCGATCCGCTCGGCCATCTCCCCCACCGGGGATGGCGCGTCGAGGCAGGCCAGGATGATGCGCAGCCGCGTCGGGTCGCTCATCAGCCGGAACATCTCGGCCAGTTCGACGACCTGATCCTCGGCGATGCGCAGCGACACCGCCCGGCGGCCCTCAGGCCGCCACGGCCCGGTCCGGCGCCGCCAGCATGGCGGGGGCGGCGTTGCGCAGATGCACCAGGGTGAACAGCCCCGCCGGCGGACAGGACTCCAGCGCCTCCACCTGCACCTTCTCGCGATCGAACAGGTCGCTGAAGGCGAAGTCGGGGTGCCAGCCCAGCACGCGGGAGAGCGGCGCCATGGTGCGCTCGACCCACCAGCGCGGCCCGCCCTCGGCGGCGAAGTGGTTGACGAACAGCAGGTGCCCGCCCGGCTTCACCACGCGGCTCATCTCGGCGAACAGCTTCTTGGCGTCGGGCACCACGCTGGCGGTGAACATCGCCACCGCGATGTCGAAGGCACCGTCCTGGAACGCCATCGACTCGGCGTCCATCTCCAGCAGCCCCTCGACATGGGCGAGGCGCTCGTCGCGCACCCGCTCCTCGGCCTTGAGCAGCATCTCGCGCGAGAGATCGATGCCGACCACGCGCTTCTCCGCGCGGTAGCGCGGCAGGGCCAGGCCGGTGCCGACCCCCACCTCCAGCACCCGCGTGCCGGGCAGGCGGTTCACCGCCGCCACCGCGCGGCGGCGCCCATAGGAGGAGACCCCCCCGAACACCGCGTCATAAACCCCCGCCCAACGGCGATAGGCTTCCCGTACCGAGTGGGCGTCCAGCGCCGCGCGCGGGTGGTCCCGCAGCGCATTGTCAACCGCCTGTTCCCGCGATGTTCCGAGTGTCGTGGCCATTCCCTGTCCTCGCGTCCGCATCCCGCTACCCGCTTGCCGCCCGCCGCGCAAGCGCAAGAGTGCTCGACCGAGTCGCACCCCTCCGGCGGCGGTGTCCGGGGGCGCCCTTCGGTGAATCCAGCAGGGGCAACGCCTGGGCTCCGCCTAGGTTCCGCCCGTCCGGCCCTGCCGCTGCGGCAGAGCCACCAGCACACCCCCCACGGCGATGATGGCGGCGCCCAGCAGCGTGTAGCGGTCCGGCATGTCGCCGAACACCGTCATCGAGGCCAGCACGGCCCAGACGAGCTGGCTGTAGCTCATCGGCGCCAGCAGGCTGGCGGGGGCGCGGGCGAAGGCCAGCACCAGGAAGCCGTGGCCCACCGCGCCGAGCGCGCCCAGCGCCATCAGCCCCACCCAGCCGATCGCCCCCGGCGGCCACTCCCACACGAAGGGCTGCGCCACCGAGGAGACCAGCGCCGCGGCGATGCCGGTGTGCAGGATGGTGGTGCGCGGGTCGTCCACCCCCGCCAGGCGGCGCGTCAGGATCTGGTAGACGCCGTAGAGCAGCGCGGTGCCGAGCGGCAGCAGCAGCGCCCCGTGCGGCATCGGCCCGCCGGTGAGGAAGGGCGGGCGCAGCGCCACCGCCACCCCCAGCAGCCCCACCGCCACCCCCAGCCAGCGCCGCGGGCTCACCGTCTCCTTCAGCCAGATGGCGGCCAGCGCCACGGTGAACAGCGGCGAGGCGAAGTTCACCGCCGTCGCGTCGGCCAGCGGCACATGGGCCAGGGCATGGGAGAACAGGAAGTTGGCCGAGGCCAGGCAGAGGCTGCGCGCCGCCTGCAGCCCGAGCGCGCGGGACCGCCAGGGCAGCGGCCCGGTGAAGACGCGCAGCAGCAGGGCCACGAACAGGATATGGAAGGCGAAGCGCGCGAAGATCAGCTGCGACACGGCGTAGTCCGCCGTCATCAGCTTGATGGTCGTGTCCATCGCCACGAAGAAGGCGATGGCGACCAGTTGCAGGGCGATCCCGGCGAAGGTGGCGGACATGTCGGACGATCATGCCACCCGTCCGGCGCTTCGGGCAGCCCGGGCGGAAGAAAAAAACGCGCCCACCCGCCGCCGCCCTCCCCTCCCGCCGCTACAATGGCCGGCGGGACAAACGGAGCGGGGCAGAACCTTATGTCAATGTCGATCCTGGAGCAGCGGCGCATCGAGGCCGCCTTCGCCAAGGGCATCTACGAGGAGATGGCGGCCGAGCTGGGCGAGGAGGCGGCGCGCCGCATCCTGCGCAACGCCGTGGTCAAGCTGGCCAAGCAGGCCGCCGCCGGCATGGCGGCCGAGGCGCCGGAGCCCTCGCTCGAGCACTTCGTCAGCATCCAGCCGCGCTGGACGCGGGAGGACGCGCTGCGTGTCGAGGTGGTGCGGCAGGATGCGGAGAATTTCGATTTCAACGTCACCCGCTGCCGCTACGCCGAGAGCTACAAGGAGATGGGCCTGCAGGAGCTGGGCGCCATCCTCTCCTGCAACCGGGATGGCGCCTTCTGCCAGGGCTACGACCCCCGCCTGAAGATGACCCGCACCCAGACCATCATGGGCGGGGCCACGCATTGCGACTTCCGCTACCGCTGGGACGAGGCCGCCAAGGCATGAGATGAAGCGGGGCCGGGGTAGGAAACGCCCCGGCCCCCTCGCGCGCTCAGCGGCGCAGCAGGATCTCGGCCGCGGCGGTGGAGGCGACGGCCACCTCCTCGGGCGCCGTGACCGGCGGCGGGGCCGATTCGCGGCGCGCCGCGGTGGACATCGCCATCATCCGCGGCATCGGCACCTCCGGCGCGTCGAGCCGCAGATGCCGGATGCCGGCCACCCGCAGGCCAAGCTGCGCGGCCACCGCCTCGGCCCGCTGCCGCAGCGCCTCGATGGCGAGCTTTCCCGCCTCCTGCCGCGCCGCCGTCTCCGCCTCGCGCGAGAGCCGCCAGCTCAGCTCGCCCATCGCCAGCCCCTGCCCCTGCAGCCGGCCGACCAGCTCCAGCAGCGCCGCGGGCTCGGCGGCGCGCAGGTTCAGCGTCTGCGAGGCGGTCCAGCTGCGGCCCTCCTCGACACGGTTGGTCCAGTAGCCGCCCGTGCTGGCGCGCACGCCGGAGACGCCCTGCGCGGCCGCGAGGGCCTGCTCCATCACCCGGTTCACCTGCGCCTGGACGGCGGCGGCATTGGCGCCGCGCGCCTCGGCGCGCAGGCTGGCGCGCAGCTCGTCGGGCGCGCGCAGCACCTCGGCCGTCTCCGAGAGGCTCAGCACCGTCTCCGGCAGCGTGGCGGTGGAGGAGGCATTGGCCGGGTTCTCCGCCGGTTGGGCCGCCAACGGCGCGGCGCCGCCGAGGCCGGCGATGGCCAGAGCCGCGGCGGCCAGGGCGGTGGCCGGCAGGCCAGGGAATCGGGTCATGCGAAGCTCCTTCACGTCGGTCCGCCGCGGATATCGGCGCGCGGGGCGCGGCGCGGAAGCCCGCGGCGCGCACAGATGCGCGGGCGGGGCAGCCATCCGCATCCGGCACCCCTCCGTGGCTCTACAGCCGCGCCGAGGCTGTCTAACCTGGGAAGCCCTGCCGCCGGAACCCGCGCATGCCCCTCTGGATCGCCATCACGCTGACCGCCGCCCTGCTGCAGACCTGGCGCACCGCGCTCCAGCAGAAGCTGCGCGGGCAGCTTTCGGTCAATGGCGCGGGGGTGGTGCGCTATCTCTACGGCGTGCCGGTGGGGGTGCTGCTGCTGGCCCTCTACGCCCTGCTGATGGGGCATGTGCCGCCCGGCCCCACCCTGCCCTTCCTGGCCTTTGCCGCGCTGGGCGGGCTGCTGCAGATCCTCGGCACCAACCTGCTGATCCTCTCCTTCGGCGCGCGCGGCTTCGCCGTCGGCACCGCCTATGCCAAGACCGAGGCGGTGCAGGGAGCCATCCTGGCGCTGGTGCTGCTGGGCGAGCAGCTCTCGCCGCTGGCCTGGCTCGGCATCGCGGTGGGGGTGGGCGGGGTGCTCTACCTCTCGCTGGCCGGCAAGGCGATGGACGCCGCCACCCTGCTGCGCGCCACCACCCAGCCGGCGGCGCTGTACGGGCTCGGCGCCGGCGCCTGCTTCGCGCTGACCTCCATCTTCATCAAGAGCGCCAACCTGGAGCTGCCGCACCCGGACCCGATCCTGCGCGCCCTCGTCACGCTGGTCGCCGCCAACATCCTGCAAACGGTGATGCAGGGGGGCTGGCTGGCGCTGCGCGAGCCGGCGCAGATGCGCGCCGTGTTCCGCACCTGGCGCACCAGCGCCCAGGTGGGCGCCCTCTCGGCCTGCGGCTCGGCCTGCTGGTTCAGCGGCTTCGCCCTTGCCCCCGTGGCCATGGTGCGCGCCCTGGGCCAGACGGAGATCCTGTTCACGCTGCTGTTCAGCCGCTTCTACCTGCGCGAGACGCTGAAGCGCAGCGAGGTGGCGGGCGCCCTCATCGTGGTGCTCGGCGTGGTGCTGGTGCTGGTGGGGCGCTAGAGCAGATCCCGGGCGGGCTGCCTTGCCCGACCGGGCGGAGATGCGCGCCGGAACAAAGAGCCAGAGCATCGTACGTGAACCCGCGCGGACGGAAAGCGCGCCGGCCGGCCGCCCCGGCCCGCCGCCACTTTCCCCGCCGAGCCATCGGCTTGTCATCGGCCCTTCATCGCCCTGTCACGGGCGCCCCCTATAGGCGGCGCAACGCAAAGGGTGGCCGATGCTTGAGCTTCAGAACATTTCCCGCCGCTTCGGCGCGACGCAGGCGGTCTCCGGCGTCAGCCTGAAGGTGCCGGCCGGCCAGATGGTGGGCGTGATCGGCCGTTCGGGCGCCGGCAAGTCCACGCTGCTGCGCATGATCAACCGCCTGACCGAGCCCTCCGAGGGCCGCATCCTGCACGACGGCGTCGATGTCACGGCGCTGCGCGGCCAGGGGCTGCGGGACTGGCGCACCCGCTGCGGCATGATCTTTCAGCAGTTCAACCTGGTGCAGCGGCTCGACGTGCTGACCAACGTGCTGGTGGGGCGGCTGAACCACCGCCCCGGCATGCTCGGCACCGTGGCCACGCTGTTCAAGCACTTCCCCGCCGAGGAGCGGGCCATGGCGCTGATGGCGCTGGACCGCTTCGACCTCGCCGACCAGGCGCTGCAGCGCGCCGACACGCTCTCGGGCGGGCAGCAGCAGCGCGTCGCCATCGCGCGGGCGCTGATGCAGGAATCGCGCATCATCCTGGCCGACGAGCCGATCGCCAGCCTCGACCCGCGCAATGCCCGCACCGTGATGGACGCGCTGCGCGACGTGAACCGGCGCGACGGCATCACCGTGCTCTGCAACCTGCACCACCTGGACACGGCGCGGGAATACTGCACCCGCGTCATCGCCATGCAGGGCGGGCGGATGATGTTCGACGGCCCGCCCGAGGGCCTGACCGCCGCCCGGCTGCGCGAGATCTACGGTGTGTCCGAGGCCGAGTTCAACGCGCAGAGCGCGGTGGAGCACGCGCCGCGCGCCACCGCCGAGGCCCCGGCGGCCTGACGAGCTTCCGGCGGGCAGGCGCCCGGCCACAAGGCCCGCGAACGCCCGCCCGCCCAGAAAGCCCGCGGGCGATGCCCGCCTACAAGGAGAGACAGCATGATCACCCGTCGCACGCTGGCCGGCCTGATGGCCGGCGCCGCCCTGCTGCCCGCCGCCACCCGCGCCCAGCAGGCCGCCCCCGCCATGCCCGCCGCCGGCGAGCGCCCCTGGGCGAAGCAGGTGCCGCAGATCCGCATCGGCCTGCTCGGCGGCGAGAACGAGGCCGACCGCCTCGGCCGCTTCGACGCCTACCGCAAGCTGATCGAGGACACCTTCAAGGTGCCCGTCCGCCTCTTCCCCGCCGCCGACTACGCGGGCGTGATGCAGGCCTTCTCGGCCGGGCAGATCGAGGCCTCCTCGATGGGCGCCTCCGGCTATGCCGGCGCCTGGCTCGACACCAACGGCGCCGTGGAGCCGCTGGTGGTGCCGCTGGAGAATGACGGCTCCTCCTCCTACATCTCGGTGATGGTGACGCGGAAGGATTCCGGCATCACCTCGCTCGAGCAGATGAAGGGCAAGTCCCTTGCCTGGGCCGACCCGAACTCCACCTCGGGCTACCTGATCCCGCGCTCCGAGCTGCGCAACAGCGGCGTGGACATCAACGGCTACTTCTCCCGCACCGGCTTCGCCGGCGGGCACGAGCAGGCGGTGGTGGCGGTGCTGCAGAAGCAGTACGACGCCTGCTGCACCTGGGCTTCCGGCATCGGCGACGAGAGCCAGGGCTTCAGCCGCGGCAACCTGCAGGCGATGGTCTCCAAGGGCATGCTGAAGATGTCCGACCTGAACCTGATCTGGAAGTCGCGCCCGATCCCGAACGGCCCGCTGGTGGTGCGCTCGGCCCTGCCGGCGGCGTTCAAGGAGGATTTCACCGCCTTCCACATGGCGCTGCCCACCGCCCACCCGAAGGTCTACGCCGACATCGAGCGCGGCGGCGGCAAGGGCTATGAGCGCGTGACGCACGCCATGTTCGAGCCGATCGTGCAGCTGCGCCGCGAGGAGGCCGCCGAGCGCCGCCGGCGCTCCTGAGGCCAGATGGCGCCGCCGGCGCTCCTGAGGCCGCTGGCGCCGCTGGCGTTCCTGAGGCCGCTGGCGCCGCCGGCGTTCCTGAAGCAGGTGGCATGAGTTCCGGCAGCGCCACCGGCGCTTCCGGGCGGCTGCCAGCCGGGGGAGAGGATCCACCCTCCCCCGGCCCCTTCCCTTCCCCGCACGAGTAGAGTCATGGACGCCATCGCCGCGCATCTTCCGGTGGTGCGGCGCGGGGAGGCCGCCTTCCAGGCACTCCGCCGCCAGCGCCGCAACACCACGCTCCTGGGCCTCGGCCTGCTGGCCGCCCTGCTGCTGCTGGCCGCCCGCATCAGCGAGTTCTATCCCGCCACCCTGGCCGCCGGCCTGCCGCGCATCGGGGAGTATTTCTGGCGCATCCTGCCCTCGCTGCAGCTCTCCGCCCTGTTCTCCGGCGCGGAGACGGAAGGCAGCCTGGCCTTCTGGCTCTACCGGCTCGATTCCTGGGCGCTGCTGCTGGCGCAGACGGCGCAGATGGCGGCGCTCGCCACCCTGGCCGGCGCGGCCGTGGCGATGCTGCTGGCCTTCCCCGCCGCGCGCAACCTGGGCGCCGGGCGCTGGCTCTCGCCGCTGACGCGCCGCGCGCTGGAGGCCACCCGCACCGTGCCGGAGATCGTCTACGCGCTGATCTTCGTCTGGGCCTTCGGCGTCGGGCCGCTGGCCGGCATCCTGGCCATCGCCATCCACACCGCCGGCGCGCTGGGCAAGCTCTTCGCCGAGGTGATCGAGAATGCCGAGATGCAGCCCTGGGATGGGCTGCGCGCCTCCGGCGCCAACTGGGTGCAGGCCTGCCGCTACGCCATCCTGCCGCAGGTGGCGCCCAACCTGCTGAGCTACGCGCTGCTGCGCTTCGAGATCAACGTGCGCGGCGCCAGCGTCATCGGCTTCGTCGGCGCCGGCGGCATCGGGCAGGAGCTCTACCAGGTGATCGCCTTCAACTACTACGAGGAGATCAGCGCCATCGTCCTGCTGGTCATCCTGGCCGTGATGCTGATCGACCTCGTCTCCGAACAGCTGCGGCACCGCCTCATCCATGTCGTGGGAGGGCGCTGAGATGCGGCCGGACGCGCAGACCGTCACGCAATGGCAGGCCCGCCTGCCCGCCGCCTTCGGCCCCGGCCGAGCCACCCGCGCGCTGCGCTGGGTGGCGGGCGCGGCCTTCCTGCTCTGGCTCGGCTGGAGCTTCTGGCTGTTCGACATCACCCCCGCGCGGCTGTGGAACGGCCTTGAGGGCCTGGCCACCATCCTGCGGCTGATGGTGCCGCCCAGCCCCGGCGAGCTGTGGCTCGACATCCTGAAGGGCATGGCGGAGAGCGTGGCCATGGCCTTCCTCGGCACCTTCCTCGCCGCGCTGCTGGCGGTGCCGCTGGGCTTCCTCGGCGCCCGCAACATCGTCACGGTCACGCTGCTGCGCTTCTCGGTGCGCCGCCTCTTCGACGGCATCCGCGGCGTGGACCAGCTGATCTGGGCGCTGGCCTATGTGCGGGCCGTGGGCCTCGGGCCGCTGGCCGGCGTGCTGGCCATCTTCACCAGCGACCTCGCCGTGCTCGCCAAGCTCTACGCCGAGGCCATCGAGAACGCCGAGAAGCGGCAGAGCGAGGGCGTCATGGCCTCGGGCGGCGGGCGGCTGCACGCGCTGCGCTTCGGCGTGCTGCCGCAGGTGCTGCCGGTGATGCTGGCCCAGGCGCTCTATTTCTTCGAGAGCAACACCCGCTCCGCCGCCATCCTCGGCGTGGTGGGGGCGGGTGGCATCGGCCTGCAGATCGCCGAGCGCATCAAGGTGCGGCACTGGGACGAGGTGGCCTTCATCATCCTCCTGATGGTGCTGACCGTCGCCGCCATCGACACCCTCTCGGGCGCGCTGCGCCGCCGCCTGATCGGCCGCCGCGAGGCCGCCATCACCTGAGCGTCCGCGGATGCCAGACGAAGAAGGCCCGGAGGGTTCCCCCTCCGGGCCTTCTTCGTTGCAGCGGCGGCCGCGCGGTCAGGCGGCGTCGTCGCGCCGGTCGCGGGCCTTCACATAGGCGACCGCAGCGTGCTCGGGGCAGTAGGGCTTCCCCGGAATGGCCTCGCCCGTGCAGAAGCGGAAATCCGGCGTGCCGGGCTCGCCGATCGGCCAGCAGCAGGAGCGGCCGCCCATCCGCTGGAAGGGCCGCACCACGGCCGGCGGCGCCGGGCGGCGGGTGGCCGCCGGCGGGCGCGGCGCGGCCAGCGCCGCTGCCGGGGCGATGGGCTGGGTGGCCGGCGGCAGGGTGGTGAGGGCGGGGCGCACCGGCTCCGGCTCGGGCGCCGGAGGCGCCGCCGCCGGGGCGGAAAGCGGGGGCACCGGAAGCTCGGCCACGGGCTCCGCCATCGCCGGCGCCGCAGGCGCCGCGGCGGGCGCGGCCGTGGCGCGGGGCTCGTTCTCGCGGCGGATGGGGCTGGGGCGCGCGGGCAGGTTCAGGCGGTGCGCCTTGCCCACGACCGCGTTCTTGGAAATGCCCATGCGGCGGCCGATCTCGGCCGTCGAGTGGCCTTCGGCCCAGAGGGCCCGCAGAGCCTCGATCGCTTCCGCTGTCCAATCCATACCCAGGCTCCTGCCTCCACCCCCATATACGGTAGTTAACGCGGGGGTAGCGGCACAAGATGCGGCGCAAACGGCGACTCGCAAAAGTTGTGGAAAAGAGTCCTCCCTCCCGCGGGAAGGGGGACCGGGCGCGGCGGGGCCGCACCGGGCGGCTCTGTTCCCGCGAAACGGCGCCCAATGCAAGGCGCCGTTTCGGCCTCTCAGAACAGCAGGCCCTTGCGTAGCAGGCCGTGCACGCCCTTCTCGCCGTTCACCGTCTGGGTGACGTGGAAATCCACCGCCAGCGAGCAGAACTGGTAGGCGTCCGCCGCCGAGAGGTTGCTGCGCGCGGTGATGAAGGCGATCATCTCGCGCAGCGCCTGCTTCATGGCGATGTCGAGATCCTCGTGCATGCCCATGCTGATGTAGTGGGTCGGCGTCTCGGCGCGGGGGTAGCGCAGCGCCGGGCGGCGGGTGCCGTCGCCCTTCTCCAGGCTGAAGCGGAAATGGCCGGTCAGGCACATCTCCAGCGCGGTGACGCAGACCTCGCCATCGCCCTGCACGCCATGGCCGTCGCCGGCGCTGAACAGGCCGCCGGGGCGGTGCACCGGCAGGTAGAGGGAGCTGCCGGCCACCAGCTCCTTGTTGTCCAGGTTGCCGCCATGGGCGCGCGGCTCCTTGGTGGAGATCTGCCCCCACTCCACCGGCGGCGCCACGCCCATCACGCCGAAGAAGGGCGCGAGCGGCAGGGTCAGGCCATGGTTGTCCGGGCCGAAGGGCAGGCGGCAGGTGTTGGCCGCGCGGTCCACCGGGATGTGGATGAGGCGGCGATAGGGGAAATCCTCCGGCAGCGTGCCGACGAGCGCGCGGAAATGGTTGTAGCCCCAGTCCGCCCCCAGCTCGACCGCCTCGATGTCGACGCGCAGGCAGTCTCCCGGCTCGGCGCCGGCCACCGCCACCGGGCCGGTGACGAGGTGCGGCCCGAGGCGCGGCATGGCGCCGGCGGCGACCGCCTTGTGGATCTCGGCCAGGGCCGGCGGCACGGCCAGGCCGCTGTCCTCGGGCGGCATCACCTCGGCCGGACCGGAGACGCACTGCATCACCACCAGGTCACCCGACTGGACCGTCAGGACGGGCGGAAAGGCGGCGTCGAAGGCCCCGAAGCGCACCGTCTCCGGCGTCGCGTGCAGATGATGGGTGGCAGGCATGACAGGTCCCTCCTGGCCGCTCACATTCCCGGCGATGCGGCGGCGGGTCAACTCCCGCCGGCGTGCCCTCACCCCTCCAGGAAGCCGCCCGACTGGCGCCGCCACAGCCGGGCATAGGCGCCCTCGCGCGCCAGCAGCTCGGCATGGCTGCCCTGCTCGACGACGCGGCCATGCTCCAGCACCACCAGCCGGTCCATGCTGGCCAGGGTGGAGAGGCGGTGGGCGATGGCGATGACCGTCTTGCCCGCCATCAGCCCGGTGAGCTGCTCCTGGATGGCCGCCTCCACCTCGGAATCGAGCGCGCTGGTGGCTTCGTCCAGCACCAGGATCGGCGCGTCCTTCAGCAGCACGCGGGCGATGGCGACGCGCTGGCGCTGCCCGCCCGAGAGCTTCACGCCCCGCTCGCCGACATGCGAATCATAGCCCTCCCGCCCGCGCCAGTCGCGCAGGGCGGTGATGAAGTCGTGCGCCGCCGCCTGCCGCGCCGCCGCCTCCACCGCCGCCTGGCTGGCACTTGGGCGGCCATAGCGGATGTTGTCGCGGACGGAGCGGTGCAGCAGCGCCGTGTCCTGCGTCACCACGCCGATGGCGCCGCGCAGGCTCTCCTGCGTGACCGTGGCGATGTCCTGCCCGTCGATCAGGATGCGGCCCGATTGCGGGGCGAAGAAGCGCAGCAGCAGGTTCATCGCCGTGGTCTTGCCCGCCCCCGAATGGCCGACGAGGCCGACACGCTCGCCCGGCGCGATGTCGAGGTGGAAATCCTCCAGCACGCCGCGCCCCGTCGCCGCGCCCGGGCCGCCGGCATAGGCGAAGCGCACATGCTCGAAGGTGATGCGCCCCTCCCCCACCACGAGCGGGCGCGCGCCCGCGGGGTCCGGCGCCGTGGGCGGCACGGCGATGCTGCCCGTGGCCTCCTGCACCACGCCGAGATTCTCGAAGATGGCGGCGACGTTGAAGGCCACCCAGCCGGAGATGTTGGCGATCTGCCACGCCATCGGCAGCGCCGCGGCGACGATGCCGAGCTCGATCCGCCCCGCATCCCACAGCCCGAGCGCGATGGCGGCCATGGAGACGAGCATGGTGGCGTTGAGGGTGGAGAGCAGCAGCGCGTTCAGCGTGATCAGCCGCATCTGCCGCTGGAAGGCGGCGGTGAGGCCGAGGATGCCCTCGCGCACGAAGGCGTCCTCGTCCTCGGCGCGCGCGAAGAGCTTGAGCGTGAGGATGTTGGTGTAGCTGTCGACGATGCGGCCGGTGAGCAGGCTGCGCTGCTCGGAGGCGGCGCGGGCGCGCTCGCGCAGGCGCGGCACGATGAAGCGCAGCAGCAGGCAATAGGCGGCGAACCAGACCAGGATGGGCAGCGCCAGCCAGGCATTGGCCGAGGCCAGGTAGAGCACCGCCCCCGTGCCATAGACCAGGATGTACCAGACGGCGTTGACCGACTGCACCACGCTCTCGCGCAGCGCCGGCCCCGCCTGCATGACGCGGTTGGCGATGCGCCCGGCGAAATCCTCCTGGAAGAAGGACCAGCCCTGCCGCACCACGTGCCAGTGGCTCTGCCAGCGGATCATGCTGGTGACACCGGCGTTGATCGCCTGCTGGCCGATCAGGTTCTGCGCCAGGATGGAGGCCGGCCGTGCCAGCAGCAGCACGGCCGCCATGCCGAGCAGCTCCGGCCAGCGCTCCGCCAGCAGCGTGCCGGGCGCCTGCGCCGACAGCAGGCCGACGACGCGGCCGATGAACACCGGGATCAGCGCGTCGAGCAGCGCCACGCAGAGGCCGGCGACGAAGAGCAGGCCGAACAGCGCCCGCGCCTGCCGGATGAAATACCAGTAGAAGCCCCACAGGCCGTCCGGGGGCGGCGCCTCCGGCACGGGGCTGCCGAGGATGCGGCTGGCCTGCTGCCCAGGCGCCGCCACGGGGTCGATGATTCGCTCGAAGATGCCGCTGCCCATGGGGCGGCAGGCAGAACCCGAAGGCACGGCCTGTCAAGCGCGGGGCGATGACAGGCCGTGCCGCGGGCGCCGCGCCTCAGCCGAGGCCGAGGTCGCGCTGCTCGGCGATGCCGAAGTGGAGGTAGTGCTCCAGCGGGTTCATGCCGGCCGCGGCGACATCCGGGTTGGCCGCCAGATAGGCATCGCCCGAGAAGGCGGCGCTGGGGGCGCGGTGCTCCGCCCAGCCGAACTGCAGGTAATGCTCCACCGGGTTGATGCCGGCGGCCGCCACGTCCTGGTTGTTGGCGAGGTAGTAGTCCAGGTCGAACCACGCATTCGGGTCCCGCCCCTCGCGCCAGCCGAACTGGTCGAAATGCGCCTGCGGGTCCATCCCCGCCGCCGCCACGTCCGGGTTGTGCGCGAAGTAGAAGGCGTCGTCCATCAGCGGCCCCCGCGGCGCCGTGGCGTGCGGGGTGGCGCCGGCGGTGGCCAGGTCCTGCACCTGGCCGGTGGCCAGGTAGTGCTGCAGCGGGTTGCCGCCGGCGGCCTCCGGGTTCTGCGCCAGGTAGAAGGCGGTGGAGAAGGAGAGCGACGGGTCGCGCCCCTCCATCCAGCCGGACTGCATGTAGTGCTGCAGCGGGTCGATGCCGGCCGCGGCCACGTCGGGGTTCTGGTTCAGGTAGTAGGTGACGTCGAACAGGGCGCTGGGGTCGCGCTGCTCGTGCCAGCCGAATTGCTGGTAATGCGCCAGCGCGTCCATGCCGGAGGCGGCGACGTCCTGGTTCTGCGCCAGGTAGAATTCGCGGTCGAAGCCGGGGATGGGGAAGTCGGCCGCGTCCCGCGGCAGGTTGACCACCAGGGTGAGCGTGGCGGAGGGGTCGGAGGCCAGCCCCGCGGCGCTGGTCGCCACCGCCGACACATTGTGCCCGCCGCCGGCCAGGGCCGGGGTGGTGATGCTCCAGTTGCCATCGGTGGCGGTGGCGGTGCCGAGCACCGTCTCGCCATCCGTGTCGTAGAGGGTGACGAGGCTGCCCGCCTCCGCGGTGCCGCGGATGGTGGGCGTGGTGTCGGCGGTGATGCCGTTGCCCGCGACCCCCGTGTCGCTCGCCGCGTCCAGCATCAGCGTCGGCGCCGCCGGCGGCACCGGGTCCGCCGGCGGCTCAACGGGCGGCTCTGCCGTCACCGTCACGGTGGTGGCCTCGGAGGTGGAGACCTCGAAGAAGTGCATCAGCCCGTCATCGGGGCTGCGCTTCGCCTCGACGGTCGTGGCGGTGAAGCCGTAGGTGCCCTCGGCCAGCGGTCCGGTGGTGAAGTGCCAGACGCCGTTCGCATCCGTCAGCGCCTCGCCCAGCTTCGTGCCCGCGGCGTCCTTGATGTAGACGAGGGTGTACTGCTCGTCGGGCGCCGGCGCGTAGATCTCGGCGCGGCCGGTCAGCACCGCCACGGTGCGGCCCTCCGCATCCGTCTCTAGGCGCGGCGCCTCGGTGAGGCTGGCGGTCAGGTCGAAGTCGCGCGCGGTGAAGTCGCCGGCGCGCAGCGCGGTCTTGCCGCGCACGGTGAGCGTCTGCGTCTCCGAGAGACGGAAGACCACGGCGCCATCGGCCTCGGTGGCCGTCGCCAGCAGGCCGGCGAGGCTGCGGTAGTCGAAGCCCGGCAGGCTGATCAGGTCGCCGCCATCATCGCCGGGCTGGAAGCCCAGGATGGTGTCGCTGCCCTGGCCCGCGCGGATGATGAAGGTGTCGCCGCGCGGGACTACATGGCCGGCCTCGTGCGGGCTGCCATTGCCGATCAGGATGTCGTCGCCCGCGCCGCCATCGAGGATGTTGGGCTGGGCGTTGCCGGTGATGACGTTGTCCAGCGCGTTGCCGGTGCCGGAGGACCAGGCGGTGCCGGTGAGCGTCAGATTCTCGACATTCTCCGGCAGGGTGTAGCTGGAGAGCCAGGTCTGGATGGTGTCGATGCCGCCATCCGGCGCCTCGTCCACCTGGTCCGCCGGGTCGGAGATCGTGTAGGTGTCGTCGCCGGGGCCGCCGGCGATGATCCTGCCGCCGCTCAGCCTGTTGATTGCCATGCTCAAGGTGAAGCGCCTCTCCCTGCCGGTGCCTGTTCAAGCAGCGCGGCCGTGGCCGCGGCAAGCCGTGCCCCGGGCAAGAAAACGCGAGCAAAATCCGAGCATTACAGCAAGTTTACCTGCCGGACATGCCGGCGGGGCGAAAAGCCGGGAAAACCGGGAGATTGAATTCTCCCGGCCGGGATTCCCCATGCGTTCACAGTTTCCGGCGCGGGCGGCTACAGCCAGCCCTTGCGCTTGAAGTACAGCACCGGCAGCAGGCCGCTCACCACCATCACCAGCAACGCCGCCGGGTAGCCGAAGCGCCATTGCAGCTCGGGCATGGCGGCGAAGTTCATGCCGTAGATGCTGGCCACCAGGGTAGGCGGCATCAGCGCCACGCTGGCCACGGTGAAGGTCTTGATGATGCCGTTCTGGTCGATGTTGATGATGCCCAGCACCGCGTCGAGCAGGAAGTTGGCCTTGTTGTTGAGGAAGGCCGCGTGCTCCACCAGCGAGCGCACGTCGCGCATCAGCGTCTTGATGCTGGGCTTGTTCTCCTTGCGCACGGCGAAGGACTTCTCGGCGCCGACGAAGGTGAGGATGCGCGACAGGCCGAGCAGCGTCTCGTTGGCGCGGCTGGTCACCTCCCCCACCTGGCCGAGGGCGATCAGCACGTCCTTCAGGTCGGCGTCGCGCGCCTTCACCTTCACCTTGTGGGTGCTGCGGGCGTTGCGGAAGGCGGATTTGCTGGCGCGGTCCATGTCGGCGCCGATGCGCTCCAGCACGTCGGCCAGCCGGTCCACCACCGCCTCGAACTGGGCCAGCATCACGCCGTCGGGGCTGGCGAGCTGGGCCGGGGCGCGCAGCACGCGGGCGGCGAACACCGCGAAGGCCTTGGGCGTGGCGTAGCGCACCGTGACGAGGTTGTGCTCGGCCAGCACGAAGGTGATGGCGGTGGAGCCGTACTCCCCCTCATCCACCCCGTAGAGGAAGTTGGCGGTGAGGAAGAGCGCCTCGTCCTCCTTGTAGAGGCGGGAGGAGCTCTCGATCTCCTGCATCTCCTCCCGCGTCGGGATCTCCAGGCACAGCGCCGCCTGGACCGCCTTCTCCTCCTCCGGGCTGGGGTTGAGCAGGTCGATCCAGACCGCCTCGCGCAACGCCTCGGGCGCCGGGATGCCCTCATGGCGCAGGGTCCGGCCCTCGCGCACGGTGTAGGTGGTCATCATGCCGTGCGAACTCCCGGCGATGCGTTGGCGGAAAGGAGGAGGTGGCCCCTCAGGCGGCGGAGAGGCGCGGCACCGGTAGGCCGAAAGCCGCGGCGACGCCAGGGAAATCCTCGGCCCAGGGGTGCCGCCCGCTGGCCACCGTGCCGTCCTGCGCCCGCACCAGCTGGCAGACGCGCAGCCCCGCATGGGCCGCGGCGTCGAGCTCCTCCGCCACGTCGGAGAGGAACAGGATCTCCTCCGGCGGGCGGTGCAGGGCCTGGGCGATGGCGGCGTAGCTGGCCGCCTCGCGCTTGGCTCCCACCGCCGTGTCGAAGAAGCCGCCGAACAGCGGCACCAGGTCGCCAGCGCTGGAGTGGCCGAACAGCAGCTTCTGCGCCGCCACCGAGCCGGAGGAATACACCGCCAGGAACAGCCCGGCGCGCGCCCAGGCCCGCAGGCAGGGCGCGACGTCCGGCCAGAGATGCCCCTCGATCTCGCCGCTGACGAAGCCCTGGCGCCAGATCAGCCCCTGCAGCGTCTTCAGCGGGCCGATCTTGGCGTCCTCGGCCATCCAGCGGCGCAGCGCGGCGCGGACATCCTCGCCCGGCCTGGCGGCGCGCTCCGCCTCGCGCAGGCAGGCGGCCACCGCCGCCTCCTCGCCATGCGCGTCGAGGAAGCCGTCCAGCGCCCGCTCCGCGAAGGGGAACAGCGTCTCCTTCACGAAGGCGATGGCGCTGGTGGTGCCCTCGATATCGGTCAGCACCACGCCGAGCGGCGCGGCGCTCACGCCCGCACCGCTCATCCGGTCACCGCCGGGAAGCGCTCGGAGATGTCGGTGCCGGTGTAGTGCGGCGTCCAGCCCGTGGTGTCGGTGAAGACGCGCAGCGCCGTCACCTTCGGCTCGACGCCGGCGTCGAACCAGTGCTGGGTGTTGGCCGGCACGCTGATCAGGTCGCCGCGCGTGCAGTGCGCGTCGTACACCTTGCCGTCCACATGCATGATGAAGTTGCCGCCGCCCTCGTGGAAGAAGCGGATCTCGTCCTCGGTGTGGGTGTGCTCGGAGAGGAACTTGGCGCGCAGCGCATCCTTCTGCGGGTGGCTGCCGTCCAGCTTGATCACATCCGCCGTGCCGGCGCTGCTGCCAGCCATGAAGGCGTCGAGCTGCGGGCGATAGGCCTCCAGCACGGCCTCGGCCGAAGCACCCTCGGGCAGTTCGGCCACCTGCCAGCGCTCGAAGCGCACGCCGATCGGCGCCAGGGCGCGGGCGATCTCCGCCGCGTCGCCCGTCCGCGTCAGTTCCACGCCTGTGGCGGCGTCCTTGATGGTGAGAAGGCTCATCGGCTCCTCCGCTCCTGCAATTCGCATTCCAGCATGAATTCGAGCGCCTCCAGCCGGGCCAGCGCCGCATCCATGTCCCGCGCCCATACATAGACCCCGTGGCCGCGGATCAAATAGCCCGGCGGGATGACAGACATGCCCTGCCAGCGGGAATCGACCGCCGCCTGCAGGCGGGCAATGTCCTGGTCGTTGTCGAACACCGGCACCGCCACGGTCGCGTCGTGGGTGGGCAGGCCGGGAAAGGCCTTCAGCAGCTCGTAGCCCGAGAGGGCGATCTCCTCCCCCACCAGGCGGGAGAGCACGGTGTTGGGCACGGAATGGCCGTGCAGCACCGCCCCCGCCTCGGGGAAGCGGCGGTAGATGCCGCAATGCAGCAGCGTCTCGGCGGAGGGGCGCGCCCCCGCCTCCTCCGGCCGGCCCTCCAGGTCCACCGCCATCACCGAATCGGTGTCGAGGAAGCCCTTGTGCCGGCCGGAGCGGGTGACGGCGACGCGGCCGCCCGGCAGCCGCACCGAGAAATTGCCGGCCGTGGCGGGCACCCAGTGGAAGCGGTCCATGCGGCGCCCGGCGCCGATGATGGCCTGGATGGCGGCATCGGGGATGGGGGCAGGCAGGCTCATGCGGCGGGCTCCGTTCGAGCGGCGGGATGGATGCGGCGCTGATACAGCACCAGCGCCGCCATGCCAGCCAGGCCGAGCAGGTCCGTGTAGCCTTCCGGCACCATCAGCGAGAGGCCGAGCAGCCCCGCCGCCAGCCGCAGCGGCCAGGGCAGCGGGCCGTTCAGCATCCAGCCCTCGGTGGCGCAGGCCAGCATCCACACCCCGGCCAGCGCCGTGGCCACCGCCAGCAGGATGCCCGGCAGCGGCCCCTGCGCCAGCAGCGCCGGCGAGACCCAGAACAGGAACGGCACGATGAAGGTGGCCAGCCCCAGCTTCACCGCGATCATGCTGGTGCGCCAGAGGTCGGCCCCCGCCATGCCGGCGGCGGCGAAACTGGCCAGCGCCACGGGCGGCGTGATGGCCGAGAGGGTGGCGTAGTAGAAGACGAACATGTGCGCCACCAGCGGCTCCACCCCCATGCGGGTGAGGCCCGGCGCCACCACGGCGGCGGCGATGGCGTAGGCGGCGGTGGTGGGCACCCCCATGCCGAGGATGATGGCCACCCCCATGGCGAACAGCATGGCCAGGAAGGCGGAGGCGCCGGCGATCTCCAGCAGCAGGCTGGCGAATCGCCCGCCCACCCCGGTCAGGCCGATGACGCCGGCGACGATGCCGGCCGTGGCGCAGACGGCGATGAGCTGCATCATCTCCCGCGCGCTGCCGGAGAGCGCGCCGTAGATCGCCCCCGCCGTCTCCGCCACCGCGCCGATGACGGCCGCCACCGGCCCCTGCCGCCGCGCGGGCGCCGCGCTGGGGCCCTCCGGCGGCGCGCCCAGCAGCAGCCGGTGCGCCAGCGCCGTGCCGAGCATGATGGCGATGGTGGCGCCGATGCCCCAGGCGGCGGCGCGGAAGGGCGAGAAGCCGATCACCAGCATCCAGATCAGCAGCACCAGCGGCGCCGCCATGTAGGCGCGGCGGGCCAGCCCCAGCCAGCGCGGCAGCTCCTCGCGCGGCAGGCCGCGGATGCCGGCCTTGCGGGCGTTCAGGTCGCAGTGGATGTAGTTGGCGGCGTAGAACAGCAGCGCCGGGATCAGCCCGGCCAGCGCGATCTCGGTGTAGGGCACGCCCAGCACCTCGGCCATGATGAAGGCGCCCGCCCCCATCACCGGCGGCGTGATCTGCCCGCCCGTGGAGCTGGTGGCCTCCACCGCCGCCGCCGTGGCGCGGTCGTAGCCGACGCGCCGCATCATCGGGATGGTGAACATGCCCGAGGCCACCACATTGGCCACCGCCGAGCCGGAGATGGTGCCGAACAGCAGGCCGGAGATCACCGTCACCTTGGCCGGGCCGCCGCGCGCCCAGCCCACCGCCGCCAGCGCCAGGTCGTTGAAATAGGCGCCGGCGTTGGAGACCTGGAGGAAGGCCGCGAAGGTGACGAACATGGCGATGAAGGTGGCCGAGACCTGCACCACCGTGCCCAGCACGCCGTTGTTGCCGAACACCTCGATCAGCGCCGGCGCCAGCTCCACCCCACGGTGGTAGAGCGGCCCGGGCATCCAGGGCCCGATGAAGCAGTAGGCCAGGAACACCACCCCGATCGCCGGCATCACCAGCCCGGCGGTGCGGCGGGTGAATTCCAGCACCAGCACGATGCCCACCCCCGCCGCCGCGAGATCCTGCCAGTTCGGCCCCATGAAGGAGCGCATCTCGATGCCGTCCGCGTCCAGCGCGTAATGGGCGACGATGAGCAGGCAGGGCAGCATCAGCGCCCAGTCGTACCAGGGGATGCGCGGCCCGCCGCGCCGGCCGGGGGCGAACAGCGCGAAGCCCAGCGCGGCGCCCAGGAAGACATGCGCGGCGCGGGAGACGGTGGGGTCGGCCGGCGCCACCAGCAGCACCCAGAGATGCCAGGCGATGAAGGCGGCGCCCGCCGCCGCCCAGAGCCGCCCCTGCCACCCCGCCAGCGCGCGCCGCGAATTGGCGAATTCCAGATCATCGACCGGCGTCGCCCCGCCAGCCGCCTGCACGGCGCCCGAATGCGTCAAGAGCCATCCCCCCTTGCCTGCCGCTGGCCGGCCCTTCTGCCGGGGCCGCCGCGTGCTTCCTGGGTGGCGCGCCGGCGGCACGCCACGTGCCCAGGCTAACGGGCCGGGCGCGCGGCTTTCAACGCCGCGCTGAAGGCCACACGAGGTGCCGCGCCCATCGCCACCCCGGCTGGCGGCGGGACTGGCCCGGCCAGCGGGCGGAGACGGAAAGGAAGGAGGACAGGAAAGGTCATCGCGCCGCGGTGCGGCACGGTACGGGGCCGGCAGGCGCAGCACCCGGCAGCGGCTTCTGCCGCCTCCGGGCACCGCCCGCCCCCGCGGATTCTCCGGCGGGGAGAGCCCTGGGGCACGGAGACCCGTACCCCGGCTTCGCGGGCCGGGCGCGAGGCTCCGGCCCGGGCGGCGTCAGGCCGCGGGGTGGGAAGAGGTGGAGGTGTTCGGCTGCGTGCTCGTGTTGCGCGCCTGGGCCGGGCTGGCCGGGCCGGAGATGTTGCCGGCCGGCGGCGCGGGCGGCGCGTCGGCCGCCATGGACGCATCCTTCTCGTCGTCCTCCTTCATGTTCTGCTTGAAGGACTTGATGCCCTTCGCGAGGTCGCCCATCAGGCCGCTGATCTTCCCGCCGCCGAACAGCAGCAGGATCACGAGCAGCACGACAAGCCAGTGCCAGATGCTGAAGGAACCCATAGCCACGCCTCGATCCAATTTGGGCGGCCACCGGCCTGACGGGAATGCCCACGCCAGCCGGACCGCGTCTCCTCGCCGTGATGACGGACACTAATGTCCCGTGCACCGTCGCGCAAATCAGGACATGGCGTGAATCGCGTCCGGAAACAACCGCTCTTGCAACCGGATGACATTTCATCCATTAATTCCTCGGATCCGGGCCCCTCTGGCGACCCGGCGGCGTCCATGGCTCGTCCATGGCCAGCCGCCTTCGTGATGTCGGATCGACTTCTCGTGCAATCCGGGCCCGGTCTGCATTCCCCTGTAGCGACTTCCACGGCCGAATCGTGGCCGGGCCCCTATTCTGAGGAGCCGTCCCTCCGTGGAAGCTTCAATCTGGTTCTGGGTTATCTTCAACGCGGCCGTCATGGGCCTGCTGCTGCTCGACCTCGGCGTCTTCGCCAGGAAGGACGCCAATGGCGACCCGGCGCCGGTGCCGGTCAAGACCGCGCTCATCAAGTCGGCCGCCTATGTCGGCCTCGCCCTGCTGTTCTTCGGCTGGCTGCGCCTCAGCTATGGCCTGACGCCGGAGGAACGCAGCGCCAAAAGCCTTGAGTTCCTCACCGGCTACGTCATCGAGTGGTCGCTCTCGGTCGACAACATCTTCGTTTTCGTGCTGCTCTTCGCCAAGTTCGGCGTGCCGGCGGCCTATCAGCACCGCGTGCTGTTCTGGGGCATCCTGGGCGCGCTGGTGATGCGCGGCATCATGATCCTCGTCGGCACCGCGCTGATCCGCGAGTTCGATTGGGTGATGATCATCTTCGGCCTGTTCCTCATCTACAGCGGATGGGCCATGCTGCGCGCCGCCGACGAGGAGCCGGACCCGACGCAGAACCCCGTGCTCGGCTGGATGCGCCGCCACCTGCCGGTGACGGACACCTTCCGCGGCAAGAGCTTCAGCGTCGTCGAGAACGGCAAGCGGATGCTGACGCCGCTCGCCCTGGTGCTGGTGCTGGTGGAGCTGACCGACCTGCTCTTCGCGCTGGACAGCATCCCGGCCATCTTCGCCGTCTCGACCGACCCGTTCATCGTCTACACGGCGAACGTCTTCGCCATCCTCGGCCTGCGCGCCATGTACTTCGCGCTCGCCGGCATCATCCACCGCTTCAAGTACCTGAAGCACGGGCTGTCGATCGTGCTGATGATCGTCGGCGCCAAGATGCTGGCCAACTGGTTCGCCGGCGGCAAGGCGGTGCCGGTGGAATACGCCCTGATGGTGACAGCCAGCATCATCGCCGGCTCCATCGCCCTCTCGCTGTGGAAGACCCGCCACGACAAGGAGGAGCCGAAGCCGGTCCTCTGACCGCGCGCCGGGGGGAGCCCTCCTCCCCCCGGCCGGCCCTCAATCCGCCTTGATGCCGAGGCGCGCGATCATGCCGCCCCAGCGGGCGGTCTCCTCCGCCACCCAGGCGGCCAGCGCCTCCGGCCCGGAGGCGACGATCTCGAACCCCGCCGTGCCGGTGGCCTGCCGCGCCTCCGGCGTCTCCAGCGCCGCCCGCGTCTCCCGCGCCAGCCGGGCGATGACATCCGCCGGCATCGCGGCCGGCGCCACCAGCGCGTTCCAGGCATAGGAGACGGCGCCGGGCAGGCCGGCCTCCACCAGCGTCGGCACCTCGGGCAGCTGCGGCAGCCGGGCCTCGGCGGTCACCGCCAGCGCCCGCACCTGCCCCTCCCGCACCTGCGGCAGGATGCCCGCCACGGTCAGGATCATGGCGTCGATCCGCCCGGCCACGAGGTCCAGCACCGCCTGCGGGAAGCCGCGATAGGGCGCGTGCTCCAGCGCGATGCCGGTGCGCGCCTTGAGATCCTCCATCGCCAGGTGCCCGCCCGAGCCGGCACCCACCGAGCCATAGGTCAGCTTGCCGGGATTGGCCTTGGCATGGGCGACGAAGCCGGCCAGGTCGCGCGCCGGCAGGTCCGGCTTCACCACCAGCACCTGCCCCGCCCGCGCCAGCAGCGAGATGGGCGCCAAATCCTTCGCCGGGTCGTAGGGCAGGTGCGGGTAGAGGGCGGGGGCGGTGGCCAGCGGGCCGTTGATGGTCAGGCCGATGGTGTGGCCATCCGTCGCCTTGGCCACGGCGTCGGTGCCGATGTTGCCGCCGGCGCCGGCGCGGTTCTCCACCACGAAGGGCTGGCCGAAGACCTGGGCGTAATGCGGCGTCAGGGCGCGGGCCAGGATGTCGGGCGTGGAGCCGGCGGGGAACGGCACGACGAGGCGCACCGGCCGGGTGGGCCAGGCCGGCTGCGCCCGCGCTCCGCGCGGCGCGGCGAGGGCGGCGCCTGCGAGGGCGAATCCGCTGGCGAGCAGGGTGCGGCGATGCAGTGTCACGGGCCAACCTCCGGCAGGGCTTTTCCCCGCTTGCAGCACGCGCGGCGGGCTTCGTCCAGCCGCGCTAGCGCGCCGCCACCGCCTGCCCGCCATGCACGAAGCCGGCGGCCGGATAGGCCGTCACGCCATAGTCCCGCACCGGCGGGTACCAGACCCGCACCAGCGACCAGTCGTTGCGCGGCGAGACATCCACCACCGGCTGGTCCAGCGCGATGCGCCCCTTGGCGCCGCCACTGGCCCAGTTGGCATGGTCCACCCGGATCTCGCGCGCCGAGAGCACGCGGCTGACCACCGCCACATGCCCGTCCCGCATCCGCCCCGCGGGGCGCAGCACCAGCACGCTGCCGGGGCGCGGCGCGGCGCCGCGCGCGTAGCGGCCCGAGGCGGCCTCCCACCAGGTGCCGGCATCGCCATACAGCTCGATGCCGGAGCGGGCGCGGGCATAGGGCACGCAGGCCACCGGCTCGCGCAGCGCGGCGGCGCCGGTGACGGGGCCGCCGCCGCTGCCGCCGCCGCAGGCGGCAAGGGTCAGGAACAGCAGCAGGCCGAAGCATTTGAGAGGGGCGCCGCCCCTCTCAAACTCTCCCCGCCAAGAACCTGAGGTTCTTGGATCTCCCATGCGTCAGGCGGCGCGGGCGGCGGGGACGCCGCGCATGCGGCCGCCCGGCGTGCCGCCCGGGACGGCGGCGCAGAGATCGGCCGCCACCAGCAGCTTCGGCCAGTCGAGGCCGGTCGCCACGCCCATGCGGCGGAACATCCAGGCGAGGTCCTCGGTGGCGGTGTTGCCGGTGGCGCCAGGGGCGAAGGGGCAGCCGCCAAGGCCGCCCGCCGCGCCGTCGAACACCCGCACGCCCGCCTCGTAGGCCGCCAGCGCGTTCGCCACGCCCATGCCGTAGGTGTCGTGGCCATGGAAGGCGAAGGGATTCTCCCAGGAGGCGATGGTGTGGCGGAACACCGCCGCCACCTGGTCCGGCGACGCATTGCCGGTGGTGTCGGCGATGCCGATCTCCATGCCCAGGTCCAGGGAGAACACCTTCTCCACCATGTCCACCGCATCGGCCACCGGCACCACCCCCTCGAAAGGGCAGTGGAAGGCGCAGGAGAGGTTGAAGCGCATCTTCACCCCCAGCCGCGTGCCCTCGCGCACCAGCTCGGAAAGCTCGGCCAGGCTGTCGGCGCGGCCGCGGTTGAGGTTGGCGCGGTTGTGCGCCTCGGTGACGGACATGAAGAAGCCCAGCCGGTCCGCCCCCGCCGCCAGGGCGAGGTCGAAGCCCTTGCGGTTGGGCACCAACACCGTGCACTCCAGGCCGGGCAGCGCCTTGGCCGCCTTCAGCACCTCGGCCGTGTCGGCCATCTGCGGCACGGCGCGCGGGCTGACGAAGCTGCCCACCTCCATCCGCCGCACGCCCGCCTCGTAGAGGGCGCGCACCATGGCTACCTTGGTCTCGGTGGGCACGAAGGGGCCGATGGATTGCAGCCCGTCGCGCGGGGCGACCTCGCTGATGGTGACGCTCTCGCTCATGCTTCAGCCTCCTCGCCCAGCCATTCGCCGAACACCCGCGCGTTGTGCGCGCCCGCCGCCGGCCCCGTCCAGCGCACCATGTCGCGCGGCGCCACGCCGTCGAAGCGGAAGGGCGCCGCCGGGTGCAGCACGGGGCCGATCAGCGGGTCCTGCACCGTCATCACCGAATCCCGGGCGCGGAAATGCGGGTCCTCGGCGATGTCGCGGATGTCGTAGAGGCGGGAGCAGGGCACGTCCACCGCCTCCAGCGCGTCCTGCGCGTCCTTCGCCGGCAGGGTGCGCGTCCAGGCGGCGATGGCGGCATCCAGCTCGGCGGCGTTGGCGCAGCGGCCGGCATTGTCGGCCATGCGCGGGTCGGCCGCCAGCTCGGGGCGGCCGATGGCGCCCATCAGCCGGCGGAAGATGAGGTCGGAATTGCCGGCGACGCAGAGCCACTTGCCATCGGCGCAGGGGTAGGTGTTGGTGGGCGCGGCGGTGGGAATGGCGGCGCCCGCCGGCTGGCGGATCTTCCCCGTCAGCCCGTATTCGGGGAGCATCCCCTCCATCAGGCTCATCACGCTGTCCACCAGGTTGATGTCGATGATGCGGCCGCGCCCCTCCTGCCCCGCGCGGTCCCGCCCCCAGCAGGCGGAGACCACGGCCATGGCGGCGTACATCCCCGCCAGGTCGTCGCTGATGGAGATGCCGCAGCGCGGCGGCGGCAGCTCGGTCTGGCCCGGGTTGGCGGTGAGGTGGCGCAAGCCCCCCATCGCCTCGCCGATGGCGCCGAAGGCCGGCTTGTCCCGGTATGGCCCGTCCTGCCCGTAGCCGGAGACGCGGGCGATGACGAGGCGCGGATTCTCCGCCTGCAGCACCTCCGGCCCCAGCCCGATGCGCTCCAGGTAGCCGGGGCGGAAATTCTCCACCAGCGCGTCGGCGCGGGCGGCGAGCTTCACCAGGCGCGCCTTGTCGCGCGGGTTCTTCAGGTCGAGCGTGACGGAGAGCTTGTTGCGGCCATGGATGCTGAACCACACCGGGTGGCCCTGCGCCTTGCTGCCCCAGCCGCGGATGGGGTCGCCCTCGGGCGGCTCCACCTTCACCACCTCGGCCCCCATGTCGGCCAGCAGGCGGGTGGCGAAGGGGCCGGCGATGTAGTGCCCCAGCTCCAGCACCCGCAGCCCGGCCAGGGGCAGGGCGCTCTGGGTGGGGCCGGATTCCGGCGCGGTGCGTGCCGTGCTCATGCGCGTGTCTCTCCCCGGTTCATGGCGGCAGCCTTGGCGAGGCGGGGGCCGCCGGCAAGAGGGGCGCGAATTTTTTGCGGCGCGCCGGTGCCGAAAACCAAACCTCAACCATCTGCCCGGCATGATGCGCCCGGGCCATGAACCCAGGCCCTGTCTCTCCCGATGGGGTGCCGGTCCCCGAATACCTGCCGGCATCCTCCGCGCCACCTAACCTCCCCGGCGCGGGATCACTTCAGGGGCGGGCCTTCCCCCGGAGGTCCGCCCCGCTTTTTTTGCAAGGCCATAGGGCTGGATCGTGCCCGCGCCGGGGCCGATCATGGGCGCCCCCCTTCCCGCCTCCGAAGGAGCCCCGCCCATGCGGCCCGCCCCCCACCCTGCCCTGCCCGCGAAGCGGCGGGGAGCCACGGCATGATCAACGGCCTGACCCTGCTCCTCCTCTGCCAGCTCTGCGGCGAGGTGCTGGCGCGTGCGCTGCACCTGCCGGTGCCGGGGCCGGTGATCGGCATGGCGCTGCTCTTCGCCGGGCTGCTGCTGCGCGACCGGCTGCGCGGCAGCCCGGCCGAGGCGCCGGGCGCCCCCGGCCTCGGCCAGACCGCCGACACGCTGCTGATGCATCTGGGCCTGCTCTTCGTGCCGGCGGGGGTGGGGGTGGTGGTCTACCTGCCGCAGCTGGCGCGGGACTGGGCGCCGCTCTCGCTGGCCGTGGTGGCGGGCACGCTGGCCGGCATCGCCTTCACCGGGCGGCTGGCGCAGGCGCTGATCCGGCGGCTGGGCTGATGGTCGATCTGGCGCAGATCTGGGTCTATCTGGCGCGCGACCCGCTGGCGGCGCTGACCGCCACGCTGCTGGCCTGGATGGCCGGGCTGCGGCTGGCGGCACTGTGCCGCTGGCACCCGGCGGCCAACCCGGTGCTGTTCGCGGTGGCGCTGCTGGCGGCGGCGCTGCTGCTCACCGGCATCGAGTACCGGCAGTATTTCCAGGGCGCGCAGTTCGTCCACTTCCTGCTCGGCCCGGCCACGGTGGCGCTGGCGGTGCCGCTCTACCGGCAATGGCAGCATGTGCGCCGCTCGGCGCTGGCGGCGCTGCTGGCGGTGATCGCGGGCGGCGGCGTGGCGGCGGCGGTGGGGGTGGCCTTCGCGCTGATGCTGGGCGCGGCGCCCGAGATCACCGCCAGCCTCGCGCCGCGCTCCGTCACCACGCCGGTGGCCATGGGCATCGCCGAGCAGATCGGCGGCCTGCCGGGGCTGACGGCAGCGGTGGTGCTGGCCTCCGGCGTCACGGGGGCGACGCTCGGCCCGATGACGCTGAACGCCATGCGGGTGAAGGACTGGCGCGCGCGCGGACTGGCCATGGGCACCGCCGCGCACGGCCTCGGCACGGCGCGGGCCATCGCGGTGAACGCGACGGCCGGCGCCTTCAGCGGCATGGCGATGGGGCTAAACGCCCTGGCCACCGCCCTGCTGCTCCCCCTGCTCTGGCGCCTGGTCTTCGGCTGACCGCGCCGGGCGGGGTGGGAAGCCCGGGGGAAAGAGCCTTCCCCCTGGGGCCGCCTCAGATCTTCAGCGTGCCCGCCTTCGCGGCCGCGTAGCGCTCGCCCACCTTCGCCCAGTCGACGACGTTCCACCACGCGGCGAGGTATTCCGGCCGGCGGTTGTTGTACTTCAGGTAGTAGGCGTGCTCCCACACGTCGTTGCCCATCAGCACGCGCTGGCCTTCCATGACCGGCGTGTCCTGGTTGGGCCGGCTGGCCAGCGCCAGCTTGCCGCCCTGGTCCACGGTGACGAACACCCAGCCCGAGCCGAAGACGCGCCCGCCCATGCCGTTGAAGTCGGACTTCATCTTGTCGAGCCCGCCGAGATCGCGGTCGATCGCCTGGGCCAGCTCGCCGGAGGGGCTGCCGCCCTTGCCGCCCATGATTTGCCAGAACATGGCGTGGTTGGCGTGGCCGCCGCCATTGTTGCGCAGCGCCGTGCGCACGCTCTCGGGCGCCTCGCCGATCTTCGTCAGCAGCTGCTCCAGCGGCATGGCGGCGAGCTGGCCGTGGTCCTTCAGCGCGGTGTTGAGGTTGTTCACATAGGCCGCGTGGTGCTTGCCGTGGTGCAGCTCCATGGTAGCGGCGTCGATATGCGGCTCCAGCGCGTTGGCGGCGTAGGGCAGCGGCGGCAGGGTGTAGGGGCCGGAGGGCGCCGCCGACTGGCCCAGGCCACGGCGCGGCGTGGCGAACAGGCCGGTGGCGAACAGCGTGGCGCCGGCGGCCAGCATGCCGCGCCGGGCGAGCATGGGGGTGGTGGTGGTCATGGCGTCTGGGTCTCCCTTGTCCCGTGGATGCGGGTGCAACACGGCAGGTGGCCCCGGGATGCGGCGCTGGTAAGAGCCGCCGCGCGCTTGACAGCACGCTTTCGCAACGGCACGGGCCGGCGCATGGCCACGCTGCACCTCGCCCTCGCCATCCTGCTCGAAGTGATCGCCACCTCCGCCCTGGCGGCGACCCAGGGCTTCACCCGCCTGCTGCCCTCGGTGGTGGTGGTGCTGGGCTATGGCGGCGCCTTCTACTTCCTGTCGCTGGCGCTCCGCGCATGGCCCGTGGGCATCGCCTACGCGCTGTGGTCCGGCATCGGCGTCGTGCTGGTCTCGGCGGCGGGGTGGCTGCTCTACGGCCAGCGGCTCGACGCGGCGGCGGTGCTCGGCATCGGGCTGATCCTGGCCGGGGTGCTGGTCATAAACCTGTTGTCAGGCAGCGCCGGGCACTGAGGCCCCCCGCCCTACTCCGTCCGCCAGCCGGGGATCCGCGGCAATCCGTCCGCCAGCGCCAGCCAGGAAAGGCGGCCGGCGGCCTGGGTGTGGTCGGCCGGCGGCACCGCCTCCGGCTCGTCCAGGCTGGCGATGGTGACGTCGATCTCCTCCGGCGTGGCCAGGCCGCGCCAGGTGAGGGTGGTGCCGCAATCGGCGCAGAAGCCGCGCTCGGCCTTGGCGCTGGAGGCGAAGAAGCGGGGCCGGCCCCGGGTGAAGCGCAGCCGCGCCATGGCCACGCTGAACCAGGCCACGCAGGGCGCCCCGGCGGCGCGCCGGCAATCGGCGCAGTGGCAGATCGTCGGGTGGAAGGGCGCGCCCTCCGCCACGTAGCGCACCGCGCCGCAGAAGCATCCGCCTTCCAGCATGGCCCTCTCCCGGGTTCGTACGCGCCTTCAACGCGGGCGGCGCAGCAGCGTCACCGCCAGCAGCATCAGGCCGGAGATCAGCACCAGCACCATGGCCGCCGCCATGATGGTGAGGCTGATCGAATCGTTCAGGCCGGAGAACATCTGCCGCGGCAGGGTGCGCTGCGCGGGGCCGGCGATGAACAGCGCCACCGCCACCTCGTCGAGGCTGGTGGCGAAGGCGAAGACCGCGCCCGCCGCCACGCCGGGGGCGATCTGCGGCAGGCAGACGCGCCAGAAGGCCCGCACGGGCGAGGCGCCACAGGCCGCCGCCGCGCGCAGCTGCGTGGCGTCGAACTGCTGCAGCGCCGCCAGCACCGTCACCACCACGAAGGGCGCGCCGAGCGCGGCATGGCCCAGGATCAGCCCGGTGAAGCTGCTGGTCAGGCCGAGCGGCCCGAAGGCCAGCAGCAGCGCCACCGCGACGATGATGGCCGGCACCACCATCGGCGCCAGCAGCACCGCCATCACCACCGCCTGGCCGGGGAAGCGCCAGCGCCACAGGCCGAAGGCGGCCAGCGTGCCCAGCACTCCGGCCAGCAGCGCGGCGGCGGCGCCGACGCGCAGGCTGTTCCACAGCGCCGGCAGCCAGAAGTCGGAGCTCCAGAAATCGGCGTACCAGCGCAGCGAGAGGCCGGGCAGCGGGTAGTGCAGGAAGGACCCCGCGGAGAAGGAGAGCGGCAGCACCGCCAGCACCGGCGCCAGCAGGAACAGGATGGCCAGCACGCCGAAGGCCCAGAGCAGGATGCGCCCCGGCTTCAGCGGGGCGCGCATCCGCGCGGGCGTGGGCGGCGGCGCCGGGGGTGGCGCGGCGGGCGGCACGGGCGCGGCCGGGGCCTCACGGCCGGCGATGCGCGCCGGGATGCGCGGCGTGGCGGGGCCGGCGCTCATGCCGCGCGCATCCGCGAGAAGCCGACGAGCCGGCCATACACCGCCAGGATCACCGCGACCGCCGCCAGGATCAGGCAGGAGAGCGCCGCCGCCATCCCCCAGTTGACCGTGCGGGAGGCGTAGAAGGCGACGAAATAGGGCAGCATCTGGTCGTTGGCGCCGCCGAGCAGGGCGGGCGTGACGTAGAAGCCCAGCGCCTGGATGAACACCAGCAGGCACCCCGCCCCCACCCCTGGCAGGGAGAGCGGCAGCGTCACCCGCCAGAAGGCCAGCGCCGGCGCGGCGCCGAGCGAGACGGCGGCGCGCGGCAGCCGCCAGTCCAGCGACTTCAGGCTGGCATAGATGGGCAGCACCATGAAGGGCAGCAGGATGTGCACCATGGCCAGCAGCACGGCGCCGCGGTTGAACAGCAGCGGCAGCGGCCCGGAGGTCAGCTGCAGCGCGCCGAGGGCGGCGTTCACCACCCCCTCGCGTTGCAGCAGCACCATCCAGGCGGCGGTGCGGACGATCAGGCTGGTCCAGAAGGGCAGCAGCACGCCGGCCATCAGCCAGGGCACAGCGCGCGGCGGCGCGGTGGCGATCAGCCAGGCCAGCGGGTAGCCGACGCCGAGGCAGATGAGCGTGGCCAGCAGCCCCATCCACAGGGTGCGCCAGAGGATGGCGCGGAAGATCGCCTCGTCCGGTGGAGCGGTGGCGAGGCTGCCGGTGGCGTCCCGCTTCAGGTCGAGCACCGCCAGCAGGTTGAAGTCCGAGACCGGGCCGCCGGCGCGGCGGATGGCGCCCCAGGGGGCGATGCCGCCCCACTCCTCGCTGATCGCCAGCACCGCCGCGCGCGCCTCGCCCTCGAAGGGCTGGGCCACGCGCCGGGCGGTCATCGGCAGCAGGGAGCGGAAGCCGGGCAGGTCGGCGTTCAGCCGCGCCGCGGCGCGGGCGATGCCGCCGCCGCCCGCCTGCTGGTCACGCGCCCGCGCTTCCCGCAGATCCTCGACCAGCGCGGCGAAGGCGGGCTCGCCCGGCGGCGCCGTGCCGTCCCAGGCCGAGAGCGCGGCCAGGGTGCGCGGCAGCACCGGCGCCACCTCGCCCTCCTGCACCGCGCGGAACAGGAAGGCGCCGATCGGCAGCACGAAGACGCCAAGCAGGAACAGCAGCAGCGGCGCCACCAGCGCCGCCGCCGCCAGCCGCGCTTTCAGCGGCGCATTCGTCCCTTGGGCCAAGTCAGCGCGAGACCCAGTTGTTGAAGCGCTGGTTCAGCTTGTCGAGGTTGTCGAGCCAGAACTGGTCGTTCAGCTGCAGCGCGCCCTCGGCATTCTCCGGCGCGGTGGGCAGGTTGGCCAGCACGGCGGGGGCGAGGTTGGCGTTGGCGCCCTTGGCCGTCACGCCATAGGGGATGCGCGGCGGCAGCCCGGCCTGGACATTGGGCTGGCCGACGAACTTCAGGAAGTCGAGCGCCGCCGCCTTGTTCGGGCTGCCCTTCATGATCACCCAGGAATCGAGGGTGAAGACGTTGCCGGACCAGGCGATGCCGAAATTGCGCCCGTCATTCTGGTTGGCGGCGCTGATGCGGCCATTGTAGGCGTTGGTCATGGCGACCTCGCCGCTGGCCAGCAGCTGCGGCGGCTGGCTGCCGCGCTCCCACCAGATGATGTCCTGCTTCAGCGTGTCGAGCTTGCGGAAGGCGCGGTCCACGCCGGCGCTGGTGCCGAGCAGCTTGTAGACCTCGCCCGGGGCCACGCCATCGGCCAGCAGCGCGATCTCCAGCGTCACCTTCGGGCCGCGGCGCAGGCCGCGCTTGCCGGGGAACTTCGCCGTGTCGAAGAAGTCGGCCCAGCTGCGCGGGCCATCGGCCATGCGCGCGCGGTCATAGGCCAGCACGAAGGAATAGAGGATGTTGCCGACGCCGCACTCGCTGACGGCCTCGGGGATATAGTGCTCCCGCCCGCCGATGGCGGCGTAGTCCATCTTCTCGAACAGCCCCTCCTCGCAGCCGAGCAGCAGCTCCTCGCTCTCCACCTGCACCAGGTCCCAGTTGTTGGCGCCGGACTGAATCTTGGCGCGCAGCACGCCGACGCCGCCATCCCAGGTCTCCTCCAGCAGGCGGGCATTGCCCTGCTGCTGCCAGGGGCGGAAGAACACCTCGCGCTGCGCGTCCTGGTAGGCGCCACCCCAGGAGACGATGGTCAGGTCCCGCCCCTGCGCCTGCGCGGCGCCGCCCGAAAGACCCGTGCCCAGCAGGCCAACACCCAGCGCCAGCATGGCGCCGAAACCTCTCCGCAGCATCGTCTTGCTCCCCTGGCCGGGACCGCCGGCTCTCCCGCCGCGCAGCCTAGGCCAGGACGCGAAGGGGTTGAAGGGCAAAGGCCTCCGCCGCGCCTCTCAGCCTTCCGCGGCGAAGGCGTGGGCGTGCGCCGGGTCCCACGCCACCGAGACCAGCGTGCCCGGCTCCGGCAGCATCCCCGCCCCCACGGGGCGCTTGGCCACCACCTCGGCGCCATCGCCCAGGCTCAGGCGCAGCCGGACATGGTCGCCCTGGAAGATCACCTCGACCAGCCGGGCGGAAAGCGCATCCTCCCCCATCTCGGAGGCGAGGATGGCGGCCACCGCCACCCGCTCCGGCCGCACCGCGACGAGGCAGCGGCTGCCGGGCGCGCCGGCATCCACCGGGCGCGCCAGCACCTCGGTGCCGCTGTCGAGCATCACCCGGATGGCGCGGTCCCGCCCCTCCCCCTCGGGTGCGCTCCGCACCACGCCGGGCAGCCGGTTGTTCTCGCCCACGAAGCCGGCGACGAAGGCGTTCTCCGGCTGCTCGTAGAGGCGGCGCGGCGCGGCGAGCTGGCGGATGCGCCCGCCCTCGAACACGGCGATGCGGTCCGAGAGGGTGAGCGCCTCCTGCTGGTCGTGCGTCACATACATCATGGTCAGGCCCAGGCGCTGGTGCAGGGCCCGGATCTCGTACTGCATCTCCTCGCGCAGCGCCTTGTCCAGCGCGCCCAGCGGCTCGTCCAGCAGCACGATGGGCGGCTCGAACACCATGGCGCGGGCCAGCGCGACGCGCTGCTGCTGCCCGCCCGAGAGCTGGGTGGGCCGCCGTTCGCCGAAGCTCTCCAGCCGCACCATGGCCAGCGCCTTCCGCACCCGCTCGGCGCGCGCGGCCCTGGGCACGCCGCGCACCTCCAGCGGGAAGGCCACGTTCTCCGCCACGCTCATGTGCGGGAACAGCGCGTAGGACTGGAACACCACGCCGATGCCCCGCCTGTGCGGCGGCAGCCGCGCGATGTCCCGCCCGCCGAGCAGGATGCGCCCCTCGCTCGGCATCTCGAAGCCGGCCAGCAGCATCAGCGTCGTCGTCTTGCCGGAGCCGGAAGGGCCGAGCAGGGTGAGCAGCTCGCCCTTCTCCACCTCCAGGTCCAGCCGCTGCACGGCATAGCCGGAGGCCGCCGCGCCATAGGCCTTGCGCACGCCCTCGAAGCGGACCAGCGGCTCCGCCATCCTGTTCATCCCCCGTGCCCTGCGCCTCTGTTTGTACCCTCCGGCGCTGCATTCCCGCCGGCGGGCGGGTTGTCAACCGCGCGCCATGCCGCGACCCTGCGCCGCACAACCGAACGGAGGATCGTCGATGACCCAAGCCGAAGCCAGCCTGATCATCCGGCGGGAGGGCGCCGTGGGCCACCTCACCATGAACCGCCCCCGCGCCCTGAACGCGCTGGACCTCGCCATGATCGACGGCTTCGCCGCCGCCCTCGCCGAATGGCGGGACGCGCCGGAGGTGCGGATGGTGCTGCTGGAAGGCGCCGGCGACCGTGCCTTCTGCGCCGGCGGCGATGTCCGCCAGGTGCGGCAGGACGTGCTGGACGGCCGCTTCGAGGCGGTGGAGGCCTTCTTCACCCGCGAATACGCGGTGAATGCCGGCATCGCCACCTTCCCGCGCCCCTGGGTCAGCCTGATCGACGGCGTGTGCATGGGCGGCGGGCTCGGCGTCTCGGTGCATGGCAGCCACCGCATCGTCACCGAGCACGCGCTGCTGGCCATGCCGGAGACGGCCATCGCGCTCTTCCCCGATGTCGGCACCAGCTACGTGCTGCCGCGCCTGCCCGGCTCTCCCAGCGGTGCGATGGGGCGCTGGATCGCCCTCACCGGCGCCCGGCTGAAGGGCGCCGAGGCGGTGGAGGCCGGGCTCGCCACCCATTTCGTGCCGCGCGAGAAGCTGGCCGCGCTCCGCGCCGCCCTGCTGGAGAGCGGCGACGCCGCGGCGGTGGAGCGCTTCGCCGAGGCCGTGCCGGAGGGGCGCATCGCCGCCCTCCGCCCGGCCATCGAGCGCTGCTTCGGCCATGCGGACCGCGCCGGCATCGAGGCGGCGCTGCAGGCCGAAGCCACGGATTGGGCGCGCGAGCAGCAGGCCATCCTCGCCCGCGTCTCGCCGACCAGCGTGGCGGTGACGCTGGAGCTGCTGGAGCGCGGCGCCAGCCTCGACCTGCCCGGCTGCCTGGAGCAGGAGCTGGTGCTGACCCGCAGCGTCACCCGGCACCCGGACTTCGCCGAAGGGGTGCGCTCGGTGCTGGTGGACAAGGATGGCAAGCCGGCCTGGCAGCCGCTCCGGGATGTGCGGCCGATGTTTGCGTGACAGGGAAGGCCGGGGGAAGGAATTCCCCCGGACCCCCATCTTCTTTCTGTCAGTTTTCCGGGGGGAGCGCGGCCAGGGTGCGCGCGTCGCGGGCGCCGCCGTAGAACCGGTCCAGCGCGGCGGCGAAGGCGGGCTCCGCCGGCGCCGCCAGCGCGAACAGCGTCATGCTGGACTGGAACTTCATGTCGTCCGGGCTGCCCAGGATGTCGTGCGCCGAGCGGCCCGGCACGGCGTTCATCAGCGCCGCGCAGTCCCGCAGCCGGGGGCCGAGCACGGGATGGGCCAGATAGGCCCGCGCCTCCGCCAGCGAGGCGATGCCATAGCGCTGCGCCATGCCGCTGTGGCCGAGGCCACGCAGCTGCGGAAAGACGAACCACATCCAGTGGCTGCGCTTCTGGCCCGCCGCCAGCTCGCGCCGCACCTGGTCGATGACCGGCGCCTGCGCCTGGACGAAGCGGTCGAGGTCGAACGGATCTGCCATGGCGAGAGACTGGGCGGCGGTCGCCCGGCCGGGAAGCGCCCTGCCCCGCACGATCAGGCGAGGCGCTGCCCCGCCCAGGCCACCGCCAGCGCCGCCGCCGAGGCCAGCAGCCCGGCGCCGAACACCGCCGCGTGGCTGTCCCCCGTGGCGTGGAACAGCGCGGCCAGGGCGAAGCCGGTCACCGCCTGGGCCAGGGCGTAGATCACCGTGGCCCGCGCCCAGAGGATGCCGGCGGCGGGGCCGCCGATCTCGCGCGCCGCCGCCAGGGCCACGGCGCTGGCGCCGACCCCGGCGAAGCCGCAGAACGGCGCCGCCAGCAGCACCGCGCCGGCGCCGGGCAGCAGGCAGAGGCCGAGCGCCGCCACCTGCACGGCCATCCACAGCGTCAGTGTCCGCCGCCCGCCGATGCGGCCGGCGAGCCGCCCGCCCAGCAGCGTGCCCGCCGCGGCGCCCAGCCCGAACAGCACCCAGAGCAGCGCCGTGGCCGCCGCCTCCAGCCCGCGCCCGCGCACGCCGAGATCGGCGAGATAGACCATCGGCGGCACCATGCCGGTGGCCGAGAGCAGGTAGGCCAGCAGCAGCGCGCCGGCGCGCGGCACCGCCTGGCCGGTGGGCAGGCGCATGGTCTCGGCGGCGGGCGGCGCCGGCCAGTGGCGCCGCAGCCCGAGCCAGACCAGCAGCGAGAGCAGCCCCAGCCCCGCCCAGGCCAGCGGCAGCCCGCCCGGCACCAGCGCCGGCACCGCCAGCGCCCCCAGCACCACCCCCGCGCCGATGCCCGCCACCACCAGCCCGGCGGCGGCCGAGCGCCGCGCGGGCGGCAGCACCGCCTGCACCGCCGGGCCGGCCAGCGACATCAGGATGCCCCCCGCCAGCCCCGCCAGACCGCGCCACAGCGCCAGCCAGAGCAGCCAGCCCAGGCCCGGCCCGTGCAGCGCGCAGGCCAGGAAGGAGAGCACCACCAGCGCCATGCCGGCATCCAGCGCCGCCGGCACGCCGAGGCGCCGCCCCAGCGCCCGCCCGCCCAGCGCCCCCGCGAGATAGCCGGTGAGGTTGCAGGCGCCGAGCAGCCCGGCCTCGCCGCCCTCCACCCAGCCCGCCGCCACCATGGCGGGAAACAGCGGCACATAGGCGAAGCGCGCCAGCCCGATGCCGGCGCAGAGCGCGCCCGCCCCCGCCAGGGCCGTGCGGATCATGGCGCCCGGGCCGGCCGGCCAGGGGCCGCGCGCTCAGGGATGGGACGGCTTGGGCATTGGCGAAAGGTCTTGGGCCGCGCGCAGCGCCCGGCGCAGCTTGGCCACGCCGGTGCGGACATGCCCTGCCTCGCACAGCCGCCTGCCTTCCAGGGCAAGGCCGCGCGCGGCGTCCTGGCGGGTTCTTGGCAGGCGCGAGAAGCGGGCAGCCAGTTCATCGCAGTAGGCCAGCCCCGGCGAGAGCAGCCGCAGCTCGGCGCCGGCGGCCGGCATGGCGGAGAGCAGCATGGCCAGCAGGCAGGGAAGGCGGAGGAACATGGCCGCCAATCTGGGAGCGTCCCCCCTGCCCGGCGATGGGCGCGGCATGAAGCATGGGTCATGCGCCAGCGGAGAGGGCGCCAGCGGAAAGGGCATTGGCGGAAAGGGGGCTGGCGGGAAGCTGGAACAGCACGGCCAGCCCTGGCCGCTGCGGCGGCCCGCCGGCATCCTCGAACCACAGCGCCCCGCCATGCAGCTGCACCACCGCCCGCACCAGCGAGAGGCCGAGCCCCGAGCCGGGCGTGGTGCGCGCCGAATCGGCGCGGAAGAACCGCTCCCCCACCCGGCCGCGGTCCTGCGCCGAGAGGCCGGGGCCCTCATCGGCCACCCGCACCAGCACCCACTCGGACTCGCGCTGCGCGGAGAGCGTGATGTTGCCGCCCGGGACGGTGAACTTCACCGCGTTGTCCAGCAGGTTGGCCACCACCTGCAGCAGCAGGTCGCGGTCGCCCACCAGGGGCAGGCTCGCCGGCCAATCGGTGTTCAGCGTCTGGCCGCGGGCCTCGGCCGAGGCGCCGTAGAGCTCGGCGGCGTCGGCCAGCAGCAGGGAGAGGTCGAGCGGCGCGAAGGCGGCGCGGCGGGCGCCCGCCTCCACCTCGGCGATTCGCAGCACGGCCTGGAACACGCGGGTGACGTTGTCGAGGTCGGCGATGCCGCGCTCGATGGCGCCGCGCAGCACCGCCGGGTCGTCCGATTCCTCCAGCAGCGCCTCCTCCAGCCCGTTGCGGGCACGGGCGATGGGCGTGCGCAGATCGTGCGCGATGGCGTCCGAGACGCCGCGCACCCCGTCCATCAGGTGGGCGATGCGGTCGAGCATGGCGTTCATGCTGGCGCCCAGCCGGTCGAACTCGTCGTCATGCAGCGAGATCGGCACGCGCTGCGAGAGGTCGCCGCCGGCGATCAGCGCGGCGGTGGTGGTGGCCGGCGTCAGCCGCCGCTCCAGCGCCCGCCGCATCAGCAGCGCGCCGAGCAGGGCGAAGAACAGCGCCGCCCCCGCCGCCCAGGCCAGCCCCTCGGTCAGCAGGTCGCGCAGGCGCTGCTTCTCGCTCACCTCGCGGCCCACCGCCAGCTTGCTGCCATCCGGCAGGTCCAGCACCAGCAGCCGCGCCTCGCCGGGGCCGGAATCGTCATGGTCGACGCTGAGGCGGTACCAGGAGCTCTCGCCCGGGCGCGGCGGCGGCAGCGCGGCGAGGTTGCCCGCCAGGCGCCGCCCGGCAGGGTCGAGCAGCAGGTAGATCGAGAGGCCCTCGGCATCGAGCGCCAGCCGCTCCTCCACCGCCTCGGCCAGCACGGCCAGGCCGGAGTCGCGGCCGCGCTCGGCCAGCGCCATGGCGTCGGCGCGGATGGCGGAATCGGTCTGCCGCTCCAGCGTGCCGGCGGTGCCCCACCAGAGCACGCCGGCGAAGGCCAGCCCCGCCGCCAGGAACACCACCGCGAACAGCAGCGCGAAGCGGAAGCCGGCCGAGGAGAGCAGCCGCCAGAGCGGCCCCGGATGCTGCTGCCGGCGGCGGGTGTGGGGCATCAGGCGCCCGTCATGGCCGGGCGGTCACGGCACGGCGTGGTGCTCACGGCTCGGCGCGGATCATGTAGCCGGCGTTGCGCACCGTGTGGATCAGCGGCCTGTCCTGCCCCTTGTCCAGCTTCTGCCGCAGGCGGGAGACATGCACGTCGATCACGTTGGTCTGCGGGTCGAAATGGTAGTCCCACACCTTCTCCAGCAGCATGGTGCGGGTCACCACCTGCCCGGCATGGCGCATCAGGTGCTCCAGCAGGCGGAACTCGCGCGGCTGGATGTCGATCTTCTTGCCCGCCCGCGTCACGGTGCGGGAGAGCAGGTCGAGCTCCAGGTCGGCCACCTTCAGCCGCGTGGCCGGCGCGTCGACCGCCGGGCGGCGGCCCAGCGCCTCGACGCGGGCCAGCAGCTCGGCGAAGGCGAAGGGCTTCACCAGGTAGTCGTCGCCGCCCGCCTTCAGCCCCTTCACCCGCTCATCCACCCCGGACATGGCCGAGAGGAACAGCACGGGCGTGTGGTTGCCCTGGCCGCGCAGCGTCTCCACCAGGCGCACGCCATCGACGCCGCCCGGCAGCATCCGGTCCAGCACCAGCAGGTCGAAGCTCTCGCCCGCCGCCATGAACAGGCCATCCCGCCCGTTGGTGGTGTGCTCGACCGTGTGCCCGGCCTCCTGCAACCCCTTCCTCACGAAGCGGCCCACCTCGGCATCATCTTCCACCAGCAGAATTCGCATGGTGCTGCGCTCCTTGTCGCGGCGCGCCGGCCCCGCGGAAGCGGGGGGCCCCATCATGGCGCGCCGGGCCGGCCAACATGCCCCGGCCCGCGCCGCCACGCCAGAGCAGGCGCGGCAGGGCAGCCGCGATCTCCGTGCCTGCGCAACCCCTCCCTGGGCCATCGCCATCCGTGCCCCGCGCCATCGGTGCTTGCATCCAGCCCCCGCGCTCTGGCAGGTGCAGGGCTCCACCCTGCGGAAAGGACGCCAGGAAGCGATGGACGTGGCAAGTTGGGCGATGCTGGGAGCGATTCTGGCATTGCTGGTTCTCTCGGCCCTGTTCTCGGGGAGCGAGACCGCCATCACCGCCGCCAGCCGGGCCTTCATCACCCGCCGCGTGAAGGAAGGCGACCGCCGCGCCACCACCCTGGCCCGGCTGCAGGAGCGCAAGGACCGCTTCCTGGCCGCGCTGCTGGTGGGCAACAATTTCGTCAACACCACCGCCACCGCCCTGGCCTCCAGCCTGCTGATCGCCTGGTTCGGCGAGGAGGGGGTGGTCTATGCCTCGCTGGCGATGACGGTGGTGCTGGTCATCTTCGCCGAGGTGCTGCCCAAGACCTATGCGCTGCAGCGGCCGGACGCCACGGCGCTGGCGGCGGCGCCGCTGCTGGGCGGCGTGATGCGCCTGCTGGGGCCGCTGGGCGGCGCGGTGAACTGGCTGCTCAGCCACGTGTTCCGCCTGTTCGGCATCTCGCAGGTGCAGGCGCGGCGCGGCGAGGAGGAGCTGCTCGGCGCCATCGAGCTGCACGGCACCGATGAGCGCGGCGACGCGGAGGCGGCGGCGCAGGAGGAGCGCCGCATGCTGCGCGGCGTGCTGGCGCTGGACGACCTGACGGTGGGCGACGTGATGACCCACCGCGCCCGCATCCAGGCGCTCGACGCCGACGCGCCGCCCGAGGCGGTGCTGGAGCGGCTGCTGGCCGCGCCGCACAGCCGCATGCCGCTCTGGCGCCGGCGCGGCGAGGAGGTGCTGGGCATCGTCGATGCCCGCGCCGCGCTGCACGCGCTGGCCGCCGCCCGCAAGGAGGGCGGCGCGCCGGAGCTGAAGCGCTTCGCCGCCCCCGCCAGCTTCGTGCCGGAGATGCGCCCGCTGCGCGAGCAGCTGCACGCCTTCCGCGCCATGACGCCGAAGATGGCGCTGGTGGTGGACGAGTACGGCACCATCCGCGGTCTGGTGACGCTGGAGGACATCGTCGAGGTGGTGGTCGGGCAGATCGCCCAGCGCGGCGAGGCGATCATCGCCGACAACGACGCGGACGGCATCGTCGAGGTGCGCGGCGACGCCCGCCTGCGCGAGATCAACCACGCGCTGGACTGGGACCTGCCGGAGGACGAGGCCAGCACCGCCGGCGGCCTCGCCATCGCCCGCGCGCGGGGGATCCCGTCGGTGGGCACCGAGATCACGCTGGGCCGCTACACGCTGCGCGTGCTGGAACGCCGCGGCTGGCGCATCGACCGCCTCAGCATCGGCCGCAGCGAGGAATAGGGGCGGCAGCGGCCCGCCCTCCGCCGGCAGGGCTCAGAGCGGCGCGTCGGCCAGCACCTGGAGGTGGCCGTGCGAGCAGCGCTCCACCCGGGCGGAGACGCCATAGACCTCGGCCAGCATCGCCGGCGTCAGGGTCTCCTCCGGCGTGCCCTGGGCGCGCACGCGGCCCTCGCCGATCATCACCACCCGGTCGGCGAAGCGGGCGGCGAGCGCCAGGTCGTGCACCACCAGCACCGTCACCAGCCCGTGCTGCAGCGTCAGCTCCCGCACCAGCCGCATCACGCCGAGCTGGTGGCGCAGGTCGAGCGCGCTGGTCGGCTCGTCCAGCAGCAGCACGCGCGGGCGGCGCACCAGCGCCTGGGCCAGGCCGGCGAGCTGCCGCTGCCCGCCCGAGAGACGGTCCAGCCCCACCAGCGCCAGCTCGGCGATGCCGAGCCGCTCCAGCAGCGCCAGGGCGCGCTCGGCGGCGGCGCGGGCGGAGGGCATGCCCTCGGCGGTGGGGCTGGCCTTCAGCGCCCCCACCAGCGCCTCCATCACCGTCAGCGCCACGCCCTGCGGCAGGCTCTGCGGCATGTAGGCGATGGACCGCGCCCGCCGCTCCAGCGACTGCCCGGCCATCTCCTCCCCATCGAGCCGCACCGAGCCGCGCGCCGGCAGCAGCCCGGCCAGGCCCCGCAGCAGGGTGGATTTGCCGGCGCCGTTCGGCCCGATCAGCGCGGTGATGGCGCCGCCCGGCAGCGGCTCCAGGCTCGCCTCCGCCAGGATGGTGCGGCGGCCATAGCCGAGGGTGAGCCGCTCGACCTCCAGCCTCACGACCGCCGCCCCCGGGTGAAGACCAGCGCGACGAACACCGGCACGCCGACCAGCGCGGTGACGATGCCGACCGGCACCATCAGCCCCGGCACCAGCATCTTGCTGGCCACCGAGGAGAGCGAGAGCAGCAGCGCGCCGCACAGCGCCGCGGCGGGCAGGAAGAAGCGGTGGTCCTCCCCCACCATCAGCCGCGCCGCGTGCGGCCCGACCAGCCCGATGAAGCCGATGGTGCCGACGAAGGCGACCGAGACCGCCGAGAGCAGGCTGACGCGCAGCAAGGCGCCATCCCGCAGCCGGTTGGCGTCGATGCCGAAGGAGAGCGCCCGCTCCTCGCCCAGCCGCAGCGCGGTGAGCTTCCAGGCGGCGCGGGCGGTGAAGGGGATGGCGACGGCCAGCGCCAGCGCCAGGATGCCGATCTTGGGCCAGGTGGCGCGCGCCAGGCTGCCCATCGACCAGAACACCAGCTGCTGCAGCGCCTGCTCGGTGGCGACGAACTGCAGCAGCGCCACCGCCGCGTTGAAGGCGAAGACCAGCGCGATGCCGAACAGCACCAGCGCCTCCACCCCCGCCCCGCGCAGGCGGGAGAGGCTGCGCAGCAGCAGCACGGAGAGGAAGGCGAAGAGGAAGGCATTGCCCGAGAGCAGCCATTCCTGCGGCACCCAGGGCAGGCCGACGCCGAGCACGATGGCCAGCGCCGCGCCGAGCGAGGCGGCGGAGGAGACGCCCAGCGTGAAGGGGCTGGCCAGCGGGTTGTTCAGCACCGTCTGCATCTCCGCCCCCGCCAGGGCGAGCGCGGCGCCGACCAGCACGGCCATCACCGCATAGGGCAGCCGCACATCCCAGACGATGACGGAGACGGGGCCGCTGGCCGAGGCCGGGTTCAGCAGCACCCGCGCCACATCGGCCAGGCCGAGGCGGGAGGGGCCGGTGGCGACGTCGAGCAGCAGCGAGGCGATCAGCAACACCGTCAGCAGCGCCAGCAGCGCCACGCGGCGCAGCACCAGGGCGCGGTAGCCGGCGGCGGCCCCCGCCACGGCCAGGGTGGCGCCGCTCACCGGCCGCGGCCGGGGATGGGCTCGGCACGGGCAGCGGCGCTGCCCGGCAGCGCCGGGGCGCGGAACTGGCGGAGAAACGTCAACAGGAGGCCCTTCCAGCGGGAGCGGATGATCAGTTATCCATAATCATTCGCAACTCGCAGACCAAGCCCTTCTCGCACGGCCAGGGACGGGCCAGCCATGCGCGGCACGCCCCGGCCCCTTGAGCCAGCACCCTTCCCCTGGCCCCTTGGGCCGGCACCCTCCCCCTGGCCCCTTGGGCCGGCACCCTTCCCCTGGCCTCTCAGGCGGGCAGCCCCCCCCGGTCCCACGGCGGCACGCTGCCGCAGCAGGCCGCGTATCAGGCGGCGGCCCGGCAGCTCCACCAGGCGGTGCGCCAGCCAGGCCGTGCCCAGCAGCAGCCCAAAGATCACGACCGCCGCCAGCACCGGCCCGAGCCCCGCCGGCAGCCGCGCCCCCAGCGCCTGCTCCAGCCAGTGCAGCGCGCCGGCGAACTGGTAGTGCAGCAGGTAGATGGCGTAGGAGAGCACGCCCAGACGGTGCAGCGGCGCCCAGGAGAACAGCGCCGCCGCATGGCCGCGGTTGAGCGCCAGGCACAGCACCACGGCGGGCAGCAGCGGATAGATCAGCGCGTCCGACGGGCCGAACAGCCACAGCACGGCCAGCAGCCCGCCCAGCAGCAGGGCGGCGCCATCGCTCCCCAGCCAGACGATGCCGGGATGGCCCGCCAGCCGGAAGCCCAGCATCCCGAGCATGAAGCCCGCCAGGCAGCGCAGCAGCGGCCCCGGCACCTCGCCCGAGGAGGCATCGAGCGGGCCGCCATGCTGCAGCCCGTCATGCGCGGTGATCCAGATGGCGGCGGCCAGCATCGCCACCGCCAGCGCGAGGCCCAGCAGCGCCATCCTCCAGCCCGGCCGCAGCAGCAGCCGCACCAGCAGCGGGAACAGCAGGTAGGCCGCCCATTCCGTGCTGATCGACCAGGCCGGCACCAGCGCGCTGTGGGTCAGCGACCAGGACTGCACCAGCAGCAGGTTCAGCAGGATGTCCGGCAGCGGGTCCGGCACGTTGACGGTGAAGCCGCCGCGCGGCGGGCTGAGCTGGCCATAGGCGGCCCAGGCCACCAGCAGGCTGCCCGCCAGCACCGCCCAGTAGAGCGGCAGGATGCGGGCGGCGCGGCGCAGCATGAAGTCCTTCCAGCCGGCGAGGCCGGGCGCCGCCAGGAAGCCTTGCGCATAGGTCATGGCCATCACCAGGCCGCTGAGCACGAAGAACAGGTCGACCATCAGGTAGCCCCGCCGCACCGCCATGTGCAGCGGGTCGGTCAGGCCGGGGTCGAGGGTGGCATAGAAATGGTAGGCGGTGACCGCCAGGGCGGCCACGCCGCGCAATCCAGTCAGGGCGGTGATCTCCCCCTGCGGCGGCGGAGGAAGCGCGGGCGAAGAATCTGGCAAGGGCATCAGGGCTGCCTCCGCGGCCTATATGTTCCGATTCCGGAACTATAGCGCGGCGGTAAGCCCTTCCCGCATGTCATCCCGGCAAGCTTCGGCCGCCGGGAATCACCTCCGTTTGAGCAGCGGCCCCCCTGCCCTCAGCCCGCCCCGCCGGGGCGGCGGCCCACCTGCACCGCCATCTCCCGCTGGCGCCCCTCGCGCTGCAAGGTCATGCGGATGGTCTGGCCCGGCGGCGTGCCGGCCACGCCGCGGATCAGCGCGCGGGAGGTCTCCACCCGCTCGCCGTTCAGCGCCGTCACGATGTCGCCCTGGCGCAGCCCGGCGCGGGCGGCGGGGCTGCCGCGCTCCACGCTCTGGATCTGCACGCCGCGGTTGCGGCCGCCCGGGGTGCTCTCCTCGCCGATGTCCTGCACCGCCACGCCGAGCCAGCCGCGCTCCACCCGGCCATCCCGCCGCAGCTGCTCGATGACGCCGCGCGCCAGGTCCGATGGCGTGGCGAAGCCGATGCCGGCCGAGGCGCCGGAGGGCGAGTAGATGGCGGTGTTGATGCCGATGACCTCGCCCGCCGCGTTGAACAGCGGCCCGCCGGAATTGCCCGGGTTGATGGCGGCGTCGGTCTGGATGAAGTCGTCGAACGGCCCGGCGCCGATCTCGCGCCCGCGCGCCGAGACGATGCCGGAGGTGACGGTGCCGCCGAGGCCGAAGGGGTTGCCCGCCGCCAGCACCCACTGCCCCACCCGCATGGCGCCCGAATTGCCCCAGGGCACCGCGGCCAGCGCGGCGCGCGGCTCGACCCGCAGCAGGGCGAGGTCGGTCAGTTCGTCGGTGCCCACCACGCGCGCCGGCAGCTCCGTGCCGTCCTGCAGCGAGACCACCACCCGCGCCGCGTTGCCCACCACGTGGTTGTTGGTGACGACATAGCCCGCCGGGTCGATGACGAAGCCCGAGCCCGCGCCCTGCACCTGCTGGCGGCCGCGCCGCTCGCGGAAGTAGCGCTCGAAGGGGGTGCCGCGCAGCTCGGGGGGGATCTGCGTGGTGGTCTGCTCGGAGAGCACCGCGATGTTCACCACGGCCGGCAGCACCTGCTCGGCGAGGTCGGCGAAGTCCGGCACCGTGCCGCGCTGCGCCAGGGCGGCGGAGGGCGCCAGCCCGCAGGCCGGCAGCACCGCGAGGCCGGCGAAGGCGAGAAGGAGGGAGCGGCGGGGGGCGGCAGGCATCGGGGTGTTCATTCCTTCATCGGCGGGCCGGTCGGGGGCGGGCCGGCGGCGCCCAGGGCAGGTTGGCGTCAGGGCGGGTTGGCGTCAGGGCGGGTTGGCGTCAGGGCGGGTTGGCGTCAGGGCAGGAGTGGCGGAGGCAAAATAAGCCGAACGCGGTGTTGCGCCCAATGGGGCTGCTCAGCCGGGGCGCGCCGGGTCCTCCGGCCAGTCGTGGCGGGGGTAGCGGCCGCGCATGTCCTTGCGCACATCCGCCCAGGCGCCGCGCCAGAACCCCGGCAGGTCGGCCGTGACGGCGACCGGGCGCCCGGCGGGCGAGAGCAGCGCCACCTGCAACGGGATTCGCCCGCCGGCCAGCGGCGGCAATGTGGACAGACCGAACAGCCATTGCGCCCGCGCCTCCAGCCGCGGCACCTCTCCCGTATAGTCGATGGGGGCGGCGCGGCCATTCGGCAAGGCGAGGCGCGGCGGCAGCGCGGCATCCAGCGCCTTTTGCCGGGCATGCGGCAGCAGGGCGCGCAGCATCGCCACCGCGTCCAGCGCCTTGAGCTGGGTCAGCCGCGTCAGGCCGGACAGCCAAGGGGCGAGCCATTCGCCTGCGGTGGCGGCGAGCGCGGCGTCCGAAACATCCGGCCACTCCGCCGGCTCCAGCCCGTGCATCAGGCCGATGCGGGCGCGGGTCTGGCGGGCGGCCTCGGTCCAGTCGAGGTCGCGGAAGGCGCGGGTAGCGGCGGCCTCGGCCAGGGCCGCGGCCAGCGCCGCCGGGTCGGCATGCGGCAGGGTGCTCTCCTCCAGCACCAGCGGGCCGAGGCGCAGGCGGCGCCGCGCCACCACCGCGCCGGCGCGGGCGTCGAAGGCGGCGCCCTCCTCCCGCACCAGCCGCTCCGGGAATTTCTGCTCCAGGGCCTCGCGGGTCAGCGGCGCGGCCATGCGGATGCGCGCCTCGGTGCCGGCCAGCTCCAGATCGGCCACCGCCAGCAGCGGCGCCTTGCCTAGCCGGTCGGTCGCCGGCAGGCGGGCGCCCTGCCCCGACGCCAGGCGGAAGGCGCCGTCCATGCTGCCGCGCTTGGCCGCGATGCGGTCGGGGAAGCCGGCGGCCAGCAGCAGCCCGGCATCGCCCGCCGCCTCCGTGCCGCCCGGCACGCCGAGGCGCCGCCGGTGCAGCGTGACCGTGCGGCGGATGCGGCCCAGCGCGGCGCGGTCGGCATTCGGGTCGTCGGCGCCGTGCAGCAGGTCCAGCCGCAGCTGGATGTCGGCAGGCGCCTCGCGGCCACGGATCGGGTCGCGCTCCTCCAGCAGGGCGGCGAGCTCGGCGGCGAGTGCCGCCTCCTCGGCGTCGGCCGCCTCGGCCATCATGCGGGCAAGGCGCGGGTGGGTGCCGAGGCGCGCCATGCGCCGGCCCATGGCGGTGATGCGCCCCTGCCCGTCCAGCGCGTCGAGGTCGCGCAGCAGGGCGCGGGCGGCGGCGAGCATGCCGGCCGGCGGCGGGTCGAGGAAGGCCATCTCCGCCGGATCGCTGCCCCAGGCGGCGCAGTCCAGCGCCAGGCCGGACAGCTCGCTCTCCAGGATTTCCGGCCGGTCGGATTGCGGCAGGCCACGGTGCAGCGCCTCCGTCCAGAGGCGGATGGCGACGCCCGGCTCGGTGCGCCCCGCGCGGCCCGCGCGCTGCTCGGCGGCGGCGCGGGAGATGCGCAGTGTGGCCAGCCGCGCGAGGCCGGTGGCCGGGTCGAGGCGCGGCGCGCGGCGGAAGCCGCCATCCACCACGATCCGCACCCCCGGCACGGTCAGCGAGGTCTCGGCGATGGAGGTGGCCAGCACCACCTTGCGGTTCGGCGAGGGGTTGAGGGCGCGGTCCTGCTCGGCGGGGGGCAGCTCGCCATGCAGCGGCAGCACCTCGGCCTTCACGCCGCCCAGCCGCTCGGCGGTGCGGCGGATCTCGCCCCAGCCGGGCAGGAAGGCCAGCACGTCGCCCGGATGCTCCACCAGGGCGGCGCGGATGGCGGCGACCATCGCCTCGGGCAGGTCGCGCGGCTCCTTCAGGTCACGCGGGCGGTGATGCACCACCACGGGGTAGGCCCGGCCCAGGCTCTCGATGACCGGCGCGCCGCCGAGCAGCCGGGAAAACCCCTCGGCCTCGATGGTGGCGGACATGGCCAGCAGCCGCAGCTCCGGCCGCAGCCCGCGCTGCAGGTCGAGGCAGAGGGCCAGCGCCAGGTCGGTGTCGAGGTTGCGCTCATGCGCCTCGTCGAACAGCACCGCCGCCGTGCCCTCCAGCCCGGGATCGGTCTGCAGCCGGCGCACCAGCAGCCCTTCCGTCACCACCTCGATGCGGGTGGCGGCGGAGACGGCGCGCTCCAGCCGCGTGGCGAGGCCCACCGTCTGCCCCAGCGGCTCGCCCAGCAGCTCCGCCATGCGGCGTGCGGCGGCGCGGGCGGCGACGCGGCGCGGCTCCAGCACCACGATCTTCTGTCCGTTCGCCCAGGGCTCGTGGCGGAGCGCCAGGGGCACCAGCGTGGTCTTGCCGGCGCCGGGGGGGGCCACCAGCACGGCGTTCGGGCCCGCGCGCAGCGCATCCAGCAAACGCGGCAGGGCTTCGGAGACGGGCAGCTCGGGCAGGGCATCCATGCCCTGCCTGTAGCGCAAGGCGGCGGGTGGCGGCCAGTTCGGGCCTCACCATGGAGGCGGGCAGGCACCCTGGCTTTCCCCGCTTGACGCCGATGGAACATTACCAGAACAATAACCACCTCACCGGAGGAACGACCCCATGCACCCCACCCGCGAGGACAAGGTCGCCTGCTTCCGCGCGCTGCACGCGCAACCCGGCGCCCTCGTCATGCCCAACCCGTGGGATGCCGGAAGCGCCCGGCTGCTGGCCGGCCTTGGCTTCCCGGCCCTGGCGACCACCAGCGCCGGCCTGGCCTTCTCCCTCGGCCGGCGGGATGGCGCGGCGGGGCTGGCGGAGACGCTGGCCAATGCCCGCGCCATCGTCGCGGCCACCACCCTGCCGGTCTCGGCCGACCTGGAGAACGGCTTCGGCCACGCCCCGGACGATTGCGCCCGCACCCTGCGGGCGGCGGCGGAGGCCGGGCTGGCGGGCGGCTCGATCGAGGACGCCACCGGCGACCCGGCGGAGCCGATCTATGAATTCCGCCACGCGGTCGAGCGCATCGCCGCCGCCGCCGAGGTGGCGCGCGCCCTGCCCTTCGTGCTGACGGCGCGGGCGGAGAACTTCCTGCACGGCCGCCCGGATCTGGACGACACCATCGCCCGGCTGCAGGCCTTCGCCGCCGCCGGGGCGGAGGTGCTCTATGCCCCCGGCCTGCGCGAACTGGCGCAGATCCGCGCCGTCTGCGAGGCGCTGGAAGGCTTCCCGGTGAATGTGGTGATGGGGCTGGTGGGCCGCCCCTTCACCGTGGCGGAGCTGGCCGCGGCGGGGGTGCGGCGCATCAGCCTCGGCGGCTCGCTGGCCCGCACGGCGCTCGGCGCGCTGCACCGCGCGGCGGTGGAGATCCGCGACCAGGGCAGCTTCGGCTTCGCGGCCGGCGCCCTGACAGGGGCGGAGGTGGAGGCCTATATGCAGCCGCGCGAGGGCTGAGCGGCGCGGCGCGACACGTTTCGTTACCGCGACGCCCTTTCCTTCGGCACCGCGAAAAGGTTTCATTCCCTTCATGTTGCGCGCCCTGCCCCCGTTGCTGGCCCTGCTCTCCCTGGCCCTGCCCGCCCTGGCGCCGGAGGTCCGGGCGCTGGAGAGCACGCCCACGCGCTCCGAGCGCGCGCGCATGACCCTGGCCTCCGCGCTGGACGCGGTGGCGCCGGGCCAGCCCTTCCGCCTCGGGCTGAGGCAGGTGCTGGCGCCGGGCTGGCACACCTACTGGCGCAATCCGGGCGATGCCGGCACGCCGCCCGAGATCGCCTTCACCCTGCCCGAGGGCGCCAGCGCCACCGGCTTCGAATGGCCGGCGCCGGAGCGCATCCCCTTCGGCCCGCTGGTGAACTACGGCTACGAGAACGCGGTGCTGCTGCCGCTGACGGTGACGCCGCCCGCCACGCTGCGGCCGGGCGATGTCTTCACCATCGAGGCGCAGGCGAGCTGGCTGGTCTGCGAGAAGGTGTGCATCCCGGAGGAGGGCGTGTTCCGCCTCGACCTGCCGGTGGAGGCCGCGCCGCGCCCCGACCCCGCCCTTGCCGCCGATTTCCGCGCCGCCGAGGCCGCCCTGCCCCGCCCCTCCCCCTGGAACACGGCGCTGGGCTTCGAGGGCCCGCAGGGCGCGCTGCGGCTGGAGGGGCCGGACCTTTCCCCCGCCCTGGTGAAGGAGGCGCATTTCTTCCCCGGCGAATGGGGCGTGCTGGACCATGCCGCGCCGCAGCCGGTGCAGCTCGCCGAGGGCGGGCTGCGCCTCGGCCTGCCGCGCGGCGCGGCGCCGCTGCCGGCCGGCCCGCTGGAGGGCGTGCTGGTGCTGACCGATGCCGGCGGCACGCGCAGCGCCTACAGCATCGCCGCCGCGCCGGGCGCGGTGCCGCCGCCGCTGGCCGGGGCAGGCGCGGGGGCGGGCCTCGGCGCCGGGCTGCCGCTGTGGCAGGCGCTGTTCTGGGCGGCGCTGGGCGGGCTGATCCTGAACCTGATGCCCTGCGTTTTCCCCATCCTGGCGATGAAGGCCATGGCGGTGGCGCGCCTCTCCGGCGCGGCGCGCGGCGCGGTGCGCGGCCATGCGCTGAGCTACACGGGCGGCGTGGTGCTCTCCTTCCTGGCGCTGGCGGGCGTGATGATGGCGCTGCGCGCGGCCGGCGGCGTGGCGGGCTGGGGCTTCCAGTTCACCGCGCCCGCCTTCGTCGCCGGCATGGGCTGGCTGATGCTGGCGGTGGGGCTGAACCTCTCCGGCGTGTTCCAGCTCGGCGGGCCGGTGGCGCTGGGCTCGGGTGTCGCGGCGCGGGGCGGGCATCTCGGCAGCTTCGCCACGGGCGGGCTGGCGGTGCTGGTGGCCACCCCCTGCACCGCCCCCTTCATGGCCGCCGCCATCGGCGCCGCCATGCTGATGCCGCCCGCCGCCACCCTCGCCGTCTTCGCCGCCATGGGGCTCGGCATGGCGGCGCCCTACGCGCTGCTGGCCCTGGCCCCGGGGCTGGCCGACCGGCTGCCCCGCCCCGGCGCCTGGATGGAGCGGCTGAAGGAGCTGCTGGCCTTCCCGATGTATGCCGCCGCGCTGTGGCTGCTCTGGGTGCTGGCGCAGCAGGTCGGGCCGGAAGGGCTGGCGGCGGCGCTGGCCGGAGGGCTGGCCGTGGGCTTCGCCGCCTGGGCGCTGGGCCGGGCGCAGCTGGCGCGCGGCGGCCGGGGCCGGCTGGCCGGGCGCGGCGGCGCCGCCCTGGCGCTGCTGGCGGCGCTCGCCCTGCTGCCGGCGCTGGCCACCGCACCCGCCGCCAGCGCCGGCACCCGCGCCAGCGCCGCCGAACCGGGCGCCGAGCCCTGGTCGGAGGCGCGGCTGGCCGCCCTGCGCGCCGAGGGCCGCCCCGTCTTCGTCAACATGACCGCCGCCTGGTGCATCACCTGCAAGGTGAACGAGCGCGTCGCCCTGCACTCGGAGGCGGTGCGCGACGCCTTCACGCGGCGCGGCGTCGCCTACCTCAAGGGCGACTGGACCGATGGCGGCCCCGCCATCGCCGCCGTGCTGCGCCGCTTCGGGCGGGAGGGCGTGCCGCTCTACCTCGTCTACCCGCCCGGCGGCGGCGAGCCCGCGCTGCTGCCGCAGATCCTCACCGAAGCCCTGGTGCTGGAGGCGCTGCCTCCGGGCTGACCGGGCTCCCGACGCCCCCTCTCGACGATGGAGTGACCGACCATGGCCAAGTTCCTGTCCCGCCGCGCCACCCTCGCCATCCCGCTCGGCGCCGTGCTGATGCCGGCCCTGCCCCGGCTGGCGCAGGCCGCGCCCGTCATCCGCGCCCCCGCGCCGGACTTCGCCGCCCCCGACCAGGACGGCACGATGCGCCGCCTCGCCGACTTCCGCGGCAAGGTGGTGGTGCTGGAGTGGACCAACCATGACTGCCCCTTCGTGCGGAAGCACTACGGCAGCAACAACATGCAGGCCCTGCAGAAGCAGGCCGCCGAGCGCGGGCTGGTCTGGCTGTCCGTCATCTCCTCCCCGCCCGGCGAGCAGGGGCATGTGGATGGCGCCGGCGCGCGGAGGCTGACCACGGAGCGCGGCGCCGCCCCCGCCGCCGTGCTGCTCGACCCCGAGAGCCGCATGGCCCGCGCCTATGGCGCCACCACCACGCCCCACATGTACGTCATCGATGGCGAGGGGCTGCTGCGCTACATGGGCGGCATCGACAGCATCGCCTCCAACCGCGCCGAGGACGTGCCGAAGGCCGAGCCGCTGGCGCGGAACGCCATGCTGGCCGTCGCCGACGGCCGGCCGGTGGAGCGGGCGGTGACGCGCAACTACGGCTGCGCCATCAAGTACGCGCCGGGCGCCTGAGGGCAGCAAAGGCCGGGGAGGAGTCCCGCTCCCCGGCCCTCCTCTCAGTTGGTGGCCGAGGCGATGGCCTGCAGCCGGTCATACTGCTCCTTCGTCCAGCCCGCGCCCGCGGCCTGGTCGTTGTGCAGCGGCATGGCGGCGGCGCGGAAGGCGGCGCGGTCCGGCTCCAGCACGGTCTTGCCCTGCTGGCGGAACCAGTCCGGCAGGCTCAGCTCGGCGTCGCGGATCTGCTTGCTGGCGCGCGTCGCCGCCTCGCGCAGCACCTCCTCGAACACCTTGCGGTCCGCCTCGTTCAGCCAGTTCCAGGTGGCGCGGCCGACGATGGTCAGGATGCTCTCGGTGATGTGGCCGGAGAGCATGATGTGGCTCTGCACCTCGTAGAACTTCTTGGCCTGGATGGTGGGCAGCGGGTTCTCCTGCCCGTCGACCGTGCCCTGCTGCAGGGCGAGATACACCTCGGCGAAGGCGATCGGCGTGGCGTTGGCGCCGATCGAGCGGGTGAACATCAGGAACAGCGGCGCCTGCGGCACGCGCAGCTTCATGCCCCGCGCATCCTCGGGCTTCGTGATGGCGCGGTTGGCCGTCAGGTGGCGGGCGCCGTAGTAGGTGAGCGCCACGGAGCGGTGGCCGGTCTGCTTGTCGTAGCCCGCCATCAGGTCGCGCAGCAGCTCGCTCTGCCGGTAGGCGGCGAAATGGCCGTAGTCGCGGAAGATGTAGGGCGCGTTGCTGATGGCAATGGGCTTGTAGGTGGCGCCGGCGAAGGCCACGCCGGTGTAGATGATGTCCACCGTGCCGAGCGAGAGGCCCTGGTTGATGGTGGGCTCGTTCCCCAGCGCGCTGGCCGCGAACACCTCGATGTTCCAGCGGTTCTGCGTCCGCTCCTTGATCTGCTGGGCGGCCCACAGCGCCTCGGTGTGGTAGGCCTCGCCCGTCTCGTAGACATGCGCCCAGCGCAGGCGCTGCTGCGCCTCGGCGGTGCCGCCGAACAGCGCGCAGGCGGCCATGGTGGCGGCCGCCAGGAAGCCACGGATCATTCCATCCCCCATCGGGCGCCTCCAGGCGCTCCGGCTTTGTTGTATGATGACATTATGCCTTGCGGCACAAAAGCTTCGCAAGCCTGTCGTCTGCGCTAGACTGTCCTCCCCCTGGAGGAAAACGCACATGGACACCGTGGCCGACACGCCCTTCATCCGCCTGCACCCCGAGGACAGCGTGCTGATCGCCCGCCGCGCCGCGCCGGAGGGGACTCCGGTGGGGCCGAACGTCGTCACCCGCGCGCGCATCCCGCCCGGGCACAAGGTGGCGCTGCGCCCGCACGCCCCGGGCGAGGCGGTGAAGCGCTACGGGCAGATCATCGGCTTCGCCACCCAGCCCATCGCGCCCGGCGAGTGGGTGCACACCCAGAACTGCGGCATGGGCGAGTTCGACAAGGACTATGCCTGGGGCGTGGACGCCCGGCCGACGCTCTACGTGCCCGAGCCCGCCCGCTTCATGGGCATCCTCCGCCCCGATGGAAGGGTGGCGACGCGCAACTACATCGGCATCGTCACCAGCGTGAACTGCTCGGCGCATGTCGCCTCGCTGATCGCCGACGCCTTCAAGCGCAACCCCTTCACCGGCAGCGACCCGCTGGCCGAGTTCCCCAACGTCGATGGCGTGGTGGCGCTCACCCACAAGACCGGCTGCGGCATGGGCGACAATGAGGGCCTGCGCATCCTGCGCCGGACGCTCGCGGGCTATGCGCGGCATGTGAACTTCAGCCATGTCATCGCCATCGGCCTCGGCTGCGAGGTCAACCAGATCTCGGGGCTGCTGGAGGAGCAGAACCTCGCCGGGCGGCTGCGCAACATGGACATCCAGTCCATGGGCGGCACCCGCAAGACCGTCGAGGCCGGCATCGCCTTCGTGCGCGAGGTGCTGGCCGAGGCCAACCAGGTGCACCGCCAGGAGGTGCCGGCCAGCCACCTCACCATCGCCCTGCAATGCGGCGGCTCGGACGGCTATTCCGGCATCACCGCCAACCCGGCGCTGGGCCATGCCTCGGACCTGCTGGTGCGGCATGGCGGCACCGTCATCCTCTCCGAGACGCCGGAAACCTACGGCGCCGAGCACCTGCTCACCCGCCGCGCCACCTCGCGCGACGTCGGCGAGAAGCTGGTGGGGCTGATGCGCTGGTGGGAGGAATACGCGGCGCGCGGCCAGGCGGAGCTGAACAGCAACCCCTCCCCCGGCAACAAGGCGGGCGGCCTCACCACCATCCTGGAGAAGTCGCTCGGCGCCATGGCCAAGGCCGGCACCAGCAACCTCACCGCCGTCTATGACTATGCGGAGCCGGTGACGGAGAAGGGCTTCGTCTTCATGGACACGCCGGGCTACGACCCGGTGGCCGCCACCGGCCAGGTGGCGGGCGGCGCCAATATGGTGTGCTTCACCACCGGGCGCGGCAGCGTCTTCGGCTGCAAGCCGGCACCCTCCATCAAGCTCGCCACCAACTCGGCCATGTATGAGCGGATGGAGGAGGATATGGACGTGAACTGCGGCACCATCCTCTCCGGGCGCGAGAGCGTCGAGGAATGCGGCGAGCGCATCTTCCAGCTCATCCTGCGCGTGGCCTCGGGCGAGCGGACCAAGAGCGAGAACTACGATTTCGGCGGCGCGGAATTCGCGCCCTGGCCGATCGGGGCGACCATGTAAGACAAAGAAAGGGAGGGGCGCTGCCCCTCGCCCCGCCGGGGGAACTGAGTTCCCCCGGACCCCCACATCCGTTTACGCGGCGGCAGCCTTGAGCACGCCCCATTCCGTCAGCAGGGCGCGCAGGCGGGCGTGGGACTCCGGCGCCAGCGGCCACGCGGCCGGCGGGCGCGCCGGGCCGACATCGTGCCCCGTGAGATTCAGCGCTTCCTTGACGACGGAAACATTGGTCCCGTTCTGCTCCTCGGAGCGCAGCGCCTCGAAGCCGGCAATGGCGGCGATCTCGGCATTGGCCGTGGCGAAGTCGCCCCGCGCCAGCGCATCGCGGATCGTCACGGACCGCTCCGGCGCCACGTTGATCAGGCCGGAGGTGAAGCCGCGCGCACCGAGCGCCGTCATCGGCGGCGCCCAGGGCTCGGCCAGGCCGCAGATGAAGTTCACCTGGTCACCCACGATGCGCATGGCGTGCGCCAGCGTCATCACGTTCGGCGTCGCCCACTTCACGCCGGCCACGCCGGGGATGCGGCACAGCTCCTCGATGGACTTCAGCCCGATGCCGTCATTGCGCAGGTAGAGCACCACCGGCAGGCCGGAGGCATCGGCCATGCGGCGCACATACTCCACCACGCCGCGCGGGGCGACGAAGGGGTCCGGCGTCTGGTGGATCATGATGGCGTCGGCGCCATCCTTGGGCGCGCGGCGGGCCAGCCGCTCCGCCTCCACCACGCTGCGGCCGATGCCGGCGATGACGATGGCGCGGCCCTCGACCAGCGCCGGCACCTCGGCCTGCATCCGCTCCGCCTCGGCGAAGGAGAGGCTGTAGAACTCGCTGGTGTTGCCGTTGACGGTAAGGCCATCGACGCCCGCCGCGGCGCAGCGCGCGATGATCGGGCGCAGCTTCTCCGGCGCCGGATTGCCCTCGGCATCGTAGGGCGTGACGAGGATGCCGGAAATGCCCGAGAGGGCCTTCCGCACGCGGTCGGGAACGGGGGTGGTCATGGCTTGGTGTCCTCCACGATCTGGCTGAGCGAGCGCAGCGTGTGCGCGCGCATCCGCGCCTCGGCGCGCGCGGCATCCCCCCGCCTTATGGCGGAGACGATGCCGGCGTGCTCGCGCAAGGCCCGGCGCGGTTCCTCCGGCGCTGCCGCGAGGATGCGGCGGCGCGTGACATGGTCGTAGCCGCGCAGCGCCTCCAGGTGGCGCGCCAGCACGGCATGGTCGGCGATGGCGAGGATGGCGGCGTGCAGCGCATCGTTCGCGGCGGCCAGGGCGGCGAGGTCGCCGGCCTCCGTGGCGTCGCGCACGGCGTGCAGGCGGCGGCGCAGCGCCGCGGCCTGGGCGGGCGTCGCCTGCTCGGCGGCGAAGCCCGCGGCCACCCCCTCCAGCGCGGCGCGCAGCCGGCCCATCTGGCGCAGCTTGGCCGGGCCGAGATCGGCCACGAAGCTGCCGCGCCGCGGCAGTGTGGTGACAAGCCCCTCCGCCTCCAGCCGGTGCAGCGCATCCCGCACCGGGGCGGGCGAGACGCCGAAGCTCTCGGCCAGGCCCCGCTCGGAAAGGCGCTCCCCCGCCGCCAGCCGCCCCTCGGCGATGGCATCGCGCAGCCGCACATAGACGCGAGTGGCGAGCGAGGCCAGATCGTCGGCGGAGAGCAGGAGGGTTTGCACGGCAACTGCTATAGCATGTCTCAGTTGCCAGGGAAGCCGGGAGAAGGAAGGGGTTCTTTTTTGGAAAAAAGAACCAAAAAACTTTTGTCCGTTTGGCGGTGCGCATGCAGCCGGCGCACCCCAAACTCGAAAAGTCTTTTTGCTTCTTTTTCTTCAGAAAAAGAAGAACTTACACCGTCAGCAGCCGCCGCACCGCCTCCTCCTCCAGGGAGCCGGAAAGGCCGGAGAGCGCCACCTCGCCCCGCACCATGATGGCGAGCTGGTCACCCAGTTCGCGGGCGAACTCGTAATACTGCTCGACCAGCACCACCGCCATGTTGCGGCTGCGCGCCAGCAGGCTGATGACGCGGGCGATGTCCTTGATGACATTGGGCTGGATGCCCTCGGTCGGCTCGTCCAGGATCAGCAGGCGGGGCCGGGCGGTGAGCGCGCGGGCGATGGCGAGCTGCTGCTGCTGCCCGCCCGAGAGGTCTCCCCCCCGCCGCCGCAGGAACTGCTTCAGGATCGGGAACAGCTCGAAGATGTCGTCCGGCACCTTGGCGCCGCGCGGTGCGGCGGCCAGCGCGGTTTCCAGGTTCTCCCGCACGGTGAGGAACGGGAAGATCTCCCGCCCCTGCGGCACGTAGCCGATGCCGGCCCGCGCCCGGTCGGCGGCGGAGAGGGTGGAGACGTCCTTCCCCTCCCAGACGATCCGCCCGCCCCTGATCCGCTCCAGCCCGACGATGGCGCGCATCAGCGACGACTTGCCGACCCCGTTGCGCCCCAGCACGCAGGTGATGGAGCCAGGATCGGCACCGAGGGAAACGCCGCGCAGCGCCCGGCTGGCGCCGTAGAAGAGATCGATGTTCTCAACACGCAGCATCGTTCAGCGCCCCAGATAGACTTCGATGACACGCGGGTCGTTCTGCACATGGTCGATGCTGCCTTCGGACAGCACCGCGCCCTCGCACAGCACGGTGACCTTCTCGCCCAGCGCGCGGACGAACTCCAGATCGTGCTCCACCACCACCACGCTGCGCGTGCCCGCGATGCGGCGCAACAGGCCAGCCGTGTGCTCCGTCTCCTGGTCGGTCATGCCGGCGACCGGCTCGTCCACCAGCAGCAGCTGCGGCTCCTGCATCAGCAGCATGCCGATCTCCAGCCATTGCCGCTGGCCGTGCGAGAGGATGGCGGCGCGGTCCTGCGCCCGCTCGGCCAGGCCGATTTCCTCCAGTGTCGCCTCGATCTTCTTGCGGGCCTCCTGGCCCAGCACCCAGCGCAGGCAGGACCACGGGTCGCGCGGCGCCTTCAGCGCGAGTTCGAGGTTCTCGAACACCGTTAGCGCGTCGAACACCGTGGGCTTCTGGAACTTCCGGCCGATGCCGAGATTGGCGATGGTCGCCTCGTCCAGCTTCGTCAGGTCGCGTTCGCCGAAGGTGACGGTGCCGGCGGTGGGGCGGGTCTTGCCGGTGATGATGTCCATCATCGTCGTCTTGCCGGCGCCGTTGGGGCCGATGATGGCCCGCAACTCCCCCGGCTCGACGATGAGGGAAAGGTTGTTCAGCGCCCGGAAGCCGTCGAACACGACCGAGACGCCGTCGAGATAGAGGCGCGCGCCCTTCACTTGCCGTCTCCCTTGTGCAGCAGGCCGACGATGCCGCGCGGCAGGAACAGCGTCACCGCCACGAACAGCCCGCCGAGGACGAACAGCCAGAGGTCGGGCGCGAAGGAGGTGAGCCAGGTCTTGATGGCGTTCACCGAGAAGGCGCCGACCAGCGCCCCCACCAGCGTGCCGCGCCCGCCGACCGCCACCCACACCACCGCCTCGATCGAGTTGCCGGGGCTGAACTCGCCGGGGTTGATGATGCCGACGAGCGGCGTGTAGAGCGCCCCCGCAAGCCCCGCCAGCATGGCGGAGAGGACGAACACCGTGAGCTTCACCCGCACCGTGTCGTAGCCCAGGAAGCGCACCCGGCTCTCGGCGTCGCGCACCGCCACCAGCACGCGGCCGAGCTTGGAGCGGGTGAGATGCGCGCAGAGCAGCAGCGCCCCGCCGAGCGCGATCAGCGCGGCGTAGAACAGCAGGGCGCGGGCGCCGCTGGTGTTCAGCGGCATGCCCAGCAGCTCCTTGAAGTCGGTGAAGCCGTTGTTGCCGCCGAAGCCCATGTCGTTGCGGAAGAAGGCCAGCATCAGCGCATAGGTCATCGCTTGGGTGATGATGCTGAGATAGACGCCGGTGATGCGGCTGCGGAAGGCAAGGTAGCCCACCACCCCCGCCAGCAGCCCCGGCACGACGAGCGCCATGGCGAAGGCGAAGGGAAAACTCGAGAACCCCCACCAGGTCCAGGGCAGCTCGGTGTAGCCGAGGAACACCATGAAATCCGGCAGCACCGGGTGGCCATAGACGCCGCGCGGCCCGATCATCCGCATCAGGTGCATGCCGATGGCATAGCCGCCCAGCGCGAAGAAGGCGCCATGCCCGAGGCTGAGGATGCCCGCATAGCCCCAGGCGAGGTCGATGGCGAGCGCCAGGATGGCGTAGCAGATCCACTTGCCGGAGACCGAGACGACGAAATCCGAGACATACAGGGCGGACTCCGGCGGCAGCCGGTTCAGCACCGGCAGCATGGCCAGGATGGCCAGCCCGGCGAGCAGGATGCCGCGCAGGATGGTCGCGGAACCGGGGCGCAGGCGCTGGCCCATGGAGATGGTGGCGCTCATGGCTCGGCCGCCCTTCCCTTCAGCGCGAACAGCCCTTTCGGCCGCCGCTGGATGAACAGCATGATGCCGACGAGCACGGCGATCTTGGCCAGCACCGCGCCTGCCCAGGGCTCCAGCATCTTGTTGACGATGCCCAGGGTGAAGGCGCCGATCATGGTGCCGGCGAGGGAACCGACGCCGCCGAACACCACCACCATGAAGCTGTCGATGATGTAGCCGGTGCCGAGATTGGGCGAGACATTGTCGATCTGGCTCACCGCCACCCCCGCCATGCCGGCGATGCCGGAGCCGAAGGCGAAGGTCATCGCGTCCACCCGGCCCGTGCGGATGCCCATGGTGGCGGCGATGCGCCGGTTCTGCACCACCGCCCGCATCTCCAGCCCGAAGCGGGTGAAGCGGATGGCGGCGATGGTGATGCCGAGCACGGCAAGCGCGAAGAGGATGATCCAGAGCCGGTTCTGCGTGATCTCGATGCCGCCGGGCAGGCTCAGCGTGCCCTGCATCCAGGCGGGGCTCAGCACCTCGCGGTTCTGCGCGCCGAAGATCAGCCGCACCGCCTGCTGGATGATCATGCCGACGCCGAAGGTCATCAGCAGCGTCTCCAGCGGGCGGCCGTAGAGATGGCGGATCAGCCCGCGCTCCAGCGCCACGCCCACCGCCGCCGTCACCAGGAAGGCGGCGGGCACCGAGAGCGGCAGGGAGAGGGGTGCCAGGGCCGGGATGCCGCGCAGCGCCTCCTGCACCATCACCGTGGTGTAGGCGCCGAGCATCACCATCTCGCCATGCGCCATGTTGATGACGCCCATCACCCCGAAGGTGACGGCGAGGCCCAGCGCCGCCAGCAGCAGCACGGAGCCGAGCGAGAGGCCCTGGAAGGCGGTCTCGGCGGCGGTCTTCAGCATCAGCCGGCGGTCGATGGCGGCGATGGCGGCGTCGATCTCGGGCGCCAGGGCCGGATGGGCGGCACGCGCCTCCAGCAGCAGGCCGCGCGCCACGGCCGAGCCACCCTCGGCCAGGACCAGGATGCCCTGCCGCTTCACCCCCTCCTGCGGCGCGGCGAGGCGCGAGGCGGCCAGCGCCAGCGCCATCCGCTCCCGCACGGCGGGCGAGGATTCACGCCCCAGCGCATCCTCCAGCAGCGGGATGTTCTCGGGGCTGCGGCTGCGGAACAGGCCGTCCGCCGCGGCGGCGCGCTCCGCCTCCACGGGCGAGAGCAGTTGCAGCCGGCCCAGCGCACCGCGCAGCGCCACGCGCACCCGGTTGTTGATGCGCACCGGCTCGCCGGCATCGCCCTCGCGGAGCTGCACGGTGCCATCGGCGGTCTTCACCAGGCGGCCCTCGGCCAGCGCCTGGAGCAGCGGCAGGGCGCGCGGGTCGCCCAGCGCGCCCAGCTTCTCCACCGCCTCGGCCTGGGACTGGAAATTGCCGCCGAGGCCCCTCAGCGCATCGGTGAAGGCGTCCTGCGCGCGGGCCGGCGCGGCCAGCAGCAACAGCAGGACCAGGAGTGATCGCAGCATCGGTTTCCCTCGCGGCAAAGAAAAGACGGGGGGAAAGGAATTTCCCCCCGCACCCCCCAATCTTTTGTCTGTCAGTCAGGAGGGGGGCTCAGCCCTTGCGGCGGTTGGCGTTCTCGGGAATGAAGGGCGACCAGTTCTCGGCCTTGATCGCCGTCGGCGTCTTGTAGACGACGTTGAACTGGCCGTTCTCCATGATCTCGCCGATCATCACCGGCTTCGACAGGTGGTGGTTGTCGAACATCTCCTCGGTGTAGCCGCAGGGAGCCTCCACCTTCTGGCCGTACATGGCGCCGCGCACGGCATCGACCGCGGTGGTCTTGGCCTGCGTCACCGCCTGCGCCCACATCCGGAAGCCAGTGTAGGTGGCCTCCATGGGGTCGTTGGTGACGCGCTTCGGGTTCTTGATGTAGCTGGCCCACATCGCCTTGAACGCCGTGTTCACCGGGCTCTCGACGCTCATGAAGTAGTTCCAGGCGGCCAGGTGGCCGACCAGCGGCCTGGTGTCGATGCCGGCCAGCTCCTCCTCACCCACCGAGAAGGCGACGGAGGGGATGTCCTCGGCCTTGATGCCCTGGTTGCCCAGCTCGCGGTAGAACGGCACGTTGGCGTCGCCGTTGATGGTGGAGACGATCGCCGTCTTCTTGCCCTGGTTGGCGAAGGCCTTCACGCGGCTGACAATGCCCTGCCAGTCGGAATGGCCGAAGGGGGTGTATTCCTCCAGGATGTCCGCATCCGCGATGCCCTTGCTGTTCAGGTAGGCGCGCAGGATGCGGTTGGTGGTGCGCGGATAGACATAGTCGGTGCCGAGCAGCGCGATGCGGCGGGCGGCGCCGCCATCGTCGCTCATCAGGTACTCGACGGCGGGAATGGCCTGCTGGTTCGGCGCGGCGCCGGTGTAGAAGACGTTCTTCGACTGCTCCTCGCCCTCATACTGCACGGGGTAGAAGAGCAGGCCGTTCAGCTCCTCGAACACCGGCAGCACCGACTTGCGGGAGACCGAGGTCCAGCAGCCGAAGGTGACATCCACCTTGTGCACCTGCAGCAGCTCGCGCGCCTTCTCGGCGAAGAGCGGCCAGTTGGAGGCGGGGTCCACCACCACCGCCTCGACCTTGCGGCCGAGCAGCCCGCCCTTGGCGTTGATGTCCTCCACCATCATCAGCACCGTGTCGCGCAGCGCCGTCTCGCTGATCGCCATGGTGCCGGAGAGGGAGTGCAGCACGCCCACCTTGATCGGCCCGCTGCCCTGGGCGAGGGCGGGGCGGAGGGCCGGCAGCGCCAGCGTGCCGGCGGCGCCGGCCAGCAGGGCGCGGCGAGAGAAGGGGGTCCGGTGGATCATCGGTCGCTCTCCTGCGGGCGGCGGGGAGCCGCCTGGCGTGTGGGCGCCAATCTCCGGTCACTTCCCGCGGAATCGTATACGTCAAATGACGTAGGCGGGCGGCGCTTGACGCTGCCTCCGCCCCCGCCCCACTCTCCTCCTGCCCCGCTCTCTCCCCGTTTCGTCCTGGACCCCGCAGCCCCCGATATGGCCACCCGCCAGCGCATCCTGCGCATCCGGCGCGACTACAACCGCTGGGTCGCCGACGAGACGATGGAGGACTACGCGCTGCGCTTCACCGCGGTCAGCGCGCGCAAATGGTCGGCCTTCCGGGTGGCCAACACGGCGCTGGGCTCCATCTCCTTCCTGGCGCTGGAGGCGATCGGCGGGGCGCTGACCGTCGCCTATGGCTTCACCAACAGCGTCGCCGCCATCCTCTTCGTCTCGGCGCTCATCTTCGTGGCCAGCCTGCCCATCTGCCTGAACGCGGCGCGGGCGGGGGTGGATATCGACCTGCTGACCCGTGGCGCCGGCTTCGGCTATATCGGCTCCACCATCACTTCGCTGATCTATGCCAGCTTCACCTTCATCTTCTTCGGCATCGAGGCGGTGATCCTGGCGGACATGCTGGAGAGCTTCTTCGGCGTGCCGCTCTGGCTCGGCTACCTCGCCTCCGCCGTGGTGGTGGTGCCGCTGGTCACGCATGGCATCACCTTCATCAGCCGGGTGCAGACCTGGACGCAGCCCGTCTGGCTGGTGCTCAACGTCCTGCCGCTGATCGCCCTGCTGGTGGCGCATCCGGACTGGCTGGAAGGCTGGACGCACTATGCGGGCGAGCAGGGCCGCGCGGGGTTCGACCTGCTGGCCTTCGGCGCCGCCGCCTCCGTCCTCTTCGCGCTGATCACCCAGACGGGGGAGCAGGTGGACTACATCCGCTTCCTCCCCCCGCGCGACACGCAGCGCCCCTGGGTATGGTGGGCGGCGCTGCTGGCCGGCGGCCCGGGCTGGATCGCCTTCGACGTGCTGAAGCTCCTGGCCGGCTCCGCCCTTGCCTATGCGGCGCTCCAGGCCGGCCTCTCCGCCACCCAGGCGGTGCAGCCGGCCGAGATGTACCGCCTGGCCTTCGGCGCGCTGATCGCCTCGCCCGGCGTGGCGCTGGCGGTCACGGCGGCGTTCGTCGCCCTGTCGCAGATCAAGATCAACGTCACCAATGCCTATGCCGGCTCGCTCGCCTGGTCCAATTTCTTCTCGCGGCTGACGCACAGCCATCCGGGGCGGGTGGTGTGGCTGGTGTTCAACATCGCCGTGGCGCTGCTGCTGATGGAGCTTGGCGTCTACAACACCATCGAGCAGGTGCTGTTCGTCTACTCCAACGTGGCGGCGGCCTGGATGGGCGCGCTGGTGGCCGACCTCGCCGTCAACAAGCCTTTGGGCCTCAGCCCGTCGGGCATCGAGTTCAAGCGGGCGCATCTCTACGACGTCAACCCGGTGGGCGTCGGCAGCATGGCGCTCTCGGTGCTGGCCTCCTTCCTGGCCTATTACGGCGTGCTCGGCGCCGGGCCGCAGGCCTTCGCCACCTTCATCGCCTTCGGCACAGCCTTCGCCGCGGCGCCGGCCATCGCCTGGGCCACCGGCGGCCGCTACTACCTGGCGCGCAAGCCGCGCGCCGCCTGGGCCGCGCGGCCCGCCCTGCAATGCGTCATCTGCGAGCACGCCTTCGAGCCGCGCGACATGGCCTATTGCCCCGTCTACACCGGCCCCATCTGCTCGCTCTGCTGCACGCTCGACGCCCGCTGCGGCGATGGCTGCAAGCCGCATGCCCGGCTCTCGGCGCAGATCATGACGCCGCTGCGCGCCGCCCTGCCGGAGGGCGTAATGCGCGCGCTGACCACGCCGGTCGGCTCCTTCATGGTGGTGTTCCTGGCCTTCGTCGCCACCATCAGCCTCGTCTTCCTCGGCATCCGCGCGCAGACGCCGGGCAGCCCGCATCTCGACACCGCCTTCTGGAAGGCCTTCTTCGTGCTCGCCGTCATCGGCGGCATCGTCGCCTGGACGCTGGTGCTGGCGCGCCAGTCCCGCCTCGTGGCGCAGGAGGAGACGCGCCGCCAGACCAGCCTGTTGATGAGCGAGATCCGCGCCCACAAGCGCACCGACGCCGCCTTGCAGAAGGCCAAGGAGGTGGCCGAGCGCGCCAACCAAGCCAAGAGCCGCTACGTCATCGGCATCTCCCATGAATTGCGCTCGCCGCTCAACGCCATCCTCGGCTACGCCCAGCTGCTGGAGCGCGACCCCGCCATCCCCGAGCGGCGGCGCGACGGTGTGCGCACCATCCGCCGCAGCGGCGAGCATCTGGCGGCGCTGATCGAGGGGCTGCTCGACATCTCCAAGATCGAGGCCGGGCGGATCGAGCTGTACCGCGACGAGGTGCGGCTACCCGAGTTCCTCGACCAGATCGTGCAGATGCTGCGCCTTCAGGCCGAGGCCAAGAGCATCGCCTTCGCCTTCGACGCGCCGGAGCGGATGCCGGAGGTGGTGCACACCGACGAGCGGCGGCTGCGGCAGATCCTCATCAACCTGCTCTCCAACGCCATCAAGTTCACCCGCGCGGGCGGCGTCACGCTGCGGCTGCGCTTCCGCTCGGAGGTCGCCGAGTTCGCGGTGATCGACACCGGCATCGGCATCGCCGAGGCGGACCTCGCCCGCATCTTCGAGCCCTTCCAGCGCGGCGAGAACAGCCACGCCCCCTCCACCCCCGGCGTCGGCCTCGGCCTGACCATCACCAAGACGCTGACCGAGGTGATGGGCGGCGAGATCTCCGTCCGCTCCACCCTCGGGGAAGGCAGCACCTTCCGCGTGCGGCTGCTGCTCTCGGGCAAGGTGGGCGCGCCCGTCCTGCCCGAGCGGCGCGTCACCGGCCGCGCCGGGGCGCGCCGCCTCGACGTGCTGGTGGCCGATGACGACCCCGCCCACCGCGCCCTGATCGCCGACCTGCTGGCCCCGCTCGGCTTCACCGTGCGCCTCGCGGCCGATGGCGCCGAATGCCTGCGCCTGGCCGAGGACCGCGCGCCCGACCTGTTCCTGCTCGACATCGCCATGCCCGGCATGACGGGCTGGGAGCTGGCCCGCCGCCTGCGCGAGGAGGCGCTCCAGGAGGCGCCCATCATCATGGTCTCGGCCAATGCGCTGGAGCTCGGCCCGCCGCCCGGCCGGCGCGACGGCACCCGCCACCATGACGACGTGCTGCCCAAGCCGCTCTCCATCCCGGCGCTGCTGGAGAAGGTGGGCGTGCTGCTCGGCATCACCTGGACCTTCGCCGAGGCCGAGCCGCCGCCCGCCCCGCCCGCCGGCGCCGCGGCGCGGCTGACGCCGGCCCAGGCCGCCAATCTCCGCCAGCTCGCCGCCATCGGCTATGTGGGCGGCATCCGCGAGCGGCTGGACGCGCTGGAGGCGGAATGCCCCGAGGCCGCCCCCGCCATCGCCGTGCTGCGCGGCCATGTCTCCGAATACCGGCTGGACGCCTTCCTCGCTGCCCTGCCGCCGGAGGCGGCCTTTCCGGAGCCATCGCCAGAGGCGGCCCATCGGGAGCTATCGCCGGAGGCGACCCGTCAGGGGCCATCGCCGGAGGCGGACCCTCCGAAGCCGCGGCCGGAGGATGCGGAATGAGCCTGGTGGAACGGCGCGACATCGTGCTGGTGGTGGACGACGCCCCCGGCACGCTGGGCCTGCTGAACGACACGCTGGAGGGCGCGGGCTACATGGTGCTGGTGGCGCAATCCGCCGCCGCCGCCATGGCCGTCATCGAGCGCATCACCCCCGACATCGTGCTGATGGACGCGGTGATGCCCGGCATGGACGGCTTCGAGGCCTGCCGCCGCATGAAGCGCAACGCCACGCTGCTCTCCGTGCCCGTCATCTTCATGACCGGCCTGACCGAGAGCGAGGATGTGGTGCGCGGCTTCGACGCGGGGGGCGTGGACTACGTCATCAAGCCCGTGGTGCCGGACGAGGTGGTGGCGCGCATCAGCGCCCACCTCGCCAATGCGCGCCTCACCCGCAGCGCCCATGCGGCGCTCGATGTCGCAGGGCGCTTCCTGCTGGCGGTGGACCGCGAGGGCATCCTGCTCTGGGCCACGCCGCAGGCGGCGGGGCTGCTGCGCGCCGCCGGGGCCACGGGGGAGGCGGACGCGCCGGCCGGGCTGCGCCTGCCCGGCTGGGCGCCGCTCGCGCCCGGCGAGGCGCCCCGCCTGCCCCCCGTGCCGCTGCCCGACGGGCGGCGCGCCGAGTTCCACCATGTCGGCCAGATCGCGCCCGACGAGCTGCTGCTGCGCATCACCGCCTCCGACCCGCGCGCGGAGGAGACGCTGCTGCGCGAGCGGCTCGGCCTCACCGCGCGGGAGGCGGAGGTGCTGCTCTGGCTCGGCCGCGGCAAGAGCAACCGCGACATCGCCGAGATCCTGGTGATGAGCCCGCGCACGGTGAACAAGCATCTGGAGACGGTGTTCACCAAGCTCGGCGTCGAGAACCGTGCCTCGGCCGCGGCGCTGGCGGTGCGGGTGCTGGGCGGATGACGCGGCACGGCTCTTGCTGGCGTCCCGGCCGATGGATGCCTTGCCAGAACGGGCGCGCATGACCGCGCCCCTCCCCCGCCACCAGCGCGCCCATGGCCGGGCCGAGCTCGGCTTCGCGCACACGCCGCGCGGCACGGTGCTGCGCCATCTCTACCACGCCGCGCCGCTGCGCGTGCTCTTCCCCACGCCGGAGCCGGGCGAGCCGCCCATGGCGGCGCTGGTCAATGTCGGCGGCGGGCTGGCGGGGGGCGATTCGCTGGAGGTGGCGGTGGAACTGGCCGCGGAGGGCACCGCCGGGATCACCACGCCCGCGGCCGAGAAGATCTACCGCAGCCTGGGCGATGACAGCCGCATCGCCACCACCCTCACGGTGACCGAGGGCGCCACGCTGGAATGGCTGCCGCAGGAGACCATCCTGTTCGACGGCGCCCGTCTCGCCCGCCGCATGGAGGCGCGCCTCGCCCCCGGCGCGCGGCTGCTGGCGGCCGAGATGCTGGTCTTCGGCCGCGCCGCGCGGGGCGAGCGGCTGGAGAGCGGCGCGCTGTTCGATTCCTGGCGCCTCTGGCGCGGCGGCCGGCTGGACTGGGCGGACGCCACCGACCTCGGCCCCGCCCCCGGCGCGCGGCTCGGCCACCGCTTCGGCTTCGGCGGCGCGGGTGCCGGCGCGCTGCTGCTGCTCGCCGCCTCCCCGGCCGAGGCGGAGGCCGGGCGCGCCCTGCTGCGCGCGGCGGGCCATGCCGCGACGCTGCCCCGCCCCGGCCTGCTGCTGGCCCGCTGGCTGGGCGAGGCCATGGCGGTGCGCGGCGCGCTTTCCGCCGCGCTGCCGCTTTTGCGGGCAGGCGTGCTCGGCCTTGCCCCGTCCCTGCCCCGGCTGTGGACGAGCTGAGCAACCCCGCGCGACAATGCGCCCCAGCATTCCAGGGATGGCCCCATGCACCTGACCCCCCGCGAAAAGGACAAGCTGCTGATCGCCATGGCGGCGGAGGTGGCCCGCAAGCGCCTGGCGCGCGGCGTCAAGCTGAACCACCCGGAGGCCATCGCGCTCATCACCGACCATGTGGTGGAGGGCGCGCGGGATGGCCGCACGGTCGCCGAGCTGATGCGCGACGGCGCCACCGTCCTGACCCGCGCGCAGGTGATGGAGGGCATCCCCGAGATGATTCACGACATCCAGGTGGAGGCCACCTTCCCCGACGGCACCAAGCTCGTCACCGTCCACAACCCCATCCGCTGAGGAGCGGCGCCATGATTCCCGGAGAGATCATCCCCGCCCCCGGCGAGATCGTGCTGAACGCCGGCCGCGAGGCGGTGGAGATGACGGTCGCCAACACCGGCGACCGCCCCGTGCAGGTCGGCAGCCACTACCATTTCTTCGAGACCAACCCGGCGCTCGACTTCGACCGCGCTGCCGCGCGTGGCCTGCGGCTCGACATCCCCGCCGGCACCGCCATCCGCTTCGAGCCGGGGCAGAGCCGCGTGGTGCGGCTGATCCCCTATGCCGGCGGGCGCGTGGCGCACGGCTTCCGCGGCCTTGTCGAGGGGGCGCTCTGAGCATGGCCAACCGCATCTCCCGCGCAGCTTACGCCGGCATGTACGGCCCCACCACGGGCGACCGCGTGCGCCTGGCCGACACCGAGCTCTTCGCCGAGGTGGAGCGCGACCTCACCACCTATGGCGAGGAGGTGAAGTTCGGCGGCGGCAAGGTGATCCGCGACGGCATGGGGCAGTCCCAGGTGACGCGCGCGGGCGGCGCGATGGACACCGTCATCACCAACGCGCTGATCATCGACCACAGCGGCATCTACAAGGCCGATGTGGGCCTCAAGGACGGGCGCATCGCCGCCATCGGCAAGGCCGGCAACCCGGACACCCAGCCGGGGGTGGACATCGTCATCGGGCCGGGCACCGAGATCATCGCCTGCGAGGGGCGCATCCTGACGGCGGGCGGCATCGACCCGCATATCCACTTCATCTGCCCGCAGCAGATCGAGGAGGCGCTGGCCTCGGGCGTCACCACCATGTTCGGCGGCGGCACCGGCCCGGCGCATGGCACGCTGGCCACCACCGCCACGCCAGGCCCCTGGCACATGGCCCGGATGCTCCAGGCGGCCGAGAGCTTCCCGATGAATCTCGGCTTCCTCGGCAAGGGCAACGCCGCCCGGCCGGAGGCACTCGAGGAACAGATCCGCGGCGGCGCCTGCGGCCTCAAGCTGCACGAGGACTGGGGCACCACGCCCAAGGCCATCGACACCTGCCTCCGGGTGGCAGACGCGTTCGACATCCAGGTCGCCATCCACTCGGACACGCTGAACGAGAGCGGCTTCGTCGAGGAGACGATCCGCGCCATCGGCGGCCGCGCCATCCAGGCCTTCCACACGGAGGGTGCCGGCGGCGGCCACGCGCCGGACATCCTCCGCGTCATCGGCGAGCCGAACTTCCTGCCGAGTTCCACCAACCCGACCATGCCCTACACGGTGAACACCGTGGACGAGCATCTCGACATGCTGATGGTCTGCCACCACCTCGACCCGCGCATCGCCGAGGACGTGGCCTTCGCCGAATCCCGCATCCGCCGCGAGACCATCGCCGCCGAGGACATCCTGCACGACCTCGGCGCCATCTCGATGATGTCCTCCGACAGCCAGGCGATGGGCCGCGTCGGCGAGGTGATCATCCGCACCTGGCAGACGGCGCACAAGATGAAGCTGCAGCGCGGCCGCCTGCCCGGCGAGCAGGGCGAGAACGACAATCTCCGCATCCGCCGCTACATCGCCAAATACACCATCAACCCGGCCATCGCGCAGGGCATCTCGGCCCATGTCGGCAGCCTCGAGGTCGGCAAGCTGGCCGATCTGGTGATGTGGAGCCCGGCCTTCTTCGGCGTGAAGCCGGAGATGATCCTGAAATGCGGCTCCATCGCCATGGCGCCGATGGGCGACCCCAACGCCTCCATCCCGACGCCGCAGCCGGTGCATTACCGCCCGATGTTCGCGGGCTATGGCAAGGCGATGAACGCCAGCGCCGTCACCTTCGTCTCTGGCGCCTCGCTGGAGCGTGGCGGCCTCGCCGGGCGGCTCGGCCTCGCGCGGGCGCTGCTGCCGGTGGCGAACACCCGCCGCATCGGCAAGCGGGACATGGTGCTGAACGACGCCCTGCCGCGCATCGAGATCGACCCCGAGACCTACGAGGTGCGGGCCGATGGCGAGCTGCTGATCTGCGAGCCGGCCAAGGTGCTGCCGATGGCGCAGCGGTACTTTTTGTTCTGAAGGCTGGGGGAATGAATTCCCCCAGGCCCCCTTCTTTTTTCTGCAAGCTGCCGGTCCTGGCGGAGACGACGAACGCGATGAATGAAGCCACCCTTCCCCGCGCCACGCAGATCCTTCCCGCCGGGCAATGGCAGGCACGCACGGCGCGCGACGCCGTGACAGTGGATTTCGACGACCGCCACCGCCGCCGCAAGCGCTACACCGGTGAGCGCGGCACCAGCTTCCTGCTCGACCTGCCCGAGGCCACCGTGCTGCGCGATGGCGACGGGCTGCTGCTGGAAGGCGGCGGCGTCATCCTCGTGCGCGCCGCGCCGGAGCCACTGATAGAGATCCGCGCGCGGGACGGGCTGCACCTGATGCGCCTGGCCTGGCATCTCGGCAACCGCCACCTCCCCGCCGAGATCGGCGCCGAGCGCATCCTGATCCGCGCGGACCATGTCATCGAGCGGATGCTGCTGGGCCTCGGCGCTACCCTGGCCAGGGTGGAGGCACCCTTCAACCCCGAAGGCGGCGCCTATGGCGAGCACAACCGCCACGCCGGCCATCACCACCACGAGCACGGCCACGACCATGGCGACGGCCACCACCACCATCACTGAGGGGGAGGCGCTACAGCGCCTGCTCACCTGGCTCTCGCCCGCCTACCCGGTCGGCGCCTACACCTACAGCCACGGGCTGGAGATGGCGGTGGAGGACGGCGCGGTGCGCGACCGCCAGGGCCTCGCCGACTACATCGGCGCGGTGCTGGAAGCGGGTGCCGGGCGCATCGACGGCGCGCTGCTCGCCGCCGCCCACCGCGCCGCCAGCGCGGAGGACGACGCGGCGCTGGACGATGTGGCATCGCTCGCCGCAGCCTGGCGCGGCACCGCCGAGACGGCGCTGGAGACCATTGCGCAGGGCACCGCCTTCCTGAAGGTGACCAACGCCGCCTGGCCGGATGCGCGGCTCGCCGCCTTCACCGCCCGCCAGGGCGGCAGCGTGGCGCACCCGGTGGCCTTCGGTGCCGCCGCGGCGTGGCACGGGTTGCCGCTGCGCATGGCGCTGTTCGGCTTCCTCTCCGCCTTCGCGGCCAATCTTGTCTCGGCCGGCGTGCGGCTGGTACCGCTCGGCCAGACGGACGGGCAGATCACGACAGCCGCCCTGCTGCCCGTCCTGGAAGCCGCGACGGAAGCCGCCCTCGCCGCCGATCCGGAGCGGCTGGGCAGCGCCGCCCCCGTGCTCGACCTCTTCTCCATGCGCCACGAGACGCAATACACGAGGCTCTTCCGCTCATGAGCATTTCCGCCAACGGCCCCTTCCGCGTCGGCATCGGCGGCCCCGTCGGCTCCGGCAAGACGGCGCTGACCGAGCGCCTGTGCAAGCACCTGCGCGACACGCACAACATCGCCGTCATCACCAACGACATCTACACGCGCGAGGATGCCGAGTTCCTGACGCGCAACGACGCGCTGGCGCCGGAGCGCATCATCGGCGTGGAAACCGGCGGCTGCCCGCACACCGCCATCCGCGAGGACGCCTCGATCAACCTCGCCGCCGTGGCGGAGATGGAGGCGCGCTTCCCGGGCCTCGAGATCCTGCTGATCGAGAGCGGCGGCGACAACCTGGCCGCCACCTTCAGCCCGGAACTCGCCGACCTCACCATCTACGTCATCGACGTCTCGGCCGGCGACAAGATCCCGCGCAAGGGCGGCCCCGGCATCACCCGCTCCGACCTGCTGGTGATCAACAAGATCGACCTCGCCCCGCTTGTCGGCGCCGATCTCGGCGTGATGGACCGGGATTCGAGGAAGATGCGCGGCCAGCGCCCCTTCATCTTCACCAACCTCAAGGCATTGCAGGGTGTCGCCGAGATCGCCGATTTCATCCTGGAATCCGGCGGCATCGCGAAGCGCGCCGCATGATAACCGGAACCGACCTGCTGCTGGTGGTGGACGTGCAGCCGGACTTCATGCCCGGCGGCGCGCTCCCCGTGCCGGAGGGCGACGCGGTGCTGCCGGTCATCAACGGGCTGATGCCGCGCTTCGCCAACATCGCCGCGACGCAGGACTGGCACCCGGCGGACCACGCCTCCTTCGCCAGCCAGCACCCCGGCAAGCAGCCCTTCGGGACCGTCACGCTGGAGTATGGCGAGCAGGTGCTCTGGCCGGACCACTGCGTCCAGGGCACGCCGGGCGCCGCGCTGCACCCGGCGCTGGAGACGCGCGGCCTCCAGATGGTCATCCGCAAGGGCTTCCGGCGCGGCATCGACAGCTACTCGGCCTTCCGCGAGAACGACCGGCGCACCCCCACCGGGCTGCACGGCTACCTGCGCGCGCGCGGCATCACGCGCGTCTTCATCGCCGGTCTGGCGCGCGGCTATTGCACGGATTTCAGCGCGGAGGCTGCGGCGGAACTCGGCTACCAGGTTGTGCTGGTGGAGGATGCCTGCCGCGGCATCACGCCGGAGGCGACCGCGGCGGGGACGGAGCGTCTGCGGAGCCGGGGCGTTCGCTTCCTGTCGAGTGACAGGATCTGAAGGGCCACCGGCCGCCACTTCACGGCGCGGGCGTGGCCATCATCCCGGCTGCTTCCGCAACCGGCTTCTTGCTGGCGCGCAGGTCGCCATAGCAGCGGCTGCAGGTGGCGATCTCGTCGTGCCGGCGCGCGGCCAGTTTGGCACGGACATCCTCCCGCCTTGGATCGGCCAGAACCTCACGCAGCGTGCCGGCTGCCATCTCCCCGATGGGCACGATACGCTGAAAATCCTGGCAGCAGATCATCACCCTGCCATCGGCATCGATGATCAGATCGTCCACGACCGTCGGCCCGCAGCGGATTCTCTTCGGGTTCAACGCGAGAGACTCGAAGAGGCTGCGATCCTCGGCGCAGCGGCTGCTAAGGGGGTCGAAGGTGACGCTTCTTGCGCCGTTCTCCAGGAACCAGCGGCGGATGGCCGGCAGTTCCTGCTGATTCAGGCGGCTGACGGGAACGCTGACATGAACCCGCCCGGGGAACGCTGCGAGGATCTGAGCATATTTCGGAAAGACCCGGCTGAAGCGCAGGGGCTTCATCAGCAGATTATAGGTCTCCTCCGACAGAGATTCGCAGTGCAGGGAAAGGATGGCATCCGAGGCGCGGAGTTGACCGTGGCGCTCCGCATGAAAAGCCGCGCCGTTCGTATTCAGCACGATCTCAACCTCCGGAAAGAGCTTCCGGGCATAGGCGGTGCGGGCCACGATATGAGGATCAACCAGAGAATCGCCAAAAAGGCCGAAACTGATCTGGCGGGCGATCGGGATGCCAAGCTGGGCGATGCCATCCATGATGGCGTGATAGAGCGGCATCGGCATGTGCTGGCGCGGCACATGGCCGGTCTCTGCCTTCCCGGTCGGGCAATGCAGGCAGGAGGCATTGCAGATGCTGGTGGTGCCAATATTCACGTAGCGCAGATGGGTTGGCAGGCCCGGGATGGCCGGCCGCAGAACCTGCCTGAGTTGGGCCACCTCCCGCTTGGCATCGGCGCAGGCGGGATCGAGTTCACAGGCCTTCCTGTAGTGCTGGAGGGCTTCGGCCGGCTGGCCCAGCAACTTAAGGGCATGGGCGATCTGCAAGTGGATATCGGCATCATCGGGCCGCGAGGCCTCCGCCTGCCGGTACGCCGCCAATGCGGCCTGCACATCACCCGATTCCTTCAGGACGTGGCCATACTGCACCCGGATTGCTGTCAGGAAAGGCTGGCGCCGGAGGGCCGCTGCATAGGCATCCCGCGCCGCTGGCCAGTCACGCCTGTCGCGCGCTTCGTCGCCTTGGCGAATCCGGTATTTCGTCAGGCTGAACAACACCATTATCCAAATTCATTTTGGAAATGGTGCCATTCCGGCGCCGGACTGACAATATTCCCGCAGCCTTGGTACTCATCGTGATGCCGGGAGAGGCTCGATGGCGCCTTCTCCCGGCGCCTGCTTCAACCCTGCACCGTCTTCTGCGTCTGCTCGCCCAGCCCCTGGATGCCGAGGCGGATGGTCTGCCCCACCTTCAGGTACACCGGCGGCTTCTGCCCCAGCCCCACGCCCGGCGGCGTGCCGGTCGAGATCACATCGCCCGGATGCAGGGTGATGAAGTGGGAGACATAGGAGACCAGCTTCTCCACGCCGAAGATCATCGTGCGCGTCGAGCCGTCCTGGTAGCGGTGCCCATCCACCTCGCAGAACATGGAGAGGTTCTGCGGGTCCGGCACCTCGTCCCTGGTCACCAGCCAGGGGCCGAGGGGGCCGAAGGTGTCGTGGCCCTTGCCCTTGTCCCAGGTGCCGCCGCGCTCGGCCTGCCACTCGCGCTCCGAGACGTCGTTGCACACGGCATAGCCCGCCACATGCGCCATCGCGTCGGCCTCGGAGACGCGCTTGGCGCGGGTGCCGATGATGACGGCCAGCTCCACCTCCCAGTCGGTCTTCACGCTGTCCGGCGCGATCTCCACGTCATCGTTCGGCCCCTGCAGCGCGCCGAGCGACTTGAGGAAGACGATCGGCTCCTTCGGGATGGCCGCGCCCGTCTCCGCCGCGTGGTCGGCATAGTTGAGGCCGATGCAGACGAAGTTCTTCATTCCCGCCACCGGCGGGCCAAGGCGCGGATCGCCGCCCACCATCGGCAGGGTGGTGGGGTCGAGCGCGGCGAGGCGCGCCAGCCCCTCGTCGGAGAGAACCTCGCCCGCCAGGTCCGGCACCACGCCGGAGAGATCGCGGATCTGGCCATCGGCGTCCAGCAGGCCCGGCTTTTCCTGGCCCGGCGGGCCGTAGCGCAGCAGCTTCATCGTTCAGCGTTTCCCTAAGCTCAGTTGGTCCAGCCGCCATCGATGACGATGGCCTGCGCGGTGACGAAAGCCGATTCCGGCGCGGAGAGATAGACCACCAGGGCGGCGATCTCCTCCGGCGTGGACAGCCGCCCCATCGCCTGGCGGCCGACGAAGGCGGCGCGCGCCGCCTCCAGCCCGCCCGCCGCCTGCGCGTTGGCCGCGATCCGCTCGCCGAGCGAGGGGGTGTCGACCGTGCCGGGGCAGACGCAGTTGCAGCGTATGCCCTTGGCCACGTAGTCCGCCGCCACGCTCTTGGTCATGCCGACCACGGCGGCCTTGGTGGCGCCATAGACGAAGCGGTTGGCGACGCCCTTCACCGAGCCGGCGGCCGAGGCCATGTTGACGATGGCGCCGCCCCCCTGGCCCAGCATGCCCGGCAGCGCCGCCTGGATCACCTTCCATTGAGACCGCACGTTCAGCGCGAAGGCGAAGTCCCACTCGGCATCGGTGCAGCTCAGCACGTCGTTCTGGTGGACGAAGCCGGCGCAGTTGAACACCACGTCGAACGGCCCGTGCGCGGCGATGGTGGATTTCACCGCCGCGTCGTCCAGCACGTCGAGCGCCTGCACGGTGATCCCCGGGCGCGCGAGGTCGGCGAGCTTCGCCGCGTCGCGATCGGTGGCCACCACCGTGGCGCCCTCGGCGGCATAGGCCAGCGCCGTGGCGCGCCCGATGCCCTGCCCCGCCGCGGTGACGAAGCAGTGCAGCCCCGCGAGACGGCCGGCCATGGAAGAAGGGCTGGCCATCAGTGGTTGTGGCGGCTCTCGCCGCGCGTCTCGAGGATGTTGAGGTAGAGCGTCGCCGGCTCCAGGCAGCCGCCGGTGCCGAGCTGGCCGACCATGGAGCGGTAGATCTCCTCCCATGGGGTCTTGTGCTGCAGCTTCGGCGGCGTCCAGGCGGCGCGGCGGGCGGCCATCTCCTCCTCGGAGATCAGCAGGTCCACCTTGCGGGTTTTCAGGTTGATGCGGATGCGGTCGCCCGAATTCATCAGCGCAAGGCCGCCGCCCACCGCCGCCTCGGGCGAGACGTTGAGGATGGAGGGGCTGGCGGAAGTGCCGCTCTGCCGCCCGTCGCCCATGGTGGGCAGGCTGTGCAGCCCCGCCTTGATCATGGCGCCGGGGGGCTGCATGTTCACCACCTCGGCACTGCCCGGGTAGCCCACCGGGCCGCAATTGCGGATGACCAGCACGGTGTGCTCGTCGACGCCGAGATCGGGGTCCTCAATGCGGTCGTGGTAGTCCTCCGGCCCCTCGAAGACGATCACCTTGCCCTCGAACACATCCTCCGGGTCGGAGAGGAAGCGCTTGCGGAACTCGGCGTCGATGACGCTGACCTTCATCACCGCGCTCTCGAACAGATTGCCCGACAGCACGACGAACCCGGCCTGCTCCTTCAGCGGCTGCGCATAGGGGCGGATCACCTCGCGGTCCGGCAGCGGCGCGCGCCTGAGGTCTTCCTCCAGCGTCTGGCCGGTCACCGTCCTGACGCCGAGGTGGAGCTTGCCGGCATCGGCCAGCTCCTTCATCACCGACTGCACGCCGCCGCCCCGGTAGAACATCTCGCCGAGGAACCGCCCGGCGGGCTGGCAATCGACCAGCAGGGGCACGTCGGCGCCGACGGTCTGCCAGTCCTCCGTCGTCAGCTCCACCCCCATGTGGCGGGCGATGGCCACGAGGTGCGGCGGGCAGTTGGAGGAGGCGCCGATGGCGCTGGCCAGCACGATGGTGTTCTCGAAGGCCTCGCGCGTCATGATGTCGCTGGGCCGCAGGTTCTCGCGCACCATGTCGACGATGCGCATGCCGGTGGCGTGCGCCATCTGGCCGCGCTCGCGGTAGGCGGCGGGGATCGAGGCGCAGCCGGGCAGCGACATGCCCAGGGCTTCCGCCAGGCTGTTCATGGAGAGCGCCGTGCCCATGGTGTTGCAGTGGCCGACCGAGGTGGCGCTGCTCGCCACCATCTGCATGAAGCCGTCATAGTTGATCTCGCCGGCGGCGAGCAGCTTGCGCGCCTCCCAGACGATGGTGCCGGAGCCGGAGAGCCGGCCCTTCCAGTGCCCGTCCAGCATCGGCCCGCCGGAGAGCACGATGGCGGGGATGTTCACCGTGGCGGCGCCCATCAGGCAGGCGGGGGTGGTCTTGTCGCAGCCCGTGGTCAGCACCACCCCGTCCAGCGGGTAGCCGTGCAGGATCTCCACAAGCGAGAGATAGGCCAGGTTGCGGTCCAGCGCCGCGGTGGGGCGCTTGCCGGTCTCCTGGATCGGGTGGATCGGGAATTCGAGGGGGATGCCGCCGGCGTCGCGGATGCCCGCCTTCACCCGCTCCGCCAGCGCCAGGTGGTGCCGGTTGCAGGGGGCGATGTCGCTGCCGGTCTGGGCGATGCCGATGATCGGCTTGCCCGACTGCAGCTCGCCGCGCGTCAGGCCGAAATTCAGGAAGCGTTCGATGTAGAGCGCCGTCATGCCCGGGTCTTCCGGGTCGTCGAACCAGCGCTGGCTGCGCAGCTTGAAGCTCTTCTTGGTCTGATCCATCAGAGGCGGTCCCCGCTTCTCCCACTGGAGCGCAGGGTCCGCCGCCGGGCACGGCACTGTCAATGCGGCGGCCCGCCGGCGGCCGGAAAAAGCCGCCGCGGCCGTGCCCGGATCAGCCGGCCTTGCCGTCCTCGTCCTCGTCCTCGGGCGGGAGCGTCACCGGCTCGCCGAGGTCGGGGTCCAGGCCGGCGGCGATGGCAGCCTTGCGGCGGGCCTTCTCCTCCTCGCGCTGCTGCGCCTTGGCCTCGGCCTTGGCCTGCTTGGCGCGGTTCCGCTCGGCCCGTTGCTGGCCGTAATTGGGGATGCGTGCCATGGAAGGGGCGCCCTCACTCGCTGGGACAGGGATAAGGGGAGGCTTGCACAGCCCCCCGAAACGAGGCGAGCCGGGCGTCGCCATCGGCGCACCCGGCTCGCGATTCGTGGGGAGCCCCGCCGCGTGGCGGCGGCAGGGCCGGCCTGCCTCAGACCTGCTTCAGGTTGCCGGCAGAGACCTTGCCCTCGCGGCCGCGCTGCAGCTCGAACTCCACGCGCTCGCCTTCCTGCAGGCCCTGCAGGCCGGCACGCTGCACATCGGAAATGTGCACGAACACGTCCTTCGAGCCGTCCTCCGGCTGAATGAAACCAAAACCCTTGGTCGGGTTGAACCACTTCACGGTACCGATGGGCATCGCGGTGCTCCGTCAGAATGCGTTGCCGCCGCGCGACATGCACGGCGGATCAACTTCGAATGGGAACGGGCACCAGGCACGCTACGTCCCCGCGCGAGCGCGGGATGGGCGAGCTGGGACAGCAAGCCGAACCAAAACAAACAGTCGACACGTCCTATGTAGGGGCATGGGTTGGCTTCCACAACCGGCATCGCGCCCGCAATCGAAATCAACTCGGGGTCAGCCGCCGATCGCCTCCTCCAGGAACACCTGCACGGCCTGGAACAGGGCGCCGCGCTGCCGCTCCAGCATGATGCCATGGGTGCCGCCGCCGAGCAGCACCAGCCGCTTGCCGGGGCTGGCGGTCAGCAGCGGAAACAACGCCATGGCCATGGAGGGCGGCGTGTCCTGGTCCCACTCCGCCAGCACCACCAGGGTCGGCGCGGTGATCGCCGCCGGGTCGTAATAGGGCTTGCCGGCCTGCCAGAACTCCCGCGAATCCTGCAGCACGCCATTGGGGGCGCGCAGCACGGAGGGCACCTGCCGCATCCCCTCCGGGTCGGTCGCGAAGGTCGAATCGGCCCAGTGCTCGTACCAGCCGGCGGGGAAGAGGCGGCCGCGCTGCGCCTCCGGCACGCCGTTCATCCAGCGGGCGCGTGCCTGGGCGCGGGTCACGCTGCGGTAGGCGCCGAGCGGCCCCTCCCCCGCCGCGCCGGCGGCGGCGGGGGATGGCCCCTCGCGCAGCCATTGCGGCGCGTAGAGCACCAGCCGCTCCACCAGCGCCGGGTTGTCGGCGGCGAAGCGCGCCTGCAGGCTGCTGCCCCAGGACCAGCCCAGATGCACGATCTTCGGCAGGCCGCGCAGCTCGCGGATATGGGCGGCGGCGGCGGCGATGTCCTTCTGCGCCACCGCGCCGCGGGTCAGCGGCGGGTTGGCCTCGGGCGGCTGGCCCATCGCCGCCTCGCGCGTCGAGCGGCCGTAGTTGCGCAGGTCGAGGCACCAGACGTCGAAGCCGCGCCCGGCCATGTAGTCCATCCAGGACACGCCCCCCACCGCCAGGTCGAAGGTGGTGCTGGCCGGGTAGGTGGCGCCGTGCACGCAGAGGATGGTGCGGTCGGGCCGCGCCGGCGTGGCCGCCTCCGGCCGCTTGTTGCGGAGATAGAGCTGGATGCCCGGATCGCCGCCGGGAATCAGCATCTCGTCCATCGCCACGCCCGCGGGCTGCGCCGCGGCGGGCGCGGCGGCGAGGCCGAGCAGCGGCGGCGCGAGGAGCGGGGCGGCGAGCAGCGCGCGGCGTTGCATGGCGTTCTCCCGAAGCGGCCCGCCGGTTCGCGGGTCCTGGATTCGCCGCAGCCTAGAGCAGATCGCGCGGCTTCGGGAATGCCCCCTCAGCCGGCGGCCGGGGTGCCGCGCCGCTCGCTGGCGTAGTAGAGCAGCCCGAGCGACGGCAGGGCGAGGCCGATGCCGCTGGCGAGCGGCCAGCCGCCCGCGGCGTAGCTCCAGCCGCCCAGCGCCGAGCCGAGGGCGCCGCCCAGGAAGAAGGTGGCCATGTAGAGCCCGTTCAGCCGCGCCCGGTATTCCGCGCCGAGGGCGAAGATGACGCGCTGCCCCAGCACCACATTGGCCGAGACGCCGAAATCCAGCAGCACCGCCGCCGCCAGCAGCAGGCCGAGGCCCGTGCTCCCGCCCGGCGCGGCCAGGTGCGTCAGCGGGAAGGAGAGCGCGACCGCCAGCATGGCCAGCCCCGTGGCCGGGCGCACCCAGCCTCGGTCCGCCACCCGCCCCGCGATCGGCGCCGCCACCGCCCCCGCCACGCCGGCCAGCGCGAACAGCGCGATGCCCGATTGCGAGAAGCGGTATTCCGGCCCCGCCAGCAGCAGCGGCACCACCGTCCAGAACAGGCTGAAGGCGGAGAACAGCGAGGCCTGGTAGAGGGCGCGGCGGCGCAGCGTCGGGCTGCCGAGCGCCAGCCGGCCCATCGAGCGCAGCAGCGTGCCGTAGCGCAGCCCCGGCGCCGCGCCCGGCTCCCGGGGGTGGCGCGGCGGCATGGCCAGCCGCAGCACCAGGCCGAGCGCCAGCATCAGCCCCGCCGAGAGGGCGAAGACGGCGCGCCAGGACAGCCAGTCCGCCACCAGGCTGGCCACCGGGCGCGCCAGCATGATGCCGAGCAGCAGCCCGCTCATCACGTTGCCCACCACCTGGCCGCGCTTGCGCTCGGGCGCCAGATGCGCGGCATAGGGCACCAGGATCTGCACCGACACCGAGCCGAGGCCGATGACCAGGGAGGCGGCCAGGAACGCCGCAGGCTGCCCGGCCAGCGCCGCCCCCGCCAGTCCCAGCGCCCCCAGACCCATCACCGCGAGGGCGAGGCGCCGGTTCTCCAGCAGGTCCGCCACCGGCACCACCAGCAGCAGCCCGGCGCCGTAGCCGATCTGCGTCATCGTCACGATCAGCCCCGCCGCGCCGGGGCTGAGGCCGAGCTCGGCGGCGATCGGCCCGATCAGCGGCTGGGCGTAGTAGATGTTGGCGACGATCAGCCCGCAGGCGAGGGCCAGCAGCGAGGTCAGCCAGGCGGGCGCGCCGGCGGCGGGGAGGGACATGCGGGAATCAGGCTCCGGAGGCGGCAGGCGGGAGAAGCCGCATCCTGGCCCGCCTCCGCCCGCCTGTCCTGCTACCGCGGCGCATGGCTGTCCCCGCCCGCGAAAGCCCCCTCCGCGCCGCCCCGCGCGTCAGGACTGCTCGAAGCGCATGTCCAGCCAGGTGTGGATGGCTTGGTAGGCCTCCGCCTTCCGCGGGAAGATCCCCGTGTTGTAGAGGCAGACCAGCGTGCCCTGGGACATGTGCTTGATCGGCACCTCGTCCAGCGTCACGGCATGGCCGGCCTTCTCCAGCGCCGCCTGGACCGCGCCGCAGCGCCCGGCCACGGATTCGCCGGGTGGCACGAAGTCGTGCCGGTCGGTGAGGAAGCCCTCGGTGGTGAGCGTCTCCCCGGCCTGGCGGATGAACGCCTCGGTCAGCAGCGGGCTGTCGGTCATGGGAGCGCCTTTCCTCGTTCGCGCCTGCCCGGGGGCGGGCGCCTGTCGGGGGGCTAACGCGCCAGGAGGCCCCGAGCTTCAGGGGGGCTTCAGGGCGGTCTTCGGGGCGGGCTGCGGGCGGCGGGCGCCGCCAACACGGGATCGTCGCGAGCCAGGGCGCGCATCCTGCGCTAAAGGGCGCGGCATCATGCGAGAGAATCCGAAAGGGTCGCTGCCGCGCGCGGGATGGGCGCGGGAGCTGGGCGCCATGCTGGCGCTCGCCTGGCCGCTGGCCCTGACCAACCTGTCCCAGATCGCGCTGGTGCTGACCGACACGCTGTTCCTCGGCCGGCTGGGCGAGCTGCCGCTGGCCGCCGCCACGCTGGGCGGCAACCTCTATTTCATCGCCATGGCGCTGCCCTTCGGCCTGGCCTTCGCCACTGCCGCCATGCTGGCGCAGGAGCGTGGCCGGGTGCGCCACCACATGCGCGAGATGCGCCGCACCATGCGCCAGGGCGCCTGGCTGATCCTGCCGCTCTTCGCCGTGCTGGGGCTCGGGCTGTGGCACACGGGGGCCATCCTGCGCGCCACCGGCCAGGACCCGGCGCTGGCCGAGGCGGCACAGACCTACAACCGCGCCCTGCTGTGGGGGATGCTGCCCTTCTACGGCTTCCTGCTGCTGCGCGGCTTCCTGGCGGCGCTGGAGCGGCCCTGGCCGGCGCTCTGCGTCTCGATGGGCGCCATCGGGCTGAACGTGGTGCTGGACTACGCGCTGGTGGCGGGCGGCTTCGGCCTGCCGCCGCTCGGCGTGCTGGGCGCCGGCATCGCCAGCGCCGTGGCCAATGCCAGCATGTTCGCGGCGCTGGCGCTGTGGGTGTCGCTGGACCGGCGGCTCTCGCGCTTCCGCCTGGCCGGCCGCTTCTGGCGGGCCGACTGGCGGCGGATGCGCGAGATCATCGTCATCGGCACCCCTATCGCCGGCTCGATGCTGCTGGAGATCGGCATCTTCAGCGCCACCGCCCTGGTGATGGGCTGGTTCGGCCCCGGCGCCGTGGCGGCGCACGCGGTGGCGCTGCAGGTGGCGGGGGCGAGCTTCATGGTGCCCATGGGCATCGGCCAGGCGGCCACCGCGCGGGTGGGGCTGGCGGCCGGCGCGCTGGACGCGGCGGGCGCCCGGCGCGCGGGCTGGGCGGCCATCAGCCTCGGCGCCGGCTTCATGCTGCTGGCGGCGGCGCTGCTGCTGAGCGTGCCGCACGCCATCGCCGGGCTGTTCCTGGCGCCGGAGCTGGCCGAGACGCGGGGCCTCGCCACCACCCTGCTGATGGTGGCCGGGCTGTTCCAGCTGGCCGACGGGGTGCAGGCGGTGGCCGCCGGCGCGCTGCGCGGGCTGAAGGACACGCGCGTGCCGATGCTGATCGCCGCGCTGGGCTACTGGGGGCTGGGCCTGCCGATCGGCCTCGGCCTCGGCTTTCCGGGCGGCTTCGGGCCGCTCGGCGTCTGGATCGGGCTGGCCAGCGGGCTGGGCATCGTCGCCGTGCTGATGACGCTGCGCTGGGCGCGCCTGGCCGGCCCCGGCCACCCGGCCCGCCTTCCACACCCGGGCGACGGACAGAACAACAGAATCCTCTCAACTTCTGGACTGGAATTCATGGAAAAATAGCTTTTCTGTTGCCAGAATGCACCGGTCTCAGCAGGCCAGGAGCAGCAAGACCATGACGTTTCCCCCCAACGTCACCGACCGCATGCTCATCGCCGACCTCGTGGACCGGATCATCCACGAGGCGGACGATGTCTTCCCCGCCGAGGATGCGCGGCGGTTGCTGCGCCTCCTGCCGCCGCCGCCCCTCTGGCGGCAGGCCCTCGGCGCCTTCACCGGCGAGGATGACGCGGTGCAGGCCGGACCCTGGCGCCTGCGCCACGCCACCACCCCGCGTGATGCGCTGAAGGGCCGCATGGTGCTGGAGATCGGCCCCGCCTTGGCGGAGGAGGATGCGCCGGAAGGCGAGGTCGCCCTGCTGGTCTTCCAGCATGGCGAGCCGGTGCGGCTGCTGCGGCAGGTGCCGGAATCGGCCAGCTTCGGCACGCTGGTCGTCACCCGGCTGGACAGCCTGCCCTGGAAATCGCCCGGCCATTCCGCCGGCGGCCTGCCCGCCACCTGATTCCGGGCAGGCGGCGGATGGTCTAAAGCGGCGCGGACGCCTTGCCACAGGAGCCCGCGCCGATGCCCGATTCGCCCGCCCTGCCCCGTATCGCCTTCATCGGCACCGGCGGCACCATGGCCTCGCTCGGCCAGGATGCGCTGGACATCCAGGATTACGGCCGCCACGGCCTGGTGATGGACGCCGCCGCCATCCTCGCCCGCGTGCCGGAGCTGGCGCGGGTGGCGGAGGTCCTCCCGCGCCCCTACAGCGCCGTCATCTCCAGCCGCATCGGCTTCCGCGACTGGAAGGCCATCGCCGCGGAATGCCACCGCGCGGTGGCGGAGATCCCCGGCCTCGCCGGCATCGTCATCGGCCACGGCACCTCCACCATGGAGGAGACCGCCTATGCGCTGAACCTCGGCCTGAAGCTCGACCTGCCGGTGGTGATGGTGGGCGCCCAGCGCCCCGCCTCCGGCCTCTCCTCCGACATGCCGATGAACCTGCTGAACGCGGTGCGCGTGGCCGCCAGCCCGGAGGCGCGCGGCATGGGCGTGCTGCTGCTGCTCAACGACGAGATCCACGCCGCGCGCGAGGTCAGCAAGACCGCCACCTGGCGCATGCAGACCTTCCGCACCCCGGATTTCGGCGTGCTCGGCCAGGCGGATGCCGACCGGGTGGTGTTCTACCGCCGCCCGCTGCGCCGCGTGATGCCCGACACCGCCTTCGACCTCCGCGCCATCGACGCCCTGCCGCGCGTGGACATCGTCTATTCCCACGCCGATGCCGACGCCACGGCGATCCGCGCCTTCGTCGCCGCCGGGGCGCGCGGCATCGTCAGCGCCGGCTTCGCCCCCGGCGCCCCCACCCCGGCCGAGGCGGATGCGCTGGCCGAGGCGGTGGAGGCCGGCGTCGTGGTGGTGCAATCCACCCGCGTCGGCAGCGGCCGGGTGGTGCGCGGCGAGCGGATGACGCGGCAGGGCCTGCTCGCCGCCGACAACCTGACGCCGCAGAAGGCGCGCATCCTGCTCGCCCTGGCCCTGACCGTGACGCAGGACCCGGCCGAGATCATGCAGCTGTTCGACACCCACTGAGCCGCCGGGCGGCGGCACGCCCCGCCGCCCGCCATCTTCTTCTCGGGTGATACGACAACCCCCTTCCGCGCGCCCGGGCCGCCGCGATATCGTGGCGGCAACGAAAGGGAGGGGATGGTGCGCGACACCACCACGGCCGGCATGGATGCCGGCGCATTGTTCGCCGAGCTGGCGGCCGAGGAGGCCGCGCAGCCGGAGCCGGGCTTCGCCATGGCGCCGGAGGACTGGGCCGGCTTCGCCCTGTTCTGGGCCATGTCCGGCATCGTGTTCCTGCAGTTCTTCACCCGCTACATCCTGAACGACAGCCTCGCCTGGACCGAGGAGATCGCCAGCTACATGCTGATGGTCCTCACCTTCTGGGGCAGCGCTCTGGCGGCTCGGCGGGGCAGCCACATCGCGGTGGAGTTCCTGCTCGACGCGCTGCCGGCGGCGGCGCGGCGCTGGGCGCGGCTGGCGGTGGCCCTGGTGGCGGCCGGCTTCTTCGCGCTCTGCTGCGTGCTGTGCTGGCAGGTGGCGGAGGCCATGCTGTTCCAGCCCATGGTCGCCATCGAGGTGCCGCTGGCCTACGTCTATTACGGCATCCTGGGCGGGCTGGTGCTGACCACGCTGCGCACCGCGCTGCACGCCCTCGCCCGCTTCCGCGCCGGCGAGCCGGAGCACGCGCCCGATCCCTCTCTCGCGGCGGTGAAGCTGTGACGGCGCTCCTCTTCCTCTCCTTCTGCGGGCTGCTGCTGGTCGGCGTGCCGGTGGCGGTGGCGCTGGGCGGCGCCTCCCTGGCCTATGTCTGGGCCGAGGGCGCGCTGCCGCCGCTGGTGGTGCTGCACCGCATGGCCAGCGGGGTGGAAAGCTTCCCCCTGCTCGCCATCCCCTTCTTCATCATGGCCGGCAGCCTGATGAACTCGGCCGGCATCACCGAGCGCATCTACGGCTTCGCGGTGGCGCTGGTGGGCTGGGCGCGCGGCGGGCTCGGCCAGGTGAACGTGGTGGGCAGCGTCATCTTCGCCGGCATGTCCGGCACGGCGGTGGCCGATGCGGGCGGCATCGGCAACATCGAGATCAAGGCGATGCAGGACCACAAATACCCCCTGCCCTTCGCCGTCGGCCTCACCGGCGCCTCCTCCACCATCGGGCCGATCATCCCGCCCAGCCTGCCGATGGTGATCTTCGGCGTCATGGCCAACGCCTCGATCGGCCAGCTCTTCGCCGCCGGGCTGATCCCCGGCCTGTTCATGGCGCTGGTGCTGATGGTGTGGGTGGCGGTGGAGGCGCGGCGCAAGAACTTCCCGCGCGACGCCGCCTTCTCCCTCCCCCGCCTCGGCCACAGCTTCCGGCGCGCCTTCCTGCCGCTGATGACGCCGGTGCTGCTGGTGGGCGGCATGACCACCGGCGCCTTCACCCCCACCGAGGCCGCCATCGCCGCCACCTTCTACGCGCTGTTCCTCGGCACGGTGGTCTACCGCACGCTGAGCTGGAAGGCCTTCCTGCGCGTCAGCATGGAGACGGTGGAGACCACGGCGGTGGTGCTGCTGATCGTGGCCGGCGCCAGCATCTTCGGCTGGCTGGTCACCACCACCCGGATCACCGACGGCGTGGCGGAGTTCGTCCTCTCCATCACCCGGGAGAAGTGGCTGGTTCTGCTGCTGGTGAACGTCTTCCTGCTGTTCATCGGCTGCTTCCTGGAGACCATCGCCGCCATCACCATCCTGGTGCCGGTGCTGCTGCCGCTGATGACGCAGATCGGCGTGGACCCGGTGCATTTCGGCATCATCATGGTGCTGAACCTGATGATCGGGCTGCTGACGCCGCCGGTGGGGATGGTGCTGTTCATCCTGGCCCGCGTCTCGGGCCTCAGCTTCGAGCAGACGACGCGGGCGACGGCGCCCTTCCTGATCCCGCTGTTCTTCTGCCTGGGCCTGGTGACCTTCTGGGAGCCGCTCTCGATGTGGCTGCCCACGCTGATGTACCGCTGAGGCAGCGGCGAAAAAAAAGCCGGGGGAATTCCTTCCCCCGGCCTTCCCGGCTTTCTCAGCTCCGTATTTTCAGCAATGCCCCGGCAGCGGCTCCAGGCTCTGCATGGCGGCGTCCACGGCGAAGTCGCCGAAATCCATCTTCATCTCGTCGGCCACGCCATTGGCGTAGTAGCGCAGCCCCACCTCGTATTCCGGGGCGCTGGCGCCGGCCGCCGCATCCTTGCCGAAGAAGGCGATGCGCATCCGCGCGCTGGCCTGCCCCGCCATCAGCGGGAAGCGCGGCTCGGCGGGGGCGGGCGTCCAGGAGGAGAGCAGCGTGGTGCTGTCCTGCGCGCCTTCCTCGCTGGTGCCGTCGAAGAGCGGCGTCACCAGCATGCGCTGGCCGGCACGCGCCATCTCCAGCGTGCGGATGGTGTGCGCCATGGGCAGCAGCGTGCCGGGCGGCAGGCTCGCCTGGCTGGCGCTGGGCGCCTCGTAGGTCACGGTGCCGCCCTTGCCGCCCGGCTCCAGTTCCGCCTCGCCGCTGATGCGCTGGGTCACGGCGCCCTGGGCGGTCTGGGTCAGGGTGAAGCGCAGGCGCCGGCCGTCCTTGCTCTCCCAGGTGGAGTAGTCGGAGGCGGTCTCGACCGTCTGGCCGGCGCGGTCGGCCACCACGAGCTGCAGGCGCTGGCGGGTGGTCCAGCCGTCGCAGGCATCCATCACCTCGAACAGCATGGCGCCCTCGGCCTGGATCACCTCGCTGCCCTGGCGGGCGCGGTCCAGCGTCAGGCGGTAGGCGGCGCGGTGCGGCGCCATCTCCAGCACGGCCTTGCCGGGCTCCGGCCTGGCGGCCTCGGGCCGGGCGGGCGCGGCGGGGGCCTGGGCGGCGCCCGGCCAGGACGGCCCTGCGGCACCCAGGGCCGCCAGCAGGGCCAGGGCGGGGAGGGATCGGGGTCCGGCCAGGAAATCGCGCAGGCGCATCGGGTAATCCTTCTCGGGGTCCGGGCCGGGGTGTGGCCCGTGGCGCGCGGGGCGGAACCCCCGCCCCGCGCGCCCGTCCGGCAGAGTTAGGAAGCCTTGGGCCCGGCCGCACCCTTGGCGGGCGGCAGATCGAGCTTGATGGAGAGTTCTTTAAGCCGCGCCGGCTCCACCGCCGCGGGCGCGCCCATCATCAGGTCCTGCCCCTGCTGGTTCAGCGGGAACAGGATGACCTCGCGGATGTTCGGCTCGTCGGCCAGCAGCATCACCATGCGGTCGATGCCGGGGGCGGAGCCGCCATGCGGCGGCGCGCCGTAGCGGAAGGCGTTCAACATGCCGCCGAACCGCGCCTCGACATCCTGCGCCGTGTAGCCGGCGATCTCGAAGGCGCGCACCATGATGTCCGGGCGGTGGTTGCGGATGGCGCCCGAGGACAGCTCGATGCCGTTGCAGACGATGTCGTACTGGAAGGCCTTGATCTCCAGCGGGTCCATCGTGTTCAGCGCCTCGAGCCCCCCCTGCGGCATGGAGAAGGGGTTGTGGCTGAAGTCGATCTGCTTCGTTTCCTCGTTCAGCTCGTACATCGGGAAGTCGACGATCCAGCAGAAGCGGAACTCGCCCTGCTCGATCAGCCCCAGCTCCTCGCCGAGCTTCGTCCGCACCTTGCCGGCGAATTTCGGCGTCTCGTCGCGCTTGCCGGCGGCGAAGAACACGGCGTCCCCCGCCTTCAGCCCGCAGGCGGCGCGGATCGCCTCGACGCGCTCGGCCTCCAGGTTCTTGGCGATCGGCCCCTTCGGGCCTTCCTCGGCGAACTGGATGTAGCCGAGGCCGCCGGCGCCCTCGGCGCGGGCCCACTCGTTCAGCTTGTCGAAGAAGCCGCGCGGGTTGCCCGCCGCGCCCGGCGCCGGGATGGCGCGGACGATGCCGCCCGCCGCCACCACCTTGCTGAACAGGCCGAAGCCGGACTCACGGAAACTCTCCGTGACGTCGGTGATCTTCAGCGGGTTGCGAAGGTCCGGCTTGTCGGAGCCGTAGTCGAGCATGGCGGTGTCGTAGGCGATGCGCGGGAAGGGCGCGGGCGTCACCTTGCGCCCCCCCCCGAACTCGTTGAACACGCCCTCCATCACCGGCTCGATCGCCGCGAAGACGTCCTCCTGGGTGACGAAGCTCATCTCGAAGTCGAGCTGGTAGAACTCGCCCGGGGAGCGGTCGGCGCGGCTGGCCTCGTCGCGGAAGCAGGGGGCGATCTGGAAGTAGCGGTCGAAGCCCGCCACCATCGCCAGCTGCTTGAACTGCTGCGGCGCCTGCGGCAGCGCGTAGAAGGTGCCGGGGTGGTTGCGCGAGGGCACCAGGAAGTCCCGCGCGCCTTCGGGGCTGCTCGCCGTCAGGATCGGCGTCTGGAACTCGGTGAAGCCCTGCTCGATCATCCGCCGCCGGATGCTGGCGATGACGCCGGCGCGCAGCATGATGTTGCGGTGCTGCTTCTCCCGCCGCAGGTCGAGGAAGCGGTAGCGCAGCCGCAGCTCCTCGGGGAATTCCTGCTCGCCCGCCACCTGGATCGGCAGCACCTCGGCCGCGGACTGCACCTCGAGCGCCTTCACGCGCAGCTCGATGGCGCCGGTCGGCAGCTTGTCGTTCACCGTGCCCGCCTCGCGCGCCACCACCTCGCCGGTGACGGTGACGACGCTCTCGGGGCGGATCGCATCGGCGGCCGCGAACACGTCGGAGCCGGCGGGGATGACGCACTGCGTCAGGCCGTAATGGTCGCGCAGGTCGATGAAGAGCAGGCCGCCATGGTCGCGCTTGCGGTGCACCCAGCCGGAGAGGCGGGCGGTCTGCCCCGCGTCGCTGGCGCGCAGCGCGCCGCAGGTATGGGTGCGGTAGGCGTGCATCGTGAAAAACCCCGAGGCTCGGACGGAAAGGGCCGCAGAAGGGGCGCCGGAGGCCCCCATGTCAAGGGCGGAGCGCATCCCCGGCCCACCCGGGCGCCGGTTTCCGCGCCTCCGCCCCGCCTCTTCGCCCGCCTCATCCGGGGGGCAGGCTTTGCGGCTTGCCCCGGCTTCGCTAGAACACTCCAACGATGAGCCGACGCACCCAGGCGCAGGACGCCGATCCGATCCTGATCACGACCACCGAGGATCTCGCCGCGCTATGCGACCGGCTGCGGCGCGAGCCGTTCGTCACGGTCGATACCGAGTTCATGCGGGAGAGGACCTATTGGCCCGAGCTGTGCGTGGTGCAGCTCGGCGGCGCCGAGGAGGTGGCGGTGATCGATGCCCAGGCGGAGGGGCTCGACCTCGCCCCGCTGGGCGAGCTGTTCGCCGACCCCGCGGTGACCAAGGTGTTCCATGCCGCCCGGCAGGATGTGGAAATCTGCATCCTGCGCTTCGGCGCCCCCCCTCGCCCGCTCTTCGACACCCAGGTGGCCGCCATGGTGGCCGGCTTCGGCGACCAGGCGAGCTATGACAGCCTGGTGCGGGCGCTCGCCGGCGCGCAGATCGACAAGGCCCACCGCTTCTCCGACTGGGCCGCCCGCCCCCTCTCCGCCGCCCAGATCAACTACGCCGCGGCCGACGTGACCCATCTCCGCCGCGTCTACACCGCCCTCGTCGAGCGCCTGACCGAGGAAGGCCGCCTCTCCTGGGTGGCCGAGGAGATGGCGGAGCTGACCGACCCCGCCACCTACCGCCAGGACCCCGAGACGGCGTGGGAGCGCCTCAAGCCGCGCTCCGGCAACCGCCGCTTCCTCGCCGCCGTGCGCGCCGCCGCCGCCTGGCGGGAGCGCGAGGCGCAGCGCGTCAACATCCCGCGCCAGCGCCTGGTGCGGGACGAGACGCTGCTGGAGATCGCCGCCACCAGCCCCAGCACGGCGGCCGAGCTGTCCCGCGCGCGGGGGATCAGCAAGGGCTTCGCCGACGGCAAGACCGGCGCCGGCCTGCTGGCCGCCCTGGCCACGGCGCGCGAGCTGCCCGAATCGGCCCTGCCCGAGCCGGCGCGCGACGCCCGCCAGGGCCCGCCCGCCTCGCCGGCGCTGATCGCGCTGCTGAAGGTGCTGCTGGCCGCCAAGGCGGAGGAGCACCATGTCGCCCCCCGCCTGATCGCCAGCGCCGACGAGCTGGAACGGCTGGCCACCGAGGCCGAGCCGCAGATCCCCGCTTTGCATGGCTGGCGGCGGCAGATCTTCGGCCAGGCGGCGCTGGCGCTGAAGGGCGGCCGGCTGGCCCTCGGCGTCGAGGGCCGCAAGGTCAAGCTGATCCAGAGCTGACCGGAGGGCGGGCGTCGCGCCGGAGGGCGCGCCAGGGGCGGGCCGCTCAGCCCGCCGGCGCCACCTGCACGGCGGCGGACAGGCCCAGCGTGGCGGCCAGCGCCTCCACCCGGCGCTGCACGGAATCGCCGGCGAAGACGCCGCCCCCCTCCACCAGCCGCAGGGTCAGCGTGCCGTCCTGCACGGCCAGGGTGGCGCCGGCCAGCAGGCCCGGCGTGCCGCCCGAGAGGGTGTAGGCCAGCCGCAGCGCCGCCCCCAGCACCTCCGCCCGGCGCAGCGTGGCGGAGTCGAGCAGCATGCGGGCGGTGCCGAGCCAGCTGGCGTCGAGTTCCGGCTCGTAGCGCAGCGCCACCACCAGGGCGAGGAAGGCGCGCTCATGGTGGTCCAGCCCGATGCCGGGCTGGCGCAGCACGCGCAGGAAGCTCTGCTCGGCGCGGTAGTCCGGGTGGTCGTGGCTGCCGATGTCGGAGAGCCAGCAGGCGGCCTGGCGCAGCGCCGCGGCATCCGGCGTCTCGGGCGCGAAGAGCGGCGCCGTCCAGGTGGAGAGGGCGGCGGGCAGCGCCGTGTCGCGGCCATAGCGCGCGGCCATCTCGCGGCCGGCGGCCAGCAGCGGGTCCTCCCGCCGCACCTCGGGGGGCAGCTGGCGGGCATACCAGCCCTCGCGCAGCCCGTTGGCGCTGAACACCACGCGGCGGGCGCCGGTGGCGCGCAGCAGCCGGCGCAGCGCCACGGCGGCGAAGGGCAAATCCTGCAGCCGCTTGGAGGGGGCGCCGGGCAGCCGCTCCAGCGTGCGGCGGGTGGCGGTCATCAGCACGGCGCAGAGGTCGCGCGCCTCCTCCCGCCGCAGCACGTAGTGGTGCACGATGGAGAGCGGATAGGCGGTCTGGGCGATGTGGATCTTGGCCAGCGCCCGCCAGGCGCCGCCGACGAGGTAGAGGTCGCGGTCCTTGCCATGCGCCAGCCAGGGCAGCCGCGCCAGCTCGGCCTCGGCGATGGCGCGGGCGCGGGCCACCTCGCCCCCCGCCCGGTCGGCCAGGCGGATGGCGCCGAGCGGCAGCGAATCGGTGGCGCCGGCGCGGCCCTGGCTCAGCTCCACCAGTTCCAGCGAGCCGCCGCCGAGATCGCCCAGGATGCCGTCCGCCTGCGGGAAGCCGAGCAGCACGCCATCGGCCGAGAAGGCGGCCTCCTCCTCCCCCTCCAGGATGCGGATGGGCACGCCCGGCATCCGCTCCGCCAGCGCGGCGGCGAAGGCGGGGCCGTTCTCGGCGTCGCGCACCGCGGCGGTGGCGAGCACCTCCAGCGGCGCGGCGCCCATGGCGCGGGCGATGGCGTGGTAGCGCTCCAGCACCGTCAGCGCCTGGGGCACCGCCTCCTCGTTCAGCCTGCCGGTGGTCTGCAGGCCACGGCCGAGGCCGAGCACCGCCTTCTCGTTGAAAATGGCGAGCGGGTTGCGCCCGCGCCCCTCGAACACCACGAGGCGCACCGAGTTGGAGCCGAGGTCGACGATGCCGGCCCGTGGGGGATGGGCGAGATCAAGGCCGGCATGGCGGTCGGGAAGGTCCAAGCGGGGAAGTCCTCTGTCAGTCCTGGGAGACGCGGTCCTGCCGGCGGCGCGTGGCGGTGCGCCCGGGGGCGCGCTGCAAGGCGCTGCCCCGGCCGGAGAGCGAGGGGTTGGTCATGAAATACTCATGGGCCGAGACGGGTTGCGCTCCCGGCGGCAGGCGGCGCCAGCCGCCATCGGCGTGCAGCTGCCAGGACTGGGCGGTGTCCTTCAGGTTCACCGCCATGATCTGGTCGACGATCTGGGCGTGCACGGTGGGGTTCTCCACCGGCACCATGGTCTCCACGCGCCAATCCATGTTGCGCGCCATCCAGTCGGCCGAGGCGATGTAGACCCGCGCCCGGCGCGAGGGCAGCCGGTGCCCGTTGCCGAAGACGTAGATGCGCGAATGCTCGAGGAACCGCCCGACGATGGACTTCACCCGGATGTGGTCGGACAGGCCCGGCACGCCTGGGCGCAGGCAGCAGATGCCGCGCACCACGCAATCCACCTTCACCCCCGCCTGGCTGGCGCGGTAGAGCGCGTCGATCAGCTGGTTGTCCACCAGCGAGTTCATCTTCAGCCAGATATGCGCGGGCTTGCCCTCCTGCGCGAAGGCGATCTCCTGCTCGATCAGCCCGAGCATGGCGGGGCGGATGGTCAGCGGCGCGAAGGCCAGCTTCTCCATCGCCTCGGGGCGGGCATAGCCGGTCATGTAGTTGAACAGCTTCTGCGCGTCGCGCGTCAGCGAGGAATCGGCGGTGAAGAAGCTGAGGTCGGTGTAGATGCGCGCCGTGATGGGGTGGTAGTTGCCGGTGCCGAAATGCGCGTAGGAGCGCAGCGTGCCGCCCTCGCGCCGCACCACCAGGCTCACCTTGCAGTGGATCTTGAGGTCGACGAAGCCGTAGACCACCTGCACGCCCGCCGCCTCCAGCTCGCGCGCGAGCGCGATGTTGCGCTCCTCGTCGAAGCGCGCCTTCAGCTCCACCATGGCGGTGACGGACTTGCCCATCTCCGCCGCCTCGATCAGCGCGCGGGCGATCGGGCTGTCGCGGCTGGTGCGGTAGAGGGTCTGCTTGATGGCCACCACGTTGGGGTCGCGCGCCGCCTGCCGCAGGAACTGCACCACCACGTCGAAGCTCTCATAGGGGTGGTGGACGACGATGTCCTTGGCGCGGATGGCGGCGAAGCAGTCGCCGCCGAAATCGAGGATGCGCTCGGGGAAGCGCGGCGTGTAGGGGGTGAAGAGCAGGTCCGGCCGGTCGTCGACGATGAGCTGCTTGAGGTCCGCCAGCCCCAGCAGGCCATCGACCACGAAGATCTCGGCGCGCGGCGCGTCCAGCTCCTCCACCACGAAGTCCACCAGGTCGGCGGCCATGCGGGCATCGACCGAGAGCTGGATGGCGCGGCCGCGCCGGCGCCGCTTCAGCGCGCTCTCGTAGGAGCGGACGAGGTCCTCCGCCTCCTCCTCGAACTCCACGTCGGTGTCGCGGATCAGGCGGAACAGCCCCTGCTCGGCGTTGATGAAGCCGGGGAACAGGCGCGGCAGGAACAGCGTGACCACGTCCTCCAGCAGCACGAAGCGGATCGGGCCGGTGCCGGGGGTGATCTGCGGCGCGTCCTCGGCGGCGGGGAGGCGGATGAAGCGCTCCACCTGGCTGGGCAGCGGCAGCAGCGCGCGCATGGTGCCGCCATCCTCCTCCCGCACCAGCTTGAAGACCATGCACAGCGCCAGGTTGCTGATGAAGGGGAAGGGATGCGCCGGATCGACCGCCAGCGGCGTCAGCACCGGGAAGACGCGCTCGAGGAACCAGGTCTCGAGCCAGCCCCGGTCGGCCTCCGACAGCTCCTCCACGGCGCAGACCGAGACACCCGCCTCGCGCGCCTGCTGCCGCAGGCTGCGCCAGCCCGCCTGCTGCTCCTCGATCAGCGCCGCGGCGCGGGCGTGGATGGCGGTGAGCTGCTGCCCCGGCGTCAGCCCGTCCGGCGAGGAGGGGATGATGCCCGCCCGCTCCTGCCCCACCAGCCCGGCCACGCGCACCGAGTAGAACTCGTCCAGGTTGGAGGCGGAGATGGCGACGAAGCGCAGCCGCTCCAGCAGCGGGTGGTGCGGGTTGGCCGCCTCCTCCAGCACGCGCTGGTTGAAGTCCAGCCAGGACAGCTCGCGGTTGATGAACCGCTCCGGCGCGTTCATCGCGATGGCCGGGCGGGGAAGCTCGGCCAGGGTGGAGGCGGGGGTTGAGGCGGGGGGTGCGTCGGTGGCGTCCATGGTGCGAGACTACAGCAAGGCCGGCGTCGACAGGGAGGCCGGCTCGATGGGTTCCATGGAAACGTCATCGAGCGGTTCGAAACCGGTCCAGTCGGCCAGCGCCGCGCGGGCGAGGGCGCGGGTCACGGCGCCGCCGGCCGCCAGCGCCGCGCGGTCCAGCCGCGCGGCGGCGGCGGCGATGGCCCCGGCCTCGCGCGGCAGGCGGGCCAGCAGCCATTCCTGCACCGCCTCCGGCACCCGCAGCTGCCGCTCGGCGAAGTGGCGCGCCAGCAGGGCCGCCAGCAGCGTGTCGGACGGCTCGCCGATGCCCACCGCCGCGGTGGCGCGCAGCCGGCTGGCGAGGTCGGGCAGCGCCACCGCCCAGCGCGCGGGCGGCTGCCGCCCGGCCAGCAGCAGCGGCAGGCGCTGCGCCGCGCAGGCATTGATCAGGTGGAACAGCGCCGCCTCCTCGGCCACGCAGTCGGCGTCGTCGAGCGCGGTGGGGGCGGGCTCGGGCACGCCGCGCAAGGCCGGGCCCTGGAGCAGCCGCCAGCCCCGCGCCACCGCCTCCTGCCGCAGCAGGTGGGACTTGCCCACCCCCGCGGGCCCGAACACGGCCAGGCGCTGCGCCGGCCAGGCCGAGGCCCGCCCCAGCCAGGCGCGCGCCTCGGCGTTGGAGCGGTCGGCCATCACCTCGCCCTGGAAGACGGGCGGCAGGTCCAGCGGCAGCGCCAGCTGCCGCAAGGGCGGGGCTTCGGGGGTGGGACCGGGGCTGTGCGGGGCGGAGGGCATTCACACACCGGTTCGGGGCGGGTCGAGGTAGAGCGGGCTTTCCAGATAGCGCCGCAGCCAGTAGCGCGCCAGCACCCCGAGGGTGGCCGCCATCGGCACCGCCAGCAGCACGCCGAGGAAGCCGAAGGCCACGCCGCCGGCGAAAAGGGCGAAGATCACCCACACCGCGTGCAGCTCCACCCGGTCTCCCAGCAGGCGGGGATAGATGATGTAGCCCTCGACAATCTGCCCGGTGACGAAGATGGCGGCGACCAGCCCGACCCCGTCCCAGGTGCCGAACTGGCCGATCGCCAGCAGCAGCGCCGTGGCCAGCCCGGTCATCGAGCCGACATAGGGGATGAAGGTGAGGAAGCCCGAGGCCAGCCCCACCATCAGCCCCAGCTCCAGCCCGACGGCCGAGAGGCCCACGGCGTAGTAGCCCGCCAGCAGCGCGCAGCAGAGCAGCTGCCCGCGCAGCCAGGCGGAGAGCACCCGGTCGGTGTCGCGGGCCAGCTGGCGCAGCGTGGCGGCGGAGCGGCGCGGCAGCCAGCTCTCGATGCGCCCCATGATGCGCGGCCAGTCCCGCAGCAGGTAGAAGGCCACCACCGGCGTCACCACCACCAGGGTGAAGACGCTGAACAGCGCGTAGCCGCCGCCGATCAGCCGCGTGGCCGAGGTGCCGAGGAAGGAGAGGATGGCGCCGATCTGGCTCACCGCCAGGTCGCGCAGCCGCGTGTCGAACGCCTCCGGGCCGAAGCGCTGCTCCAGCGCCGTCAGCGCCTCCTGCACCGCCGAGCCGACGCCGGCGACATAGCTTGGCAGCCGCGCCAGCAGCGTGCCCACCTGGGCGATGACCAGCGGGTAGAGCAGCAGCAGCGCCAGCAGCGCCAGGGCCATCAGCGCCGTCACCAGCAGCAGCGCGGCGATGCCGCGCGACAGGCCGAGGCGGCTCAGCCGCGTGGCGAAGGGGTCGAGGAAATAGGCGATGCAGCCGGCCAGCACGAAGGGCGTCAGGATCGTCGAGAACAGCCAGAGCAGGAACAGCCCGGCCGCCAGCAGGCCGAGCACCAGCGTCAGCCGCTGGTTGCGCGTGGCGGTGCGCGGCCCGGGCTGCTGTGGCGGCGGGAATGCCGGGCGCGGGTCGCGGCGGGCGGGCGGGGGCGGCGGGTCGGGCAGCATGGGCTGGGGCGGCGTCCTGCTCATCCTGGAGTCCCGCCCCCTGTTCCATCCCCTGTTCCATCCCCTGCCCCACCTCCCGCCCCGCCCCGCCGCAGCAGCGGCGCGACATAGGCCAGGCCGGACAGCACGGTGGTGCAGGCGACGAGGGCGATCGTGGCATCGAGCAGCCATGCGCCGCGCAGGCCGAAGCCCGCCAGCAGCAGCGCCAGCGCGGCGAGGGCGATCTGCGCCACGGTGTTGGCCTTCGAGATGCGCAGCGGCTGGATCGGCGGCGGCGCACCGAGCAGGGTGAACAGCGCGACGCCACCCATGATCAGCAGGTCGCGGAACACCACCAGCAGGGCCAGCCAGTCCGGCAGCACGCCGATGATGGCGAGCGACACATAGGTGCAGATCAGCAGCGCCTTGTCGGCCACCGGGTCGAGCATGGCGCCGAGCGTGGAATGGCTGCCCTGGCGGCGGGCCAGCCAGCCATCCAGCGCGTCCGACACCCCGGCGGCCACGAAGACGAAGAAGGCGATGTCCAGCCGGCCGTGGATGATCAGCCAGATGGTGGCCGGCACCATGCAGAGCCGCGCCAGGGTGATGAGATTCGGCAGGGTGAAGGTCCCCGCCGGCGCGGGCGCCGGGGGGCGGCCGGGCGGGCGCGGCGGCTCAGATCCGGCCGGCAAGGCCGATTTGCCAGGGTCCGGAGGGGGCGCCCGCGCCGCCCGGCGGGGCCGCCGCGGGGGCGGGCGCGGCGCCGGCGCGCACCGGCGGCGCCAGCGCCCCGGGCGCCACCGGGGCGGCGAAGGGGTTGGCCGCCCCGGCGGCGTAGGGGCTGGCCGCCTGCGTGCCGTAAGGGCTGGCCGCCTGCGCGGCGTAGGGGCTGGCCGCCTGCGCGGCGGGCGGCACCAGGGCGAGGCCGGTGGCGGGCAGCGCCTGCATCGCCTGCTGCGGCGCTTGCCGCAGGCCGAGGCGCAGCCGGGCGCCATCCACCGCGATGGCCTGGATGTCCACCGAGGCGATCTCGGGGCTGGTGAGCAGGCGGCGGCGCAGCTCCAGCCATTCCCGCAGGCCGGTGAAGCGGGCCTCGGCCAGGATGAAGCCGGCGGCCGGGGCGCCGGGCATCACCGGCGGGGCGGCGTCGCCGCCCATCCCCCCGCCGGGCGGCAGGGTGGCCGGCAGGCCGGAGGGCGGGCCGCCCGCCAGTACGCCGCCCGTTCCGCCGCCCGTTCCGCCGCCCGTTCCGCCGCCCGTGCCGCCTCCGCCGCCCGCGCGGGCGGCCACGCGGCTCTGGTTGAAGTTCACCGTCAGCCGGCCGCTGTAGCCGGTGCGGGTGGTCCGCTCCTCCTCCACGATGATGGAGGAGACCAGGGAATCGATCTGGGAATCGCTCAGCCCGCGCGTCAGGCCGAGCTCCCCGGCCATGCGGTCGTAGGCGGCGCGCTGCGCTGCGGCGAGCGCGCGGGTGCGGGCGATGACGGCGTTCTCGGCGGTCGCCTCGGCCGGCACGCCGCGCTGCACATAGGGGTTCGCGGCCGGCTCGGCGGCGGTGGCGGCCATGGCCGGCGGCAGCGCCTGGGCGCGCGCCCCCTGCCCGGCCCCGAACCCGGCCGACCCGACCGCGGCGCCGATCAGGCCCCCGACGACAACGGTTGCGGCGAAGCGCCGAAAATGTTGCATTCCGCCCCCTTGGATGCCCGGCATAGTGATCTCTCCTTACCCGGGCCTTTGCGCATAGCCGATCGGGCCCCCTGATGACCAGTCTGACCTACCGCGACGCCGGCGTTGACATCGAAACCGGCGACGCCCTCGTGGATGCCATCAAGCCGCTGGCGCGCAGCACGGACCGCCCCGGGACCATGGGCTCCCTCGGCGGCTTCGGCGCGCTGTTCGACCTGAAGGCGGCCGGCTACGTCGACCCCGTCCTGGTGTCCTCCACCGATGGCGTCGGCACCAAGCTGCGCCTCGCCATCGACTGCAACATGCATGACGCCGTGGGCATCGACCTGGTTGCCATGTGCGTGAACGACCTCGTCGTGCAGGGCGCCGAGCCGCTGTTCTTCCTCGACTACTTCGCCACTGGCAAGCTGCAGCTGGAGCAGGCCCGCGCCGTCGTCGCCGGCATCGCCGAGGGCTGCCGGCAGGCCGGCTGCGCCCTTGTCGGCGGCGAGACGGCCGAGATGCCGGGCATGTACGCCAAGGATGATTACGACCTCGCCGGCTTCTCGGTGGGCGCCGCCGAGCGCGACGGGCTGCTGCCGAAGCCCGACGTGGCGCCGGGCGACGTGGTGCTGGGCCTCGCCGCCTCCGGCGTGCATTCCAACGGCTTCTCGCTGGTGCGCCGCATCCTGGCCGCCACCAACCAGGGCGTCGGCACCCCCGCCCCCTTCGCCACGCCGGAGGCCGGCGCGCAGACGCTGGGCCAGGCGCTGCTGGCGCCGACGCGCATCTACGTGCAGTCCGTGCTGGCGCTGCACCGCGCCGGGCTGGTGAAGGCGGCGGCGCACATCACCGGCGGCGGCCTGCCGGGCAACCTGCCGCGCGTGCTGCCGCGCGGCACCGTGGCGGTGCTGGACGCGCAGGCCTGGACCCTGCCGCCCGTCTTCGCCTGGCTGGCCCAGGCCGGCAACGTGGCGCCGGAGGAGATGCTGCGCGTCTTCAACTGCGGCATCGGCATGTGCCTGGTGGTGCGCGAGGCGGATGTCTCTGCCGCCACCGACCTGCTCTCCGACAAGGGCGAGACGGTGTTCCGCCTCGGCACCATCGCGGCCGGCGAGGCGGAGGCCGCGCCCGAGGTGCGGGTGGAGAACCTCACGCCGCGCTGGCCCGCCGCATGAGCGGAGGGGTTGGGAGCCGGCGGCGCACCGCCATCCTGATCTCCGGGCGGGGCAGCAACATGGCCGCCCTGCTCGCCGCCGCCGCCGACCCTGGCTACCCGGCCGAGATCGCGCTCGTCCTCTCCAACCGGGCGGATGCCGCCGGCCTCGGCCGCGCGGCGGCGGCCGGCATCCCGACCGCCGTGGTGGAATCCCGCCCCTTCGGGCGCGACCGCGCGGGCTTCGAGGCGGCGATGGAGGCGGAGCTGGCGCGGCATGGCGTGGAGCTGATCGCCCTGGCCGGCTTCATGCGCGTGCTGACGGAAGGCTTCACCACCCGCTGGGCGGGGCGGATGCTCAACATCCACCCCTCCCTGCTGCCGGCCTTCCCGGGGCTCGACACCCATGCCCGGGCGCTCGCGGCGGGCGTGAAGCTGCATGGCTGCACCGTGCACCTCGTGACGCCGGGCGTCGATGAGGGGCCGATCCTGGCCCAGGCCGCCGTGCCCATCCTGCCCGGCGACGACGAGGCCAGCCTGGGCGCCCGCGTGCTGGCCGAGGAGCACCGGCTCTACCCGGCGGCGCTGGCCTGGGTGGCGGCGGGGCGCGTGGCGCTGGAGGGCAACCTGGCGCGGCTGGACACACCGCCGGGGCCAAGCGCGGAACGGCTCAGCAACCCCGGCTAGGCCAGCCAGGGCCGGGGGAAGGAAGCCCCAGGCCCCTTCCTTCTGCTGCCGGGTCAGCCGGCGCGGGACAGGCGGCCGAGCTGCCCCTCCAGGGCGGCGGGCAGGGCCAGCACCGCCACCTCCTCCACCGCGCGCAGGGGCGGGTCGGCCACCAGGCGGCCGGCGGCGTCGCGCCGCGCGCGGAAGCGGTGGCCGGGGCCCTGCGCCGGCGCCTCGGCCACGTCCAGCTCGGCCAGGAAGGCGGCGCGGCGCGCGGGGTCGGGGATCTCCTCCGCCACCTCGCGGCACAGATCGGCCAGGCTGGAGGAGCGCGCGGCGGCCTGCCGCACCGCATGCTCGGCATAGGGGCCGATCTGCCGCGCCAGCGCGTCCGCCATGCGGCGCAGCGTGGCGGCGCGGCCCAGGCGCTGCAGCCGCAGCGGCGGCGGCGGCGAGACCTCGGCCAGCATTCCCGCCCCCTCATCCTCGGCCCGCACATGGCCCGCCAGCACCAGGAACTGCCCGCCCGCATGGGCCTCGGGCAGGATCAGCCGCTCATCGGGGGCGTAGAGCAGCAGCCGACCGGCCTCGGCCAGCCGGCGCGCCCGCGCCTCGCGCTCCGGCCCGGGCGGCAGCAGCACGGCCAGCGTCTCCTCCAGCGGCCGGCCGCCGGGGGCGAGGCCCGGCTCCGCCACGCGGCGCTGCCCCGGCTCGTAGAGGCGCGAGACCGGCCAGGGGATGCCGTGGCGCTGGAACACGTACCAGACCCGGCGCAGCACCTCGCTGTCGATCTCCGGCCCGTCCCAGGTGTTGCGGATCCAGTAGCGGGCGCGGTAGCGCGCCAGGGCGCTGCCGGGGTCGTAGCCCTCCAGCATCACCATCACCGGGCGCGCGGCGTCGATCTGCGGGAAGTCGGTGATCAGCGCCGTCACCAGCTCCGAGACGCGCTGCGGCGGCACGTTGGCGGGGGCGGGGAAGAGGGAATCCTGCCGCACCGGCTGCCCCGCCGGATAGACCACCATGGTGTCGTTGCAGATGCGCGCATTGGGGATGACGATGGTGGTGCCGTCCCGCCGCCGGCCGATGGCGGTGCGCCAGTCCAGCCGGACGATCTCCACCTTCCGCCCGTCCAGCACGATGGTGTCGCCCACATGCAGCACACGGTCCATGTGCAGCGCCACGCCCGAGATCAGGCTGCCGAGCGTCGGCTGCAGCGCCAGGCCGACGGCGGCGGTGAGGATGGCGGAGGTGGTGAGCACCGCCGTGATGTCGAAGCCGAAGGAGGCCAGCACCACGGCCGAGGCGGCGAAGGTGAGCACGCTGTAGGCGATGGCGCGCTGCAGCCCCGTGGGCTCGAGGCCCAGCCCGGCGGACAGGCCGAGGCCGAGCACGGCGCGGCCGCCCGCCATCACCACCAGCAGCGCGGTGCCGAGCGTGGCGCCGATGCGCAGCCCCGCCTGCACCGGGCCGTGGCCGAGCAGCAGGTGGTCCTCGGCCAGCCAGCTCAGCAGCCACAGGCCGGCGCTGCCGGCGGCGAGCAGCGCCAGCGGCCAGAGCCCGCCGGGCAGGCCGGCTGTGGCGGCGGCGGGGCGCGGGTTCAATCGCCGGCCTCCGGGCGCGGCGCCGCCTCGCGGCCGAGCCGGCCCATCGCCTTGCCGAGCGAGATGCGCAGCCGGTCGATCGACTCCGCCAGCCGGCGGATCTCGCCGGCGCCGGCGCGCGGCAGGCCGAGGCGCGGGTCGCCGCTCTGGCTGGCCGCCTCGGCGGCGCGGCTGAGCGCGCCGAGCGGGCGGATCACCATGCGGTCCAGCGCCAGCACCAGCGCCACATAGGCCAGGCCGAAGATCAGCGCGAGGCCGAGCCCGAGCACCCCGACCAGCTCCAGCGAGCCCTTCAGCCCCTGCGTCACCGGCACGGTCAGCACCTGGGCGCCCACCACCTCGTTCATCTGCCAGCCGAAGCCGCTGCCGGTGCCGTATTTCGCCAGCATGGCCGGCGGCGCCCGCTCCGGCGTGCTGTGGCAGGTCAGGCAGCCTTCCTGGGTGATGCGGATGGGGCGGGCCAGGTAGAACAGCCGGTCCGTGTCGGTGGGGCGGACGCCGCTCAGCTCCGCCAGCCGCGGATCGGCGCGGAAGCGCTGGATCAGCTCCACCTCGAAGGGGGTGGCGAGGTCGGCGCTGGAGGTCGGGTTCAGCGCCGGCTCGCGGTAGGTGTAGGCGCTGTACTCGCTGGCCACCATGCGGAAGACGGTCTGCGCCGCGAAGGAGGGCACCGTCTCGGCGTGGAAGGCGCCATCCTCCAGCCGCGTGAGCTTGGGGAAGATGTGCTCGGCCGTGTAGCCGCGGATGGCCAGCGCCGAGCGCAGCAGGATGCGCGCCTCGGAGGCCGCCTGCCCCAGCGCGCGGTCCTGCAGCAGCAGGTAGAAGCCGCCAAGCCCCGCCAGCAGCCCCAGGCAGAACACCATGGCCAGGATGCGCGACACCGTGCGCCGTATGCCGGGAACCTGCACCGTCTCGTCTCTCCGCCCCTGCGGCGATGCTATCGCCGGCATGCCACCCCCGGCCAGACGGCACCCCGCGCCGCGATCGACGAACACGAAAACGTGTGGCGCGGCGAGTTGACGCGACGCGCCGAACCGAGAACGTTCTCGGCCAACCAGGACGAGCCGGAACACGGCCGCAGACAGGAGGAAACGCATGCGCGAGAGCGCGACAGCGGCGCATGGGGCGGGCCATGCCGCCTAGCCGCACGCACCGCATCACCATCAAGGACCTGGCCCGGGGCCTGGGCATGTCGGTCGCCACCGTGGCGCGGGCCTTCCACCCCGGCGGCGCCATCGCCGCCGAGACGCGCGCCCTCGTGCTGCGCCGCGCCGAGGAGCTGGGCTACCACCCGAACGCCCTGGCGCGCGGCATGATCACGCGGCGCACCCGCATCGTCGGCGTGGTGGTGTCCGACCTCGCCAACCCCTTCTACCCGGCGGCGCTGGAGCGGCTCACCAGCCGGCTGCAGGGCGCCGGCTACAACACGATGCTGGTGATGACCGAGCCGGAGGGCGCGGCGGCGGCTTCGGAGGCGGCGGCGCTGCGGCTGCTGCTCTCCTACCAGCCGGAATGCGCCATCGTGCTGGCCACCACCCTCAGCAGCGCCGCCAGCCGAGCCTGCCGCGAGGCCGGCACGCCGCTGCTGTTCCTCAACCGCCACCCCTCCGACCCGGAGGCGGCCGCCATCGTCTGCGACAACGCGCAGGGCGGCGCGGCCCTGGCCGACCACCTGATCGACCGCGGCGCCACGCGGCTGGCCTTCGTCGGCGGCCGCGCCGATGCCTCCACCCATGCCGAGCGGCGCGCCGGCTTCCTCGGCCGCTGCGCCGCGCGCGGCGTGCCGCCGCCGCTGGAATGGCCTGGCGAGGGCGTGGCCGGCGCCTTCACCTACGCCGCCGGGCAGGCCGCGGCGCAGGCCCTGCTCGCCGGCCCGGACCGGCCGCAGGCGGTGTTCTGCGCCAGCGACATCCTGGCCATCGGCTTTCAGGAGGCGGCGCGCGGGCGCTTCGGCCTGCGCGTGCCGCGCGACCTCGCCATCGCGGGCTTCGACGACATCCCGATGGCCGCCTGGCCGGCGCACGACCTGACGACGCTGCGCCAGCCGGTGGAGGCGATGCTCGACACCGCGCTGGACTGGATCGGCCGCCTCGGCCGGGGCGAGCCCCTGCCGCGCCCGCTGCTGCGCCTGCCCGGCACGCTGGTGGCGCGCGGCAGCACCCCCGCCCTGGTTCCCGCCGCCCTCCGCGACACCCATCCCGAGAAGGAAACCTCATGCAGCATGTCCTGAACACCGTCGCCGTGGTCGGCGCCGGGCTGGTCGGCTCCGGCTGGGCGCTGGTCTTCGCCCGCGGCGGCGCCCGCGTCCGCCTGTTCGACGCCAGCGAGACCATCCGCGCCGGCGCCCTGGCGCGGCTGCGCACCATGCTGGAGGACATGCACGGCGCCGGGCTGGTCGAGGCGGTGGAGCCGGTGCTGGCGCGCATCACCGTCTGCGCCACGCTGGCCGACGCGGTGGGCGAGGCCGACTACATCCAGGAATCCGTGCTGGAGCGGGTCGAGGTGAAGCAGGCCGCCTGCGCCGATATCGACGCGGCGATGCGGGCGGATGCCATCGTCGGCTCCTCCTCCTCCGGCATCCCGGCCTCGGCCTTCACGGCGGGGCTGCCGAAGCGGGAGCGCTTCCTCGTCGCCCACCCGGTGAACCCGCCGCACCTGATCCCGCTGGTGGAACTGGTGCCGGCCCCCTGGACCGACCCCGCCATCCTGCCGGTGCTGCGCGCCGCCATGGAAGGCTGGGGCCAGGCGCCGATCGAGGTGAAGGGCGAGGTGGAAGGCTTCATCCTCAACCGCCTGCAGGGCGCGCTGCTGAACGAGGCCTGGGCGCTCTACGAGGCGGGCCTCGCCTCGGCCGCCGACATCGACCGCACGGTGAGCCAGGGGCTCGGCCTGCGCTGGGCCTTCATGGGGCCGTTCGAGACCATCGACCTGAACGCGCCGGGCGGCATCGCCGACTACTCGGCGCGCCTCGCGCCGCTCTACCACAGCATCGCCCTCTCCCGCCGCGACCCGCAGCCCTGGTCGGCCGGGGCGATCAAGGCCGCCGAGGCGGAGCTGCGCCAGGCCCTGCCGGCCGACCGGCTGCAGGCGCGCACCGACTGGCGCAACCGCCGGCTGATGGCGCTCGTCGCGCACCTGCGCGCGCAGCCGGAGTGACGCATCTGCGCGCGCGGCCGGAGCGACGCATCTGCACGCACAGCTTGAGCGACGCATCTGCGCGCGCAGCCTGAGCGATGCTGCCGCGCGCGGCCCGCGTGACGCCGCAGCGGCCGTGGCCCGCGTGACGCATCGGCGCGCATGGCCGGTGCGCGGCGCCCACGGGCGCAATTCGAAGAACCCTCCGCGCGGCCGGCCACCTCGTGCCGGCCGTGCCGCCCCTCCCCCGGCCCGGGCCGGGCAGCCTCTCGTCCAGGAAGGAACCACCCCTTGATCGGCACCCTTGCCATCATCCTCTCGCTCGCCGGGCTGATGTACTTCGCCTATCGCGGCTACAGCGTGCTCTACCTCGCCCCCATCATGGCCGCCTTCGCCGTGCTGATGGCGCAGGGCGGGCCGCTGCTGGCCACCTACACCCAGGTCTTCATGACCAGCCTCGGCCGCTACGTCGTGCTGTTCTTCCCCATCTTCCTGCTGGGCGCGATCTTCGGGAAGCTGATGGCCGACAGCGGCTCCTCCACCACCATCGCGCACACCATCGTGCGGAAGCTGGGGGCCAGGCACGCCATCGCCGCCGTGACGCTCGCCTGCGGCGTGCTGACCTATGGCGGCGTCTCGCTCTTCGTGGTGGCCTTCGCCATCTACCCGATCGCGGCGGCGCTGTTCCGCGAGGCGCAGGTGCCCAAGCGGCTGATCGCGGCGGCCATCGCGCTCGGCTCCTTCACCTTCACCATGACGGCCTTCCCAGGCACGCCGGCGATCCAGAACGCCATCCCGACGCGCTTCTTCGGCACCACCACCTTCGCCGCCCCCGGCCTCGGCATCATCGCCGGCTGCATCATGCTGTTCGGCGGCCTCGCATGGCTGCAGCTGCGCGCCCGCCGCGCCCAGGCCGCCGGCGAGGGCTATGGCGACCACCAGGAGAACCTGCCGCAGTTCGAGGATGGCGCGCGCCCCGGCTTCGCCCTCGCCATGCTGCCCATCGTCGTGGTGATCGGGCTGAACGCGCTGTTCTCGCTGGTGGTGTTCCCGCGCCTCGACCTCGGCTACCTGGCGCAGCAGGTCTATGGCAACGTCTCGCCCAGCGCCGTCATCGGCACCTGGGCGCTGATCGTGGCGCTGGTGGGCGCCATCCTCACCGTGCTGGTGCTGCAGCGCCGCCACCTGCGCGACGCGCAGAAGACGCTGAACGAGGGCACGATGGGCTCCATGCTGCCCATCTTCAACACGGCGAGCGAGGTGGGCTACGGCGCCGTCATCGCCTCGCTGGCCGCCTTCGTGCTGGTGCGGGACTTCGTGGTGGGCATCGCGCCGGACACCCCCACCATCTCGCTCGCCATCGCGGTGAACGCGCTAGCCGGCATCACCGGCTCCGCCTCGGGCGGCCTGTCCATCGCGCTCGACACGCTGGGCGCCACCTATCTGGAGCGGGCCAACGCGCTGGGCATCAGCCCCGAGCTGCTGCACCGCATCGCCACCATCTCCTCGGGCGGCTTCGACTCGCTGCCGCACAACGGCGCGGTGATCTCGCTGCTCACCATCACCGGCCTCACCCACAAATCCTCCTACGGGGACATCTTCGTGGTGAACCTGCTGATCCCGGTGGCGGCACTGATCACGGTCATCGTGCTCGGCACCATGTTCGGGGCGTTCTGACAGGCCGCCGCGGGAAGGGCGCGCGCCTCTTCCCGCGGCCTCAGGCGGCCTTGATGCCGCGCAGGAAGGTGCCGACCTGGAGGCCCAGCGTCTCGGACTGGCGGGACAGCTCCCCGGCGGCGGCCAGCACATCCTGCGCCGCGCCGCCCGTCTCGCCCACACGCTGCGAGACATCCACCACGTGCCGCGTGACATCCTGCGTGCCGCTGGCGGCCTGCGCCACGTTGCGGGCGATCTCCCGCGTCGCCACCCCCTGCTCCTCGACGGCGGCGGCGATGGCGCCGGCGATCTGGTTCACCTCGCCGATGGTTCCGGCGATGCCCTGGATGGCCTGCACCGCCTCCTGCGTCACCTGCTGGATCTGGCCGATCTGCGCCGCGATCTCCTCGGTGGCCTTGGCGGTCTGGCTGGCCAGGTTCTTCACCTCGGAGGCGACCACGGCGAAGCCCTTGCCCGCCTCCCCGGCGCGGGCCGCCTCGATCGTGGCATTGAGCGCCAGAAGGTTGGTCTGCCCGGCGATGCTGCTGATCAGCCCCACCACGTCGCCGATGCGCTGGGCGGCGGCGGAGAGGGCGCGCACCGTCGCATCCGTGCGCTGCGCATCCTCCGCGGCGCGGGCCGAGACGGTGGTGGAGCGCTCCACCTGGCGGGCGATCTCGGCCACCGAGGTGGCAAGCTCCTCCGCCGCCGCCGCCACCGTCTGCACGTTGCCGCTGGCCTCCGCCGCCGAGGCGGCCGCGGCACCCGCCCCCTCATCCGCCTGCGCGGCGCCCTGGCGCATGGCCTGGGCGGTGGCCTGCAGCTGCGTGGCGGCGGCGGCCAGCATCTCCACGAGCTGCCCGGCATCGCGCTCGAAGCCCTGGGCCAGCCGCTCCACCCGCGCGGCGCGGGTGGCCTTCTCCTCCTGCTCGGCGCGCTGGGCGGCGGCCAGGCGCTCGCCCTCGATCATGCTGTGGCGGAACACCTGGACGGCGGCCGCCATGGCGCCGATCTCGTCCCGCCGCCCCTGCCCCGGGATGGCGATGCCGAAATCCCGCTCCGCCAGCCGCCGCATCGCCACGGTGATCGCCAGCAGGGGGCGCAGCACGCGGCGGGAGACCATCAGCCAAGCCCCGAGGCCGATCCCCGCCGCCAGCCCCAGCCCGCAGGCATAGAGGATGAAGCCGGCCAGCGCCGCGCCGGAAGCCTCCCGGGCCAGGGCCTCCGCCTCCGCGCCGGCCGCCATGCTGAGCCCCCGCAGCTGCTCGATCAGCCCGGTGGCCTCCTGCCACCACTGCTCCCCGGAGACGGGGTAGGGCTGGCCGCCGGTGCCGGCGGCATAGACCGCCCGGCGAAGCTGGCCGAAGGCGCCGAACAGGCGCTCCCGCACGGCGGCGGCGGCCTGCACGGTCCGCGGCCCGCCGCTCTCCAGCTCGGCCTCGATCATCGCCCAGGCGGTCTCCACCTGGCCGCGATGGGTGGCCAGCAGCTCCAGCTGCGCCAGGGAGATGGGGGCGCCGCGGGCCAGCAGGCCGGCGACGATGCCGCGCTCGCGCCCCAGGAACTCGGTGGCGAGCCAGATGAAGTGCTTCAGGCTCTGCAGCTCCGCCAGCCGGGCCTCCGTGGTGCCGCCCGAGGCGTGCTGCGCCAGCCGCAGCGATTGCGAGGTCTCGATCAGCGCCCGCATGCCCTCCCACCACTGCGCCGGCAGCGCCGCGTCGCGCGCCGCGCGCGGCTGGGACAGCGCAGCATCGGCCCGCCGCCGCAGCGCCGCCACCTCCGCCTGCGCGGCGGTGGCGGCGGCGAGCGCGCGGGCCATGCCCTGCTCCGCGGCCCGGCCACCCGCCCGCAGCCGGGTGGCGGCCTGCGCCATGGCGCCGTCGGCGGCGCTGCGCTGCGCTTCCAGCGCCGCCCGCCGCTCGGCGCTGGCCGGCGCCTCGGCCCCCAGCGCCATCGCCGTGCCGCCCCGCTCCGCCGCCCAGGCGCCCGCCGCGCTCAGCAGCAGGTCGGCGGTGGCGTTGGCCTCCAGCGCGGCATCCGCGGTCTGCCGCTGCTGCAGGGCCTGGAAGGCGCCGGAGGCGGCCTGCAGCAGCGCCAGCGCCGCCAGCAGGAGGATGGCCCCGTAGAGGATGGGGCGGAGGGTAAGGCGGTTCAGCATGCATCGGCCCCCGAACTCGTGCCGCCCTGCAAGCTGCGCAGGGCCGGGGCCTGCTCTGCGCCAAAAAGCTTGCTTCTTTATGGAGCGGGCTGCGCCTCTCGCGCGGCGGCCCGGCTCAGAGCGAGCCGCGCTCGACCAGCACGGCCGGCAGCCGCTCGCTGTAGGCGGCGCCGCCCTCGGCGCCGGAGAGGCGGGCGCGCAGCAGCGTCACCGTCGCCGCCACCATCTCCGCCACGGGCTGGCGCAGCGTGGCGAGGTCGTAGGCCGGCCAGGCGGCCATCGGGATGTCGTCGAAGCCGATGACGGAGACATCGCGCGGCACGCGCCGGCCGAGCACATGGCGCAGCGCGTCCAGCCCGCCCAGGGCCAGGATGTCGTTGGCGAAGAACAGCCCGTCCGCCTCGCCCAGCCCCAGCGCGGCGCGGTGGCCGGCGCCATAGCTGTAGCCGCCGGCTTCCACGCGCAGCGGCGGCGGCAGGCCGCGCTCGGCGAAGGCGGCGAAGAAGCCTTCCTCGCGCTCGCGGCTGGTGGAGGTGTCGGCGCGGCCGGCGACGAAGGCGGGGCGGCGCCGGCCGCGCCGCAGCAGCGCCTCGGCCGCCATGCGTCCGCCCGCCACATTGTCGCAGGCGATGCTGTCGAGCGGCGTGTCGCCGGCGGCGGCGCGGTTGAACAGCACGGCGGCGCGGCCATCGCCCAGCCAGTGCGCGGCGCCGGCCGAGGAGAGGCTGGCCGAGGTCACCACCACCGCGTCCACATGGTACTGCCGCAGCATGGGCAGGGCGGCATCGGCCTCCTGCCCCGGCGGCACGGTGAACAGCAGCGTCTGGAAGCCCGCCGCCTGCAGCGCCTGGGAGAGCTGCTCCAGCACCACCGGGTAGAAGGGGTTGGCCAGCTCGCCCATGACGAGGCCGACGATGCTGCTGCGCCGGCGGGAGAGCGAGGCGGCGATGATGTTGGGCCGGTAGCCCAGCGCCTCGGCCGCCGCCAGGACGCGGGCGCGCATCTCCGGCGCGATGGAGGCGCCGGGGCTGAAGGCGCGCGAGACCATGGATTGCGACACGCCAAGCTGCCGCGCGAGCTCCCGCGCCGTCACCGCGCCCATCCCCAGGGAGGGCGCGGCGGGGCGTGGCGGGGAAGCCTCCCCGCCCGGATCGTCAGGCGGCGTTCTTGCCGCCATAGCGCCGCACGCGGAGATCCGCCTGCTCCTTGTGGCCAGCGAAGTTCTCGATGGCGCAGAGCCGCGAGCAGTATTCGCCGACCATGGCGGAAGCCTCCGGCTTCACCTCCTGCCAGGTGCAGGTCTTGATGAACTTGCCGACCCAGAGGCCGCCCGTGTAGCGCGCGGCCTTCTTGGTGGGCAGGGTGTGGTTGGTGCCGATCACCTTGTCCCCATAGGCGACATTGGTCTCCTTGCCCAGGAACAGGGCGCCGTAGTTGCGCATGTGGTCGCGGAACCAGCGCGGGTTGGCGGTCATCACCTGCACATGCTCGGAGGCGATGTCATCCGCCACCTGCAGCATCTCCTCATCCGTGTCGCAGAGGATGACCTGGCCATGGTCGCGCCACGCCACGGAGGCGATGTCGGCGGTGGGCAGCACGGCGAGCTGGCGCTGCACCTCGGCCTCGATGCCCTCGGCGATCTTCCGGGAGGTGGTGAGCAGCACGGCGGGCGAGGTCGGGCCGTGCTCGGCCTGGCCCAGCAGGTCGGTGGCGCAGATCTCCACATCGGCGGTGTCGTCGGCGATGATCAGCGTCTCGGTGGGGCCGGCGAAGAGGTCGATGCCGACGCGGCCATAAAGCTGGCGCTTGGCCTCGGCGACGAAGGCGTTGCCGGGCCCGACCAGCATGTCCACCGGCTTGATCGTCTCGGTGCCGATCCCCATCGCCGCGACGGCCTGGATGCCGCCCAGCAGGTAGATCTCGTCGGCGCCGGCCATCGCCATGGCGGCGACGGTGGCGGCCGGCGGCTGGCCGTTCAGCGGCGGCGTGCAGGCGATGACGCGCGGCACGCCGGCCACCTTGGCCGTCAGCACCGACATGTGGGCGGAAGCCACCATCGGGTAGCGGCCGCCGGGGATGTAGCAGCCGACGCTCTCGACGGGGATGTGCTTGTGGCCCAGCGTCACGCCCGGCAGGGTCTCGACCTCGACATCCTGCATCGAGGCGCGCTGCACCTCGGCGAAGCGGCGGATCTGCGCCTGGGCGAACTTGATGTCCTCGATCACCTGCGCCGGCAGGCTGTCGATCAGCGCCTGGATCTGCTCCTGGGAGAGGCGGAAGCTCTCCGGCGACCACTTGTCGAATTTCTCCGAGAGCTCGCGCACCGCCGCGTCGCCGCGGGCCTCGACATCGGCGAGGATGCCCTCGACGGTCTGCCGAACCTTGCGGTCGTACTCGGCGGTCTCGGCGGCTTCGGCGCCCTTCTTCAGGTAGCGGATCATGGCGGTCCTCCTTCGGCTGCCCGGAAGAGTGGCGACGTTTGCATCCGGATGCAAGCGCCGCCATGCATCCGGATGCAACACCCTCCGTCAGCCCGCCCTCAACCTCTCCGCCGGCCGGAGTGCCGCCCTCCCTTCCCCACCCTGACCGGCAGCGAACAGGATCATTCGGCGGTCCAGCCGCCATCGACCATCAGGGCGCTGCCGGTCATCATGGCGGAGGCGTCGGAGGCGAGGAACAGCACGGCGCCCATCAGATCCTCCACCTGGCCGACGCGGCCGAGCTTGATCTTGGAGAGCACCCAGTCGCGGAAGCTGGCCTCCTCGAAGAAGGGCCGGGTCAGCGGCGTCTCGATGAAGGTGGGGCAGAGGGTGTTGACGCGGATGCGGTGCGGGCCGAGCTCGATGGCCATGGCCTTGGTCATGCCCTCCATGGCGTGCTTGCTGGCGCAGTAGACGCTGCGGCGCGGCCCGCCGACATGGCCCATCTGCGAGGAGAGCTGGATGATGGAGCCGGGCTTGCCGGCCGCCACCAGACGCTTCGCCACCGCCTGGGCGACGAAGAAGGCGGCGCGCAGGTTCAGCGCCATCACCGCGTCGAAATCCTCCGGCGTCACCTCCAGGAAGGGGGCGGGGCGGTTGGTGCCGGCGTTGTTCACCAGGATGTCAAAGGCGTCCCGCTCGGCCAGCACGGCCTGCAGGGCCTCGGGACGGGCGACGTCGAGCGCCAGCGCCTCGGCGCTGCCGCCGGCGGCGCGGATGGCCTCGGCCGCGGCGCCGATCTCGTCGCCGCTGCGCGCCACCAGCGCCACATGCGCCCCGGCCTCGGCCAGGGCGGCGGCGGCGGCCAGGCCGATGCCGCGCCCGGCGCCGGTGACCAGGGCGCGGCGCCCGTCCAGCCGCAGGGAGGGCGTGCGGGGCAGGCTCATCAGGGGGGTGGCGTGCATGGTGGCGCGTCTCCTTCGTTCCGCCCCGCGCATGTGGGAACGCGAGGCTGTGATCGACGTTACCTAGCTCCCGGCCCTCCGCAGGGGCAAACTGCGTCGCGACCAGGACCGTGGCCAGGCGAAGGCCCGCAACAGCACGGAGAACCCCGCATGGCGTTGGATTGGCTGCCCAGCGCGCTGGACCTGGCGCGCTTCCAGTTCGCCTTCACCATCACCTTCCATTTCCTGTTCCCGGCCTTCACCATCGGCCTGGCCAGCTTCCTGGCGGTGCTGGAGGCGCTGTGGCTCTCCACGGGGCGCGCCGTCTACCTGGACGTGTTCCGCTACTGGCTGAAGGTCTTCGCCATCGCCTTCGCCATGGGCGTGGTGTCGGGCGTGGTGATGTCCTACCAGATCGGCACCAACTGGTCGGTCTTCGCCGACCGCACCGGCAACGTGCTGGGGCCGGTGATGGGCTACGAGGTGCTGACCGCCTTCTTCCTGGAGGCGGGCTTCCTCGGCATCATGCTGTTCGGGCTGGAGCGGGTGGGCAAGAAGCTGCACTTCGCCGCCACCTGCCTCGTCGCCATCGGCACGCTGATCTCGGCCTTCTGGATCCTCTCGGCCAACAGCTGGATGCACACGCCGGCCGGCCACAGCATCCTGCCCGATGGCCGCTTCATGCCGGAGGATTGGTGGGCGATCGTCTTCAACCCCTCCTTCCCCTTCCGCTTCGCCCACACCGTCACCGGCGCCTACCTGACCACGGCCTTCATCGTCGGCGGCGTCGCCGCCTTCCACCTGCTGCGCGACAGCCGCAACGAGCGCACCCGCACCATGTTCTCCATGGCGATGTGGATGGCGGCCATCGTGGCGCCGATGCAGATCGTGCTGGGCGACTTCCACGGGCTGAACACGCTGGAACACCAGCCGCAGAAGGTGGCCGCCATGGAGGGCCACTGGGAGCGGCAGCGCGGCGCGCCGCTGATCCTGCTCGGCCAGCCGGACATGGCGGCGGAGGAGACGCATGTGCTGCTGGAGATCCCGCGCCTCTCCGGGCTGATCCTGACGCATGAATGGGATGGCGAGACGCCCGGGCTGAAGGACGTGCCGCCGGAGGAGCGGCCGACCAACGTGCCCCTGGTGTTCTGGGCCTTCCGCGTGATGGTGGGGCTGGGCACCGCCATGGCGACGCTCGGCCTGCTCTCCCTCGGCCTGCGCTGGCGCGGCCGCCTCTACGACACGCGCTGGTTCCTCCGCGCGGCCCTCGTCATGGGCCCGGCGGGGCTGGTGGCGGTGACGGCGGGCTGGATCACCACCGAGGCGGGGCGGCAGCCCTACACCGTCTATGGCCTGCTGCGCACCGCCGACAGCGTCTCGCCGCTGGCGGCGCCGGCGGTGGGCGCGTCGCTCCTGGCCTTCATCGTGGTGTATTTCATCGTCTTCGGGGCGGGCGTCTGGTTCCTGTTCCGGCTGTTCGGCCAGCCGCCGCACGTGGCCGAGGAAGGCCCGGAGGAGACACAGCCGATCCGCACCAGCGGCATCACCCCGGGGCCGGCCATGCACCACGCCGGCCCGCATGGCAGCGCCCTCGGCGACTCGCCGAAGCGGCATTGAGGAGGGACGCCCGATGGAACAGCACCTGCCCCTGATCTGGGCCGTCCTGATCGCCACCGCCGTGTTCCTCTACGTGGTGATGGACGGCTTCGACCTCGGCCTCGGCATCCTCTTCCCCTGGTTCACGGAAAAGGACGAGCGCGACGTGATGGTGAACTCGGTGGCGCCGATGTGGGACGGCAACGAGACCTGGCTGGTGCTGGGGGGCGCCGGGCTCTACGCCGTGTTCCCGCTGGCCTATGCCACCATCTTCCCCGCCCTCTACATGCCGCTGATCCTGATGCTGCTGGCGCTGATCTTCCGCGGCGTCTCCTTCGAGATGCGGTTCAAGGCGCACAATGCCCGCGCCCAGCTCTGGTGGGACCGCGCCTTCTGCTGGGGCAGCTACGTGGCCGGCTTCTGCCAGGGCATCGCCCTCGGCGCGCTGGTGCAGGGCATCGAGGTGCGGGACCGCGCCTATGCCGGCGGCTGGTGGGACTGGCTGACCCCCTTCTCGCTGCTCACCGGCTTCGCCCTGCTGGTGGGCTACGGGCTGCTCGGCGCCTGCTGGCTGATCTGGCGCACGGAAGGGGATATCGCCAGCAAGGCGCGCCACCATGCGCGGCGGCTCGGCATCGGCACCCTGGGCTGCATCCTCCTCATCAGCCTGATCATGCCCTTCCTGCAGCCCTATTTCCGCGAGCGCTGGCTGACCCTGCCCTGGATGCTCTACGCCGCCCCCGTGCCGATCCTGGTGGCGGTGTTCGCCTGGCGCTTCTTCCGCGCCATCCCCGCCACCGAGGCGCGCGAGGCCGAGGCCCCGCACGACCCCACGGGGCGCGGCTTCCGCTGGCGGGACGGCGCCCCCTTCCTCTACGTGCTGGGCTGGTTCTTCCTCTCCTACACCGGGCTCGGCATCAGCCTCTGGCCGAACATCGTGCCGCCCTCGGTCAGCATCTGGGACGCGGCGGCCTCGCCGGCCTCGCAGATGTTCCTGCTGGTGGGCGCCTCGGTGCTGATCCCCATCATCCTGGCCTACACCGCCTATGTGTACTGGCTGTTCCGCGGCAAGGTGCGCGTGGGGGCGGGCTACCACTGATGCCCCCCCTGCTGCGCCGCCTCGGCTGGTTCGTGCTACTCTGGGTTGCAGGCGTCGCGGCGCTCAGCACCGTGGCGCTGCTGATCCGGTGGGCGCTGGGACAGGGCTAGGCCGAACCCACGCAAGGGTTGAGATTGGCCGGATGGAGGGGCAGCAGGCCTGCCTCTTCGCTTAACCCGATTTAAGTCAACATCTTAACGAAAAATTCCATGCCGGAGGCGCAAGCCGCGTCGCCGGATTCTCTATTTTTTTAGTTCATTCTTGTTCTTGATACGTCTCAAAGATGAAAAACCTCTTCCTCAGCCTGACGGAAATGGTAAGAATGCACGCATAGATTGTGGAGAACCAAACGATGCGTGTGCTTTTGGTTGAGGACGATCTGACCACCGCCCGCGGCATCGCCATGATGCTGAAGGCCTCCTCCATGATCGCGGACATCGCCGGCACCGGCGAGGAAGCGCTCGAACTGGCCTCCCTCTACGACTATGACATCGTGATCCTGGACATCATGCTGCCGGACATGGAGGGCTACGAGGTGGTCCGCCGGCTGCGCGGCAACCGGGTGGAGACACCGGTGCTGATCCTCTCCGGCCTGTCCCGCCCCCAGGCCAAGGTGAAGGCCTTCGGCATGGGCGCCGACGACTTCATCACCAAGCCCTTCGACCAGCAGGAGCTGATGGCGCGCATCCAGGCCATCATCCGCCGCGCCAAGGGCTTCAGCCAGCCCACCCTCTCCATCGGGCCGCTGACGCTGAACCTCGGCTCCCGCGAGGTGCGCGTGAACGACCGCGAGGTGCACCTGACGGGCAAGGAATACGCCATTCTGGAGCTGCTGACCCTGCGCAAGGGCCTGGTGCTCACCAAGGAGGTGTTCCTGAACCATCTCTATGGCGGCATCGACGAGCCGGAAGCCAAGATCATCGACGTCTTCATCTGCAAGCTGCGCAAGAAGCTGGCGCAGGCCGGCGCGGGCGAGCTGATCGGCACCGTCTGGGGCCGTGGCTATGTGCTGCGCGACCCGCTCGGCATGGGCGCCCGCTTCCCGATGCCGGAGCTGCCGCAGCCAGCCGCCGCGGCCCAGGCCACCGCCCAGCCGCGCTCCGCGGTGCCGGCTTGAGGCATGGCCCCAGGGGGCCGGGGGCACAGCCCCCGGCCCGACCTGTCAGCTCGCGGCACTGACCGCTCCGGCCAGCGCGTAGACACCCCGCTCGCCAGTCACCGCCACCAGCCGGTCCGTCAGGCCCAGCACCGTCTCCGCGCCACCGAGATAGAGCACGCCATCCGGCGCCAGCTGGGCGGCCAGCGCGTTCATCACCTTCCCCTTGGTGGGCGGGTCGAAATAGATCAGCACGTTGCGGCAGAAGATCACGTCGAAGCGCCCCAGGGGCCGGTGGTCCGCCAGCAGGTTGCGCTCCTCGAAGCGGGTCATGGCGCGCAGCTCGGGCGCGACGCGCCACTTGCTGCCCTCCTGCTTGAAGTACTTCACCAGCATCTGCACCGGCAGGCCGCGCTGCACCTCGAACTGGGTGAAGCTGCCCTCCCGCGCCCGCTCCACCACCTCGCGCGACAGGTCGCTGCCATAGATCTCGGCGTTTTGGATCCCCAGATCGCGCAGGATGATGGCCACCGAATAGGCCTCCTGCCCCGTCGAGCAGGCCGCCGACCAGATGCGGATCTTGTGCGTGGCCGGCCGCGCCGCGCGCAGCTTCGGCAGCAGCCGCCGCAGATGGTCGAAAGGCTTGCCGTCGCGGAAGAAGCTGCTTTCGTTCGTCGTCAGCGCCTCGGTCACGGCGCGCGCCAGGATCTCCGCCCGCGGATCGCGCAGGCGCATCGCCAGCGCATCCAGGGAGGCGAGGTTCTCCTGCTTCAGGATCGGCGCCAGGCGGGTCTCCAGCATATAGGCCTTGTCCGGTGTCAGCACGATCCCGGACCGTGTCTTCACCAGCCCCGCGATCGCGGCGAAGCTTTCCGTGTTCATGCCATTCCTCCGGCCGGGCCGTGGCCCGCCTTTCCAATATGCGCCAAGGCCTTGTCGGCCAGTTGCTCGGGCGGGGCGAGGAACTGCGCCAGCCCGGCCTTCGCCACCGCGCCGGGCATGCCCCAGACCACGCTGGAGGCCTCGTCCTGCGCCAGGACCAGCCCTCCGGCGGCCGCCACCGCCTTGCAGCCCAGCATGCCGTCCTGGCCCATGCCGGTGAGTATCACCGCCAGCACCCGCCCCTCGCAGGCCGCGACGGCGCTGCGCAGCATCGGGTCCACGGCGGGGCGGCAGAAATTCTCCGGCGGGTCCGTGTTCAACCGCGCCACCAAGCCGCCGCCGCCCCCCTCCAGCACCAGGTGGCGGTCGCCGGGCGCCACATAGAGGCGGCCGGGGCGCAGCGCCTCGCCATCCTTCGCCTCCGCCGCCGGCGGGCCGCCCAGCCGGCCGAGATGGTCGGCCAGCATGGCGGTGAACCCCGCCGGCATGTGCTGCACCACCACCACCGGCACCGGCAGGGGCGTGCTGAGCCGCCGCACGAAGGCCGCCAGGGCCTGCGGCCCGCCGGTGGAGGAGCCGATGGCCAGCAGCCGCGGCTTCGGCACCACCGCAGGCATCGGCCGCAGAACCACCGGGCCGGAGAGAAGCGAAGCGCCGGGCGGGGCCGGCGCCGCAGGCAGGGGCTGGCTAGGCTGCGGCGCGGCCGCCCGCGCGGGCGGCACGGGCAGCGGCGCCGAGGCCGCCGGCATGGATGGCGCCGACATGGAGGGCGCCGACACGAAAGGCGCCGACACGGAAGGCGCCGGCAGGGGCACCGTGGGCTGGGCCGCGGACGGCGCGGCCGGCGGTGGTGTCACCAGCGGCGGCGCGGCGGCGGCGCCCGGCGCCGGCTGAGCCGGCCCGGGGACAAACCCGCGCATGCGGGCCCACCCCTTCACCTTGGCCACCAGGTCGGCCCGGAAGTTGGCATCGTTCATGCCGCCATTGGCGGCGCTCGGCTTCGGCACGTAGTCGGCCGCGCCGGCGCGCATCGCCGCCATGGCCGCCGCGGCGCCGCTCTCGTTCTGTGCGCTGGAGACGATCACCGCCAGGTTGGGGTGCGTCTTCAGCAGCAGGGGCAGCGCCGTCATGCCGTCCATCACCGGCATCTCCAGATCCAGCAGCATGACATGCGGGCGTGCCTCGCGCGGCAGGCCCATCAGGGCATCGATCGCCTGCTGCCCGTTGCCGACACTGCCGACGAGCTGCAGGTCCGGGTCGGCCTCAAGGAGGCGGGCATAGGCCGAGCGCACGGTCGTGCTGTCGTCGCACAGCATCACCCGGACCCTCCGGTTGCCCGCCGCCCCGCTGGGCGGCAGGCTTCTCACAGCTCGGCGTCCTCCGGCAGGAAGCCCAGCTGCACCAGCTTGCCCGTCACGATCTCATCGTCGAAAGGCTTCATGATGTATTCCTGCGCCCCCGCGCTCAGCGCGGTGACGATGCGGTCGAACTCGCTCTCGGTGGTGCAGAGCATGATCACCGGCTCGTCCGGGCCGAACTCGGCGCGGGCGGCCTTGAGGAATTCCAGCCCGTTCATCACCGGCATGTTCCAGTCCAGCATCACCAGCCGGGGCAGGCTCTCGCGGCAGGCCTCGAGCGCCTTCTGCCCGTCCTCCGCCTCGCGCACCTGGAAGCCATGGCGCTCCAGGATGCGGCGTGCGGCCTTGCGGACCACGCGGCTGTCATCCACCACCAGGCAGTTCACGGCCTCGTTCATTGATCGTCTCCCTTTCAGCCGATCGCCAGGATGCGGTCCACATCGAGCACGATGAGCAGGCGCTCATCCTCCTTGTGGACCCCGCGCGACACATCCCGCCAGAGCGGGTCGAGCGTCGGCGGATTGGCAGCGAACCCCTCCTCGGGCAGCGCCAGAACCTCGCCCACCGAATCCGAGAGCAGGCTGTAGAGCTCGCCGCTCTGCTCCACCACCACGCTCATCGGCGGCGGCGCCCCCGCCTCGCGCGGCGGCAGGCCCAGCCGCCGGCGCAGGTCGATCGCGGTCACGATGCGGCCGCGCAGGTTCAGGCTGCCGGCCACCTCGCGCGGCGCCAGCGGCACCCGCGTGATGGCCTGAGCCGCCAGGATGTCCCGCACCGCCAGCACCGGCACTCCGCAGAGCTGCCCCGCCACCGTCAGGGTCAGGAACATCGCGGCGGCGCTCTCTGTCACCGCGGCAACGGCGCGTTGCGTGCTCGGGGGCATTTGCGTCTGCATGACCTTCCGCTCCTCAGCTGATGACCGGCGTGGCGAGGCATTCGCTCAATGCGGCCAAAAGCGCCTCACGCTCCGATTTGCCCACATATTCGTTGAAGCCCGCCTCGCGCGCGCGCCGCACCTGCTCGGCCTCGACCCGCCCGCTGAGCGCGATCATCGGCAGGGACTGCCATGTGCCGGATTCCCGCACCGCCCGCGCCAGGCCGATGCCGTCCAGGTCCGGCATCTCGATGTCGGAGACGATGATGTCGAAGGGCGCCCCCTGCTCGCGCAGCTGCAGCGCCTGCAGGCCGGTGTCCACCGCCGTCACGTCGTAGCCGGCGGCGGTCAGGCCGGGCACCAGCAGGTGGCGGAAGAAGGCGCTGTCCTCCACCAGCAGCACACGCTTGCGCGCGGCGGCCGGCGCGGTGCCGCGGAACCAGTCGTCCCCCGCCTGGTGCAGCCACCAGGCGCAGTCGATCACATCCGTCACCTTGCCGCAGATCACGGCGCTGCCGAGGAAGCCCGGCTGCTCGCTGGCGCCCTCGATCAGCAGATGCTCCTCCACCACGTCGAGGATGGTGTCGACCATCAGGCCCATGGCGCGGTCGCGGTCGTTGAACACCAGCACCGCCTGGCGCTTGCCCGGCTCGGGCGGCATCCAGCCGCCGGACATGGCCACCAGCGGCATCAGCTTGCCGCGGTACTGCACCAGCGTCTTGCCGCCCGAATGCTCGATGCTCTCGCCCGGCAGGTCCTCCAGCCGCGCCACGAGGCCGAGCGGCACCGCCTTCGGCGTGTCGTCCCCCGCGCGGAACAGCAGCAGCGCCGTCCGCTCGCTGGAGCGGTGGCCGCGCATCCCCTCCGGCCCGCGCGAGGCATCCTCGCTCGGCCCGTCGGCGCCGACGCCGGTGGCGCGGGCGATGCCGTTCGGGTCGAGGATCATGATGACGCTGCCATCGCCCAGGATGGTGTTGCCGCTGAACATCGTGACGTGGCGCAGGATCGGCGCCACCGGCTTGACCACGATCTCCTCGGTGTCGAACACCTTGTCGACGATGATGCCGAACACGTTGGCGCCGACCTGGGTGACGACGACGAAGCCCGCATCCCGCCGCCCCTCATCCGCCGCGTGTTCCAGCTGCAGCAGGCGGGAGAGCGAGACCAGCGGCAGCAGCCGGTCGCGCAGCCGCATCACCGGCGTGTCGTGGATGCGCTCGATCTGCGCGCCCTCGGCGCTGCCGCCCGCGCGCACCAGCTCCACCACGCCGATCTGCGGGATGGCGAAGCGCTCGCCCCCCGCCTCGACGATCAGCGCCGAGACGATCGCCAGCGTCAGCGGGATCTTGATGAAGAAGGTCGTGCCCTTGCCCTCGGTCGAGCGCAGGTCGATCGTGCCGCCGATCTTCTCGACATTGGTCTTCACCACATCCATGCCGACGCCGCGGCCGGAGACGGAGGTGATGGCGGCGGCGGTGGAGAAGCCGGCGCGGAAGATGAAGTGCTGGATCTCCCGCTCGCTCATGCTGGCGACCTCGGCCTCGGTGGCCAGGCCCTGGCCCACCACCTTGGCCTTGATCTTGTCCACCGCCAGGCCGCGCCCGTCATCGCCGATCTCGATGATGATGTGGCCGCCCTCGTGATAGGCGTTGAGCAGGATGCGCCCCACCTCCGGCTTGCCGGCGGCGCGGCGCTGCTCGGGGTTCTCGAGGCCATGGTCGCCGCTGTTGCGCACCATGTGCGTCAGCGGGTCCTTGATCAGCTCGAGCACCTGGCGGTCGAGCTCCGTCTCGGCGCCCTTCATCACCAGCTCGATCTTCTTGCCCAGCTCGTTGGCCAGGTCGCGGACGATGCGCGGCAGCTTCTGCCAGGCATTGCCGATCGGCTGCATGCGGGTCTTCATCACCCCCTCCTGCAATTCGGAGGTGATGTGGGAGAGGCGCTGCAGCGGCACGGTGAGCGCCGCGTCGCTGCGGGCGCGGACGAGCTGGAGGAGCTGGTTGCGGGTCAGCACCAGCTCGCTGACCAGCGTCATCAGGTCTTCCAGCACGTCGACCGAGACGCGGATGGTCTGCGCCGGCGTGATCGGGCCACCGCCGCCGCCGCCGCCGCCACCGCCGCCCTCCCCGTCATGCTCGCCGCCCCGGCTGATGCTGGGCGGCGCGGGCGGCGGAGCGACCACCGCTGGCGGCGGCGCGGCAACCGGCTCGGCCACCGCCTCGGGGGCGGGCGGGGCCTCGGCTGGCTTCTCGTCGCCGAAGCTGGGCATCTCCGGCTCGGCCGCCGCCGGCATCTCGCCACGCCAGGCGGCGTCGAGCGAGGCAATCAGCGCGGTGTCATCGCCCACCGGCTCGCTGCCGGTGTTCTCCAGGCCGGAGACGATGCCCTTGAGGCAGTCCAGCGCCGAGAGGATCAGGGTGATGCCGGCCGGCGTCACCTTGAGCGAGCCTTCGCGGTACTTGCCCAGCACGTTCTCGGCGGCATGCGCCACCTTCTCCAGCCGCGAGAGGCCGAGAAAGCCGCAGGTGCCCTTGATCGTGTGGACGTTGCGGAAGATCTCCGACAGCGTCTGCCGGTCGTCCGGGGCCTTCTCGAGCTTCAGCAGCGCGACATCGAGCGCGGCCAGCCCTTCATTCGTTTCAGTCAGAAAGTCGGCGAGAAGATCGTCCATCACGGTCCCCGACAGGCTGGGTTCGGCTCAGCCTGGGGGCCGGATGGCGAAGGAAAGGTAAATGTGGTGCCTTCAGCCTCCGGGGGCGATTCGCAGGGCGTCCGGCTCCGACTCGGGCGCCAGCGCCACCCGCCAGCCGGCGGCAGCGGCCAGGCGCAGCAGCAGCAGCGCGGGGGCGGCGCGGGCCCCCTCCACCGCCTCGCCACGCAGCAGGGCCGGCAGCGCCGCGGGCCAGGCGCGCATGGCACCCTCCGGCCGCAGCACGAAGCCCTCGCCCTGCGGGGCCAGCGTCACCGTGCCGCCGCGCGGCAGCGCCTCGCCCACCAGCAGCGCGCCGAGCAGCAGCAGCGGCGCCACCGGGGCGGCCAGCACGCGCTCGGCCGGCATCGCCTCCGCCACCAGCCGCGCCCGCCCGCCCGCCAGCATGCCCTCCAGCAGCGCCGTCAGCCCGGACACCGCCAGCGGCCCGGTGCCGGCGCCGCAGGCGGCGCGCCAGAACTTCAGCCGCCGCCGCAGCTCCGCCGCCGCATCCTGCGCCAGGGCCGGCGCCTCCGGCTCCTCGCCCAGGAGGTCCAGCGCCGCGCCGACGGTGCCGAGCGGCCCCACCATGTCGTGGCACAGCCGGGCGCAGAGATCCTGCGCCAGGCTCGTTCCGCCTTCCATCGCCATTCTCCGGCCCGTTCACGAATCCGTGATTGCATGGCAGCCTAGCCCGTAAGCCTTCCGGCGGCCACCCTGGCGTCATGTTCAATCCGCTCGAGCCGGGCATGCATGTCCGCCACCCCGACCGCCCCGACTGGGGCATCGGCCAGGTCCAGTCCGTCGTCGGCGACCGCGTGACGGTGAATTTCGAGCATGCCGGGAAGCTGCTGATCAACGCCGCGCAGGTGGCGCTGGAGCCCGTGGACGAGGCACCGTGAGCGGCGCCTGGCAGCAGGCGGCCGGCCTGCTCGGCGCGTGGGAGGTGGGGGTGGCGGTGCTGGCCACCCTCATCGCCGGGCTGATGCGCGGCTATTCCGGCTTCGGCACCGCCATCTTGCTGGCGCCGGTCTATTCCACCCTGTGGGGGCCGAAGGTCGGCGTGCCGGTGATGCTGCTGATGGAGCTGTTCGTCTCCGCCTACCTGCTGCCCAAGGCCATCGCCCTGGCCAACCGGCGCGTCATCTTCTCGCTCGGCGGCGCCGCCGTCCTGGCCACGCCCTTCGGCGCCTACATCCTGTTCGTGGCCGATGGCGCCACGCTGCGCCGCGCCATCGGGCTGCTGGTGCTGGTGTTCGGCCTGCTGCTGATGTCCCCCTGGCGCTACCACGGGCGGCGGCCGCTGGGGCTGAACCTCGCCATCGGCACCGTCTCGGGGCTGATGAAGGGCGCCACCGGCATGTCCGGCCCGCCGGTCATCCTCTACCTGCTCTCGGGGCCCGAGGCGGTGGCCCAGCACCGCGCCAACCTCATCCTCTATTTCGGCCTGATCGGCATCGTCGCCGTCATCCCGCCGCTCTGGGGCGGGCTGGTCGGCCTGCCCGTGCTGATCATGACGGGGCTGATGCTGCCGGTGCTGCTGCTGGCCGTGCCGGTCGGCGCCCGGATGTTCCATGTCCTGCCGGTGGCCTGGTACCGGCGGCTGGCGCTGCTGGCGCTGATGGGGGCCGGCGGATTCGCCCTGCTCGGCTGAAGCAGCCACGGCAGGGGCTTGCACCGGTGGGGGGCGCCGGCCCAAATGGACGTTGCACCGTTCACCGCCGAGCAAGGGAGTTGCCCGCATGATCGATCCGTTCGGACGGCGGATCAGCTACCTGCGCGTTTCCGTCACCGACCGGTGCGACCTGCGCTGCGTCTACTGCATGGCGGAGGACATGACCTTCCTCCCCAAGGCCCAGATCCTCTCGCTGGAGGAGCTGGACCGCTTGTGCGGCGCCTTCATCGGCCTCGGCGTCGAGCGCATCCGCCTGACCGGCGGCGAGCCGCTGGTGCGGCGCGACGTGATGCGGCTGGTGCGCTCCCTCGGCGAGCGCATCGGGCCGCGGGGTTTGAAGGAGCTGACCCTCACCACCAACGGCACCCAGCTCACCAAGCACGCCGAGGGTCTGTATGCCGCCGGCGTCCGGCGCATCAACGTCTCGCTCGACTCGCTCGACCCGGGCCGCTTCAAGGCGCTGACCCGCTGGGGCGAGATCGAGAAGACGCTGGACGGCATCTTCGCCGCCAAGGCCGCGGGCCTCGCCGTCAAGATCAACGCGGTCGCCATGAAGGGCGTCAACGAGGACGAGTTCGACCGCATGATCGCCTGGTGCGGCGAGCACGGCTTCGACCTCACCCTGATCGAGACCATGCCGCTCGGCGAGATCAACGAGGACCGGACGGACCAGTACCTGCCCCTCTCCGTGGTCCGCCGCCGCCTGCGCGAGACCTGGACGCTGGAGGAGACCGACTACGCCACCGGCGGCCCCGCCCGCTACATGACGATCCGCGAGACCGGCCAGCGCCTCGGCTTCATCACGCCGATGACGCACAATTTCTGCGAGAGCTGCAACCGCGTGCGGCTCACCTGCACCGGCACGCTCTACATGTGCCTGGGCCAGGAGGACGCGGCCGATTTGCGCGCCGTGCTGCGCGACCCGGCGGTGGACGAGGCCGGGCTGCGCGAGGCCATCGAGGCCGCCATCGCCCGCAAGCCGAAGGGGCATGACTTCGTCATCGACCGCCGGCAGAACCGCCCGGCGGTCGGGCGCCACATGAGCGTGACGGGCGGCTGACCCCATGGAGGAGATGCGCACCCTGATCACGGCGCTGTCCCTGCCCGGCTTCCCAGAATGGACGGGGCTGCTGCTGCTGGCGCTGGGCCTGCTCTGCGCCGCCGCCTTCCTGCTGATGCCCTTCAGCGTGTTCGGCGTGAAGCCGCGGCTGGAGGCGCTGGAGGTGCAGCTCGACGAGATCCAGCACGAGATCCGCGAGCTGGCGCTGCGGCTGCAGGACCCTGCCCTGGCGCGCCGCGCCGCCGCCGCCGCCAGCGACGACTGGGCGGAGCCGCCGGGGCTGGCCGCCCGCACGCCGGCGCAGCGCGACGCCGCGCCGCGCATCGTGCCGCCGGTGCCGCCGCCGGCCGCCTACCCCGACGGGCGCGGCCGTGGCCCGGCGCGCGCCGAGCCGAAGCTGGACTGGCCGCGGCAACGGTAGGACGGAGGAAGGGCCGGGGCGGGAACGCCCCGGCCCTTCCTCCGTCCGGCCCTTCCTCCGCCCGGCCCTCTTCCACCCGGCCGGTCAGCGCGTGGGAAGCACCGCGCCGGTGTTGCGGGCGGCCTGCGCGATGGCGCGGGTGAAGCCGTCCGCATCCATCGCCAGCAGGTCGCGCTGGCGTACCGGCACGGCGATGAACACCTTCAGGAACCGCCCCGCCGCGACGCCGACGCAGAGCTGCTGCCACATCGCCGTGCGGCCATAGGTGCCGTCCAGCACCGCGCATTGCAGCGGCGCGCCGCCCGGCACCTCCAGGGCGCGGCGGCCGGCCTCGGCCATCTGGCGGCCGGGGGCGGGCATCAGCGCCTCGGCCACGCCCTCGCTCAGCTGGGCCTCCACCACGGCCGGCGGGGTCTCCGGCGGCAGCGGCGGCAGGCCCTTGTCATAGACGATGACCGAGGCGATGGCGGCGCGCGCCGCGACGCCGGCCCGGGCGGGGGTGGCATAGTCCACCGCGCGGCCCTGGCCGGGCTGGGTCGCCTCCATGTCGGCGGTCATGCCGCGGGTGAAGCCGGCCGCCTCGTCGGGCAGCCGGGCCAGCACCGCGTCCAGGCCCGGCCGCGCCACCACGGGGCCGCCCGCGCCCTCCGGCTGCGCCGCGCAGCCGGCCAGCAGGGCAGCCAGCGCCAGGCCGAGGCCGGCGCGCATCAATGGCCCGCCCCGGGCAGGCCGAGACCGAGGTTGAGCGTCGCATTCGCCATGATCAGGCCCTCCCAGAGCAGTTCCACGCCGATATAGGCGATCAGCGCCACGCCGACATAGGCGATGATCTTGAACCGATCCAGCAGCTTGGCCAGCAGCCCGCCCAGCAGGCCCATCATGACGATGGAGATGCCGAGGCCCACCATCAGCAGGGTCAGGTTGGCGCGCGCCACGGCGGCCACCGCCAGCACGTTGTCGAGGCTCATCGAGACATCGGCCACGATGATCTGCCACAGCGCCTGCGCCAGGCTCTTGTCGTGCACGGCGTGGCCGGTCTCGTCCTCGGCCTGCTTCTCGTGGCGCAGCTCGCGGAAGAAGCTCCAGGCGATGTAGAGCAGCGCCAGCCCGCCCACCAGGTCGATCCACCACAGCGCCAGCAGCATGCTGGCGAAGACCGAGAAGACGATGCGCAGCACCGCCGCCGCGGCGATGCCGAACAGCACGGCGCGCGCGCGCTGCCGCGGCGGCAGGCCGGCGGCCGCCATGCCGATGACCACGGCGTTGTCGCCCGAGAGAATGATGTTGAGCCACATGATCTCGGCCAGACTGCCGAGGGAGCCGGTCAGCGATTCCATCCGTAGTGCGTCTCCGCGAGGAGCGGGCGGCGGAGACTGGAGGCTCGGGCACACCCGCAGGGAACGAGGGGCGCGACGCTAGGCCGGGCCGGCGCGGCCGGAAATCCGCCGGGCCGGTATCTGTCCGGCAGGTCATGACACCCCGGACAGGCTGGAAAGCAGAACGGCGCCGGAGGACCGGCGCCGGAAAGCGGGCGCCCCCTGCGGGGCGCCCGGCCGCTGCGCGGAAGCCGCGCTCAGTGCGCGCGGTGGCGCTGCCGCTCCAGCGCCTGGCGGATGCTGGTGCCGATGGCGGCGACCAGCACCGTCACCACCACCACCTGCAGCAGCGTGGCGCCGACCCAGAGCCAGGTGGGGAAGACCCCCGGCAGGGCCAGGTAGCCGAGCGGCAGGGCCAGGTACATGTAGGCCTCCGGCACCGCCTCGGTCACTTCCGCCGTGCCGCCCAGGATCATGGTGATGGCGACGTAGAGGATGACCAGCAGGCCCAGCCAGGCGATCCAGCGGTGGCGGTCCAGCAGCCGCGCGATCAGCGTGGCGGCGACGCCCATCAGCACCACCGAGATGGCGAGGCCGACCACCAGCACCCACAGATGCTCCTTCGCCGCGCCGGCCACCGCCAGCACGTTGTCGAGCGACATGGAGATGTCGGCCACCAGGATCTGCACGATGGCCTGGCGCAGAGTCTTGCGCGGCGCGCCCGGATTGGCGGCATCGGCGGACTCGATCGCGTCCACCCCCTCGTCCTGGCCGCCATGCCCCGCGCCCTCGCGCAGCTCGCGGAACATCTTCCAGCAGACCCACAGCAGCAGCACGCCACCCGCCAGGGTGATGCCGACGATGGCCAGCAGCTGGGTGGTGATGGCCGCGAAGCCGATACGCATGACGGTGGCGGCGACGATGCCCCAGAAGATCGCCTTGCGCCGCTGCTCCGAGGGAAGACCCGCCGCCGCCATGCCGACGACGATGGCGTTGTCGCCCGCCAGCACGAGGTCGATGAAGAGAACCTGCCCGAGGGCAATCAGTTCAGGCATCAAGCCTGCCAAATCCATGAACCCGTTCCCGTTCCCGATGGAGAGGCGGCGCATAAAGCGACACCTGCCGTTACACAACTCTCGTGTCGGAAAGGTGACATTTTTGACATGTTCGTCCGGTTGACGCCGCCGCGTGCTGCGGCCATTCCCCGCCCCTCCCGGGCCGTCCGTGTGCCGGCCTTCGCTCTCGCCGGCGCCCCGCTGGCGCCCCTGCAGGAGGACCGCGCATGGTTCCGCGCTACAGCCGCCCCGAGATGACCGCCATCTGGTCCCCCGAGGCCCGCTACCGCATCTGGTTCGAGATCGAGGCGCTGGCGGCCGAGGCGATGGGCCAGCTCGGCACCATCCCGGCCGAGGCCGCCCGCACCATCCGCGAGAAGGGCGCGCCGCGCGCCGCCGCCATCTCCGCCGCCGACATCGCCCGCATCGACGAGATCGAGCGCGAGACGCGGCACGACGTCATCGCCTTCCTCACCTGGATGGCCGAGGGCATCGGCGAGGATGCGCGCTTCATGCACCAGGGCCTGACCAGCTCCGACGTGCTGGACACCTGCCTCTCGGTGCAGCTGGCGCGCGCCGCCGACCTGCTGATCGCCGAGCTGGACCGGCTGCTGGCGGCGCTGAAGCGCCGGGCCGAGGAGCACAAATACACCCCCACCGTCGGCCGCAGCCACGGCATCCATGCCGAGCCCACCACCTTCGGTCTCAAGCTTGCGGGACATTACGCCGAATTCATCCGAAACCGGGCCCGGCTGGTGGCGGCGCGTGACGAGATCGCCACCTGCGCCATTTCCGGCGCCGTCGGCACCTTCGCCGCGGTGGACCCGCGGGTGGAGGCGTTCGTGGCGGAGAAGCTGGGGCTGACGGTGGAGCCGGTCTCCACCCAGGTGATCCCGCGCGACCGGCACGCCGCCTTCTTCTGCGTGCTGGCCGTCATCGCCTCGGGCATCGAGCGGCTGGCCACCGAGGTGCGCCACCTGCAGCGCTCCGAGGTGCGCGAGGCGGAGGAATACTTCCACCCCGGCCAGAAGGGGTCCTCCGCCATGCCGCACAAGCGCAACCCGGTGCTGTCGGAGAACCTCACCGGCCTCGCCCGCATCGTGCGCGGCTACGCCCTGCCGGCGCTGGAGAACGTGGCGCTGTGGCATGAGCGCGACATCAGCCACTCCTCGGTGGAGCGGGTGATCGGGCCGGACGCCACCATCACGCTGGACTTCGCCCTCGCCCGCCTCACCGGCATGATCGACAAGCTGACCGTCTATCCGGAGCGGATGACGGCCAATCTGGAGAGCCTGGGCGGCGTGGTGCACAGCCAGAAGGTGCTGCTGGCGCTGACCCAGGCCGGCCTCTCGCGCGAGGGCGCCTACCGCGCCGTGCAGCGCGCCGCCATGGCCACCTGGACGGCGCTCGGCACCCCCGATTCCCGCAGCTTCCGCGACAACCTGCTGGCCGATGCCGAGGTGGCCGGCAAGCTGGACGCGGCGGCGCTGGACCAGGCGATCGACCCGCAGCGCGACTTCCGCCACGTGGAGACCATCTTCGCCCGCGTCTTCGCCGCGGGCTGAGGCGGGGGGCCGCGCCCGGCAGAGTGCGTGCGCACCACGCGGGCACGGTGCGGCGCACCATACGGGCACGGTGCGGCGCACCACACAGGAAGGTTACGGGCGGCCACACCGCCGCCCGCCCTCCGCCACGGTTCTGCCCCAGGCCCGCGTGACACTCGCATCATGTCGAGGAAGGACCGAACCATGCCAGGCTTGCGTCTACCGGCTGCGCGTCAACTGGTTCTGGCCGGGTTCGCGGCTGCCGGCCTGATGCTCGGCCTCACCGCCGCGCCCGCTCCCGCCCAGGCGGATGAGGTGGTGCTGGTGCACGACCATCGTGGCTGGGGCCACCATCGCGGCCATGGCCGGGGCTACGGCCATGGCCCCCGCTACTACGGGCCGCCGCCGCGCGCGCGCCACTACGCGCCGCCGCCCCGCTACTACCATCCGCCCCCGGTGCGCTACTACTATCCGCCGCCGCCGCCGCGCTACTACCGGCCGCCGCCGCGCGCCGGCATCTATTTCGGCTTCTGACGGGGCGACGCCCCGGGAAGGGCCGGCATGACAAGGGGCCGGGGGAAGGAATTCCCCCGGCCCCTCTTGTCTGGGCGCCCCTTTCCCGCCGGGCCGGGGCGGCCCGCCGGGATCAGAGCGGCTTGGCGGGGTGGGACCCCTCCGTGCCGGAGCCGGCGGCGCGGCCCGGCTCGATGCCGGCCGGCGGCTCGCCCTCGCCGCCCTTGTCGCCCGCCTCGTCCGCCAGGCGGGGGCCACCGGCATGGGCGGGCGGCTCGGCAGGCTGGGTGGGCTCCGGGGCGGGCGTGGCGGGGGGCGGGCCGGCGGGCGAGGCGGCGGCGGGCGCGGTGGCCATGCCGAGCTTCGCCTCCAGCGCGGCCACGCGGGCGGCCAGGGCGGTGCTCTCCTCGCGGGCGCGGCGGGCCACCTCCAGCGCGGCGTCCAGGTCCTCGCGCTTCACCAGCTCGAGCCGCTGCACCATCATCTCCACCTGAGAGCGGGCCATCGCCTCCACCTCGGCGCGCAGCCCCGAGACCATGGAGAAGGCACCGCCGGCCAGGCCGGCGAGATCGTCGAAAAGGCGGCCGCGGCGGCCAGGGCCATTGCCGGCGCCGCTCTCAGAACCCGATTCCATCATCCACTCTCCTTGTTACGGCGCCTGCGGGCTCCTGGCCCGTGCCGGCGGCTCGCGCCTTTTGGATCGACCGGGGCGGTTGCCGGGGCCGGCGCACGCCGCCTATACCCGGCCCGCCCGGCGGGCGACCATTCCCCCCGCTGGTCCATCGTCGCGGAAGGCTCGCGCATGTATCTGGTCACTGGCGGTGCCGGTTTCATCGGCTCCAACCTCGTCGCGGCACTTTGCGAACGGGGGGCGGAGGTGCTGGTCTGCGACCGGCTGCGCAGCGGCGAGCCGGGCCGGGAGAAGTGGCGCAACCTGGCGCACCACCCGATCGCCGGCATCCTGCCGCCCGAGAAGCTGTGGGACTGGCTGGAGGACGCGCCGCGCCCCGAGATGATCTTCCATCTCGGCGCCATCAGCGACACCACGGTGCGCGACGGCGACCTGGTGGCGGAGAACAACCTCTCCCTCACGCTGCGCCTGTTCGCCTGGTGCGCCGAGCACGGGGTGCGGCTGGTCTATGCCTCCTCCGCCGCCACCTATGGCGACGGCGCGCTGGGCTTCGACGACGACGCCTCCCCCGCGGCGCTGGCCGCGCTGCGGCCGCTCAACCTCTATGGCTGGTCGAAGCACGCGACGGACCGGCGCGTGGCCGACCTGCTGGCGCGCGGCCGCGCCGCGCCGCCGCAATGGGCCGGGCTGAAGTTCTTCAACGTCTATGGGCCGAACGAGCACCACAAGGGCCGCATGGCCAGCGTGGTGCTGCACAAGTTCCGCCAGATCATGACCGGCGCCCCCGCCACCCTGTTCAAGTCGGACCGCGAGGGCATCGCCGATGGCGAGCAGCTGCGCGACTTCGTGCATGTGGACGACTGCGTGGAGGTGATGCTCTGGCTGCTGGACAACCCGCAGGCCAGCGGGCTGTTCAACGTCGGCACCGGCACGGCGCGCAGCTTCCTCGACCTGACGCGGGCGGTCTATGCCGCGCTGGACCGGACGCCGGAGATCGCCTTCATCGAGATGCCGGTCGATCTGGTGGGCAAGTACCAGTACTTCACCCAGGCGCGGATGGAGCGGCTGCGCGCGGCCGGCTTCACCGGCGCCGCCACCGGGCTGGAGGACGGGGTGCGGCGCTACGTGCAGGACTTCCTCACCCGCCCCGACCCGTATCGCTGAAGGCGGCGCCCGGATGCTCCTCGCCCTGCCCTTCCCCGCCATCGACCCGGTGCTGATCGAGATCGGCCCGCTGGCGATCCGCTGGTACGCGCTGGCCTACATCGCCGGCATCATCCTCGGCTGGCGGCTGATGCGCCGGCTGGTGGCGCTGCCGCCGGTGGCCGCCTCGGCCGAGCAGGTGGACGATTTCGTCACCTGGGCGGTGCTCGGCGTCATCCTCGGCGGCCGGCTCGGCTACGTGCTGTTCTACCAGACGGACCACTACCTCTCGGCGCCGTGGGAGGCCTTCTACCTCTGGCGCGGCGGCATGTCCTTCCATGGCGGCGCGGCGGGGGTGATCCTGGCGCTGGTGCTGTTCTGCCGCCGCCACGGCCTCTCCATCCGCCGCTTCGGCGACCGGCTGACGGCGGTGGTGCCGATCGGCCTGTTCTTCGGGCGGCTGGCCAACTTCATCAATGGCGAGCTGTGGGGCCGCGTCTCGGACGTGCCCTGGGCCATGGTCTTCCCGCATGGCGGGCCGGAGCCGCGCCACCCCAGCCAGCTCTACCAGGCGGCGATGGAGGGGCTCTGCCTGTTCGTCCTGCTGCAGGTGCTGGTGCGCATCCCCGCCATCCGGGCGCGGCGCGGCTTCACCGCCGGCGCCTTCCTGGCCGGCTACGGCGTGGCGCGCATCATCGGCGAGCTGTTCCGCCAGCCGGACGCGCAGCTCGGCTTCCTGTGGGGCGGCGCCACCATGGGGCAGCTCCTCTCCATCCCGATGGTGCTGGCCGGCCTCGCCCTGATGCTGCTCGCCCCGCGCGACAGGGTGGCCGCGGCGTGAGCGATCCCGCCCCGGAGGCCCCCGAGCGGCTGGACCGCTTCATGGCCCGCGCCGCCGCCGCCTACTATGCGGGGCGCGACCCCTTCGGCGCGCGGGGCGACTTCACCACCGCGCCCGAGATCAGCCAGGCCTTCGGCGAGTGCCTCGGCCTGTGGGCGGCGGTGCTGTGGCAATCGATGGGCCGCCCGGCGCCGGTGCTGCTGGCCGAGGCCGGCCCGGGCCGCGGCACGCTGATGGCCGACGCCCTGCGCGCCATCGGCCAGGTGATGCCGGGCTTCCGCGCCGCGCTGCGGGTGCATCTGGTGGAGCAGAGCCCGGCGCTGCGCGCCGCCCAGGCCCGCGCCCTGGAGGCGCCGCTCGCCGGCGCCGCCGCCACCTGGCACGAGGATTTCTCCACCCTGCCGGATGGCCCGCTGCTGCTGCTCGGCAACGAGTTCCTGGACGCGCTGCCGGTGCGGCAGTTCGTCCGCCGGGGCGCGGGCTGGGCCGAGCGCCATGTCCTGGCCGGCGCCTTCACCGAGCGCCCCGCCGGCCCGGTGGCCGGGCTGGAGCTGCCCGATTCGGCGCCGGAGGGCGCGGTGCAGGAGGTCTCCGAGGCGGCGCGCGGCCTCGTGGCCAGGCTGGCGGCGCGGCTGGCGGCGCAGGGCGGCGCCGCGCTGTTCCTCGACTACGGCCCCGCCGCCTCCGGGCTGGGCGATTCGCTGCAGGCGCTCAGCGGCCACCGCGCCGCCGACCCGCTGGGCCCGCCGGGCAGCGCCGACATCACCGCGCATGTCGATTTCGCCGCCCTCGCCCGCGCCGCCCGCGCCGCCGGCGCGGCGGTGCACGGCCCGGTGCCGCAGGGCCTGTTCCTGCAATCGCTCGGGCTGGTGACGCGGGCGGCCATGCTGGCCCGCGCCGCCCCCGCCTCGGCGGGCCACCAGCTCTCCGCCGCGCAGCGGCTGATCGCCCCGGAAGGCATGGGGCGGTTGTTCAAGGCGCTGGCGATCTGCCACCCTGACCTGCCCCCACCGCCGGGCTTCGAGGCCGCATGACCGCCGAATTCCTCTCCACCGACCTCTTCGCCGGCCTGCCGCACGGCTTCTTCACCCGCCGCGGCGGCGTCTCGAAGGGCGGCTTCGCCACGCTGAACTGCTCCCTCTCGGGGCAGGACGACGCGGCGGCGGTGGCCACGAACCGCGCCCGCGCCATGGACGCGCTGGGCCTGCCGGGCGGCGCCCTCTCCAGCGCGCACCAGGTGCATGGCGTGGCCGTGGCCGTGGTCGGCCAGCCCATCCCGAACGAGGTCCGCCCGACGGCGGACGCGCTGGTGACCGACCGCCCCGGCCTGGCGCTCGGCGTCGTCACCGCCGATTGCGGCCCGGTGCTGTTCGCGGACATGGAGGCGGGGGTGGTGGGCGCGGCCCATGCCGGCTGGCGCGGCGCCGTCGCCGGCATCCTGGAGGAGACGCTGCTGGCCATGGAGCGGCTGGGCGCCAGCCGCCACGCCATCACCGCCGTGGTCGGCCCCTGCATCCGCCAGGATTCCTACGAGGTGGGGAATGACCTGCGCGACGCCGTGCTGGCGCGCGAGGCGGCCGATTCGCGCTTCTTCGTCGCCGGGCGGCGCGAGGCGCACTGGCAGTTCGACCTCGCCGGCTATTGCGCGGCGCGGCTGGTGGCGGCAAGAACCGGCCGCGTGGCCGTGATCCCGGCCGACACCTGCGCCGAGCCGGACCGCTTCTTCAGCCACCGCCGCCGCACCCTGGCCGGCGAGGGCCCGATCGGCCACCAGCTCTCGGCCATCGCCCTGCCCGCCTGATCCGAACTTCCGGAAGGGCCAACCCCATGCCCTACATGGTGATCTTCCTGCTGCTCCTCGTCCTGACCATGCTGGTGTCCTGCTTTGCGCTGGTCTGAGGGCGCCCGCGCCTGGCTGGCGCCGCTGCTGGCGCCGCTGCTGCTGCTGGCCGCCTGCGCCGACCTGCAGCCCTTCCGGGGCAATCCGGGGGCCGAGGCGCGGCGGCTGGCGCGGCCGCCCGCCTACCGCATCGCCGTGCCCACCCCGACCGAGGCGCTGCTGACCGATGCCGGGGCGGAGCGCTTCGCCGAGACCCTGGCCGAGGCGCTGCGCGCGGCGGAGGTGCCGGCCGCGGCGACGCCCGTGCAGCCGCTGGACTGGCCGCTGATCGTCACCGCCCGGCGGGAGGGCAGCCGCCTGCTGCCCCGCTACGAGCTGTTCGACGCCGACGGCACCTCGATCGGCGCCACCGAGGGCCGCCCCGCCCCGCTGCGCGGCTGGGGCATGGAGGAGGAAGCGGTGTTCCGCGAGGTGGCGGCGCGCGACGCCCCCGGCGTGGCCACGCTGCTGGAGGCGGTGGAGGCCTCGCGCAAGGCCAGCGACCCGGCGGCGCTGGCCGGGCGCGGCCCGCTGCGAATCCGCCTGGCGGGCGTGAAGGGCGCGCCGGGCGACGGCAACCGCAGCCTGCGCAACCGCCTGGGCGAGTTCCTCACCCGCCTCGGCTACCTGCCGCAGGACCAGGCGGAGGGCGCCACCTACGCCGTGCAGGCCGAGGTGCAGGCGGTGCCGGCGCCGGGCGACAAGCAGCGCATCGAGCTGCAATGGATCGTCAGCCGGCGCGACGGCTACGAGCTGGGCCGGGTGGTGCAGATCAACGAGGTGCCGCGCGGCTCGCTCAACGGGCTGTGGGGCGACGTGGCCTATGTGGCGGCCGAGCAGGCGGCCAGCGGCATCCGCGAGGTGCTGCAGAACGCCGCCCAGCCGGAGCTGGACGAGGCCACACCGCCGCCGCCGCCACCGCCCGAGGCGCACCGGGGCGCCAGGGCGGAGGCCGCCCCGGCCCGCTGAGAGGGGCACGGCGACGGGGTGAGGATTTGCACGCCAGCCATGCCAAAGGCCTGGCGACGATAGACACGAGGCTGTCACGTTGCTACCACGCGGCCCGTTCCTCGCCGGGCCCGACTTTCCCCTGGGTCCGCTGCCCGGAGATGCCGCGCCCCATGAAGATCGTCGCCTGCAACAGCAACCGCCCGCTCGCCGAGGCGGTGGCCGCCGCGCTGAACCTGCCGCTGACACAGGCCTCCATACGCCGCTTCGCGGATATGGAGGTGTTCGTGGAGATCCACGAGAATATCCGCGGCGAGGATGTGTTCGTGGTGCAGAGCACCTCCTACCCCGCCAATGACAACCTGATGGAGCTGCTGATCACGCTGGACGCGCTGAAGCGCAGCTCCGCCCGGCGCGTCACGGCCGTCATCCCCTATTTCGGCTATGCGCGGCAGGACCGGAAGTCCGGCCCCCGCACGCCGATCAGCGCCAAGCTGGTGGCCAACCTCATCACCGAGGCCGGCGCCGACCGCGTGCTGACGCTCGACCTGCATGCCGGGCAGATCCAGGGCTTCTTCGACATCCCGGTGGACAACCTCTTCGCCGCCCCCCTCTTCGCGCGCGACATCCTGGAGCGCTACAAGGGCCGCGACCTGATGGTCGTCTCCCCCGATGTCGGCGGCGTGGTGCGGGCGCGGGCCATCGCCGCCCGGCTGCACACCGACCTCGCCATCATCGACAAGCGCCGCCCCCGCGCCGGCGTCTCCGAGGTGATGAACGTCATCGGCGACGTCGAGGGGCGGGACTGCATCCTGGTGGACGACATCGTCGACTCGGGCGGCACGCTGTGCAACGCGGCCGACGCGCTGCTGAAGAACGGCGCCAAGTCGGTCAGCGTCTATGTGACGCATGGCGTGTTCTCGGGCGGCGCGGTGGCCCGCATCGGCGCCGCCAGCATCGAGCAGATGGTGGTGACGGACAGCATCCAGGCGACCGAGGCGGTGCGCGTCTCCTCCAACATCCGCCAGCTCACCATCGCGCCGCTGCTGGCCGAGGCGATGCGCCGCATCTCCGAGGAAAGCTCGGTCTCCACCCTGTTCAACTGAGCGCGCGGGCGGATTTCACGGTCCGCCCCGCCTCGGCGCCATCCTCGCCCGTGCGCCGAGACCGGCGGGGATGCGCCGGTGCCCGGCCTCCTCGTGCGGGCGCCCTGCCGGCGGCGGCGGAGCGGGCCGGAAATTCACCGGCCCCGGCTTGCGCGCCCGCGCCCTGCCGCCGATCCTCCGGGCCGACCCCGTCCAGAACCGGAACCCGGCCACCATGAAGCTCCACTACTCCCCCGGCGCCTGCTCGCTCGGCATCCATGTCCTGCTCGAGGAGATCGGCCAGCCCTTCGAGGCGGTGCGCTCCCCCATCAAGGAAGGCGCGCTGCAGACGCCCGAGTTCAAGGCGCTGAACCCGAAGGGCAAGGTGCCCACCCTGGTGCGCGACGACGGCTCGGTGCTGACGCAGTACACCGCCATCGCCTTCTGGCTGGCCGCCAGCAACCCCGCCGCCGGCCTGCTGCCGGCCGATGCCGAGGGCCAGGCCCGCGCCCTCGAGGCGATGGACTTCGTCACCGGCACCATCCACCCGCAGGGCTTCTCGCGCCTGTTCAACCAGGCCCGCTTCGCCCCCAGCGAGGCCGACCACCCGAAGGTGAAGGAGCAGGGCACCGCCCTCGCCGCCAAGGGCTTCGCCGATATGGACGCCACCTGGAAGGGGGCCGAGTGGGTGCTGCCCTCCGGCTACTCGGTGGCCGATCCGGCGCTGTTCTTCGTCGAGTTCTGGGCGGTGAAGCGGATGGGCATGACCCTGCCGCCGCGGCTGCAGGCGCATTACGAGCGGATGCTGGCCCGCCCCGCCGTGCAGCGCGCCATGGCCACCGAGGGCCTCGCCTGATGGCCGGGGGCGGCCGCCTCACCCGCGAAGCCTTCTGGTTCCTCCGCCATGGCGAGACGGACTGGAACGCGCGCGGCCTCTCCCAGGGCAATGTGGACATCCCGCTGAACTCCATCGGCATCGCTCAGGCGGAGCGGGCGGCGCAGGCGCTGCTGGAAGGCCAGGCGGGGCGGGAGATCGCCACCATCGTGGCCTCCCCCCTCGGCCGCGCGCGGGACACGGCCGAGGCGGTGGCCCGGGCGCTGGGCCTGCCGGTCGAGATCCATGACGCGCTGCGCGAGGTCTCCTTCGGCGTGCAGGAGGGCCAGCCCATGGCCGGCTGGTTCGACGACTGGGTGGAGGGCCGCTTCACCCCCGAGGGCGCCGAGAGCTTCGCCCAGCTGCGCGACCGCACCGTGGCCGCCATCAACCACTGCCTCTCCCGCCCCGGCCCGGTGCTGGTGGTGGCGCATGGGGCGCTGTGGCGCGCCTTCCGCGCCGAGGCGGGGCTGCCGGCCAATGTGCGCACGCCCAACGCCCTGCCGATGTGGGTGACGCCCCCCGCCGCCGGCGGCGAGGCCTGGGCCTTCGACCCGCTGGCCATGCCCTGAGCGGCGGCGCCGCGGGCGGATTCCGCTGCCAGCGGCGGCGGCGCCGGCGCCGCGGGCGATTCCCCTGCCCGGGACGCCGGCGAATGATTGCCTCCCGGCACCAAATGCCCTATTCCCCGCCCCGCGCTGGCACCCCTGGAGGCCAGCGCAACTGTTTTCGGGCATGGGCCCGGGGGCGGGATTGGGCAGGCGCCCCGGCAGAGCCGGCGCGGCGCCACAGAGCAAGCGGAGCACGGACACATGGTCCAGACCATTCGGATCGAGGCCGAGGCGCGCGAGTTGGCCGGTAAGGGGGCGGCGCGCGCGACTCGGAGGACGGGGCGCGTCCCCGCGGTCATCTACGGCGCGAAGCAGGAGGCGACGCTGCTGTCGCTCGACCCGCGCGACGTGATGAAGGAGCTGCACAAGGGCGGCTGGCAGTCGCACCTCTACGAGGTGGCTGTGAACGGCACGACCGAGCGCTGCCTGATGCGCGACGTGCAGTTCCACCCCGTGAAGGACATCCCCCTGCACGTGGACTTCCAGCGCCTGGCCCCCGGCCAGCTGATCCGTGTGAAGGTGCCGGTGGTGTTCCTGAACGAGGAGAGCGCGCCGGGCATCAAGGAGGGTGGCGTGCTGAACGTCGTCCGCCGCGAGGTCGAGGTGCTGTCCGACCCCGACCAGGTGCCGGACCAGTTCGAGATCGACATGGGCGCCGCCGCCATCGGCGACAGCCTGCGCTGGTCGGACGTGGCGGACGCCAAGGGCACCCAGCCGGTGATCGTCGGCCGTGACTTCGTGGTGGCCACCATCGCGCCGCCGACGGTCGAGGAGGAGGTGGTCGTGGCCGCCCCTGTCGCCGCCGCCCCCGCGCCCGCCAAGGGCAAGGGCGGCAAGGCCGCGCCGAAGAAGTAAGGCAGGGGTTCTGGCGTGCTGCTCTGGGTCGGCCTCGGCAATCCCGAACCGGGTCAGGCGCGGCACCGCCACAACATCGGCTTCATGGCGCTCGACGCCATCGCCCGCCGCCACGGCTTCACGCCGTGGCGGCAACGCTACAAGGGCCTGCTGGCCGAGGGCAACATCGCCGGCCAGAAGCTGCTGCTGCTGAAGCCGCAGACCTACATGAACCTCTCGGGCGATTCGGTGCAGGCCGCCGCCGCCTTCCACAAGATCCCGCCCGCCAGCGTCACCGCCTTCCACGACGAGCTCGACCTCGCCCCCGGCCGCATCCGGGTGAAGAAGGGTGGCGGCGCCGCCGGGCATAACGGGCTGCGCGACATGGACCGCAAGCTGGGCACGCCGGACTACTGGCGCGTGCGCCTCGGCATCGGCCATCCCGGCATGAAGGAGAAGGTGACCGGCCACGTGCTGGGCAACTTCGCCAAGGTGGACACCTGGCTGGAACCCATGCTGGATGCAGTGGCGGAGGCCGCGCCCCTGCTGGCCAAAGGCGAGCCGGAAGCCTTCATGACCCGCGTGGCCCTGCTGACCCAGGAGAGCTGAGAATGGCGATGGAAGACGCTGCCGCCGACCTGGCCGCCGAGTTCGGCGGCCCCGGCCCGGAGGATCTGGCGAACGGCGCCGCCGCGCTGGCCGCCGGCCTGCTGGCCCAGGCGCACAGCCTGGCGGGCACCGCCGCCGCGCTGGAGACCAGCGACACCGGCCACCAGGGCGCGATCGAGGCCGCCGCCGCCCGCGCCGCCCTGGCGCTGGCCATGGCGCAGGCCGTCTCCGAGGCGGTGGGCCCGGCGCGCGCCGAGCTGATCCGCGCCGCCGCGCATTCGCTCGACGTGTCGCTCGGTGGCGCGGTGACGCAGCTGCGCGCCGCCGCCCTGGCGCTGCCGACGGACGACGCCGCCGCCCGCATCGCCGCCGCCCAGATCGCCGGCGAGATCGCCGCCGCGCTGGGCTGAGGCACCCCCCCTGGCCCGGGGCGGCGCTGCCGCGCCCTGGGCCAGGGGAGCGGGCTGCGCGGGATCGCGGGCCGCATCGTGGGCCGGGGGCCCGAACGGGCGCCGCCGCCCATGCGGCGAAGCCAAGCCGGCCGAGGCCGGCGCCGGCGAATGAGGGCGCCCCTGCACCGCAGGGGCGCGCATACAAAGAGGACCTGACATGGGCTTCAACTGCGGGATCGTCGGCCTGCCGAATGTCGGCAAGTCCACCCTGTTCAACGCGCTGACGCAGACCGCGGCGGCCCAGGCCGCCAACTATCCCTTCTGCACCATCGAGCCGAATGTCGGCCGCGTCGCGGTGCCGGACCGGCGGCTCGACACCATCGCCAGGATCGGCAAGTCGGCCAAGATCGTGCCGACCAGCCTGGAATTCGTGGACATCGCGGGCCTGGTGCGCGGCGCCTCGCGCGGCGAGGGCCTGGGCAACCAGTTCCTCGGCAACATCCGCGAGACGGATGCCATCGTGCACGTGCTGCGCTGCTTCGAGGATGGCGACGTCACCCATGTCGAGGGCAGCGTGGACCCGATCCGCGACGCCGACACCATCGAGACCGAGCTGATGCTGGCCGACATGGACAGCCTGGAGAAGCGCCAGCTCGGCCTGCAGAAGCGCGCCCGCGGCGGCGACAAGGAGGCGGCCGGCCAGCTCACGCTGATCGAGCCGATCCTGGCCGGGCTGCGCGACGGCCGCCCCGCCCGCGCCTCCATCCCGAAGGGGGAGGAGGAGGCGGCCAAGCGCCTCCAGCTGCTCACCTCCAAGCCGGTGCTCTACGTCTGCAACGTCGAGGAAGGCGCGGCCGGCAGCGGCAACGCGCACAGCGAGAAGGTGTTCGCCCGCGCCGCGGCCGAGGGCGCCAAGGCGGTGGTGGTCTCCGCCGCCATCGAGGCCGAGATCAGCCAGATGGACGCGGCCGACCGGGGCGAGTTCCTGGAGGGGCTGGGCCTGTCCGATTCCGGGCTGGATCGCGTCATCGCCGCCGGCTACGGGCTGCTCGGCCTGCTCACCTACTTCACCGTGGGGCCGAAGGAGGCGCGCGCCTGGACCATCACCCGCGGCATGAAGGCGCCGCAGGCCGCCGGCGTCATCCATGGCGATTTCGAGCGCGGCTTCATCGCCGCCGAGACCATCGCCTATGACGACTACGTGGCGCTTGGCGGCGAGCAGGGCGCCAAGGAAGCCGGCAAGATGCGGGTCGAAGGCAAGGAATACGTCGTCAAGGACGGCGACATCCTGCTGTTCCGCTTCAACGTCTGAGAACGGCGGGGTGGAGTGTCCACCCCGCTTTTTCACTCTATGGTCGTGGAAGGCGGGGCGATAGAGTGGCCCGCCGGCCCTGCACAACCGGCCAATGACAAGGCCGGCGCCCGCCCGTGGATCTGCATCTACCCACCCTGCTCTCTGTTGGCACGCTGCTCAGCCTGACCATCGGGCTGATGTGGCTGGTGCTTTCCTTCGACCGGCACCGGGCGCCGGGGCTGCGGGAATGGGGGCTGGCGGTTCTCGGCGTCGGCCTGTCGGCGCTGCTGGTGGGGTTGCGCGGCCATCTGCCGGACCGTGTCTCGATCGACCTCGGCAATGCGCTGACGCTGCTCTCCCTCGGCCTCGCCTGGATCGGCGTCCGCCGCTTCGACCAGCGCCGCACCCCGTTCTGGCTGATGCTGCTGCCGCTCCTGGCCTGGCTCGGCCTGCGCCAGCTGCCCGGCCTGACCGAGACGCGGGAGATGCGCGTCATCATCATGTCGCTGCTGACGGCGCCGCTGAGCCTCGGCATCGCCTGGGAGTTCTGGCGCGACCGGGCGGAGCACCGCCTGTTCCGCACCCTTCTCAGCTTCAGCTTCGCCCTGCAAGGCGTGCTGGTGCTGCTGCGCGTGCCGGTGGCGCTGGCGCAGCCGGAATGGCACGCCGGCCCCGAGCTGCCGCAGCGCCTGTGGTTCAGCCTGGTGCTGGTGCAGGGCATGCTGCACTGCGTGTTCACCAGCTTCTGCCTGATGGCGCTGTTCCGGGCGCGCGGCGAGCAGCGCGCCCTGGCCGCCTCCGCCGCCGCGCGCGAGGCGGCGGAGGCCTCCAACGCCGCCAAGTCCCGCTTCCTGGCGCGGATGAGCCACGAGCTGCGCACCCCGCTCAACGGCGTGCTCGGCATGGCGCAGATCCTGGGCGCGCGGAACGACCTGCCCGGCCCGGCGCGCGAGGAGGTGGCGGTGATCAACCGCGCCGGCCGCCACCTGCTGGCGCTGGTGAACGACGTGCTGGACCTCGCCCAGGTGGAGGCCGGCCGCCTCACCCTGGCGCGGGAGCCGGTGCCGCTGCGCGCCCTGCTGGAAGGCGCGCTGGAGCTGCTGCGCCCCGAGGCGTCGGGCAAGTCGGTCGCCCTGCGGCTGGAGCTGGAGCCCGGCTGCCCCGAGGCGGTGCTGGGCGATGCGCGGCGGCTGCGGCAGGTGCTGCTGAACCTCGTCGGCAATGCCGTGAAGTTCACCCCCCGGGGCGGCTGGGTGCGGCTCTCGGTACGGGCGGTGGAGGACGGGCTGCGGCTGGAGGTGCTGGACACCGGCCCCGGCATCCCGGCGGCGCAGCGGGCCCAGCTCTTCCGCGACTTCAGCCGCCTCACCGCGCTGGAGGCCGAGGGGCATGGCCTCGGCCTCGCCATCACCGATGGGCTGGTGCAGGCCATGGGCGGGCGGATCGGCGTTCTGCCGGGGCCGGAGGGGCGCGGCAGCCTTTTCTGGGCCGAGCTGCCGCTGCCGCCGGCGGCGTTGCCGGCGGCCCCGGCGCAGGCGGGGGCGATGCCGCACATGCTGCCCCTGGCCACGCCGCTGCGCATCCTGGTGGTGGACGACGTGCCGCTGAACCGCATGGTGGCGCAGACCATGCTGCGCCAGGCCGGGCACAGCGTGGCCGAGGCCGCCAGCGGCGAGGCGGCGCTGGCCCACCTGCAGGCTTGCCCGGTCGACCTCGTGCTGCTCGACCTGCAGATGCAGGGCATGGACGGGCTGGAGACCACCCGCCGCATCCGCGCCGAGGAGGCGCGCCGGCCGGGCGGCGGGCGCATCGCCATCCTGGGGCTTTCCGGCACCGATGCCAGGGAGGGATGGCCGGACTGCCTGCAGGCGGGCATGGATGGCTACCTGCCCAAGCCGTTGCAGCGCGAGGCCCTGCTGCGGGCGTTGCGCGCCCTGCGCCGCCAGGATGCCCTGCCCGCGCGGGCGGCGGCCCTGGGCTGAGCACGAGGCCGGCGGGCCAGAGCCTTTTCCGTTCGCGCTGGCTCACGGAAAAGGCTCCGGCTCATTGTTTTCACGAGCATCTTCACGCGACCGGGCGAAGCGGCCTGCTCGCGATCCGACCTAGAGCGCCCGGGCGTGCGTGGCGTCCGCCGCCGTGACGGCGCGGAAGCCGTGGCGGGCGTAGAAGGCGGCCGCCGCCTCCGTCTCCGTCCGCAGCCGCAGGGTGTGGAAGCGGCCCTCCGCCAGCCCGAGCAGGCGCCCAGCAGCGCCTCCCCAGGGCCGTCGAAGCGGTTTGTCCGGTCCTGCCATTCCCGCGCCAACCGGCCGATGAAGCGGAAGCCCTCGGCGGCGGCCTCGGCCCGCAGCGCCTCCAGCCCGGGCGGAAGGTCCGGCAGCCGGATGATGCGGGGCGCCGCGCTCATGCCGGCCGCCTCCTGCTTCACCCCGCCCCATCCTTCCCCGCCTCTTCCTGGCGGGCGCCGTCGAGCAGGGCGCGGCGGCGCGCCTCGGCCTCCGCCTCGCGCGCGCGCTCGGCCGGGGTGCGGCCGAACTTCACCCGGTTGGCGGCGGCCTGCTTCGCCTCGGCGGCGCGGGCGGCGGCCTTCCTGTGCCGGTTCAGGTTGACGATCTCTGCCATCGGCGGAGGATAGACCGCCCCGCCCACAGGAGGAATGCGCCCATGCAGATCGAACTCACCGCCGCCGACGGCCACCGCCTCTCCGCCTGGTGCACGGGGCCGGAGGATGCACGGCAGGCGCTCGTCGTCGTGCAGGAGATCTTCGGCGTGAACCGCCACATGCGGCACGTGGCCGAGGGCTTCGCGCGGCAGGGCTTCCGCGTCGTCTGCCCGGCGCTGTTCGACCGCGCCGAGCGCGGCGCCGAACTCGGCTACGCGCCGGAGGACGTGCAGCGCGGCTTGGCCCTGCGCGGCGCCATCGACCCGGCCGACACGCTGCGCGACATTGAGGCCGCCGCCGCCGCCCTGCCCCAGGGCGCCGCGCGCGGCATCATCGGCTATTGCTGGGGCGGCACCGTCGCCTGGCACGGCGCCACCCGCAGCCGCGCCTTCCAGGCGGCCATCGGCTACTATGGCGGCGGCATCGCCGCGGCGCGGGAGGAGGTGCCCCACTGCCCGGTGCAGCTCCATTTCGGCGAGGCGGACAAGGGCATCCCGCTCACCGACGTGGAGGCCATCCGCGCCGCCCGGCCGGAGGTGGAGGTGTTCGTCTACCCCGGCGCGCAGCACGGCTTCGCCTGCGAGGAACGCGCCTCCTACAGCCCGGCCGATACCATCCTGGCGGAGCAGCGGAGCCTGGGGTTCTTTGCGAAGCATCTGAAGTAGGAAAAGGCCGGGGGAAGGAATTCCCCCGGACCCCCATCTTCTTTCTGCAAGTCTACTCCGCCGGGGCGGGCGCGGCTTGCCACAGCTCGGGGCGCAGCTCCTCCCGGCGGTCGGGGAAGAACAGGGCGCAGAGCAGCGTCACGCCGGAGAAGCCGGCCAGCACCAGCAGCGCCATGTCGAGCCGCCCCGTCGCCTCGTGCAGCAGGCCGATCAGCGGCGAGGCGGCGGCGGCGCCGAGGAAGCCCACGAAGAAGCGGATGGAATAGAGCCGCACCCGCAGCGGCGGCGCGATGTAGCGCGCCGTCATCGTCTCATTCACCGTCACCTGGCCGAAGATCGAGGCTGCCAGCGCCGCGGCCAGCGGCAGCACCATCCAGCCCTCGGCGAAGGACAGCGCCAGCATCGCCGGCACCTGCACCAGCGCCATCGGCAGGAACACCCGCTTCAGCGTCATCCGGTCGATCATCCGCCCCACGGTGAACTGCGTCAGCCCGCCGCAGATCGTCACGATGAAGGCCAGCGCGCCGATCACCGGCAGCAGATCCGGGCTGCCGGCCAGCCGCTCCTCCATCAGCTTCGGCAGCAGCAGGGTGAAGGCGTTGAACACCAGCCCCGACACGGCGGCGATGGAGAGCAGCACCACCACCGCCCGCCGCACCACCGCTGGCGGAATGGCGGGGAACGGCTTCGCCGCGCCGCGCGCCGTGGCCATGTCGATGGCCGGCTCGCGCGCGTACAGCACACCCACCGCCACGCAGAGCAGCCCCGGCACCAGGAAGGCCCAGCGCCAGCCGAGGGTGGCCACCAGGAAGGCCGTCAGCACCGGCGCCGTCGCCACGCCGAGATTGCCGAACACCCCGTTCAGCCCGACCGCGCGCCCCACCTTCTCGCCCGCCGCCTCCACCAGCATGGCGGTGCCGACGGGGTGGTAGATGGCCGAGAAGGCGCCCATGCCGGCCAGCGCCACCGCCATCCACAGCGGCGAGGGGGCGAGCCCCGCCAGCGCCATGCAGCCCCCCGTGCCGAGGAAGAAGGCCAGCATCAGGGCGCGGCGCCCGAAGCGCGCGGCCAGCCAGCCCATCGGCAGAGAGCCCACGCCGTAGAGCACGAACATGCCGGTGCCGAGCGCCAGGATCGGGCCGTACTCGGTGCCGAAGCGCGCGGGCTCCTGCTGCACCAGCCCCAGCACGGCGGTGGCCAGGATCAGCAGGCTGAAATGGGTGGCGCTGTGCGCCGCGTTGATGAAGGCGATCTGCCGCGTGGCGGGGTGCAGGGACATGGCGTTGGCGTTCCGGTCTTGCCGTTCTTGCCCGGAAGGATAGCCTGGCTGGAAACCGACATCCGGCCAGATCATGTCGCCAAGCCGCCAAATGCCCACCTACATCATCCCCTCACGCGACCTGCCGCAGGACGCGGTGGACCGCCCGCTGGCCGGCTTCCGGCGCGACTATGCCGATGGCGGCCGCACCCCGCGCCATGCCCATCGCCGCGTGCAGCTCATCTATGCCAGCCAGGGCGTCATGCGCATCACCACGGACGCGGCGGGCTATGTCGTGCCGGCGGGCCGCGCGCTGTGGGTGCCGGCCGGGCTGCCGCACGCCGTGGCCACGCAGGGCGTGGTGGCGATGCGCGCGCTGTTCCTGCGCGAGGACGCGGCGCGGCACGGCCCGCCCGGCGTGGCGGTGCTGGCCGTCTCGCCCCTGCTGCGGGAGCTGATCCTGGCCGCCTGCGAGGAGCCGCCCGAATGGGACCCGGAGGGCCGCGCCGGCCACCTCGCCGCGCTGATCCTGGACGAGATCCGCCGCGCCCCCACCCTGCCGCTCGGCGTGCCGCAGCCGCGCGACCCGCGCCTGCTGCGCCTGGCCGAGGCGCTGCACGCCCGCCCCGACAGCGGCCTGACCCTGGAAGGCTGGGCCGCCGAGGTGGGCGCCAGCGCCCGCACCCTCTCCCGCCTGTTCCGCGCCGAGACGGGGATGAGCTTCGGCGCCTGGCGGCAGCACTGGCGCCTGGCCGAGGCGGCGGCGCTGCTGGCGCGCGGCGTGCCGCCGGCCCGCGCCGCGGCGCTGGTGGGCTATGCCAGCGCGCCGGCCTTCGGCGCCGCCTACCGCGCCGCCTTCGGCGTCACGCCCGGCCAGGCGGGGAAAGGGGCGCGGCGGAAGGAGGCCGGGCCGGCGGTGCCGCCACCGCTCGGCGGGGCGGAACGGGAACAGCCTGGACAGGAGCAGCCGGCCAGTGCCGCGCCATCGCCGCGGCCGCGTCGCCGGCCTGCCCGGTGAGCAGGCGGTACCGGGAGAAGCCGTAGAACAGGCCGGTGGACAGCCCCTCCGTGGCACCCGCTGCTGGCCGGCCTGCCGCTCCGGGCGATCACTCAGGTGATCGCCCCGCTGGTCGCCCCGCTGGCGCCGCCCCGCGCGGCACCGGAAAAGCGCGGCTCCTGCCGCATTCCACCTTCCGCCGGAGGCGGATTGCGGCAATCTCCCGCGCCATGCGCTGTCTCCCGCCGCTGCTCACCATCCTCCTCGCCGCCTTCCTGGCCACTCCCGCCGCCCTGCCGGTGGCGGCGCAGGACCTGCCGCTGCATGGCGGGCCGGTGCGCGCTTTGGCCATGGCGGCCGATGGCGGCCGCATCGCCTCGGGCGGGTTCGACCAGGCGGTGATGCTCTGGCCGCCGGACCTCTCCCGCCCGCTCTCCGTCACGCGCTGGCACGGGCAGGCGGTGCAGGCGCTGGCGGCGCTGCCGGGCGGCGGCTTCGCCAGCGGCGGCGCCGATGGCCGCATCGCCCTCTGGCCCGCCGGGGGCAGCGCCGAGCCCATCCGCGTGCTGGAAGGGCATGGCAGCGCCATCGCCGCCCTGGCCGCGCGCGGGGCCTGGCTCCTCTCCGCCAGCTGGGACGGCACGGCACGGCTCTGGCCGCTGGCCGGCGGCGCGCCGCGAGTGCTGGAGGGCCATGAAGGGCAGGTGACAGGCGCCGCCTTCCGCGCCGATGGCCTGCCAGTGACGGCGGGCGCCGACGGCACGCTGCGCGGCTGGCCCGCCGATGGCCCGCCCCGGCTGCTGGCCACCTATGGCCTGCCGCAGACCGCCCTGCTCGCCCTGCCCGACGGCACCCTGGCCAGCGCCGGGGTGGATGGTGCCATCCGCCTGCTCGGCCCCGCCGGGCGGGAGCGGCGGCTGCAGGCCGGCTCCTCCCCCCTCGCCGCCCTGGCCGCCACGCCGGATGGCGCGCTGCTGGCCGCCGCCGGGCCGGGGGGCGGCGTCTTCGTCTGGTCGCTGCCGGAGGGGCGGCTGCGGCACAGCCTGCCCTCGGCGGGGCAGCCCGTCTGGGCGCTGGCCTTCGCGCCGGATGGCACCCGCCTCTACGCCGCCGGCGCCGACCGCCGCCTGCGCGCCTTCGACATGGCGAGCGGCGCGGCCCTCGGCGCCGAGCCCGCCCCGCCGCCCGAGCGCGTGGCGGGGCTCGACCTGCACGGCGCCCGCGTGTTCCGCGCCTGCGGTGCCTGCCACAGCCTGACGGCGCCGCCCGAGGGGCAGGCGGACCTGAAGGCGGGGCCCCACCTGGCCGGGCTGTTCGGCCGCCGCATGGGCAGCATCGCCGGCTATGCGTATTCCGAGCGCCTGTCCCGTGGCGACATCGTCTGGACGAAGGAGACGGTGGCCGATCTCTTCACCCGCGGCCCCGACGTGGTGACGCCGGGGACGCGGATGCCGGTGCAGACCATCGGCGATGACGACGACATGGCGGCGCTGCTGCGCTTCCTCGAACAGGCGACGAAGGACTGAACCCATGCATGACCCCGTGCGCGCCGCGATCCAGGACGAGCCGGGCGCCGCGATCGGTGCCGCCGGCTATGTCGCCCTGCCCGCCGAGGCGGCGCGGGCGCTGTTCGACCCCGAGGACACCGCGCTCTCCGGCCCGGCCTGGGCCGAGTTCGCGCGGAGCTGGGAGGCGCTGGAGCCGGACGCCCACATGGCCGATGGCGGCCGCTACCGGCTGCGCCGCCACGCCGTGTTCCGCCTGCGCGCGGGCGACCCGGCGCTGGCGCGCGCGCCGCACCAGCCGCACTACCAGGGGCTGGAGTTCAACACGCTCAATGGCGGGGTGCAGCGCTGGTTCGCGCCGGTGACGGAGGCGGCCGCCGCGAGCCCCGCCTTGGCGGCGCTGCTGCGCGGCGCCCGCGCGGTGTTCGACGGCGTGGCGCCGGGGCGGGACTGGCATGTGGAGATGCACCAGTTCCGCATCCAGGCCCGGCCCGACGAGGCCGGCAAGCCGACGCCCGAGGGCATGCACCGCGACGGCGTGGACTATGTGCTGGTGGCGCTGATCGGCCGCGAGAACGTGGCGGGCGGCGAGACCGGCATCCGCGTGGACGGCCAGCCGGGCGAACAGAGCTTCACCCTCTCCGCCCCGCTCGACACGGTGCTGCTGGACGACCACCGCGTCTGGCATGGCGTGACGCCGATCGCGCCGCTCGACCCGGCGCGGCCGGGGCACCGGGACGTGCTGGTGCTGACCTTCCGGGCGGCCTGATCCGGCAGAAAGAAGATGGGGGCCTGGGGGAATTCCTTCTCCCCCGGCCTTGCCTACTTCCGCGCCAGCTCCCGCTCGACGACGCGGGCGAAGAACCCGGCGCCGACCGGCAGCAGGTTGTCGTTGAAGTCGTAGGTCGGGTGGTGGACGGGGTTGCTCCCCTTCCCCCCCGCTTCCGCCTGGCCGACGAACAGGAAGGCGCCCGGCCGCTTCTCCAGCATGAAGGAAAAGTCCTCGCCGCCCATGATCGGCAGCCCCTCGCGGATCACCTTCGCCTCGCCCGAGATCTCGGCGGCGGCGTCGGCGGCGCGGGTGGCCTCGGCGGCGTGGTTGATGGTGGGCGGGTAGCGGCGGTGGTAGCGCACCACGGCCTCGGCCCCATGCGCGCGGGCGGTGATGGTGGCGATGTCGGAAATCGCCTGCTCCACCGCGTCCCGCACCTCGGGCAGCAGGGTGCGCACCGTGCCGCGCAGCACCGCCTCGTCGGGGATGACGTTGTCGGCGCTGCCGGCGTGGAACTGGGTGATGGAGACCACCGCGCTGCCCAGCGGGTCGGTGCGGCGGCTGACGATGGATTGCAGCCCGCTCACCACATGCACGCCGACCAGCAGCGGATCGACCGAGAGGTGCGGCAGCGCGCCGTGCCCGCCCTTGCCGCGAATGACGATCTCCACCGTGTCCGACGCCGCCAGGATGACGCCGGGCAGCGCGCGGAAGGTGCCGAGCGGCATGTGCGGGTCGTTGTGGATGCCGTAGACGGCATCGCAGGGGAAGCGGTCGAACAGCCCGTCCTCGATCATCGCCTTGGCGCCGGCCAGTCCTTCCTCGGCGGGCTGGAAGATGAAGTGGACGGTGCCGGCGAAGTTCCGCGTCTCGGCGAGATACTTGGCGGCGCCGAGCAGCATGGCGGTGTGGCCGTCATGGCCGCAGGCATGCATCGCGCCGGGGTTCTGGCTGCGGTACTCGAAGCTGTTGGCCTCGGGCATCGGCAGCGCGTCCATGTCGGCGCGGAGCCCGATGCTGCCGCCCTCCCCGCCATTGCCCTTCAGCACGCCGACGAGGCCCGTCCTGCCGAGGCCGCGATGCACCTCGATGCCCCAGCCCGCCAGCTTCTCGGCCACGATGTCGCTGGTGCGCCGCTCCTCGAAGCCGAGCTCGGGATGGGTGTGGAAGTCCCGGCGCCATGCGGTCATCTCGGGCAGGAAGTCGGCGATGCGGTTGGGGATGGGCATGGGGCGGTGTCCTCGCTCGGAATCAGTATTTTAAGTTTTAAAGTAAAGAATCTTCTTTTTCTGAAGAAAAAGAAGCAAAAAGACTTCTGTCAGTTTGGCGTCATGCTTTCCACCAGCGTCACCGCAACTGAAAAAAGTTTTTTGGTTCTTTTTTCCAAAAAAGAACCCTTCTTCCTTTCATCCACCGCGCGCGCGGTCGGGGTCCACGGCGCGCAGCACGTATTCGTCGATGTTCGGCGCATACTCCCGCCACAGCGCCTCCAGCGCGCCGATCGGGTCCGCGTCGCGGTCGATGCGCAGGTCGGCGTAGGGGAAGCTCTCCTCGGCCACCATCAGCAGCGTGGCGCTGACCAGGGGGCGGCCCTCGCCGCCCGCCGCCTCGCCGGCCTTCAGCGCGTCGATCAGGCGGTCGCCGAGCGGCGCCTCGGGGTGGGCCAGGAAGGCATCGACCATGGCGCGCGGCACCTGGTCGCTGGCCAGGATGTTGCCGATGGCCACGCAGTCGGCGCCATGCGCGTGGTTGTGCGCGGGCTTCACCCGGGCGCCGTGGAAATGCGCGGTGCGGCCGGCGCGGTCGATGGCGGCGAACTGGCGCCAGCCATGGTCGGGGGTGCTGGCCTCCAGCGCCGCCACCGTCTCCTGCGCGGTGCAGCCGCTGCGGAGCAGCTCCACGCCGCGCGGGCCGAGGCGGGGGTCGGTGCGGTGCTGCGTCAGCACGCCGCCGATGCCGGCGGCCAGGAAGGGCACGCGGGCGCCGATGCACAGGCCGGAGGTGGTGGCCACGGCGCCGAACTGGCCGGTGCGCGCGCAACGGCCGATCAGGGAAAAGGTCATGGCCGCGCATTCAACGGGCGAAGCATCCGCTTGTCCATCCGGGGGCGGCGCTTTGTCGTGGCGCCACGGGGCGGGGCGGCGTATAAACTCACGATTTCGTGATAATACTTTAAGGGTGGTTTACGCATGGCCCTCCGCCGGGCGGGGCTGCTGCTGCTGGCGCTGCTCCTCCCGCCGGTGGGCACCGTGCGGGCCGAGGAGATTCCGGCCACCGGCGGCGATTATGGCGGCGCCGGGCTGATCGAGACGCGCAACGCCCGCTTCCGCGAGGATGGCACGCTGGAGGCGGGCACGGCGCTGCGGCACCAGCGGCGCTTCTGGTTCGTCAATTTCCAGGCCCTGCCCTTCCTGGAGACCACCTTCCGCCTCACCGAGCGCCTCGACGGCACCACCGGCCGCGGCATGACCACCGACCGCGCCTTCGACCTCAAGCTGCGCCTGCTGCCGGAGAGCGACACCACCCCCGCCGTGGCGGTCGGCTTCCAGGACATCATCGGCACCGGGATCTACGCGGGGGAGTACATCGTCGCCTCCAAGCGCTGGCACGGCTTCGACCTCTCGGCCGGGCTGGGCTGGGGGCGCGCGGGCTCGGGCGGCGAATGGACCAGCCCGCTGGCGCTGCTGGACGACCGCTTCCGCGACCGCCCGCGCGATGTCGGGCGCGGCGGCACGCTACGGCGCAACTGGTTCCGCGGCGCGGATGTGGCGCCCTTCGCCGGGGTGGAGTGGTCGGTGCAGGCGCTGGAGACGCCCTGGGGGCCGGTGGAGGGGCTGCGCGCCAAACTGGAATGGAGCGGCGATGCGCTGCGTGACGAGCGCGGCGGCTACCCCGCCCGCCGGACCGGGCTGAGCGGCGAGGCGGCATCCCGCGTCAACCTCGGCCTGCAATGGTCGAACGACTGGCTCGATGCCGGGCTGCACTGGGTACACGGCACGGACCTGCTGCTGCGCCTCTCGCTGCGGCTGAACCCGGACGACCCGCCCGCCCGCCCGCTGCCCGCGCCGCCCCCCCTGCCCCGCCGCCCGGCCCCTGCCGCCCTCTCGCCGGAGGCCGAGGCGGAAGCGGTGTTCGCGGCGCTGGAGGCGGCCGGCTTCCAGCCCGTGGCCTATCACCGCGCCGGCATGGTGGCCGAGATCGCGCTGGCCGGCGGCCGCTTCCGGGAGTTCCCGCAGGTGGCGTCGCGGGTGCTGCGCGCCACCCAGGCGGTGCTGCCGCCGGGGGTGGAGATGCTGCGGCTGCGCTGGTGGCAGGCCGGCGCCGAGACCGGCGTGCTGGAGATTCCGCGCGCCGCGCTGGAGGGCGCCGCCTGGCACCGCGCCAGCGCCGAGGAAGCCTGGCTCGGCGCCACCCTGATGCCCGCCACGGGGGATCTCGCCCCCGGCGCCGCCCGGCCCGGCGGGGTGGACTGGTCCTGGGGCATCGCCCCCACCCTTGGCCTCTCGCTCGGCGATCCCTCGCGCACGCTGCGCTGGCAGGCGGGGCTGGCGGCGGGGGGGCGGGTCGGCCTCGGGCCGGAGGTGCTGGGCGGCGGCTGGGCGCTGGCCGGCTCGGTGCGGCAGGCGCTGCTGGGCAACCTCTCGGGCGGCCTGCCCTCCGACAGCCTGCTGCCCCGCGTGCGCAGCGAGGAGGCCGCCTATGCGCGGGAGGGCCGCACCGCGCTGGCCACCCTCTATGCCGAGCGGATCTGGAACCTGGCGCCGGACTGGCTGGCCCGCGCCAGCGCCGGCTACCTGGAGCCGATGTTCGGCGGCCTCTCGGGCGAGGTGCTGTGGCGGCCGCGCGAGAAGCCCTGGGCGCTCGGCCTCGACCTGGCCTGGGTGGCGCAGCGGGATTTCGACCAGAAGCTGGGCTTCCAGGGCTATTCGGTGGCCACCGGCCATCTCTCCCTCTACGCCGACCTGCCGGTGTGGAACCTCTACGGCGTGGTGCGCGCCGGCCGCTACCTGGCGGGCGACTGGGGCGCCACGCTGGAACTGGGCCGGCGCTTCGACTCCGGCATCGAGGTCGGCGGCTTCGCCACCCTCACCAACGTCTCCGCCGCCCGCTTCGGCGAGGGCTCCTTCGACAAGGGCGTCTATGTCCGGGTGCCGCTGGCGCTGTTCGGGCGGGAGAGCGCGGAACGCGGCGGGGTGGTGGTGCGCCCGGTGCAGCGCGATGGCGGGCAGCGCCTGGCGGTGGACAACCCGCTCTGGGAGGTCTCCCGCGAGGGCCGGGCCGAGGCGCTGCGGCGCGGCGTGCCGGGTTTTTCGCGATAGCGCCCGCTTGGCACGGCGGCGGCCGGCCCTTATGCCGCGGGCCGCTCTCCGGGCGGTTATCAGCTCCACGAGTGGGAACGCTTGACCCGGCGCCCTGGCGACACGACTCTCCACCGCAAGCCGCGCGCCCGGCGGGGTGCCTTCCTGCCCCCGCGCACCGGGCCGCATGAGGAAAAGACACGATGAGCGAACTCACCAAGGCCGTCAGCGACGACAGCTTCAAGCAGGATGTGCTGCAGGCCGCCGGCCCCGTGCTGGTGGATTTCTGGGCCGAATGGTGCGGCCCCTGCCGCATGGTGGCGCCGATCCTCGACGAGGTCGCCAAGGACTATGCCGGCCAGCTCACCATCGCCAAGGTGAACATCGACGAGAACCCGATGACGCCGAACGAGTACGCGGTGCGCGGCATCCCGACGATGATCCTGTTCAAGGATGGCAAGCCGGTGGACACCAAGGTCGGTGCCCTGCCGAAGAGCCAGCTGAAGGACTGGATCGCCACCGCGCTGGGCAAGTAACGGCTTGGCGGGGCCGCGGAACCACGGCCGGCGCGGGGCGATCGCCCTGGCCGGCGGCGTGCTGGCCGGGGCATTCGCCCCCGCCTGCGCGCAGACGACCGGTGCCTCCGGCCAGGGAGCGGGCGCGGTGGTGCGGAGCGAGGCCACGGCCTTCCGCGTCGTCCGCTTCGCCGAGGGGCTGGAACACCCCTGGGGCGCCGCCTTCCTGCCCGACGGGCGGATGCTGGTGACGGAGCGCCCCGGCCGGCTGCGGCTGGTCAGCCGCGAGGGGCAGGTCTCCGCCCCGCTCTCCGGCGTGCCGCCGGTGGCCGCGGCCGGCCAGGGCGGGCTGCTCGACATCCGCCTCGCACCCGATTTCGCGGAAACCCGCGAGCTGTATTTCTGCCAGGCCGCCAGCGTCTCCGGCGGCAACCTGACACGCCTCTCCCGCGCCCGCCTCAGCGCCGACGCTGCCTCGCTGGAGGCGGTGCAGACCCTGCTCGACGCCACGCCGGCGCAGACGGGCAACGGCCATTATGGCTGCCGCATCGCCTTCGGCGGCGACGGCAAGCTCTACATGACCACGGGCGACCGCCAGCGCGACAGCGACCGCGCCCAGGAGATGGGCGACCTCGCCGGCAAGCTGCTGCGGCTGGAGCGCGACGGCCGCCCCGCCGCCGGCAATCCCTTCCTCGGCCGCGAGGGGGTGCGCCCCGAGATCTACGCTTCCGGCATCCGCAACCCGCAGGGGCTGGCGGTGAACCCCGCCACCGGCACGCTGTGGGAGGTGGAGATGGGCCCGCGCGGCGGCGACGAGATCAACCTCGTCCGCGCCGGGGCCAATTACGGCTGGCCGGTGGTGGGGCATGGCGTGGCCTATAGCGGCGCGCGCATCCACGAGGCGGCATCCCGCCCCGGGATGCAGGACCCGCTGCGCCACTGGACGCCCTCGATCAGCCCCTCCGGCGCCACCTTCTACACGGGCGATGCCTTCCCCGCCTGGCGCGGCAACCTGTTCCTGGCGACGCTGAGCAGCCAGGGCCTGCTGCGCCTGACCGTGGAGGGCGACCGCGTGACCGGCGAGGAACGGCTGCTATGGGGCCAGCAGCGCCTGCGGCAGGTGGCGCAGGGCCCCGACGGCTTCCTCTACCTGCTGACCGACGAATCCCGCGGCCGCATCCTGCGGCTGGAACCCGCCGGAAGCTGAGGCCGGCGGCGGGGCGGCAGAAAACCCGCCCCGCCCTGCCTACTACTTCGCCAGCGCGGCCCGGACCTCCTCCAGCACCGCCTGCCGCACCGCCGCGCGCGCCTCCGGCTGGCCGCCGCCATGCGGGTTCCTCTGCACGCAGTCATCGCTGTAGGCGAAGGGCGCCCCGGTGGCGGCGTTGACCAGCCGCCCCGGCTCCCGCTCCTCGATGACGCAGGCCCTCAGGGTCTGGGAATGGGTGGCGACGCCGGGGGCATCGCTCAGCGGCGAGTCGAAGCCATGATGCGCACCGGGATAGGTGGCGAGGGCGATGTCGGCGCCGCCCTCCCGCATCCGCGCCACCTGCGCGGCGCAGCTGCGCGCCAGGGTGTAGTCGTCCGCCTCGCCATGGAACAGGCGGATGGGCCTCGCCACCATCCGGGTGTCGTCGCGGTAGCGGGCGGAGCAGTCGGGGTAGAAGGCGAGATAGGCGGCGAAGCCGATGCCGGAACGGTTCCACAGCCGGTGGAAGCGCTCGGTGGCGGCGTAGAGCGCCGCCTTGCCGCCGCGCGAGAAGCCGATCAGCACGATCCGCTCCGGATCGACGCGCGGGTGCCGCGCCAGCACCTCCAGCGCGCCATAGAGGTCCAGGATCAGGTTCAGCCGGCCGAGCTTCGCCTGGTCGGTGTTGGTGGCGACAAGGCCGCGCGCGGTGAAGCCGTCGATGACGAAGGTGGCGAGGCCCTCGGCGTTCAGCAGCCGTGCCCAGGCCTCGATCCCGCCATCGATGCCGCCCGAGCCGTGCATCAGCACCGCGACGGGCAGCCGGCCCGCCTGCCAGGCCGTCTGCCCGGGCGGCAGGCGCAGCTCGCCCGCCGTGGTCACCGCCTGCCCCGCCCCGGCCTCGCCCCGCAGGAATTCGGCATCGCTCAGCGTGCGGGAGGGGATGGCGTGCAACTCGATGCGGCCGGGAAGGCTGGCGGCCTCCTGCCCGGCGGCGGGCGGGACGGGCAGCGACAGCAGCAGCAGCGCGGCCAGAAGGCAAAGGGCGGGATGCATCGGGCGTCTCCTCACCGCGCGCGTGCGGGTGGCCGGGGCGGAGAGGAAAGCGCGTTCCACCCCCCGGCGCCAAGGGAAAGCGCCAAGGGAAAGCCATCCGGCGCGCTCAGGCGATGGCGATGCCGCGCCCGGCGAAGAAGCGGCCGAACACCGCGGGCGGCAGGGAGACGTCCCGCTGCGCCGCCGCCTCGTGCCCCGAGGGGTTGTGGAAGGTGATGGCCCCTGGCGTGGCGGCGGTGACCAGCACGAGATGGCCGCCCGTGTGCGGCGGCGCGCGCTCCGGCCAGCGGATGTCCTTGTGCACCGAGGCGATGAAGTAGCCGCCCCCCGCCAGCAGCGGCGCGATGTCCGCCGCCGCGAGGTCCAGGCGGATCGTGGCGCGCAGGCCGAAGCGCGCGGCGACGTAGCGCAGGAAGGGCGCGTAGATCAGGCCACGGATCCGGCCGTCCGGCTCCTCCACATAGCCGCCCTCGGCGGCGCAGCCGCGCGCCAGCTCCAGGATGGGGTGCGCCACGCCGGTGCGCGCGGCCAGCACCATCTTCAGGCAGGCCATGCCGCAGAGATGCCCGGCCCAGCGGGCGTATTCCTCGACGCTGGCGGCGCCCGAGCCGCGCCAGGCCGGGTCGCGCAGCAGCGCGGTCTCGGCGCCCTCGGCCAGCACGGCGGCCGTCATGCCGGGGGTTTCCCACTGGCTGAAATAGGGGGTGCGGGTGGGCTCGGTCACGGCGGGGCTCGCGGGCGGGAAGGACAGGGCGACGCCGCCCCCCCGGCCGGGGGGTGGCGTCGCGGGCTTTCAGCTCCGGCGCGCCGCCAGCGCCCAGAGCCGCGGCCCGACCAGCCCGAGCAGCGCCAGCAGCAGGATGCTGAGCGAGACGGGGCGGGTGACGAAGGTGGTCCAGTCGCCCTGGCTGATGGTCAGCGCCTGGCGCATCGCCTGCTCCGCCATCGGCCCCAGGATCATGCCGATGACCACCGGCGCCTGCGGGAACTCGAAGCGCCGCATGAACATGGCGATGATGCCGATGCCGTAGAGCAGCATCAGGTCCACCACGGAGTTGCTGATGCCGTAGGTGCCGATGGTGGCGAAGACCAGGATGCCCGCGTAGAGCTGCGGCGTCGGGATCTTGAGGATGCGCGCCCAGAGGCCCACCAGCGGCAGGTTCAGCACCACCAGCATGATGTTGGCGATGTAGAGCGAGGCGATCAGCGTCCAGACCAGCTCGCCCTGGCTGGTGAACAGCAGCGGCCCCGGCTGGATGCCGTAGGACTGGAAGGCCGAGAGCATGATGGCGGCGGTGGCCGAGGTGGGCAGGCCCAGCGTCAGCATCGGCACCAGCACGCCGGCGGCGGCGGCGTTGTTGGCCGCCTCAGGCCCCGCCACGCCCTCGATGGCGCCGGTGGTGCCGAACTCCTCCGGGTGCTTCGAGAGCTTCCGCTCGGCGTAGTAGCTGAGCATGGTGGGCATCTCGGTGCCGCCCGCCGGCATGACGCCGAAGGGGAAGCCCAGCAGCGCGCCGCGGAACCAGGGGCCGGTGGAGCGCTTCCAGTCCTCCTTCGTCATCATCAGCCGGCCGACCTCGCGCACCTCCTGCTTGCCCTCCATATGGCGCCAGGCGAGGTAGAGCGTCTCGCCCACCGCGAAGAGGGCGACGGCGACCAGCACCACGTCGATGCCGTCCAGCAGCTCGGGGATGCCGAAGGTCAGGCGCGGCTGGCCGGTCTGCAGGTCGATGCCCACCAGCCCGATCAGCAGGCCGAGGCCGAGCGAGGCCAGCCCGCGCAGCGCCGAGCCGCCCAGCACCGCCGAGACGGTGACGAAGCACAGCACCATCAGCGAGAAATACTCGGCCGGCCCCAGCTTCAGCGCCAGCTCGACGACGATGGGGCCGAGGAAGGACAGGCCCAGCGTGCCGATGGTGCCGGCGATGAAGCTGCCCACCGCCGCCGTGACCAGCGCCGGCCCGGCGCGGCCGTTGCGCGCCATCTTGGCGCCTTCCAGCGCGGTGATGATGGAGCCGCTCTCGCCCGGCGTGTTGAGCAGGATGGAGGTGGTGGAGCCGCCATACATGGCGCCGTAGAACACGCCGCAGAACAGGATGAAGGCGCCGGTGGCGCTCACCTGGAAGGTGATGGGCAGCAGCAGCGCGATGGTCAGCGCCGGGCCGATGCCGGGCAGCACGCCGATGGCGGTGCCGAGGAAGCAGCCGAGCAGCGCCCAGCCGAGATTGGTGATGGTGAGCGCGTTGCCGAAGCCGAAGGCCAGGCCGGACCAGGCATCCATGGAGCTACAGAATCCCTTCCAGGATGCCGGCGCCGATATTGACGCCCAGCAGCTTGTCGAAGGCCAGATAGGCGCCGAAGGTGACGGCCAGCCCGATGCCGAAATCGCGCAGCGGGTGGCGGCTGCCGAAGGCGGCGGCCACCAGCACGAACTGCGCCGTGGCGGCGAAGACGAAGCCCAGCGTGTCGATCAGCGCCAGGTTCGCCACCAGCCCCGCGCCGAGCAGGCCGAGGGCGCGCCAGTTGGTGGGCGGCGCCTCCGCCACCTCCGGCAGGGTGTGCGACCAGCCGCCGCGCCAGGCGGAGAGGGTCAGCCCCGCCCCCACCACGCAGACCATGCCGCCCACCAGGTAGGGGGTGAATTTCGGCCCCACCTGCGCATAGAGCGGGGTGGTGGGAATGATGGCGGCCTGCCACAGGCAGAGCAGGCCGAGCAGCAGCACCAGCCCCCCCACCACGAGGTCGGACCGCCGCAGCGCGGCCCGCATCCGGGCATCCGGCACCGGGGCGTCGGCAGGGCCCGGCATGGTGCCGGGCTCTCCGGTCGTGCCGGTCATGCTCAGATCAGGCCGATTTCGCGCAGCACCTCGGCGGTGGCCGCCTCGTCGCGCTTCAGGTAGGCCTCGAAGGCCTCGCCGGGCAGGAAGGCGTCCTCCCAGCCCTGGCGCTCCATCATCTCCTTCCAGGCCGGCAGCCCGTGCAGGGTGGTGACGAACTTCACCAGCCCCTCGCGCGTCTCCGGCTTGATGCCCGGCGGGCCGAACACGCCGCGCCAGTTGCCCAGGGTGATGTCGATGCCGCTCTCCTTCAGCGTCGGCACGTCGGGCAGGCTGCGCGTCTCGCCGGTGGTGGCCAGCGCCCGCATCCGCCCGGCCTTGATCTGCTCGGCGAATTCCGAGACGCCGGAGATGCCGGCCTTCACCTGCGCGCCGAGGATGGCGGCCTGGGCCGGCCCGCCGCCGGCGAAGGCGACGTAGGAGGCCTCCTTGGCCGAGCGGCCCTGGCTCTTCAGCAGCAGGCCGAGCACGATGTGGTCGATGCCGCCGGCGCTGCCGCCGGCCACCGAGGTGCCGCCCGGGTTGCTCTTCAGCGCGTCGAGGAAGCCCTGCAGGTCCTTGATGTCGCTGCCGGCGGGCACGACGATGATGCCCGGCTCGGTGGTCATGCGCGCGATCGGCGTCACGTCCTTCAGGCCGAAGGGCGACTTGTTGGCCAGCACCGAGCCCACCATGACGGCGCCGCCGACCAGGATGCTGCCCTCGCGCCCGCGGCGCTGCGAGATGAAGCGCGGCAGCCCCACCGTGCCGCCGGCGCCGCCGACATTCTCGAACTGGAAGTTGCCCACCAGCCCGGCCTGGCGCGCCACCTGCTCGATGGCGCGGCCCAGCCCGTCCCAGCCGCCGCCGGGGCCGGCGGGGATGAAGACGTGCAGGGAGGAGTAGAGCTGTTGCTGCTGCTGCGCGCGGGCGCCACCGCCCAGGAGCGGCAGGGTGGCAGCCGCGAGGGCCGTGGAGAGCAGTGTGCGGCGCAGCATAAAATTTCCTCCATAAAGCAGTCGGTTAGAATGATGTTGCGCGAGAATCACCGGTTTCGCAAATCGCAATTTGCGGTTCCGCCCCCGGGCGCCGGTGCTTGCGCTGCGCCGGCCGCCGCCTCATTCTGGCCCGACTTTCGGGAGACGGCGTTGATGCGGCTGCGCGTGGCGATGGTGCTGGCCCTGCTCGCGGCACCAGGGCTGGCGGGCCTCGTGGCGCCACGCTGGCTGCCGCCCCTCTTGTCCGCCATGCCGGCCGAGGCCCGCCAGCCCGGCGCCGCCCAGCCCACGCCCCCCGCCGCCGCCGCCCCCGCCCGCCCCGCCGCGCCGCAGGAGCGCGAGGCGGTGGTGGCCAACGAGCTGGGCCTGCCGCTGCGCGAGCTCTACATCGCCCCCGCCGGCAGCGTCGAGCAGGGGCCGGACCGGCTGGGCGAGGACAGCCTGCCCAGCGGCGCCGCGCTGCGCGTGCCGCTCGGCCGGCAGCGCCTCTGCCTGTTCGATGTGCGCGTGGTGCTGGCCGATGGCAGCGCCGAGGAGAAGCGCGGCGTCGATCTCTGCCGCAGCAGCCGTGTCACCTTCGGCGACCCCAGCGCGCCGCTGCGCGAGGCGACGGTGGTGAACGACACCGACCTCGCGCTGCGCGAGCTCTACGCCATGCCGAGCGGCGCCCCCGGCCGCGGCCCGGACCGGCTGGGCACCGAGACGGTGGCGCCCGAGGCCACCACCCGCCTGCGCCTCGGCCGCGCGCGCGAATGCCTCTTCGACCTCACCGCCGTGTTCGAGGACGACACGGTGGAGGAGCGCCGCCGCGTTGATCTCTGCCGCAACAGCCGCGTCAGCTTCGGCGACCCCGCCATCCCCTGGCGGGAGGCCGAGATCGCCAACGGCACCGGCCGCGCCATCCGCAACCTCTATGCCGGCACGGCAACCGGCACGGCGAACGGCACGGGCGCCGCCGGGCGCTCCGGCGCCCCGGCCTGGGGCCATGACCGGCTCGGCCCGGTGATGGTGGAGCCCGGCACCACCTTCCGCCTGCGGCTGCGCAGCCGCGCCTGCCAGCTGGACCTGCGCGTGGTGTATGACGACGAGACGGCGGAGGAGAAGCCGGGCGCCGATCTCTGCGCCGGCACCTCCATCCTGTTCGACGGCAGCGGCATCCCGCGCCCGCCGGAGCGCGCCTTCACCCTGCTCAACCGCCACGCCGCGCCGGTGCAGGAGGTCTATGCCTCCGCCACCGACGACACCGACTGGGGCGAGGACCGCCTGCCCGGCGGCGCGCTGGAGCGCGGTGCCCGCGCCGAGGTGGTGCTGCGCAGCGCCTGCGAGATCGACCTGCGGGTGGTGTTCGGCAATGGCGGCGCCGAGGAGCGGCGCGGCGTGAACATCTGCGACACCGCGCTGATCGTGCTGCGCCCCGGCTGGGTGCTGGCGGAGCGGCTGGACCAGGGCGCCGGCACGCTGGAGCAGGGCCCGCCGCGCGAGGGCAGCGTGCGCCTGCGCAACGCCGGCCCGGCGCCGCTGGTCGAGCTGTACGTCGATGCCGTGGGCGCGCCGCGCGGGCCGGACCGGCTGGGCAGCACCGTGCTCGGCCGCGGCGAGACGCTGGATTTCGCCCCGCCCGAGGCGGTGGGCTGCACCGGCCACCTGCGCGCCGTCTTCCGCGACGGGCGGGAGGTGGACCGACCCCGCTTTGACCTGTGCTCCGGCACCGAGGTGGCCCTGCCATGATGCGCCTTCCCGCCGCCGGGCTGCTGGCCCTGGCCCTGCTGTCCGCGCCCCCGCTGCTTCCCGGAGCCGCCAAGGCCCAGCCGCAGCCCGCCGCCCCGCCCCCGCCCCTGGCCGCCGTGCCGCCGGCGCTGCGCGGCCCCTGGTTCGCCGGCGGCTGCGCCAGCCCCACGGCCATGCTGCACGTCACTGCCCGCGCCGTGGCGCGGCTGCCGGCGGACGGCCCGGCGCGGCTGATCCGCTTCGCCGAATCCCGCGCGCAGGCGGGCTGGACGGTGGGCACCGGCCGTGGCGCCGAGGCGCCGCGCATCCTGCTGCGCGGCGACGCCACGGCGCTGCAGACCGCCGAGCCGGACGCCAAGCTGCGCGACGACCGCCTGCCCGGCGACACACCGCTCGCCGCCTGGAGCCGCTGCGCCGCGCCGCCCCCCGCCCTGGCCGCGCTGCATGGCGAGGGCCTGGCGATGCTCGGCACGCTGGAGGTGCTCGAGGCGGCCTGCGGCGGCCCCGGAGCCGGCAGCGCCGGCTGCCTCGCCGCGCTGGTGGCGGAGGGCGATGTCTCGGGCGACGGGCTGCTCTCGGTGGCCGAGATCGCCCGGCTGGTGCGCGGCATGACCTGGGTGATGGCCGCCGCCGAGGATGCCTCGCCGGAGGGCGTGCTGGCGGCCGGCGGCGGCGGCCTGCTGGCCGGCGTCGCCATCGGCCGCTTCGCCATGGAGAGCCTGGATTATGACGGCGACGGCCGCCTCTCCGCCGCCGAGCTGGGCCAGGACCGCACAGCCCTCACCCGCAGCCTGGGCGCCGAGGGCGGCCGGCCGCTGCGGCTGGAGGGCGTGCAGGAAGGCATCGGCCTGCTGCGCGGCCTGCTCGACGGGGTGACGGCCCCCTGAGCGGGCGCGCCGCGCTTTAGAGAATCTTCGCCCGCGCGGCCCTAGGAAGGACATTCCTCCTTTAAGGGAACAGCGGATGCTCTCCTGGCTGCGGCCGCCCGAAAGCGGCGACCAACCCGACGCCTCGCCCGAGGGCGGCACCCTCGGCGCCCTGGCCCGGCAGGCCCTCGAGCAATGCATCATCGCCGTCGTCTCGATCGACGCGCAGAACAACGTCACCTTCTTCAACGCCGCCGCCGAGCGGTTGTGGGGCTACGCCGCCACCGAGGTGCTGGGCCGCAACGTGCGGATGCTGGTGCCGAAGGCGATCCAGCCGCAGCACGACAGCTTCGTGGGCCACCACCGCGACACCGGGGAGGACCGCATCGTCGGCACCTCGCGCGAGGTCGAGATCCACCGCAAGGATGGCAGCGTCATCTGGGGCAGCCTTTCCCTCTCGCGGCTGCGCACGCCGCAGGGCACCGGCTACACCGCCTTCGTGCGGGACGTCTCGGCCGAGCGGGCGGTGCGCGAGGGCATGCGGCAGACGCTGGAGCAGGCGCTGGACGCGGTGGTGACGATCGACGAGCACAACACCGTCACCTTCTTCAACCCGGCGGCCGAGCGGCTCTGGGGCTACGCCGCCGCCGAGGTGGTGGGCCAGAACGTGCGGATGCTGGTGCCGAAGGCGATCCAGCCGCAGCACGACAGCTTCGTGAACCGCAACCGCGCCACGGGGGAGGACCGCATCGTCGGCACCGCGCGGGAGGTCGAGATCCATCGCAAGGATGGCAGCGTCATCTGGGGCAGCCTCTCCCTCTCGCGCATCCGGCTCGATGACGGGCGGCAGACCTACACCGCCTTCGTGCGCGACGTGCATGAGGAGGTGCAGCGGCGCGAGCAGATCCGCCTGCTCTCCATGGTGGCGGACGAGACGGACAATTCGGTGGTCATCTGCGGCCCGGACCGGCGCATCCGCTACGTCAACAACGGCTTCACGCGGATGACGGGCTACAGCGCCGCGGAGGTGCTGGGCCGCATCCCCGGCTCCTTCCTGCAGGGGCCGCAGACCGACCCCGCCACGGTGCAGCGCATCCGCGCCGCGCTGCAGGCCGGCCGGCCGGTCCAGGACGAGATCCTCAACTACCACAAGGATGGCAGCAGCTACTGGATCAGCCTGGCGATCAACCCTGTCTGCGGGGCGGATGGCGCGCTCAGCGCCTTCATCTCCATCCAGGCCAACGTGACCGAGACGAAGCAGCGCGCGCTCAGCTTCGACCAGAAGCTCAGCGCCATCTGCGCCACCACCGCCGTGGCCGAGTGGTCGCGGCAGGGCGAGATGCTCTCCGCCAGCGACCAGCTCCCCGGCCGCCTGTGCCTCGACCAGGTGCTGGACGGCGCGGCGCAGGCGGCAGTGATGCGCGGCGAGACGCTGCGGCGCGAGATGCCCTGGCCCGGCAGCGAGCCCGCGCTGTGGCTCGACGCGGTGTTCAGCCAGCTGCGGGATTTCAGCGGCGCGGTCAGCGGCATCCTGATGTGCGGGGTGGACGTCACCGCGCGGCGCGTCACCGTGCAGAACACCGAGGCGGCCATGCAGGAGGCGGCCGCCTCCTCCCGCCGTATCGGCCAGATCAGCGGCACCATCAACGGCATCGCCGCGCAGACCAACCTGCTGGCGCTGAACGCCACCATCGAGGCCGCCCGCGCCGGCGAGGCCGGGCGCGGCTTCGCCGTGGTGGCGCAGGAGGTGCGGCAGCTGGCCAACAGCTCGGGCCAGGCGGCGCGCGAGATCCGCCAGCTGGTGGACGAGACCACCGGCCGCATCGAGGTGCTCGGCCAGTCGATCCGCGCCCTCAACAGCAGCAGGCCGGAAAGCTAGCGGGGGCCGGCTTCCCCGGCCCCGCCTCAGGCGCCGCCGGGGCGGCCCAGCATCAGGCTGCCGGTCAGCGGGCCGAAGCCCATGGCGCGGCGGGCGAAGAAATCCTTCAGCCGAGGCATCCGCTCCACCGCCCCCATGCCGAGGCGGCGGGCCAGCCGCAGCGGCGGCAGGCTGTTGCCGAACAGCCGCTCCAGCGCGTGGGTGGCGCCCAGCATCAGCATCGCGTCCGGCCGGCGCCGCGCCTGGTAGGCGGCGAGCAGCGCCGGGCCGCCCGGGTCCTCGCCGCGCGCCAGCGCCTGCGCCACCAGCTCGGCCAGCGCCGCCACGTCGCGGAAGCCGAGGTTCAGCCCCTGCCCGGCGATGGGGTGGATGCCATGCGCCGCATCCCCCACCAGGGCCAGGCGCGTGTCGGTGTAGCGCAGCGCGTGCATGGCGGTGAGCGGGTAGGACCAGCGGCGGCCGATCGGCGTCACCTTCCCCAGGTGGTCGCCCATGCGGCGCTGGATCTCGCGGCCGTATTCGGTATCGGGCAGGGCCAGCACCCGCTCGGCGATGGCCCGCTTCTCCGACCAGACGATGGCCGAGGCATTGGGGTGCTCGGCCGTCGGCGCCAGGGGAAGCTGGGCGAAGGGGCCGTTGGGCAGGAACTGCTCCAGCGCCTCCTGCCCGTGCGGCCGCTCATGCGCCACGGCGCCGACGATGCCGGTCTGCCGGTAGTCCAGCGTGGCGGCGCCGATGCCGGCCTGCCGCCGCAGCGGACTGCGCCGCCCCTCCGCCGCCACCACCAGCCGCGCCACGATGGTCTCGCCGGTGGAGAGGCGGATCTCGGCGCCCTCCGGGGTGCGCGTCACCTCGGCGCGGGCGGGGGCATGCACGCTGAGATGCGCCAGCGCGCCCATGCGCGCGTTCAGCGCCATGCGCAGCGCCCGCGCCTCCACCATCCAGCCGAAGGGGCCGGCGCCGGTCTCGGCGGCGTCGAAATGCAGCGCCAGGCGGCTCGGCGCCTCGCCCGGCAGGCCGTCGGCGCAGCGGATGCGGGTGATGGGGCCGGGCGCCCAGGGCAGCAGCGGCCACACCCCCGCCGCCTCCAGCAGGTTGCGGCTGGTGAGCGCGATGGCATAGGCGCGGCCGTCGAACTCCGGCAGCTCCATGGGTGGCAGCGGCGCGCTGTCCACCACGGCGGCGGGCACGCCGCCGGCGGCCAGCGCGGCGGCCAGCGTGGCGCCGACCGGCCCCGCGCCAATGATGCAGACCGCGACCTCGATGCGTTTCGTCATGCCGCCCATTCTGCCCCTTCGCGCCCCGCTCTGAAAGCCGCCGGCGCTGAAACGCCGCGCTTCCGTTGGATGCAGCTGCCCAATTCCTGGGCAGATGGGGTCGCGTCGCGGGGCCGCAAGCCTTGCGGGGGCGTGTGGCACGGCGCTCGCATTGGGGAGAGCAGCCACGCGGAAGTAACGAGGGGACCGCAGCGCATGAAGCTGGTGATGGCCGTCATCAAGCCTTTCAAGCTGGACGAGGTGCGCGAAGCGCTCACCCCGCTCGGCGTGCAGGGGCTGACCGTGACCGAGGTGAAGGGGTTTGGCCGGCAGAAGGGCCAGACCGAGATTTACCGCGGCGCGGAATACCACGTGTCCTTCCTGCCCAAACTGAAGATCGAGGTCGCGGTGCCGGCCGACATGGTCGACGCGGTCGTGGAGGCGATCGCCACCACCGCGCGCACCGGCAAGATCGGCGACGGCAAGATCTTCGTGCTGGACGTGGAGCGCGCGCTGCGCATCCGCACCGGCGAGACCGACGATTCGGCGCTGTGACGCCTCTCCCCGCCAACCAGACGACAATGGAACCGAGGACGATGCGAACGGCATCCGCCCCTTCTACCCCCGCCACCCCCGGGCCCGGCCGGCTGAGCGGCCTGGCACGCGGCGCCGCCGCCACCGCCGCCGCCCTGGCGCCCGCCCTGCTGCTGTCCCTGCCGGCCCTGGCGCAGGAGGAGGCGCCCGCGGTCAACACCGGCGACACCGCCTGGATGCTCACCAGCACCGCGCTGGTGCTGATGATGACCATCCCCGGCTTGGCGCTGTTCTATTCCGGCATGGTGCGGAAGAAGAACGTGCTGGCCACCATGATGCAGTCCTTCTTCCTGGCGGCGCTGTGCAGCGTCATCTGGATGGTGGCGGGCTACAGCCTGGCCTTCGGCGAGGGCGGCGCCTATATCGGCGACCTCTCCAAGCTGTTCCTCACCGGCGTGGCGCCCACATGGGACGCGCCCTTCACGCTCGGCAGCGGCGACGCGGCGGTGGCCTTCACCATCCCCGAGACCGTCTTCATCATGTTCCAGATGACCTTCGCCATCATCACCCCGGCGCTGGCCACGGGCGCGGTGGCGGACCGGATGAAGTTCTCGGCGCTCGTGCTGTTCACCGTGCTGTGGTCGCTGCTGATCTACAGCCCGATCGCCCACTGGGTGTGGCACCCGAATGGCTGGATCTTCGCCCTCGGCGCGCTGGACTTCGCCGGCGGCACGGTGGTGCACATCAACGCGGGCGTGGCCGGCCTGGTGGCCGCCATCGTCCTCGGCAAGCGCACCGGCCTCGGCTCCGAGAACATGTCGCCCTTCAACCTGGGCCTGGCCGTCATCGGCGCGGCGCTGCTGTGGGTGGGCTGGTTCGGCTTCAACGCCGGCTCGGCGGGCGCCGCCGGCGGCCGCGCGGGCATGGCCATGCTGGTGACGCAGGTGGCGGGCGCCGCCGGCGTGCTGGCCTGGGTGGCCGCCGAGTGGATGACCAAGGGCAAGCCCTCGGTGCTGGGCGCCATCTCCGGCGCCGTGGCGGGCCTCGTCGCCATCACCCCCGCCGCCGGCTTCGTGCTGCCGGTGCCGGCGCTGATCATCGGCCTGGTGGCGGGCCTCGCCGGCTTCTGGGGCGCCACCACGCTGAAGCACTGGTGCGGCTATGACGACAGCCTGGACGCCTTCGGCGTGCACGGCATCTGCGGCATCGTCGGCGCGCTGCTGGTGGGCGTCTTCGCCTATGGCCCGCTCTCGGCCACGCCGGGCGCGCCGGAGGGCATCTCCGGCTCCTTCGACCAGTTCCTGATCCAGGTCTACGCCACGGTCGCCACCTTCATCTTCACCGCGATCGGCACCTGGATCATCCTGAAGGTCGTGGACGTGGTGGTGGGCCTGCGCGTCACCGAGGAGGAGGAGCGCGAGGGCCTCGACGTCTCGCTGCACGGCGAACGGCTCGGCTGAGCCATCTCGCCGCGCGCGGCCCGCGGAACCGGCGCCGGGGGAGCGATCCCCCGGCGTATTTTTTTTGCTTGTCTCATCCCGCAGGCGGTGGCGCGGCGGCGGAACGGCCCCCCATCGCCCACCACCCGGAGGCCGGCGTTCAGCCGCGCAGGCGGCGGTGGTTCTCCGTCACGGCGGTGTGGACGGGCCGCAGCGCCTGCTCCGCCATGGAGAGGCACAGCCCCGTCCACGCGGCGCCGAAGCCCTGGGCGCGGCTCATGGCGCCCACCGCCCATTCCGCCTGCAGGCCGGCCACCGCCAACGGGTTGGGCGTGCCGGTCGCGCGCAGCGTGGCGCGGTGCGCGGCCTCCATCTCGGCCATGCTGTACTCCAGGGCGCGCTGGCCCAGCGCCATGCCGCCCTGCGCCAGCGCAGCGCCGCCCGCCGAGAAGGCCAGCATCTTCTCCGGCACCATGCGCCCCACCTCGAGCAGGGTGGCCACCGGGCCGCGCCGGTGCGCCGCATCCGCCGAGAGGCGATGGTCGATCACCTGCCGCGCCGCCTCCAGTGTGGTCATCACGGCATTGGCGTGGCGGGCGGCGCGCTGGCCGTGGGCGAAAGGATTGTTCATCGGAATGGCACTCCAGAAGGGAAAGGCCCTTGGTGCGCCATCCTAGCAGCTTCTTGTGCAGCGCAGCATCACTCTGGCTTGTAAGGCCGCGCCTCACGGAGCTGCGGGTTGTCGAAGACCGGCGTGCGGTACTCGGCCAGCACGCGGCGCAGGGCGGCGGCCAGCTCCTGCTGCTCCTCCTCCGAGAGGAAGCGCCCGATCGGCACCCGGCGGCCGCGCTGCACCAGCGCCAGCCCCTGCCGCTCGCTCCATTCCACCCGCGCCCAGTAGGGGTCGAGCACGGCGCGCTCCCAGCGGCCGGTGCCGTCGCGCCGCTGCACCAGGAGGTGTTGCCGGGTGAGCGAGACCACCTCCCGCGCCCGCCCCGACCAGCGGTGGTGCAGCGCCACCAGCGCCAGCGCGCCGGCCACCTCCAGCCCCAGGAAGGGCAGCACCGGCCAGGCGCCCATCAGCACGAAGGCGATGCCGCCGCCGAGCGACCAGAGCAGGCCAAGCCCCAGCATCACCACGAAGCCGCGCGGCCGGAAGCTGCGGGGCGGCGTGCTGATCGCCTCGAACAGGACCGGCTCGGCGGGGATCGGCTCGGGGGTTGCGGGCATCGCGCCCAAACATAGGCTGGGAGTGCGGTTCGCGAAGATGGAATATGCACCCCTTCTGATGGAACACCGCATGAAGCCGCCCGCCCGCCCCCGCCGCGCCACCGCGCCGCCCGAGGCCCCTGCTCCCGAGGCCGCCGCTTCCGGGACGCTTGTTTCCGAGGCGCCCGCAACGGAGACGTCCCTGCCCGGCGCACCACAGTCCGGGGCCGTGCCCGCCGCCACCCGCCGCCGCGCCGCCGCGAAGCGCCCGCTGCACGGCACGGCCGAGGCGCCGCGCCGCGCCCGCCGCATGTCCGCGGCGCAGGCCGCCGCCTTCGTCCGCGCCCTGGCCGAGGCCAACCCGGCGCCACGCACCGAGCTGCACTTCACTTCGCCCTACACGCTGCTGGTGGCGGTGGCGCTCTCCGCCCAGGCCACCGACGTCTCGGTGAACAAGGCGACCGCCACGCTGTTCCAGGTGGCCGACACCCCCGCCGCCATGCTGGCGCTGGGCGAGGAAGGGGTGGGCGCGCATATCCGCCGCATCGGGCTGTGGAAGGCCAAGGCGCGCAACGTCATCAGGCTGTCCCAGCAATTGCTGGAGCGGCATGGCGGGGAGGTGCCGGCCGAGCGGGCGGCGCTGGAGGCGCTGGCCGGAGTCGGCCGCAAGACCGCCAATGTGGTGCTCAACGTGGCCTTCGGCGAGGAGGCGATGGCGGTGGACACGCACATCTTCCGCCTCGGCAACCGCACCGGCCTGGCGCCGGGCCGGACGCCGCGCGCGGTGGAGGAGGAGCTCATGAAGCGCGTGCCGCCCGAGCTGCTGCGCGACGCGCACCACTGGCTGATCCTGCACGGCCGCTACATCTGCAAGGCGCGGCTGCCGGAATGCTGGCACTGCGTGGCGCGCGCGCACTGCAACTACGCCGACAAGGTGCCGTGGCCGCCCGCCGCCCCGGCACGCTCCGGCGCGGGATAAGGCGGCCGCGCCGCGCAGCCGGGCATCACATCTGCAACGCAAGCGCACCGGATGCGGGCTTTGCGCGGTTGCGGCATCCGGGCCGGAGACCTTATCTGGGGCACATGAACCGCCTCCTCTCCCTCCTGCTGTCTGGCGCCGCCGGCGCCGTCCCGCTGGCTGCCGCGGCCCTGTGGCTCGGCGCCGCCTCTCCCGCCCAAGCCCAGCAGGCCCAGCGCCCGCAGGCGCTCGGCACCTTCCAGGACTGGACGGCGGCGACGCACCAGGAAGGCAAGCAGAAGGTCTGCTACGCCTTCGCCCGCGCCGAGAACCGCCAGGCCGCCATCCTGACGGTGACGCACCGGCCGCAGGGGCGCGACCAGGTGGCGCTGCGCGCCGGCCACAGCTACCCCCGCAACGCCGAGGTGACGGTGACGGTGGGCAGCACCGAGCTGGATTTCTACACGGCGCAGGACAACGCCTTCGCGCGCGAGGGCGCCAAGGCCGTGGCCGCCTTCCGCGCCGGCGCCCAGGCCGTGGCCAAGGGCCCCGGCGCGCAGGGCCGCGGCACCACCAGCGACACCTTCTCCCTCTCCGGCTTCACCGCGGCCTACGAGGCCATCAGCAAGGAATGTCCGGCCGGCCGCCGGTAGAAAGCACCATGACCCAGACCGCCAGCCTTGCCACCCCCGAGCCGACCGCAGCCGACCTGACCGCAGCCGACCTGAGCGAGGCCGAGCGCGGCCGCATCCTGGCCAAGGCCGCGCTGTTCGCGCCGCCCGCCGCCACGCTGCCGGACGGCCGGCGCGACCTCGTCGGCCTCTCGCGCGAGGAGCTGGTGGCCGAGATGGTGGCCATGGGCGAGAAGCCCTTCCGCGCCAAGCAGCTCTGGCACTGGATCTACCACCAGGGCGTGACCGATTTCGGGAAGATGCCCTCCATCGCCAAGCCGATGCAGGGCAAGCTCGCCGAGCGCTTCGTCATCGGCCGCCCCGGCGTGGACACCGAGCAGACCAGCGAGGACGGCACCCGCAAGTTCCTCTTCGCCTTCCGCGACGGTCAGAAGGTCGAGACCGTCTACATCCCGGACCAGCAGGAGGACCGCGGCGCGGTCTGCATCTCGACGCAGGTGGGCTGCACCCTCTCCTGCCGCTTCTGCCACACCGGCACGCAGAAGCTGGTGCGCAACCTGGGCGCGGCCGAGATCGTCGGCCAGTTCATGGCGGCGCGCGACAGCTACGGCGAGTGGCCGAGCCCGGCCGACGGCACGCCGCGCCTGCTCTCCACCATCGTCATCATGGGCATGGGCGAGCCGCTCTATAACTACGAGAACGTCGCCAAGGCGATGCGCATCATCATGGATGGCGAGGGCATCGCCCTCTCCCGCCGGCGCATCACCCTCTCCACCTCCGGCGTGGTGCCGATGATGGACCGCTGCGGCGCGGAGCTCGGCGTCGGCCTCGCCGTCTCGCTGCACGCGGTGCGCAACGACATCCGCGACGAGATCGTGCCGCTGAACCGGAAATACCCGATCGAGGAGCTGATGGCGGCCTGCCGCCGCTACCCCGGCGCCTCCAACGCCCGGCGCATCACCTTCGAATACGTCATGCTGAAGGGCGTCAACGATTCGGAGGCCGATGCGCGGGAGCTGGTGCGGCTGCTCAAGGGCATCCCGGCCAAGGTGAACCTGATCCCGTTCAACCCCTGGCCCGGCAGCCCCTACGAGACCTCGTCGAACAACGCCATCCACCGCTTCGGGCGGATCGTCATGGAGGCAGGCTACTCGGCCCCCATCCGCACCCCGCGCGGGCGGGACATCCTGGCCGCCTGCGGCCAGCTCAAGACCGAGAGCGAGCGCGCCCGCCCGGCGCGCCGCAACGACGGGGCGGAACTCGCCGCCCCGCGCCCCCGCGCGGCCGACGCCGCGTGAGCACGGCCGAGGCCCCCGGCGGCAGCACGCCAGGGGTGAGCACGCCAGAAGTGAGCAAGCCAGGGGCGGCGAAGCCACCGCTGGCCATCCTGCCGCTGCTGGCGGCGGCGGCCTTCGCCACCGGCTGCGGCATGCGGCTGCTGGACCCGCTGCTGCCGCTCGTGGCGCGCGACCTGCACAGCACCGTGGCCGAGGTGGCGGTGCTGATCACCGCCTTCGCCCTGCCCTACGGCCTCTGCCAGGTGGTGCTCGGCCCGCTCGGCGACCGCTTCGGCAAGCTGCGCGTGCTGACCCTCGGCCTCATCGCCTATGGCCTGGCCATGGCGGCCTGCGCGCTGGCCGGGTCGCTCGGCCAGATGCTGGCGTTGCGCGCCGCCACCGGCGCGGCCGGCGGCGCCATCATCCCCCTCGCTTTGGCCTGGATCGGCGACAACGTGCCCTACCAGGAGCGGCAGGCCACCATCAGCCGCTTCCTCACCGGCATGGTCATGGCCCAGCTCCTCACCGGCCCCATCTCGGGCAGCATCGGCCAGGCCTTCGGCTGGCGGGCTGTGTTCCTCGTCACCGCCTCGGTGTCGCTGCTGACGGCGGCGGCCATCGCCGCCACGCTGGGGGGGCGGCTGTGGCGCGGCCAGCCGGCCGGCTCCGGCCGCCTCGGCTTCGCCAGCTATGCCGAGCTGCTCAGCCGCCGCGCCGCCCGCCTGCTGCTGCTGGCCGCCTTCCTCGACGGGCTGCTGCTGTTCGGCGGCGCCTTCCCCTTCATCGGCTCCTACCTGATCCAGGATTTCCACCTGGAACCCTGGCAGGCCGGGCTGGTGGTGGCGGGATTCGGCCTCGGCGCCCTGGCCTACACCCGCGCGGCGCGGCGGCTGCTCGGCTGGTTCGGCGAGACGCGGCTGATGCTGGGCGGAGGGCTGCTGCTGTCCGCGGCGCTGGCGGTGCTGGCGCTGGCACCCTCCTGGCCTCTGGTGGCGGCCATGCAGGCGCTGCTCGGGCTGTTCTTCTTCAGCTTCCACGGCGTGCTCCAGGCGCGCAGCACCGAGGCCCTGCCGGAAGCCCGGGCCACCGCCGTCTCCGCCTTCGCCATGGCGCTGTTCCTGGGGCAGGGCGTGGGCTCGGTCTGCTTCGGTGCGCTGCTGGCGCGCAGCGGCTACACCGGCGCCTTCCTGCTGGCCGCCATCGCCATGGTGGGGCTGACGCTGTGGTGCCGCGCGGCGCTGGGGGGCAGCGCCAGGAACTAGAAGGCCGGGGGAAGGAATTCCCCCGGACCCCCTTCTTTTTTCTTCGAGTTTACGAAGGCCGCCGGCTGCGCCAAACCCTTCCCCCAGGGATGGGACGGACAGACGCATGAACACCCGTGAGGGATCGGCCGCCTTCGTGGCGCCGCTGCTGGTGCTGGGCTTCGGGCACATGATCTCGAACCTGGTACGCACCCTGCCCGCCATCTCGGCCGACGTGCTGGCGCTCGACCTCGGCGTCTCGGCCGAGGGGCTGGCCAGCCTCACCGGCGCCTACCACTTCGCCTTCGCCGCCGGGCAGATCCCGCTCGGCGTGGCGCTGGACCGCTTCGGCGTGCGCCCCGTCTCGCTGGCGCTGCTGGCGCTGGTGGCGGCGGGCACGGTGCTGGCGGCGCTGGCGGGCGGCCCGGGCGGCTTCCTGCTGGCGCAGGTGGTGCTGGGCCTCGGCTGCTCCGGCATGCTGCTCTGCCCGATGACGCTGGCCGCCAAGCTGCTGACGCCCGCCAAGTTCGGCCTGTGGTCGGGGCTGATCCAGGGGGTGGGCAATGTCGGCATGCTGCTCTCGGCCAGCCCGCTGGCCTGGCTGGTGGAGCAGCAGGGCTGGCGCGCCGGCTTCTGGGTCTCGGGCGCGCTGGCCATCGGCGTGGCGGCGCTGGTGGCGCGCGCCGTGCCGGCGCCGGAGCCCAACCCCGGCCCCCACCCCGGCCTGCTGGCCGACGCAAAGCGGGTGCTGCGCCTCGGCGCGGGCGCGAAGCTGCGCGGCATGGTGCTGCTGGCCTTCGCCTCCTTCGCCGTGGTCATCGGCGTGCGCGGACTGTGGGGCGGGCCGTGGCTGATGGAGGTGAAGGGCCTCACCCGCATCGAGGCCGGCCATGTGCTGCTGCTGCTGACCCTGGCGCTGATCGCGGGGCCCGTCGCGGCCGGTGTGCTGGACCGGCGCCTGGGCCGCCGCCGCGCCCTGCTGGCGGCCGGGCACGCCGTGGCCGGGCTGGCGCTGCTGCTGGTGGCCGGCGGCGGGCCGGGGGGCTGGCTCTCCCGCCTCGCCGGCGTGCCGGTGCTGCCCGTCTCCGCCGATGCGGCGCTGCTTTTCGCCTTCGGCCTGGCCATCGCCATCCAGCCGCTGATCTTCGCCATGACGCGCGCCGCCGTGCCGCCGGAGGAGGCGGGCAAGGCGCTCTCGGCGGTCAACCTCTCCTTCTTCGCCGGCGCCGCCGTGCTGCAGGCGGCCACCGGGCCGGTGGCGGCGGCGGGCGGGGTGGGCATGGCCATCGGCTTCCTCGGCGCCATGGTGCTGCTCGGCACCGTGCTGTTCCTCGGCGCCACGCGCCGGCGGGGCTGAGGGCCGCCACGCGGCGCCCCGGAGCCTGACCGCCGCCGGTCTGCCCCGGGCTAGGGCGTGATCAGGATGGCCCCCTCCACGCGGCGCTCCTCCGCCGCGCGGTGTGCCGCGGCGATGTCGTCGAGCCGGAAGCGGCCGCCGATCGTCACCGTCACATGCCCGCGCGCAATGGCGTCGAACAGGTCGGCGGCATTGGCGCGGAAGGTGGCGGGGTCGGCATTGTGCGGGAAGACCGAGGGGCGCGTCAGGAACAGGCAGCCCTTCTTGTTCAGCAGCTCAGGGTCGATGGCGGGCGCCTTGCCGGAGGCGGCGCCGTAGCACACCACCAGCCCGAAGGGCGCGGCGCAGTCCAGCGACTTCAGCAGCGTGTCCTGGCCCACCGCGTCGTACACCACCCGTGCCTTGCGCCCGCCCGTCGCCGCCAGGAAGGCCGCCGGCCAGTCGGGGTCGTTGAGGTCGATCACCGCGGCGCAGCCGGCGGCCAGCGCCGCCCCGCGCTTGCCTGGCGAGCCGGTGGTGCCGATGACCGTGGCGCCCAGCGCCACCGCCCAGCGCGTCAGGATCTGCCCCACGCCGCCCGCCGCCGAATGCACCAGCAGCAGGTCGCCGGGCTGCACGGCATGGGTGCGGCGCAGCAGGTACTGCGCCGTCAGCCCCTTGAAGAGCAGCGTCGCCGCCGCCTCGTCCGGCACGGTGTCCGGCAGCGGCACCAGCCTCTCGGCGGCCACGTTGCGCCGGTCGGCATAGGCGCCGGGGCCGGCATTCATGTAGGCCACCCGGTCGCCGGGCTTCACGTCGGAGACGCCCTCGCCCACCGCCTCGACCACCCCCGCCGCCTCGAAGCCGAGGCCGGTCGGCAGGGGCAGCGGATAGACGCCGCGGCGCTGGTAGATGTCGATGAAGTTGAAGCCGATCGCCGTCTGGCGGAGCTGCGCCTCGCCCGGGGCGGGCGGCGGCAGCGCCTCCGCCGCCACGCGCAGGACCTCGGGCGGGCCGAACTCGGCGATGCGGGCAACGCGGCATGTGGACATGGGGGGCGGCTCCAGAAAGGATACCGCCATCACACACCGCTTGAGGTATGATGTAAATCGTACCTTTCACGAAAGGGGCGCCATGCCGGAGGAGCTTGCCCACCCGGCGCCGGAGGCGATGGAGCTGGGCGCGATCTTCGCCGCGCTGGCCGATCCGCTGCGCCGCCAGGTGGTGCTCACCTTGGCGGCCGAGCCGGGGGCCGTCATCCCCTGCGGCGGCTTCGCGCTGCCGGTGGCCAAGGCCACGCGCACCCACCATTTCCGCGTGCTGCGCGAGGCGGGGCTGATCCGCCAGGTCGATCTCGGCAATGGCCGCACCAACCGGCTTCGGCTGGAGGAGCTACGGCAGCGCTTCCCCGCCCTGGTCGAGCTGCTGCTGGCCGAGGCGCGCCGCCCGCCGGGCTGAGCGCGGCCCCCGCTCCCTTGCCCGCTCCCCCTCCCTCGGCCTTGCGGTTCCCGGGGCGCCGGGCATCATGCCGCGCATCCCGCGCCCGGCCCGGAGGACCGACCCATGCCGCACCACGACACCATCGTCATCGGCCTCGGCGGCATGGGCTCGGCGGCGCTGTGGCAGCTTGCCCGGCGCGGCCAGCGCGTGCTCGGGCTGGAGCGCTTCGACCTCGGCCACGCCATGGGCTCCTCGCACGGGCTCAACCGCATCATCCGCCTCGCCTATTTCGAGCACCCGGACTACGTGCCGCTGCTCCGCCGCGCCTACGAATTGTGGCGGGAGACGGAGGCGCTGGCGGGGGAGCAGCTCCTCTTCGTCACCGGCAGCCTGGATGCGGGGCCGGAGGATGGGCGCATCGTGCAGGGCTCGCTCGCCGCCTGCCGCGCGCACGGGCTGCCGCACGCGGCGCTCACCGCCGCCGAGGTGAACCGCCGCTTCCCCGGCTACCGGCTGCCGGAGGGCCATGCCGCCATCCACCAGCCCGATGGCGGCTTCATCGCCTCGGAGCGCGCCATCCTGGCGCATGCCACGCTGGCCGTGGCGGCGGGGGCCGAAATCCATGCGCGGGAGAAGGTGCTGGCCATTGAGCCGGCGCCGGGGCGTGTCACCGTCGTCACGGAACATGGGCGCCACGAGGCGGGGCGTGTCATCGTCTCGGCCGGCGCCTGGATGGAGGACCTCATCCCCGGCCTGCGCGGCCAAGCGGTGCCGGAGCGGCAGGTGCTGGGCTGGTTCCAGCCGCGCCAGCCGGCGCTGTTCACCCCCGCCGCCTTCCCCGTCTCCAACATGGAAACGGCGCTCGGGCACTTCTACCAGTTCCCGGCCTGGGGCATCCCGGGCTTCAAGATCGGCCTCTACCACCACCTGCGCGAGCAGGGGCACGCCGATGCCCTTTCGCGCGAGCCCACGGCGCGGGACGAGGCGGTGCTGCGCGAGGCCATCCGCGCCTTCTTCCCCGCGGCGGACGGCCCCACCCTGCGCCTCGCCGCCTGCCTCTTCACCAACACGCCGGACGAGCATTTCGTGCTCGACACCCTGCCGGGGCACCCGGAGGTGGTGGTGGCCTCGCCCTGCTCCGGGCATGGCTACAAATTCGCCAGCGTCATCGGCGAGGCGCTGGCCGAGCTGGCCACCACGGGGACGAGCCGGCACGACCTCTCGCTCTTCTCCTACGGCCGCCTCGCGGCCTGAGGCGGCGCGACGTCATCCGCCTGTCATGCCGGCGTCATCCGCCTGTCGCGGATGGCGTGGCAGGCCGGCGCCATGCACCAGGATCCTGACAGCGCCCGCAAGGCGCTGGGCGAAGCCCCCTTCATCGACCCCACCGCCCGCGTGCGGGACTGCACCTTCGGCCGCTGGAACGAGGTTGGCGCCCGCACCCGCATGGCCGAGAGCAGCATGGGCGACTACGCCTATGTCGTGAACGATTCGGACATCATCTACACGACGATCGGGAAGTTCTGCTCGATCGCCGCGCAGGTGCGCATCAACCCCGGCAACCACCCGCTGGACCGGGTGGCGCTGAACCACTTCACCTACCGCAGCAGCGCCTATGGCCTGGGCGAGGACGAGGCCGGCTTCTTCGACTGGCGGCGCGCGAAGCCCGTCACGCTGGGGCCGGATGTGTGGGTGGGGCATGGCGCCATCATCCTGCCCGGCGTCACGGTGGGCATGGGCGCCGCCATCGGCGCCGGCACGGTGGTGACGAAGGACGTGCCGGACTTCGCCGTGGTGGTGGGCAACCCCGGCCGCGTGCTGCGCCACCGCTTCCCCGCCGAGATCCGCGCGGCCCTCGCCCGCATCGCCTGGTGGGACTGGCCGGAGGAGCGGCTGCGCGCGGCGCTGCCCGAGATCCGCGCCCTCCCCGCCGAGGAATTCTGCCGGCGCCACGACACGGTGTAGTCTGCCGCCCGACTCACGGCAGAGAAGGGGGAACCCGCCCGATGATCCGCAGCATCCTGGTGGCACTGGACGACACGCCCGGCGCCACCGCCGCCGGCGAGCTGGCGATCTCCCTGGCCCGGCGCGGCGGCGCCCGCCTCACCGCCGCGCTGGTGCTGGACCGGCCGCACACCAGCGGCGCGCAGGAGGCGGTGCCGATGGGCGCCGCCGCCTTCCTGGAGCGGCGCAACGCCAGCCTGGCGCGGCGCATCGAGGAGGAGGCCGAGGCGGCGCTGGCCCGCTTCGCCGCCGCCGCCGGCGACCTGCCCTTCGAGACGCTGCGGCTGGAGGACGCCCCCGCCCCCGCCCTGCTGAAGGCGGGCGCGCGGCACGACGTCATCGTCATCGGCCGCGACAGCACGCTCGGCATGGAGGAGACGCCGGACGGCCTCGCCCCCGTCATCGAGGCGCTGCTGCACCAGGGCGCCCGCCCCCTGCTGGTGGTGCCGCCGCCAGCCGAGATGACCGATTACGACCCGGCCGGCACCGTGCTGGTGGCCTATGACGCCTCCCTCCCCGCCATGCGCACGCTGCAGCTCTACGCCCTGCTGAAGCCGGAGGGCGAGGTGCGCGCCAAGGTCTTCGCCGCCGCCGAGGAGCGCGAGGCCGCCCGCCAGATGGCCGAGGACGGCGCCGCATACCTGCGCGCGCACGGAGTGGAGGCGGGCGCCGTCGGCGTCTCCGGCCAGCGCCCGGCCGACCTGCTGCTAGCCGAGGCCGCCGATGGCCGCCCCCGCCTGCTGGTGATGGGCGCCTACGAGACCACCGGGCTGCGCGCCCTGCTGCTCGGCTCGGCCACGCGCAAGCTGCTGCGCGAAGCGCCCTGCCCGATCTTCGTGCACCACTGAGGCGGCCGGCGCCTTGGTGGGCGCCCCGGCCAGCGACGTCTTTGTGACCGCGGGAGCGCGGCCCGCGCACCAACCTTCGCGTCGTGGGCCGGTTCTCAACCCCATCGCATCGTGGCGGCCGGCCCCGCCGCGCCTCAGGCGGACGCACCGGAGGGCGGCGACGCAGCCGCGCGAGACCCCAGGCCGCAGAAGGCCACCATCCGGCGGGGCGACCCAGGGAATGGCCGCCGGGGCGCCTCCGGCCTGAGCATCCCCGGCCTGAGCATCCCCGGCCGGGCTTGCACCGGCCGGGCCGCGCGGGGGCGGGTGGGGCCGCCGCCACACCCGGCCCGCATGGCCGGAGCCACGCCGAGGGCCCTCATGCTGTCTCCCTTCGAACTGATCTCGCTGCTGCTCGTCCTCACCGCCGTCTTCGCCTGGACCAACCACCGCCTGCTCCGCCTGCCGGACACGGTGGGGCTGCTGGTGATGGGCCTCGTCGCCTCGCTCGTGCTGCTGGCGGGCGACCTGCTCTTCCCCGATACGCCGCTCTACGAGGATGTCGCCGGCATCGTGCGGCAGGTGGATTTCCAGACCACCGTGCTGGACGGGATGCTGGCCTTCCTGCTCTTCGCCGGCGCGCTGCACGTGGACCTCTCGGCGCTGCGCGAGCGGGCCTGGGCGGTGGGCGTCATGGCGACGGTGGGGGTGCTGCTCTCCACGGCCATCGTCGGCCTCGGCTTCTGGGGCCTGGCCTCGCTCGCCGGCATCGGCCTGCCGCTGCCCTGGGCCTTCGTCTTCGGCGCGCTGATCAGCCCGACCGACCCGGTGGCTGTGCTGAGCACGCTCAAGGCCGTGCAGGTTCCGCGCTCCCTGGAGCTGGACATGACGGGGGAGTCGCTGTTCAACGACGGCATCGGCGTCGTCGTCTTCACCATCGCGCTGACGGTGGCGGTGGGCTCGGGGCATGGCGTGGCGGGCTTCAGCGGCGTGGCCGAGCTGTTCCTGGTGGAGGCCATCGGCGGCGCCCTGCTCGGCCTCGCCGCGGGCTACATCGCCTACCGGGCCATGCGGGTGATCGACAACTATCCCGTCGAGGTGCTGATCTCGCTCGGCCTGGTCACCGGCACCTACGCGCTCGCCGCCCGGCTCGGCACCAGCGGGCCGATCGCCATGGTGGTGGCTGGCCTCCTCATCGGCAATCGCGGCCAGCGCGACGCCATGAGCGACCTGACCCAGCGCTACCTGTTCGGCTTCTGGACGCTGGTGGACGAGATCCTGAACGCCGTCCTGTTCCTGCTGATCGGGCTGGAGGTGCTGGTGCTGCGCTCGGAGGTCCTGGTCGGCTGGCTGCCGGCCTCGGCCATCCTGCTGGTGCTGGTGGCGCGCTTCGTCGCCGTCTCGCTGCCCGTGCTGGCGCTGTCGCGCTGGAACGGCTTCGTGGCCGGCACCATCCCGGTGCTGACCTGGGGTGGGCTGCGCGGCGGCATTTCCGTCGCGCTGGCCCTCTCCATCCCGGAGGCGCCGGAGAAGGCCACCATCCTCTCCGCCACCTATGTGGTGGTGGTGTTCACCCTCATCGTGCAGGGGCTCAGCCTGCGCCGGCTGGTGGAGCGGACCGTGCCGCGGGGCTGAGGCGCCCCGCCGCCCGTGCCCTCAGCCGGGCGGCAGCTCGGCGGCCAGCACGCTGCCGCTCTGGCTCTCGGTGATCAGCAGGGTGGTGCCGTCCGGCGCCAGGCAGAGATTGGTGGGCAGCCGGCCGAAGCCGGTGCAGTCCACCACGAACACCGGCACGCCGAAGCCATCCACCACCCAGACCAGCCCATGGCCGGGATTGGCGACACAGAGCCGGTCCCGCGCATCCATCGCCAGGCCATCCGGGCCCATCAGCCCGCCGGGCAGGCGCAGGAAGCACTGCGCCTTGCCCACCACCCCGTCCGCCCGCAGGGCGAAGCGCCACACCTCGCAGGAGCGGGTCATCGCCACGAAGCAATGCGCGCCGGCGCGGTCGAGCACGAGGCCGTTGGGGCTCGGCGCGTTGCGGATCAGGCAGTCCACCCGGCCGTCGGGCCAGAGGCGCCAGACGCGGCCCGTGGGGTCCTGCAGCCCGGTCTGGCCCTGGTCGGTGAGGAGGATGCTGTCCCCGGGGCCGGCCACCACGTCGTTCAGGCCGCGGAAGCCCTCCCCCGCCACATTCTCCAGCAGCGGCGCGATGCTGCCCGTCGCCGCATCCAGGCTCAGCAGCCCGTGCCGGTGGTCGGCGAGGTAGAGGCTGCCGGCCGGGCCGGCGGCGAGGCCGTTCGGCCAGCCCTCGTATTCCGCCACCACCTCCCATTCGCGCGGCCCGACGCGGAAGACGCGGCCGAAGGGGATGTCCACCACCAGCAGGTTGCCGGCGGCATCGAAGCAGGGGCCTTCGAGGAAGCTGTCGAGCAGGGCGCCGCCGCGATTCGCGTCGCCCCAGGGGGTGCGGCGCGGCTGGCGGTGGCGGTCGGGCAGGCGGCCGAGGAGCCGCGGCGTCAGGGTGCGGGGAGAGGGGAACCACATGGGGCCGCAAGCTGCCCCCGCCGCGCTTGCGCGGCAAGGTGTCATCCCGCCGCGCTTGCGCGGCAAGGTGTCATGGCCGTCCCTCTTCCCCTCCCCGGATTCCTGACCAATGATAGCGGCAGGGACAATCCGGGGAGCGGAACCAATGGCGAAATTCGGCCTCAGCCAGCCGGTGCGGCGCATCGAGGACCCCCGCCTGCTGCAGGGGCGCGGGCGCTACACGGACGACATCGCGGCGCCCGGCCAGCTGCACGCCCATGTGCTGCGCAGCCCGCACGCCCATGCCCGCATCCTCTCCATCGACACCGAGGCCGCGCGCGCCCTGCCCGGCGTGCACGCGGTGCTGACCGGCGCCGACTGGAAGGCCGAGGGCCTCGGCGAGATCCCCTGCCTCATCCCGCTGAAGAACCGCGACGGCAGCCCGCGCGCCGAGACGCCGCGCTATGGCCTGGCCATCGATGTGGTGCGCCATGTGGGCGACCCGGTGGCCTTCATCGTCGCCGAGACCGTCCAGCAGGCGCGCGACGCCGCCGAGGCGGTGATGGTGGATTACGAGGTGCTGCCCGCCTGCACCGATCTCGCCCGCGCCACCGAGGCCGGCCAGTCGCAGGTCTGGGACAGCGCGCCGGGCAATGTCTGCTTCGACTGGGCGGCGGGCGACCGGGAGGCGACCGACGCCCTCTTCGCCCAGGCCGCGCATGTGACGAAGCTCACCGTGGTGAACAACCGCATCGTGGTGAACAGCATGGAGGGCCGCGCGGCGCTCGCCGAGTATGACGCCGCCACCGGCAAGTTCACCCTGCACGCCGGCACCCAGGGCTCCTGGCTGGTGAAGAACCTGCTGGCCAACACGGTGTTCAACCTGCCGCCGGAGAAGTTCCGCGTCATCACCCCCGATGTCGGCGGCGGCTTCGGCATGAAGCTCTACATGTACGCCGAGTATGCGCTGTGCTGCTGGGCGGCGCGCAAGCTGGAGCGCCCGGTGAAGTGGGCCTCCGAGCGGATGGAGGCCTTCCAGTCCGACACGCAAGGCCGCGCCAACCTCACCGAGGGCGAGCTGGCGCTGGACAAGGACGGCCGGTTCCTCGCCCTGCGGACCAAGAACTACGCCGACATGGGCGGCTACCTCTCCACCTTCGCGCCCTTCATCCCCTGCGGGGCGGGCACCAAGGTGCTGGCCTCGGTCTATGGCTTCCAGGCGATCTGGGCCAACGTGCTCGGCATCATGACGAACACCGTGCCGGTCGATGCCTACCGCGGCGCCGGGCGGCCGGAGAGCAACTACCTGGTCGAGCGCCTGATCGACGCCGCGGCGCGCGAGACGGGGATCGACCGCATCGAGCTGCGCCGGCGCAACATGGTGCCCGCCAGCGCCATGCCGCACAAAACCCCGGTCGGCCAGACCTACGATTCCGGCGAGTTCGCCCAGGTGCTCGACACGGCGCTGGCCAAGGCGGACTGGGACGGCTTCGCGGCGCGGCGCGCGGAATCCGCCAGGCGCGGCAGGAAGCGCGGCATCGGCATGGCCTACTACCTGGAGGCCACGGGCGGCGACGCCTCGGAGCGCGCCGAGATGCGCTTCGCCGAGGACGGCATGGTGGAGGTGCTGGTCGGCACCCAGTCCACCGGCCAGGGGCACGAGACGGCCTATGCCATGATCACCGGGCATGAGCTGGGCATCCCGGTCGAGAAGATCCGCGTCATCCAGGGCGATTCCGACGAGATCCCGACCGGCGGCGGCACCGGCGGCGCGCGCTCGCTCTATTCCGAGGGCACGGCGCTGCTGGCCACCGCCACCACCGTCATCGAGAAGGGCAAGCAGGCGGCGAGCGAGGTGCTGGAAGCCTCGCCGGCCGACATCGAGTTCAGCACCGGCCGCTTCGCCATCGCCGGCACGGACCGCGGCATCGGCATCCTCGAACTCGCGGCGAAGCAGCGCGAGCGCGCCGCGCGCGGCGAGGCGGCGACGCTGCTGAATGCCGCCGAGGTGGCCGCCATCCCGGCGCACACCTTCCCCAATGGCTGCCACATCGCGGAAGTCGAGGTGGACCCGGAGACCGGCCATGTGGAGACCGCCCGCTACATCGTGGTGGACGATGTCGGCCACGCGCTGAACCCGCTGATCGTGCGCGGGCAGGTGCATGGCGGCGTGGCGCAGGGCATCGGCCAGGCGGTGATGGAGCGCACCGCCTACGACCCGGAGAGCGGCCAGCTGCTCTCCGCCAGCCTCAACGACTACGCCCTGCCGCGCGCCAGCGACCTGCCGGACATCGAGGTGGAACTGGTGGAGATCCCCTGCACCACCAACCCGCTCGGCGTGAAGGGCGCGGGCGAGGCCGGCGCGGTGGGCTCGCCCCCCGCCATCATGAACGCGCTGGTGCACGCCCTCTCCGACCAGGGCATCACCCATCTCGACATGCCGGCGACGCCGGAGGTGGTGTGGAAGGCCATCGTCACGGCGCAGGCGGCCTGAGGGCGTCGGCCCGGTGCCGGGGAGCCCGCCTCCCCGGCACTTCACTCAATGAGACAAATCTCTTTATTGGGAATTTTTTAAGAGCTTCTTGATACCGATCCTGCTCCGGCCCGGTAGGAAACCGGCGGGTTTCCCTCCCCCTGCGCCGCCCGGCGCGGCGGCAGGCAGCAGGATCGACACCACAGATGAGCTTGACCGTCCCCGCGGGCGCCGTGGCCTCCTCCGGCGCCACCAGCAGGCTGAGCCAGATCGCGAGCCAGTACAGCGCCGCAAAACTCCTGGCGCTGCGGCCGGCCCCGGCACCAGCCCCGTCCCCGGCCAAGCCCCAGCCCCAGCCCCAGCCCGCGGCCGCCTCGCCCGGCAGTGGCACCGCTTCTCCGGCCGCGGTGCTGCAGAACCTGCCGGTGCAGCAGAAGGCCCCACAGAACGCCGGCGCGAACGGCGCCCCCGCGCCGATCCGCCTCGACTCCCCCACGGCCGCCTACATCTCGGAGAAGCTGGCCGCCGGCGACACCCGCTTCGCGGAGAAGCCCGAGCTCAGCATCGTCTCGGCGCAGGAGAGCCGCACGCGGCAGCAGGTGTGGAGCCCCCGGCCCTCCACCATCATGACCGTGGGCGGCCAGGATTATGAGGTTCTGGGGGAAGCCACCGCCACGACCTATGAGGTTTCCACCCGCGTCGTGAAGGTCGAGGACAGCAGCCAGGGCATCCTCTACACCTACTCGGTGCGGAGCGAGCGCCTTGCGTCCGGCGCGGGAGAATTCGGCCCGCCGCAGGTGACACTGGAAAGGGCCGAGACAGCGCCCCGGTCCACAAGCCGGGCCATGCCGTCCCTGATGCCGGTCGTCACCGGCGGCGCGCAGGGCGCCTCCGGCTCCGGCAAGCTGGCCGAATCCGACATGGTGGCGGAGGGCGCCAAGCTGATCACGGTGCAGAGCCGGCAGGCCGTGAACGGCTATGGCCTGGCCTGGCAGAACCCGGGCGCGCTCCTCAGCCTGTCCTACTGACCACCGGTGCATCGCCAGCCTTGGGTTGGCCCGCCGGGCAGGGTGCGGCGGCGCGGCACGGACCCGCCCGCGGGAACCGGGCGGCCGCCTGGCGCCCGGCGCCCCCGAGCGGCGTCCCGGCCGGCCGGGCCTTCCCCTCTGGTCAATATCGACGCCTCCGCCAGCTTCGTCTCCCGCAGACGGCGCCGATGACAGCGCGGCCCGGTTGCGCGGGGTCCAGCAGCAGGGGCAGCTCCGGCTCGGCACCACGGCCCTCGAGGGTACGGAAGCGTACACGCCGCCGCTCGAATTCTCGCAGGCCCTCCTGGGCTTCCAGGCCGGGGAAGGCGACACGCCGCAGCCCCTCTTCAACCTGCTGGCCTGAGGGCCGGCCCGCGCTCAGCGGAAGCTCAGCTCATCCGTCTCGCACAGGTTGAGGCCGCGGCGCTCCTCGGCGCGGCCATTCGCCCACACCACGCGCAGGTCGTAGGCGCAGGCGCCCTCCGGCAGCCGGATCGTCATGCGGCCGCCCGGTGGCACCGTGTCGCGGCCGAGCCGGTCCTCGCCCCAGTCATTGCTGCTGGTGGGCGAGGCGTAGAGCTCGCGGATGGCGCGGCTGCCATCGTTCACCAGGGCGAAGCTCGGATTGCCCTGCGCCACGGCGGCGGGGCCGTCGGCGCCGGCGCGCAGCCCCCCGGTGCGCGCCGGGGTGCCGATCACCACGTCGCGGTCGAGGCAGGTGTCGATATCGCGCCGCTCCTCCGTCAGCCCGCCCTCGAACACCAGGCGCAGATCGGTGCGGCAGCCGCCGGTGGGCGGCATGCGGATGGCGAGTTCCCCGCCCGCCGCCAGCCCCTCGGCGCCCAGCCGGTTCTCGCCCCATTGCCGGGTGCGGATGGGCGAGGCGTAGAGCCGCTCGATCAGCCGGCCGCTGCGGTTGGTCAGGTTGAAGGAGCCGTCCAGCTCCTCCCTCCTCTCGTCCGGCGCGCCGGCCTGGGCCATGGCGGAAGCGGGCAGGACCGAAGCGGGCAGGAGGGGCGCCAGCAGCGCCAGCAGGGCGAGCGGCAGGAGCCGGTGCCGCCTCACCGCAGCACCAGCCGCGGCTGGATGCAGAGATCGACGCCGCGATGGTCGACCGGCGCGCCGCGCCCGGTCACGGCGCGGATGTCGAAGAGGCATTCGCCGGGCGGCAGCGGCAGGCTCAGGCTGGCGCCGGGCAGCAGCGGCCGCCCCTCCAGCCGGTCCATGCCCCAGTCCCGCTGCCCGGCGGGGGAGACATAGGCCAGGGTCACCACCTGCCGCCCGCGATTCTCCAGCAGCAGCACATGCGGCAGGGGCGGGCCCAGCACCACGCGCGGCGTGGCGCAGGTGTCGATGCCGCGCAGGTCGCGCACCGCGCCATCGGCCTGCACCGCGCGCAGGTCGATCACGCAGCCGGCGCGCGGGTCGAGCCGGATGGGGCGGGCGGCGCCGGGCGGCAGGGGGGGCGCCGGCCAGCCGGTCATGCCCCCAGTCGCGCGCGGCGGCGGCGCTGGCGAAGAGCCGCTCCACCGGCACCGGCGTGTTGTTGAGCACGGTGAAGGAGGGGTCCGGCCCCCGATATGGCCCCTGGTGTGGCCCTGGGCTCTGGGCCCGCGCCGGCATCGCCGCCGCCGCGAGTGTCAGCATGGCCGTCAGCAAGGCAAGGCGCGACATGAACGGAGTCCCTCCAGAGCGAATCGCACTTCCGAGGAATGAGGCGGTGCCGGCGTGGTTGCAAGGCCCCACCCCGGCCTCGCCGGCCCGGGCCACTCAGCCCGCCGCCGCCCAGGCGCCGCTCCCCGGCTCCGGCCGGGCCAGCCCCTCCGCCTCCAGCTTGCGCAGATGCGCGAGCAGGCTGCGCCCGGCGGCGGGCACCAGCCGCGGGTCCAGCGCGCCGTAGAGGCGCGGCACCAGCGCCGCCACCGTGGCCGGCCCCTCGGCCAGCGCCGCGCGCAGCGAATCCTCGCGCGCCTGGCGGTGCGCCAGCAGGGCGCGGGTGAAGCGCGCGGGCTCCGGCAGCGGCGCGCCATGGCCGGGCAGGAACAGCGCCTCCGGCCGCGCCGCCAGCCGCGCCAGGCCCGCCATGTAGGCCGCCATGTCGCCATCCGGCGGGCTGACCACGCTGGTGGACCAGCTCATCACATGGTCGGCCGAGAACAGCACGCCCGCCCCCTCCAGCGCGAAGCAGAGGTGGTTGGCGCAATGCCCCGGCGTGTGCAGCGCGGCGAGGCGCCAGCCCTCGCCCGCCACCGTGCCGCCATCGGCCAGGGCGATGTCGGGGGTGAAGGCGTGGTCCGCCCCCTCGCCGCCGGCCTCGGGGGGCGTCTGGTGCGGGCCGAAGCCCAGCGTCGGCGCGCCGCTCGCCGCCCGCAGCGCGGCGGCGCCGGGCGAATGGTCGCGGTGGGTGTGGCTGACCAGGATATGGCTGACCGTCTCCCCCGCCAGGGCGGCGCGGAGGGCGGCGTGGTGCGCCGCGTCCTCCGGCCCGGGGTCGAGCACCGCCACCCGCCCCTCGCCGATCAGGTAGGTGTTGGTGCCGAGGAAGGTGAACGGCCCCGGATTGCCGCAGCGGATGCGGCGCAGCCTGGTGCCGCCGAAGCGGCCCAGCTCCTCCACCGCGCCGGTGGGCAGCGGGTCGTCCTTCAGGAAGGGAATGCTCATGCGTGCCTCCGCTTCATCTCACGGTGCAGGATGTAGAGCCCGGCGGCGACGATCAGCGCCGAGCCGGCCAGCATGGCGGGGCCGGGCACGTAGCCCCACACCACCCAGCCCAGCAGCATCGCCCAGACCAGCGCGGTGTAGGAATAGGGGCCGAGCGAGGAGACCTGGGCGCTGGCATAGGCCTCGGTGAGCAGCACCTGCGCGAGGCCGCCCAGCAGCCCGATGCCGAGCAGCAGCGGCAGGTCGGCCAGCGTGGGCGTGACCCAGACGAAGGGCAGCGCCAGCAGGCTGAAGCCGGTCATCAGCAGCGACTGCCACAGCACGATGGTGGCGCTGCTCTCGGTGCCGGAGAGCTGGCGCACCAGCATGGTGGTGAGGCCGGAGAACAGCCCGTGCACGGCGGCGGCGGCGAAGCCGGCCCAGAGGATCCATTCCGGCATGCCCGGCGGCACCACATGCGCCGCGCCGAAGGCCCCCTGCCCGATGGCGATGATCAGGATGCCGACGAAGCCCGCGATCACCGCGCCCCAGCGGTGGATGCCCGGCCGCTCGCCAAGGAAGGGGATGGAGAGGATGGTGACGAAGAGAGGCGTGGAATAGGTCAGCGCCGTCTGCTCGGCCAGCGGCAGCACGGTGAGGGAGAAGAAGGAGCAGCTCATCGCCGCCGTGCCGGTCAGCGCGCGGGCCACATGGCCGGGGAAGCGCCGCGTGCGCAGCGTGACATGCCGCCTGAGCCCGATCAGCAGCACCACCGGCAGGGCCAGCGCGTTGCGGAAGAACATCAGCTCCGGGAAGGGGATGCGGTCGCCCAGCGCCTTCACCAGCGCGCCCATGACGGTGAACAGCGCGGTGGCGCCCAGCATCATCAGCGCGCCGCGGCGCACATCGTGGCGCAGCGGCATCAGCGGGCCGCCCCCATGCGGGCCTCGCGCGCGCGCACCCGCTCGCGGTGCAGGTTGTACAGCCCGGCGGCGATGACGATGCCCGCCCCCGCCAGCGTGGCGGCGGCCGGGAACTCGCCCCAGATGAGCAGCCCCAGCACCAGCCCCCAGACCAGGGTGGTGTACTCGAAGGGCGCCAGCACCGAGACGGGGGCGATGGCGAAGGCGCGGGCGAAGAGGAAATGCGCCGCCCCGTTGGCCAGGCCGAGGAAGACCAGCGCCAGCACGGTGGGCGCGTCCGGCAGCAGGCGGGGCGGCGGGAAGAAGGGCAGCAGCAGCAGCCCCACCGGGATGTGCGCCAGCAGCAGCCAGAAGGCGATGGTGGCGGGGCTGTCGGTGCGCGTCAGCAGGCGGGTCCAGATCCGCGTCAGCGCCAGGAAGCCGACGCCGCCGAGCAGCATCGCCGCCTCCCACCGCCACAGCGCGCCGTCCGGCTGCAGCATGACGAGCACGCCCGCGAAGCCCACCCCCGTGCTGGTCCAGCGCCGCCAGCCCACCGCCTCGCCCAGCAGCGGGATGGCCAGCAGCGTCATCAGCAGCGGCGCGGCGGCGGTGACGGCGTAGCTGTCGGCCAGCGGCATCGCCCGCACCCAGGCGATGTAATAGACGAGGGTGACGGCGCAGTGCAGCAGGCTGCGCCCGGCGATCAGCCGGCCATTGACCGGCCGCAGCGAGGCGCCGCGCGCCAGCAGCGCGATGGCGATGGCGCCGAACACGCCGCGCCAGATCATGGCGGCGGCCGGCCCCACCTGGGGCAGCGCCCATTTCACCGCCGCGTCGGCGCAGGCGATGATGGCGTAGCCGAGCGCGATGAAGCCGATGCCGCGCACCGCGTCGTCGAGCACGGGGCGCGCCGGCGGCGCGGCGGGCAGCGGCGGCGCCGCGGCGATGGGGGTGGTGGCGCGGGGCACGGGTGCCCCCGAAACAGAAGCAGAGACGGAAGCGGCGGCGGAAACCGAGGCGGAGGCGGGCCGGGGCATGGGTGCCCCGGCGCGGGGTTGTCGGTCAGACAAGGGTGGCCTCGGCCACCTGGCAGGTGGCGCCCTGCGGGTCGCGCGTCTCCAGCAGGATGCGCCCCTCCGACTGCCCTTCACCTTGGCCTTCCTTCGGGCGGCCGAGCAGGGTGAGCGGGCTGCCGCCGATCGCCGGGCGCTGGCCGCGGTAGCGGAAGGCGGCCAGCCGGGCGCCGGGGCGGGACATGTCGAGCGCGTGCTGCGCCAGCCAGGTGGCCTGCAGCGGCCCGTGCACGACGAGGCCGGGATAGCCCTCCACCTGCGTCACATAGGGGTGGTCGTAGTGGATGCGGTGGCCGTTGCCGGTCAGCGCCGAGTAGCGGAACAGCAGCACCGCGTCCGGCATCACCACGGTGCTGGTGGCATCCTCCCAGTGCAGCGCGGGGGGCGCGGCCTTCACCGCCGCGCCGCCGGCGCCGCGGTAGACGATGTCCTGCTCCTCCTCCAGCACCGGGCCGCGCGGCCCCTCCAGCACGTGCTTCACCGTGACGAAGACCAGCTCGCCGCTGCCCCCCGCCTTGCTCTCGATCGACTGGATGGTGCTGGTGCGGCGCACATCGTCGCCGCTGCGCAGCCCGCCCTGGAAGGTGACGCGCCCGCCCGCCCACATGCGGCGCTCCAGATGGTGCACGGGGGGGAGGAAGCCGCCGCGCTTCGGGTGGCCGTCCGGCCCCAGCCCGTCGGCCGGCTTCCAGTCCTGGAACAGCATCCAGTGCCAGAGCGGCGGCAGCTCGGCCTGCGGCACGGGGCGGGAGAGGGTGGCGGCCAGCCCTTCCACGAGACGGGGGTCGATACGGTCCTCGCGCGTCTCGGCGCGGCCGACGAATTCCTGGTACGGCATCATTCCTCCCGGACGAACAGCTGGTGGCCGTCGATCTCACCCCTTCTCCGGTACTGCGCCCAGGCGCTTTCGAACAGCGGGTGGCGGCGGAAATAGGCGATGAAATCGAACGGCGCGCCGCCGCAGGCCGGAATGCCGGTGTAGTTCGAGACCAGCACCGCCGCCGGCGGCGCCTGCGCCATGCGCTCCGCCACGGTGCGGAAGACGGTGGCCTCGGCGTCGCTCATCTCCCGGGGCGCGCGGTAGCGGGCGCCGCCCTCGGGGCATCGCTGGTAGGTGGATTGCAGCAGCCACAGGCTCATGAAGGGCAGGATGGAACGGGCCTGCGCGTAGTTGATGGCCGGGTAGGCCGGTGCGATGTCCGGCGAGAGCACCAGCACGCGGGCGCCGCCCGCCTCGCGCTCCAGCCATCCGGTGAGCTCGCCCGGCGGGCCGGCGGCGAAGCGGAACTGGATCCAGGGCGACTGGTCGCCGCGCAGGGCGAAGAGGGCAAGGGCGAAGGCCAGCCCCGCGGCCAGCAGCGGCGCGGCGCGGCGGGCGGGGGCGGGCGGCAGGGCGGCGTCGGCGCCGCGCGCCAGCAGCAGGGCGCCGGCCCAGCCGCCCCAGAGCCACACCGGCACCAGGTGGTAGCTCCAGCCCTTGTGCTGCACCAGCGCGGCGGCCAGCCCGCCGGCGGCGGCGGCGGCCAGCAGCGCCGGCAGCCAGCCCGCCGCCCCGCGCCGCATGGCCGGCGGCACCAGCGCCGCCAGCCCCAGCACGAACAGCGCGCCGCTGCCCAGCACCGGCGCCAGCAGCACGCGCCACCAGGGGGCGCCGTCCAGCCCCACATACCATTGCCAGACCAGCGGCACGACATGGCCGAGATAGGCCGGGAAGAACACCGGGATGGCGGCGAGGTAGAGCGCCCACAGCGCCGCCATGGCCCAGGGCACCGGGTCGCGCAGCACGGCCGCGCCCCGCCCGCGCGCGAGGCCGGCGCCCAGCACCAGCGCCTCCACCAGCGCCGGCGCGGCCAGGAAATGCGGCTTCAGCGCGAAGCCCAGCGCCGCCAGCAGCACCGCCGGCACGGCCAGCCGCCAGGGCGTGAGGGCGCCCAGGATGCGCCGCTCGGCCAGCACCAGGTAGGGCAGCGCCGCCACCGCCATGATGTGCTCGCGCTGGCCGAAATCGTAGCCGGCGGCGAGCAGAAGCAGCGGCAGCACCGCCCCCGTCACCGCCCGCTCCACCGCGCCCATGGCGCGCCCGCCCGCCGCCCGCAGCAGCGCGGCGCAGAGCGCGAGGCTGCCGCCGCAGAGCAGCAGCAGGCCCAGCAGCAGCGCCTGCGGGCCATCCAGCGGCGTGTGCGCGGCGAGCCAGGCGGCAGGCAGGTTGAGCAGGAAGATCAGCGGCGGGTTGACGTCCAGCAGCCCGGTGTAGAGCCGCTCGCCCGCCAGCATCCGCGCCGAGAAGTCGAGCACCGCCGCCACGTCGTGGTTCAGCGGCGGCGCCAGCACGATGGCCAGGAAGCCCAGCGCCGGCAGCAGCGCCGGCAGGCGCGGCAGCCAGGCGGCGCTGCTGCCGGCGCTGGCGGAAGGGGTCCGGGGCGGCATGGGGGCGGGGCCATCCTTTCCGCCCTTTCCTGCAATGCCATTGCGGCGAGGATCGGGCGCTGTCACAAGCGTTTTCCGTGGACGCCGCCGAATACGACCTGATGGACGCCGCCGAGGACGGGATGTGGTGGTACCGCGCCCTGCGCGACCGCGTCGAGACCGCCCTGCGCGACCGCCTGCGCGACAACCCCGTGCCGCCCGGCCCCTGGCTGGATGTGGGCTGCGGCACGGGCGGGCTGCTGCGCCACCTGCGCGGCGCCTTTCCCGGCCAGGCGCTGCACGGGCTGGAATACCACCCCCCCGCCGCCGCCCGCGCGGCGGCGAAATCCGGCGCCGCCGTGGCCGCGGGGGATGCCGCCCGCCTGCCCTACCCCGACGGCGCCTTCAGCGTGGTGGCCAGCATGGACGTGCTCTGCCACGCGGCGGTGGACGAGGCGGCGGCGCTGGCCGAGATGCGCCGCGTGCTGGCGCCGGGCGGCCTGCTGGTGCTGAACCTGCCCGCCTTCCGCTGGCTGCACTCGGCGCACGACCTGCGGGTGCACAATGCCCGCCGCTACACCGCGCCCGAGGCGCGCGCCCTGCTGGCGGGTGCCGGCTTCGAGGCCGCCGGGGCGCGCTACTGGAACGCCGTGCTGCTGCCGCTGATGGTGGCGCAGCGCAAGCTGCTGGCGCGCGGCGAGGGCGATGCCAGCGACGTCGCCCCCTTCCCGCCATGGTTGGATGCGACGCTGCGCGCGGCCACCGTCGCGGAGGCCGGCCTCGCCCGCCTCGGCCTGCGCTTCCCGGCCGGCGGCTCGGTGCTGGCCACCGCCACGCGGCCCCGCCAGCCGCCGCCGCAGGACACGCCTTCAGGAAGCCCCCCAGGGATGCCACGCCCATGACCACCGCCCATCCCGCGCCATATCCCGCCCCGGCCGGCGCCGCCCCGGCCATCGGCCTCTCGATCGTCGTGCCGGTCTATCGCGGCGCGGACACGGTGGGGAAGCTGGTGGCCGCCCTCTCCGCCCTGCGGCCGGCCGGCGGCCTCGAGATCGTGCTGGTGAACGATGGCAGCCCGGACAACAGCGGCGATGTCTGCCGCCAGCTTGCCGCCACCGCCAGCGTGCCGCTCACCTATGTCGAGCACGCGCGCAATTTCGGCGAGCACAACGCGGTCATGACCGGGCTGCGCCATGCCCGCGGCGACTACGTCATCACCATGGACGACGATTTGCAGAACCCGCCCGAGGAGGTGGTCAAGCTCTACGACCACGCCCGGCTCGGCGGCTGGGACGTGGTCTACACCCGCTACGCCAAGAAGGAGCACGAGGGCTGGCGCAACCTCGGCAGCCGCTTCGCCAACTGGGTGGCGGACCAGCTGATGGACAAGCCGGAGGGCCTCTACCTCTCCTCCTTCCGCTGCATGTCGGCGCTCGTGGTGCGCGAGGTCGCCCGCTACACCGGCCCCTACCCCTATATCGACGGGCTGGTGATGCAGGTGACGCAGCGCATCGACAGCATCGAGGTGATGCACCTGGCGCGCATGGAGGGGCGCAGCAACTACACGCTGCGCCGGCTGATCCGCCTCTGGCTGAACCTCGCCACCAACTTCTCGCTGATGCCGCTGCGGCTGGCGATGTTCGCCGGCGTGGCGATGGGCCTGCTCGGCGTGCTCGGCGCCATCTTCACCATCATCGAGGCGCTGACCAACGACACGCCCTCCGGCTGGGCCTCGGTGATGACCGTGACGCTGCTGATCGCCGGCGTGCAGTTCCTGATCCTCGGCGTGATGGGCGAGTATCTCGGCCGCGCCTTCCTCTCCGCCAACGGCAAGCCGCAGGGCGTGGTGCGCGAGCTGCACCCGGCGCGCGCCATGCCGGCCGGCGCCGCCCCCGAGGCGCCCCGGCTGGAGCGGGCCGCGCCGTGACGGCGCCGCTGACGCTGTACTGGCTGGTCCTCGCCGCCGCCATCCTCACCTCGCTCATCGGCCAGGTGCTGCTGAAGGCGGGCACGCTGGGCGAGGGCAATTTCCTCGTCCAGCTCTTCCGCTGGCAGACCATCATCGGCCTCGGCTGCTACGGCGGCGCGGCGATGCTCTACATCGTGGCGCTGCGCAAGATCCCGATGAGCGTGGCGCTGCCCTGCACCGCCGCCTCCTACGTGGTCATCGCCCTGGTCGGCCACTTCCTGTTCGGCGAATCGCTGGGCGGGCAGAAGATCGCGGCGATCGGGCTGATCTCGCTCGGCGTGGCGCTGCTCGCCACGGCCTGAGGGCGCCCCGCCGCACATCGTCACCCGCGCGGGTGTTCCCACCCGGCGGGCGTCTGCTCTATGCCTCCGCCCGCCCCACCATCGGCAAGAGGTCCGGATGCCCGACGCGAACCCCACCCCCATCGCCCTCGCCGCCCGGCCGGTGCTGCAGGCGCTGGAAGAGGCGGCCGAGGCGCTGGCCCGCAGGGCCACCGCGCTGCGCGACACGCTGGCCACGCGGGAGCGGCGCATCGCCACGCTGGAGGAGCAGCTGGCGCAGACCGAGGCGCGGCTGCTGCTGGAGATGATGCACGCCGAGGGGCTGGCCGCGCAGGCGACCGAGCTGGCCGCCATCGGCACGGAGGCCGCCAACATCCCGACCGGCGCCCACTATGCCGACGGCACGCCCAAGACCCGCCTCACCGCCGTCTACGAGGCCGCCTTCGACGCCAAGGGCCACGAACTCGGCGTCGAGCGGCCGGAGAGCTTCCGGGCGGATTAGCGCGCCGCCACCGCCGCCGACCAGGGCGTCATCACGTCGCTGATGCCGGCGAAGCCCTCGCCCTCGCGGGCGATCAGGTTGGGGCAGGCGAAGTTCACCGGCAGCACGGCGTGCTCCACCGTGGTCAGGCCCCCCTGCGCCTCCAGCGCCGCCAGCGTGTCGGCCGGCAGGCGGCGGTCGGCGGTGGTGGCGTCGGGGCCGGAGACGTCGATGCGCGGGTGGTGCGCCGCCGCCTCCGGCGCCATGCCGAAATCCAGCGCGAAGGCCAGCATCTGGTAGACCGAGGCCAGGATGCGCCGCCCGCCCGAGGCGCCGAGCGCCATCACCGGCCCCGTCCCGTCCGAGACCGTGACCGGGCACATGTTGCACAGCGGCCGCGCGCCGGGGCGGATGGCGTTGGCCGAGCCGGGCGTCGGGTCGAACCACATCATGCCGTTGTTCATCAGCACGCCGCTGCCGGGCAGCACCACGCGGCTGCCCATGGAAGAGAGCAGGGTGGTGGTCATCGCCACCATGTTGCCCGCGGCATCCACCACGGTCAGGTGGGTGGTGCAGGTCTCGGCCGGCTCGGGCGGCGGCGCGGCGGCGCCGAGGCCCGCGAGGCGCTCGGCATAGGCGGCGCGCATGGTCTTGGAGAGGGCGCTGAACCAGGCGGCGTCCGGCGTGGCGCCGGGGTCCAGCCGGGCCATCTCCGCCACCACGCGGGCCAGGGTGGGCGCCGCGGTCAGCCCGCCCGCCCCCTGCAGCACCAGCCCGCCGCGCCAGGGGATGCTGAGCGCCGGGCGGATGCGCGCCTGGCAGCCGGCGAGGTCGGCGGCCGAGAGGCGCCCGCCCATCGCCGCCACGTCGGCCGCGATGGAGGCGGCGATCTCGCCCTCGTAGAAGTCGCGCCAGCCGGCGTCGCGCAGCCGCTCCAGCGTCTCCGGCAGGCGGCCGAGCGGGAAGAAGCCGGGCGCGCCCTGGTAGGGCGCCACGGGCGGCAGGCCGTCGGGCAGGTAGATGCGCGCGCTCTCGGGGTAGAGGCGCAGCACCTTGGCCGAGTTGGCCACCTTCAGCGTGGTGTACCAGTCCTGCGGCAGGCCGCGCCGGGCCAGCGCGATGGCCGGCCCCAGCAGCTCGGAGAGCGCCATGCCGCTGCCGAAGCGCTCGGCCAGCGTGGCGTAGCCCGCCACCGAGGAGGGGATGGCGAAGGAGAGCGGGCCATGGATGTTGCGGTCCCCCTGCACCTCCGGCCAGGCGAACAGGTCCTGCTTCATCCGCCCCGTCAGCGGGTAGTCCGCCGGGTCGCTGGCGGCGGGGGCGACGGGCCCGAAATCCACCAGCTCCGCCGCCGGGCTGCCGGCCTTGTGCACCAGCGCGAAGCCGATGCCGCCCAGGCCGGAGTTCCACGGCTCCATCGCGGCCAGGGCGAAGGCGGTGGCCACGGCGGCATCCGCCGCGTTGCCGCCGGCCTCCAGCACCGCCACGCCGGCATCCGCCGCCGCCCGGCTCTGGCTGGCGACGATGCCGCGCCCGCCGCGCGCGGCGGGCTTGGTCACCTGCCAGTGCTGGGTGGTGTAGGCGGGCGGCGCGTAGGAGAGGGTCATGGCGCGGGCATCCTGGCTGGGGCTCTGCTGGGGCTCTGCGCGCGTCAGCCTCCACCCATCGGCGGGCGGCGGCAATCCCCCCCTGGCCTGAGCCGTGGGCTGCGCCGGCGGTGCGGGAAGGCGCCGACCTATCACTTGAACCGATCGGCACTATCGATTTTAAAGGGGTTCTGACAGTATACCGATCGGTATATCTCTCTCGTCAACGGCGGGGTACCCCGCCAGAGCCTGAGCAACACACGAGATGAGAGACACGATCATGCGCAACGTTTCCGCCTTCCGCGCCCTGTTCCTGGCCGCCGGCCTGACGGTGGCCGCCCCCGGCCTCTCGATGGCGGCCGACCTGTTCGACAACGTGAACAACACCCCCATCACCGGCAGCCCCTTCGCCTACTCCATGGCGACGACGCAGGCCTCCGAGCGCGGCCTGCCGGCCAATGTGGGCCAGAGCGCCTCGCCCAGCGGCAACCCCCAGGCCGTTCCGGTGAGCACGAGCGTGGCCCATGGCCCGCGCGGCCGCATCCCCGGCCCGGTGGGCAACAGCGCCTCGGCGCAGGACAACGTGCCCGCCCCCTTCGCCGGCTGATCCCCCCGGCGCAGCGCCCTCCCCCCGACAGCGACCAGGCGCCCCGCCCCCCCGGCGGGGCGCCTTTCGCGTATTCGCCCCCTCGCCGCGAGCCGCCTTGCCGTGGCCCCTTTGCCGTTGGCCGGGATGCGGGTTAACTGCCGTCCAGACGAGACTGGGCCGGCACATGACCGCCGGCCCGCACAAATCCTGGGAAGGAGCAGCGCGCATGGCGGGTCGGGAACGGATCGGATCGCTGGACGTCGCGTCCGAGCTGAAGGCGTTCATCGAGGCCGAGGCGCTGCCGGGCACCGGCGTGATGCCGGAGACCTTCTGGGGCGCCTATGCCGCCATCCTGGCCGAGCTGGGGCCGCGCAACGCCGCGCTGCTGGCCGAGCGCGACGAGCTCCAGGCGAAGATCGACGCCTGGCACCGCGCGCACCCCGCGAAGCCGGTGGATGCGGGCGCCTACCGCGCCTTCCTGGAGGAGATCGGCTACCTGCTGCCCGATCCCGGCCCGGTGAGCGTCACCACCGAGAATGTGGACCCCGAGATCGCCAGCATCGCCGGGCCGCAGCTCGTGGTGCCGGTGAACAACCCGCGCTACGCGCTGAACGCCGGCAATGCCCGCTGGGGCAGCCTCTACGACGCGCTCTACGGCACCGACGCCATCCCGCAGGAGGGCGAGCTCGCCCCCGGCCGCGGCTTCAACCGCGCCCGCGGCGAGAAGGTGATTGCCCGCGCCCGCGCCGTGCTGGACGAGGCGGCACCGCTGCTGGGCGGCTCCTGGTCGGATGTCTCCTCCCTCTCCGTGGTGGGCGGCGTGCTGGTGGTGGGCCTCTCCGAGGGCGCCACGGCGCTGCGCGACTCCGCCCGGTTCGCCGGCTACACCGGCGCGGCGGACGCACCCTCGGCCATCCTGCTGCGCAACAACGGCCTGCACATCGAGGTGGTGGTCGACCGCGCCAGCCCGATCGGCCGCGACGACCCCGCCGGCATCTCCGACGTCGTCCTCGAATCCGCCCTCTCCACCATCATGGATTGCGAGGATTCCGTCGCCGCCGTCGATGCCGCCGACAAGGTGGAGGTCTACCGCGCCTGGCTCGGCCTGATGAAGGGCGACCTGGAGGCCAGCTTCGAGAAGGGCGGCAAGGTGGTGACCCGCCGCCTGAACCCGGACCGCGCCTACACCACCCCCGAGGGCGGCAGCCTCACCCTGCATGGCCGCTCGATGATGCTGGTCCGCAATGTCGGCCACCACATGATGACTGACGCGGTGATGCTGGACGGGCAGGAGACGCCCGAGACCATCCTCGACGCGCTGACCACCGTGGCCATCGCGCTGCACGACCTGCGCGGCCGGCGGATGAACAGCCGCGCCGGCTCGGTCTACATCGTCAAGCCGAAGATGCACGGGCCGAAGGAAGTGGCCTGGGCCAACGACCTCTTCGCCCGCATCGAGGACGCCTTCGGCCTCGCGCCCAACACGCTCAAGATGGGCATCATGGACGAGGAGCGGCGGACCACCGTCAACCTCCGCGCCTGCATCCAGGCCGCCAGCGCGCGCGTCGCCTTCATCAACACCGGCTTCCTCGACCGCACGGGCGACGAGATCCACACCTCCATGGAAGCCGGCCCCGTGCTGCGCAAGAACGACATGAAGGGCACGGCCTGGATCAAGGCCTACGAGGCATGGAACGTCGACACCGGCCTGGCCTGCGGGCTGCGCGGCCGGGCGCAGATCGGCAAGGGCATGTGGGCGATGCCGGACCGGATGGCCGACATGCTGGAGCAGAAGGTCGGCCACCCGAAGGCCGGCGCCAACACCGCCTGGGTGCCCTCCCCCACCGCCGCCACGCTGCACGCGCTGCACTACCACGAGATCGACGTGGCCAAGCGTCAGGCCGAGATCGCCGAGGGCGGCGCCCGCGGCAAGCTGGAAGAGATCCTCACCATCCCGCTGTCGGACAGCAACTGGTCGCCGGCCGATGTGCAGGCGGAGCTCGACAACAACGCCCAGGGCATCCTGGGCTATGTGGTGCGCTGGATCGACCAGGGCGTCGGCTGCTCCAAGGTGCCGGACATCAACGATGTCGGGCTGATGGAGGACCGCGCGACGCTGCGCATCTCCGCCCAGCACATCGCCAACTGGCTGCGCCACGGCGTGGCGACGAAGGCGCAGGTGGAGGAGACGCTGAAGCGCATGGCGACGGTGGTGGACCAGCAGAACGCCGCCGACCCCGCCTACCGCCCGATGGCCCCGGCCTATGACGGCGTGGCCTTCCGCGCCGCCTGCGACCTGGTGTTCGAGGGCGCGACGCAGCCCAACGGCTACACCGAGTTCGTCCTGCACCGCCGCCGCCGTGAGGCGAAGGCCGCCGCCTGAGTGCGCGACGGCGCCGCCCCGGCCGAGGACGCCACCCTGCCCGCCCTGATCGCCGCCGTGGCGCGCGGCGAGCAGGCGGCGCTGCGCGGCGTCTATGACCGGCAGGCGGCGCGGCTGTTCGGCGTCGCCAACGCCATCCTGCGCGACCGCGAGATGGCGGCGGACGCGCTGCACGACGCCTTCCTCAAGCTGGCCGCCCGCGCCGCGCAGTTCGACCCGGCGCGCGGCGCGGCGGAGGCGTGGCTGGCCGGCATCGTCCGCCACGCCGCGCTCGACCTCGCCCGCCGCCGCGGCCGCGAGATGCCGACCGACGATCCCGGCCTCGGCGACACGCCGGTGCCGCCCGCCGCGCTGGAGCGGGTGGCCGCCAGCGAGGAGGGCCGCCGCCTGCGCGAATGCCTGCTCGCGCTGGAGGAGAGCCGCCGCAACGGCATCGTGCTGGCCTTCGTGCACGGCCTCTCCCACGCGCAGATCGCGGCGCGGCTGGAACTGCCGCTGGGCACGGTGAAGGGCTGGATCCGGCGCGGCCTGCTGCAGTTGCGGGGGTGCCTGGCATGAGCGGCGCCATCCCCGAGGCGGAGCGCGAGGCGCTGGCCGGCGAATACGTGCTCGGCACGCTGGAGGCCGGCGCAGCCCGCGCCGTGGAGGCGGCGCTGCCGCAGGACGCGGCGCTGCGCGCGGCGGTGGAGCGCTGGGAGGCGCGCCTCGCCCCGCTCGCCGCCCTCGCCCCGCCCGAGGCGCCGCCCGAGGGACTCTGGTCGCGCATCGAGGCGGCGCTGCCCCCCGCCGTCGCCGCACCCGCCGCCACCATCGTCCCGCTCCGGCAGCCCGCCCCCGCGCGGCCCGACCTTTCCGGCCTGTGGCGCGGCTGGGCGATGGGCAGCACGGCGCTGGCCGCCGGCCTCGCCGCCTTCCTGCTGCTGCGGCCCGCCCCGGAGGCGCCGGCGCGGCTGATGACCGTGCTGCTGACCCAGCAGGACCAGCCCGCCTGGCTGGTGGAGGCCGAGGGCGGCGGGCTGCGGCTCGCCGCGCTGAACCCCCGCCCCGTGGCCTCGGACCGCGTGCTGCAGCTCTGGGCGCTGCCGCCCGGCGCCACCGCGCCCACCTCGCTCGGGCTGATCCCGCCCGAGGGGCGCATCAGCGTCTCCCCCGGTGCCATCACGCCGCAGCCGGGGATGCTGATCGAGATCACGCTGGAGCCGCCGGGCGGCTCGCCCTACGCCCGGCCGAGCGGGCCGATCCAGTTCATCGGCCGCCTCGCCCCCGCCACCGGAAGCTGAGGTTTTTTTCGCGCGCCCCGCATCCAGCGGGCGCGCCGCGCCGTAGCGCGGGCAGAGGCGGCCAGCCCGGCCGCCGCACCCGTGGAGTGACGCGCATGCGCAACAGCCTTCCCGCCCTGCTCGCCGCCGGCCTGGCCATGGCCGCCCCCGCCTCGGCCGCCACGCTGGTCGGCCTGACCGCCGACAACCGGCTGGTGCGGATCGACACGGAAAGCCGCGCCGCCAGCGCCCCCGTCATGGTGCGCGGCGTGGAGGGGCGGCTGCTCGGCATCGACGTCCGCCCCGCCGATGGCCGGCTCTACGGCGTGACGGAGGGCGGGCAGATCGTCACGCTGGATGCCGCCACGGGCCAGGCCACCGCCGTCAGCCGCCTCTCGGAGACGTTCGAGTCCGGCGGCCGCGCGGTGGTGGACTTCAACCCGGCGGCGGACCGGCTGCGCCTGATGGGCATGGGCGGCGTGAACTTCCGCATCCACCCCGACACCGGCGCGGTGACGCGCGACGGCACGCTGAAGTACCAGCCCGGCCCCTATGGCGAGACGGCGCCGCGCATCGTCGCCGGCGCCTACACCAACAGCGTGGCCGGCACGCAATCCACCGCGCTCTACACCATCGACACGCTGCTGCGCCGGCTGAACCTGCAGGCGCCGCCGAATGACGGCGTGCAGCAGCCGAAGGGCGAGATCGCCGCCTCGCTGCCCGCCGGCGTGGCCTTCGACATCCTGAGCACCGGCCAGGGCGGCGGCGCGCCGGGCAACACCGCCTGGCTGCTGGCCGGCGGCACGCTGCACACCGTCTCGCTGGAGAGCGGCGCGGCGACGCCGCTCGGCGCCGTCGCGCGGCTGCCGCAGGCCGAGATCCTCGACATCGCCGCCATGCCCTGAGGCTTGTATAATCTGAGGCCTGCGTGATCTGGGGCCTGCATGATCTGGGGCCTGGCGGGCCGCCGCGCGCCTCAGGGCGGCGGCGGCCCCTCGCCCAGCAGCTTCTGCATCATCACCAGGTCGAGCCAGCGGCCGGCCTTGCAGGCCACCTGCGGCATCAGCGCCACGCGCGCGAAGCCCAGCCGCTCATGCATGCGGATGGAGCGGTGGTTGGCGGCGTCGATCGAGGCGAGCATGGCGTGCTTGCCGAGCGCCCGCGCCTCCTCCTCCAGCGCCGCCAGCAGCGCGCCGCCCAGCCCGTGGCCGCGCGCATCGGCGCGCAGGTGCACGGAATGCTCCACGCTGTGGCGGAAGCCCGGCCAGGCGGCGCGGAAATCGCCGAAGCTGGCGAAGCCCAGCACCGCCCCGCCCGGCCCCAGCGCCACCAGCACCGGGTAACCCTGCGCGTGGCGCTGCGCGCACCACAGGGCGCGCCGCTCCGCCGTGTCCGGCGTCTCGGTGTAGACGGCATCGGTGTGGGCGACGATGTCGTTGAAGATCGCCACCATCTCCGGCAGGTGCCGCTCCGCCGCGGGCGCGAGGCGGATGGTGCGCAGCGCCGGCAGCGGGGAGGGCATGCCGCGCCCCTCAGCCGGCGCGGGGCGCACGCAGCGGCGGCGCCACCACCCCGGGCGGGATCGGGCAGGCATAGGGGCGGCCGCCGGTGCGGCGGGTCAGCTCCGCCCGCGCGCGGGCCAGCATCTCCGGGTCGCGGATCGCGTCCAGCGCCGTCGCCGCCATCGCCTGGGCGGCGTGCACCATGCCCTTGTGCGCCGCCGGCCGCCTGCCCTGCGCCACCATCTGCCAGGTGTGGAACGGCGTGCCGATGGCGTAGCAGGCGCCCCAGCACTGCACCGTGGGCACCACCCAGGAGACGTCGCCCACATCGGTGGAGCCGGCGTTGAAGCGCGGCGTGCCGTCGAAGGCCAGGATCTCCTCCGGCAGCGGCAGGGCGCCGCTCTCCGGCGGCGCGCCGAAGGTCGCCACGCCGCTCTCGATGTCCTCGGCCGTCAGGCTCTCGCGGATGGCGGCGGCGAAGGCGCGGTCCTCCTCGTCGAAGCGCGGCGGGCCGAGGCGGCGGATGTTCTCGTGCATCGCCATCTCCAGCACCGTGTTCGGCACCACCTCGGAGCAGGCCTTGTCCACCTCGACGGTGAGTTCCGTCTCGGTCATGTGCGCGGCACCCTCGGCGCAGCGGCGCACGCGGGCGAACAGCGCCTCGGCCTGCGCCACCTTCGGCGAGCGGATCAGGTAGAGCACCTCAGCCCGCGCCTGCACCACGTTGGGCGAGATGCCGCCCGCATCGGTGATGGCGTAGTGCAGCCGCGCGTCGGAGGGGATGTGCTCGCGCAGGTAGTTGGCGCCCATGTTCATGATCTCGACGGCGTCGAGCGCGCTGCGGCCGAGATGCGGGCTGCCCGCCGCATGGGCGGGGCGGCCCCGGAAGCGGAAATAGACCTGGAAATTGGCCAGCGTCAGGTTCGACATGACGCCGGCATAGGTGCCGGGGTGCCAGCAGATGGCGGCGGCGAGGTCGTCGAACACGCCCTCCCGCGCCATGAAGGTCTTGCCGGAGCCGCCCTCCTCGGCCGGGCAGCCATAGTAGCGGATGGTGCCGGAGAGGCCCTCGGCCGCCAGCATGTCGCGCGCCGCCGCGGCGGCCAGCATGGCGCCGGTGCCGAGCAAGTGGTGGCCGCAGCCATGGCCGTTGCCGCCCGCCACCAGCGGCGCGGGCCGCGGGTTGCCGGCCTCCTGGCTCAGCCCCGCCAGCGCGTCGAACTCGCCGAGGAAGCCGATGACAGGGCCGCCCTGCCCCACCACCGCCTCGGCCATGAAGGCCGTCTCCAGCCCGGCGACGCGGCGCGTGACGCGGAAGCCCTCCGCCTCCAGCAGCGCGATCTGCGCCGCCACGGAGCGGTGCTCGGCGAAGCGCAGCTCGGCCATCTCCCAGATGCTGTCGGCGAGGGCGGTGTAGCGTGGCGCGCGCGCGCCGATCCGGGTGGCGAGATCGTCGGGGTCCAGCGAGTCGTTGCGCATCATGCGTGTTCCGGTTGCAGCGGGCGGACCCTCGCACCTCGTGCGGGAACAGGGAAGGCCCCCGATCGGCCCCGCCGCCGCACGGCTGCGTGGGACCATGGAGAAGCCCGCGGCAACCGGCGGGGCACCGCGCGGGTTGCCTCCGCATGCCGCTCGACGACCCCTCCATGCTGGACCATGCGCGCGACCTCGCCATCGCCTACGCCCTGGCCTTCCCCATCGGCTGGGACCGCGAGCGCGAGGACCGCAGCGCCGGGCTGCGCACCTTCCCGCTGGTGGCGATCGCCGCCTGCGGCTTCCTGCAGGCGGCGTCGGAGGTGGTGCGCGACGACCCGCAGGCGGTGGCGCGCATCCTGGAGGGGCTGATCACCGGCATCGGCTTCATCGGCGCGGGCGCCATCATCCGCAGCGGGCGGCATGTGCACGGCACGGCCACGGCGGCGGGGCTGTGGACCACGGCGGCGATCGGCGCCGCCTGCGCGCTCGGCGCCTACGAAGTGGCGGTGGTGCTGGCCGTCGCCACTGTGGCCACTTTGCGCGGTCTGCGCGTGTTCAAGGAGGATCGCGATGCCTCGCGCTGAGATGATCTTGGCGAAGGGGTCGCGACCCACCATAAGCCATGCATGAAGCGTTTCTGGGATCAGGCCGCCGCTGCTCCGGCCGAGGATGGTTTCGCCGTGCTGCTCGATGGCCGCCCCCTGCGGCTGCCCGGCAGCGGCCCGCTGCGCCTGCCCCTGCCGCGGCTGGCGGAAGCCGTGGCCGCGGAATGGCAGGCCGCCGGCGGCGCCAAGGGCGGCGAGATGAGCATGGAGGAGGTGCCGCTCACCCGCGTGGTGGCCACCGCGCTGGACCGCATGGCGGCCGACCCGGCGCCGAGCGTCGATGCCATCGCCGCCTATGGGCGCACCGACCTGCTCTGCTACCACGGCACCGATGCGCGGCTGGCCGCGCGGCAGGCGCAGGCCTGGCAGCCGCTGCTGGACTGGGTGGCCCTGACCTTCGACGCCCCGCTGCGCGTGACCACCGGCGTGATGCCCGTGCCGCAGCCGCCCGAAGCGGAGCGCGCCCTGCACGCGGCGGTGGCGGCGTTGCCGGTGCTGAAGCTGGCGGCGCTGGGTGTCGCGGTGCCGGCGCTGGGCAGCCTGGTGCTGGGCCTGGCCCTGGCGCATGGCCGGCTGGACGCCGCGGAAGCCTGCCGCCTGGCCTTCCTGGACGAGACCTTCCAGCAGGAACTCTGGGGGCAGGATCGCGAAGCGCTGGAACGGCAACAGGGCATCGTGAAAGATGTCGCCCTGGCCGAGCGCCTGCTGGACCTGGCGCGCGGCTGAATGGCGCGGAAAGCGCCGGGCCACGGGCAGGGAGGAACAGCATGGACGCCAAGCGTGTCCGCATCCGTGGGCGGGTGCAGGGTGTCGGCTACCGTGAATGGATGGTCCGCGAGGCCACGCGGCTCGGCGTGCTGGGCTGGGTGCGCAACCGGCGCGATGGCAGCGTCGAGGCCCTGGTGGCCGGCGACGCCGCCGCCGTCGGCAGCCTGCTGACCGCCTGCCGCGCCGGCCCGCCCCTCGCCCGCGTCGAAGAGATCACCGAAGAGTTCGCAGATCCCCCAGCGGAGCCGGGATTTCGCCGGACCGCAACACAATGAGCAGCATGTTCCAGATCGACACGCCCATCATCCTCTATTCCTTCGACCGGCCCGCCTATCTGGAGGCCGTCTGCGTGTCGCTGACACGGCAGAAGGGGGTGCGCTACGACCCCGCGAAGGTGTTCCTGCTGCAGGATGGCGCGATCTCCGCCCTCAGCGGCCGCCGCATGGCGCGGGACGCGGATATCGAGGCCAGCGTCGCGCTGTTCCGCCGCCACTTCCCCCAGGGGCAGGTGCGGCGCAGCGAGGGCAATCTCGGCGTGGCGCGCAACATCCTGCGCGGCGAGAAGCTGGTCTTCGAGGAGCTGGACGCGGAGCTGGGCTACTTCTTCGAGGACGACCTGGAACTCGGCCCCTGGTACCTCTACGCGCTGGAGCGGCTGCGCGAGATCACCGCGCCCTTCCCGCGCATCGCCTATTTCGGCGCCTATGGCGACCACCGGCGGGACTATCCGGGCCCGGTGGTGAAATACATCCCGCTCGAGCACCACTGGGGCTTCGGCCTGCGCCGCCACGCCTGGCGGCAGATGATGGCGTGGCTGAAGCCCTATTACGACATCCTGGAAGGGGTGGACTACAACGCCCGCAACCACCGCCGCATCTTCGAGCTGTTCCGCCCGCTCGCCATCGCCAGCGAGGCTTCCTCGCAGGATGCCGCCAAGAGCATCGTCTGCCTGGAGCTCGGCCTGTACCGCGTGCTGACCACGGTCTCCTTCGGCCGCTACATCGGCGAGCGGGGCAATTCCTTCTCGCCGGCGCATTTCCGCGCCATGGGCTTCGACAAGATGCGGGTGGCGCAGAGCGAGACCTACGACTTCACGCCGTTGACCGAAGCGCGGCTCCAGGAGATCGACGCGCACCACCGCCGCCACTACGAGCGGCTGCGGCGCGAGCGCTTCGACGACATCCTGGCCGCGCATCCGGGCCGCTGAGCCGGCCCGGGAGAGGGCCGCCCCCCTCTCCCGGCGGCCCGGACTCAGCGCATCGGCGGCGCGTATTGCAGCCCGCCCTTGGTCCAGAGGTTGTTGATGCCGCGCTGCACGCCGAGGGGCGTGATGTTGCGGTCCCACATCTCGCCGAAATTGCCGAGCTGCCGGACGATCTGCACCGCCCAGTCCGGCTGCAGGCCGAGCATCTTGCCGAGGTCGCCGGTCTTGCCCATGAAGCGCTGCACGTCGGGATTCGGGCTGTCGGCGAAGCTGGCGAGGTTCTGGCTGGTGATGCCCAGCTCCTCCGCCGTCAGCTGCGCGAAATGCGCCCAGCGAACGATGTCGAAGAACTTGAAGTCGCCCTTGCGGACCACGGCGCCGAGCGGCTCCTTCGAGATGATCTCGGGCAGCAGCAGGTAGTCGGCCGGGTTGGTCTGCGTCGCGCGGAAGGCGGCGAGGGAGGAGGCGTCGTTGGTGTAGGCGTCGCAGCGGCCGGAGTTGAAGGCGGTGCGGATCTCCTCGACGCTCTCGATCACCACGGGGGTGAACTTCATGCCGTTGGAGCGGAAGTAGTCCGCCAGGTTCAGCTCGGTGGTGGTGCCGGGCTGCACGCAGACCGTGGCGCCGTCGAGCGCCCGGGCCGAGGCCACGTTCAGCCCCTTCTTCACCATGAAGCCCTGGCCGTCATAGAAGTTGATGCTGGCGAACTCGAAGCCGAGCGACGCCTCGCGCGAGAGGGTCCAGGTGGTGTTGCGCACCAGCAGGTCCACCTCGCCCGATTGCAGCGCCGTGAAGCGGTTCTGCGAGGTGGTGTTGACGAAGCGGATCTTGCTGGCGTCGCCGAAGATGGCGGCGGCGACGGAGCGGCAGGAATCGGCGTCCAGGCCGCGCATCACGCCCTGGCTGTCCGGCAGGCTGAAGCCCGCCGTGGTGCCGGTGACGCCGCAGACCACCGCGCCGCGGGCGCGGATGGCGGCGACGGTGTCCGCGCCCGCCTGGGCGCGGGCGGGCGTGGCGCCGAGAAGCGTGATGACGGCGAGGCCGGAAGCCATGGCGAAACCGCCGATGGCCGCAAGAGCGGAACGGAACACGGTGCTCTCCCTGGTTTTTCGGCCGGCGGCCAGCGCCGGCGCCACAAGCAGTTTTGATGGCGGAACGAGCCGAGGCAAGGCGATATCGCCACCACAATAGGCACACGGAAACGGGAATGCCTTCCGGATCATCGTTCTGCCCGGATTTATGCCTACCGTTTCGTATTCACACTATCATACAGCCGCCACGGCTTGCACGGAAAAGTGATCTGGCCAATTTCCCGGCGCGGCGTTACCCCTTGCTGCGGCGCCGCATGACCGGCGCCCCCTCCGGCCCGCCGTGCGGCGGCCCGCCCCTCCCTGACCGCCCCCGCCGCGTGGCCCTCCCCTGCCGGAGCGCCGCGCCGCCCGTGTCGGCCTCGCCTTGTCCATCTGTCCCGCCTTTGCCGGAATCCGCCTCATGCCGTCCTGGCTCCCGCTGCTCCTGGGCTTCCTGACCGCGATCGGCCCGCTCTCCATCGACATGTACCTGCCGGCCTTCCCCACCATCGAGGCCGAGTTCGGCGCGCCGCACGGCTCGGCCGAGCTGACCCTGGCGGCCTGGTTCCTGGGCCTCGCGGTGGGGCAGATCGTCCAGGGCAGCCTGGCCGACCGGCTCGGCCGGCGCCGGCCGCTGCTGGCGGGGCTGGTGGTCTACATCATCGGCTCCATCGGCTGCGCCCTGGCGCTGAACATCGAGGCGCTGGCCTTCTGGCGCTGCGTGGCGGCCTTCGGGGGCTCGGCCAGCATGGTGCTCCCGCGCGCCGTGGTGCGCGACCTGGCCGATGGCCACGCGGCGGCGAAGCTGATGTCGCGGCTGATGCTGGTGATGGGCGCGGCGCCCATCCTGGCGCCCAGCATCGGCGGGCTGTTCCTCGCCTTCGGCTCGTGGCGGCCGATCTTCTGGTTCAGCGCCGCCTATGCCGTCATCTCCGCCACCCTGGTCTGGCGCCTGCTGCCGGAGACGCTGCCGCCCGAGCGGCGCCTGCGCCTCGGCCCCGCCGCCATGCTGCTGCGCTACATCGCGGTGCTGCGCGAGCGCGGCTTCTACTCCCATGTCGCCATGGGCTGCGCGGCGATGTTCCTGATGTTCGCCTATGTCGGCGGCTCGGCCGCGGTGTTCGTCGGGCAGTACGGGCTGGCGCCCTCCACCTTTGCCATCCTGTTCGGCGTCAACGCGGCGGGCTTCATCGTCGGCTCGCAGTGCAACCCGCCGCTGCTGCTGCGCTTCGGCGCCCGGCGGCTGGTGCGCGGCGCCTGCTGGGTGGTCCTGGCCGCGGCGCTCGTCATGGCGGCGCAGGCCTTCCTCGGCGTGCCGCACTGGCTCGGCCTGCTGGCGCCGGTCTTCGTCATGATGTTCGCCTCGGCGCTGGTGCTGCCCAACGCGGCGGTGGGCGCGCTCAGCCGCCACGCCAACCAGGCCGGCGCCGCCTCGGCGCTGATGGGCACGCTGCAATTCACCGTGGCGGGGTGCAGCGGCGTGCTGCTCAGCCAGCTGGCCGACGGCACGGCGCGCCCGATGGCCGCGCTGATCCTGGCCGGCGCCCTGGCGCTGGTGGTGGCCGAGCGGCTGCGGCCCGCCCCCGCCGGGCGCGCGCGCTGAGCGCGCGCCTCACTCCCGCCTGAGGCGCCAGACGGCGTTGCCCACATCGTCGGCCACCAGCAGGGCGCCGTCGCGGGTGGGCAGCACGCCCACCGGGCGGCCGCGCGCCTCGCCCTCCGGCGTGCGGAAGCCGGCGAGCAGCTCCACCGGCGCGCCCTCCGGCCGCCCGTCGCGGAACGGCACCAGGATGACGCGGTAGCCGGCCGGCGGGTCGCGGTTCCAGGAGCCGTGCTGGCCCACCACCGCCGCCCCCGCCGTGCCCGGCCCCATCCGCCCGTCCGGCAGGAAGGCGAGGCCGAGCGAGGCGGTGTGCGCGCCCAGCGCGTAGTCCGGCGCGATGGCCCGCGCCACCAGATCCGGCCGCTGCGGCGCGACGCGCGCATCGACATGCTGGCCGAAATAGCTGTAGGGCCAGCCATAGAAGCCGCCCGGCCGCACGGCGGTCATGTAGTCCGGCACCAGGTCGTCGCCGATCTCGTCGCGCTCGTTCACCGCCACCCAGAGCGCGCCACTCTGCGGGTTCCAGGCCAGCCCCACCGGGTTGCGCAGGCCCGAGGCGAAGACGCGCCGCGCCCCCGTGGCGCGGTCGATCTCCAGGATGGCGGCGCGGTCCCGCTCCTCCTCCAGGCCATGCTCGGCCACGTTGGAGTTGGAGCCGACGCCGACATAGAGCCGGCCGCCATCCGGGCTGGCCACCAGGCTCTTGGTCCAGTGGTGGTTGCGCCCCGCGGGCAGCTCGGAGAGCCTCTCGCCCGGCACGTCGATGCGGGTGGCGCCCGGCGCGTAGGGGAAGCGCAGCACCGCGTCGGCATTGGCCACGTAGAGGTCGCTGCCCACCAGCGCCATGCCGAAGGGGGAGTTCAGCCCCTCCAGGAAGGCCGTGCGGGTCTCGGCACGGCCGTCGCCATCGGCGTCGCGCAGCAGGGTGATGCGGTTGGCGCTGGGCGTGCGAGCGCCGGCGCGGCGCATGATGAGGCCCTGCACCCAGGCGCGGAGGCCGCCGCCCATGCCCTCGGGCTTGGGCGGCGCGTTGCTCTCGGCCACCAGGATGTCGCCATTCGGCAGTTCGTAGAGCCAGCGCGGATGGTCGAGCCCGCTGGCGAAGGGCTGCACGCGGAAGCCCGGCGCGGGGGTGGGCATGGCACCCTCCGGCCAGCCGGTGGCCTTGGCCACCTTCACCGTGGGCAGCAGGCCCTGGCGCGGCTCGGGCAGCTGCGGGTGCGGGCCGTAGCCGGCGGCCTCCGGCAGGGTGGCGCCGCCGCCGCAGGCGGCCAGCGGCAGCAGCAACGCCAGCGGCAGGAGGCGCCCCGCCCCTGACAGGGCCGCGCGATGGCGCGGGGTTCTGGCTGGAGTCATGGCCGGCGCTTCCTCCTGCTGCGGGCCTCGGCCCTCGCGGAAGGAAACGCCGGCAGTGCCGGAGCGGTGGCGCGGCCGGCTTCAAAAAGGCGCGGCCCCGCCGGGCTCCACACCAGGCCGCGCCTCCGCAAACCCTGCCAAGCCGCGCCTTCGCGCGCGGGCCTGCAAAGGCGCGCCTCCGCACGCGGGCCCCTCAGGGGATCAGCCTCGCCGCGCGCAGCCGCGCGAACAGGTCCAGGAAGGCATCGTCCGTCGGCTGCTGGTCGAGGAAGCCGAGGCGGCGGCTGCGGGACATGTCGGTGACCACCTCGATCGGCCGGCCCAGATCGGCATCGGTGTGCCAGGGGGAAGCGAGCCGGCCGAGATCCGGCTCGGCCAGGCCGTGCCGCCCGGCCAGCGCCCGCCAGGTCCCGGCATCCTCCGCCATCTGCCGCTCCAGCGGATGCACCGTGCCGTCGAAGGGCGCCGGCTCCAGCCCGAACCAGCCGGCGATGCGCCCCCACATCCAGCGCCAGCGGAACACGTCGCCATTGACCACGTTGAAGGCCAAGTCGCGCGCCGCCGGGGTGGTCGCCGCCCAGAGCAGGTGGCGGGCCAGCAGCCGGGCGTCGGTCATGTCGGTCAGGCCGTTCCACTGCGCGGCCGAGCCGGGAAAGCGGAAGGGCCGCCCCGTCTCGCGGCAGAGCGTGGCGTAGGCGGCGAGGGTGGTGCCCATGTTCATGGCGTTGCCCACCGCCATGCCGATGATGGTGTGCGGCCGGTGCACGCTCCAGGAGAAGCCGTCCCGCGCGGCGGCGGCGAAGACCTCGTCCTCCTGCGCGTAGTAGAAGTTCTCGACGTCGAGCCGCGCCTGCTCCTCGCGGAACGGGGTCTCGGGCAGCACGCCCTTGCCGTAGGATTCGAACGGGCCGAGATAGTGCTTGAGGCCGGTGACCAGCGCGACATGCCGGGTGGCGCCGCCCGGCCGCAGCGCGTCCAGCAGGTTGCGCACCATGGCGGCGTTGACGCGGATGTTCTCCGCCTCGGTGGCCTGCCGCAGCCAGGTGGTGATGAACACCGCCTCCGGCCGCAGCCCGGACAGCGCCGCCGCCGTGCCCGCCGCGTCGCGCAGATCCGCGGCGACGGGACGGATGCCGCCCGGGCCGCTGCCGGGGCGGCGGGACAGGCCATGCACCGTCCACCCCTCCTCCAGCAGCCGTTCCGCCACCGCGTTGCCGACGATGCCGCTCGCCCCGACCACCAGCGCCGTGCCTGCCATGTCCTGCCTCCGGTCCAAATGCGCCCCTCACCTGGGCGGTGGCTTGAGGCGCGTCCAGACGGCACCAATCTGGGACATAGTCACCATAAGGTAACCACCCATGGACAAAGGCAGCCCCGAGGCGGAATGGCGGGAGGATTGCGCGCCGCGCCGCGTGCTGGCGCTGTTCGCCACCAAGTGGACGAGCATGGTGCTGCACACGCTGCACGCCCGCCACCAGGGCGCCGCGCGCACCGGCGTGCTGCTGCGCAGCCTGCCCGGCATCTCGAAGAAGATGCTGACCCAGACGCTGCGCGAGATGGAGGCGAGCGGGCTGCTGACCCGGCATGTGCAGGGCAGCGTGCCGCCGGCGGTGGAATACCGGCTGACGGCGCTGGGGCGGCGCTGCGTGGCGCCGGTCGAGCTGCTCTATGCCTGGGGGCGGGAAAACGCGGACGCGCTGGACCAGCTGGCCCGGCGCCCCACCGCCCGCCGGTGAGGCGCCGCCCCGCCCTCACCGCGTCAGCGGCACGGGCGCGGCGCCGGTCCGCAGGCGCAGCGGCTCACAGGGCCTGCGGCGCAGCGCCCGCCACGCCGAGCGCCTCCATCACCAGCGCCGCGGTCGGCGCCGCCGAGGCCGGGTTCTGGCCGGTCACCAGCCGGCCGTCGCGCAGCGCGAAGGGCTGGAAGTCCGGCCCCGCCTCGTGCCGGGCGCCCAGCGCCTTCAGCCGGCTCTCCAGCAGGAAGGGAACCGCCTGGTCGAGGCCGACCGCGCGCTCCTCGCTGTCGGTGAAGGCGGCGATCCGGCGGCCGGCGACGAAGGGGGTACCGTCCGCCTTGCGGGCGGAGACCAGCCCCGCCGGGCCGTGGCAGACCGCGGCGACGACCCGCCCCTCGCGGTCGAAGCGCTCGACCAGCGCGGCCAGCGCCGCGCTGCCCGGATAGTCGAACATCGTGCCGTGCCCGCCGGGCAGGAACAGCGCGTCGTAGCCCGTGGGGTCGATCTCGGTGAAGCACGGCGTGGCAGCCACCGCCGCCTGCAGCGCCGGGTCCTGCCGGTAGCGCCGGACCGACGCCTCCTCCTCCCCCTCGGCGGCGAGGCTGCGGGCATCGACCGGCACCGCGCCGCCCGCGACCGAGGCCAGGGTCACCGCGGCGCCGGCGTCTTGGAAGGCGTAGTAGGGGGTGGTCAGCTCCTCCAGCCAGAGGCCGGTGGGCTCCGTGCCGGGGGTCATGCGGTCGGCCGAGGTGGTCACGATGAGGATGCGGGGCATCGCTCTGTCTCCTGTTGTCGGGGGGGTGTGCCGGCGCGGACGGCGCGCCGGCCGCGTCCTGTCCGTGCCGTCCAGATGGGGCAGGCCGGGCATCAGCAAATCCCAGGAAACTGGCGAGCCGCCATAAATCCATTTATGGCAACCCGATGTCGCTGCCACAGCTGCGCACCTTCATCGAGGTCTACCGGCGCCGCTCGCTCAGCGGCGCGGCGCGCGCCCTCGGCCTGAGCCAGCCGGCGGTGTCGCAGCACGTGGCGTCGCTGGAGGCGCAGCTCTCGCACCGGCTGTTCGAGCGGCGCCCGCGCGGCGTACAGCCGACCGCGATCGCCGACGACCTCGCCGCCGCGCTTGGGAACAGCCTGGATACGGCGGAGGCGGCGCTGGCCACGGCGCGCGCCCGCTCGGCGCGGCTGTCGGGCACCGTCCACATCGCAGCACCCTCCGACTATCTGGGCGAGCATGTCGCGCCGCGCCTCGGGCCGCTGGTGGAGGCCGGGCTGGACCTGCGGCTGCATATCGGCGGCCGCGCGGCGCTGTACGAGATGCTGCTCGATGGCCGCGTCCATCTCGGGCTGACGGCCTCGCTGCCCGAGGATCCGCGCCTCGCCTGCCAGGGGGTGGGCGAGGAGAACCTGCGCGCCGTGGCGGCGCCCGCCATCGCCGCGCGGATCGCCGCCGCGGCGACGCTGCGCGAGGGGCTGGCGGCGGTGCCCCACCTCGCCTACGACCTCGACCGCCCGCTGCTGCGCAGCTGGCTCGAGGCGAACGACATCGTGCTGGAGCGGCTGCCGGCGGTGACGGTGCCGGACCTGCGAGTGCTGCGCGCCAGCCTCTGCGCCGGCATCGGCTGGTCCGTGCTGCCCGGCTACCTGACGCGGGAGCAGCGCGGGGATGGCAGCCTGGCCGAGATCCCGGCGCCGCGGGAGGTGCCGCGCAACCAGTTCTACCTCGTCTGGGCGCGGGCGGCGCTGCGGCACCCGCGCGTCGCCTTCGCGCGGGACATCCTGCTGCGAGCGCTGGCCGGGGGCGGCTGAGCTGCGGGCGGGGGCTCAGGCCCCCGCGCCGCTCACTCCCACTCGATGGTGCCGGGGGGCTTGCTGGTGATGTCGTAGGTGACGCGGTTGATGCCGCGCACCTCGTTGACGATGCGCCCCGCCACCCGCGTCAGGAACTCCATGGTGAAGGGGTAGACATCGGCCGTCATGCCGTCCGTGCTGGTCACGGCGCGCAGCGCGCAGGCGCTGTCATAGGTGCGGCCGTCGCCCATCACGCCCACGGTGCGCACCGGCAGCAGCACGGTGAAGGCCTGCCAGATGGCGTCGTACAGCCCGGCGGCGCGGATCTCCTCCAGATAGATGCTGTCCGCCTTCTGCAGGATCTGCACCTTCTCGCGCGTCACCTCGCCGGGGATGCGGATGGCCAGCCCCGGCCCCGGGAAGGGGTGGCGGCCGACGATCTCCTCCGGCATGCCCAGCTCCCGGCCGAGCGCGCGCACCTCGTCCTTGAACAGGTCGCGCAGCGGCTCGACCAGCCGCATCCGCATGTCCTCCGGCAGGCCGCCCACATTGTGGTGCGACTTGATGGTGACGGAGGGGCCGCCGGTGGCCGAGACGCTCTCGATCACGTCCGGGTAGAGCGTGCCCTGGGCCAGGAAGTCGGCGCCGCCGATCTTCTCCTGCTCCTCCTCGAACACCTCGATGAACAGCCGGCCGATGGTCTTGCGCTTCAGCTCGGGGTCGGTGACGCCGGCGAGCTGGCCGAGGAACAGGTCGGAGGCGTCGCGGTGCACCAGCTTGATGTTGAAGCGGTCGCGGAAGGTCTGCACCACCTGCTCGGTCTCGCCGGCGCGCATCACGCCGTGGTCGACATAGATGCAGGTGAGCTGGTCGCCGATCGCCTCGTGGATCAGCACGGCGGCGACGGAGGAATCGACGCCGCCCGAGAGGCCGCACACCACCTTGCCGTCCCCCACCTGGGCGCGGATGCGGGCGATGGCCTCGGCGCGGAAGGCGGCCATGGTCCAGTCGCCCTGGCAGCCGCACACCTCGTGGGTGAAGTTGCGCAGCAGCTGGGTGCCGTGCGGCGTGTGCACCACCTCGGGGTGGAACTGGATGCCGTAGAAGTGGCGGCTGTCATCGGCCACCATGGCATAGGGCGCGCCGGGGCTGGTGGCGACGATGCGGAACCCCTCCGGCAGCCGCGCCACGCGGTCGCCATGGCTCATCCACACCTGCTCGCGCGCGCCGGGGGACCAGAGGCCCTGGGTCAGCGCGCAATCCTCCTGCACCTCGACATAGGCGCGGCCGTATTCCTGGTGGTCGCTCTTCTCGACCAGCCCGCCGAGCTGCATGCACATGGTCTGCTGGCCGTAGCAGATGCCGAGCACGGGGATGTCCATCTCGAACACCACCTGCGGCGCGCGCGGGCTGCCCTCGTCCACGGTGCTGGCCGGGCCGCCCGAGAGGATGATCCCCTTCGGGGCGAAGCCCTGGATGCGCGCGGCATCGGCCGTGAACGGCCAGATCTCGCAATAGACGCCCGATTCCCGCACCCGGCGCGCGATCAGCTGCGTCACCTGGCTGCCGAAATCGAGGATGAGGATGCGGTCGTGGGAGGAGAGGTCGGCCATGCCGGCTTCCACCACAACCGCACCGCCGAGGCAAGGCTCTTGCGCGGCGCGGCAGGGTTGCGGCACCGATATGGTGCCGGGCCGCCCCTTGATCGGCGGCGGGCCCGCCGCCACGCTGGGAAGCGAACTTTCCAACGGGACGACAACTCCAATGACCTGGTCGATCGTGGCGCACGATCCCGCAACCGGCGCCTTCGCCGTGGCCGTCACCACCTGCGCCTTCGCGGTCGGTGCCTCCTGCCCCTATGTGCGGGCGGGGGTGGGCGCGGTCTCGACCCAGTCCTTCACCAACCGCTACCTCGGCCCGGCGGTGCTGGACGGCATGGCGCGCGGCCTCTCCCCCGCCGCCGCCATCGAGGGCGCGCTGGCCGGCGACGACGGCCGCGCGCTGCGCCAGATCCACGCCGTGGACCGCCAGGGCCGCACCGCCGCCTGGACCGGCGAGAGCTGCGTGGAATGGGCCGGCTCGCAATCCGGCCCCGGCTTCAGCGTGGCCGGCAACATGCTGGCCAACCCGGCCGTGGTGGGGGAGACGGCGGCCACCTTCCGCGCCGGCACCGGGCTGCTGCTGCCCGAGCGGCTGGTGCTGGCGCTCGATGCCGGCGAGGCCGCGGGCGGCGACCGGCGCGGCCGGCAATCGGCCGCCATGAAGCTGGTGACGACGGAGGACTTCCCCGACATCGACCTGCGGGTGGACGACCATCCGGAGCCGCTGGTGGAGCTGCGCCGCCTGCTCGGCGTCTGGCGGCGGGAGCGGGCGCCGGGCCTGGCCACCGCGCCGCGCAAGGCCGACCCGTCCGGGCTGATCGACAAGGCGATGATCGAGGCCGGCTGGCGCGCGCGCGGGCTGGATCTGCGCTTCCCGCGCCGCTGACGGGGGCACGGGGAAGGCCGGGCGCAAAAAAAAAGCCCAGGGGCGATGTCCCTGGGCCTTCGCGACGGCACAAGGCCGGCGGCTCGGATGGGGCGCGGGCCGCTCAGCGCGGCGCCAGCACCATGATCATCTGGCGGTTCTCGAGGCGCGGCATCTGCTCGACCTTGGCCAGCTCGGCCAGCTCGGTGCGGATGCGCTCCAGAACCTTCACGCCCAGGTCCTGGTGGGCCATCTCGCGGCCACGGAAGCGCAGGGTGACCTTCACCTTGTCGCCTTCCTCGATGAAGGACTTGGCCGCGCGCATCTTCACGTCGTAATCATGGTCATCAATGTTCGGGCGAACCTTGATTTCCTTGATCTCGACGATCTTCTGCTTCTTGCGGGCCTCGTTGGCCTTCTTCTGCTGCTCGTACTTGTACTTGCCGTAGTCGGTGATCTTGCAGACCGGCGGCACGGCGTTGGGGCTAATCTCCAGGAGATCCATGCCCAGCTCATAGGCGCGCAGCAGGGCTTCGCGCGCGCTCATCACGCCGAGCATCTCGCCGTCCTGGTCGATCAGGCGCACCTGCGGAACGCGGATATCCTCGTTCACACGCGGTCCGTCGCGGGCGGGCAATTGGTTCGGAATAGGGCCTCGGGCCAGAGTCGGCTCCTGTCGCTGTTGAAACGCTTTGGGTGAGTCTTATGGTGCAGCAGTCACGCTGCTGCAACCATTGCCTGCTCTTTCAGATCGGGAGGCGTTGCCTCCGCCGCAAGGGTGGCCACGGCCTCCTGCAGCGTCAGCGTCACCTGCTCGCGCCCGGGCAGGCGGCGCAGCACCACCTTGCCCTCCTCCGCCTCGCGCCGGCCGATCACGGCCAGCACGGGCACGCGCTGGTCGATATGGTCGACGACCTTGCGGTTGATCTTTTCATTGCGCAGATCCAGCTCCACCGCAAGCCCGGCCTTCTGCAGCGCGGCGGCCACCTGGCGGGCGAAGGGCGCCGCCTCGTCGACGATGGTGGCCACCGCCACCTGGACGGGCGCCAGCCAGAGCGGGAAGCGCCCGGCATGCTCCTCGATCAGGATGCCGAGGAAGCGCTCGAAGGAGCCGAGGATGGCGCGGTGCAGCATGACGGGGCGGTGGCGGTTGCCATCCTCCCCCACATACTGGGCGTCGAGCCGCTCGGGCAGCACGAAATCCACCTGCAGCGTGCCGCACTGCCAGTCGCGGCCAATGGCGTCGCGCAGGACGAATTCCAGCTTCGGGCCGTAGAAGGCGCCCTCCCCCGGGTTCAGCTCGTACTCCACGCCGGCGGTGGCGCAGGCCTGCTTCAGCGCGCCCTCGGCGCGGTCCCAGGTGGCGTCGTCGCCGGCGCGCTTCTCCGGCCGGTCGGAGAACTTCACGCGGAAGCTCTCGAAGCCGAAATCCCGGTAGATCGCCGAGAGCAGCGCGACGAACTCCACCGTCTCGCCGGCGATCTGGTCCTCCGAGCAGAAGATGTGCGCGTCGTCCTGCACGAAGCTGCGGACGCGCATGATGCCGTGCAGCGCGCCCGAGGGCTCGTAGCGGTGGCAGGCGCCGAACTCGGCCATGCGCAGCGGCAGCTCGCGGTAGCTGCGGAGGCCCTGGTTGAAGATCTGCACATGGCAGGGGCAGTTCATCGGCTTCAGCGCCAGCAGGCGGTCCTTCTCGGACTCGTCGTCCACGGTCGCCAGGAACATGTTCTCGCGGAACTTCTCCCAGTGGCCGGAGGCCTCCCACAGCTTGCGGTCCACCAGCTGCGGCGTGCGCACCTCCTGGTAGAGGGCGGCGTCCAGCCGGCGGCGCATGTAGTCCTGCACCCGGCTGTAGAGGCGCCAGCCCTTGGGGTGCCAGAAGATGCTGCCCACCGCCTCCTCCTGGAGGTGGAACAGGCCCATCTCCTTGCCGATCTTGCGGTGGTCGCGGCGCTCCGCCTCCTCCAGCTGGTGCAGGTGGGCGTCCAGCTCCTTCTGGTCGCGCCAGGCGGTGGCGTAGATGCGGCTGAGCATGGCGTTGCGGTGGTCGCCCCGCCAGTAGGCGCCGGCCACCTTCATCAGCTTGAAGGCGGAGCCGATATCGCCCGTGCTCCGCATGTGCGGGCCGCGGCAGAGGTCGAGCCACTCGCCCTGGCGGTAGATGCTGATCGGCACCTCCACCGGCAGGTCGCGGATCAGCTCGGCCTTGTAGCGCTCGCCCTTGGCCTCGAAGAAGGCGATCGCCTCCTCGCGCGGCCATTCCTCGCGCACGAAGGCGGCGTTCCGCGAGATGATCTCCCGCATCTTCGCCTCGATCGCCGGGAAGTCCTCGGGCGTGAAGGGCTCGTTGCGGGCGAAGTCGTAGTAGAAGCCGCCCTCGATGGCGGGGCCGATCGTCACCTGCGTGCCGGGGTAGAGCTCCTGCACGGCTTCCGCCAGCACATGCGCGGCGTCGTGGCGGATCATCTCCAGCGCCTCGGGGTCGCGCCGCGTGATGAAGCGCACGGCGGCGTCGGACTCGATGCGGTGGGAGAGGTCGCGCAGCACGCCATCGACCTGCATGGCCAGCGCCGCCTTGGCGAGGCCGGGCCCGATGGCGGCGGCCACGGTGGTGCCCGTCACCGCCTCGTCGAAGACGCGGACGGACTGGTCGGGCAGCGTGATCGCAGGCATCGGAAATCCATTCCCAGAAGCTGGTGGAAAAAGGGCGCCGGACCATGAGGGCGCAGGCGCAGCGCGTCAACGGCTAATGGGTTGATATGGGGTGAAGGCCGCTGCCGCGCCGCCCCGGGGGGAAGGGAGGCGGCCATGCCACAGGGGCATGGCCGCGGGGGGCTTCTCGAAGGTCCCCCTTCTCCCGCCGTGTCCTGGCCGGCGGTGGCGGCCGGGAAGCCGCGCGCCTCAGCCCAGATCTTCCGCCTCGTCATAGGTGCGCTTGACCAGGAACAGGGCGAAGAACACCCCGAACAGGAACAGGCCGAGGCCGAACAGGGTCAGCGGCCCGTCCACCGAGGCGCCGGCGGCCAGCAGGCCGGTAAGGGCGATCAGCGCCGAGAACAGCAGGAAGAAGATGCGGGTGGGGCTCATCGGGGGTCTCGCGGCTTGGAGGGCAGGTCGTCGTAGAGGATGCGGGCGGCGGCGCCGTCCAGGTCGTCATACTGGCGGGCGCGCAGCGTCCAGAGGAACAGCAGCAGGGCGAGGCCGCCCAGGAACAGCGCCAGCGGCACCAGCAGCAGCAGGGCACTCATGCCTTCACCTTCCCGGCGCGCAGCGCATTGAGGATGACGATGATGGAGGAGGAGGCCATCACCAGCGCCGCGATCAGCGGCGTGGCGTATCCCAGCACCGCGCAGGGCACCGCGACCATGTTGTAGATCAAGCTGAAGGCGATATTCTGCCGCGCCAGGCGCTGCGCCCGCCGCGCCACGCGGATGGCGTAGGGCAGCGCCCCCAGCCCTTCCCCGCGCAGCACCAGGTCGGCCGCGCCCTGCGCCAGGTCGGTGGCGCCCTGCGGCGTGGCCGAGACATGCGCCAGCGCCAGGGCGGCGGCGTCGTTGATGCCATCCCCCACCATCAGCGGCCGGTGCCCGGCCACGCTCAGCGCGGCGATGCGCTCCGCCTTGCCCTCCGGCGTGGCGCGCGCCTGCCACGGCCCGATGCCGGCGGCGTGGGCGGCGGCCTCCACCGCCGGCGGCGCGTCGCCCGAGAGCAGCTCGGCCTCCAGCCCCAGCTCCCGCAGCGCCGCCACGGCGGGGGCGGCATCCTCCCGCAGCCGGTCGGCGAAGCGGAAGGGCACGGGGGAGAGGCCGGGGCGCGCCAGCCACAGCGTCAGCCCCTCATCCTCCTGCGGCAGGCCGATGAAGGGGGCGCTGCCGAGGCGCGTCTCGCCCTCCGGCCCGCCCCCCTGCGCACCGGCGAGGCGGAGGCCCTGGCCCGGCACCTCCACCACGCCCTCCGGCGCGGCGGGCGCATCGGGGCAGGCCGCCACCAGCGCGCGCGCCAGCGGGTGGCGCGAGGCCCGCGCCAGCGCCGCCGCCTCGCGCAGCGCCGAGGGGGGCCGGCCCGGCTCCTCCAGCAGCACGGGGCGGCCTTCGGTCAGCGTGCCGGTCTTGTCGAGCACCACATGGCCGGCGCCGGCCAGCCGCTCCAGCGCGGTGGCCGAGGCCACCAGCACGCCGCGGCGGAACAGCGCGCCGCTCGCCGCCACCTGCACCGCCGGCACGGCGATGGCGAGGCCGCAGGGGCAGGTGATGATCAACGCGGCGACGGCCGGCACCAGCGCCGCCTGCCAGGAGACGCCCACCCACAGCCACCAGCCGAGGAAGGTGGCCAACGCCACCGCATGCGCCGCCGGCACGTAGAAGCGCGCCGCCTTGTCGGCGATGGAGACGAAGCGGCCGCGCGCCTGCTCCGCCCGCTCCAGCAGCCGCGCCATGGCGGCGAGCGAGCCGTCGGCCAGCGCGGCGGTGACGCGCAGCACGAAGGGGTCGCCGAGATTCACCGCGCCGGCGGCCAGGGCCTCGTCCCGGCGCAGCAGGCGCGGCAGGCTCTCGCCGGAGGTGGCGGCGGTGTCGACCAGCGCCTCGGGGCTATCCACCACCCCGTCCAGCCGCAGCCGCTCGCCGCGCGCCAGCAGGATGCGGTCGCCGGCGCGGATGGCGGCGGCGGGGCAGGACTCCGCCACCCCCGACGAGCAGAGCCGCTGCACCGTGCCCTCCTGCAGCGCCAGCAGCTCGGCCACCGCCTGGCGGGCGCGGCGGCGCGCGGCGCGGTCCAGCACCCGGCCCGCCAGCAGCAGCGCCAGCAGGGCGGTGGCACCGTCGAACCAGGTGTAGTCGCCGTTGCGCAGCGTCTCGGACAGGCTCATCGCCGTGGTGGCGAGGATGCCGAGCGAGACGGCGAGGTCCATGTTCGGCCGCCCCGCCCGCACCGAGCGCCAGGCGGAGCGGTAGAAGGGCATGCCCGCCACCAGCACCACCGGCAGGCCGATGAGCGCCGCCAGCCAGTGCATCAGGTGGCGCGTGGCCTCGCCCATGTCGGTGCCGGCCCAGACCGCCACCGAGACCAGCATGACGTTCATCATGCCGAAGGCGGCGATGCCGAGCGCGCGCAGCAGCGCCCGCCCCTCCGCATCCTCGGTGGCGCGCAGGCAGGCGGGGGACCAGGGCGCGGCGCGGAAGCCGAGCCGGGCGATCAGCGCCACCAGCGCGTTGGCGCGCGCCGCCCCGCCCCGCCATTCCAGGGTGAGCCGGCGGGCGGAGAGGCTGGCGCGGGCGCGCAGCACGTCCGGCTCCTGCGCCAGCGCCTGCTCCAGCAGCCAGACGCAGGCGCCGCAGGTGAGGCCGGAGACCACCAGCTCCAGCGTGTGGGTGCCGCCGCGCCCGGGCAGGGCGAGGGCGGCGAAATCCGTCTCGGGCGGGGCCTCCGCCGGGCGCAGCGTGCCGGCGGCGGTCTCCTGCCGGCGGTAGAAGGCATCGAGGCCGAGGCCGGAGACCAGCGCGTGCGCGCCCGCGCAGCCGGCGCAGCAGAAGCGCGCCGCCCCCTCCGGCAGGGGCGCGCCGCAATGGGCGCAGGCGGCGGCACCCCGGGGCGCCGCCTCGGCCAGCAGCGCGGTCATGGCGCGGCGCTCCTCACCACGATCCTCTGGCGGATGTCGAGCTGCCGGCCGCCCGGGCCGGTCAGCACCAGCCGCGCCTCCCACTGCCCCGGCCATGGCGGATTCGCCTCGGCGAGGAAGTGGCCCGGCGCGGCGGCGGCGAAGTTGAGCGGCACCGTCTCGCCGCTCAGCGGGCGCAGCAGCAGGCCCTGCACCGTGCCGGCCACGGGGCGGCCCGCCGCATCCTCGGCGGCGAGGGCGAGCACCCCCTCCTCCAGCCGCAGCGTGGCGCGCCAGCCCAGCGCCCGCTGCCGGGCGCTCTCGGCCAGCACGTCGTTGTAGGCGAGGCCGCGGTCATAGGCGCGGCCCACGGTGACGCCGGTGAAGCTGGACAGCGCCGCCCAGATCAGCACGCCGTTCACCGCGATCACCAGCGCCATGCCGCCGACGAACACCCAGGGAATCCAGCCGCTGCGGCGGGGCCGGGGGAGCGGGGCGGCGGCGGCGGTCGAGCCATCCATGGCGGAAACTCCCTTACTTCGGGCCGAGGAAGACGCTGCGCTCGGACAGCACGGTGCGGCCTTCCGCATCCAGCAGGCGGAAGCGCACCGGCGTGCTCTCCGCCAGCCGCAGGCCCGCGGGCGCGGTGACCAGGGCGCGCCACTGCGTCACCCCGTCCGGCCGCAGCGCCAGCAGCGGGCGGCCGGCGGCGTCCGTCTCGCTGTCCTGCACCACCAGGCGGAAGCCCTGCGGCGCGTCCAGCGCCAGGGCCAGCGCCGCCTCGCCGCGCCGGCGGTTGGCCAGCTTCAGCGTGTAGGCGTTGCGCAGGGCGCCGTCGGAGAGGCGGACATAGAGCGGCGCGCGGTCGCGCAGCACGGTCAGCGTCGCGGTGTCGCGCAGCAGGAAGGCGCCCAGCATCACCAGCGCCACGGCGCCCAGCACGCCGGCATACATCCAGGTGCGCGGGCGGGAGAAGCGCACCGGCTGGCGCGCCTTCATGCCGCAGACCTGCCGCACCGGGCCGGGTGCCAGGCCCGTGGTGGCGGCCTCGCTGGCGGCGAGGTTGGCCAGCGTCTCGAAGGCGACGAGGCCGGCGGGGCGGCCCAGCTTGCGCATCACGTCGTCGCAGGCGTCGATGCACAGGCCGCAGCCGATGCATTCGAGCTGCTGCCCGTCGCGGATGTCGATGCCGGTGGGGCAGACATGCACGCAGGCGCGGCAATCGACGCAGTCGCCGATGCCCTCGGCCTTGGCCTTGCCGCGCGGCTCGCCGCGCCAGGCGCGGTAGCTGACGACGAGCGAGTTCTCGTCCAGCATCGCCGCCTGGAAGCGCGGCCAGGGGCACATGTAGGTGCAGACCTGCTCGCGCGCCCAGCCGGCCAGCACATAGGTGGTGGCGGTGAACAGGCCGAAGAAGAAGTAGGTCTCGAGGCTGGCGCCGCCGGTGAGGATTTCGCGCGTCACCGTCGGCGCGTCCTGGAAATACATGATCCAGGCGCCGCCCGTGGCCGCGGCGATGGCCAGCCAGGCGGCGTGCTTGGCCGCCTTGCGCGCCAGCTTGGCGCGGCTCCAGGGCGCCGCGTCCAGCTTCATGCGGGCGTTGCGGTCGCCCTCGATCTTCCGCTCCACCCACATGAACAGATCGGTCCAGACCGTCTGCGGGCAGGTGAAGCCGCACCAGACGCGGCCGAACAGCGAGGTGGCGGCGAACAGGCCGATGGCGCCCAGCACCAGCAGCCCGGTGAGGAAGTAGATCTCCTGCGGCCAGATCTCGATCCAGAACAGGAACAGGCGGGCATTGGCGATGTCGGCCAGCACCGCCTGGTCCGGCATCCCCGGCCCGCGCTCCCAGCGCAGCCAGGGCACCAGGTAGTAGAGCGCGAGGCAGAAGGCCAGGATCGCCCATTTCGCCCGCCGCACCCGCCCCTGCACGGCGCGCGGATAGACCTTCTGCCGGCTGGCGTAGAGCGAGGGCTCCGGCGGCGGGGCGGTCCTGTCGGCGGGGTCGATCCGGCCCATGGCGCGCTACTCCGCCTCGCCGCCGCCGAGGGCGTGGACATAGACGGCGAGCATGTTCACCACCGCCGGGTCGAGCCGCGTGCTCCAGGAGGGCATCACGCCGGCGCGGGCATAGGCGATGCTGTGCACCACCGCCGCCTTGTCGCCGCCATAGAGCCACACCTGGTCGGCCAGGTTGGGCGCGCCCATCTCGCGGTTGCCGAGGCCGCGCTCGCCATGGCAGCTGGCGCAGTTCTCGGCGAAGAGGGCGGCGCCGCGCCCGGCGGCCGCGGGGTCGGTGGCGCGGCCGGAGAGGCCCAGCACATGCTCGGCCACGTCGTTCACCTGCGCCGGCTTCAGCAGCCCGTCGGCCAGGAAGCGCGGCATCATGGTGGCGCGCGCCGCCTCGTCCTCGGTGTTGCGGACGCCGTGGCGGATGGTGTCGCGGATCTGGTCCAGCTTGCCGCCCCAGATCCAGTCATCGTCGGCGAGGCTCGGGAAGCCGCCCGGCGCGCCCTGCCCGCCCGCGCCGTGGCAGCCGGCGCAGTTGTTGGCGAAGGCCACGCGGCCGCCGGCGAGGGCGAAGTTGCGCAGGTCGGCATCGGCCACGATCTGCTGCGGCGTCGCCCCGCGCAGCGCGTTCAGCATCGGCGCCTGCTGGTTGGCGCGCTCCACCATCTCGTCGACGATGGCGCCGCGCGCCGTCCAGCCGGTGACGCCGGTGGCGCCACGGATCGGCAGCGCCGGGTAGAGCACCACCCACACCAGCGCGAAGACAATGGTGGCGTAGAAGGTGTAGATCCACCACTTCGGCAGCGGCGTGTTGAGTTCCTTGATGCCGTCCCACTCATGGCCGGTGGTGTCCCGGCCGCTGACGGCGTCCTTCTCGATCTTGGTCGGCATCGTCAGATGCTCCGGTTCGGGCGCCGCGCGCGCGGCGCCTCGTCGCGCAGGGGAATGTCGGCCAGCGCCTGGTAGGCGTGGCGCCGGCCCGGCCGCAGCACCCAGGCGAGGATGAAGCCGAACAGCAGGAAGAACCACACCACCCAGGCGGCCTTCAGCAGCGGGTAGATCGCGAGCATCGCCCCCTCCCCGCTCACTGCTGCCGCACGCGCTCAGGCGTGACGTCGCTGAACGTCACCAGCGTGCCGAGCATCTGCAGATAGGCCACCACCGCGTCCATCTCGGTGATGTCGCGGCCATTGCCGTCGAAGGCGCCCTGGCGCGCGCGGGCGTAGCGGCCCTGGAAGCCGGCAGGGTCATGGTCGGGCTTCGCCTGCGCCTCGAGGTCGGCGCGGGCGTTGGCGATCATCGCGTCGGTGTAGGGCACGCCGACGGCGCGCTGGCCGCGCAGGTTGTCGGCGATGTCGCGGTAGTCGAGCCGGCGGTCGAGGAAGGCGTAGGGCGGCATCACGCTCTCCGGCACCACGGCGCGCGGGCTGCGCAGGTGCGCCGCGTGCCAGTCATCCGAGTAGCGGCCACCCACGCGGGCGAGGTCCGGCCCCGTGCGCTTGCTGCCCCACTGGAACGGATGGTCGTAGAGGCTCTCGGCGGCGAGGCTGTAGTGACCATAGCGCTCCAGCTCGTCGCGGAAGGGGCGCACCATCTGGCTGTGGCAGGTGTAGCAGCCCTCGCGCACATAGATGTCGCGGCCCATCAGCTCGAGCGGCGTGTAGGGGCGGATGCCCTCCACGCGCTCGATGGTGGTCTCCACCGCGAAGAGCGGGACGATCTGCACCAGGCCGCCGATCGAGACCGTGATGAGGGTGAGCACCCCCATCAGGATCAGGTTCTTCTCGACCAGCGCATGGCTGAGACGACGGAACATTGCTGCCAGTTCCTTATTCGGCGGGGGAGGCGGCGGGGAAGACGGGGGTGACGAGCGGCTGGGTCTGCGGCACGTCGCGCACGGTGCGCCACAGGTTGTAGGCCATCAGCAGCGCGCCGCTGAGGTAGAGCACGCCGCCCAGCATGCGGATGACGTAGTAGGGGTGCATCGCCGCGACGGTCTCGACGAAGGAGTACTGGAGGAAGCCCAGCTCGTCGTAGGAGCGCCACATCAGCCCCTGCATGATGCCCGACACCCACATGGCGGTGATGTAGAGGACGATGCCGAGCGTCGCGATCCAGAAGTGCCACTCGGCCAGCTTCTTGGAATACAGCTCGGTCTTGCCCCACAGGCGCGGCACCAGCCAGTACAGCGCGCCGAAGGTGATGAAGCCGTTCCAGCCGAGCGCGCCCGAATGCACGTGGCCGATCGTCCAGTCGGTGTAGTGGGAGAGCGCGTTCACCGCCTTGATCGACATCACCGGCCCCTCGAAGGTGGCCATGGCGTAGAAGCCGACGGCGGCGACCGAGAAGCGCAGGCCCGGATCGGTGCGCAGCTTGTCCCAGGCGCCGGAGAGGGTCATCAGCCCGTTGATCATGCCGCCCCAGGAGGGCATCCACAGCATGACGGAGAACACCATGCCGAGGGTCTGCGCCCAGTCCGGCAGCGCGGTGTAGTGCAGGTGGTGCGGGCCCGCCCAGATGTAGAGGAAGATCAGCGACCAGAAGTGGATGATCGACAGCCGGTAGGAATAGACCGGCCGGTCCGCCTGCTTCGGGATGAAGTAGTACATGATGCCGAGGAAGCCGGCGGTGAGGAAGAAGCCCACCGCGTTGTGGCCGTACCACCACTGGATCATCGCATCCTGCACGCCCGAGGCGGCGCCGTAGGACTTCACATGGCCGAGGCTGAGCGGCAGCGCGATGTTGTTGCCGATGTGCAGCATCGCCACGGTGATGATGAAGGCGAGGAAGAACCAGTTGGCCACGTAGATGTGCGGCTCCTCGCGCCGGAGGATGGTGCCGCCGAAGGCGACCAGGTAGGACACCCACACCACCGTCAGCCACAGGTCCACATACCATTCGGGCTCGGCGTATTCCTTGCCCTGGGTCACGCCCAGCACGTAGCCGAGCGCCGCCATGACGATGAAGAACTGGTAGCCCCAGAACAGGAACCAGCCCATCTCCTCGCCGCCGAACAGCCGGGCGCGGCAGGTGCGCTGCACCACGTAGAGGCTGGTGCAGAGCAGCGCGTTGCCGCCGAAGGCGAAGATGACGGCGCTGGTGTGCACCGGCCGCAGCCGGCCGAAGGTGGTCCATTCGAGGTCGAGGTTCAGCAGCGGGAAGGCCAGCTGCGAGGCCACCACCACGCCGACCAGGAAGCCCACGATGCCCCAGAACAGCGTGGCCACCGCCATGGCCCGGATCGGGCCGTCCACATAGCTCTCCTGCCGCCAGCTGCCGCTCACTGCGGCGAGGCGCGCGGCGTGGCCTCCTTCGGGCATGGCTGAAATCTCCGGTCGTCTGCGGGGGAGGCCGCCCCCGGTGCGGCCGCGCCGGCCTCCGGGGCCCGCGCGGGATCAGGCGGCAGGTAGCGCCCCCGCCGCTCGCGCGTCCTTGATCCGCATCAACCCCGCGCGCCGCATCCGCCGCTATGGTGCCGCCGCAACACCGCCCCCAGCACTCCACCCGCAGCACACCATTCGCAGCACACCATTCGCAGCACACCATTCGCAGCACACCATTCGCAGCACAGGGACCCCGCCGATGCCGCAGACGCACGCCATCGCCACGCCGCAGGCCATCCCGGCGCCGCGCGCCGTGCCGCACGACCGCCCCTGGGCCTGGCTGGCCGCGGGCTGGAACGACCTCTGGGCGGCGCCGCTGCTCGGCCTCTCCTACGGCGCGGCGCTCACCCTGGCCGGCTGGGCGCTGGCCCTGCTGGCGCAGCGGACGCACACGCTCTGGGCCATCCTGCCCGCCACCGCCGGCTTCTTCCTGGTGGCGCCGCTGCTGGCCGCCGGGCTCTACGAGGTCTCCCGCCGCCGCGCCGTGGGGCTCGGCAGCGGCTGGCCGCAGGCGCTGGACGGCTTCCGCCGCAATGGCGGGCAGCTGGCGATGATGGGCGGCGTGCTGCTGCTGCTGCACCTGTTCTGGGTGCGGCTGGCGGGGCTGCTCTTCGCCCTCTGCTTCGGCACCGGCTTCTCCCCCTCGCTGGAGCGGCTGCCGCTGGCGCTGCTCGGCTCCGAGCGGCTGCTGCCCTTCCTCATCGCCGGCACGGGGATGGGCTTCCTGCTGGCGGCGCTGGCCTTCGGCATCTCCGCCCTCTCCGTGCCGATGCTGGTGGCGCGCGACATCTCCGCCATCGAGGCCGTCATCGCCTCCTGGCGGGGGGTGATGGAGAACTGGCGCGCCATGGCGCTGTGGGCCGGGCTGATCGTGCTGTTCATCGGGCTGGCGCTGGTGCCCTTCTTCCTCGGCCTCGTCGTCGCCCTGCCGCTGATCGGCCACGCCACCTGGCATGCCTACCGCGACATCTACCCCGACCTGCCGCCGGGCCCGGCCGACTGAGGGCGCGCCCCCCGGCGGCACATGAACGGCGCGTCATCTTGCGCGCGCCCCGGCGCATCCCGACATGCAGGGCATGATCGACGCCAAGGCTCTCCTCGACCGCTTCCTGGGTGCCGGCCTGTCCGGCCAGCAGGGCCAGCGCCCTTCCGGCTCCCCCTCGGGCACCTCCCCCTGGGGCGCGCCGCCGCCCGCCGGCAACACCTCCGGCGGCGGTCTGGCCGGCGGGCTGGCACAGGCCGCGCAGCAGATCCTCGGCCGCGGCGGGGCATCGGGCGGCAGTGGACTGGGCAGCAGCGGACTGGGTGGCAGCGGGCTGGGTGGCAGTCTGGGCGGGCTGGCGGGCCTCACCGCCGCCGGCGGGCTGCTCGGCACCATGCTCGGCAAGAAATCCGGCAAGCGCGGCGGCGGCGGCGGGCTGCTGAGCCATGGCGGCGCCGCGGTGCTCGGCGCCCTGGCGCACCGCGCCTGGCAGAACTGGCAGGCCGGGCAGGCGCCGCAGGCCGCCCCCACCGTGACGGCGCGCGACGTCGAGGCGGTGGAGCCGCGCTTCCTGCCCGGCGCGGCGCCGGCGGCGGGGGGCGAGGCCTTCGAGCTGTCGCTGATCCGCGCCATGATCGGCGCCGCCCGCTCCGATGGCCATATCGATGCCGAGGAGCGTGCGCGCATCTTCGAGCAGGTGGAGAAGGCCGGGCTGGACGCCGAGGCCAAGGCCTTCGTGTTCGACACGCTCGACGCCCCCATCGGCGTCAGCGAGGTGGCCGCCGCGGCGCGCACGCCGGAGCAGGCGGCGGAGATCTACCTCGTCTCCTGCCTCGCCATGGACCCGGACGAGCCGGCCGAACGCGCATACCTGGCGGCGCTGGCGCACCGGCTGAAGCTGCCCGAGGGGCTGGCCGAGCATCTCGGCCGGCAGGCCGAGGCCGCCATCCGCCCCGCGGGCTGATCGGCGGGCTGAAAGACCGCGCGGCGGGCCTACAGCCGCCGCGTCATGAACAGCAGGTCGAGCCAGCGGTCGAACTTGCGGCCGACCTCGCGCAGCACCCCCGCCTCCTCGAACCCCGCCTTGCGGTGCAGGGCGACGGAGGCGGCGTTGCCGGCCTCGATGGCGCCCACCATCACATGCAGCCCCGCTCCCTGGGCGTGCGCCACCAGCGCCTCCAGCAGCGCGCGGCCGATCCCCTTCCCCTGCGCCGCCGGGTCCACATAGACCGAGTGCTCCACCGTGGCCGCGTAGCCGGCGAAGGGGCGGAAATCGCCATAGCTGGCGAAGCCGCGCACCACCCCGCCATCGACCGCCACCAGCACCGGCAGGCCACGCCCCTGCCGCTCCCGCAGCCAGGCCAGCCGCGCCTCCGGCGTCGCCTCGGCGGTGTGCCAGATGGCGGTGGTCTCGCGGATGGCCTGGTTCAGGATGGCCAGGATGGCGGGCAGGTCGGCCTCGGTGGCGTCGCGTATCTCGGGCATGGTCGGGCGCATCCGGTTGGGGAGGGAAACCATTCTTCCATCATGCTGGACAATCGTCCACAGAATGCCCGCCCCCCGCCCGCCGATGGTTGACCGCCGCCGGGCCGGGCCGCAGTTTGCCTGCCCCCACACGCAGCCCATGCGCACAGACCCCAGGGAGGGAGCGAACCGATGCGGCAGGACGTCCTGAACGACATCAAGGCCTACGAGCCGGAACTGACCGAGATCCGCCGCGACATCCACCGCCACCCGGAGACCCGCTTCGAGGAGCACCGCACCGCCGCCCTGGTGGCCGCCAAGCTGCGCGAATGGGGCATCGAGGTCACCGAGGGGATCGGCGGCACGGGCGTCGTCGGCACGCTGCGCGGCGGCCGCGCGGCCGGCAGCAACCAGCCCCGCGCCATCGGCCTGCGCGCCGACATGGACGCGCTGTTCATCCAGGAGGAGAACAGCTTCGCCCATGCCTCCACCGTGCCCGGCAAGATGCATGCCTGCGGCCATGACGGCCACACCACCATGCTGCTCGGTGCGGCGAAGTACCTGGCGCGGAAGCCGGACTTCGCCGGCACCGTGCACTTCATCTTCCAGCCCGCCGAGGAGGCCGGCACCGGCGCGCCGGCGATGATCCGCGACGGGCTGTTCGAGCGCTTCCCGGTCGATGCCGTCTATGGCATGCACAACACGCCGGGCATGCCGGTCGGCCAGTTCGCGACGCGCCCGGGCCCGATCCTGGCCGGCGCCGATTTCTGGGGCGTCACCTTCCAGGGCACGGGCGGGCATGGCGGCGCCGCGCCGCACCTGGCCACCGACGTGACGGTGGTGCTGGGCCACTTCCTGCTCGCCGTGCACACCATCCTGCCGCGCAACCTCAAGCCCACCGAGAGCGCCGCGCTCTCCGTCGGCCACGTCAATGGCGGCACCTTCGGCTCGCCCAACGTGATGCCGGCCAAGGTGACGGTGCGCGGCACGGCGCGCTACTTCCGCCCCGAGGCGCAGGCCGTCATCAAGGCCCGCCTCCAGGCGCTGGCCGAGACGCTCGCCGCCGCCCATGGCTGCACCGCCGAGTTCACCTACGAGGCGCTCTGCCCGCCCACCGTCAACACGCCGGAGAAGGTGCCGGTGGCCAATGCCGCCGCCGCGGCGCTGGTGGGCGAGGCGCAGGTCGGCGAGTTCCCGATGAGCACGGGGGGCGAGGATTTCGCCTTCATGCTGCAGGAGAAGCCGGGCGTGTTCATGCGCATCGGCAACGGCGTCAACGCCGATGGCAGCTTCCACAACGTCCACACGCCGCAATACGACTTCAACGACGACATCCTGGCGCTCGGCGCCGCCTACTGGGCGAGCCTGGTGCAGCAGGAGCTCGGCGGCGCCGAGGAGAACCGCGCATGAACCGCCTTTCCCGCGCCTTCCGCGCCGCCCTGCCCAAGGCCGCCGTGCTGATGGGCGCCACCGCCCTGCTCGGCGCCGCCGCCCTCGCCCCGGCCGGCGCGCAGACGCTGAGCATGGGCGTCTCCGCGCCGCCCGCCAGCATCGACCCGCACTACTACACGCTGACGCCGAGCATCATGCTCTCGGCGCACATGTTCGAGGCGCTGACGCAGCGCGACGAGAACGCCCGCATCCGCCCCAGCCTGGCGGAATCCTGGAAGCTGGTGGACGACACCACCTGGGAGTTCACGCTGCGGCCGGGGGTGAAGTTCCACAACGGCGCGCCCCTCACCGCCGAGGACGTGGCCTTCTCCATCCGGCGCGTGCCGACGGTGCAGAGCCCGAGTTCCTTCGCCGTCTACACCCGCGCCATCACCGGCGTGGAGGTGGTGGATGACCGCACCGTCCGGCTGAAGACCGCCAAGCCCTACCCGCTGCTGCCGAACGACCTGTCGCAGATCTTCATCATCCCGCGCAGCCTGGGCGAGGGCGTCGCCTCCGCCGCCTTCAACAGCGCCGATGTGGCGGTGGGCACCGGGCCCTTCCGCTTCGTCCGCTACGCGCCGAACGACCGGGTGGAGATGGTGCGCAACGACGCCTACTGGGGCGCCAGGCCCGAGTGGGAGAAGGTGGACTACCGCATCATCACCAATTCCGGCCCGCGCGTCGCCGCCCTGCTCTCGGGCGACGTGGCGATGATCGACAACGTGCCGACGCCCGACATCGCCAAGCTGCGCGCCGACAACCGCGTCTCGGTGGTGGAGGGCACCAGCCTGCGGCTGATCTTCCTCGGCATCGACGTGTTCCGCGCCGTCTCGCCCGACATCACCGGGCCGGAAGGCGAGAAGCTGGAGCGCAACCCGCTGCAGGACAGGCGCGTGCGCGAGGCGCTCTCCATCGCCATCAACCGCCCCGCCATCGTGCAGCGGGTGATGGAGGGGGCCGCCGTGCCGGCCGGGCAGTTCATGCCGCCGGGCGCCTTCGGCCACGAGCCCGCCATCCCCGTGCCGGCCTATGACGTGAACCGCGCCCGCACCCTGCTGGCCGAGGCCGGCTACCCGAAGGGCTTCAGCGTCACGCTGCGCGGCCCGAACGACCGCTACGTGAACGACGCGCAGATCCTCCAGGTGGTGGCGCAGATGTGGACGCGCATCGGCGTGAAGACGCAGGTGGACGCGCAGCCGCTGGCCACGCTGATCGGCCGGCTGAACCGCTCCGAGGCCTCGGCCTACCTGCTCGGCTGGAGCAACAGCCTGGGCGAGCCCTCCACCTCGCTGCGCGCCATCCTCGGCACCCGCACGCCGGAGAGCGGGCTCGGCCTGTCCAACTACGGCCGCTACAGCAACCCGGAGATGGACCGGCTGACGGCCGAGGGCCTCGCCACGCTCGACGAGGGCGCGCGAGAGCGGCTGCACCGCCAGGCGATGACGCTGGCCATGGAGGATGTGGCGCTGATCCCGCTGCACACGCAGAAGAGCGTGTGGGGCCTGCGCCGCGGCCTCACCTACGTGCCGCGCGTGGACGAGCAGACCCTGGCCACCGAGGTGCGCGCCGCGCGCTGAGCGCGCAAACGGGCCGGGGCTGCGCCGCAAGGGCTTGCCCCGGCCGATCGGAATGCGACATGAACGAGGGCGGACAAGGCCGGCGCACGGGATGCCGGCCACCGCGAGGAGACGATCATGCCGCACATGCACCGCCGCGCCCTGCTGGGCACCGCCCTGGGCGCCGCCAGCCTGCCGCTCGCCGCCCTGCCCCGCCACGCCGCCGCGCAGGATGCCGGGAACTGGCCGAACCGCCCGGTGCGGCTGATCGTGCCCTTCGTCCCCGCCGGCACCACGGACATCGCGGCGCGCATCCTGGCGGCGCGGCTGCAGCAGCGCCTCGGCCAGCCCTTCCCGGTGGAGAACCGCGCCGGCGCCGGCGGCAACATCGGCTCCGACGTCGTCGCCAAGGCGGATCCGGACGGCTACACCATCCTGATGCAGACCGTCTCCTCCGGCGCCATCAACTACGCGCTGTACGAGGGGCAGATCCCCTACAAGCCGTCCGACCTCGCCAATGTCGGGCTGCTGATCCGCGTGCCCAACGTCATCTTCGTCACCAACAACCTGCCGGTGAAGACGCTGGCCGAGCTGGTGGCGCTGGCGAAGTCGAAGCCCGGCCAGCTCAACCACGGCTCCTCCGGCGCCGGCACCTCGCTGCACATGACGGGCGAGCTGCTGAAGCTGGAGGCCGGCATCCAGATGACGCATGTGCCCTTCCGCGGCGCGGGCCCCATGCTGGCCGAGATCATGGCCGGCCGCATCGAGGTTGGCGTGGACAATTTGCCCTCCGCCATCGGCCATATCCGCGACGGGCGGCTGCGCGCGCTCGCCGTCACCACCGCCACCCGCAGCGCCGCCCTGCCCGACGTGCCGACCACCGCCGAGGCCGGCTACCCCGGCGTGGAGGCCACCGGCTGGTTCGGCGTGCAGGCGCCGGCGCGCACGCCGAAGCCCATCGTCCAGAAGCTCGGCGCCGAGATCAACGCGGTGGTGGGCGAGCCGGAGACCTGGGCCAAGCTCGCCGATCTCGGCGGCATGAAGCCCGACCTGATCCCCGGTGGCGGCACCAGCCCCGAGGCCTACGAGGCCTTCGTCGCCACCGAGGTGAAGAAATGGGCCGAGGTGGTGCGCCGCTCCGGCGCCAAGGTGGACTGATCCCGAACCCCGCGGAGCGCGGCCGGCCCGGCCCCCGGTGCCGGCGCCCCGCCGGGGAGGGCCGGGGCCAGGGAGGCCCCGGCCCTCCCCGGCGGCCCTGGCAACCGCCCGGCCCGCCGCGGGTTGCAACGCCACACCGGCTGGTCTAGCTGGACCTGCAAACGTTCTCGAAGGATGCGCAATGACGCTGTCTCGCCGCCTCGTCCTGGCCGGTTCCGGCCTGCTCGCCGCTCCCCTGCTCGCCAGGCCCGGCCTGCTGCGTGCCCAGACCACCTTCCCCAACCGCGCGGTCCGGCTGGTGGTGCCCTTCCCCGGCGGCGGCGCCACGGATGTGACGGCGCGCGTGGTGGCGGAGCGCCTCTCGGCCATGCTGGGCCAGCCGGTGGTGGTGGACAACCGCCCGGGCGCCGGCGGCATGCTGGGCTCCGACATGGTGGCCAAGGCCGACCCGGACGGCCACACCCTGCTGATGTGCACCATCGGCACCGCCAGCATCAACCAGTTCCTCTACTCCAATATGCCCTACCAGGTCTCGGCGCTGACCGAGCTGGCGCTGGTGAACTCGCTGGCCAACGTCGTCACCGTGCCGGCCGACAGCCCGCTCAAGACGTTCAAGGACCTGCTGGAGAAGGCGAAGGCGCAGAAGGGCACCCTGACCTACGGCACGCCGGGCAACGGCACCTCCGGCCACATGTGCGGCGAGCTGCTCAAGAGCCGCACCGGCACCGACATCATCCACGTGCCCTACCGCGGCAGCGCCACGGTGATCCCGGACCTGCTGGCCGGGCGCATCGACATGGCGATCGACAACCTGCCCCCCTACCTGCCGCACATCAACGAGGGCCGGCTGCGGGCGCTCGCGGTGACGAGCAAGGCGCGCTGGTTCGCCCTGCCGGACGTGCCGACGGTGGCCGAGCTGGGCGTGGAGGGCTTCGAGGCCGAGGCCTGGTTCGGCCTGCAGGCGCCGGCCCGCACGCCGCGCCCGATCCTGGAGCGCATCTCCGGCCATGTGGCGGAGATCCTGAAGGAGCCGGCGGTGCTGACCCGGCTGCGCGACATCGGCAGCGAGCCGCGGCCGCTCGGGCCGGAGGCGTTCAGCGCCTTCATCCAGCAGGAGAACGCCAAGTGGAAGGAAGTGGTCCGCGTCTCCGGCGCGCGGCTGGACTGAGCCGGGCCCGCCGCAACGGCGCCGGCTGAAATCGGCGCCGGCTGAATATGGGGCCGGCTGATAGGGGGCCGGCTGAATATGGGGCGGGCTGAACCGCAGCCCGCCGGCCCAAAGTGGGGCCACCCAGTGGGTCCGCCCCACGGGGCCACCCCCGGCGCCTGCCCCCTTCCGCCTCAGCCGTTCAGCAGCGCGTCGATCTCCGCCTGCGACATCGGCGCGGCGGCCGGCGCGGCGCCGGCGCCGTTCAGCAGCGCATCGATCGCGTCCTGCGACAGGTCGGGCGTGGCCTGGGCGGCATCGCTGGTGGTGCGCATCTGCGCCTGCACCTTCACCTGCGGCACCATGGCGTCGGTCGCGGCGCTGACGCCGGGCACGATCTGCTCCAGCATGGTCTCCACCTGCTGCAGGTGCTGGATGGCGCGGCGGATGCGCTGGCCGGTGATGTCCTGGAAGCTGCACGCCTCGAAGATCGAGTTCACCCGGGCGGACAGCGCCTCGATCGAGGCCTGGTCCTTCTGGCCGCTGCTGATCCAGCTCTGGATGGCCTCGGTGGCCTCCATGATGGTGTTGGCCGCCGTCTCGGTGGCCTGCACCACCGCCTCCAGCTCCAGCCCGCTGTTGCGGGTGCTGGCGGCGGGAATGGCGACGAGCTTGGCGATCTGCTCGTGCACCAGCCCCAGCTTCTGCGAGATCTTCTCCTCCGCCATGTCGGCCATGTCGGAGGTGGCGGCGACCTCGGCGCTCAGCTCGGCGATGCGCCGGTCGACGAAGACGCGCAGCTCCTTGAAGAGCGGCCCCATCTCCTCCTGCAGGGCGGCGCGCAGGGCGGCGCCCAGCCCGTCGGCGGCCTCCGCGGGGCTGGGGCTGACGGGCGCGATGCTGGTCTGGTCATCCATCGTGAACTCCGGCGCGACGGTGCATCCGGCCTTGTGGCGCGGCGATGGTGAACAAACCCTTATGGCGTCGCGCCTCGCGCGGCGGCGCCTTCGTCACGAAGCATTAGCTTCGGCGCCCTAGCCTGGGACGATGTATCCCGCCCCGCCCGAAAAACCACGGACCGCCTCAAGCCCGGCCCGCCCCCGCCCGCCCTGGAAGGCGGCGGCCGCGGCCGGGCCGGAGCGCCCCAGGGAAGCGAAGACCAGGGAAGCGAAGACCGAGGAAGCGGAGGCCGGGGAAGCGGGGGCTGGAGTAGTGAAGGCCGGCGGGGCGGAAGCCGGGAGAAGGCAAGCCGGGAGAGTGGAGGCCCGCCGCGCGCTGCGCGCCCGCTGGCGGCGGCTGCGGCGGGAGACGCGGGATCTTGCCGTGGTCCTGCTGGCCTACCTCGTCACCACCGCGCTCTGCCTCCGCCTCGACGCCTTCGAGGCGCTGGTCGCCTTCGTCGCGGCGCATGAGGCGTGGGAGATCGACGAATGGCTCACCGCCCTGCTCGTGCTGCCCTTCGCCTGCACCGCCTACGCCCTGCGCCGCCTGCAGGATGCGCGGCGGGAGGCCGCCCGGCGGCGCCGGGCGGAAGCGCTGTCCCGCCACCTCGCCGTGGTGGACCCGCTGACCGGCCTGCCCAACCGGCGCCGGCTGATGGAGGCGCTGGCCCTGCGGCTCGAGTCGCACGGGGCTGCGGAGGCCGTGGCCGTGCTGCTGATCGACCTCGACCGCTTCAAGCCCGTCAACGACCTGCACGGCCACGCCACCGGCGACCGCCTGCTGCAGGCGGCGGCCGGGCGGCTGGCGGCGCTGGCGCGGCCGGAGGACATGGTGGCGCGGCTGGGGGGCGACGAGTTCGTCATCCTCGCCACGCTGGAGGCGGGGGGCCCGGACGCCGCGGGCGCCGCCGACACCGCCGCCCGGCTGGCGCGCCGCGTCGCCACCGCGCTGGAGCAGCCCTTCGTCCTGGAGGAGCAGGGCGGCGGGGAGGCAGACCGGCAGGTGCAGGTGGGCGCCAGCCTGGGCATCGCCATCCTCCACGGCGGCCCCTGCCCGCCCGAGGAGGCGCTGCGCCGCGCCGACCTCGCCATGTACCGCGCCAAGGCCGAGGGACGCGGCGGCATCCGCATCTTCGAGGCGGAGATGGACCAGCGGATGCGGGCGCGGCTGGCGCTGGAGGCGGAGCTGCGCCGCGCCATCGCGGCAGAGGTGCTGGTGCCGCACTTCCAGCCGCTCGTGGCGCTCGGCGCCGCGCCCGGCGGGTCGGGGCGGCTGATCGGGTTCGAGATGCTGGCGCGCTGGCCGCACCCGGTCCATGGCCTGGTGCCGCCGGACCGCTTCATCCCGCTGGCCGAGGAGACGGGGCTGATCGGCCCGCTGACCCGGCAGTTGCTGCGCCGCGCCTGCCGCGCCGCCGCCGCGTGGCCGGCGCCGCTGGTGCTGGCGGTGAACGTCTCCCCCCTGCAGCTGCGCGACCGCACCCTGCCCGCCATGGTGGCCGAGGCGCTGGCCGAAAGCGGCCTGCCCCCCGCCCGGCTGGAGATCGAGCTGACCGAGAGCGCGCTGGTGGAGAATTTCGACCTGGCGCGGGAGCTGCTGGGCGCGCTGAAGGCGCTGGGCATCAAGCTCTCGCTCGACGATTTCGGCACCGGCTATTCCAGCCTGCGCCACCTGCGCGCCCTGCCCTTCGACAAGATCAAGGTGGACCGCGACTTCATCCGCGACATGACGCAGAGCAGCGAGAGCAGCAAGATCGTCGCCGCCGTCATCGGCCTCAGCCACAGCCTGGGCCTGCCCGCCGTGGCCGAGGGCATCGAGGATGCCGGCACAGCCACGCGGCTGGCCGAGATGGGCTGCGACATCGGCCAGGGCTGGCTGTTCGGCCGCCCCGTGGCCGAGGCCGAGGCCGCCCGGCTGGCCGCGATCGGGCCGCTGCCGGAAGGCCCCGCCCGGCTGGCGGGCTAAGCTGGCGGGTTCAGCCGCCGGCCAGCAGCCGCGCCAGGGGGCCGGAGAGGCCGCTGGTCACCCGCCCCTGGGGCGGCGCCATGCTGCCGGCGCGCGGCCGCGGCAGGCCGAGCCCCGCCAGCGCCTCGGCCAGCTTCACCCCGCAGGCGATGCCGTCCAGCAGCGGCACGGGCGGCCCCTGCGGGTCCTCCGCCGACAGCTCCGCCGCCATGCCGGCCAGCGCCGCGCCGCCGAGGATGACCGAATCGGCGCCGCCCTCCACCAGCCGGCCGATGGCGCCGCGCAGCATCGCCTTGGCCGCGGCCGGGTCCGCCACCGCCTGCTGCGGCGTCATCGCCACGCCCTCCAGGCCGGAGAGGCGGCCGGAGAGGCCATGCCGTGCCACCAGCTCCCGGTAGGTCTCGGCACTGCCCAGCGTCACCAGCCCGAAGCGCGCCCCGGTGGTGCAGGCGACGAGGCAGGCCGCCTCGGTCATGCCCAGCACCGGGCAGGGCATGAGCTGGCGCGCCCCCTCCAGCGCCGTGTCGTGGCTGACGGCCAGCACCACCGCCTGCACCTGCCCGGCATGTTCCGCCAGCAGCTCCAGCAGCGCGTGGCCGGCGACGATGTTCTCCGCCCGGGTGGAGATGGCCGCGGCACCGAAGCGCGGCGTGGCGGGGACGATCTCGGTGCCCGGCGCGGCGGCGGCGCGCGCCGCCTCGGCGCAGCGCGCGGTGATCGCCGCGCTGGTGTTGGCATTGGCCACCAGGATGCGCATCGCCCTCAGCCCTCCGCCGCGTGCAGCGCCGCGAAGGCGCCGTCCGAGAGGCGCGAGCTGGGCATCACCAGCGGCAGCGCCGACAGGCCGGGCACGCGGGAGGCCCAGACCAGGAAGGGATTGACGCAGAGCAGGTCGCCCGGCCGCAGCGGCAGCTTCAACGCCAGCCCCGGCGTGGCCGCCGCCTCGTCCAGCGCGCCGAGCGCACCGCCGCAGGCCTCGGCGTCCAGTGTCGCGCGGTCGCAGCGGGCGGCGAACACGCCGCTGGTCACGGCGAAGACCGGCAGGCGCCGGCCCGGCGGCTCCGGCGCCAAATGCGGCCCCGGCGGCTCCGGCGCCAGATGCGGCAGGGCGCGGTAGAGCACCTCCAGCGCGGCGCGGTCGTTCTTCAGCAGCGCGTTGTGCAGCGCGGCGGCGGAGAGCAGCGTCACCTCCACCGCCTCGCGGCAGAGCAGCAGCAGCGCGTCGCAGGGCTCGGTGTGCCAGAGGCCGTCGGGCGGGCCCGCGGGCGGCGGGGCATGGACGGGGCGGCCCATGCGGCTGCCCAGCAGGCCCAGCAGCACGGCGGGCTCGGGCGGCAGCGGCAGGCCGCGCAGCAGCGCGAAGCCCAGCCCATGCGCCAGCCGCCCGGCCAGCTGCGCCAGCAGCGGGTCCAGCCGCGCCAGGACGGTGCCGGGGGTGGAGAGCGCCGCCTCGATCTCGGCCGCGATCTCGCCGCCGAGCGGCAGCATCCAGTCGGCCGGGCTCAGGCTGCTGCCCAGCCACAGATGCGGGCCGGTCTGCGGGGCGATCCGGCGGGGGGGAGAGAGTTCGGTCATCAGCGGCCATGTTTAGCAGGGACGGCGCGGGATGCATCATCGCGCTTCCGCGGGGTCCCGCCGCCGCTTTGCCGGCCCGCCCCCCTTGCCACCCGCCCCCGCCCCGCCGCAGGCTGCACCACCCTTCGCGCCGACCCAGCCGGGAGAGAAGAACGCCATGGACGCCACCGAGACCCGTACCGAACAGCCGGAGGCCCAGCGCGCCCTGGCCCTGCCCTTCGAGGCCACCGCGCTGCTGGAGGGGCTGCGCCTCTGGGTGGAGTGCGAGAGCCCCACCTTCGACGCCGCCGCCGTCAACCGCATGATGTCGCTGGCCTCGCGCGACCTGGCGCTGCTCGGCGCCCGCGTCGAGCGCATCCCCGGCCGGATGGGCCTCGGCGACTGCGTGCGCGCCCGCTTCCCGCACCCGGATGGCGAGATGGAGGGCGGCATCCTGGTGCTGGCGCATCTCGACACCGTCCACCCCGTCGGCACGCTCGGCGCCCTGCCCTACCGCGTCGAGGGCGAGCGCGCCTTCGGCCCCGGCATCTGCGACATGAAGGGCGGCACCTACATCGCGCTGCAGGCGATGGCCGCGATGGTGCAGGCCGGCATCGCCACGCGCCGCCCCGTCACCTTCCTGCTGACCAGCGACGAGGAGATCGGCAGCCCCTCGACGCGCGACCTGATCGAGGCCGAGGCGGCGCGGCACGAGGTGGTGCTGGTGCCCGAGCCCGCCCGCCCCGATGGCGGCGTGGTGACGGGCCGCTACGCCATCGCCCGCTTCAACCTGCGCACCACGGGCCGGCCCAGCCATGCCGGCTCCGCCCTCTCCGACGGGCGCAGCGCCATCCGCGAGATGTGCCGGCAGGTGCTGGCGATCGAGGCGATGACCACCGAGGCCTGCACCTTCTCGGTGGGCGTGGTGCAGGGCGGGCATTGGGTGAACTGCGTGGCCACCCATTGCGACGCCGAGGCGCTGACCATGGCCAAGCGGCAGGCCGACCTCGACCAGGCCGTGGAGCGGATGCTCGGCCTCGCCGCCGGCGCCGCCGACGTGCAGCTCGCGGTGCGGCGCGGCGTGACCCGCCCGGTGTGGGAGCCGGATGCCAACACCATGGGCCTCTACGCCACGGCGAAGGGGCTGGCGGCCAAGCTCGGCTTCGCCATCAGCCACCAGAGCGCCGGCGGCGGCTCGGACGGCAACTTCACCGGCGCCATGGGCATCCCCACGCTGGACGGGCTGGGCGTGCAGGGGGCGGGCATCCACACCCTGCAGGAGCACCTGCTGATCGACAGCCTGGTGCCGCGCGCGCGGCTCTTCGCCGGGCTGCTGGCCAGCGTCTGAGGCCGGCCGGGCGCGGGGCCGACAGGGGGGCAAGCGGCGGCACGCGGCGGCCGCCCCGCCGACTCCGCCCCGTTGACGCCTGCCTTGCCGCGCCGCAGCATCCGCGCTTCCCCACACCGGAACCCGCCCCGATGCTGTCCCGCCGCGCGACCCTGATGCTGCCCGCCACCCTGGGGGCGGCTGCGGTGCTTCCCGCCCCGCACCCCGCCCGCGCCCAGGCGACGGCCACGCCCGCCTGGCCCAGCCGCCCGGTGCGCATGGTGGTGCCCTTCGCCGCCGGCGGCAGCACCGATGTCTCGGCCCGCCTGCTGGCGCCGCGGATGCAGGAGGTGCTGGGCCAGCCCGTCGTCATCGAGAACCGCGCCGGCGCCGGCGGCACGCTGGGCTCCGACGCCGTGGCCAAGGCCCCGGCCGACGGCTCCACCTTCCTGATGGGCACCATCTCCACCCATGTGCTGGCGGTGGGCCTCTACCGCGAGCGGCTGCCCTACGACCCGGTGAAGGATTTCGTCGCGGTCGCGCCCACCGTTCTGGTGCCCATCTGCATCACCGTGCATCCGGCGCTCGGCGTCACCACCCTGGCCGGGCTGGTCGCGCTGCTGAAGGCCAATCCGGGCCAATACGCCTATGGCACGGGCGGCGCGGGCGGCTCGGCGCACATCGCCGCGGTGAGCTTCCTCAACACCATCGGCGCCGAGGCCACGCATGTGCCCTATCGCGGCAGCGCGCCGATGCTGAACGACCTGCTGGCCGGTCAGGTCGCCATCGCCTTCGACACGCCGGCGCTGATCGCGCCGCACCACAAGGCCGGCGCGCTGCGCTGCTTGGCCATCGCCACCGACCAGCACTCCGCCCTGATGCCCGAGGTGCCGGCCGCCGCCGAGGCCGGGCTGCCCGGCTACAAGGCCTATAGCTGGTTCGGCGTCTTCGCCCCCGCCGGCACGCCCGCGCCCATCGTGGCACGGATGAACGCGGCGGTGCGCGCCGCCGTCACCGAGCCGGCCACCGCGCAGCGGCTGCGGGAGATGGAGCTGCCGCCGATCGAGAAGGGCACGCCGGAGGATTTCGCCGCCTTCCTGCGGAGCGAGCTGGATCTCTGGGTGCCGCTGGTGCGCGCCAGCGGCGCCACGGCGGACTGAGCGCCAGCGTTCGGCGGGAGCCTCAGCGGGCGCGGAGGAGATCCACCAGCGCCCGCAGCTTCGGCGCCAGGTTCCGCCGGCTGGGAAAGTAGAGGTAGAAGCCCGGGAAGCGCGGGCAGAATTCCTCCAGCACCGGCACCAGCGCGCCGCGCTCGAGATGGGGGCGGAAGCTCTCCGCCATGCCGAAGGTGATGCCCGCCCCGGCGAGGGCCAGCCGGATCATCAGCCCCATCTCGTTGGTGGTGATCTCCGGCTGCACCGCCACGGCGAAATCCCGCCCCCCCTCGGCGAATTCCCAGCGATAGGGCGCGACGCCCGGCGCCGGCCGCCAGCCGATGCAGCGGTGCCGCGCCAGCTCGCGCGGATGCGCCGGCCGCCCCGCCCGCGCCAGATAGGCCGGCGCGCAGACGGCGAGCTGCCGCTGCGGGCCGGAGACGGGGATGGCGACCATGTCCTGCTCGATCACCTCGCCCAGCCGCACCCCGGCATCGAAGCCCCCGGCGACGATGTCGTGCTCCTCGTCGGTCACGGTGATGTCGATCTGCACGCCGGGGCAGGCGGCGGCGTAGGCGGCCAGCATCGGCCCGGCCAGGAATTCCTCGGCGATGGAGGAGACGGCGAGGCGGAGCTGGCCGCCCGGCCGCGTCTCCCGGTCCCGCGCGGTGCGCAGCGCGGTGCCGATCTCGGCCATGGCCGGCGCCACGGCGCGGTGCAGCGCCTCCCCCGCCTCGGTCAGGCTGACGCTGCGGGTGGTGCGGCGGAACAGCGCCTGGCCGAGATCCGCCTCCAGCCCGCCGATCGCCTGGCTGACCGCCGGGCGGGTGACGCCGAGCCGCTCGGCGGCGGCGCGGAAGCTGCGCGTCTCCGCAACGGCGAGGAAGGCGGGCAGGGCCTTGAGGTCGGGCGTCATTGGTAATCCCTGCTTACCGGCGCATGCAGCAATAGGCGAATTCCGCCACCGGTCCAGCCTCCCTAGCCTCACCCCCGTTCCGGAAGCGAAGGAGAGGACGATGCTGGACGGAAAGGTTGTGGTGGTCACCGGCGCCTCGGGCGGGATCGGCGAGGCCATCGCCCGAGAGCTGGCCGGCGCCGGCGCGCGGGTGATGCTCGGCGCCCGCCGGACGGAGCGGCTGGAGGCCATCGTGGCGGCGCTGCGCGCGGCGGGCCACACCGCCCTGGCGCGGCCGGCGGACGTGACGCGGCGCGAGGATGTCCGCGCCCTGGCCGAGGCTGCGGCCGAAGCCTGGGGGCCGGTCGACGTGATGGTCAACAATGCCGGCATCATGCCGCTCTCGCCCATGGCCGCGATGAAGGTCGATGAGTGGGACCGCATGGTGGAGGTGAACATCAAGGGCGTGCTCAACGGCATCGCCGCCGTGCTGCCGGAGATGAGCGCGCGCCGCGCCGGGCACATCGTCAACATCGCCTCGATCGGCGCGCTCTCGGTGGTGCCGACGGCGGCGGTGTACTGCGCCACGAAATTCGCCGTGCGCGCCCTCTCGGACGGGCTGCGGCAGGAGCATGACGCGCTGCGCGTCACCTGCATCCACCCCGGCGTGGTGGAGAGCGACCTCGCCGCCACCATCACCGACCCCGCCGCGGCGGCGATGATGCGCGACTACCGCGCCATCGCCCTGAAGCCCGACGCCATCGCCCGCGCCGTGCGCTACGCCATCGCGCAGCCGGCGGATGTGGATGTCAGCGAGATCGTCATCCGCCCCACCGCCGCCCGTGGCTGAGACCGGAGGAAGGAACAAAGCCATGACCATCGCCCGCGCCCTCCCCCTGCTGGCTGCCCCCCTGCTGTCGATGCTGGCCGGCGCCCCCGCCGAGGCGGCCGAGACAGCCGCCACCCACCCCTATGCCGGAATGTGGGTGACGGCGGATGGCCGCATACGCCACCACCTGCTGCCCAACGGGCGCTACGAGGAAGCCCGTGGCGGGCGCGAATGCGCCTACAAGGGCCGCTACGCGGTGGCCGGCAGCCACATCGAATACTGGGACGACACCGGCTTCACCGCCGATGGCGATTTCATCGACGGTGTGCTGCACCATGGCGGCATGGTGCTGCACCGCCAGCGCGAAACGCCGCCGGCGCGCGGCTGCTGAGGCGCGGGCGGCCTGCCCTTCATTCGGCGGGCAGGCCGGCCAGCGCCGCGATCCGCCGCGAGCGGGCGGCGAATGCGGCGGCGGGCGACTGCCAGCTTATGGCCGGAGGGGAGCATGTCTCCAGCACCGGAGCGACGCGGATGCAGTCCATCCAGAACCCGCCGCGCCGCACCGCCAGGAATTGCCTGTCCGGCGACAGCGCCAGGCCGGGTTCCTCCGTGAACCGGCCATCCTCCGAATAGCCGAGCGCCATCTCCGGCAGGGCCCGCCGCCAGCGGAGGCCATCCGGTTGCCACAGCCCATACACCGTGTCCGTGGGCACCGGCTCCTGGGTCAGCCGCAGGCGGCGGCCATCGGGCAGCGTGACCTCGGCCAGCACCGCGCGCGCGGTGAACAGCTCCACCAGCCCCACCATGACCAGGCCCACGAGGAGCACCATCGGAACCCCGGCCAGGGCCGCCGCCCAATGCCATCCGCCCCGCACCGCCGCCCAGCAGCAGAGCGCAACGGCGACGGCGGCGTAGGCCAGCATGCCGATCCCGCCCAGCACCGACCGGGGCAGCAGATACGGCCCGCTCGCCTCCAGCCACACCAGCCCGAGCCAGGCCACCGCCAGCGTGCCGCCGGCGTACAGCGCCAGGCGGGCCTTCTTCATTTTCCCCCGTCCACGCTGAGGATCTGGCCGCTGATCCACTTGGCGCGGTCGCTGGCCAGGAAGGTGACGGCGTCGGCGATGTCCTGCGCCTCGCCGAGCCGGCGCAGCGCGATGCCCTCCACCAGCCGCTGCTGCCCCTCGGCGCCGTAGCTCTCGAACTGCGCGATGGAGGCGGGGTTGGAGGGGATGAAGCCCGGCGCCACCGAGTTCACCCGGATGCCGTGCGGCCCGAGCTCATGCGCCAGCTGCCGCGTCAGCCCCACCAGCCCGTGCTTGGCCGAGCAGTAGGCCTGGATGCCGGTCAGGCTGCGCTGCAGCCCGGCGCCGGAGGAGATGGTGACGATGGCGCCGCGCCCCGCCTGCTTCATGCCCGGCGCGGCGGCGGCGCAGAGGTTGAAGCAGGCATGCAGGTTGATGTCGAAGATGGCGTGCCAGTCGGCTTCCGGCACCTCGTCCACCGGGCGCATCACCTGGCCGCGCACGCCGCCCGCATTGGCCACCAGCACGCCGACCGGCGCACCCGCCTCGGCCACCACGCGGCCGATCCAGCCCCGCGCCGCGCCGGGGGCGGTGAGGTCGAAGGCCTCGGTGCGGATGCCGCTCTCGCCCGCCGTCTCGGCCAGCTCCGCGGCCGAGAGGTCGCAGGCGAAGACGCGCGCGCCCATCGCCGCGAAATCCCGCGCGATGACGCGGCCGAAGCCGTGCCCGCCGCCGGTGACGGCGACCACCACATTGTCGAAGCGGATGTTCATGCCGGCAGCATCTCCGTCAGGTTGGCGTCGTCCATGGCGCGGGTGCCGCGCTCGCATTCGTGGATCTGGCCGATCAGCCGGTCCAGCGCGGGGGTGGGGATGCCGTGGCGGCGCCCGGCCTCGGCCACGGGGGCGAGCTGCGCATCCACCTCGGTGGTGCGGCGGCGCACCCACAGGTCGCGCCAGATGCCGGAATGGGTCTTGGCGTTGGGCCGGTTGAAGGCGACCATCGCCGCGACGCTGGCGCGCGCCTCCGCCTCGGTTCCACCGGGGGCGAAGGCATGCGGCTCGAAGCCGTTGAAGCCGCGCGGCACCACGCCCTCGGCCGCGGCCACGCGCATCACCTCGCCGCCCAGCGCCCGCCACATCGGCAGCAGCTCGGGCCGCTCCAGGCAGTCGGCGATGCCCTTCTCCCCCACCGCCTGGGCAAACAGCAGCGCGCCATAGCCGAGCTTGCCCCAGAGATAGCCGGCAAGGTTCGGCGTGGTGATGGCATCCGGCTCGAACAGGCGCAGCAGCCGGTGCAGCGATTCCAGCCGCGCGCTCTCGCTGCCGTCCAGCTCGCCCAGCACCACCGCGCCGCGCCCGCCATAGAGGACCTTGCCCGGCGCCAGCCAGTCGGCGCTGAAGTTGACGAAGGCGCCGACGGTGCGCGCCTCTCCCACCACGCCAGCGATGATCGGCTCGCACAGCCCGTTCTGCAGGGAGACCACGTAGCCCTCCTCCGCCATGTGCGGCAGCAGGGCGCGGGCGGCGGCCTCGGTGTGCTGCGCCTTCACGCAGAGCAGCACGCGGGCGTAGCGGCCGCGCAGCGCCTCCGGCGTGAAGGCGGGGGCGTGGATGGTGTAGTTCTCCAGCGGCCCCTCGATGGCCAGGCCCCGCGCCGGGTCGCGGATGGCGGCGACGTGCTCGGCCTCGATGTCGACGAACACCACGGCATGGCCGGCGCGCACCAGCGCGGCCCCCACCGTGCCGCCGATGGCGCCCGCGCCCCAGACCAGGATCGGCCCCGCCATCCCCTCCGCCGCCGCGCTCTCCTGCTTCAGGACCATGCCGCCGATTCCTCTCTCGATGCGGGGCGGAAGGCTGGGCGCGGCGGGGGGAGGCGTCAATCCGCCCCGCGCGCCGGAGCGGCCGCCCCGGGGCGCCGGGGTGCGGGGGGGGCGGAGATTCCCGCGCCCCGCCCCTTTTGGCCGCCGCCGCCCGCGGGCATTGTGGCGCGTGGAATGACCCTGCCCGGCAATTTGCGCGGCGCCGCCCTGATGGCCGGCGCGGCACTGCTCTTCGCCTATGAGGCATTGATGATCCGCTGGCTCAGCGCCCGCGGCATCCCCCTCTCCACGCAACTGCTGTTCCGCTGCCTGGGTCAGGTCGTCTGGGTGGCGCCGGCGCTGCTGGCGGCCGGCCCCGGCGTGCTGCGCACGGCGAAGCCGGCGCTGCACGCGCTGCGCGGCGTCTGCTCCCTGCTCACCTGGGGGCTCTACTACGTCTCGCTGACGCTGCTCAACCTCGCCACCGCCACGGTGCTCTCCTTCACCAACGTCATGTTCACCACCCTGCTGGCCGGCCCCGTGCTGCGCGAGCGGGTGGGCGCGGCGCGCTGGGCCGGCACGCTGGTGGGGCTGGCCGGCATCGCGGTGATGCTGCGGCCCTGGGAGGGGGCGGGGGCGGAGACCTCGCTGCCCGGCGTGGCGGTGGCGCTGGTGGCGGCGCTGACATGGTGCGGCATCACCCTCTCCTCCCGCATGCTGACGCGCACCGAGGGCACGCTCACCATCATCGGCTGGGTCGGCATCATCACCTCGCTCGGGATCCTGCCGCTGGCGCTGTGGCAGTGGCGGCCGCTCGGGGGGGTGGACCTGCTCGGGCTGGGGCTGCTGGCGGTGGTGACGCCGGGCATCCTGTGGCTGACCACCGAGGCCTTCCGCGCCGGCGAGGCCTCGGCCGTGGCGCCCTTCCAGTATCTGCGGCTGCCGGTGCTGGCCGGCCTCGGCTGGCTGCTCTACGCCGAGGCGCCGGACGGCATGGCCTGGGCCGGCGCCGCCGTGGTGCTGGCCGGCGCCCTGCTGGTGAGCCTGGCCGAGGCCCGCCGCCGGTGACCGCCGCCCCGCCCTCGCCGCTGCTGCGCGCCGCGCTGCTCACCACCCTCGCCGCCTTCGTCTTCAACCTCGAGACGGTGCTGGTGAAGTGCCTGACGGAGGTGCCCGTCGCCACCATCCTGCTGGCGCGCACCCTGGGGCAGATCGCCTGGGTGCTGCCCGCCTGGGTGCTGCCCGCCTGGGGGCGGGAGGGGATGGGGCTGCTCCGCACCCGCCAGCCCGCGATGCAGGCGCTGCGCGGGGTGCTCAGCTTCGTCAGCTGGGGGCTCTACTATGTGGGCTTCGCGCGGCTGCCGCTGGCCACCGCCACGGTGCTCTCCTTCACCTCGGTGCTGTTCGTCACCGCGCTGGCCGGGCCGCTGCTGCGCGAGCGCGTCGGCCGCCGGCGCTGGATGGCGACGCTGGTGGGCTTCCTCGGCGTGCTGCTGGTGGTGCGGCCGGGCGTGCTGCCGCTGGACTGGCCGCTGGCGGCCTCGCTCGGCTCGGCGCTGGGCGGCGCCGGCATCGTGCTGACCACCAAGGCGCTCGCCCGCACCGAGCGGACCGAGACGATCATGCTCTATATCGGCCTGATCGCCACCGCCGGCACGCTGCCCCTCGCCCTGCCCGGCCTCGCCTGGCCGGGCTGGACCAACTTCCTGCTGCTGGCGGGCGCCGGGCTGCTGGGTCCTGCGGGGATGCATCTGTGGATCAGCGCCCTGCGCCTGGCCGATGCCTCGGTGGTGGCGCCGCTCTCCTATGTGCGGCTGGTCTTCGCCGCGTTCGCCGGGGCGCTGCTCTTCGCCGAGGCGGTCGATGGCTGGCTGCTGGCCGGGGCCGCGCTGATCGTGGGCAGCGCCATCACCATCACGCGCCAGGGCAGCCGGTAGGGGGGCGCAGGGCCGCGCCCCGCCCCCATATCCGCCCCCATGTCCAACGCGGCGCCCCCGCCCGCCACCAAAGCCCGGAGACCCTCGCGCATGACCGACTCGCCCCTCGCCGCCTTTTCCGCGCGCCGCTCCGACGGGCGGGAGACGCCGCTCGCCGAATTCGCCGGGCAGGTGCTGCTGGTGGTCAACACCGCCAGCGCCTGCGGCTTCACGCCGCAATATGCGGGGCTGGAGGAATTGCAGCGCGACTACGCGCCGCGCGGCTTCAGCGTGCTGGCCTTCCCCTGCAACCAGTTCGGCCGGCAGGAGCCGGGGGACGACGCCAGCATCGCGCAGTTCTGCGAGACGCGCTTCCAGGCCAGCTTCCCGCTCTTCGCCAAGGTGGAGGTGAATGGCGACGGCGCCCACCCGCTGTTCCGCCACCTCAAGGCGCAGCAGCCGGGGCTGCTGGGCACGGAGGCCATCAAGTGGAACTTCACCAAGTTCCTGCTCGACCGGCAGGGCCGGGTGGCGGGCCGCTTCGCCCCCGCCACGCCCCCGGCGAAGCTTCGCGGCGCCATCGAGGCGCTGCTCTAGGGGCCCCCGCCGCTTGGCGCCGCCGCCCCCGCGCCCCATCTGAACGCCACGCGGCAACAAGACAGCGGGAGCGCGGCCATGGCCAGCGGATGGGCGCCCGACGGCGCGGTGCAGGAGCAGATCGACGACACGGTGACGGACGGCATCCGGCGCGCCCGCGCCCGCATGCCCGCCGGCGAGGGCGAGCTGCATTGCGTGGAATGCGGCGAGCCGATCCCCGCCGCGCGGCGCCGCGCCCTGCCCGGGGCGCGCACCTGCGTCGGCTGCCAGTCCGCGCTGGACCGCCGCCCGGCACAGTTCGGCATCAACCGCCGCGGCAGCAAGGACAGCCAGCTGAAGTGAGCCGCTCGCGAAGTTCTGCGTGATTCGGCGCGGCACGCCCGGCTAGGCTTCCCGAAACAGAACAGGGAGGCCACCATGAGCGACGAGATCCAGGACTACCGCACGACGGAGAGCGACTACCTGCCGCACGTCATCGCGCGCTGCGTCGAGAAGGCCAACCGCCACAACCTGCCCTACCGCTTCCGCCTGAACGGGGCGGAGGTCGTCGTCACCCCCGGCCAGACGGCGGATGCGGTGAATGACGAGGTGCAGCGCCAGTGGCAGCGCAACCGCACCCCGCCCGCCCACCACGCCGCCAGCCACGCCGCGCCGGGCTGAGGGGCGGGACAGGCCGGGGGGCGGCGCCTCAGGCGGCGGCCGCCCCTTCCACCCCGTGCTGCTCGCGCAGGGCCAGGAAGCGGAGCTGCGGCCATTCCTCCTCCGCCCGCTTGCGGCCCCAGTCGGAGGTGAAGAAGGCCACCGGCTCGTTGTCGTGGTCCTCGGCCATCTGGCTCGGCGCGGTGCGCAGGAAGCGGTCCAGCACCGCGCGGTCCTGCGGCCCGTCCTCCTTCGTCGCCACCCAGCGCAGGGAGGACCAGGAGGTGTTCTCGAAGGTGATGTGCACCCCGTATTCCGCCTGGATGCGGCTGCTCAGCACGTCGAGCTGGAGCTGGCCGACCACGCCGACCACCGGCTGGCTGCCGTCGAGCGGGCGGAACACCTGCACCACCCCCTCATCGGCCAGCTGGTCCAGCGCCTTGCGCAGCTTCTTGGCCAGCATCGGGTCGTCGAGCCGCACGCGGCGCAGGATCTCGGGCGCGAAGCTCGGCACGCCGCGGAAGTTCAGCGCCTCGCCATCGGTCAGCGTGTCGCCGATGCGCAGCACGCCGTGGTTGGCGATGCCCACCACGTCGCCCGGCCAGGCCTCCTCGGCCACCTGCCGCTCCTTGGCGAAGAAGAACAGCGGCGCGTTGACCGGGATGGACTTGCCGGTGCGCACCTGCTTCAGCCGCGCCCCTTTGCGGAGCCGCCCGGAGCAGATGCGCAGGAAGGCCACGCGGTCGCGGTGGTTGAGGTCGGTGTTGGCCTGGATCTTGAAGACGAAGCCGGTGAGCTTCTCCTCCTCCGGCGCCACGGTGCGGGCGTCGGCCCGGCGGGCGGAGGGGGGCGGCGCGAACTGCGCGAGGCCATCCAGCAGGTGCCGCACCCCGAAGCCGCGCAGCGCCGAGCCGAAATAGACCGGCGTCAGGTGCCCCTCGCGGAAGGAGGCGAGGTCGAACTCGGGGTAGACGGAGGCCAGCTCCATCCCCTCGCGCAGCACGTCGCCCTGGCCGTGCGGCAGCAGCCCGTCGATCCGCGCATCCTCGGGCCCGTCCAGCGCCTCGCGCCGCTCGCCGCCCTCGGCGACGAGGCGCAGGCTGTTGTCGTGCCGGTCGTACACCCCCGCGAAGGTGCCGCCCGAGCCGACCGGCCAGGTGGCCGGCGTCACGTCCAGCGCCAGGGTCTTCTCGATCTCGTCGAGCAGCTCCAGCGGCTCCCGCGCCTCGCGGTCCATCTTGTTGATGAAGGTGACGATCGGGATGTCGCGCAGGCGGCAGACCTCGAACAGCTTGCGGGTCTGCGCCTCGATGCCCTTGGCGGCGTCGATCACCATCACCGCGGCGTCCACCGCCGAGAGGGTGCGGTAGGTGTCCTCGGAGAAATCCTCGTGGCCTGGCGTGTCGAGCAGGTTGAACACCTGGCCGGCATACTCGAAGGTCATCACCGAGGTGGCGACCGAGATGCCGCGGTCCTGCTCGATCTTCATCCAGTCCGAGCGGGTGCGGCGCCGCTCGCCCTTGGCGCGCACGGCGCCGGCGATCTGGATGGCGCCGCCCAGCAGCAGCAGCTGCTCGGTCAGCGTGGTCTTGCCGGCGTCGGGGTGGGCGATGATGGCGAAGGTGCGCCGGCGCCCGGCCTCGGCCGCCGTCTGGCTGGTCGCGGTGTCCATCTGCTCCGACACGCTCACTCGGTCCATCTCCGCCAAAAAAGCCGATATAGCGCGCGCGCCGGGCAAAACCTACCCGCCGCAGCCCTGCCCCGCGCCCGGCGCGAGGGCCGGGCGCGGAAACCCTCCCCCGCCCCGCAGGGTTGACGGTGCGCGCCCCGCACCGGGGCCCCGCGACACAGAGGCTAGAGGCATGACCCCGCGCTACACGCTTCCGCTGCTGGCCGCCCTCGCGCTGCTGGGCGCCGCCCCCGCCCTCGCCCAGAGCCAGACCGAAGGCCATGGCGACCGCGCCAACCCCGAGGCCAGCGTGGCCCCCGGCGCGCTGCGGCCCGGCCAGGCCCCGCCCCTGCCCGGCAGCGCCACCACCTCCCTCAACGCCCAGCACTGGCGGGCCAGCCGCCTGCTGGGCGCCGACATCGCCAGCTCGGAGAACCATTCCCTGGGCACGGTGGAGGACCTGCTCTTCACCCGGGAAGGGGGGCTCACCGTCATCATCGCGACCGGCGGCTTCCTCGGGCTGGGGGAGCGGCTGGTCTCCGTGCCCTATGAGCGGCTGCAATACAGCGAGCGCTGGGTGCTGCCAGGCGAGAACGAGGAGACGCTGAAGCGGATGCCCGAGTTCAAGTTCGACTAGGCCTTTCCCGTCCGCCCCGGCGCACGGAAAAGGCCCTGGCTCATTGTTCTCGCCAGCCTCTCTGCGCGGCCAGGCGAAGCGGCCGGCCCGCGCCCTGCCCTAGCCGCCGCCCCCCTCGCCTCCCGGCGGGGGGAGCAGCCGGCCGGTGCCGAAGTCGAACTCCGCCTGCAGCGCCGCGAAGGGGTCTTCCGCCGCCTGCGCCTCGTCGCGGTTCAGGCCCAGCGCGTCGAGCTGGGCGCCGCTGATGGCGGTGAACTCCACCCCCGCCTCCCGCAGCATGGCGATGGAGAGCAGCCCCACCCGGTCCCAGTAGGAGGCGGTGCCCTCGCGCGGGGCGGCGGCCACCACGCGCCGCACCCCGGCCTGGATCAGCAGCGTGGCGCAGGTGTTGCATACCGGCTTGCCCACCACATAGGCGTCGCACCCCCGGGCGCCATGGCCGGCATGGAGCAGCGCGTTCTGCTCGGCATGCACCATCATCCGCAGCTTGGTGGCCTTGTCCTGCAGCCGCTCCGCGCTGTCCTCCACATTGGAGGGGAAGCCGTTGAAGCCGGTGGCGACGATGCGCGCCTGCGGCTGGTTCACCAGCACGGCGCCGACCTTGGCGCGCGGGTCCTTCGACCACTGGGCGATGTGGTGCGCCAGGCCGATATAGCGCGTGTCCCACCGCGCCAGCTTCTCCGGCCTGCCCTCGAAGGCGTTGACGTTGCTCATCCGCTCCCCATCCGCTGCGTCAGGGATGTGAACACCCTGCTCACGAAGTCGTTGACGGACCCTCTCCGCTGTGCGGCAATCCCGCCCGATCGCCGGGCACACGGCGACACCCAGGGACCACACGCTGCCACGCCAACGTTTCGTCTGGAGAGAGTTTTCCGATGCAGAGCACCGCCAACCGCGCCTTGCTGCGCCGCCGCACCCTGCTGGCGGGCTCGGCCCTGGCCATGGCCCTCGGGCCGCTGGCCGGCGCCACCCCCGCCACCGCCCAGGGGGCGGATACGCTGAGCCTGGCCGTCGCCGCCCCGCCCAGCTCGCTGGACCCGCACTATCACACGCTCTCCCCCAACAACATGGTGGCCGAGCACTTCTTCGATAAGCTCGTCTCCCGCAACGCCAAGGCGCAGCTCGAGCCCGGCCTCGCCGAATCCTGGTCGATGCTCGACGACACGACCTGGGAGTTCAAGCTGCGCAAGGGCGTGAAGTTCAGCGACGGGCACGAATTCACCGCCGACGACGTGGTGGCCACCCTCAAGCGCATCCCCGCCGTGGTGAACAGCCCGGGCTCCTTCTCCATCTACACCCGCGCCATCATCGGGCATGAGGTGGTGGACCCGCACACCATCCGCTTCAAGACCGCCTCGGTCTATCCGCTGCTGCCGCAGGATCTGAACAACGTCTTCATCATCTCCAAGACGATGGAGACCGCCGGCACGGGCGACTTCAACAACGGCCGCGCGATCGTCGGCACCGGCCCGTTCCGGCTGCAGAGCTTCACCCCCGACGACCGCGTGGTGATGACCCGCAACGAGGAGTACTGGGGCGAGAAGCCGGACTGGCGCCAGGTGACCTACCGCTTCATCAGCAATGACGGGGTGCGGGTGGCGGCGCTGCTCTCGGGCGACGTGCAGCTGATCGACGTGGTGCCGCCGGCCGACACGCCGCGCCTGCGCGGCACCCAGGGCATCGCCTTCGCCGAGATCCCGAGCCTGCGCGCCATCTACCTCAAGATCGACACGGCGCACGACGTCTCCCCCTACCTGACCGGGCCGAATGGCGAGAAGCTGGACCGCAACCCGCTGCGCGACCTGCGGGTGCGGCAGGCGCTCTCGCTCGGCATCAACCGCCAGGCCATCGTGGACCGCATCATGCAGGGGGCCGGCACGCCCACCGGCCAGATGATGCCGCCCGGCGCCAATGGCTGGGCCGAGGACATCAAGGCGCCGCCCTACGACCCCAACCGCGCCAAGGCGCTGCTGGCCGAGGCGGGCTTCCCCAACGGCTTCAGCATCACGCTGATCGGGCCGAACAACCGCTACGTGAACGACGCGCAGATCATCCAGGCGATCGGCCAGATGTGGCAGCGCATCGGGGTGAAGACCACGGTGGACGCCATGCCCTTCTCCGTGCTGGCGCAGCGCCAGGCGAAGAACGACATGTCGGCCATGCTGATCGGCTGGGCGACCTCGGGCGAGCCTTCCTCGGCGCTGCGCGGCAACCTGACGACGCGCATCCCCGAGAAGGGGTTCGGCACCGTCAACTTCAGCGGCTACTCCAACAAGGAAGTGGACCGGCTGGTGGAGGAGGGCCTGCGCACGGCGGATGACGAGAAGCGCGAGGAGATCTTCAAGCAGGCGATGCGCGTGGCCATGGAGGATGTGGGGCTGATCACGCTGCACATGCAGAAGAACATCTGGGCCATGCGCGGCGGGCTGAGCTACGAGGCGCGGGCGGATGAATACACGGTGGCGATGAATGTGAGGAAGGCGGGATAAGGCCATCTGACAATGAAGGCCAGGAAACGAATCTCTGGCCTTCAACGTTGTTTAAAGCCCGTTTGAGAATGGTATCGCGCCACAAAATGCGGCGCCTACCGGCGTGATAACGCCACTATCCTTTACGGTCTGGGCGCATTGTCAAACGGGCACTTATTATCGACCTCCGCGAGATTTAGTAAATTTTTTCAGCCCGAGCACCTCCATAAATCCAGAATGGATTCGATAATTAGTAGCGTTTTCATTAAATTTTGCTCTTCGGTCTTTATGTTTCCAGACATAGCCGGCACCACCGGTTATTCCACCTGGACTTGAGTAACCAATAACAGAAAAATGAAACAATCTAGACATTATTTCAATGTGCGGTACCATTTCATTAAATATGTATTTTCTTTGTGAAGCTGCATTTTCAAAATCTTTTGAGGTAAATTGTAGACTGCCTAAACTTTTAAGTATTTCTAAGTATTTTTCGTAGTCTGGATAATGTTTTCTGATTTCATCATCAAGCTCGCTGAGCAAATATTCTGAATAATTAGTCCTAGCTTCAATAACATTAGCATTTGAGAATTTCCCGTTTTGCTCGGGAGAATTTTTGTAAGCATTTAATATTTCATTAGTAAATTTTATTATATCCCGCGGTCGCAAAAAAGTTCTGTCTAATATGTGGGAGTACTTTTTTTGATGCCCTGTCATCTCCTTTTCTTCATCAAATACTTTTTCCCATGAGCCATGTTCTTGAAAACCAAGAGTTATATGAAATCTTTTTTCCATTAGATTTTTTAGTGTAGGGCCACCAGATGCAAGACCCCAACCAATATAAGACACAGATGCTTCAGTAATTTTGTTTTTGTCTTCAAATCCTATATTATCATATATATCGTCTCTCAGAAATATTATTACTGATAATCTTTTGTTATTTTTTTCGCGGCATTATTTATTTTTCTTGCGGCCAGAAGAAGCCCTATAATCTGTTGTTTATATTCATTTTTTTCTAAGCTCATTCCCAAATCTAGTTCGTCGAAACAAATAAAATAATCCACTTCCGGATTAGCACAGCTTAGCACGCTTTCTAAAAGGTTTTTATTTACCTCTGAAACAATTGTTGGGAGATATTCCATAGGGATACTTTCTGCAGAAATTTTACCTTCTATGATTTTCCACTTTAGCGCCAACTCCCCTTTTAATTTTATTGTTTTAAGCGGCGAAAATATTTGGCTCAAATCTGGGTCAGTAGATCCATATGTATCTCTTATAAAATCACTAATATTAATTATTTTCTCCATTGATATTTCGTCATGAGGCTGAGTTATGTCTTCGTTTATTAGAATTTTTGCCATAGTTATATGTATTAGATACTCCCAGCTATTTATATAACAGTTTTCTTCGGGAACCCCGGTCTGTTTTTGCTTGACATGATAATGCCAAGGATATTCGGAGAATATAAGGCCCTTACAATGATAGTTATCGTCCTTATTTTCTTGGAAAATCCTGAATATCGCTGTTTTTCCGCTGCCTTTTCTCCCTAGAGGTTGTTATGGACCTGCGGCCAGTTGAGCCGCCTGCTTGAGCATGATGCAGGTGAAGGCGACGAGGTGGAGATTGGCAAGGGTGCTGGCGTAGCGCTCGTAGTCCTTCACCAGGCGGCGGAAG
>NZ_PDOA01000049.1 GCF_003116135.1 Teichococcus aestuarii | reverse complement strand
ATCTGTCGGGTAGCGCCGCCGCTCAAACGCTGCCTGCCGGGCACGGTGTTCCTTGGTCCACATCCAGCCCATCTGGCCACGCAGGGACGCCCAAACACCTCACCACCAGCATTCTCAAACAGGCAGTCAGATGCGGTCGGGAGCCTGCTGTCAGCGCAGAAACTGTCGAAAGCGCCTCAAGGACAGGGCGAAGAGCGTCGCGCCGATGGCCAACATAGCAAGGAACTGCGGCCATACGACATCCAGGCCCGCCCCTCGGAACAGAACAGCCTGCGCCAACATGACAAAATGTGTGTTTGGGGCAGCCAGCATGATCGTCTGGATGATCTCCGGCATGCTCTCCCGTGGCGAGGTGCCGCCGGACAGTACTTGCATCGGCAGCAAGACCAGCATCAACAGCAGGCCGAACTGCGGCATCGATCCGGCCACCGTGGCAAGGAAGATTCCAAGTGACGTCGTTGCAAAGAGCTGCAGAGCTCCTCCCGCCAGGAATAGTGCGACGGAGCCGTGGATAGGAACCGCAAGAAGCCCTTGCACGACAAAGACCATGGAAAAGGCTGTGGCGATGAGCACCACAAGACCCATGGACCAGATCTTGCTGAGCATGATCTCGGTGGCTGTCACGGGCATGACCAGCAGATGCTCGATCGTGCCATGTTCCCGCTCCCGGATCAGTGCCGCGCCGGTCAGGATGATCGACAGCATCGTGACAGAGGAGATGACATTGGTGATGGCGCCGAACCAGCCTTTGTTAAGTTCCTGGTTGAACCGTGACCGTAGAACGAGCTCCACCGGAACTGTGGCGCCGCCACGATAGCCAGCCAGGAACTCCGCAACTTCGCTCGTGGTAATGGACTGGACGTAGCCGCCGCCCGAAAACGCCTGCGTCATCCGCGTGGCATCGATATTGAGCAGGATGGTGGGTGAGTGTCCAGCCAGGAGATCACGCTGGAAGTTGGGCGGAATGTCCAAGGCGAAGGTGTCGAGACCTGCATCCATGCGGCGATCCATCTCCGGCTGCGAGATGATGCGAGGCACGGCGAAGTACGGTGGATTGAAAGCGGTGATGATCCGCGAGGACACCGGCGACTGGTCTTCGTCCACAACAGCGATAGCCGCCTGATTCAACGTCTCCGGCATCGCCTTCGAAGCGGTGTAGATCGAGAGCGTGAAGGCATAGACGATCAGCACCAGCAGCATCGGGTCCCGGGCGAGGCCCCGCAGTTCCTTGGTGCCCAGCTGGAGGATGTTCCTGCCCCGCACTGTCAGTCCGCCTGCTTCTTGAGAAGCAGGGTACCCAGCAGAAGCAGAACAGGAATAGCGATCAGCAGCGGCACGAAGTTGGCCCAGAGATCTCCGAAATCCAGTGCCTTGGAGAAGGTCCCCCGCGATATTGTCACGAAATAGGTCGTGGGATAGATCCGGCCGATCAGCGCTCCAGCGCCCTGCAGGGATGAGACGGGATCGATGATGCCTGAATACTGCACGGCGGGAATCAGGGTTAGCAGGGCGGTCCCGAAAATGGCCGCGATCTGGCTGTTCATGAAGGCCGAGATCACCAACCCTATCCCGGTCGTAGCGGTCACGTAGAGGAAGGCCGCGGCCGTGAAGGTGAGCAGGCTGCCGGTGAAAGGAACACGGAAGACAAAGATAGCGAAGGCGGTCAGCATGACAAAATTGAACATCGCCAGGGCAATGTAGGGGATCTGCTTACCCAGCAAGAATTCCAGCCGCGTGACGGGCGTCACGTAGAAATTGATGATCGAGCCCAGCTCCTTCTCCCGAACGACGCTGAGAACAGCCAGCATGGCAGGAATCATCATAAGAAGCAGCGGAATGACAGCCGGCACCATGGCCACGATGCTCTGGATATCGGGATTGTAGCGGTAGCGGACGGCCAGCTGGAAGCTGCCCGCGATGGCTGCATCACCGTAGTTCTGCCGGGCCTTCTGGGTCAGCCAGTCCTGATGCATGCCCTGGACATAGCCGCGCACCGTTTCCGCCCTAGCCGGCATCGCGCCGTCGATCCAGGCCCCGATCTCGATGGCCCTGCCGCGGGATACATCGCGAGCGAATCCCGGGGGAATCTCGATCGCCAGGTTCAGTTCGCCATTGCGCATCTGCCGGTCAAGATCGGCGTAATCGGCGATGGGCGGTTTTTCGGTGAAGTAGCGAGAGCCGGCGATTTGCAGCGTATAGTCGCGGCTCACTGTCGTATCGTCACGATCAAGCACGGCAAAGGACAGGTTGCCGACGTCCATATTAATGCCATAGCCGATCACGAACATCAGAATCACGCTGCCGAGAAGTGCCAAGGTCGCCCGGATGGGATCACGCCGCAGCTCCAGGGATTCCCGTTGCGTAAAGGCGAAGACCCGGCGCAGATCGAAAAAGCGGTTCCACCTGGCAACCGGGGCAGACTGAGCCGGCCTTGGGGAAATGGCCTGGACGGGTATGGCTTCCGGCTCCACGGCTTCACCGCCTGCGAAATCCCGAATTGCATCCTCCAGATAGCCGATGAAGGCTTCTTCCAGCGTCGCCGCGCCGCGCGCCTCCATAATCACGCCGGGCTTCTCGCTGATCAGCACCTTTCCCGCGTGCATGAGCGAGATGCGGTCGCAGAGCTGCGCCTCGTTCATGAAATGGGTGGAGACAAAGATCGTGACATGATCCTGGCGGGACAGATCGGAAAGGATGCGCCAGAAGCTGTCGCGCGCGATCGGATCCACGCCGGATGTCGGCTCGTCAAGGATCAGGATTTCCGGCGAATGGACCATCGCCACGGCGAGCGAAAGCCGTTGACGTATACCGAGGGGCAAGGATTCCGGCCAGGCGTCCAGCACCTCGCCAAGGCCGAAGCGGGAAACCATCTCCTCGATCCGGGCAGGAATCGATGCTGGCTCCATGCTGAAGAGCCGCGCGTGCAGCTCGAGATTCTGCCGCACCGTCAGTTCGGTGTAGAGCGAGAAGGCTTGCGACATATAGCCCACGCGGCGGCGAACCGCCATGTCGCCGGGATCGACCTCCTTACCAAAGAGGCGTGCTCGGCCTTCACTGGGGACCAGAAGGCCGGTGAGCATCTTCATGGTGGTGGTTTTGCCGCAGCCATTGGAACCGAGGAAGCCGAAGATCTCTCCCTTGCCGATGCGGAAGACTACGTCATCGACCGCGGTGAAATCGCCGAACCGCATCGTCAGATGCTCGGCCTCGATAGCGGCCTCGCCTTCCGTATCACGCCTTGGCGGGATGACAACGTCCTTGTGCCCCCGTCGCCCTTCTTCCGGCAGCAGCGCAATGAATGCCGCGTCCAGAGTTGTCGCCCCGGTCTGGCGGCGCAGCTCCTCGGGCGTTCCGGTCGCGAGCACCTGGCCCGCATCCATTGCCACCAGCCAGTCGAAGCGCTCTGCCTCCTCCATATAGGCGGTCGCGACGATGACGCTCATGCCAGGCCGGTCCTGGCGGATATCGTCGATCAGTTCCCAGAACTGCCGGCGCGACAGAGGATCCACGCCGGTCGTCGGTTCGTCCAGGATCAGCAGGTCGGGGTCATGAATGAGCGCGCAGCAGAGGCCAAGCTTCTGCTTCATGCCTCCGGAGAGCTTGCCAGCTGGCCGGTTTGCAAAGGGAGACAGGCCAGTGCTGCGCAGCAGATCAGCAATCCGCCTTGCACGTTCCTGCCTGTCATGACCGAACAGCCGGCCGAAAAAGTCGACATTCTCAAAGACGGACAGGGTGGGGTAGAGATTCCTGCCCAGACCCTGCGGCATATAGGCGATCCGGGCATAGATGCTTTCCCGGTGCGCCCTGTCAGCGATGTTGCCCCCCAGAACTTCGACCCTGCCCTGCTGAACGGCGCGGGCGCCTGAGATCAGGGACAGCAGACTCGATTTGCCGACGCCATCGGGCCCGATCAACCCGACCATGATGCCCGCTGGAAGGTCCAGGTTGATCCCTTCCAGGGCCGGTGTCTTGCCGTAGCGCAGGGAGACAGCCTTGATCCGCGCCACGGCTGGGCGGCCATCAGGTTCCTCGCCGAAAAATCCTGGGCCAGTCATTGCACCAACGGGCCGCTCAGGCTTGCCGGCCATTCGACCTCTGGGTTGAGCCGGACATAAGCCATGCCGGGCAGCCCGGTCTTTACCTGGCGAATATGCTGTTCAAGCAGTTCGGGCGCGATCTGCGCCCGGATGCGGAACATCAGCTTCTGCCGCTCTTCAGCCGTTTCCACCGTCTTTGGAGTGAACTGGGCGACATCAGCCACGAAGCTTGCCTTGGCGGGAATGACGTACCGGGGCGCCGCATCCAGCACAAGGCGAACCTCCGTCCCGATCTCAACGCGCCCCGCCTCACCGGTTGGCAAGAAGAAGGTCATGTAGACATCGCCCAGATCGACGAGATTGAGCACCCGGCCACCGGCCGCGCGCACCTCCCCAGGCTCGGCGATGCGATACTGAACACGTCCAGCCCGCGGCGCGATCAGGGTGCTGTCATTGATATCCGCCACGATGCTCTCGATGCTTGCTTTCGCAGCATCGACAGATGACTCTGCATCGACCACCTGTGCCCTGGCAGCGCTGATGGCCGCATCCGAGGCAGCCAGCTGCGCCCGAGCGGCGCCGACCGCAGCCCGGGCTCCCTCGTGGGCTGCGCGGTTGTCATCCAGCGTTTGGATCGAGACGGTACTGCTTGTCGCCAGTCGCTCGGACCGCGCCAGCCGCTTGGCCGCAGCATCGAGCTCCGCCTGCCGCTGTGCAACAACGGCAACAGCTGCCATCTTCTCCGCCTCGCGCTGCGCCACAAGGCTCTGCGCCGTTCCAATGGCGATATTCGCGCGCCGAAGCTGAGCCTCGGCTTCCCGTTTCCGGGCTTCGAGCTGCGCGGTGTCCATGTGGGCAAGTACCTGGCCTACCTCGACGAAGTCGCCTTCCCGGACCAGGATGTCCCGAACCCGCCCCGCTGCCTTGGTCGAGATATCAATCTCGGTTGCCTCGATACGCCCGTTTCCGCTGGCGAATCCCTCCGGAAGGCCGCTGCCGCTGAGCTGCTTCCAGGCATAAGAGCCTGCAACAGCGATGAGCAGGGCAAGAGCTATGAGAAGCAGTCGTTTGCGACGCGCTCTCATCGCCATCTGAACTTGGGTCCGTCGTCCAGTCGGTCAGGCAATGGAATGCTCATCGCGACCCTTTTTGCGGGGGTTCGAACAGCTTTCTAAACCGAATAGAATCCTGAAGCCTGTGAACCAGGCCTCCAATTCTGTGCTGATGTTGCCGCCTGTGGGTCAACAACAGCAAGTCGCTTTACTGTGTTCTGGCTGTCTGGTTGCGGAGCATCGTCGGAATCGCTGCTGTAGGCACTTGATCGGCGCCGCAACTCATGATCGCCAGCCTCATCGGCTCCCGATGATGTCCCGCGATCAGGCACCTCCCGGATCGGCTGAGATCAATTTCGGGTTGCAACGCTCAGCCACGCCTCAGCGCCCGCTCGTACTCTCCCCGGAAAGCCTTAAGGGATGAAGCCAGTACCGTCGCCGCTCCATCCACCAGCCCGCAGCGGCCACTCCCTGGGAGAAGCTCTGCCAGGTTCTCCAGCGCCTGCAGGTCACCGGGCCGCCCTGCCCCTGCCTCGACCCGCTCCAGGATGCGCGATACCTGGTGCGTGCCGATCTTGCAGGGCGGGCACTGGCCGCAGGAATTGGCCGCGAAGAAGGCGACGTATTCCGCCGTCTTGCGCAGGATGCTGGTGCCTTCCCCCACCACGATCATCGCCCCTGTGCCGAGGCGGGAGCCACGCTTTCGCAGGTTGTCGAAATCCAGCGGCACATCGAGATCGTCCGCCGTCAGCAGGGTGTTGGAGGGGCCGCCGGTGAAGACCGCCTTGAAGGACTTGCCGCCCAGCATGCCGCCGCCCTGCTCGAAAACAAGGCTGTGGAGCGAGGTGCCCATAGGCAGTTCGTGCAGCCCTGGGCGCAGCACGTCGCCGGAGAGCGAGAAGAGCTTGGTGCCGGGTGCACCGCCAAGGCCGAGGCCACGATACCATTCCGGCCCATGACGCAGGATCTGCCCGGCATGGGCCAGGGTTTCGACATTGTTCACCAGCGTCGGCGCGCTGTTCACGCCCTTTTCCGCCGGATAGGGTGGCTTCAGCGTAGGGAAGGGAAAGCCGCCCATGACGCTGGCCACCGCCGCCGTCTCCTCGCCCCCGACATAGAGGCCGGAGCCAGTGATGACGAGGAGATGCAGCTCCTCCCCGATCGCCTCGGAGAGCCGTGCGAAGAGCGGATGTGCCTCCCATTGCGTCACCGCCTCCCGCAGCACCCGTACCGCGGCCGCCTCGCGCGGGTTGACGTAGAGGACGACATTGGCGGCCTTCACCGCCAGCGCCGCGACCAGCGCTCCCTCGATCACCTGATGCGGCGTGCGGGAAAGCAGGAAGCGGTCCTTGAAGGTGCCCGGCTCGTCCTCGTTGCCGTTGCAGACCACCCATTTGCCAGGGCCGGGCTGTGCCGCCACGGCGGACCATTTGCGGTGGGTGGGAAAGCCCGCACCGCCCAGGCCACGCAGGCCGGCGGCCTCGATGGTCGGGATGATGCCGGCAGGATCGGCCAGGGCGTTCTCCAGCCCGGCGGCGGCGCCCGCCGCCATCCAGGCGGCGAGATCGGCGCCGACGCAGATGCGCTCGTCGGTCAGGACCTTCATGCCGCCTTCCCCCGCTCGGTGGCCATGTTGAAATTTCCATAAGGTGGAAAGATCATCGGTGCCTTGAGGGTTAACGGCAGGTCCTGGGCGATCAGGGCGCGGCGCCAGTCCGCCAGATGGTTCAGCCCAATGTTGCGCGGGCGCTCTACCCGCGCATCGGTGGCAGCGGCGTGCCCGGCTCGGCGGCCGAAGGCCACCAGTTCCAGCAGGGCATTGCCCATCATGCGGTTACGGCCATGCAGCCCGCCTGTCACCTCGCCGGCGCAGAGCAGGCCGGGCACGCCGCTCCAGCCATCCGGGTCGATGGCGACGCCACCATTCTGGTAATGCAGCGTCGGGTGGATCAGGAAGGGTTCAGCCGCCGCGTCGAAGCCGGCGCGCTGCGCCAGGTGGGCGAGCGTCGTCAGGCTCCTGCCGAGAATGCCGGGCTTCTCCCGCTCCAGGCCCGGCGTGTCGAGGAAGACGCCGGCACGGTCGCCGCGGAGAATGCCACGCCCCTCGGCGATCTCCCGCAGGATGGCGGCGGCCACCACGTCGCGCGTGCTCAGCTCATCGACGAAGCGCTCGGCCAGCCCGTTGACCAGGGCGGCGCCGGAGGCGCGGGCGGATTCGCTGACCAGCTGCCCCTCCATATGCGGCGGCCAGGCAATGCCAGTGGGATGATACTGGAAGCTGTCCACCTCACGCAGCGCGGCACCGAGGCGATAGGCCAGCACCACCCCATCCGCCGTGGCGCCATAGTGGTTGGAGGTAGGAAAACCGGCGATATGCAGCCGCCCGGCGCCACCCGTGGCCAGCACCGTGGCGCCGGCCCGGGCCAGCACTGTGCGGCCCTGGGCGAGGTCGTGCAACGCGGCGCCGGCGCAGCGTCCGCGGTCGTCGGTCAGCAGTTCCAGCGCTGGGTGGCGGTCCAGCAGGGTGATGCCGGGTTGCAGCAGTACGGCCTCGCGCAGCGCCCGCATCATCTCGAGGCCGGTGAAGTCGCGGTAGGAGAGCAGCCGCGCGGCCGTGGCGCCGCCCGGCTTCCTGCGCAGCAGGCTGCCGCCCATGCGCTCGCTGCCCTCGGCGAGGTCGAAGCTCATGCCCTCCTGGATCAGCCAGCGGATCACGCCCGGGCCGTCGGAAGCCAGCGCCGCCACCAACGCCTTGTCGGCCATGAAATGACCGGCGCGCAGCGTGTCCTCGAAGTGGCGCTGCAGACTGTCCTCATCCCCGATGGCGGCCTGGATTCCGCCCTCGGCCATCACCGTGTTGCTGTCGCCAAGGCGCAGCTTGGTGGCCAGGATCACCCGGGCCCCGGCCCGTGCCGCGGTGAGCGCGGCGACACAGCCCGCGCCGCCGCCGCCGATCACCAGCACATCCGCGTCCAGCAAGGGTGCTCCGGCGATGTCCACATCCTCGACCAGCGAGTCGGATTGCAGCAGCGCGGCCAGTTCCACCCGGCAGGGCAAGCCGGCGCTGGCACCGACACGGAGCGGCACAATGGCGCCGGGTCGGTGGTCGGGATGAAAGCAGTCCAGCAGCTCGGGTACCGGCAAGGCCAGGGCCCGCGCCGGGGCTGGCATCCTGGCGCGCCAGGCAGCCAGGGCCTCGGCATGGGGGATGCCGCCGCTCATGACTGCACCGGCGGATTGGCGCCGGGCGCATCCGGGTCGATGGGCTGCCGCCCCTGCTCGATCTCGCGCAACCGGCGGATCAGGTCGGCGGGACGCAGCGTGAGCGAGGCAGCCATGCGCCGCACGAACTGGCCCAGATGCGCCGGGTCGATATGCTCGGGGCAGGCGGCGACACAGAGGTTGCACATCACGCATTGATCGAAGAGTGCCGCCGCGGTGAAGGCCTCGCCTGCCGCGGAGAGGTTCACCATGCGCTGCACCTCGATGCCCTTGGGGCAGGCCCGGTCGCAGCCACTGCAATGGCGGCAGTTCTTGGCCTCTGGGAAGACGGCATCGATCTGGTCTAAGGCCTGTTAGAGCTTGAATGCTACTCCCATGTTTTGGGTATGGCGAAGGGCAAGGACGAGCAGCTTCTCACGGATGCGACCTGGGCGGTGTGGGAGCCGCTGATCGAGGCGGCCAGGCCTCACGGT
>NZ_PDOA01000048.1 GCF_003116135.1 Teichococcus aestuarii | reverse complement strand
CGTTGGCGCCGCCTGGTTCGCGACTACGAGCGCCGCTGCGACGTCTCCGAAGCCATGATCCACGTCGGCATGGGCGCGCTCCTCATCAGGCGCATCGCCCACCCATGACCATTCTCAAACGGGCACTAAGAGGCTGGCTGGAAACGGGAACGGAATGAGGGTTGGCTGGCCGGGGCGGGGATGATTTCAGCGGGTTGCCGAGACCAAGTTGGAGCGCCTGATGTGGGCCCTGACCAGCCGGAAGCAGCATAGCCGAGCAGGGCTGCGTATCGCCAGCGACCTGACGGAGACGGAATGGGCAGTGCTGGAGCCGATGATGCCGCAGGCCCGGCGGACGGGGCGGCACCGGACCTGGCCCCCTCGGCTGGTGTTGGAGGCGATCTTCTTTGTCCTGCGCAGCGGTTGCCCCTGGCGCATGCTGCCGGAGCGGTTCCCGCCCAAGCAAACCGTCTACGGCTGGTTCCTGTTTGAAGCGCTGGCTCATCGCCTGGTCCTGCTGGAGCGGGAAAGGTTGGGCCGAGACGCCAGCCCCAGTGCCGCGGTGATCGACAGCCAGAGCGTCAGAACCACCGAGGCCGGAGGTCCGCATGGCTATGACGCGGGCAGGAAGATCAAAGGTCGCAAGCGGCACATCATGGTCGATACCGCAGGGCGGCCTCTGGTGCTGCGCAGCCATTCCGCTGGCATCCAGGACAGGGATGAGGCGGTGCCGAGCTTGAAGGCTTCGCGCAAACGCTTCCCCTTTATCAAGAAGGTCTTCGCCGACAGCGCTTACGTGGGAGAGCGCGTCGCCAAGGCGACTTGCATCACGCCCGAGATCATCCGCAAACCCAAGGGCCAGATCGGCTTCGCCGTGCAGCCGAGACGTTGGGTGGTGGAGAGAACCTTCGCCTGGCTGAACCGTAACCGCAGGTTGGCCAAGGACTTCGAACGAACCATCGCCCCCGCCGGGGCCTTCCTCCACGCCGCTTCCGTCATGCTCCTCGTCAGGCGCCTCGGTCGTTCCGCATGAGTTTCCAGCCAGCCTCCCACAAATATGGATTATCAGACATAACTTTGGCTAAAAGCCATCTGATTTACGACGAGCACGATAATCAAAGGTTATCAGGCTGGTCTAGGGTCGTCATGCAACTCTATAAGCCTTGCGGCGCCAACTTGCGCAGCATGCCGGAGCTTTGAAGGTCGAGCAGCAGTTGTCACTGTTCAGGCCAACTTGGCACGTTTCCCATGCCTACCTGTTGGCTGAGGCTCGGGGCCTGCCATGGTCAGCATGACGTGCAGCGCAGCTGCGCGAGCCGGGATGTCCAGGCGCCTGTACGCCCGGAGCAGCGCGTCCTCGTCGGCGGCAAGCAGGCCCAGATTAGCCTGGTCCTCTTCAAGAAGTTCCTGGGGTGGCTGCGCGTCCGGGTCGAGGCCGACGAGGTAGGCCACGGAGGTGGACAGCGCCTCTGACAGGCGGACCAGCGATTGGCCGCGGGGCACGCGGGCCTTGCCCTGGCGGATGTTCTCCAACAGGTCCGGGGGCAGGCCCGCGGCACGCAGAGCCTCCTCGGCATTAAGGCCAAGGCGCTCCAGGCGGCCCTCGACACGCTCGATAAGGGGATGAGCTTCGATTTCCATGTCGCCCGCCATACCGTGGCCCTGCAAGGCCATGTTCCATCCTCAATGGGAGACGATCCCACCGCAGCGCTCATCACAGGTCCGGCAACCCAAAAAAGTCCCTGGTTGTGTAGAAATCCATAAGACACTCTCATAACGTGCACTGTGGATCTTAACGGGATCACCCTCTTGGCAACCTCTCGAGAAAGACAAAAGGCCTCAAGATTTCTGTTCGGTCCACGTCCCCTACGGATCCACCTTGCAGCCATTGTCTTTGTTGCTCTCCTGCCAGCACTGAGTGTCGGCGCGGTTGGTGCATGGCTGGCCATGGGCAGCTTCCAGCGCGCCTTCGAGGACCGGCTACGTGACACCGCCCGCGGTGTAGCCCTCGTCATTAGCCGCGAGATTGCCAATCATGTTTCCACGCTGTCCGCCCTTGCCACGTCCCCCTCGCTCGATGGGGGAGCCGATGGGGATCTGAAGGCCTTCTACACGCATGCGCGCCGCGCCGCAGAGGCCGTGGGCTCCTCCGTCGGGCTGGTCGGGCCCGATCTTCGCATCCGGATCGACACTGACCGTGCGTTCGGCGCGAGGCTTCCGACGACTGCCGCCTCTGCGATAACGCGAACAGCGTTGGAGAGGGCGAGGCCGAGTGTCAGCAACCTCCTGACCGGTGCCATCTCCCAACGGCCAGTCATTATCGTCAACGTTCCCGTGCTGCGGGAGGGCCGCGGCGTTGCGGTGATCGGCACGCGCATCGATCCGGAACGGCTCTCCGGCCTCCTCGCCGCACCGAATCTTTCAGGTGGCGCCGTCGCGACCATTGCCGACGGCCAGAACATCATCATCGCGCGCTCGCGGGAGGCCGGGAATTTCATTGGCCGGCAGGTTCCGAACTGGTACGCGGAGGCCACCAACGGGCAGACGGACGGCCTAGCCTCCGGCAGGACTTTGGCTGGAGAGGAGGTCAAGCTCGCCTTTCAGCGCATCTCAGGCACCCCCGGATGGACCTTGATGGTGCTTGAACCCATTGCTGCCTACCACGCGAGTTGGCGCCCACCCATCATGACCTTGGTGCTAGGCGGGGCAGCCGCGCTGGTGCTTGCGTTGGCTTTTGCCCTGTGGCTGGGTGGTCGCGTTCTCAATCCCATTGCTACTTTGCAGAAGCAGGCTGAGACCGTGGCCGCAGGAGGCGGGGGAAATACCCTCGTGTCCTTCTCGCCTGCCTCGCATCGCCTGGGTGTCACCGAGTTCGAATCCCTGCGCGCGGCGATCAGTTCCGCAGGTGCGACCATGGCAGCCAGCGAACGGCGTCATCGGGCGTTGGTCGAAGCTGGCGCCGCAGCACTCTGGCGTGCAGAGCCGGATGGCTACATTCTCGAAAGCCGGGGATGGGAACTTCTGACCGGGCAAGGCGGGGAGGAGTTGCGCGGGAGAGGCTGGCTGCGAGCACTGCACCCCGACGACGTCGAGCCGACGGTAGCGGAGTGGCGGCAGGCAATGGCCGAGAGAAGGCCCGTGAGCGTCGAGTACCGCGTTCGGGCACGGGATGGGCAGTGGCTTTGGCACCAGGCGCGGGGTGTGCCGATCCTCGATGACGGGGGCCGGATCGCGGAATGGTTCGGCGTCCTCGCCAACATCCATGACCGCAAAGGGGTCGAGGCGGCGCTCGCCGCAAGCGAGGCACGGATGCGCGCTTTGGTTGACACGGCACCCGACGCCATTGTGGTGATGGACGTGCAAGGCATCGTCCAGTCCTTCAACCAGGGAGCTGAGCACATCTTCGGTCATGCGGCGGTGGAGGTGGTTGGGCAGAACATCTCCATGCTGATGCCCGCACCCGATGCGGAGCGGCATGACAGCTACCTCGCGCACTACCTGCGCACGGGTGAGCGGCGCGTCCTGGGCGCCGTCACCAAGCTCGAGGGGCTGCGCCAGGATGGCTCCCTTATTCCCCTCGAAGCATCCATTGGAGAGTGGCAGGACGCGGCCGGCGCACGGTTCTTTACCGGCGTGCTGCGCGACATCACCGAGCGGCGCGCGGCGGAGGAAAAGCAGAACCTACTGGCCCGTGAGGTGGATCACCGCGCCAAGAATGCCTTGGCCGTTGTTCAATCCATGCTGCGCCTGACGCCGGCAAATGACCCCAGATCCTTTGCCGCGGCTGTTGAGGCGCGCGTGGCGGCGCTTGCGCGGGCGCACTCCTTGCTTGCACAGGAAGGCTGGCTGGCGGCTGACCTCCGCACCGTAGCGGAGCGGGAACTGGCGGCCCATTCCCGGCAGTACGAGCAGGAGGAGGCTATCATCCTGAGCGGTCCACCCTGCCGGCTTTCGTCCACGGCGGTGCAGCCCATGGCCATGGTGTTGCACGAGTTAGCAACGAATGCGGTCAAGCATGGAGCACTCTCGGCGCCCGGCGGCAAGGTCCAGCTTGCCTGGCGCCTGGATACCTGCGCCGGATTGCTGTGTCTGCAATGGGCGGAAAGCGGCGGACCGCCCGTTGCGCAACCGACGCGACGGGGCTTTGGTTCACGGGTGATCGAGGCGACAATTCGCAGCCAGCTCGGCGGGACGTTGGCATGGCACTGGGAGAGAACAGGTCTGATCTGTGACATTTCGATCCCCCTCGCGAAGGCCAGTGCGACTGCGCCTTTGGCAGCCGCATAGAAGCTCAACAGGCCAGCCTTGGTCGGGAATGTGCGCCAACTGTCAATCACCGCAACTGCTCAATGATGACCCGAGGAGCGTGATCAAGCCACTTCGCAAAGGAGCCAAGCGAAGACGCTGAGCAACGAAACGGATGGCTGCTTCTGGCAGAGAGGCAGCGAAGCTTTCCACTACCAGCGGCGTCGATCCAACGCTCAAGCCGCGCTTTGCCGTTCCTCAGCCGCCAGGGCGCAAAGACGCTCGGTCAGGCGGTAGGCCTCGACAAAGGAGCCGACGGGCAGGAACTCGAAGCGCGAGTGGAAATTGTGCGCGCCCGTGAAATAGTTTGGCGTTGGCACGCCACGGGCGGACAAAGCGGAGCCATCCGTGCCGCCGCGCATCGCGATCACCTTGGGCGCGATGCCCATCTCCCGCAGCCCGCGGAAGATCAGCTCCACACAGTGCCGGTCGTTGCCCAGAGCCGCATCGATGTTGCTGTAGCTGTCCTCAATGCGGCATTCGATGCGGGCGCGGGGGTGGCGTGCCCGCAGCGCCTCCACCGCCTCGGCGGCGAAGCGCTTGCGGGCGGCGAAGCGCTCGCCGTCATGGTCGCGGATCGAGATCTGCAGCTGCGCCGTGCTCTGGTTGCCGGTGATGCCGTTGCACCACCAGTAGCCCTCGCGCCCTTCCGTATGCTCGGGCGTCTGCAGAGGGTCGAACATGCCCACCAGCTCGGTGGCAATGAGGATGGGGTTCACCAGGACACCCTTGGCCGCCATGGGATGGGCGGTGACGCCGGTGATGTCTACAGTGACGCTGGCGGCATTGAAGGTCTCATAGACCACCTCGCCCCGCTCGCAGCAGTCGATGGTGTAGGCGAAAGCGGCGGGGAAGCGCGCGAGGTCCAGCAGCTTGGCGCCGCGCAGGCCGATTTCCTCATCTGGCACGAAGGCCACGATGATGTCGCCGCGCGGCGCATCGCTCTCCCTCAGCCGGTCCAGCAGCGTCATCACCACGGCGATGGCCGCCTTGTTGTCCGCGCCCAGGACGCTGGTGCCGTCGCCGAGCAGGATCTCCTGCCCGCGATAGGCCAGGATCTCCGGGTGTTCGGCGACACGCAGCCAGATGTCCTGCTCCCGGTTCAGCGGCAGATCGCCGCCCTCGAACATCATGCGCTGCGGCTTGACCTCGGGGGAGAGGCCGACATCCACTGTGTCCAGATGCGCCACGAAGCCGATGCAGGGCGCTCCCGCCCGGTTTCCCGGCAGCCGGGCAGTCAGGATGCCATGCGCGTCGAGGTGGATGTCCGGCAGGCCGAGCGCCTCTAATTCGGTCTTCAGCAGCTCCGCCAGCCGGCGCTGTCCGGGGGTGCTGGGTACGATAGTGGCCTTCGCATCGCTCTGGCTCTCAATCGCGAGGTAGCGGAAGAAGCGCTCGATGAGCTGCTCGGCGAGGACGTTGGCCATGAGAAATGCTCCTGTATGTAAAGCCCAAACGCATTGACGCGGCGCACAGAGCATCATCGCCCCTGGGTACCGGCCGCCAAAGGACGAAAAGAAGCCTGGAACTGGCATGTAGCGTTATCAGGCTCAGATCAATTGCTTGGTTTTGAATGCGCATCTGATAATCAGAGGATTGTCGTTTTCTATATCAATGGTGCCATTCTTGCCGAGGAAAAGGTGGGAGGCTACAGGCCGACCTAACTCAGGGTTCGGTCACGCGTAGAGGCCAAGGAAGAGGTCACCCATGGCCCAGCGCCGACGCATGGTCTTCCACGGCTGCGCGCGGTGGTAGGTGCGGTCGTGCAGCAGGCGGCAGCGCTGGCAAAGGGCATGAAGGTTGCGCAGACGGTTGTCGCGCGGGTCGTGGTTCAGTGACCTTAAACCTGTAAACTGGCCCGGCCATTCTGAGAGTTTTCCGGCAGGATTGTTGACCTGAACGGAGGCTGGGTGATGCGGAAGAGCCACGACACGGAAGAGCAGATTGCCTTCGCCTTGAAGCAGGCGGAGTTGGGCACGGCGGTGGCCGAGGTGTGCCGCAAGATGGGCGTGTCGGAGGCCACGTTCTTCCGCTGGAAGCAGAAGTACGGTGGCCTGGGCCCTTCGGAGCTCCGGCAGCTGCGGCAGCTCCAGGAGGAGAATACCAAGCTGAAACGCCCGGTGGCCGATCTCAGCCTGGACAAGGCCATGCTGCAGGACGTGCTGGCAAAAAAGCCCTGACGCCTGATCGTCGGCGCGACCTTGTCCGGCACGTGCAGGACAGGTTCGGCGTGAGTGAACGCCGGGGATGTGCGGCGCTGCGCTTCCACCGCTCTTCGCAGCGTTATCGCTCCAGTCGCGACGACCAAGCGCCCCTGAGACTGCGGATTTGCGAGATTGCCGCGGTGCGTGTCCGCTACGGCTACCCGCGCATCCATATCCTGCTCCGGCGCGAAGGCTGGGCCGTGAACAGGAAACGCGTCTATCGGCTGTACCGTCTGGAAGGTATGAGCCTGCGCCGCAAACGTCCACGACGGCACGTCACCGCGGCACGACGCCTGGAGCGGGAGGTCGCGACCAGGCCGAACCAGCAATGGTCGATGGACTTCGTCTCCGATGCCTTGTTCGACGGGCGCCAGATCCGCGCCCTGACGCTGCTGGACAACGATACCCGGGAGGCGCTGGCGATCGTCGTGGACGGTGGCATCCGGGATGAGCACGTCGTGCAGGCGGTCGAGCGGATCGCGGCACATCGTGTTGCGCCGGAACGGATCAGGGTCGACAACGGTCCCGAGTTCGTGTCGAAGGCGCTGGACCGCTGAGCCTATGAGCGCGGCGTGACGCTGGACTTCTCCCGACCGGGCAAGCCAACCGACAACGGGTTAGTGGAGAGTTTCAACGGCCGCCTGCGCGACGAATGCCTGGACACGCATTGGTTCTTGTCGCTGGAGGATGCCAGGAGCAAGATCGAAGCCTGGAGACGGGACTACAATGCGTGCCGTCCTCACAGTGCCCTGGGGCACCTGACGCCCCAGGAATTCGCTGCCAAAGCAACCCGGAAGGGCTGCTGATGAAGCCGGAAAGCTCTCCCTGCGGGCGGACCAGTTCCGGGGTTACGGTCAACAAGCCCGACGAGTTGCATAGAGCCCGGGCCAGATCAGGGAGCAGGACCAAGGCGCGCTTTGCGCAGGCCTTCAAGCTGACGCGGCGGTTGGTCATTGAGCTGGAGGCAGGAACAGCAAATCCGACGGCAGAAACGCTGGCAAAGATCGACAAGCCTTTTGGCTACCAAGTTGGCTTTGTGCCAACAAAGTCCACTGGCAGAGCAAGCAAAGAGGACGAGCAGGATGAAACTTGGTCGGATTATCGCTGAGCGTCTGAAAGCTTGTTCGCCGCACACCTGGGTGCCTCGAAGAACCTGTTGCTGCGCTGTGCTGGGGGGCCTGACAGGCACCTGAGGCAGCGATCTGGCCTTGTGGGTAAGCCGGCGAGGTAGGACCTGCCTGGAACTTCGCGAATCCGTCTTCGCTTGGCCTGGCGCTGCTTAGAGCATCCAGCGCCGCGCAAAGCGCTGACCGGCATGGCCGCGCGGCATCACCATATCGCGCATGACAGCGTCCAACACTGAGGACTTCACAGGCGGTGCCGTCGTGACGATGCAGGCGAGCCGTGCGACGCGCTCCCGGACAGTCGGATGGGTTCGGAGCCAACGCAGCCACCAAGCGCCGCTGCGTGTTGCTAGCCGTTCCCAGTCATCGCCCTGAAGGCGCTCGAGCCGCACCAGGGCTGCCGCCAGCCCGGCTGGATCGCCGGTAAGCTCGACAGCGCCGGCATCGGCAAGGAACTCCCGCCTCCGCGAAAGGGAAAGCGTGAGCAGGTCGCCCACCGTCGGTGCGGCAACGAGCAGAAGGATGGCCAGCGGTGACGGCGCCGCACCGGCAGCTACCAGGGCCGGCAACCAAAGCATCAGCAGCATGGTGCCTATCAAACCCATGCCACGCGTCAGCGTCGCCGCAGCGGCGGCAAGCCGCAGAACACGAAGATCTCCATGCCGGAGATGAGCTATCTCATGCGCGAGCACTCCTGCCACTTCGCGGGGTGGCAAGGTGGTGAGCAGGCCAATGGTCAAGGCGATTACCGGGCTCTTCCGCCCACCGCCGGCCATGGCCTGAATTTGGCTGGAGGGTATCAGGTGAAGCATGGGCACACGCGGAAGGCCGGCGCGGCGTGCCACCTCCTGGGCCAGCGCATAAAGTTCCGGTGCCTGCGCTGGGTGAAGCGGGACGGCGCCGAACACGTGGCGGAATGCCGTGTCGCCAGCGATTGGCTCTAACAGGAGCAACAGCAGCGACGCACCTGCCGCGAGCAGCATGCCGTCAAGACCAGCCAGGAGGCTTCCTGTCATCGCTGCGAGTAATCCAAGGCCGACAAGCAGCAATACCGACTGCAGCCGGTTCAGCTGCTGATGACGACGCAGCGCCGCGCGGTCGAGCCAAAGCGGCTTTTGTATAGGCGCTGCCGCAAGTGCAGCGTTGAAGCAATGGTGCATGCTCTCTCTCATCGTCAATGGCGGGCGGCACGGCGGAGAAAAAGCTCAAAATGATCCGCTGCTTCGAACGCTTCGCGACTCGAAATTTCGGAATGGTTCCGCTGCCGACTGTACTTGGCCAGGGCGGCTCTGGCGACTCGTTGACCGCTTTAGAAGCGTTAATCCTCTTCGCCTGCTTGTAGCAGCTGGCTTCAGTACCAGAACCTTAGAGGCCAGTCCTTCGGCCGGGGTCCTGGACAGCCAAACCGTGAAATCGCCTCAGGCGGCAGGCGGTGGGGGCTATGATGCCGCCAAACGCCTCAAGGGCCGCAAGCGCCACATCGCGGTGGACACCG
>NZ_PDOA01000047.1 GCF_003116135.1 Teichococcus aestuarii | reverse complement strand
GAACCTTTGGGCCCGCCTCAAAGAATGGCGTGCCGTCGCCACCCGCTACGAGAAGACCGCCCGATCCTTCATCGGCATCCTCTGCCTCGCAGCAGCCGCCGACTGGCTCAAGCTCTAACAGGCCCTAATCTGGAGGCCTCTTCGCTGTGGCCAACTTGTCCCCGCTTTCCGCCGCATCGCTCGAATATCCTGGCAGTTCCAGCCTGCATGTCACCGCTCCGCCCCGGCTCTCGCCCCGCACGCTCGGCCTCCTCCCGCGCTCTGTCGCTCGGCCAGGCTTCGACGTCGCGGCTCTGCGCCCCGGCATCCTGCATCTCGGCTGCGGCGCATTTCATCGTGCGCATCAGGCGGTGTTCACCCAGCGCGCGCTCCAGGCCTCCAATGCCGCCGAGCCCGAACCATGGGGGATCATCGCGGCGAGTCTGAGGAAGCCGGACATGCGCGACGCCTTGCGGCCCCAGCATGGCCTCTACACCGTCCTGGAACGCGGTGCCGAAGGCGTGCAGGCCGAGGTGATCGGCACGGTACGGGAGGTTCTCTACGCGCCGGAGGAGCACGCGGCGATGGCGGCGCGCTTCCTCGACCCGGACATCCATATCGTCACCCTCACGGTGACATCCGCCGCCTATTGCATCGACGCGACCACGGGGCGCCTCTGCGCCGCGCATCCCGATATCCAACGCGACCTTCACGGCGCCACTCCGCAGAGCGCGATTGGGGTCCTTGTCGCGGGCCTGGCGCAGGTTCGCCAGGCAGGCCTGCGCCCGCCGGTGGTGATGTCCTGCGACAATCTGGCAGGCAATGGCCGCGTGCTGCGCCAGGCCGCAATGGACTACGCGGCGCTGCGGGACGACAGCCTGGCGGAATGGATCGGCACCTCCGTGCAATTCCCGTGCAGCATGGTCGACCGGATCGTCCCCGCGGCGACGGAGGTGGACCAGGCCGACGCCGCGGCGATGCTCGGCCTTCAGGACGCGGCGCCGGTTTCCGCCGAGCCCTTCCGCCAGTGGGTGATCGAGACCTTCGAGGGTCCGCGCCCCCGCTGGGAGGAGGCCGGCGCGGAATTCGTGCCCGACGTGGCGCCATGGGAAGCCTCCAAGCTCCGCCTGCTGAACGGGACACACATGGCCATTGCTTACCTGGGTGCCTTATCAGGGTTCCGGACTGTGGCGGAGTTCGTGGCCGACCCGGCCTTCGGATCTTACGCTCTGCGCTTCATGCTGAGGGAGCAGATGCCGACCATGCCGCCAAGCGACCATGACATCACGGCCTATGCGCACCAGTTGCTGCGGCGCTGGCGCAACCCCGGCATCGTCCACCAGCTGACCCGCGTTGGCCGGAATGGATCGGAAAAGCTGCAGACACGTCTTCTCGCCTCGCTCTGCGAGAATCGCCACGCAGGCCGTCCGGCACCCTGCACGACACTCGCGGTGGCAGCATGGATCTGCTGCGCATCAGGCCGCACTGGCCAGGCCGGACCGGTACAGATGGAGGACCCGCTGGATCAGCACCTGAAGGCGATCGGCCAGGCGGCCGGGGACGACGCGGCGCGCCTGACCGATCTCGCCCTGGGCGTGGAGCAGGCTTTCGGGACGGAACTTCCGAATTGTGCCGCCTTTCGGGCCGATCTGACCCAGGCGGTGAGGGCTTTGCAACGGGGCGGAGCACGCGCTGCCGTCATGAGGCTCACGGCCTGAGCGACGCCACCCAGGCATCAAGAGAAAGCACTTCATATGTCTGACATGCTTCAGCCCTTCAGCGCCGTGGTCTTTGACATGGACGGGCTGCTCGTGGATACGGAAAGCCTCGCGATGCGGAGCTTGATGCAGGTCGCGGCGGAGATGAACATCGACGCGCCAGAGGCCTTCTGCCACACGATGATTGGCGTTCCCGCCGATCATTGCCGGACGCTGGTGCAGGAACGCTTCGGGTCCGGGTTTCCTGCGGACCACTACCTGGGCGCCGCCGGCCGCCATATGGAAGCTCTCATCGAGGCAGGGGCGCTGGCTCTGAAGCCCGGTGTTCTTGAGCTGCTCGCGGACCTTGAGGCACTCGGTATCCGGAAGGCGGTCGCCACGTCATCCAGCCGTGCCAAGGCCGATCGTCACCTGCGGCGCACGGGCATCCTCGGCCGCTTCGATGCTGTCATCACGCGCGACGATGTCGAGCGGGGCAAACCCCATCCGGATCTGTTTCTCAAGGCTGCCCAGGCTTTGGGTGTGCCGGCAGGGAGCTGCCTGGCATTCGAGGATTCCTATAACGGCGTCCGGGCCGCCTGCGCGGCCGGCATGACGGTGGTGATGGTGCCAGATCTCTTGCCGCCCACGGACGAGATGCGGGCCCGCTGCGCTGCGATCCTCACGAATCTGCACGCGGCGCGCCCGATGGTGTCAGCAAGGCTGACGGCGGCTTGAGCCAACGCATTCGTATGGCCGGTACATACTGCGACGCGGCGCCGTGTTTCGGTTCCTTCGCCGGCATCAGCCTGCTGCCGGCCATCCGGGGCGGGCATAGCCGGCAAGGCAAATGGATCTCTCAGAATACCTCGCCGTTGAGACGCCGAACCGATTCACCGGGCCCCGCTGAGGAGAGACGGTGGCAATGAATGGCAGGGCAGCCTGGCTTCTCCGGCGTCGTGAGCGGTAATGCCGCCCTCCCCGCGGCGGGCGATCCGCTGGAGCGCCCCTCGGCCGCCCTACATGCGGTGCCAATGTCCCGCGTCGTGGTGATGCAGGCACCGTGTCCTATCGGGGCCGGGAAGCAGCCTGCTCCGCCGCCGGCAGGCGCCTGAGCCGGGTGGTGTAGGAGAAGCGTTCCGCCGGGTGCAGGCTGACCGTCACCGCCAGCGGGGCACCGGCGGGGTCGAGGTAGCGGCGGGTGATCTCCAGTGCGTGGCCGCCCGGCTCCGCCGCCAGGGTCTGCGCCACCACGCCCTCCGGAACGCCAGCGGCCCGGATCTCCTGGACCACCTCGTCGATAGGCCGCCCGGCGCTCTCCGCCAGCAGTGTAGCGATCAGCCCGCGGAAGGAGCCGTCCTGCAGGCGCTGCCCAAGATCCCGGGGCACGGCGCCCGCGTCGGCATAGCTGTCGGTCCAGCAGAGGGGCAGCCTCGTAGCGTCCAGGGCCACGCGGAGGCTGGCGACATGGACCCACCGGCTGCCCGGGCGCACGGAGAGGCGGGCGGCCAGAAGGTCGTCGGCGATGACCGGGCTGACCTGGAGGACGCGCCGCTCCGTTTCCGCCGCGTATTGCAGCAGGTCGTCGATCCCGGTGAGGGATTGTGCGTAGCTTCCCGGCCGCCGCGGCGCGTCGCTCGTCACATGGGTGCCGGACCGCCGCCGCCGCGACACCAGCCCCAGTTCCTCCAGCCGCAACAGCGCCGCACGGACGGTCGCACGGCTGACCCCGCGGGCCGCCGAGAGCTCGACTTCCGTCGGCAGCCGCGCGCCCGGCGGCAGCACGCCGCGCGCGATCTCCTCGGCGAGTTCCTGGGCGAGCGCTGCATAGCGGGGTGCTGGGGCGGAGTGTGCGGCCGACATCGTGCCAATGGTACGGACCAAAAAACGGTTGACAAGCAGGGTTGCGTTTTCCTGAATAGTTCGTACCAATCAATAAGTACGGACCAAGGGAGGAAAGACCGCCATGCTGTCCCGCCGCGCGCTGGTCGCTTCCGCGGGCCTCGCGCCTGCCCTCCTGTCCTCGCCCGCCCTGCTGTCCTCGTCCGCCGGCGCCCAGGCCACCGCCAGCTACCCGGACCGGCCGATCCGCCTGGTGCTGCCCTTCTCCGCCGGAGGGCCGACCGACACGCTCGGCCGCGTCTTCGCGGAGCAGCTCGGCAAGCAGTTGGGCGGTCGCGTGGTCGTCGAGAACCGCACCGGCGCCGGCTCCACCATCGGCGCCGATGTCGTCGCGAAGGCGTCGAAGGATGGCTATACGCTGCTGTTCAACAACCTCTCCCACGCCATCAACCCGTGGCTCTACCGCCGCCTGCCCTACGACGCGGCGGCCGACTTCGTACCGCTGGCCACGCTGATGGAGGGGCCGGTCGTCCTCCTGGTGGGCGCGAATGCGCCGTACCGGAGCCTCAAGGACCTGATCGATGCGGTTCGGGCGCGGCCGGACCACTTCGACTACGGCTCGGCGGGCAACGGCTCGGCCGCCCACGTCTCCGCCGTGCAGATCCTGTCGCTCACCGGCACGCGCATGAACCACGTCGTCTACCGCGGCGTGGCACCGGCCATGGCGGACCTGATGGCGGGCATCGTCACCCTGGTGAACGACACCTCGACCACCGCGCTGGGCAATATCCGCGGCGGCCTGGTGCGGCCGCTGGCCGTCACCTCGGCCGAGCGGGTGCCGTTCCTGCCGGAGCTGCCGACGGTGCGGGAGAGCGGCATCCCCGAACTGGCGAAGTTCCGGATGTCGACCTGGAACATGCTGCTCGCCCCCGCGGGCACGCCGCCGCCGATCGTGGCGAAGCTGCATGACGAGAGCCGCAAGGCCCTCGCCGACCCCGCCTTTGTCGCCAAGCTGGCGGAGCTCGGCAACGTGCCGATGGCAGCCGCCGACCTCGACGGCACCCGCGCCTTCCTCGTCGCCGAGATGGAGCGCTGGCGCGGCGTCCTGGCAGAGGCGGGGGTGAAGCCCGAATAGGGCGCTTCCGAGAACAGGATGGCCAGCCTGTGCGGCCATCCGCCGAGCATGTTCGAAACCACCGACCCCCGAGAGAGCTCCCGTGGCACCATTCGCTTCCGCGACCACCGTTATTGACTCCGGCCTGTTCCGCGATGCCTTCGGAACGCCCCGGATGCGGGAGGTGTTCTCGGATCGCACCCTGATCGCCCGCTACATCCAGGTCGAGATCGCGCTGGCGAAGGCCGAGGCGCGCTGCGGCGTCATTCCGGCCGAGGCTGCCGAGCAGATCGCCGCCCGCTGCAGCATCGACGCGCTGGACTTCGAACTGCTGCGCAGGGAGACCGACAATGTCGGCTATCCCATCCTGCCGCTCGTCCACCAGCTGGTGAAGCAGTGTGGCGAGGCCGGGCGCTACATCCACTGGGGGGCGACCACCCAGGACATCATGGACACGGCGGACGTGCTGCGCGTCCGCGCTGGGCTGGACGTGATCGAGGCGGAGATCGGCGCCCTCCGGCAGATCCTCGCCGAGCTGGCGACGAAGCACCGCGACACGCCGATGGCCGGGCGCACGCACCTGCAGCAGGCCCTGCCGGTCACCTTCGGCTACAAGGCCGCGATCTGGCTGGCCATGTTCGACCGGCACGCCGAGCGCCTGCGGCAGCTCAGGCCCCGCGTGCTCGTGGGCGAGTTCGCAGGCGCCGCGGGCACGCTCGCTTCGCTCGGCGAGCGCGGGCTGGAGGTTCAGCAGGCGTTCTGCGAGGAACTCGGCCTTGGCGTGCCGGTCACCACCTGGCACGTCGCCCGCGACGGCTTCGCCGAGGTGGTGAATTTTCTCGGCCTCGTCACCGGCTCGCTGGGCAAGATCGCCTACGACATCATGCTCATGGCCTCCACCGAGTTCGGCGAGGTGTACGAGCCCTTCGTGAAAGGCCGCGGCGCCTCCTCGACCATGCCGCAGAAGCGCAACCCGATTTCCTCGGAACTGATGCTGGCTGCCTCCAAGGGCGTCCGGCAGCATGCGGGCCTGATGCTGGACGCCATGATCCACGATCTCGAGCGGGCGACCGGCCCCTGGCACGCCGAGTGGATGGCGATCCCGGAGAGCTTCGTCCTCACGGCCGGTTCGCTGCACCAGGCCAAATTCGCCCTGGGCGGGTTGATCGTGGACGAGGCGCGCATGCGGCAGAACCTCGCCCTCAGCAACGGCCTCATCGTGGCCGAGGCCGTGATGATGGGCCTGGCACCCTTCACGGGCCGCGACGAGGCGCACGACCTCGTCTACGATGTCTGCCGCGAGGTGAACGAACAGGGCGGCACGCTGGCGGACGCCCTGGCGCGCCACCCGGAGGTCACCCGCCACCTGGACCGCGCCGCCATCGACCGGCTGACCGACCCGGCCAACTATCTCGGCATGGCGCCCCAGATGGTGGACCGCGCCGTCGCCGCTTCACGGCGGCAGGCCAGTTAGCGCCGGAACGAAGGAAGGGACTGCACCTCCTGGCCGCTTCCGCAGCCCGGGGCGCCCACGAGACCGGATCTCGCGCAGAAGGCGCCCTCGGCCATTCAGCGTCTGCGGCCGCCCGAGGACCGATCGACGGGGGCGACCGGGGTTTGGAACATGTCGGCGGCAAACGTGTCGGCAGCACCGGCGCATCCGTCGGCCCGAGTCCAGTTCAGCGGCCGGAGATCGCCGAGGGCGGCGGTCGGGCCGCGAGGGAGGAAAGAAGATGAACCTGTATCCGACAAGCCGGCGGGATATGATGGCGCTGGGAGCGGCCGCTCTTGGAGCCTCACTGCTCCCGTCCATGGCGGCCCGCGCGCAACAGCCGCCCGCCTCCACGGAGAAAGCGGGCTACAATCCGCGCTTCGTCACTTCGCCCGATGGCGTGCGCCTCGCGACATATGAATTCGGCAATCCGCAGGGACCCGCGATCCTGTTCCTGCACGGCTTCGCGCAGGCTGCCTTGTCATGGGACCGGCAGCTGCGCGACCCGGCGCTGGCCCGCGCCTTCCGCATGGTGGCGATCGACCTGCGCGGCCACGGGATGAGCGCCAAGCCACAGGGCGATGCCTTCTACAAGCCAGGCCAGGTCTGGGCCGATGATGTGCGGAGCGTCATCGCCGAACTTGGGCTGCAGCGTCCCGTCCTGGTCGGCTGGTCCTATGCCGGGCGGGTGGTTGGCGACTATCTCGCCGCCCACGGTGCCGATGCCGTGGCCGGCATCAACTACGTCGATGCCAGCAGCACGCTCGGCGACCCTGCCTTCCTGGGCCCTGATGTCGGGCTGCTCGGCCCCCAGGCGATGCTGGCGCCGGGCGTCGAGGGCTTCATCGAGGGCACGATCCGGTTCCTGCGCGCCTGCTTCGCCACCCAGCCCGATCCGGCCGATTTCCAGACCATGCTCGCCTTCAACATGCTGGCGCCGCATTACGTGCGTGCAGGCCTCTCGGGCCGTCCCGCCGACTACGCGGCGGTTCTGAGGGCGCTGCGCCTGCCCGTTCTGGTCACCCATGGCGAGAAGGACCGCATCCTGACCCCGGCGATCGCGCGCTTCACCGCCGCCGCCGTGCCGGGTGCCCGGCTTTCCCTCTACCCCGACAGCGGCCACGCGCCGTTCTGGGAGGAGCCGGAGCGCTATAATCGTGAGCTGGCCGAGTTCGTCCAGCAGGCGCAGGCGGCGCGTTAGCGCCGCCCCGGCCCGACATTTCCCTCATCCACGATATGTCCCGATCAGGTGAATCCACCTGATCGGGTGAAGGTGCCGGCAGGCGCCAAGGCCTGGGAAAAGCAGGCCAACCCGGTGCGGACGATCGAAATCGTGCCGCCTCCGGGTTGCTGGCCAAGCCGGAGCCCCGGCCGTATTTCCTCAATCCGGGCGAATGTTGGCGGCGGCGATGACCGGCCGCCACTTCGCGATCTCGTCCCGCGTCATCGCCGCGAGCTGTTCCGGCGAGCCGCCCACCGGTTCCACGCCCTGGGCGCGCAGGGTCCTGAGCGCCGCCGGGTCGGCGAGCAGGGCGTTGGTAGCCCGGCTGAGCCGGGCCACGATGTCCGCCGGCATCTTGGCAGGGCCGTAGAGAGACCACCGCCCTTCCACGACGAAATCCGCCACCCCTGCCTCCTGCATGGTCGGCACATCGGGCAGGATGGCGATGCGCTTGGCCGATGTGACGGCCAGCGCCTTCAGCGTGCCGGCCTCCAGATGCGGCTTGAGGCCGAGCGGATGATAGAACATCCCGTCCACCCGCCCGGCGATCAGGTCGGTGATCGCCTGGCTGGCGTTGCGGTAGGGAACGTGCTGCGTCTCCAGCCCCGCCCGCATGTTGAACAGCGCCTGCGAGAGATGCCCCGTGGTGCCGTTGCCTGCCGAGGCGAAGCTCAGCGGCTTCTCCTTGGTCAGCGCGATCAGCTCCGCCAGGGAATTGGCCTTCAGGGCGACCGGCACGCCCAGCACGGATGGCGTAGTGACGAAAGGCGCGATCGGGGTGAAGTCCTTCACCGGATCGAAGCCCAGATTGGGGAAGAGGCTGCTGTTGATGCCGTGCGTGCCGTTGGTGCCGAGCAGCAGCGTGTAGCCATCGCCGGCCGCCTGCGCGACGGCCTGCGCGCCGACATTGCCGCCGGCGCCGGCGCGGTTCTCCACCACCACGGGCTGCCCGACATCCTTCGCCAGCGCGTCGCCCAGGATGCGGCCGAGCGCATCCGTCGTGGTGCCGGCGCCGAAAGGTACGACGAGGCGGATCGGCCGGTCCGGCCAGGTGCTCTGCGCCTGCGCGGCACCGTAGCGGGCCAGCAGTGGCGCGGCGGCAAGCCCGCCCAGCAGGGCGCGGCGTGTGGCGAATGTCATGCGGAGGCTCCTGCGCGAGAATTGACGTAGTTGGTGACGGGCCCTGTGGCGATGCCACGGCGGAGTGGGACACAGGAATCCGGGAACTCCTGCGTGAATCGGGCGCCCTGGTCGGCAAGCCTGCCAAGGAAGCGGTCCAGGTGGCGCATGGCGTTGTTCGGCAGATCGTGCAGGACCAGCACGACGGGCTCCGGGCCGCGGCACATGTCCAGCGCCCGATCCACCCAGCCATCCGGATCGCGGAAGTCGCCCGGCACGGCATTCCACAGCACGCAGGTGAAAGCGCCGTGCGTCAGGAGGTCGAGCGCGGCTTGGCTCAGCAGGTGCGGGCCCAGGGCGCCGCCGCCGCCCTGCGGGCGGAACAGCCGGTGTTCGTGCGAGAGATCGCCGATCAGCTCCTGGGTACGGGCGATCTCCGCCTCAGCGGCTGCGGCGCCGCCGGGAGCGTCACCCAGCGGCCCGGCATGGCTCCAGGTGTGATTGCCGATCCAGTGGCCCTCGGCATGCGCCCGTTCCGCCAAAGCGCGATGCGTCGCCAGCTTGTGCCCGAGGACGAAGAAGGTGGCAGGAAGGCCGCGCCGCCGCAGCACCTCCAGCACGCCCGGTGTCACCTCCGGCTCAGGCCCGTTGTCGAAGGAGAGGGTGATGCTGGGCGCCCCGGTTGCGGCGCCCTGGAGCCTCTCGCCCGGCATCGTCTCAGGCCTCGTCCTCGACGGTGTTGACGAGGGTGCCGATGCCCTCGATCTCGATCTCCATCGTGTCGCCGCCCTTCATGAAGACCGGCGGCTTACGGGCGTAGCCGACGCCGCTCGGCGTGCCCGTGGCGATGACATCGCCCGGCTCCAGCGTCATCGCCTCGGAGAGGATGGCGAGGATGCGCGGGACGGAGAAGATCATGTCGGAGGTGTTGCTGTCCTGCATCGTCTCGCCGTTGAGGCGGGCGGTGATGCGCAGCGCGTTGGGCC
>NZ_PDOA01000046.1 GCF_003116135.1 Teichococcus aestuarii | reverse complement strand
GTACTGCAGGGGGCGCCCACCTGCTCAAGGACATCTGGCCGGGATCGCACGGATCAGATATTGCCGACCTGACCCGCCTGCCTGATGGGCGCGTCCTGTTCACCGCCCAGGACCCCGAGCACGGCTACGAACTTTGGGTGACCGACGGCACCGCCGACGGAACGGCGTTGCTCTACGACATCAATGACGGGGATGGCTCCCTTCGGCCGGGCAACTTCGCCGGGCTTGCCGACGGCCGTGTCGTCTTCGTGGCGAGCAACACCGCGGCGGGCAGCGAACTGTGGGTGACGGATGGTACCCGCGACGGTACGCAGCTCATGATGGACTTGGTGCCCGGCCCGGAGGGCACCTCGTTCTGGGGCTCCATCTCGCCGCTCGCCGACGGTCGGTTCATCTTCGGCGCCGCCCCCGCCGAGGGTTCCTCGGGCATCACTGGGTCCACGCTTTATGTGAGCGACGGGACCTCCGCAGGCACCACGGCGCTCTCGCACCTCTCGGGTGAACTCCTGCAGATCGCCGACGGCCGCGTGTTCTTCGATGGCGGCGACCACTTCAAGGTGACGGACGGCACGCCCGAGGGCACCCACAGCATCGAGGGGGTGGCGGCCGGACTGCGCGCCACCATCCGGAACCCGATTGGGGACGGGGCGATCCTCATCTCGGTCGTTGCCGACGGCGCGCAGCCCTGGGGAGACCTGGGCAAGGACGCCATCAGCTACTACGTGACCGACGGCACCGACGCCCACCTGCTCCTCAAGGCCGATTACAACGGCAAGGGGAGCTGGGCGCGAGACATCGGGAACGGGAAGACCGTACTCAACGTGTACGTCGACGGCGTTGAGCGCCTGATCGTCACGGACGGAACGGAAGCGGGAACGAAGACGCTCCTATCCGGACGCGAGGCCAACCAAGTCTCGTCCTTCGCGTCCCTGGGGGACGGGCGGGCGCTCTTGGTCGAGGGCTACAGTCAGAACGAGCGCAGCCTGAAGCTGTTCGACGGCGAGAGGATGACCGAACTCGCTAGCGGGAACGACCTGCCCGCCTCCGCGAGCGTGTCCGGCGTCGTCCAACTCTCCGATGGTAGCTTCCTCTTCAATGCCGCGCCGAGTTACGCCCCGCAGGTCTGGCGCACGGACCTGACGCCAGGCGGGACACACATCGTCCCGGAGATGGCGGGCGTGAATCTTGGTGCACGCTTCCTCGAACTCGGCACCACCTCGGAGGTTCCCGGGCCGCAACTCCCCCCGGACCCGCCGATTGAGCCGCCGACCACGGACGATACGGAGCCGCCTTCCGGCCCATCGGAACCCCACCACGAGTGGTCTCCCGTCAACGCGTTGTTCGACACGACCTTCTACCTCGCGCACAATCCCGACGTGGCGACCGCAGGTGGCGACCCCCTCCAGCACTTCATGCGGTTTGGCGCGGCGGAGGGCCGTGACCCGAACAGCCACTTCGATGTCTCCTTCTACCTGAACCAGAACCCGGACGTTCTGGCGGCGGGCGTCAACGCGCTCGAGCACTACATGTCGTCCGGCTGGAAGGAAGGTCGCGAAGCGTCCATTGCCTTCGATGGCGATGCCTACCTCGTAGCAAACGCTGACGTGGCCAAGGCAGGGATCAACCCGCTGCTGCACTACCTGCACCACGGCGAAGCCGAGGGCCGGGACGCGTTCCAGGCAACGCCGCATGCCACAGGACCACAGGACCCCTTGGTAGACGCCACCTTCTACTACGCGACCTATCAGGACGTGGCGAAGGAAGGCGTGGACGCCACCCAGCATTTCATGGCGTCGGGTTGGAAGGAAGGGCGCGACGCCAATGCCTTCTTCGACACGGACTGGTACCTTGCTACCTACCAGGACGTGGCCAGTGCAGGCATCAACCCCCTCGAGCACTACCTCCAGTTCGGCACAGCCGAGGGACGCGATCCCAGCTCCAGCTTCGACGGTGATGCTTATCTGGCCAGGCACTCGGACGTGGCACAGGCCGAAGTGAACCCGCTGGTCCACTACGTCCAGCACGGACAGTTCGAGGGACGCGACATCTTCGTGAACTGACGCGAACCAAGCAGGGAACAGGCGGGCGCGAGCGGAGATCCTGCAGCAGGCCGCCACAACCCGGTACCGAACGTAGTGCGCTTGTTTGCTGGTGCTCCAGCAGGCCAATCCGGAGTTAAGGCCCAATGACTGTGACCAGTACTTACCTCTACAGGGCACTAGGCGGGCAGAGCGGCCTGTGGCGGCTTGACGCCACTACCGGCGAGACGCATTTGGTGGCAGACATTTCGGCTGGTGAGCTCCATCCGGTGAGCGGTGGACGGGCCGTTTTCGTCGCGTCCGACGTCGAGCATGGAATCGAACTCTGGGTCAGCGACGGGACAACAGGAGGCACCCACCTCCTCAAGGACATCTTTCCCGGTAACCTGTTGGCGACAGGTGGGCCCGCGTGGGGCGATCCGCGGTACTTGACCCCATTGTCCGATGGACGCGTCATGTTCATGGGCAATGACAAGGAGCATGGCTACGAGCTTTGGATTACGGATGGGTCCGCTGGCGGCACCTACATGGTCAAGGATATCCTTCCCGGAACCGAGTGGCAGTTCGTCCAGGGACTAACCGATCTGGGCGATGGCCGGGCTTCCTTCATTGCCAAGAACTCGGATGATCAGCTCGCCATCTGGGTTTCGGATGGCACCGATGCAGGAACGTTCCAGGTCACTCAAGCCGAATCCATGACGGATATAACCTTTGAACAGGTTCGAGCTTTCGGGAATGGCCGAGCCTTGTACGAAACCGCTGCCGGTGAGCTGTGGATCACCGACGGAACGGAAGCAGGCACACGGATCTTCAAGGCGCCCTGGAATTCAGGGCAGGACCAGCCTCTTGATCTCAACCTGCTGCAGGGGCCAGATGGCCGTCTCATCGTAGGTGTTGGGGGGACTTCTGACGGGGATACCCCTCGAACAGTCTGGGTCACCGATGGCACCGAAGCAGGTACGCACCGCCTTTTCGAGCTTGCTGGGCTGGATGAGTGGGTTGGCGAAACCGTCAACCTAGGGAACGGCCAGACTTTGCTTCGTGGCGGGGTTGAGGAAGCCAACAGCCTGTGGATTACCGATGGCACTGCTGGGGGAACAGTTCGGCTGGACGGTCACTGGACTGGGCTACCCTATCAATCCTTCATGCCTGTGGGCGAAGGTAAAGCCATTCACGTCGAGGACGAGCCGGAAACCGGCACGACCACGATGTGGCTCTTGGACGGAACAGAGAGGGTGATGCTGCTCGGCCCGAGCAACGACACCCCCGGGGGTACAGAACTCTTTTGGCAGGAACTTGGTGATGGCCGGACGCTCTTCACGGTCACCGCCACTGGTGGTAGTAGGAGCGGCATCTGGATCACGGATGGGACTGCGGCGGGCACCGAGCGCCTGGCAGACCATGGCATCCTCATCGGTCATCATAACTACGGAACCTTTGTGCCCGTGGTGCTTCCAGGAGCCTCAGAGGCGCCAGCGGATCCTGTTGGTCCAACTGAACCAGAGTCTCCTGCCACGCCAGACCTGCCTACGCTCCTGGCACATGACTGGGCGGCGGAGATGCCCCTCTTCGACAAAGGGTTCTATCTGTCGAAGTACTCAGACGTGGCCGCTGCTGGCGTGGATCCCCTCCAGCACTTCATGCGGTTTGGCGCGGCGGAGGGCCGTGACCCGAACAGCCACTTCGATGTTTCCTTCTACCTCAACCAGAACCCGGACGTGCTGGCGGCGGGCGCGAACGCGCTTGAGCACTACATGTCAGCTGGCTGGAAGGAGGGCCGTGATGCATCCTTTGGCTTCGACGGCGACGCCTACGTCAAGGCGAACCCTGACGTGGCCGAAGCCGGACTGGATCCGCTTCTGCACTACCTGCACCACGGTGAGGCCGAGGGCCGCGACGCCTTCCAGGCAACGCCGCATGCCACAGGACTACAGAACCCCCTGGTGGATGCCTCCTTCTACTACGCAACCTACGGCGACGTCGCGAAGGAGGGCGTGGACGCCACTCAGCACTTCATGGCCTCGGGCTGGATGGAAGGCCGCGACGCCAACGCCTTCTTCGACACGTCATGGTATCTCGCCACCTACCAGGACGTGGCCGAGGCTGGGGTGAACCCGCTGAATCACTACCTCCAGTTCGGTGCCGGTGAGCATCGCGCCCCGAGCTTGGCCTTCGACGCGGGCGCCTACCTCGCCGCCAATGCCGACGTGGCCGAGGCTGGGATGAACTCGCTCAAGCACTACCTCCAGCACGGTCAATTTGAAGGACGCGACATCTTCGCCGCCTAATCCGACCTCGTTGGCGGAGCATGAAGGTAGGCGGTACGCCTAACTCCTCTGACCATGATGGCTTGCTGATCATATGGTTACTGAATCGGAAGTAAGGTAGACCTTCCGGTTCCATTGGAAAGTACGCGCGGTTCAGCCGCCTGAGCTAACTGGCAGGACGGTTATGGCGATGAAGGACGGCATCAGTAGATGCCGCTCTTCATCAGTAAGCGCCGCTCCGCATCCATTCCGCAAGCTTTGACCAGCGTCGCCGCGTGTTCCTGTTGCCCACGGCGATGGCCAGCGCGCGGCGTTGTCCAACCAGCACGACCAGGCGCTTGCCCCGGGTGACGCCGGTGTAGAGCAGGTTGCGCGCCAGCATGGCGTAGTGCTGCGTGGTGAGCGGGATCACCACGGCCGGGTACTCCGAACCCTGCGCCTTGTGGATGGTGGTGGCGTAAGCGAGGACCAGTTCGTCCAGTTCCCCGAAGCCGTAGGCAACCTCCCGTCCGTCGAAGCGGACCGTAAGTTCCCCGTCCTCCAGGTCGATGTGGGTAATGACGCCGAGGTCGCCATTGAAGACGTCACGGTCGTAGTCGTTGGCCACCTGCATGACCTTGTCGCCGGGGCAGAAGGTCCAACCGAAGCGCTCGACGCGGATGTCTCCCGGCGGGTTCAGCGCCTTCTGCAACTCGATGTTCAGCGCACGAGCTCCCAGACCGCCCCGGTTCATCGGGCACAGCACCTGCACGTCGCGCAACGGGTCCAGCCCGAACCGGGCAGGAATGCGCTGCCGCACCACGGCCAGCAGCTTGCGCACGCCCTCCTCCGGGTCCGCGGCGTCGACGAAGTGGAAGTCGGAATCCTTGGCTTGGCGCAGCTCAGGCATCCGTCCCTGGTTGATGCGGTGCGCGTTGACGATGACCTGGCTCTGCGCCGCCTGCCGGAACACCTCGGTCAGGCGGACCACCGGCAGGCTGCCGGAGCCGATGATGTCTGCCAACACCTGCCCCGGCCCGACCGAGGGCAGTTGGTCGACATCCCCCACCAGCAGCAGCGCCGCCCCGTCTGGCAGTGCCCGCAGCAGGGCGCGCATCAGCGGCACGTCCACCATGGACGTCTCGTCCACCACCAGGAGCTGGCAGTCCAGCGGGTGCTCCTCGTTCCGCTTGAAGCCGCCGGTCTTGGGATCGGTCTCCAGCAGGCGGTGGATGGTCCGCGCCTCCAGCCCTGTGCTATCCGTCAGTCGCTTGGCGGCGCGGCCCGTGGGCGCGCAGAGCGCGACCCGAACCTCCTTGGCGCCCAGGATCTTCAGGATCGAGTTCACCAGCGTGGTCTTGCCCACCCCGGGCCCGCCGGTGATCACCAGCACCTTGGAGCGCAGGGCGAGCCCGAGGGCCTCGTGCTGGCTCGGCGCGAGCGACAGGCCGGTTCGGCCTTCCACCCAGGGGATGGCCTTCCCGGCATCGATGACGGGCCAGGGGGGCTGCCCGGCGGATAGCACCCGCAGCCGCTTGGCGATGGCCTGCTCAGCGCGGTACAGGCCCGCCAGGAAGATGCAGCGCTCGCCCTCCAGCGTGTCGGCGACGACCTCGCCCGCCGCCAGCTCCAGCGCCAGGGCGCCCTCGATCAGAGGTGGCGGCACCGCGATCAGCGCGGCGGCCTGCGCGGTCAGCTCCGCCACGGGCAGGCCGCAATGCCCTTCGCCCGTGGCCTCAGCCAGGGCAAAGGAGATGCCAGCCCGTATCCGGATCTCGGCGGTGGGCTCGATCCCGAGCTTCTGGGCCACGAGGTCGGCGGTGCGGAAGCCGATGCCCCGGATGTCACGGGCAAGGCGGTAGGGGTTCTCCGTGATCACCTGCACGGCATTGGTGCCGTAGGTCTTGAAGATGCGTACGGCACGGGAGGTGCCGACCCCATGGGCATGCAGGAACAGCATGATCTCGCGGATCACCTTCTGCTCCGCCCAGCCCGCTACGATGCGGGCGGCACGCCGCGGGCCAATGCCCGTCACCTCCCGCAGGCGCGCCGGTTCCGCCTCGATCAGGTCGAACACCGCCTCGCCGAAGGCCCGCACCAGCTTCCTGGCGTAGACGGGCCCGATGCCGCGGATCATGCCGGAGCCGAGGTAGCGCTCGATGCCCTCGAGCGTGGTGGGTGGGCTGGCCTTCAGGAAACTAGCGCGGAACTGCAGCCCATGGCTGCGGTCGTTGACCCACTGGCCCGAGATCTGCACCCACTCGCCCGCCGCAATGGTGGCGGCGTGGCCCACAACCGTGACCAGGTCCTTCTGCCCGCGTGCCTTAACCCGCAGCACGCAGAAGCCGTTTTCGGCATTGTGGTAGGTGACGCGCTCCACCAGCCCGGCCAAGGCCTCGGTAGGCGCGGGGACCATAGCGCGGGGCATCGGTGTGGTGGTCGGTCCTTCCAAACGCCGGGAGCGTGGCGCAATGCCACGAGTATGGCCAGAGCTGCCGTGGTTGTCCTGAACAGGTGGGGCTGCCCAGGCTCCACCGGAAACTTTGGAAAGTGCTCCAGAAGCAATGGGCAGGTGGCTTTGAAGCCGCCGCGCTGAGGTATGGCCGCAAAGGAGCTGGCGGTGCAGGGCCGACCCGAAGCGGGAAGATGCGCCTCTCCGGCGCACTTGCCACGAACGGTCAAGGGACCAGCATCTTCCGCACGCCTCCGCTGCGGAACATGGCCGCCCCGCGTTCACTGGGGCTGGTGCCTGCCTGATTGCATGAGAATGCTTCCCACCGGAAAATCCGCTGCCTGGGTGCGGGTTCGGTCATCTACCGCGGATGCCGCGCTTGGATGCGGCGGAACGAAGAACCGGCAACAAACAGGGAGGAGAGAGCAAGTGTCATCGAGTGAGGCGGATCTGGGGGCGCCGGTCGAAGACGTGCGTCCGCCTGTGGAAGCCGGACCTCCGGCCGGGGCGACCCGCCTTCTGGTGCTTGTCTCGCTGGCCCACCTCGTCAGCCATGTCTACATCCTCGCCCTCCCGCCGCTCTTCCCGTTTCTACGTGATCGGTTGCAGGTCGGCTTTGTCGAGCTCGGGCTTGCCCTGACGGTCTTCAATGTCGTCTCGGCGGTGGCCCAGGCGCCCATCGGCTTCCTGGTGGACCGGCTGGGGGCACGGCGCGTGCTGGCGGCTGGCCTTGCCCTCGGGGGGCTGGCCTTCCTGTCCATCGGGCTGGTTGGGACCTATGCCTGGCTTCTGGTCGGGGCAGCGCTGGCGGGGCTCGCCAACGGGGCCTTCCATCCAGCGGATTACGCCCTTCTCTCGGGTGGCATTCCCAAGGCGCGGCTAGGCCGGGCCTTTTCGCTTCATACCTTCGCCGGGTACCTCGGCACGGCCATTGCGCCTGCTATCCTGATCGGCCTGGCTCTACTGGGCGGACCCGGCTTGGCGCTTAGTGTCGTAGGGGTTGTCGGGCTCCTGCTGGTCGGCTTCATCCTGCCGATGCGTGTGCCTGTGGCGCAGGGACAGCCTGATGCTCACAAGCTGCCGCCGGGAAGCCCGGCCGTGGCCAAGCGCCCTGTCCTCACCCCCGCCATCATCTCGCTGACAGTGTTCTTCACCCTGCTCAGCTTCTCCAACGGCGCCATCCAGAACTTCTCAGTCGCCGCCCTGGTCAGCGGGTATGGCGTGACCCTGACCCAGGCCAATGGTGCCCTGACGGCGTTCCTGATGCTCAGTGCCTTTGGCGTCCTGGTTGGCGGCTTCCTGGCCGACCGGACGCGGCGGCACGGCGACGTTGCAGCCATCGCCTTTGCGCTGACGGCGCTGCTGACGCTGCTGATCGCCATCGCCGATATTGGGGCGGTGACGCTAACGCTCGTCATGGCCGCCGCGGGGTTCCTGTCCGGCGTCATCGCTCCCTCGCGGGACATGATGGTGCAGGCGGCAGCGCCCCCGGGCGGGGCAGGACGCACCTTCGGGATCGTCTCGACCGGCTTCAATGTCGGCGGGGCGATCGGGCCACTGCTGTTCGGCTGGATCTTGGACCATGGGGAGCCGCGCTGGGTCTTCGGCGCCGCTGTCGGGTTCATGCTGCTGACCGTGGTGCTGGCCCTGCGCGACCGATGGTCAGGCGGCCGGTGAGATGCACCGCATCGGCGTCACTAGGCTGGTCACCGCGTTGAATGGCAACAACATGTAGGTAGAAAGTGCGGCCGAGATTGTGCTGGAGCATAACCTTGGCCTGAACTCCGACCTGATCGGCGGACTGGTGCAGATCCTGTACACCGAGCGCTGCGCCCAACCCTCTAAGGAACTGGCACTGCCCGCCACGCCCTCGGGCTACACCGCCAGCAGCTTCGACACGCGCCGCCTCGCGCTGCGCCTGCAGGGTCTCGGCATCCAACTCTACCGCGCGCAGCGCGTCCGCCACGTTCTTGAAGGCGCCCAGCACGGTGCCGCGGTACTGGGCCGCCGCGACGTCGCGCGCGGCGATAGCGGCGTCGCGCTGGCGCGCCAGCCTGTCGCCCTGGAACAGCGGCTGGGTCAGCCCGGCCGCCACGGACCAGACCAGGCCCTGCGGCGTGAAGGCGTCGACGCTCGCCGCCTGGGCCATGCCGTACACGGCGGTCAGCGTCAGCCGGGGGAGCATGTTGGCGGTCGCCACGCCGATGCGGGCATTGGCCGCCTGCAGCGCCGCTTCGGCCGACAGGATATCAGGCCGCTGCCGCACCAGTGCCGACGGCAGCCGCACCGGCAGGGTGTCCGGCAGGCGCAACACATCCAGCGTCGGCCCCGACGGCGGAGCGAGTTCCGTGGTGCGCCCGATCAGCACCGCGATCAGCGTGCGCTGCTCCTCAGCGGCCTTGAGCAGGACGGGCAGGTCAGCCCGGCGCTGCGTCACCTCGCTTTCCCGCAGCAGCACCTCGCTCTGGGCCACGGCGCCAAGCGCCAGGCGGCTGCGCAGCAGGCGTAGGCTGTCCTCGGACGCCGCAATGATCTCGCGCGTCGCCTGGATTGTTGATTGCCACTGAGATCTGACCCGGTTTGGGGTGAAGTTGCCACTGAGAGTTGACCCATGTTCGGACGCTAGCCTCGGCCTTTTGGGCGGGGGCAGCGGGAGTGTTGGACATGGCGTTGTTGAGCGTTATCCGGCGCTGGCATTTCCGGGAGCACCTGTCGATCCGCGCGATCGCCCGCCGGACCGGCCTGTCGCGGAACACCATCCGCAAGTACCTGCGGTCCGAGGCGGTGGAGCCTGTGTTCAGGGCCCCCGAGCGCCCCAGCAAGCTGGATCCCTTCGCCGAGCGGCTGGCCGCCTGGCTGCGGACGGACGCCCGCAGGCCACGCAAACAGAAACGTACCGCGCGGCAGTTCCACGCGGAGCTGGTGGGGCTCGGCTATGACGGCTCGTACCGGCGGGTCGCTGCCTTTGTGCGGGCCTGGCGAGATGACTGGCAGCGCCAGCAGCAGACCTCCGGCCGCGGCGTCTTCGTGCCGCTGGCCTTCGGCCCGGGCGAGGCGTTCCAGTTCGACTGGAGCGAGGAGCACGCCGTCATCGGCGGCGAGCGCACCAAGCTGCAGGTCGCCCACCTCAAGCTCTGCCACAGCCGGGCCTTCCTGGTACGGGCCTACCTGCTGCAGACGCACGAGATGCTGTTCGACGCCCACAACCACGGCTTCCGCGTGCTGGGTGGCGTGCCGCGGCGTGGCATCTACGACAACATGCGCACCGCCGTTGACCGGATTGGCCCGAGCCGGGAGC
>NZ_PDOA01000045.1 GCF_003116135.1 Teichococcus aestuarii | reverse complement strand
CATGTTCGTCAGGCTCAAGGACCGGCGCTGCATCGCCATGCGCTATGACCGCTGCGCCCATACCTTCATGTCCGCCATCTGCCTTGCAGCCACCACCCTCTTCTGGATCAATGAGTCCTGAGCCTAGTGCTGGCCGAGGCCTGCGAAGCGAATGAAAGACAGCCGGTCCCGCAGTTGGAACTCGATCTGCTCGTCGCAGAGGCTGTAGAGCGCCTGCAGCACCAGAATGCGGAACACCAGCACAGCGTCGTAGGGTGGGCGCCCGTCGCGGTTGCGATCCGACCGCGCCAGTGCCACCTCCAGCACGTACCGGGGAGACCTCGCGGCTGCAAGACGTTTCAATGGATCGCCGGCGGCAGAGAGGGCCGCATACCACTCATCGACATCGAAGAAGCCAGGCTGACCCGCCATCGCCACTGCCTCGGCTGAGCAGACACAGTGAGTCACCTCAGCGCCCTAGCAGCGAGGTATTTTGAAGTGTCCAGCTGCTTTTCGCCGACTTTCGAAAAGGCATTCACCGAGTTGGGTACCCAGTACCGTCATACTCGCCGCTACACGCCGCTAACCAACGGCATGGTAGGCGCTTCAACGGCCGCATCGATAGTGTGGTACTCGACATCATGATCTATTCTCATCGCGATCTTGAGCAGCTGCCGCGCAGGTTCAACGCCGCCTACAACGCGACGACGACGGGTCCTGTAGAATCGAACACTCAACCAAGTCGTCGCCGAGTGCCTTGCTGCCCGATGAAAAATCCGCGGCACCAAGCCTATCGGTTAGCTTGGGCACCAGTACACCGCCAAAGCTCGCATCATCGTCGAGAACGCCAAGGATGTCCCACCTCCTGACACGGAGGCTACCCTGCAACATTGTTTGCACATGCGCCGAACAGACACGGCCAAGTCAGCACACGCGGTTCGGATGGGTGAAGATCTCGCAGGCCTTGCCACGCGCCAAAGCAATGAGGGTGATGCCGCAGCCTTCGGCCACGCGCACCGCCAGCGCTGTGGGCGCCGAGACCGCAACCAGCAGCGGCGCACCGATCATGGCGGCCTTCTGGACCATCTCCACCGAGACACGGCTAGTTAGCAGCAACGCGCCAGCGCCGGCGGAACGGCCCTGCCGGGCCAACGCTCCGGCGAGCTTGTCCAGCGCGTTGTGGCGGCCGACATCCTCGCGCAGCAGCGCCAGCCCCTGCCCGGGCTGCCAGAACCCGGCCGCATGCACGGCGCGGGTCTCGCGGTGCAGGGCCTGTGCGGCGGAGAGCGCCTCCATGGCCGCCCCGATCTCGGTGTGCGGCAGGGTCGTGCCGGCCGTGACGGAGGGCAGATCCCGCCCCGCCTCCTCCAGGCTCTCAATACCGCAAAGCCCGCAGCCGAGCGGCCCGGCCAGGCGGCGGCGGCGGCGGGCGAGCGCCGACGCACAGGCCTCGGCCACCTCCATCTGTACCTCGATGCCTGCCGGCCGCGGCACGATGCCGAGCGAGATTATTTCGGCGGGAGAGCCGATCAGCCCCTCCGTCAGGCTGAAGCCCAGCCCTAGGTCTTCCAGCGCGATGGGGCTCGCCATCATCACGGCGTGGGTGGAGCGGCCATAGGTCAGGGCTACCGCGGTTTCCTCCGCCACGGCCCGGAAGCCTGGCTCCGCCTGGTCCCCCTGCCGCGCCAGGCGCGGCAGGACCAGGCTGGGCCGGCTGGCCGTCTCCTGCATCATCATGGCCTGTCTCTCCCACTGCACCCACAAGCAAGACGCATGGCGGTACCTTGGGTTTCCCGGAACCCTTGCGCAGGGCCTGCGTTGGACAGCCGAGGCCGCAACGCAGGGAGACGGAACATGCCGCAGAAAGCCGTGAAGATCGAACCCTACAAGGGGCCGGCGGGCGGCTGGGGCTCTGCGCAATCCCTGCTGAGTGCGGTGCGGCGCGATGGAGCGGCCCAGGACGTGATGCGGCTGCTGCCGCAGCAGAACAAGAAGGACGGCTTCGCCTGCGTCAGCTGTGCCTGGGCCAAGCCGGCGTCGCCCCATCCCTTCGAGTTCTGCGAGAACGGCGCCAAGGCCACCACCTGGGAACTAACCAGCCGGCGTGCCACGCCGGAATTCTTCGCGCGCCACACGGTCAGCGAGTTGCGGCTCTGGAACGACCACGACCTGGAATACAGCGGCCGGCTCACCCAGCCCCTGCGCTATGACCGGGAGACGGACCGGTATGTGGAGGTCGCCTGGGAGGAGGCCTTCCGTGCCATGGGGGCAGAGCTGCGCCAGCTCCGGCCGGAGACGGTGATCTTCTACGCCTCCGGCCGGGCCTCGCTGGAGACGAGCTACATGTACCAGCTCTTCGCCCGGCTCTATGGCAGCAACCATCTGCCGGACAGCTCCAACATGTGCCACGAGACCACCAGCGTGGCCCTGCCGCAGAGCATTGGCGTGCCGGTGGGAACCGTGCTGCTGGAGGATTTCGAGCACACCGACTGCATCCTCTCCTTCGGTCAGAACACCGGCACCAACAGCCCGCGCATGCTGCATCCGCTGCAGAAGGCGGCCAAGCGGAACGTCCCCATCATCGTCTTCAACCCGCTGCGCGAGCGGGGGCTGGAGCGCTTCGTCAATCCGCAGAACCCGGTCGAAATGGCGGGCAATGCCATCGCCGGCAGCGACACCCGGCTGGATTGCCAGTACCACCAGCTCAAGGCGGGCGGCGATGGCGCGGCCATCATGGGCCTGTGCAAGGCTGTCATCTCCGCCGATGACAAGGCGCGCGCCGCGGGCCGGCCGCCGGTGGTGGACCACGCCTTCATCGCCGAGCACACCCAGGGCTTCGAAAGCTTCGCCGAGAGCGTGCGGGCCATGGAATGGTCGCTGATCGAGCAGCGCTCGGGCCTCTCGCGCACCGCGCTGGAGGGGGCGGCCAATGTGTACTGCAATGCCCGGGCCGTCATCGCCAAGTTCGGCATGGGCCTGACCCAGCACCGCGACGGCGTGGAGACGGTGCGCCTGCTGATCAACCTGCTGCTGCTGCGCGGCAACATCGGCAAGCGCGGCGCTGGCATCCTGCCGGTGCGCGGCCATTCCAACGTGCAGGGTCAGCGCACGGTGGGCATCACCGAGAAGCCCGAGCTGGTTCCGCTCGACCGCCTGGCCGAGCAGTACCGGTTCGAGCCGCCGCGCTGGGAGGGGTGGAGCACGGTGGATGCCTGCCAGGCGGTGATCGATGGTGAGGCGAAGGCCTTCATCGGCCTGGGCGGGAACTTCACCCGTGCCGTGCCGGATACGGAGCGGGTGGAGCGTGCCTGGCCGGAGCTGCGCCTGACGGTGCATGTCGCCACCAAGCTGAACCGCAGCCATCTTCTGCCTGGCGAAGTCTGCTACCTGCTGCCCTGCATCGGCCGGCTGGAGGTCGACCACCAGGCCAGCGGCCCGCAGGCCGTCTCGATCGAGGACAGCACCGCCTGCATCCACGGCTCCCGTGGCAAGCGCGAGCCTGCCAGCCCCGATCTGCTGTCCGAGCCCCGCATCGTGGCGGAGATGGCCAAGGCCACCCTGCCCTCCACCCCGCATGTCGACTGGGACGGATGGGTTGGCGATTACGGCCGCGTGCGCGATGCGATCGAGGCGACCTATCCGCAGCATTTCGAGCGCTTCAACGAGCGGCTGTTCCAGCCAGGCGGCTTCCCGCGCCCGCTTGGCGCGCGGGAGCGGAAATGGGCCACCCCATCCGGCAAGGCCGAGTTCCTGACGCCGAAGACCGTGTCGAAGGCACAGGTCGCGGTGCCGGAGGGGGTGCTGCAGCTGATCACCCTGCGCAGCAACGACCAGTTCAACACGACGATCTATGGCTACCACGACCGTTTCCGCGGCGTGCAAGGCACGCGCATGATCCTGTTCATGAACCGGGCCGACATGCGCCGGCAGGGCTTCCAGGAGGGCGAACTGGTCTCCCTCCAATGCGCCATCGAGGATGGGGTCAAGCGCCGCCTCGGCGGCTTCCGTGTCACGCCCTACGCCGTCCCGGAAGGCTGTTGCGCCGCCTATTACCCGGAGTGCAACCCGCTGATCCCGCTCAGCCATCATGCGGAAGGCAGCAAGGTTCCTGCCGCCAAGTCGGTCCCGGTCTTCATTGACCGGCAGGCCGCGCCGCGCCCCTTCGGCGCTATCTGACCAGCGCGCCGCCACGCGGCACCCGCCGGCCCGCTTGCCGGAAATGGCTCTGTTCCGGCCTGGCGGGTGGAGGCTTTTCCATCCATCCGGGGGGATCCCTGATCCCGGAGGAGGGCTGCCAGCAGACCCTCCCGACCGGCCTTGCCGCAGGCAGGGCGCTGGCGGGACCCGAGAGGCGGCACCGCCGCGGCAGGCTCCTGCCGTCACGGCTCTGATGGCGTCCTATTCTAGGGCGAGTTCTATCTTCCGCACGGCTTGGCCCCATTCGGCATGCTCGGCCAGAAGACGGGCCGCGAAAGCATCCGGCGAGAGCAGCAAGGGCTGGTAGTCCAGGCGGGTCAGGCCATTGACAACCGGTGCCGCCAGCTGGGCACTGCCCACCCTCCGGTGGAACAGGGAGAGGATCTCCGGGGAAGAGCCGCCTGGCAGGAAAAGCCCGAACCATTCCTGGGCCGTAAGGGCGGGCAGGTGCGGCATCGATCCGGCGGCGGGTGAGGCAAAGGCCACCGTGCCCCGCCCGGAGGCCCAGAGCCGAAACTCGTCCAGGCTTCTGGCCGGATGCGCGGCGGGGACTACCCAGGCGAAGGGAAAGGAGCAGAGCGGGGAGACAGGCACCAGATCGCGCAGGGGATCGTAGCGCGTGCTGCGCGGGTAGGCGTGCGGCGTGATGGTCAACAGGCTGGCCGGCGTTACCAGCAAGGTAGCGCCATCCGGCGGCGCGGCGGACAGAGCCTCCACCGCCAGCCAGCCGCCGGCACCCGGCTTGTTCTCCACCAGCACCGAGGCGTTGCCGAGCGCGCGCCACTGCTCCGCATAGAGCCGGGCCACCACATCCGTGGCGCCGCCTGGTGGAAACCCGACCAGCAACCGGAGATCGGTCCTCGTTCCCGGAGCAGCAGCGCGGCCTTCGGCCGCAGCGGCGCAGCCGACCAAGGCCATGCCGCAAAGCAGGCGGCGCCTGACTCGGGCGTTGTTCACGGATTGCCTCCTCCTGCCGGCTGCCGGAGGGCAGGTTAGCAAGGGCATCCTTTCCCAAGGCTTGGCACGCCGGCAGCCTTCGCGGCCGTGGAGCCGTCGTGCCGGTCAGCGCACCAAGGGGCGGCTGTGTCCTGGGCAGCCGCCTTCCATCGTGGAGCGGCCGCGGCAATGCACCGGGCTGCCTGAACAGAAAAGCAGTAGACAATTTATTCTAGAACAAGCAATCTATTCGCATGGTCAGGACCGCCCGTTTCTCGGCAGAGCATTTCATCGACGCCGCCCTCGCCCTCGTGGCCGAAGGCGGCCCGGGCGCCGCAACCATGCAGGCCATCGCACGGAAGGTCGGCGCCCCAACCGGCTCGATCTACCATCGGTTCGAGTCTCGGTCGGCCATTCTCGCTACGGCCTGGAATGCCAGCTACGGCTCGCTGGCAAGGGTGCTGGTGCCGTTGCTGCAGGCCGGGCGACCGCGCGAGGCGGCCCTGGCGCTGCTGCCCTGGGCGGGCGAGGACCGGCACCGTGCCCGCTTCCTGCTGCTGCACGAGCCCGTGTCCCTGTTCGAGGAGGCGCCGCCCCCTGAGCCGCTCCGGCAGGCGATGGAGCGGCTGGAGAGCGAGATGGACCAGGCCTTCCGCGCCTGCGTCGGCCTGAGCGGCGGGGGCATCACCCGGGAAGAAGACCTGGCGCGCGCGAAGTTCCTGATCTTCGATGCGCCCATTGCCATCCTGCGCCCGCATCTGCTGGCGGACGGCGACATACCGGCCTTCGCCGGGCAGATGATCGCCGAACTGCACGCCGGAGTGCCGCTGGCCGGCTCGGGCCTCCGCACCGGAAGCCCGCATACCGCCTGATTCTCTCCCCCGCATCCCCTGGGAACATCCATGAGCAACATCGCCGGCGGCCGCCGCATCACGCTGCACGCGGCCGAGGATTTTGCCGGGATGCGCAGGGCGGGGAGGCTCGCGGCAGAAACCCTGGACATGATCACGGCGCATGTTCGCGCGGGCATCACCACGGCGGAACTGGACCGGCTGTGCCATCTGTTCATCCTGGACCATGGCGCCATTCCCGCCTCGCTCGGCTACCACGGCTACACCCATGCGACCTGCATCTCGCTGAACCACGTCGTCTGTCATGGCATTCCCGGCGACCGGGCATTGCTGGAGGGAGACATCCTCAACATCGACCTCGCCGTTATCCTCGACGGGTGGCACGGGGACAGCAGCCGCATGTACACTGTCGGCCAGGTCAGCACCCGTGCGGCCCGGCTGATCGAGGTGGCCCACGCGGCGATGATGCGCGGCATCGCGGCCATCCGCCCCGGCTCGACGCTGGGAGACATCGGCTTCGCCATGCAGAGCCATGCCGAGGCCGCGCGGTTCAGCGTGGTGCGGGATTTCTGTGGCCATGGTCTCGGGCGGCGGTACCATGACGCACCCGACGTGCTGAACTACGGCCAAAAAGGCAGAGGCCCCGAGCTCCGCCCCGGCATGTTCCTGACAGTGGAGCCGATGATCAATGCGGGCGGGCCCGGCGTGAAGGTGCTGGGCGACGGCTGGACGGCCGTGACCCGCGACCGCAGCCTCTCCGCGCAGTTCGAACACAGCATCGGCGTGACCGAGGATGGCTGCGAGATCTTCACCCTGTCTCCTGCCGGCTTCACCAGCCCTCCCTACGCACAGGCCTCGCAGCCGGCACCCGGCGAGGAGGCTCCCCGCATGAGGCCGCTTTCGGCCTCCCCTCCGCGACGCCAGAAGCGGTAGCGGCCGCCGCGGCGCTTCTCCCGCCCCTTCACACGAGGCCGGCCTGGATCATGCCGCGGTGCTGCCGCTCGGGGCGGAGCCAGGCCGTGCCCTCCGATGCGCCGGAAGGCGGGGCGGGATGCCGGGCGCCGCCTCCCCGCTGCTCACTGCCAGGGAATGGCACCGGCGTTTCGGCAGCACGGTTCTCGGACGGCGCCGGCGGCGGTCAATGGCTCAGGCCGCGGGCACGCAGCCCGGCGGCCACATGGTCCACAAAGGCACGCACCTTCGGGGCCATCAGGCGGTTGGTCGGATAGACGGCGAAGATGCCGCTTTCCGGCGAGGCGGCATCTGCCAGCACGCGCTGAAGCGTGCCGGCGGCCAGCGCATCCACCACCGCCCAATCCGGCAGCGCGGCGAGGCCGATGCCGGCCAGCGCTGCGGCACGCAGCGATTCCGTGTTGTCGGTCAGCAGGACGGGGCGGATCGCGACCATTTCCCCACCCAGCCGCCAGCAATCCCGCCAGGCCAGCGGCGCGAAGCCGATGCAGCGGTGCCGCGCCACATCCGCCGGCACGGCGGGGATGCCATGCTGCGCCAGGTAGCCGGGGGTGGCGACGACGACCACGCGGGAGGTCGCGAGCCGGCGGACGATGAGGCCGGCGGCCGGCGCCTCCGCCACGCGGATCGCCAGGTCGAACCCGTCCTCGACGAGGCGGACCGGCCCTGCTGCCTCGGCCAGCTCGATCTCGATCGCCGGATGCGCCGAGAGGAAGCCGGCGAGGCCAGGGACGAGGTGGCGGGCGGCGAAGCCCTCCGGCGCCGCCACCCGCAACCGGCCGGCGGGGGCCTCCTGCAGGGCCTGTGCCTCCAGCCGCGCGGCGGCCTCGTCCTCCAGCAGGCGGCGGCAGCGGGCGTAGAAGACCTGGCCCACCTCGGTCGGCTGCACCTTGCGCGTGCTGCGGTCCAGCAGGCGCGCGCCAAGCCGTTCCTCCAGCGCGCGCACCGCCTCGCTCACCGAGGATTTGGCGGTCTGCAGCCGCTCGGCGGCCGCGGTGAAGCTGCCGGCCTCCACGACGCGCACAAAGGCCTCGATCCCGGCGAAGGCTCCCATGCCGGCATTGTTCGGCGCGGCGAACGCGCTGTCCAGAAGCAACGTCTGCCGTTTGGCGCGCCGCTGCGGCAATAGCTCCGGCGCGGTGCCATCGCCGCCTTGGCAGGAAGCGAGGAAGAGATGCTGGACACGATGAAGGGCAAGGCGGTCGCGACACTCGCGGCCGGCGAGGGCGAGATGCTGGACGTGTTCGGCGCCAGCATGGTGGTGAAGGCGGACCCTGCGAGGTCCGGCTTCTTCCTGGCGGACCACGTGGTGCCTCCAGGCTACTTCGTGCCGCTGCACAGCCATGCCGAGGAGGAGGTGCTCTTCATCCTGGATGGCGCGCTCACCCTGCTGGACGGGACCGGCGAGCGCCAGGGCGGCCCCGGGGAGACGGTGCACCTGCCGAGAGGAGTGGCGCACGGCTTCCGCAACGATACGGCAAGGCCGGCGCGCTTGCTGGTGGCGCTCTGGCCGGGGCGGCAGGGCCTCGCGATGTTCCGCCATCTCAGCCGTGCTGGCCGTGCTGCACCGGGCGGGCTGACGCCGCTCGAGATCATCGCGATCTGCGCGCAGCATGGTGTAACCATGGGCTGAAGAGGCTGGCCGGCCCGTGACGCTCGGCTTTCCGGGTGCCGGGCCGGCCATGCAGCGCGGGCTAACCTTTCAGTCTCCTGTCAGCCGGGCCGTAGAGCGGCGGTTGCCACGGTGGCAGGCCACAAGACGGTGGCTGCAACCATGGCTTCAGTCAGGCCGCCTCATACCGGCCCTGGAACCGAAGTCGGCTCGCTCAATGCTGTTCGCCGGACGCGGCGATCGCCAGCACGTTCAGCGGCGCACCTTCTATGGCAATCTCCCGTTGCGGCGCCAAGGTTGCGGCATTCAGCACCAGCAGCCGGGATCGCGCAGGGTCGGTAACCGCCACCAACCCGCCTGCGGCGGAGAGGCGCGGCCGCGCGACCGATGAGCCCCCCTCCAAGGCATAGCGCTGCACCACCCGGGCACTGCCGACGATCTTGCCGCCGAGAGTATCGACCCGGTGCATCTGGCCATCCTCGGTCAGCACGAACATGGTGTCCGCCCGCTGCGGATCCATGGTGAAGGCGATGCGGCGCGCGGGCAGTTCCACCACCTTGAACTGCTCGGCATCAGGGTCGAGGATCGTCACTGCATCAGGCCCGAAATCGCCGGCAAAGAGATGGAAATCGCTGCCGCCGACCAAGCTGCGGACCATGCGGCCGCTCTCTGTGCCGGCTGGATAGGGCACCTTCCGGAAGGCCTGCGTCCGCGTGTTCAGTAGCAGAACGCCGTCGCCGCAGCCGAGGCCGATGACGCGCCCGGATATCGCCTCGCCGTGCAGCATCGGGCAATCGTCGTTGCGGGTGAGTTCCTTTCCCTGCTCGTCCAGCAGCATCACGCCGCCAGGCCTCTCACCTGCAGCTGCGGCGTGGCTCACCATCAGGCGTGGACCAGCGGCAGAGTGGAAAGGGTAGGCCAGCCCGTGGTGGGGCACGTTGGCACGCAGTCTTGTGGTGTCCCCTGCGCTGGCAATCACCACGGAACCGTCGCCATCGAAGAAGCTGGCCAGACGGCCGTCGCCGCCCAGCACATGCGAAGGCTTCGGTCCCTCCGCGACACGCGGAAGGAGACGCGGCGTGGATAGTTTCAGGTCGCCATGATCACCATGGCCATGAACAGCCATGCCGAGATCGACCACGTCCACACGGCCAGCTTGTCCCTGCGCCAACGATACCTGCCCCGGTGCCGCGCCGTGGCGCAGACCGCCAGGGGAGCCCGTGTCGAAGCGGTTCAGTATCTCGCCTGTCGTCAGGTCTACGACCGAGACACTGCCGCGGGCGTGGTCTGTGACGGCTGCACGGACTGTGTGCAGGGTCTGGGCCTGTGCAGCACCAGCCAGTGCCAGGGCTGCCACTGTTGTTGAGAGCAGTCGGAAGTGACGCATGGTTGGATGACCGTGTGTTATTTTATAACATAACACTATGATTCTCTTCTCTGCTCGGCAAGGGCGAATGGTGGTGAGTTTTCCTGATAGAAGGATCAGCTGCACCGCCGTCTTGCACGCTAACCTTTGATTTGCTGGTTCTAATTGCGTGCCATCGCCTCCTGCCATCTTTAAGGAAGCGCGCCACAAGCCAGCCTTTTGCTGGACTGGCATGGCACTTCAGCAGATGCGAGACCTCATAGAAACATTGTCTAAGTGCCCGTTTGAGAATGGTCATGGGTGGGCGATGCGCCTGATGAGGAGCGCGCCCATGCCGACGTGGATCATGGCTTCGGAGACGTCGCAGCGGCGCTCGTAGTCGCGAACCAGGCGGCGCCAACG
>NZ_PDOA01000044.1 GCF_003116135.1 Teichococcus aestuarii | reverse complement strand
TGCTGCTCATCGAGCCGAGCCGCCGCTTCGCGCTTCTCGGCCGCCGCCTGGCGCTTCTCGAGGTCTTCGAGGTGCAGGTGGGCGCGTTCGGCCCGGCGGCTCTCTGCCGCCATTCGCCGGTCGTGCTCCTCGGCGGCGGCATCGTCGCCCGCAAGCAGAACGGCGCGGCGGTCGCCCTGCAGCGCGGCGTGAGCGCCCTCGGCGGCGGCGAGGTCGGCGCGGACTTCCGCAATCAGCGTCGCGACCTCGGTCGAGGTCGCGGTGTCGGAGAGGGCGGCGACGTGGGCCGCCAAGGTGAGGGGCGCCTTCATTGTGCGGCCTCCGCCCTGGCGGAACGCTTGGCGTCGAGCCAGCTCCGCAGCGCATCGGGCTCGATCCGCCATGAGCGCCCCACCCGCACGGCGGGGAAATCGCCACGCTGAACCATGCGCCACGCGGTGATATAGGCGATCGAGAGGCGTTCGGCGGTCTGGGCGAGAGTAAGGGCGCACTGACTTGCAACGGTGGTTTCAGGCGGCACCGGGAAGCTCCTTGCTGGATACGGAGCTATTCTCTCCTTGCCTCCAATCGCCTGCAGGCGGCGTCGTATACCCAATACGGCCGCCAATATGCCGGCCTATTTGGTGATAACCCCAGCACGCGCATTGGCTGCTTTAGCTACCTCGCGCTGCGTTTCGTTTCTGCGCTCGGTTGGAGCGGGTGGATTGAGAAGGCTTCTGCGAAGCTTCAGGCAAGCTCCCCTTAGGGCTTGGCTGGCGATGTGCGTTCACCATACTTTGAACTATAGTAGCGACAGGCACACCAAGAAATATGCTTCCTGCCCAGTTGTTGCCTTTCTCAAAGAAATAAAATGCGGCCGCTATCGATAAAGTAGCGGTTATCCACCCAAGAAATAATCCGCCGGACTGCGCAAATATACTGTTCCAAAGCGCGCGAAGTTCCCAAATGTGGCGATGGTTTTGCTCTTTTACGCTCATTTCTACTATAGTTTTTGCCAAGCCCGGCACTATGGATTCATAGGCTCCCAGAAGATTGGGGGGCGGCAGGGGGCCAGAAAAGGAGATTTCCTGCGTCACAGTGACCATGGTGGCGGTCAGCTGCTCTGTCAGCTCATCGCGTGCTGTGGGTGTGAGCTGTGCACTTTGGGCAGCCAACACCCCGGCAACTTTGGCCTTGATGAGCTCCGCAGGACTGTCAGATGGATCTATGGGGGGCGGCAGCTTTCGCCGCTCGCTGTTGTCCTGAGGGCGGCTGGGCGAACCGCCGCCCTCAGGGACTTTATCAGTCATTACGTCTTCGCGCGCTCGAGCCGGCGATATGTTTTCGAGATCGCGCGATTAAAATCTGATCCAATGGCGCGCTGATCGCCCCTCAAACCCTCTCCGTTGTACCGAATAGAAGGTGAGGGCGTTGCGTGATTGAGAGCAAGGCCAAGCAAAAGGCTTGCTCCAAAAGACGTCCGCTCGCCCAGGCGCGCCATGCGCGTCAGGTCATCCCGGATGTTACGCATTCTGATCCTCGTGTCGAAACTGGCATTGGAAGGTGCGGATGCACCTCCTCCCGCCATGGCGGTTCGACTTCTCTGTTTTGAAAACTAAGCAGTCGCACGACGGTTGTCCAGAAACACGCGAACGATGCGTCGCCGCATAATGATGCGAACACGCGAACACGCGAACACGCGAACACGCAAAGCCGCGAATGATGCGAAGGCGCGGAGCCACGACGTTCTGTCGTTCAGCCGCAATGCGTAGTTAGTTACACGCGGGCTCTCGTAAGCGCATGAGCAAGTTCGTGGCCTCCTGTAAACAACCTCGAACACATACGGAGTACCGCTTACACGCGCATCAGACTACTATTCAACGATAACCTTTGATTATCGTGCTTCTGTGTTAGATGAGTTTGCTTTGCCGCCCCACCGCCAGGGGTGACGCCACGGCTGGCGCCGGGCATGGTGCCAGGAGGGGCGCCACCCCCTGACGCCAGGAGGGCAGCAGATGGCCGGAGACGGCGCACGATGGATGACCTATGCGGAACTCGCGGAGGCGCTGGGGCACAAGCTGGAAAGCGCCCAGCGGCTTGCGTTTCGCAGGAAATGGCCGCGCCAGGTGGGCAATGATGGGCTTGCCCGCGTTGCGGTACCGGTGGCGGCGATGGAGGCCCGGCAGGCTAAGCGGGCCGCCCCTGGCGCCGCTTCCGACAATCCCCCTGGCGGCAGCCCTGGCGACGCCCCTGTCACCACCCCCGTCGCCAGCCCTGGCGTGCCGGAGGACGTGGCCGCGCTCCGCGAGGATTTGGCCCGCCGGGAGGGCGAGATGGCGGGGCTGCGCGTGGCCCTGACGATGGCAGAGAGGGCCGCCGATACCGCCCGCGCTGATGCCCTGGAGGCTCGGCAGGAGGCCCGCGAGGCGCAGCGCATGGTGCAAGAGGCCATGGCCCGCGCCGCCGAGTTGGAGCGCCGCGCGCAGGAGGCCGAGCGCGATGCGGCGAGGCTGCGGGGCCGGGGCTGGCTCGCGCGGTTGCTCGGGCTCGAATAGGGGATGGTTGCGCGCTGCGGGCCGCGCCGGTAGCGTGGCCGCTTCCGCCGATGGAGCCGCCGACCACCACCGCGACACCCTGAAACGAAAAAAGCCCCCACGGCGCCAACCGGGGAGCTTTTCCGACAGTCTGCCAGGGCAGGACCGCGCTTCAATGCTGTGCGCATCCTGCCCCGCCGAGCCTTCCGACGCAAGCGCCAACTTGCGCCCGGGAGAGTGCGGCCTGCTGTCGGCCTACCGACAGAGGAAAGAGGATGCTTGCCCACCCCCACCCGGCCCGGCCGGGATCGGTGCGCGCCGACCGACTGCCCGCGCCCGTCCCCCTGCCGATGCAGGAGGCCGCGCGGATCATGCGCCAGGCAGAGGCGCACCCCGGCATAGATGCCCTCGCTCTGCGCTTGCTGCGCGTGATGATTTTCGAGCTGGGTGGCGCGCGTGTCGGCGCCTGCACTCATGCCCTCGAGGCCATCGCGCGCCGAGCGAAGATCAGCCGCGCAACCGTTGTGCGGCGCCTCCGGCTGCTGGTCGCGGAGGGCTTCATCGAGCGCACCCGCCGCGCCGTGCTGGTGGACGCCCGGGCGGGCTGGAAGGGGGCTGCCCGGCTGGTGCAGGCAACCACCCTCTACGCCTTCCGGAGCCCCCCAGCCCGCCAGGATCGGCCGCACGCGGCGATGGCGGCCTCCCGCCCGATCCAGCCCCCGCCGGCCGTGCCGAGATCGGCGCCACGGCCTACGCTGCCGACCCCGCCGGCCGCGCCGATTTCTGCGGCTCACAGTGAGCCGCCCATGTCCATAAAGCTTAAACCCCCCTTACCCCCCGCGCTGGGCTGGCGCGCCCGGCTCGCGGAGAGAGCTGCCCGAGAGGCCGAGGCGCTCGAGAGGGCGCTGTCGCGGCTGGGGGGCGCGATGAAGTCACGGGGGGAAAGCGGCAAAGTAACAGAAATATCGTGTCGCGAGATCGAAAGTCATCGTGAGAATGACGGAAATATCAGATATCGCGCATGAAGAAAAAACATCTATGTGAATTCAATCTTTAGTTATAATTCTTGGGAAGAAGCATGGGAGAACCCGAGTGCCTACCTTCTCGACAATTGACGTGTGTGTTGATCTCGGCATCCTGGGGGCCGTGCCGCTCTGCCTGAGCTTTCAGGCGCACGATGGCCGGCTCGAAATTGCCGAGATCGCGCTCCGCTCGGCGGCAGGCGTTCGCCCGCTGCCACAACTCGACCTTCTCGCGGATGCGCTCGGCCTCCGCCTCGATGCGGTCCTGCTTGCCGGCGCCACGGCCCCATCAGAGCCTTTGACGCGCGCTGACGGAGTTTGACGCTAAACAAAGCGAAGAATAATTTTGGGTGATTTTGATGGATGCTTCGGCGATTGAAAATCAATCGGTGATGAAGCAAAAAAGCCGGATCGGCTCGCGACCGATCCGGCGACACTAATACTTCCCAGGCACTTTCTACGCGCCAGACGCCCCGCGAGCCAGCATGAAGAGAAGGCTGACGCGTGGTGTCTGCTACCCCGCATTTGTCGGAGACGTGCGACCTCTCCAAAAGGGAGGGCGCTTCGGCGCGCGCTGGCTCCGCCCACCACGGTAACGCGGCCTTCCCCCGTGAGATTTTCGGCGGTTCGGAAGGGCCATTTTCGCGCCGTGAGCTGCCGCCGTCCAAATGGGCGAATGGCCCTGGCGTTATTGGCGATTCCGGCGAACGGCGCGAGGTCAGGAGCGGGCGCGAGAGAGAGCCGAAAACTCCCGCTGCTGTAGGGAGTGAATATTTTAAGCCCAATCCCGGTTCGAAGCTGGCCTCCAATGCCGGGCCGCAATTTTGCCGAGATGGCCGGTTCATCACTGCCCGGCAGGTGCGGGAGATGGTGAATGCCGCCGCCTATGCGGCGACGACGCCTCATCCAATCAACTGCCACCTGACGCTCGAGCTTACTGCCTCGGATTTCCTGCGCAGGCTGGGCCTCGACGCATTTAGGGACAAGCTGATGGACGGCCTCCGCGAGATTCTCCGGCGGAGGGGACTGCCGCTCTCGGGCGTCTGGTCAGTTGAAAATGCGTCGGGGCGAAAGGGCTTGCACCTACACCTCGCGTTGCATTGCCCCGATGCGTTGCGGCCGGAGCTCTGCGCCACTTCGTGCCGCCTGGCGGGGGTTGAGGCGGGCCAAGGCTTCGCGAGGGCGGTGCGGTCGAACGCATCGCCCGATGGCGCCAGCCTGCGCGGGCTGCTCGCCTATCTGCTCGAGGGCGTTAAGCCGGCCTATGCCGACAAGCTCGGCATCACGGCCGAGGCGCAGGGGGCAATTCCCGGGAAGCGTTGCGGCTCAACGCGCTCTATCGGGCCGCAGGCGCGGGCGGCGGCCGGCTGGCCCGAGCGCCGTAGCGTGGCGTGGCTAAGGGCCGAGGTGACGCGGCACCGACCGAGCCAGGAGGATGTTGCGAGGAGCCTTGGGCTGCCGGATGCGCCGCCCGCGCCGAAGCGCGGAAGAGGGCGGCCCCGGAAGTGGGTTCAGCAGCCGGCGGCCATGATCTCCGCGACAAGCGCCTCGGCCTCCGCGTCCGACATCGCGGACGCCGCCGGCTTGGGCTCCGGCAGGGCCTTCACCTCGGCGAACGGGTCGAAGTCCTTGGCCGGCTGCCCGTCGCCCATGATCGACGCGACCATTTCGGCGATCTCCGTATCCGAAGCGGCAGGAAGGGACGAGGGCGGCAGCCATGCGACGGGCGGGGCCGTGAAGGCATTGCCGCCGATCGGCTCGCGGCCTGCCGACAGGATGGCGGCGACGGCGGCCTCAATCTCCGCCTCTTCGTCGACGACGGTCACCACACGCGGCGGCGGGCCGGCGTTGGCGCGCATGATCTCCTGCACAAGCGCCTCAAATCCAGGCGTCATCGCGAATCCCTTTTTGCTGGCGCCGCCGGAGCTCCCGGCGAGCGCACCGCCACCCCGAGCGGATTTCTTGCGGGCTTCGGCCGCCACCATGGCGAGCGCGCCCTCGAATGTGCCGATCTCGTCGGCCAGGCCGGCGGCGACCGCAGCCGCGCCGACCACGAGGCCGCCCCGGCCGAAACGCTCGAGCACGACGCCCACCTCGACGCCCCGATTGCGCGCCACGTCGGCGACGAAGACCTCGGCGAGCGCATCAACCGTCGCCTGCAGGGCCGCCGCGCCGACATCCGTGGCCGGGTCGGCGTTCTTCATCGGCGATTGCGAGGAGATGAAATTGAGCGTCCGCACGCCCGCTTTTTCGTCAGCGGCGCGGCGGTCGCGGAGCGCGACCTGCACGCCTATCGAGCCGAGGATCGCGGTTGGCGCGACGATGACGCGGCTCGCAGCCGAGGCCAGCCAATAGGCCGCCGAGGCGCCGGTCCCGCCGACATAGGCGAAGATCGGCTTCCGGCCGCGCGCCGCGTAGATGGCGCCCGCCAGCTCGCCCACGGCCCGCGCCTCCCCGCCGGGGGAGTCGACGTTCAGCAGGATCGCCGAAACGTCGCGATCGGTGAGCGCGGCCTCGAGGTCGCGCCGCATCATCTCATAGGAGGTCGCGCCGCTCATGGCGTCGAAGAGGTTGGCGCGCTTCACGAGCGGCCCGTAAGCCTCAATGATCGCGACGCCGTCCCGCACGCGCGCGGCCTCGGCCCGCTCGAGCGACTTCGCCCGGTAGGCTTCGAGGGCCTCGGGCGTGACGGTATGCTCGCGCGCGGCGATCTCGAGGAGCTGCCGCAGCGCGGTTTCCTCCATCGCCCAATGCGTCGCGAGGGCGGCTTCGAGGATGCTCATTCTGTGTCTCCATCGGGCGGCCCTACAAGCGCGGCCTCCTCAATCGCGGCGACCGGCGCCGGCCGCCTCGCGGGCGGTTCGAGGCGCTTGCGCTCGGCGCGCAAGGCTTCGAGGTCGCCGCGCCAGATGACGCGGTCGCCGATCTCGACGCGCTGGCCGCGCTCCTGCACGGCCGCAATCGCCCTATTCACCCGCGCCAGCTCGTCGGAATACTGCCCCACCGTCACGCCTTCGGTTCCGGCATGAGAGGCGGGCCGCCGTTGTGCCTGAGCATGCTGGCGCCTGCCTGCGCGGCGCGGCGAGCTGCCCGACGCTCCAGAAAGCGGGCGCGGCAAGTTTCGCGCTCCGCGAGCGTCGCCCCGAGATTCGCCATCGTCTCGGGGCGCGGCTCGAAGCGCCGCCCGGTCTCAGCGTCAACGACTTCGAGGCGCAGCCCAAGGACGCCAAGCACGGCCTCGAGGCTGGTGACATCCGGGATGTTTCTCACGCGCCACGCCGTCAGACTCTCCCTTGACAAACCGGAACGATGCGCCGCTTGGACGTAGGTCACACGCTTCTCGTGCATCGCGGCAAAGACAATCTTCACGGTCGGATGGGCGTGTCGGGGGATCGTGATTTTTGATGGGCTCTGCATGAGCGAAGTAAAACCGGCTGGGTAGCAAATTACAGGACGGAAGAAGTAAGCCATCCGCGCGCCGACTTTATATTCCCAAGCGGCGCCGATATTATGACGCTTTGCGAAAATGCAGTTTTTAAGCCAGTTTTCCCAAAGCGCCGTTTTGAGGCGCCCCGGCGATGGAAACAAAAAGCGAAGTTGGGGAAATTGGCGGCTAGCCAAGACCCGGGGCGTGAGGCACCCCGCGATGGGGGGGCCTTCGGGAGTACCTTTATTGCTTTTCATCGTCTATTTGCGCAATATTATTGCGCTTCGAAGAAGGGTTGGCCGGCTCCCTCCCCTCTCCTTGATCGCGGCCCCGCCACTGTCCCCGCCCCTTGCCCTCGGCTGCGGAAGCGCGTCCATCCACCATGATACCGATCAGTATAGGGTAGCAAATCCCACCTTCGGAGATGTGTGGTAGTTTGTAGATGAATGAGCACAACCATGGAGTGTGCTCATCGTGACAGAAGCATCGAGCCCCGCCGCATCCGCAGGGGGCGCCAGCTGCAGGCATTCATACATCCCCGCCGATCCGCTGCTGACGATCCGCCAAGCGGCGGCGGAGTCCGGCCGGGCTGTGTCGACGTTCCACCGAGACCGCCAGGCCAGCATCATTCCGCCGCCCTGTCTGCATGTCGGTAGGTCCCCGCGCTGGCGGCGGAGCGTGCTGCGCGCGGCGCTGGGGCTGACGTGATGCAGGGCAGCGCCGACCTGCCCGAGCCGCTGACGCCGGGTGAATGCGACCTGCGGGATTTTCCCTTCATCCCGTTGGACGTGGCGCGTCTGCGCGATAGCGACCTCGCCTCGCTGCCCGACGCCGAGGCCCGCTGGGCGAACGTATTGAGCTGGGCCGTGAGCTGGCATCAGGTGCCCGCCGGCAGCTTGCCCGACGATGACGCCGCGCTGTGCCGCCTTCTCGGCTACGGCCGAGACTTGAAGGGGTGGGCCAAGGTCCGCCAGGCCGGCGGCTTGCGCGGCTGGGTGAGATGCGCGGATGGCCGCTTGCACCATCCCGTGGTGGCGGAGAAGGCGCTGCAGGCGTGGGCTCGAAAGCGGGCGCAGCAGCGGCGCAGCCGGGCGGGCAATCTGGCGCGATGGGGGCGCGGTGACAGGCTGCCGGCACCATCCAGCAGCGATCCCACAAGGATGCCCAAGGCATCGCGCGAGGATGCCGCAAGCATCCCCGCGCTGTCGCAAGAGACAGGGACAGAGACAGGGGAGATGGAGAAGAAGACTCCCTCTTGCCCTCGCGGGCGAGGGCGCGCGTCGACGCTGCAGGGCTTCGACGCCTTTTGGCGGCTCTACCCCCGGAGGGTCGGCAGGGGCGCGGCAGAGCGGGCATGGCCTAAAGCGTTAGCCGAAGCCGGCGGCGACCCCGACGACATCGTCTGCGCGCTCAAAGCTCGCCTCCACCAATTCGACGACCGCGAGGGCGGGCGCTTCATCCCCCACCCCGCGACATGGCTGAACGGAAAACGCTGGCTCGACGGCGAGGGGACCGAGTGATGGACGCTAAGACCTGGCTCTCCCACGTCGCCGCGTGCATGCCCCTCGCGGGCGATCCGGTGAAGCGTGCTCGCCACATGGCGGCCTTCGCCGAGCACATCGGCGCCAATCATCCCGCCGGAATCCTGACGCCGGAAATGGCCGAGCACATTGGCCGCAGCCTCGCGGCCTTTCCGACGGCGGCCGATCTCGACGCCGCCATCCGAGCGGCTCCGGCGTCGGTGATGGCGCCGCCGGCCTCGGGGGAGGTCACGCTCCTCCGCGCCTGGGCGCGAACGTTCGAGGGGAGTCTCGCCAAGGGTGAGGCGCCGGTTCGCGCCATCCTCGGCACGGCTCGCCGGCATGGCCCTCCTGGGCATTGGGCCTGGGTGCTGCGGGAGCATCGCGCCCTCGTCGAAGAGGCGGCGCCTGAGTGGCTCGATACCGAGGAGGCCGACCGCCTGTTTTGGCGCGGCCGATTTGTCGAAATGCGCGGGCGGCACCCGTCGATCCGCTGGCGGTGGGCGCGTGAAACGCTGGCGCAGATCAGTCGTGATGGGGCGCATCCTCGCCCTTGGCTGGTGGGGCCGCTCGTCGAGATGATTCAGCGGGCGGAGGCCGAGGGCGCCGACACTTCCCAGCCCGTGCCGGAGCCGCACCCAGGCGCCATGCAGATGCCTGCGGAGGCGGTGGGGCGCGGTGAGCTCCGGCCGCTGGTGGCGGCAGAGGCCTAGGCGTCGCCGCCGAGAACATCCGCCTCCGCAAATTCGACTACGCGGAGGCGGCTGGCGGCTTCGGCGTCCAGCTCGCCATAGCGGGCGAGTTGCTCCCCCACCATGCGAGCGGCGGCGGTCGTCTGCTTCGTGACGATCTCGGGCACTTCGCGCCGTAGGCTGGGCGAGTAATCGAGGAGCATTCCAATATCGCGGCGGGCGCGGTCGACCGTCTCCTGCCAGCCTCGGCGCGGATCGGCGGCGGGCGAGAAGCGCAGTTTGAGAAGGTGCTCAATCACGGTTCCGATGAGGCTCGCGAGCATGCGGCGTTCGGACCTGCCCAATGCCTCGATTTCCTCAGCTAGGTTTTCAAAGTCGAGAGGCGCGTTAGAACGCGCTGTATGGGCGCGCAAGGCCGCCGCCTGCTCACGAGTCCATTCAAAAAAATCTTGGTCGTAAAGCCCGTCAGGCATGGCCTAGCCCTCGCGCGCTTGTTGAGGCCGCTTCTGCATATATCGCAACCGATGTTCCATCTCTTACATCGGTTGTCGCTCGAAAAGCGACAGGCGGCCCAGTTATCTACGGCCACCCTCGCGCCGCCCTATCAGGCGGCCGGCAGGATCGTATTCGCGAACCTCAACTCGCCCGCGCCCGCTATCGCGAGCCACGTCGCGCCCCACTAGGCGGCCGGCCGGGTCGTAGTGGCGCACCGTGTCGCCTTGCCGCTCCGAGCGCCCCACAAGCCGCCCGGCGGCGTCGTAGTGCCTCGCTGTCTGCGCGGCGGCCGGCGCCGCCAAGGCGAGGAGGGCAGCGAAGGCGAGGGCGTAAGGGTGCGGCATGCCGGCAGCGTGGCCGAGCCGCAGGGCTGTAAAAAGGCGGAGGCACAAAGCCCCCGCCAAATTGCCGGCGACGCGGGATGCAGCCTTTCAGGCGCTCGGCCAGATAGGCGGGGCGCCGATCTCGGCGGCAGGCAGAACCGCCGTGCTGTGCAGCGCAGGGAGTTGACGCGCCGGGGTGAAGGCGCCCGGCACGGTCTCGCGCACCGTCACGAGAATGGCGCCCGCCTCGATCGGGCGCATCTCCCCCGTGCGCCGGTCGGCAACAAACTGCGAGCACCGTCGGCCGCTAATTTGCCATTCCTGCCGCTCGACGATCCGGTCGGCCTCCTGGCGCGCCGGAGCGGTGCGCTTTTGCGCCTCGGGGGGCTGCACGACCTCACGCCGGCCGGCCTGGCGGAGCGCCGCATTCGCCTCGTCGATGAGGCGGTGCCCGTCACGCCAGCGCGCCAGGAAGGCGGCTAGAGCGCGGGCGTGCGGCTCATACTCGGCCGCGAGCGCCTCGCACAGCTCGGCGGCGACCTTTTCGGCCTGCCGGTGCTGCTCATCGAGCCGAGCCGCCGCTTCGCGCTTCTCGGCCGCCGCCTGGCGCTTCTCGAGGTCTTCGAGGTGCAGGTGGGCGCGTTCGGCCCGGCGGCTCTCTGCCGCCATTCGCCGGTCGTGCT
>NZ_PDOA01000043.1 GCF_003116135.1 Teichococcus aestuarii | reverse complement strand
CTGCATCAACCGCCTGAAGAACTGCCGCCGCGTCGCTACCCGCTACGACCACACCGCCAGCAGTTTCCTCGGATTTGTCCAACTCGCTGCCATCCGCCTATGGATCAGCTTTGTCCACGCCGCCTAGGTGAAGGGTAGCACGACCAAGACCCTCTTTGGCGATTGGTCCGGAGACTTCGACACGCTGGTGGCGCCGCTGAAGCCGGCCCTTGACCAGATCAGCAAGATCCTGGCGGGGACGCCAGATGAGGTGATCAAGGCCTGGGACCAGTTGAAGGAGTATTTCCGGAACTGAGCAGGTGAGGCTTTCGCTAATTTCCCACCCTTCATCCAGCGGTTCTTGGACGTTGAGCCGGAACTGCCAGCGCAGGATCTGCCCGCTTATAGCGGGCGTGCCAGGGAGATGACGGGGGAGCGGATTACTGAACCGGCGGCTAATGGCTTTCTCAACTTCATCCACCCGCTTCTGGGCGCTCTCGGTATGCGCCAGTGCATCATTCAGTCGGACGGCTCAGAGCTCCTCCTGCCCCGGGGCGGGGACATGCTGGGAGCGCTCAACGATAACTATCTGCGCCGTGCCAGCCCGGCCGGAAGCACGGTCAGCACTCAGAACAACAGCGCGACGGTGACGAACAACGTCACGGTCAATGCCACGGGTGTTTCCGGGCCCGAGGTCGCCGCGGCAACTCAGCGCGGCATGGATAGGACCATGTTCCGGGAATACTGGCTGGAGAATATGGCTCGTCCAGGGGTCGAAGCGCAATGATGACGGTCCTCTCCTTCGCAGATCGGCGAACCAGGCTTGGCTCGCTTACCCTCGACGTACTGGTGACCGAAGAGATCGACATGGCCGCCGAGGTGACACGCTACCCCGTGGAAGACGGGACGCTGATCACTGACCACATCACGCAAGGGGTGGAGACCGTCCGGATATCCGGCATGGTCTCCACGGCCAGTGTCGCGGCCTTTGCCTTCACCAGTAGCGGGGCCTTGAAGCTGGTCGATGCGGTGGAGCAGCTCCGCGAGATGCACAAGCGGCGCGCTCTGGTAACGATCAGCACCGGGCAGATGCTCTACCCCGACATGGGGTTCACCAACCTGAGGGCGGTGCGGTCCAACGGCGAACGCGGCGGAAACTGGCTGGAGGTGCAAGCCGAGCTCGTGAAGGTGCGGAAGGCGCGGCTGCGGACGGCGGAGGTGCCGGCGCAGGCGCCCGCCCGGGGCAGGGCCGGCGAGACGAACAAGCCGGCAGGCAAATCCAGCGGCACCAGCGCGCAGGCCGCGCTGACTGAAGGGCAGCCGGAGAACCAGACCTTTGCCCGCGGGGCCTACAACTTGCAGTCCGGGCAGGCTCTCCTCAAGGTGCTGAAGGGGGACTTCACGGGGTTTCTAGGCCCTGCGCGACCCTGATCAGCGACAGGGGAAGGTAAACGCCCTCCCCTATCGTGTCCGATGGATACTTATTGTTGCATCTGTTGGTTGAGCGACGTGCTACTGTGCCAACGGCTTCGGCCAGGAGAAGCGACATGTCCAATACAGAACAAAACAACACAGAAAAGAAGCCTGATGATCTCGTTCGGGAGCGAGCCTTTCTGATGTGGGAGGCCGACGGCCAACCAGAGGGAGGGGCGGAGCAGTACTGGCATCGGGCGCGCGAACGCATCGAAGCCGAAACCCACTCCGCATATCCTCCGATGCAGACCGGAGCGCACCGCTCCTAACGACAGGAGCAAGACTGTCAGTCGATCAAAGGGGCCGGAAGGCCCCTTTTTACGTTCTGCCGGCCCTGTCAGTGTTCCTGGCTCAACGCGCGCCAGCAGATCAGCCAGACCAGTTCCCACTGCGCAAAGTCGCTTGGAGGCTGGGCCAAAGTCTTGTGCCCGAGGCGGACAGGCTCAGGTTCATCGGTTATGAGAGCCCGCTCCCCTATCGTGTCCTGTAACTGGCATTGTCAGGTACGCTGAGGACGCTGCTTCATGCACTCCAGGAGTCAGTCGAAGCAGGCCTTGGCGTGGCCCGGATTCTCGAATCCAACCTTCATCTCGATTCCGCCACCGCCAATCCAGAGCTCATCACCCCATGCCAAGGCCGTGCCCTCCTTTTTCTCAAAGGTAAGCCAGCGAACTGAGGTCACCTCGGCCGGCACGAGCGCCACGCTGGGCTTACCAAAAGCCGTCAGGGTAGTGGGGATGCGGGCGCTGGGCAGATTCATGGCCATTCCCTTCACCTGGCCGCTGTTGCCACGTACTCGTCGATAGCCACCAGCACCATCTCATTGACCCTCATGCCGCGTCGATGGGCCATGATCTTCAGCGTCTCCAGCTTGTCGGGCTCGATCCGCAGCGTGGTCGCCATCTCTGCCCCAGTGGCATGGAACGCAGCATAGGTGGAGCTTACCATGAGGAGTCGGGGGAAGATAAAATTCGTCGATTGGTTCCGCCCTGCTTCCGCGGCCCCAGACGCAGAAAAGGCCCGCCGAAGCGAGCCTTTGCTAAACACCTGTATTCTCTAAGAGAATTTGGAGCGGGCGAAGGGATTCGAACCCTCGACCCCAACCTTGGCAAGGTTGTGCTCTACCCCTGAGCTACGCCCGCGCTCCGTCTGGCGTGGCGGGGATATCTCATAGCCGATGGGGCTCCGCAAGGTCCGCCGAGCAAATTTCTTCATGGAAATTTTGTCATGCCTCCGCTCGGGCGGCAGGGGGGTCGGGGCGTGGCGGAGCCGCCGGCGAACCGGGCGCGGCATGGCCGGTTATGCGCAGGAGGCGGCGCGGTCTGACCGGCGGATGTCCTCCTCCACAGGCAAGGCGAGGAACCATGGCGCGGCAACTTCCCCTCGGCAAAGACAGCATCCTCGCCGAGGCGGCGGAGGGCGGCACACTGGCGGCGGCGGAGGATGTGGCGTTCCTGCGGCTGCTCTTCGTCAATGTAGTGCTTGTCGGCCCGCCGGGGGCGCCGGGCTGGGTGCTGGTGGATGCCGGCATCGGCGGCATGGCCGGGCGCATCCGCCGTGCCGCCGCCGAGCGCTTCGGCGCGTACCGGCCGCCGGCGGCCATCATCCTGACCCACGGGCATTTCGACCATGTGGGCAGCGCCGCCGAACTGGCGGCGGGGTGGGACGTGCCCGTCTATGCCCACCCGCTGGAGATGCCCTATCTCGACGGGCGGAGCGCCTATCCACCACCCGACCCCACTGTCGGCGGCGGCGCCATGGCCTGGCTCTCGCCGCTCTATCCGCGCGGGCCGGCGGATCTGCGGCCGCGCCTGCGCGCCCTGCCGGAGGATGGCGGCGTGCCCGGCCTGCCGGGCTGGCGCTGGTTGCACACGCCCGGCCATTCGGTGGGGCATGTCTCCCTCTGGCGCGAGGCCGACCGCATGCTGATCGCCGGCGATGCCTTCGTCACCACCGCCAGCGAATCCGCCTATGCCTCGGCGGTGCAGGAGCCGGCGCTGCACGGCCCGCCGCAATACTACACCCATGACTGGCAGGCCGCGGCGGCCTCCGTGGCCCGGCTGGCGCCGCTCGAGCCGGAGCGGGTGGTGCCAGGCCACGGCCGCGCCATGCAGGGCGAGGCGATGCGCGCGGCGCTGCACCGGCTGGCGGATGCGTTCACCGAGCTGGCCGTGCCGCCAGATGGCCGCTATGTCGCGGCGCCACGCCGGGCGGAGGATGGCAGCGCCTACACCCCGCCCTGAGCGGTGGCCCCGCTCAGGTGCCGCAGAAGGTCTGCAGCACGCGCTCCTGCGGCTGGGGCGGCAGGGTGTAGCCCTCCAGCCCCGGCCGCTCCTCGAAGGGGCGGGCCAGCACCTCCAGCAGCGCCTCGAAGGGGGCGAGATCCTGCCGCTCCACCGCGGCGGACAGCGCCGCCTCCACCTGGTGGTTGCGCGGGATGTAGAGGGGGTTCACCGCCCGCATCGCGTCGCGCCGTGCCTCGGGCTTGCCGCCTTCCTGCGCCAGGCGCTGCCGCCAGCCGGTGGCCCAGCCCTGATAGGCGGCGGGGTCCTCGAACAGCGTGGCCGCCGCGGCATCGGCCGCCGGGTCCGCCGCCGCATCGCCGAGCGCGCGGAAGAACAGGGTGAAGTCCACCTTGTTCTTCGTCATGCGGTCCAGCAGGTCCTGGACCAGCGCCACATCCTCCTCCCGCGCCTCCGCCAGGCCGATCTTGCGGCGCATGCCGTCGAGCCAGGCGGCCTCGAAGCGCGGCCAGAAGCCGCCCAGGGCCGCGCGCGCCTGCGCCAGCGCCTCCTCCTCGTCCTCGGCCAGCAGCGGCAGCAGGCATTCGGCCAGCCGCGCCAGGTTCCACTGCGCGATGGGCGGCTGGTTGCCATAGGCGTAGCGCCCGTAATGGTCGATCGAGCTGAACACCGTGGCCGGGTCGTAGGCGTCGAGGAAGGCGCAGGGGCCGTAGTCGATCGTCTCGCCGGAGAGGGCCATGTTGTCGGTGTTCATCACGCCGTGGATGAAGCCCACCAGCAGCCAGCGCGCCACGAGATCCGCCTGCCGCGCCACCACCGCCTCCAGCAGGCCGAGATAGGGGGCGGGGCTGCCGGCCAGATGCGGGTCGTGCCGGGCGATGGTGTGGTCGGCCAGCAGGCGCAGCCCCTCCAGATCCTGCCGCGCGGCGAAGAACTGGAAGGTGCCGACGCGGATGTGGCTGGACGCCACCCGCACCAGCACGCCGCCGGGCAGGGCCCGCTCGCGCCGCACCGTCTCCCCGGTGGCCACCGCCGCCAGGGCGCGGGTGGTGGGAATGCCGAGCGCCGCCATGGCCTCGGCCAGGATGTATTCGCGCAGCACCGGGCCGAGCGCCGCCCGCCCGTCGCCCTGGCGGGAGAAGGCGGTGAGGCCGGAGCCCTTGAGCTGGATGTCGCGCCGCTGGCCGTCGCGCCCCACCACCTCGCCTAGCAGCAGGGCGCGCCCGTCGCCCAGCTGCGGCACGAACTGGCCGAACTGGTGCCCGGCATAGGCCATCGCCAGCGAGGCCGCCCCCTCCGGCACCGCATTGCCGGCGAGGATGGCGACGCCCTCGGGGCTGGCGAGGAAGGCCGGTTCCAGCCCCAGCGTCTCCGCCAGCGCGGCGTTCAGCCGCAGCAGGCGCGGCGCGGCCACCGGGGTGGGGGGGCGTTGCGCATAGAAGCGACCCGGCAGGCGCGCATAGCTGTTGTCGAAGGCGAAGCCCGACATGATCATCCTTTCCTGCGGCGGTGGCCTGTCCCGTGGGGCGCCCCCGCCGCTGCAATCGGCAGGTGAGGCGCTCCTCAGGCGCCGCCAACCCCCTTCGTCACGATGCCGGTGCCCTGGCAGGTCGGGCATTCCTGGCCGCCAAGGCGCCCCTGCCCCTGGCAATCGGGGCAGACATCCTCGCCGGTGCCGGGCGTGCCGGGGGGCGCGTCATCGCCAGGGCCGGCCGGGCCGGCGGCAAGGATGGCGGAGCGGCTGCGGAAAGCGTGTGTCATGGCGGCCTCCTCGGGCTTGTCGTGGCGGATGTGGGAAAAAGGCAACCGGGCAATGGCGCTCCGGTTGCGCCTGTGGGCCGGCCGCCTCCCCCCTTCCGGGGCGGGCCGCCGCTCTCCTTCCACGGCCAGGAGCACCCATGACCCCGCAGAGCCTGCCTCGCGCCGCCTCCGCCCCGCCGCCCGCCGCTCCGGCGCCGTGCCGGCCATCGGGGCGCGCCTGATGCGGACGGCCCTGGTGCTCTCGGGCGGCATCGCGCTGGGCGCGTTCGAGGCCGGGCTGTGCGCGGCGCTGGAGGCGGCGGGCAGCCCGCGCCCGGGCTGGCTGGCCGCGTCCTCGGCGGGCGCCATCAACGCGGCGATCCTCGCGGGCAACCCGCCGGAGCGGCGCGTGGCGCGGCTGCGGGAATTCTGGGACTCGGTCGCATCGGCGCCGGCGCCCGCGGCGCTTTTGCCGCCCGGCTTTCCCTTCAGCCTGGCGGCGGTCCCGCTGCGCCGCGCCGGCCACGATGCCGCCGCCTTGCAGACCCTGCTGCTCGGCCGGCCGGGGCTGTTCCTGCCGCGCCACTGGGCCGGCTTCCTGCCGCAGGACGGCGCCGCGCTGCACGACCTCGCGCCCCTGCGGCGGCGCCTGCCGGAGCTGGTGGATTTCGCGCTTCTCAATGCCGGCGCGCCGCGCCTCAGCGTGGTGACGACCGACCTGACGAGCGGCGAGCGCGTGGTGTTCGACACGGGGCGCGGAGACCGGATCGGGCCCGAGCACATCGTGGCCGCCTGCGGCCTGCCGCCGCTCTTCGCGCCGTCCAGGGTCGAGGGCCGGCTGCTCGGCGATGGCGGCCTCTCCGCCAACACGCCGCTCGACCTGGTGTTCGACACGGACGACACCTCGCCGGTGCTGTGCCTGGTGGCGGAGCTGTTCGCCGCCTCGGGCCAGGTGCCCCGCTCGCTGAGCGATTCGCTGTCCCGGGCCGGGGACCTGGCCTTCGGCAACCAGACTCAGCGCATCCTGGAAGGGCAGGGAAGGGCGCTGCGGCTGCGCGCCGCGCTGCAGGCGGTGGCGGAGCGGCTGCCCGCCGGGCTGCGCGCCGATCCCGCGCTGGCGCCCGCCCTGGCCGCCGCGGCCGGCCCCGGCGCCGCCACGGTGGTGCGCCTGGGCTACCACGCCACGCCGGAGGATGCCGGGCCCGGCAAGCTGTTCGACTTCTCCGCCGACAGCCTCGCGCGCCGCTGGCGGGCGGGGGAGGCGGGGCTGCGCGCCGCGCTGCGCCTCCTGGAGGGGGCGCCGCCCGCCGCGCCGGGGCTGACGGTGCATGAGGTGGCGGCCTGAGGCGGCGCGCCCCCGCTCGACGCCCGCGCGCGGAGGCGGCAGAGAGGCGGGATGCAGAGCGAAGACCCCTCCCTCCTTCCGCCCCTGGCCAGCGGCGCCCCGGCCGAGACGCCGGAGGGGCTGCTGGCCCGCCTCGCCGCTCTCGGCATCGCCGCCGAGACGGTGCATCACCCACCGCTGCACACCGTGGCGGAGAGCAAGTCGCTGCGCGGCAGCCTGCCCGGCGCCCATGCCAAGAACCTGTTCCTCCGCCCCCGCGAGGCCGGCCCCTTCATCCTGGCCGTGCTGGAGGAGGACCGGCGGCTCTCGATCAACGCGCTGCTGCGGCAGCTCGGCGCGCCGCGCGGCCAGCTCGCGCCGCCCGAGGCGCTGTGGGCGGAGCTCGGCGTGCGGCCGGGCTCGGTGACGCCCTTCGGGCTGGTCAACGCGCGGCCCGGCCGGGTGCGGGTGGCGATCGACCGTGCGCTGCTGGAGGGGGTGGAGCGGGTGCATTTCCATCCGCTGGTGAACACCGCCACCACCGCCCTGGCGCCGGACGGCCTGCTGCGCTTCCTGCGCGCCCTCGGCCACGCGCCGGAGGTGCTGGACCTGCCTCCGCCCGCGCCGGCCGGTTGAGGCGGCGCGGGGAATTCAGGCTCCCGCCTTGCGCCGGAGCCCGACCGGCGCATCTATGGCAGGCAGGAAGACCGGAGCTGGTGCCCCCATGGATACGATCCTCGACCCGAACCGCCCCAACCCTGCCGCTACCGGCGGTGCCGACATCATCAAGGATGGCGATGCCAAGTCCTTCATGCAGGACGTGGTGCAGGCCAGCCGCGAAGTCCCCGTGCTGGTGGATTTCTGGGCGACCTGGTGCGGCCCCTGCAAGCAGCTGACGCCGGCGCTGGAGAGGGCGGTGACCGCCGCCCAGGGCCGCGTGCGCTTGGTGAAGATCGACATTGACCAGAATCGCGGCCTGGTGCAGCAGCTGAGCCAGATGGGCCTGCCGCTGCAATCCGTGCCGACGGTGGTGGCCTTCTGGCAGGGCCAGATCGCCGACCTGTTCCAGGGCGCCCTGCCGGAATCCGAGCTGAAGAAGTTCATCGAGACCCTGCTGAAGGCGGCCGGCGGCCAGATGCCGGCGGCCGACCTGCTGGCCGAGGCCAAGCAGGCCACGGAGGAGGGCGACCACCAGACGGCGCTCGAGATCTATGCTGCCGTGGCGCAGCAGGAGCCCGAGAATGCCGAGGCGCTGGCCGGCCTCGCCCGCACCCTGATGGCGATGGGCGAGGAGGAGCGCGCCCTCCAGGTGCTGGAGGCGGTGCCGGAGAAGCTGCGCAGCCATGCCGAGGTTGCCGGCGTGCGCAGCGCGCTGGAGCTGGCCGCCGAGGGCCGCAAGGCACGGGAGCGCCTGGCCGAGTTCGAGAACCGCCTCGCCGCCGATCCGGACGATCATGAGGCGCGGATCGAGCTGGCGGTGGCGCTGAACGCCATGGAGAAGCGCGCCGAGGCTGCCGAGGCGCTGCTGGAGGCCATCAAGCGCGACCGCGCCTGGAACGAGGAGGCGGCGCGCAAGCAGCTGCTGAAGTTCTTCGAGGCCTGGGGCCCGATGGACCCGGCCACGGTGAAGGCGCGCCGCGGCCTCTCCACCCTGTTGTTCCGCTGAGCCCGGAGGGCCGGGCATGGACACCGACCATTCCCGGCCCGAGGCCCCGGCAGGGGAGCCGCCGGCGGAGATACCGGTGTTTCCCCTGGCGGGCGCGCTGCTGCTGCCCGGCGGCCGGCTGCCCCTCAACATCTTCGAGCCGCGCTATTTGGCCATGGTCGAGGATGCGCTGGGGCGGGGCCGGCTGATCGGCATGGTGCTGCCCGACCCGGCCAAGCCCCGGCCGCAGGGGCGCTCCACCCTCTACCGTGCCGGCTGCCTGGGACGGATCGCCTCCTTCTCCGAGACGGGGGACGGGCGTTACCTGGTCACCCTGCTCGGCACGCACCGTTTCCGCGTGCTGGAGGAACTGCCCGACAGCCCGCGCGGCTACCGCCGCGTGCGCGCCGACCATGCCGCCTTTCCCGCCGACGCCCAGCCCGTGTCTGACGCCGCAGTGGACCGCGAGGCGCTGCTGGCGGCGCTGCGCCCTTATTTCCAGGCGCGGCGCATCGAGGCGGACTGGACGGCGATCGAGCGTACGCCGCCCGCCATGCTGGTGACCACGCTCTGCATGATCTGCCCCTTCGGGGAGGCGGAGAAGCAGGCCCTGCTGGAGGCGCCGGACTTGGCGGCGCGCGCCGCGATGCTGGTGGCGCTGCTGCGGATGGACAGCGCGGGCCCCGCCGCCGGCGCCGACCGCCCCAGCTGAAGTCCAGGTGCCGCCGCCACAGTTGACGGGCAGCCCCGCCGGGCGCAGGAATCCCGAGGAATGAGCACCATGAACCCTTCCGACCCCACCTCCGCCGCCCCGCCGGGTGGCCCCATCGATCCCCGCCTGCTGGAGATCCTGGTCTGCCCTGTCACCAAGGGCCCGCTGCGCTACGACCGGGAGCGCGGCGAGCTGGTGAGCGAGCAGGCAGGCCTCGCCTACCCGATCCGCGACGGCATCCCGATCATGCTGCCGGACGAGGCACGGCGCCTCGGCGGCTGATGGCGGCGCCCACCGAGATCCGCCTGCGGCGGGCCGAGCGCTGCCTCGACATCCGCTACGAGGACGGCCAGAGCTTCACGCTGCCGGCGGAATACCTGCGGGTGGAGAGCCCCTCCGCCGAGGTGCAGGGGCATGGGCCGGGGCAGAAGAAGATCGTCTCCGGCCGCCGCGCCGTGGGCATCCTGCGGGTCGAGCCGGTTGGCCACTACGCCGTGCGCTTGGTGTTCGACGACCTGCATGACAGCGGCATCTACACTTGGGATTATCTCCACACGCTGGGCCGGGAGCAGGCGGAGCGCTGGGCCGCCTACGAGGCCGAGCTGGCAGCGCGGGGCCTGAGCCGCGATCCGCCCGGACGGAGCCGCTGACGCCGGCGTCCGCTCCTGGAAAGCGCCCCCCCCGCAGGCTTCGGCCTCGCGGGGTTTTTCATGCCCTTCCTGCCGTCCGCCCTTCATGAAGGCGGGACCATGGTGGACATGGTGCTCTCCCTGCGGCGGCACGGGCATAGAGGACCACTGGTGGCGGTCTCCCGCCATGGCCGGTGCCACTGCTGCCGGGGAGGGCGCCTGGCCCGCTTGCCCTGTTGCGGCTGCTGCGGGCGTAGGCGGCCAGGGCCATGGCGGCCCGGCAGCCCTGGCAGGCAGTGCCGGATGGTCTGCGTCCATATGTGCGGGCCGTCTGGCGGTCCCGGAGCCAGCCGGAGCAGGCCCGCTTCCTCCGCCATGCCGCCAGCCTCAGGAACCTGCACCGGTACCGGCTGGCGCCGGAGGTCGCGCCGAGACCCTGGCTGATTCGCTGGCGCGAGGAGACCTCCGCGTCATGGCGGGCCGACTCGAGTCCTGGCAGCGCGGAACAGGCGGAGGGGTCGAAGTCCTTTTTCGTCTGCGCGGAGGAGAGCGGCAGCGGCTGCGCTGCGCGCGCATCCTGCTTTGCACCGGCCCTTCCGGCAGCCGGGCCTGGTCCGCCAGCCCGCCGGTTCCGAGGCTCATGGAGCAGGGGATGCCACAGCCGGACGGGCAGGGCCTCTCCGTCCTGCCGGATGGGAAAGCCCTGAATACGCAAGCGCAAGCGGTGCCTGGCCTCGTTGTCCTGGGGCCGCTGGCGCGGGATGCCTTGTGGGAGATCACCGCCGTGCCGGAGATCCGCGCGCAGGCGATGAAGATGGCCGAGGCTGTCCTCGCCCCCTTGTAGGGTGGCGCGCCGCGTCCCATCTCGGGTGACTGCCGCGGAAGAATCCCTTTGACACGGCCTGTGGGGCATCCTAGAAGGCGCGCCCTGCTGTGTTGTTGGTTTGTGGCGCGGCGGGTTTTCGGAAGAAAGCTTCAGTTCTGGCATTGACGGGCGAAGTAATCGCCACTAGATAGTCGGTCATCGCTGAGGGGTTCTT
>NZ_PDOA01000042.1 GCF_003116135.1 Teichococcus aestuarii | reverse complement strand
AAATCACAGCAGGATCAAAGCGCAAGAGGTCCGTTAATAGGTCCTGAGCCTAGCCGCCTCCCGCCGGTCCCGACGCTGCCGTCCGGATGCTTGATCGGGGCACATGCCGGGCGTTAGACCTGCGGCCATGATCAACAAACTTCGTCCTGCTCCCGCGCTGGAGGGCGTTGCCTCGGCGGAGCGCCTGCTGACAATCCTCAGCGCCTTCCGCAAGGGCGACGCTGCGCTCTCCCTGGCCGAACTCTCGGCGCGGACCGGGCTGGTCAAGACGACCATCATGCGCCTGGCGGTTTCGTTGGAGGCCTTCGGCTATCTCTCGCGCACGGCGGAAGGACAGTACCGGCTGGATGCCGAGCTGCTGCGCCTGGGCATGATCTACCAGCAATCCTTTCGGCTGGAGGCGCATGTAATGCCGGTGCTGGAGACGCTGGTGGATCGCACCGGCGAAAGCACCTCCTTCTACATCCGGCGCGGCGAGAGCCGGCTTTGCCTGTTCCGCGTGGACTCGCCGCATCGCCTGCGGCTGCATGTCCGGCCGGGCGACAGGCTGCCGATGGACAACTCTGCCATCGCGCAGGTGCTGCGGCTGTTCACCACCTCGCCGCTGCCGCCGGAAGCCGCTATGCTGGACTTCCCGCTCTACACCGCCGGCGCCAACGATCCGCATGTGGCCGGCATGGCCATGCCGGCCTTCGGACCGGAGGAGACGTTCGCCGGCGCGGTCTGCGTCACTGGCCCGATCACCCGCCTGACGGCAGAGGCGGCTGAGGCGATCCGCCCTGCCTTGCGCGAGGCCGCGGCACGGCTGACCCGCAGCCTGGGCGGCCGGATGCCGGAGATCCCCTCCCCCTCCAACCCTGCCTGACGATCCGGAGCCCTCCTTGGAGGATGGCCGGCCACGGGGCTGCGCGGGCAGGAAGGCTGGAGGCGTGAACGCCCCTGGATCCGCCCTTCTGCCATCGATCCTGTTCCGCCCGTACCAATGGCCGCCCCGGCGGGGCCAGGTGCCAGAGCGGTTCCCCAGTTCTGCGTGAGCACGCGGAACGAGCGCGGCAAGACCCGGAGAAAGGAAAGAAGACGAGGACCGGGGGAGGATTTCTCTCCCCCGGTCCCGGCTCCCGGCAGGATGCGGGAGCCGGGCCGGGCTCTCAGACCCGGCGCACGTTCCAGAACTTCACGAAGCCGTCGAGCACGCCGCCGATATCGCGGCGCCAGGCCATGGGCTGGAAGATCTGGCCGGTGGGCAGGAAGGTGGCATCCTTCCAGGCCTGGGCCTGCATCTGCTCGGCCAGCGTCTTCTGCGCAGCCGGGTCGCGCTCTTCTATCCAGGCATCGCGCAGCCGCTCCGCTTCCTCGCTGGTGGGCCAGCCATACCAGCCCTTCAGCCCATTGGCGCGCGCCACGCTGGTCACCGCTGGATCGAGGATGTTCAGGCCCGAGACCATGGATGGGAAGACGCTCCAGCCGCCCTTCTCCACCGGCTCGCGCGAGTTGCGGCGCTGGAACAGCGTGCCGCTGTCCACTGCCTGCACGTCCACGTTCAACCCGATGCGCTGGAACAGATCGATGCCGACCTGCCCGATCGGCGCGCTCACCGGATGGTCCATCGGCAGCATGAAGGCGACCTTCTCGCCCTTGTAGCCGGAGGCCGCGACCGCCTGCTTCGCGCGCGCGATGTCGGTCTTGCCGAAGAGGCGGTCGAAGCCGACATCGTTTTCCATCGGCGTGCCGGGGCAGAACATGCCCAGCTTGACGTGCCAGGTCTCCGGATCGCTGCTGTAGGCCTGCATGAACTCGGACTGGTCCACCGCGCCCAGCACGGCGCGGCGCAGCGCGGCGTTGTCGAAGGGCGGCTGGATGCAGTTGAAGCGCAGGATCGGTGTCAGGCCCTGGCGGTCCTTCACCTCCACCCGTATGTCCCGGTTGCGCTTCAGCAGGGCGACGAGATCGGGGGACGGGGTTTCCCACCAGTCGGCCTCCCCGGCCATCAGCGCGCCGGAGGCGGCGGAGACGTCCGGCATGACCGTCCATTCCACCCGCTCGAAATGCACGACCTTGGGGCCGGCGGTGCCGCCCGCGACACCATCGGCCCGCGGCACGTAGCCGTCGAAGCGCGCATAGACGGCGCGGGCGCCGGCCATGTGCTCGCTTTCCAGGAAGCGGAACGGGCCGCTGCCAACGATCTCCGTCACCTGCCTGGCAGCATCGGTCCTGGCCAGCCGCTCGGGCATGATGGCGCACATGCTGGGCGAGGCCTTGGCCAGCGCCGCCGGCAGCAGCGGGAAGGGCTTCCTGAGGCGGAACAGGATGGTGCGGTCGTCCGGCGCGGAAAGCTCGTCCGTCACGGCCATCAGCGCCTGGCCGAAGGAGTCCCGTGACGCCCAGCGGCGGATGCTGGCCACGCAATCGCGCCCGGTGACGGTGCTGCCATCGTGGAATCGGAGGCCGTCGCGCAGCGTCAGCCTCCAGAGGCGGCCGTCATCCTCGACCGCGTGGCCCTGCACCATCTGCGGCTGCGGCTGGAACTGTGCGTCCAGGCCGTAGAGCGTGTCGAACACCATGAAGGCGTGGTTGCGCGTCGGCGTCGCGGTGGTGGCGACCGGGTCGAGCAGTGACAGATCAACGAAGGGGATGAAGCGCAGTACGCTTTTCTCCCTCGCCCGCGCGAGGTTCGGCAGGGCCAGCGTCGTGGCGGCTGCCGCGCCCAGGAAATGGCGTCGCAACATGGTCTGGACCTTCCTCTCGTGCCCTCTCCGGGGCGTTTGGTCGCTGGCGCGCGCCGGCGCGGCGCGCGTCGCGTTCAGGCCGGCAGGATCTGGCCGGGCGCGGACAGTTCGGCGCGCAGGATGCTGCCGGTCTCGGACTCGGTGATGAACAGGCTGCGCCGGTCCGGACCGCCGAAGGCGAGGTTGGTGGTGGACCACCCCGCGCAGGAGGCGATGCGCAGCAGCGGCTCGGCGCGCGGCGAAAGCCGCCAGACCGTGCCAAAGCCGGCATGCGCGACCAGCAGGCAGTTCTCCTGGTCGAGCGCCAGCCCGTCCGGCCCGCTCGGCCCGCCATGCATGTGGCAGAAGATGCTGGCCTTGGTCACGCTGCCGTCCGCGTGCAGCGGCAGGCGCCAGATCTGGTTGGCACGGGTGACGCCGACCAGAAGGTGGCTCTCGTCCGCCGCCAGCACGATGCCGTTGGGGCTCGGGATGGTGTCGATCAGGCAGGTCAGCCGGCCATCGGGCTCCAGACGCCAGACGCGGCCCGTGGGGTCCTGCAACCCGGTCTGCCCCTGGTCGGTGAAGTAGATGTCGCCAGCCGCCGAGAAGCAGAGATCGTTGACGCCCTTGAAGCTTTCCGAGCGCGCCGTCTCCAGCAGCGGCGTGACGGCGCCCGATGCCGGGTCCAGCACCAGCAGGCCGCGCTTGTAGTCGGTGACGACGAAGCGTCCATCGGGCGCGATCTTCATGCCGTTCGGCCAGCCGTCATACTCGGCCACTTGCTACCACTCGCCCCCGGGCGAGACGCGGAAGATGCGCCCGAAAGGGATGTCGGTGACGTAGAGCAGGCCGTTCCGGTCGAAGACCGGGCCCTCCAGGAAGCTGTCCACCGGCTTGCCGGCGCGGTTGGCGTCGCTCCAGGCGGTGCGCCTCAGGTGGCGGAAGCGATCCGGCAGGCGCGAGAAGAGCGTGGTCTCGATGCGGGGCGGCGGGGCGAAGAAGCTCACGGCCGGACCCTCACTGCCGCTCGATGCCGGCGCTCTTGGCGACTTCGGCCCAGAGGGCCTGCTCCTGCTGGATCAGCTTGCCGAATTCGGCGGGCGGCATGCCGCCGGGTTCGGCCGCCAGCGTCTTCAGGAAGGCCAGCATGTCCTGCTCGCGCAGGGAAGCCGCCATGGCCTGGTAGAGCTGGTCGATCACCGGCTGCGGCGTGCCGCGCGGCGCGACGAGGCCGGACCAGTTGATGATGCTGAAGCCCTTCAGCCCGGCCTCGTCGAAGGTGGGCGTGTCCGGCAGCGCATCCACGCGGTGCGCGCCGCTGATTGCCAGCGGTCGCAGCAGGCCGCCCTTGATGCCACCGAGGCCGGAGCCGAGCGAGGGCATGGCCATGTCCACCTCGCCCGAGATGGTCGCCCGCACCGCTTCCCCACCGCCCTTGTAGGGGACGTGGAACAGCTTCGCCCCCGCAGCCTGCTGGAAGGCCTCGGCCGAGAGGTGCAGCGAGCTGCCGACACCGCCGGAGCCGAAGGTGATCTTGTTAGGCTCGCGCTTCGCCGCCGCGATCAGCGAGGGGAGGTCCTGGTAGGGCGACTTGGCGTTGACCAGCAGCAGAACCGGCGAGAAGGCGCTGACGGTGATCGGCGCGAAAGCCCCGGCATGGTCGAAGGGCAGGTTGTTGAACAGGAAGGGCAGGGTCGCGTAGGTGTTGTCCATCGCCAGCAGGGTCTGCCCGTCTGGTTCGGCGCGGGCCACCTCCGCCGCGCCAATGGTGCCTGTGGCGCCCGCCTTGTTCTCGACAACGAAGGGCTGGCCTAGCCGGTCGGCCAGCTTCTGCGCCATGCGGCGCGCCACCACGTCCACCGCGCCGCCGGGGGCCCAGGGCACCACGATGCGCACCGGGCGGGACGGGTAGGAGGATGCTGCCAGGGCCGGGCGCGCGAGCGCGCCCAGGGCCAGGCCGGCACTGGCCAGCAGCAGGCGGCGGCGCGGCAGCAGAGGGGCAGCGGGGGTGGAAAGCGGCATTGGGCAAGCTCCTCCCAGAGCGGATGGCCGGTTGGCCAGAATTTCGAAATGACGTTGCATTTTTTCTCCGGCTCCGCAAGGGTGCCGTCCAGGCCGCCGCAGGGCGGCGGATCGCTGGAGGAAACAGAATGGCCTTGGGCTTCAGGATTTTGCCGCGCAGCCGCGCGGTTTCCGCGGAGTGGGTGGAGCGCTTCCGCGACCTGCCGGTGGCCAATGTCAGCGACGTCATGGCCCGCATGACGGCCGGCGGTCCGCGCCTGCGGCCGATGCATGACGGCGCCCCGCTGCGCGGCCCCGCCTTCACGGTGAAGACCCGCCCCGGCGACAACCTCATGATCCACAAGGCGCTGGGCCTCGCCGCGCCGGGCGATGTCATCGTGGTGGATGCGGGCGGCGACCTCACCAACGCGCTGATCGGCGAGCTGATGCTCGCGCAGATGGTGCGCCGCGGCCTCGGCGGCATCGTGATCAACGGCGCCATCCGCGACAGCGCCGCCATCGCCGCGCAGTCCTTTCCGGTCTTCGCCGCCGGCGTCACGCATCGCGGCCCCTACAAGGACGGCCCCGGCGAGATCAACGTGCCGGTCGCCATCGACGGCATGGTGATCGAGCCCGGTGACCTCATCCTCGGCGACGATGACGGGCTGCTCTGCGTGCCTTTCGGCAGCGTCGAGGCAATCCATGCCGCCGCCATGGCCAAGCAGGCGGCCGAGCACAAGCAGATGGCGAACATCGAGGCGGGCACGCATGACGCCGCCTGGGTGGACGCGGCGCTGCGCCGGCTCGGCTGCGAGGGCGTGGAATGACCCGCCCCGTCGTCCTGATCACTGCCGCCTGGCTGGCGCCCGAGGCCGTGGCGATGCTGGAGCAGGCTGGGCTGGAGCCGGTCTGCACCACGGGCTATCCGGGTGAGGCGGAACTGCTGGAAGCCATCGCCACGCACCGGCCCGTGGCGCTGCTGCACCGTCAGGGCCGCATCGATGGCACCGTGATGGATGCCGCCGCGCCGGATCTGCGCGTGGTGGCCCGCCATGGCGCCGGCATCGACGGCATCGACGTGCCCGCCGCGCGGGCGCGCCGCCTGACCGTGACACGCGCCGCCGGGGCGAATTCCCGCTCCGTCGCCGAGCACGCAATGGCGCTGATGCTGACCCTGCTGAAGGACCTGCCCGACGTCAGCGCGAAGATGCGCGACGGCCTGTGGGAGAAGACCTCCCGCATGACGCGCGACATCGAGGGCATGACGCTCGGCATCGTCGGCCATGGCGCGATCGGCTCGAAGGTGGCGCGCTTCGCCGCGGTCTTCGGCATGCGCGTGCTGGCCTATGACCCCTATCTGCCCGAGGGGCCGCTGCCCGGCCCGGCGGAGCGGGTGCCGACGCTCGACGCATTGCTGGAACAGGCGGAGGTGCTCTCGCTGCACTGCCCGCTGGAGCCGGAGACGCGCGGCATGATCGGCGCGGCCGAGCTGGCGCGGCTGCCGCAGGGCGCCATCCTCGTCCACACCGCCCGCGGCGGCATCGTGGACGAGGCGGCGCTGCTGGCGGCGCTGGAATCCGGCCAGCTTGCCTGGGCCGGGGTGGACGTCTTCTCCACCGAGCCGCTGCCCGGGGACAGCCCGCTGCGCCGGCACCCGCGCCTGGTGCCGACGCCGCACCTCGCGGCCAACACGCCGCGCGGCGCCGTGGCCATGGCGACCAGCGCGGCGGACAGCATCATCACCGTGCTCGCCGGCCGCCGCCCGGCCACCGAAGGCGCCGTGGTGGTCGAAGGGGGCCTTGCCGCTCTGAACCCCGCCTGACCGCCGGGGGCCGCGGCCCCAGGACACCAGAGAAGGACCATCGTGCGGGGGGCTCCCCCTCCCGCGCGCAGCGCCAGCGCATGCCTGGCGCCAAGACCAATGCGAGAGGAGGAACAGGAATGACCGATACGCCGAAGCTGGGGCGCCGCGCCGCCCTGCTGGCAACCCCGAGCCTGCTGCTTGCCGCCCGGACGGTCCGGGCGCAGGCGGGCGAGTGGCCGAACCGCCCGGTGCGCGTCATCGTGCCCTGGCCGCCGGGCGGCACCGCCGACGTGGTGGCCCGCCTGCTCTTTGCCGCGGCGGCCGAGGCCACCGGCCAGCCCTTCGTGATCGAGAACCGCGCCGGGGCCACCGGCACCATCGGCGCCGCCGCCGCTGCCCAGGCGGCGCCCGACGGCTACACCGTGCTCTACGGCTCCACCGGCCTCTCGGTGGAAGCCGCGCTGTTCAAGAACCTCAGCTACAGCGCGCAGCGCGACTTCGTGCCGGTGTTCCGCTCCATCACCGTGCCGCAGCTCCTGCTGGTGAACCCGAAGGTGAAGGCCACCACGCCGGCCGAGCTGATCGCACTGTCCAAGGCTACGCCGGGGGGGCTGAACGGGGCCTCGGCCGGCATCGGCTCGATCCAGCACCTGGCGCTGGAGCTGTTCGCGCGCGAATCCGGCGCGCCGGTCAACCACGTGCCCTATCGCGGCGGCGCGCCGATCTATGCCGACCTGATGTCCGGCCAGGTCGACCTGTATCTCGGCAACGTCAACGGCCCCATCGCCTTCCTCAAGGAGGGCACGCTGCGCGCCCTGGCGCATACCGGGCGGGGCCGCCTCGCCTCGCTGCCGGACTTGCCGCCGCTCTCCGACACGCTGCCGGGCTTCGAGACCTATGAGTGGAACGGCGTCTTCGTGCCGAAGGGCACGCCGGATGCCATCGTCGCCCGGCTCAACGCCCTGCTGAACGCGGCCCAGGCGAAGCCTGACATCGCCGCCAAGCTGCGCGCGCAGGAGTTGCAGACGGAGCCGAACACGCCACAGCAATTCGCGGAGTTCTTCCAGGCGCAGAGCCGGCGCTGGCAGGGCTTCGTGAAGGAGGCCGGGATCACGCTGGAGTAGGCGCCATGGCATCCACCCTTCATAGCCCGCACATCCCGGTGCGCGAGGAGTGGCTGGCGCGCGGGGCCGAGCCGCCGCTCGAGCCGGCGCTGCCCATCGTGGACCCGCACCACCACCTCTGGGATCGCCCTGGCGACCGCTATCTGTTCGACGACCTGCTGCGCGACACGCGCGGTGGGCACGACATCCGCGGCACGGTCTTCGTCACCTGCCGCTCGATGTTCCGTGCCGACGGGCCGGAAGCCATGCGGGCGGTCGGCGAGACGGAGTTCGTCAACGGCGTCGCGGCGCAGAGCGCCAGCGGGCTGTATGGGCCGCTGCGGGCCTGCCAGGGCATTGTCGGCTTCGCCGACCTGACGCTTGGCGAGCGAGTGGCGCCGGTGCTGGAGGCGCATCTATGCGCCGCGCCGGAGCGCTTCCGCGGCATCCGCAACAACACCGCCTTCCACCCCGATCCCGGCATCCAGACCAACCCGATCAAGCCGCGCGAGGGGCTGCTGGCCGATCCCACCTTCCTGCGCGGCGCCGGGCTGCTGCCGCGCTATGGGCTGACGCTGGATGTCTGGGCCTATCACACGCAGCTTGCGGAAGTGGAGGCTCTGGCGCGCGCCCTGCCCGACCTCACCGTGATCCTCGACCATCTGGGCGGGCCGATCGGCATCGGCCCCTTCGCCGGACGGCGGGAGGAGGTCTTCGGCGTCTGGCGGGCCGCGATGCGGCGGCTGGCGGCGCTGCCGAACCTGCGCGTCAAGCTCGGTGGCCTTGGCATGGCGCTGAGCGGCTTCCGCTTCCACGAGGCTGCCACGCCGCCAGGTTCGGTGGAACTCGCCGCCGCTTGGGCGCCCTACATCGAGACCTGCATCGCGCTCTTCGGCGCGCATCGCTGCATGTTCGAGAGCAACTTTTCCGTGGACAAGGGCATGTTCGGCTACAGCGCCTGCTGGAATGCCTTCAAGCGTATTGCAGCCGCCGCCTCAGACGATGAGAAGGCGGCGCTCTTCGCCGGCACCGCCATCGAGACCTACCGCCTGCCGCCGCATCTCGGCCGGCCTCGCGCCGCCACTCAGGAGCCCCTCGCATGATCGTCCGACGCACCTTCCTTGGCGCCAGCACCGCCGCGCTGTTCGCCACGCCCGGGCTGGCCCGGGCCGCCTCCTGGCCAGAGCGGCCGCTGCGGCTGGTCGTGCCCTACCCGCCGGGCGGCGCGGTGGACATCGCTGCACGGCTGATTGCCGACGGGCTGGGCGCCCGGCTCGGGCAGTCCGTGGTGGTGGAGAACCGCCCCGGCGGCGGCGGTACCATCGGCACGGCAGCGGTCGCCCATGCCGAGGCCGACGGCTACACGCTCGGCGCCTCGGCGGTGAATACCCTGGCCATCAACCAGTTCCTCTACAGCAACCTGCCCTATGACCCCGAAAAGGACTTGGTGCCGGTCTCGCTAGGCTGGGAGGCGCCGCTGGTGGTGGTCGTGCCGGCCGAGCACGTGCCGGCGCGTACGCTGAGCGAGTTCGTCGCCTGGGCGAAGAAGCAGCCGCAGGGCATCACCTTCGGCAGTTCCGGCATCGGCACCACGGTGCATCTTTCCGGCGAGATGCTGTGCCGCAGGACCGGCATCCAGGGCCTGCACGTGCCCTTCAAGGGCGGCTCGGAGGCACTGACCGGCATGCTGCGGGGCGATATCCAGCTCGTGGTGGACAACGTGCCCACCGCGCTGGCCAATCTGCGCGGCGGCAGGCTGCGGGCGCTCGCCGTGACCTCGGCCGAACGCTGGCCAGACCTGCCGGACATCCCCACCATGGCCGAGGCCGGCGTGGCGGATTTCGCCGTCACTTCCTGGGGCGCCGTCACGGTACCGGCGGGCACGCCCGCGCCGGTGGTGGAGCGCCTGTCGCGGGCGATGCGCGAGGCGGCGGCGGACCCGGCCCTGCAGAAGCGCTTCGCGCAGACCGGCACCCGGGCGCTTGGCACCACGCCGCAGGAAGCCGCGGCGCGCGCGGCGAAGGAGCGGCCGATGTGGCAGGAATTGGTGCGTGTCTCCGGCGCCACGCTGGACTAAGCGGCATGCCGACCGTCTCCTCCCCGGTGCCCTGGTCTGCCGGCACGGCCCCTCCCAGCCTGGCGGTGCCGGCCGGAGCCACGGACTGCCACTTCCACGTCTATGACGCGCGGTGGCCCTCGGCCGCTGGCACGCCGCACCATCCGGATGCCACGGCGGAGCATTACCGGCTGCTGCAGACCCGGCTCGGCCTCTCACGCGGGATCCTTGTGCAGCCTTCCGCTTATGGAACGGATAACAGCCTGCATCTGCAGGCGCTGGAGGTGCTGGGGCGCGACCGCTTCCGCCTGGTGGCGGTGGTGCCGCCGGACATTTCGGACAGCGCGCTCCGGGCGATGGACGATGCTGGCGTGCGCGGCATCCGCTTCAACCTGACCATGCCCGGCGTGCTCCGGGCGGAGGACCTGACGCAGTTGGCCCGGCGCGTGGCGCCGCTCGGCTGGCATCTTCAGGTGAACGCCGCCGAGGCGACGCTCCTGGCTGCCGAGCCGATGCTGGGCTCCCTGCCCTGCCCCCTGGTGCTGGACCATATCGGCCAGGTGCCGCAGCCCGGCGGCACCGCCACCCCCGCCTTCCAGGCAGTGCGAAGGCTGCTGGATGCGGGCAGGACCTGGGTGAAACTCTCGGGCGCCTACATCCGTAGCCGGAGCGGCGCGCCGAGATATGCGGATGCCGGTGTGGTCGCGGCGGCACTGGTCCGCTCCGCGCCGGAGCGGATGCTCTGGGGGAGCGATTGGCCCCACCCCACCCAGCCTCTAAATGCAAAGCCGGATGACGCCATCCTGCTCGACCTGCTGGCGGAATGGGTACCCGATCCTGCTACACGTAGCCGTGTTTTGGTCGAGAACCCCTCCGTCGTCTACGGCTTCTCGCGCTCTGGCTGACGATATGCTGGGCGGTAGCGTGTCGGATACTGCGATGGCATCGTTCACCTGCCCTTTATCGGGGTCGAAGGCGGAGATGCCATTCATCCCAGCCTCCCCCGTGCGGCGGACCTCGTCGAGGTGCAACCATCTTTGTCGATCCGCTAAAGAAACAGCGTCGCAAAGCTCAGGATCACCGCGGCGAAGCAGGATGGCAGGTGAAGCATGGCGGCGTCTCTTGGCGGCGACACACCAGCTAACCACTCCCTCGCCTCGCCGCCTACGCATGCCTCAGATGGCCGAAGTCGAGTTAAGGCTGGGTTTTCGCAAGCATGTCCTAGGCTCAGGACCTATTAACGGACCTCTTGCGCTTTGGTCCTGCTGTGATTC
>NZ_PDOA01000041.1 GCF_003116135.1 Teichococcus aestuarii | reverse complement strand
CGCTGGCGTCGCCTGGTCCGTGACTACGAGCGCCGCTCCGACGTCTCCGAAGCCATGATCCACGTCGGCATGGGCGCGCTCCTCATCAGGCGCATCGCCCACCCATGACCATTCTCAAACGGGCACTAACAGCGCGCAAGCCATCGCGCTTCGCGCCATGGTCCGCCAACATCCAGCACCTCTTGACCAAGGTGGAACGCCTCGCCGTAGCAACTGAGAGCTGCCACTTGGGAGCGGAGCTGGAGAGGATGAAAAAGGCTTCACGCTATGCCCCGGCCTCTCCAGATCCACCCCGGTGCTACTCGCGCCGGATCAAGTCCTTGATGCGGATGGCCAGGGCTTCCAGCGCGAAGGGCTTGGTCAGGACGTGCATCCCTGGCTCCAGCTGCCCGTTCCCGATCACCGCGTTCTCGGCATAGCCGGTGATGAACAGGACCTTCAGTTCGGGTCGGATGACGCGGGCCGCATCAGCCAGCTGGCGCCCGTTCATGCCGCCCGGCAGGCCGACGTCGGTAACCAGCAGGTCGATCCAGGCATCGGAGCGTAGGATGTCCAAGCCCGAGGCGCCATCTACCGCCTCGACGGCCGCGTAGCCGAGATCCTCCAGCACCTCCATGACCAGCAGGCGGATCGTCGGCTCGTCATCGACCACCAGAACGGTCTGTCCCATTTCCGCTCTAGGCGCCTGGCTGAGGTTCGGCAGGTCCTCTGCCGCTTCCGCCTCGCCAATATGCCGCGGCAGGTAGAGGCGCACCGTCGTGCCCAGGCCGACCTCCGAGTAGATCTGCGCCTGACCGCCGGACTGCCTGGCAAAGCCGTATATCATGGAAAGCCCCAGGCCCGTACCCTCCCCCAGCGGCTTGGTGGTAAAGAACGGATCAAAGGCGCGCGCGACCACCTCGGGCGGCATGCCGGTGCCGGTGTCGGTAACACTGATCGTGACGTACTGGCCGGGCTCCATCTCCCGCGCTTTGGCGACGCGGGGGTCAATCCACATGTTGGTTGTCTCGATCGTCAGCCGTCCGCCATCCGGCATTGCATCGCGCGCGTTGATGCTGAGGTTCAGCAACGCGTTCTCCAGCTGGTTGGGATCAACCAGCGTTGCCCAGAGCCCGCCGGCCGCGACAACCTCCAGCGCGATAGACGGCCCCATCGTGCGCCGGATCAGCTCCTCCATGCCCAACACCAGCCGGTTCACGTCGGTGGGCTTCGGATCCAAGGTCTGCCGGCGGGAGAAGGCCAATAGCCGGTGCGTCAGCGACGACGCGCGCTTGGCCGCGCCCATGGCAGCCAAGACATAACGATCCAAATCTTTGATGCGCCCCTGCTCTACGCGCATGCTCAGCAGCTCAATGGAGCCCACGATGCCGGTCAGCAGGTTGTTGAAGTCGTGCGCCAGGCCGCCCGTCAACTGGCCCACCGCCTCCATCTTCTGTGCCTGGCGCAGCTGCTCCTCGGCGTGCTGCAGCTCCGCCGTGCGCTCGGCGACGCGCTGCTCCAGGGTGTCGGTGAGCGCGCGAAGTTCCGCTGTAACCCGGTCACGCTCCGCCTCCACGGCGCGCCGCTCCTCCACATCAAGCAGCACGCCCGGGAAGTTCAGCGGCGTACCGTCCGGCGCGTGTTCGACACGGCCATTGGCCTCGATCCAGTAGTACTGCCCGTCGGCACGGCGCACCCGGTACTGGTGAGCATAGGCACCGCCGCGGGCGACCGCCTCCTTGATGGCATTGGCCAGCCCCGGCTTGTCATCGGGATGGACGTTCGCCACCACCTGTTCCAGCGGGAGGCCCTTGCGGCCGAGCGCGGAGTCGAGGCCGAAGGCGTGGGCGAAGCCCTCATCCACCGTGAAACAGTCGGTGGGCAGGTGCCAGTGCCAGGTGCCGAGGATCGCGCCGGCCGCGTGCGCCAGCTGCACACGCTCGATGTTCTCGCGCGCCAGCGCCTCGCTGGCGCGCAGGCGCTCTTCCGCGGCCCGCCGCTCGGTGACATCGCTGAAGATGATCGCGATCTGCCGGTCAGCGGGATCGCCGACCGGGACGGCGCGCACGTCGAACCAGCGCTTGAAGGTTTCCGCGTAGCTCTCGAAGCTCAAGGGCTCGCGGGTTTTCGCGACATGCCCGTAGGTCTCGAACCAGAACCGCTCCAGATTCGGCGCGTACTCCGTGACCCACTTGCCGCGAAGATCCACGCCCGCCTGCCGTTCGAAGGCGTCGTTGGCCTCGACGAAGCGGTAGTCCACCGGCTTGTCGTCCGCGTCGAACTTGACCTCGACGATGGCGAACGCCGCCTCCACCGTCGCCAAGATCGTCCTGAAGCGCTCCTCGCTGGCGCGCAGGGCGGCTTCCGCGTTGCGCATCTGGGTCATGTCGAGCATGGCGCCGATCATGCGCACGGCCCGTCCCTGGCAATCACGAATTACGTGGCCGCGGTCCAGCACCACAGCGTAGCTGCCATCCGCACGCCGGAAACGGTACTCGTCCGACCAGTCACTCCCGGCGCCGTCGATCACCGCATGGATGCTCTGGTCAATCCTGGCGCGATCCTCGGGATGGATGGTGTCGATCCACCAGTCGCCGGTGGGCAGCACCTGCTCCGGCGTCCAGCCATAGGCCTCTTGCAGCGCCGCATTCCACAACACTTGGTTTGCCCGCAGATCCCAGTCCCAGATGGCGTCCCGAGTGGCGCGCTGGGACAATCGGAATCGTTCGTCGATGGCCTCCAGTGCTTCGGCGGCCAAATGCTGCTCCGTGCAATCGCGCAGGATCTTCAGGTAACCGATATGGCCGCCTTGCTCGTCACGCAGCGCCATCATCTGCCCCGAGGCCCAGAAGCGGGATCCGTCCTTGCGCTGGTGCCAACGCTCGTTGAGGGCCCGGTCCTGCCGTGCCGTCTGGCGCATCTCGATGTCGGGCTGGCAGAAGGCCTGGTCCTCGGGGGTGAAGAACAGGTCGGCAGGCTGGCCGAGCATCTCGCTCTCCGTCCAGCCCAGGATGCGCGTTGCTCCGGTGTTCCAGCCGGTGATGCGACCTGCCAAGTCGGTGGAGATGATGGCGAAATCGACCGCGCTGTTGAGCGTCTGACGGTGGAGCGCGGCGGCGCGGTCCCGCTCGGCAGCCAGCGCGTCCCGCTCAGCCAGAGTCCTGCGCAGGCTGATCTGGCTGCTGGCCTGGGCGGCGAGCGCCTTCAGGACCAAGCGCTGCTTTTCGCTGAGGGCGCTCTCATGCGGGACGGTATCTATGACGCAGAGGGCGCCGACCGGCAGCCCCTCCGAGAAGAGCGGCATCCCGGCATAGAAGCGGATGCCCGGTGTTCCGGTGACCAGCGGATTGTGGGCAAAGCGGACATCCTGGGTGGCATCTGGCACCACCAGCCCGTCCGGCTCGAGCATGGCGTGAGGGCAGAAAGCAATATCGCGCGGTATGTCACGCGTGCCGAGGCCGATCTCGGCCTTGCCCCACTGCCGGTCCTCCGCGATCAGATGGATGGCCGCCATGGGCACGTCGATCAGCTCGGCTGCGAGGCGCACCAAATCGTCGTAGGCCTGCTCGGGCGGTGTATCGAGGAGGCCGGTCCGCTGGAGGGCAGCCAGTCGCTCCTTTTCTGTCCAGGACGGCTCGCCGTTCTGCCGGGTCATAACGTCAGCGTTTCCGGGCCGCTGAAGCGCGGAACACGCCCTTGGGCTGCAGGTGCCGTGGCGGGTCTTTCCGGGTCAGCAGACGCAGGCCGGCGCGCACTACCTCGCTGGTGGTCTGGTAGCGGCCAGAGGCGACCTGCTCGTCGATGTAACGGCGCAGCTCGGGCGTGAGGGAGATGGTGACAGCTTCGGCGGAAGGCATGGCTACTGAGTAGCCGAATTCCAACTCAGGATGAAGAAATCATACCCTTCGCTTTTTGGCAATCTGGCGGCTGCCTCTCCTACCCTTTGTATGGAGTTGGACAAGGGGCATTCCAAAAACGATAATGCTGGCTTATCGTGCTTTTGCTTGACGGCAGGGAATGATGCCGCGACCGGACCTCGTATAAGGCCCGGCCGCGAGCTCCTAGTCAGCAGTCGCCTCTGCCAACTGGCTGTTCAGCGTCAGGGCTGTCTGAGGCTTCTGCCGCGGCTGGCCGCCTGTTCAGCGCCACGTCGATAGGACGTACGCCACACCTCCGAAGCTGAGGCCACAACCGATCATGGTGAGAAGTGCCACAGTGCTCATTGCTATGCCTGTCTGGCAGTCCCAAAGTCTTTCGACCTAGAGCTGTATCACAATTCTGTGATGCCGCATGGGTTGTATAACTCGACCACAGTGCGAGCAACGTTTTTATCGGCCGCGTACCGAAAAATTGGCGGAAGCGATGGGACACTCGAGTTCTTCTGGCGATGTCGCAGCATCGGTGATCAGGCAGCAACATGCCGGGCGATAAGGAGTACTGGAGCCGGAAGAGACCACTGTCGTTCTCCCCTTCCAGGTCCTCTGAAAATTGGCCGCTGAGGGCAAAACTCTAGCTGCCTGGCTTCGAAAAATGGATCCCTTGCTGCAACCACGGCTGTCTGCCATGGTTGAGCTGGTGTGCTTCCTCAGCACACCAGAGAGCGGACATTGGTGGCAACGGTGCCCAGGTCGGGGTTTCCCGACAGGGCGCCGTTGTTCCAACTAGATTTTTATCGGCCGCATCTATTCCCGAGCGTGGCCAAAATCTGAGGTCTCTCGATCGGGCCCGGTACGAGCGCCGCGGCGCAGCGCCGCCTGAAGACGATCGATCATTTCACTGCGCTTGTAAGGCTTACCCAGCACCTCAAGCGTAATGTCTCGGGGGCCATTCAGCGACATCTCGTCATTATAGCCGGTGGTCAGCACCACTGGCACATCAGGGCTGCGTTCGCGCACCCATTCTCCGAGAACCAACCCGTTGGCTCCACCTGGCATCAGCACGTCCGAGAACACGAGGCTGAATGGGTCGTTCGCCGCCTTGGCCTCATCGAAGCGCTCAAGCGCCTGCTCAGCGCTGTAGGCGACGACCACGCGGTAGCCAACGTCAATCAGCGCCTCCTGAGCCATGTGGGCGATCTCCCGACTATCATCCACTACAAGGATCAAGGGGGGCGCCGTGGATTTGCTCAGCGCGCGCGTCTGATAGCCGCTCTGCTGTGCCTCGAACCGCTGATCCTCCGTTTCCTGCACCATCTTTGGAAAGATCATGCGGACAGTGGTGCCACGGCCAGGCTCGCTCTCGATCTCCAGCCGGCCACCGGATTGCTGAACAAAGCCCTGAGCCATGGCGAGGCCAAGGCCGGTACCCTGCCCTTGCGGCTTGGTGGTGAAGAAAGGTTCGGTGGCGCGCGCCTGGATGTGTGGCGGCATGCCCGTGCCCTCGTCACTGACCGAAAGTATGACGTAATCACCTGGCTCCAGGTGATGTGCCGCGGCGTTGCCGTTGAGGTGGATGGCCTTGGTTCTCACGGTGATTGCACCGCCATTGGGCGAAGCGTCACGCGCATTCACCACAATGTTGAGCAGCGCCATCTCAAGATGCACCGGATCCACCTTCACCTCGGGAAGGCGCCGCTGCAGGCTAAGGTAAAGCTCGGCTCGTTGCCCCACCGAACTTTCCAGCAATTCGCCGAAGGAATTCACCAGCTGGCTCAGGTCGACGCCTTTCGGCTCGAGCCGAGAGCGACGAGCAAAGGCCAGCAACTGGCGGGTTAGTTTGGAGCCGCGTTCCGCAGCCGCCGTAGCAGCGGAATGATATCGTTCAAAGGCGCGTTCGTCATGGCGCTTATGTTTCATTATCTCCAGGCTGCCGTTGACGATCTGCAGCATGTTGTTGAAGTCATGGGCTAGCCCAGCAGTAAGCTGACCAATGGCTTCCATCTTCTGCGCCTGCCGCAGCGACTGCTCGCTCTCCCGCCGTTTGGAGACGTCAAGTTGGCTGGCGAAAAAATAGATCAACTCTCCAGACTGGTCGAACACCGGCCCCATGAAGATCGCGTTCCAGAAGGGTGTGCCGTCCCGCCTGTAGTTCAGGATCTCAAGGGCGATTGGACGTTGGTCCCGTATAGCCTCGCGCAGTTGAGTGACCGCCATCGGATCGGTTGCGGCGCCCTGGAGGAAGCGGCAGTTGCGGTTCAGCACCTCTCCCTCCTCATAGCCGGTCAGGTCGAGGAAGGCATTGTTGGCGAAGACGATTGGGCAATCACTCTGCCTCGGATCGGCTAAAATCATTGGCATCCGCGTCATCTCGACAGCAGCGAAGAACACGCCGCCCCGGTTATCGATGCTCGGATCGACAATGTTTGCCTGTTTCCAATGATGCAGCCCAGGTCGCCCTAGTGGTTCAAGGGCACCCTGGTCCATGGCACCTGCAGCCGGTATGCCGGTATCATTGGCCTGATCAGGAGCAGGGCCGTCTACTTTTTTGCCCATCGATGGATTTTTGGAACCTTCTGCAGAGATGCTGACATGGTGGTGCCCGAAAAAATCAGCTCGAGCTTTGAAGTTTTCACAATTTTTCAGTACGGATTATTTCGGCTGCCCTGCTCCGTACGATTGGCGTGGTTGTCTTTTTGCCAAGGGCAAAATGTGGTGCTTGGTGATTGTGCAAGCGACCGCGGCAGGTATTTCAGTGCACTGGAGATGCAGGATGCTGTGCCATGAGTGCGCGTACGCCGGTCGCTAGCGCGCGGTGTCATGTGGATGCGGCCGGCGGCACCAGGCTTAACCCACAGGACCAGCATGGTCCAGCCGCCCGGCTTCTAACTGGGTGCAGCCCCGCGGTGCGTTCCGGGACCTCCCGTCCGTGAGCTCACCGCAGGCAATACCGCCCCACCACCCGGCGCCCTGTTCGCTCCGGCGCCTCGCCCATGCCCCGGCACTATCCCAGTGGTCTCCTACCCTTCTCCTCCAGCCTGTCCTGGCAGTTCCTGAGCCGACTGTCGCAGGCACTTGATCAAGGCCTACACAGCTATATAGCTACACAACTGGCCTCTACAGGGCTTTACCGCTTTATGTGGTTAAGATAGCTGGTAGCTACAGCGCTACTGGTGGGGCTGTGTAGCAGTGTAGCTGTCAGGGTGACGCATGGGTGTGTTAGTGGTTGCAGGCTCTAAAGGCGGGACAGGTAAATCCCTCCTGAGCATGAGCATTTCAGCCTTCCTTGCCCGCAAGGAGGCAGATTTCGCTTTAGTCGACGCCGACCCCACAGAAGCCGCGTCTCGTTGGTCGCAAGCCATCTATGAGGGGCCACCCTTCGAAACCTATGCTGAACGGGATGAGGACAAGTTGGCTCATCTGATCGCCGACCTCGGCGAACAGAAGCGCTTGGTAATTGTAGACACCCCCGGCTTCGACAACCTCTCCTCCTCGGTGGCCATTGCCTCAGCCGACTACGTCCTCATCCCCTGCAAGTCTTCCGAGGCCGACCTCTACGAAGCGCGAGCCACCATGAATAAGGTCCGGTCCTTGGCACGCAGCACCCGCCGAGATATTCCGGCCCGAGTGGTCCTTAACAGCGTCCGCTCCACCACCGTGGCGAATCATGCGGCCAACGAGATCCGTGATGCAGGCCTCTCGCCGCTGAAGTGCAGTCTGGGCCATCGGGCTGACTATGAGGTGATGACCCACTCAGGGAAGCTCCCGATCAACGGAACGGCAGCGCGCGAGCTGCGAGCCCTGATGGCCGAGCTGACGGAACTGGAGTGGCTTCCCAAATAGGTAGTTGTGTAGCAATGAAGCGCTGTAGGCGTAGAGCGGTGTAGAGGTGTCGATGGCTATCAAACTTAAGAAGCTGACGGACGAGGCGCCGCGGCCCGCAGTTCAGGAGGTGCTAGCTGCCGCTCGTGAGGCTGATCCCACCACGCCACCCGTGAGGGCTAAGCCTGCCCTACCCCTCGCTGCTCCAGAGCCCATCGTGGGCCTGAACATCCGCTGCCGGATTTCTACCTCGGAGGCCATCGCCCAGCATGCCGCGCGGGAGGGAAAAAGCATGAAGGCTCTGGTCATGCACGCATTAGCCGAGAAGGGCATCCATATCGCTCTAGAGGACATGGAGGACCGCTCACCTAGCCGCCGTAAGGGCCGCTAGGCACCTTTCTACACTGCTGGATTGCTGCATCGCTATACAGCCTTATGTGTAGCAATGTAGCATTAAGGGGAGGGGGAAGCTCAAGGCTTCCTCGCGAATCGGGACCTTGGACTCTACTCCCGTTTAGCGGTTTCCCACAGCCTGCGTTTGGACTCTACTCACGCACTCGCATTGGACTCTACTCCCGGGAAGCCGGGTTATCCCTTGGACTCTCCTCACGCATACAAATAGTAGATCCAAATAACCCTCAAATAGCTTCCGGGAGTGGAGTCCAACTTGACCACAGGCGCCATTCCGCCGCGAATGGATGCCATGGGGCAGGTTCACCAACTCATCCTGACGCATGGCATTGAGGCGGCGCGGCGGACAGCTGAGAGTCGTGCTGATCGCCTCTGCGTGGATGCCGCCTACGAGGTGATGGCCGACGAGCAGGCCAGCATCGGCATTACCCATGCTGGCTTTGCCATGGCGGCGCTGCCACACAAACAGACGCCGGATACAGTCTGGGAGCGAGAGGCAGGCCGGGTGAAGCTGCTGGTGGAGAGCGGCTTGGACGCCAACCGCAAGCCTATCGGCATCCCCTACGGCTCTATTGCCCGGATGATCCTGCTCTACTTGCAGACCCAAGCCGTAAAAACCCGCTGCCGGGAAGTGGAGCTGGGCGCGTCCATGAATGCCTGGCTAGGGGCTATGGGTATCACGGTCGGTGGTAAGACGTACCAGATCGTCCGGGAGCAGAGCCGCCGCATTTCTCGCTGCCGGCTGACCTTCTTCCGGCGGACCAATATTGCCGAGATGGTCACCAACGGCGCTTTCATCAGAGATGCCATCCTGCCTTTGGACTCTACTCCCGCTCAACTGCCGCTCTGGCAGGAGAGGGTGCGTCTTGATGAGGGGTTCTACCAATCCCTGATCGAGCACCCGCTTCCGTTGCGGGAAGAGGCTGTCCGCCAGATCTCCAGCAGGTCCATGGCCATCGACCTCTACATCTGGCTGGCCTATCGGCTCCACGCCCTCAGCGAGCCGGTGGAGGTGAACTGGCATGCTCTGCGCCGGCAGTTCGGGGAGAGCTACAAAGAACTGCGCTACTTCCGACGCGATGTCCTGCCTTCGCTGAAGCTGGCCTTAGCAGTGTACCCAGAGGCCCGCGTGGCGGTGGACGAGCGGCAGGGTTTGATCCTGTACCCATCGCCGCCGCCGGTTCCGGAGCGCAGAGCGCTGGCAGGCTGACGTGACGTGACCGAAGGAACTAAATGCGTCTTTTGAAACGGTTCCTGAAGCGCGTTAAGGGAGATGAGGGAACAGGCGAGCGCGGGCGTCGAGCAGCTCCTCGAAGGGCCTGCTGTCATGAGTATTGGTACCACTCAGCAGAAAGGCGAGTGGGATGCCGCGCCGTTCCGTAATGAGGTGCTGCTTGGTGCCTGCCTTGCCGCAGTCCGTCGGCTTCTGCCCGGTTCCGGCCCCCCTCCTTTTGGCTGCGATGGACGCGCTGCCCGCGCAGGCATGGCATCTAGTCGATGCGATCCGCCTCCCTTACCGCATCAGCTGCAAGCATTCTCGGCGGCGAGAATGCCGCTCACCAAGTCCCCGAGCCACAGGTCGACCTCGAGGAGGGCGGCCCATGAGGCGAGGTGCGTGACGAAGCCCCAGGGAAACTCGCGGGACTGGTGCTTCTCCCAGCCCTCCGGCGCGGCTGCCTGTGCAGCAGCGGACTCCGTGCCCACGATGAGGAACTCGATTTTCCTCAGGTATCTGCCCATGCCTCGGATCCGGAGGTAGGACGCCAGCGCCTGGAGTCCCAGGACGGCGGACAGGAGCGCGGGCATGTAGGCGAGACTGGCGAACGCATATGGGTCGAGGGAAACCGATCCCCTGTGTTCAGGGCAGGCGGTGAAGGCGCTCGCTATCCAGGTGAAAAGCGCGCCGGAACCCGCAGCGGCCCATTGCAGGTTGGTCCATGCGCCCGCGAAGCAGAACCGCGATCTCTGCCTTGAGCGCCTTGAACTCCTTCAGCAGGTAAGCCTTATGGTCGTCCATGGCCGAGCCCCGCGACCGGAACGGGAACCTTACGACGCGGCGGGCCTCCCGTGGAAGCAGGAACCCCGTCGCGTCCCAGCGTCTCGAAGCCCCCGACCGCCAACCGTCGGCCCTGCCGTCTGGTCCGGGTCGCCGGGGGAGCCTCAAGCGGCGCGGGCCGTCTACTGTGCCGGTTTGATGTCCGCCTGCTGGAGGAACCCGCGCCAGCGCTGCGTCTCCGCCGACACGAAGCTCTGGAGTTCGCCGGAGGGCACCGCGAACCGTTCCGCGCCGCGCTCCTCCAGCTGCGCCACGTAACCCTTGTCGGCGCTGATCCGCTGTATGCCCTCCTGCAGCTTGGCCAGGATCTCCGGCGGCGTGCGAAGCGGCGCGTAGACGCAGAGCCAGAGGGAGTAATCCACGTCCGGGAACCCGAGCTCCTTCATCGTCGGCACGTCGGCGAGCACGGCGGAACGCTTGGCCGAGGAGACCGCGAAGGCCCTCACCGCGTCCCCCTTGATGTGCCCGACCGAGGTGGTGATGCTGTCGAAAAGGAAGTCCAGCTGGCCGGAGATCAGCGCCGTGATGGCCGTGCCGCTGCCGGTGAAGGGAACCTGCAGCGCTTTGAAGCCAGCGCTCTTCTGGAACATCTCGGTCACGACATGCGGGGAGGATCCCGGGCCGAAGGTCCCGCAGCTGACCTCGTCTGGCCGCTTGCGCGCACGCTCCACAAGGTCGGCCAGCGACTTGAAGTCCGAGGACTTGTTCACAACCAGCACGTTGGGCAGCGCGCCGACCATCCCGCAGGGCACAAGATCCTTGGCGAGGTCGACGCCCGACTTGGGGATGAGCACGGGGGTGATGGCGTGCGTCCCGAGCGTTCCCAGCACGATGCTGTAGCCGTCCGGATCGGCGTTCGCGACGTTTGCCATGCCGATGCTTCCGGCGGCGCCCGCGCGGTTCTCCACCACGACGGTCTGCCCCAGGGCCTCCCGCAGGCGCTCCGCGAGGATGCGGCCCAGGAAGTCGGTCGGCCCTCCGGGGGCGAAGGGGACGACTAGGGCCTGTTAGAGCTTGAGCCAGTCGGCGGCTGCTGCGAGGCAGAGGATGCCGATGAAGGATCGGGCGGTCTTCTCGTAGCGGGTGGCGACGGCACGCCATTCTTTGAGGCGGGCCCAAAGGTTC
>NZ_PDOA01000040.1 GCF_003116135.1 Teichococcus aestuarii | reverse complement strand
GAACCTTTGGGCCCGCCTCAAAGAATGGCGTGCCGTCGCCACCCGCTACGAGAAGACCGCCCGATCCTTCATCGGCATCCTCTGCCTCGCAGCAGCCGCCGACTGGCTCAAGCTCTAACAGGCCCTAGCGCCGTCCAGCTATCGGTTAGCGCGTGGAGATCGTAGGCGTGCGGGCGCCGTGCCGGGAAGTGATCTAAAAAGGAGACCTGCATCCCCTCCTCTGCCTGCGTCTCGCAGGCCAGCGCGGTACCGGCCAAGCGCTCGCCCTGCCGCCGCACCAGGACACGGCAGGCGCCACAGACGCCCTGGCCCATGCAGCCGACATTCTCCGTCAGTGGCTGGCCGGCCGCCATCCAGGCCTGCAGCAGGGATGCTCCGGCTTCCGCCAGCAGAGGCTGTCCCTCAAAAACGAGGCTTATCTTTGATTCTGTGTCGATCTTGCTTCCGCTCAAAAGAGCCTCCTCGACTACATGCCGCACAAAGCCACACGGTGCGCCACCGATGCAGGGCTCGCTGAGGAAAGCCACTTCCGGGTGGGGCTACGATCCGCCTAGAGACTGTTATGGGTCAACAATAATACACTGAACTTATTTGGTTTCCCTCGCAAAGATCCGCTGTAGAGGTTCAGCAAAATCAGGCCTTCAGCGGCAGGTCTATAACAGCCTGCAGGAGAATGAATTTCTTCAGATCACAGAAAATTTCATGATGCAGTGAGAACAACACCTGAAGCCGGCAGAATATTTTGCTTGGTATACGGGCGGCGCTGCACTTGCCCTTGGCAGAGACGGTCTGGGTGCCCGGGTCCGGCAAGGGTTGAGGCGACACCGAGCGGGCGAACGACGGTACTGACGGCAGGAGAATTTACCTGTTACGCAATCCCATCAGTGAGCTACGGCTTGCCCGCTGCGCTGCATGGCTGCTGAAGCCACCGCCATCTGCCGCCCGACCGTGCATGCAGCTTATGGCGGCTGCATCTACGCCCTGGAGACAGCACCCTCTGATTCTCTGGAGATTCCCATGATCCTGATGTCACCTGCTGAACCAACATCGAACCGCAAGTTGATGTGGTTCGGCGTTGCGCTGCTGGCTTATCTGGCGGTGCTGATGCTGCCCACGCCGACGGGGCTGAGCGCCTCAGGGCAGGTGGCATTGGGGCTACTGGCCCTGGTGATCATCCTCTGGATCAGTGAATGTGTTTCTCCGGCGGCCAGCGCGGTCGTGCTCACCGGGATGGCGGTGCTGGGCCTGATGGGCAAGCCCCTGGCGGAGGGCGGCAGGGCGATGAGCTCGGCGGATGCGCTGGGGCAGATGCTTTCCGGCTTTTCTTCCTCCGCAGTGCTGCTCGTGGCCGGGGCGCTGTTTCTGGCGGTGGCCCTGAAACTGACAGGGCTGGACCGGCGCGTGGCGCTGCTGGTGATGTCTCGCGTCGGCATTTCCCCGGCGCGGCTGACGCTGGGTGCCATGATCGTCGGCTTCGTGCTGGCGCTCTTCATCCCCTCCGCCACGGCACGCGTCGGCGCGGTCATCCCGATCATGGTTGGGATCACCACCGCCCTCGGCCTGCCCGTGACGAGCAGCCTGGGCGCGACATTGATGATCGTGACGGCACAGGCCTGCTCCATCTTCAACATGGCGGTCAAGACCGGCGCGGCGCAGAACCTGATCAGCCTGAACTTCATGCAGGCCTCCTTCGGCCGCACCTTGACCTGGGGCGAATGGTTCATCACCGCTCTGCCCTTCACTCTGTCGATGTGTGCGGTGCTCTTTGTCGTCGCCCTGGTGCTGCTGCGGCCGCATGTGCCGCCGGTGGAGGAAGCGAAGCAGCGCCTGGCGGATGAGGTCGCGCAGCTCGGCCCCGTGACGCCCGCCGAGTGGCGGCTGATGCTGGTGGCACTGCTGCTGCTGGTGATGTGGTCCACCGAGGGTGTGCTGCACCCGCTGGATACCACGACGACCACCCAGCTGGGCATCGCGCTGCTGCTGATGCCGCGCATCGGCGTCATGACCTGGTCTCAGGCCGAGAAGCAGGTTCCCTGGGGCACAATCGTGCTCTTCGCCGCAGGCATCTCACTCGGCATCCTGCTCTCCCGCACCGGCGCCGCTTCCTGGCTGGCGGGCGTGACGCTGGGGCAGCTCGGTCTGGATGCGATGCCGGTCGCGCTGGTGGTAGGAGCGCTTTCCCTCTTCAGCATCCTGCTGCACCTGGGCTTCGCCTCGGCCACCGGGCTGGCAAGCACCTTGATCCCGATCATGATCGCCTTCGCCCAGACCCTGCCCTATGGGCAGGATACCGTCTTCGGCATCGTGATGATCCAGGCCATGGTGGTGTCCTTCGGCTTCATCCTGCCCACCAATGCGCCGCAGAATATGCTCTGCTATGCGACAGGCGCCTTTTCGACGCTGCAATTTGCGAAAGTCGGGATCCTGATTACGCTGGCGGGGCTGGCGCTTCTCGTCCTGTTCTCCGCAACCATCTGGCCGATGATGGGAGTTCTGTGATGCAAGGTAAGGTCGGAATCATCGGCGCCGGGCTGGTTGGCGCCGCCGCCGGCTACCTTTTGGCGAATGTGCCAGGTGTCAGCGAGATTGTGCTGCTGGACATGGACCAGACACGGGCGAGGTCGGAGGCCGCGGATATCGCCCATGCCGCTGCCTTCGGCAGCCCGGCCCTCATCCGGGCGGCCGGGGATTACGCCGATCTCGCAGGAGCGCAGGTTGTTGTGGTGACGGCCGGCACCAGCCTGAAGCCCGGCCAGACCCGGCTGGACCTGCTGGCGGCGAATGTCGGTGTCGTAGCCTCAGTGCTGGAACGGGTGCTGGCGGTGGTGCCGGATACGGTGCTGCTCTTCGCCACCAATCCGGTGGATGTAATGCCGGCGGTGGCAGTGCGGCACTTCGGCCTACCGCGTGGCCGCGCCATCGGCACCGGCTGCGCTCTGGATTCCGCCCGCTTCCGCGACCGCCTGGCGCGGCATCTGGGTGTCTCGCCCAGTTCGATCCATGCCAATGTCCTGGGCGAGCACGGCGATTCCGAGGTGCTGCACTGGAGTGGCGCGCAGATCGCCGGCATGCCGCTAGTCGATTTCGCCGCGAAGCTGGGCCACCCTCTGCCGCTTGAGTTACGGGAAGCCATGACAAAGGAGGTCAGGACCTCCGCCTACCGGATCAAGGAAGGCAAGGGCGTCTCGAATTTCGGCATCGGCGGCTGCATCGCACGGCTCACTCGGGCCATCGTGAACGACGAGCATGTGGTCTTCAGCGTCTCCACCTTCATGGAGGAGTTGTTGGGGGTGGAGGAGACCTGCGTTTCGTTGCCCCATGTGCTTTCCGCCCAGGGGGCCTCGGAGCCATTCCTGCCGCCACTCGACAGAGCGGAGGAAGCGGCGCTGCGGCACAGCGCCGGGGTGCTGCGTGAGGCGATCCGGGCCGGGCTCGGGGCGCTCCCACCCAAGGCCCTGGATAGCCGGGCATAAAGCAACCACGGACCACCGTGCTGCCCGAGCAACCGGGAGCGGGCAAGGAGCATGACCGGCATGGACGCGCAGCAGGACGGGGTCCAGCCCTACCGGCAGGCGGCAGCCGAGGTTCTGGCGGGCCTCGGCACGGATCCGCAGCGGGGCCTCTCAGAGGCGGAGGCGCAGCGGCGGCTGGCCCGGCATGGCCGCAACGAGCTGGCCGGCGAGAAGCCGGTCCCGGCCTGGCGCAAGCTCCTCGCCCAGTTCCAGGACATGCTGGTCATCCTGCTGCTGGCCGCCGCCCTCGTCTCCGCCACGCTCTGGCTGATCGAGCGCGACGCGGCGCTGCCCTACGAGGCCATGGCGATCCTGGCCGTGGTGCTGCTCAACGCCGCCATGGGCTATTTCCAGCGGGCGCGGGCCGAGCAGGCGGTGGCCGCGCTGCGCCAGATGTCGGCCGCCCAGGCCAGGGTGGCCCGGGACGGCGCGCAGCGGAGCATACCCGCGGCCGAGCTGGTGCCCGGCGACCTCATCCTGGTCGAGGAAGGCGATACCATCCCGGCGGATGCCCGGATCGTCCATTCCGCCGCCCTGCGGACCGCCGAGGCCGCGCTGACAGGCGAGAGCCTGCCTGTCCCGAAGCAGGCCGAGGCCCTGGCGGTGGAGGCCGGCCCGGGTGACCGGGCCAACATGCTCTTCAGCGGCACGGCCGCCGCCTACGGCCATGGCCGCGCGGTGGTCACGGCGACCGGCATGCGGACGGAGATGGGCCGCATCGCCGGCATGCTGAAATCGGCACCGGAGGAGAGGACGCCGCTGCAGCGGGAGCTGGACCGCGTCGGCCGCATGCTCGGGACGATCGTCATCGCCATCGCCGTGGTGATGGTGGGCACCATCCTCCTGGTGGAGGATGTGCGTGGCGCGCGGGCCATCTTCGACGTGCTGATCCTCGGCGTCGCCCTGGCCGTCGCGGCGGTGCCGGAAGGGCTGCCGGCGGTGGTCACGGCCGTGCTCTCCGTCGGCGTGCAGCGCATGGCCCGGCGCAAGGCCATCGTCCGCCACCTCGCCGCGGTGGAGACGCTGGGCTCGGCCGATGTCATCGCCTCCGACAAGACCGGCACGCTGACACGCAACGAGATGACGGTGCGCCGCGTCGTCACCGCGAGCGGCAGCGTGGAGGTGGAGGGGGCCGGCTACGCGCCCGTGGGCGGGGTGCGGGGCGTGGAGGGCGGTGCCGTCGAGGGCGGCCTGCGGACGGAACTGCTGCGCACCCTGTCGGCGGCCGAGCGCGCCAACAACGCCGTGCTGCAGGAGGCGGAGGACGGGCGCTGGACGGTGCAGGGAGACCCGACCGAGGGTGCGCTGATCGTCACCGCGCGCAAGGCGGGGCTGGACAGCGGGGCGCTGGAGGCGCGCTTCCCCCGCATCGGGGAAGTGCCCTTCTCATCCGAGCGCAAGCTCATGAGCACCCTGCACCGGGATGCCCGGCGCCAGGGCCGCCTGACCGCCTTCACCAAGGGCGCGCCGGACGTGCTGCTGGAGCGCTGCACGCACGAGCTGGTGGGCGAGGAGGCGCAGCCGCTGAGCGCCGAGCGCCGGGCCAGCATCCTGTGCGCCAACGAGGCGCTCGCCGGCCAGGCCCTGCGGACCCTTGGCGTCGCCTTCCGCTCCCTGCCGCAGGACGGCACCGCCCGGGAGCTTCTGGGCGAGGAGCTCGAGCAAGGGCTCGTCTTCCTCGGGCTGATCGGCATGATCGACCCGCCGCGCGAGGAGGCGAAGCTGGCCGTGGCGCGGGCCCGCGGTGCCGGCATCCGCCCCATCATGATCACCGGCGACCACCCCGGCACGGCGGCGGCGATCGCCCGCGAGCTGGGCATCGCCCATGACGCGGGCGTGGTGACGGGGACGGAGCTGCAGGCGATGCCGGATGACGCGCTGAGCCGCACCGTCCGCCAGGTCTCGGTCTATGCGCGGGTCAATCCGGAGCACAAGCTGCGCATCGTCCGCACGCTCCAGCGCCATGGCGCGACCATGGCGATGACCGGGGATGGCGTGAACGACGCGCCGGCGCTGAAGGCCGCCGATATCGGCGTGGCCATGGGCATCACCGGCACGGATGTCTCGAAGGAGGCGGCGGATATCGTGCTGGCCGACGACAACTTCGCCACGATCGTCGCCGCCGTGGAGGAAGGCCGCGCCATCTTCGCCAACATCCGCAAGTTCCTCCGCTACCTGCTGTCGTCGAATATCGGCGAGGTGGCGACGATGTTCTTCGGCGTGGTGCTGGCCGATCGCATCGGCCTGGCATCCACGGCGGGCGGCGCCGTGGCGCTGCCGCTGCTGGCGACACAGATCCTGTGGATCAACCTCGTCACGGATGGCGCGCCCGCCCTGGCGCTCGGCATGGATCCGGCCGATGCGGGCGCCATGTCCCGGCCGCCCCGTCCCCGCGGCGAGGGCGTCGTCACCCCCCGCATGTGGGCCGGCATCGTCTTCGTCGGCGCCATCATGGCGGCGGGGACGCTGCTCGTGCTCGACGCATCGCTCCCGGGCGGGATGATCGCGGGCTCAGGCGACCTGCCCTACGCGCAGACCATGGCTTTCACGACGCTGACCCTGTTCCAGCTCTTCAACGTCCTGAACGCGCGGTCCGACGAGGAAAGCGCCTTCCGCGGCCTCTTCGTCAATCCCTGGCTCTGGGCCGCCATCCTCTTCTCGCTGATGCTCCATGTCGCGGTGGTCCACCTGCCCTTCCTCCAGCAGGCCTTCTCCACCGTGCCGCTGAGCCTGAGCGACTGGCTGGTCTGCGTGGCCGCCGCAAGCTCGGTGCTCTGGCTGCGGGAGCTGAGCAAGCTGATGAGCCGGGCGAGGCTGGTGGCCCTGACCCGCTGAACCGGTCCGCCCAGGGTGCAATTTTTTCGGGCACTCTGATCCCTGGAACCACATGCTAGCCGCCTGCACAGCGCAGCCTTGCCACCCATGCTGCAACGTGGACTACAAATGACCATGACCGACCGCCAGGCAGACATACGGCCGCAACGCAGCCTGATGCGGGAGTGTGCGGGCGCCTGCGGCGATCTCGGCACCTTCGTGCCGCATGTGATCGGTGCCATGACCGTGGCGGGGCTCGCTCCGGCGGGGGTCCTCTTCGGCTTCGGCGTGTCCTTTGTCGCGGCCGGGTTGTTCTACGGCCTCCCCATGGCCGTCCAGCCCATGAAGGCGGTCTCCGCCGTCCTGCTGACGGGGCAGCTCAATCTCCAGGCCACGGCCGCCGCCGGGCTCGTCATCGGCGCCGTCCTGCTGGTCCTCGGTGCGACCGGCCTCATCGGCCGGGTGGCACGGCTCATCCCGCAGTCGGTGACCGCCGGACTGCAGCTCGGCCTCGGGCTGATGATGGGCTGGCTGGGCCTGACGATGGTGCTCCAGACGCCCTGGATCGGGTTTCCGGCCCTTGCCTTGCTGTTCGGTGTGCCGCGCCTCTGGCCACAGGCGCCGGTGGCACCCCTTGTCCTGATAGCAGCCGTCGCGGTGGGCCTCTCCACCGGCCTCACCCCCACCCCGGAGGTCGCCGGGTTCAGCCTGCACCTGCCCCGCTTGGTGCTGCCGGAGAGCTGGAGCGTGGTCTGGCAGGCCATAGAGATGGCGGCCCTTCCGCAGATGCCGCTCACTCTGACGAATGCCGTCATCGTCACCGCCGCCATCTGCCGCGATCTCTACCCGGACCGGGCCAACCGCGCGACGGTGCGCAACCTCGCCCTGACGTCTGGGGCCATGAACCTCCTGCTCGCCCCTTTCGGCGCCATGCCGATGTGCCACGGAGCCGGGGGCATCACCGCGCAACACCGCTTCGGGGCGCGCACGGGGCTGGCGCCGGTTCTCTTCGGGGCGGTCCTGCTGGTCCTGGCGCTCGGCTTCGCGGGCAGCGCTGCCGCCCTGTTCGCAACCATCCCCCTGAGCGCCGTCGGGGCGCTGCTGCTGGTCGCAGGAACCGACCTCGCCCTGTCGCGGCGCCTCTTCGATGCCCGTCCGGATTGCTGGCCCGTGATCGGCGTCACGGCTGTGGCGACGGCACTGTTCAACCCGGCCCTGGGCCTCATGGCGGGTTGGGGCATGGAGGTCATGCGGGGCACCGTGAAGCGGCTCCGCGCTCCCACGCAAGGCTGAGAGAGTGTTCCGCACCCCAGGAGCATTTCCAGGCGGCTGGTCTCCTGCTGCACAGGCCCGATAAATCACCTTAGGAATCAAAGGTATATGGTGAATTTCCACCCCGTATCGATTGATGCCTCTCAGGCGCATTTCGGGGCATCAGACATTTACGCTCCTGTCAGACGTTGACATTAAGTTGCATCCGCATTTTCTGCGCCAAGGCCAGAACCATGGAGCTTCCGTTGCGCCTCTTCCTGCGTGCAGCCCTTTGCATGCTGCTCCTGACCACCGCCGCAGCTGCGCAGGAACGGCCTCTGCGCGTGGTCGCTCCCTTTGAGATCCTCGGCCTCGAGCCTGCCCAGGCCGGGCACATCTTCCTGCGGATGGACGTGGCCGAGACCCTGGTCAGCTTCGACCGGCAGGGCCAGGCCGTGCCTGCCCTGGCGCAAGGCTGGACCCTGTCGGACGACCGCAAGGTCTGGCGCTTCACGCTGCGCGACAAGGCCCGCTTTCATGACGAGACGCCTGTGACCGCCGAGGCCGTCGTGGCCAGCCTGGAGCGATCGCGCGGCAAGGGCGGCGTGCTGAACCAGGTCGCACTGGACTCGATCTCCGCCGAGGATGGCACGGTCGTCATCCGCACGCGCGAGCCTTTCGCACCGCTGCCGGCCTTCCTGGCCAACTACTCCTCCATCATCCTCGCCCCCTCGTCGCTGGATGCGGCCGGCAATGTCACCCGCATCGTGGCCACCGGCCCCTACCGCGTAAGCCGCCTCGCGCCGCCGCTCAGCCTGGAGACGGAGCGTTCGCCCTCCTGGAGCGGGCCGGCGCCCGCCTTCACGCGCGCCTCCTATCTCTCAGTGGCGCAAGGGGAGAGCCGCGCCACCATGGCGGAAAGCGGCGAGGCGGACCTGGCCTTCACCCTGCCGCCCACCGCCATGCGCCGCCTCGCCGGCAATCCCCGGATCGCGCTGCGTTCCGAGCCGGTGCCGCGCACGCGGATCATGCTGGTCAATTCCGGCGACCCGCTGCTCTCCGACCCGCGGGCGCGGCGTGCCCTCAGCCTGGCGGTCGATCGCGCCGGCATGGCCGCCGGCATTCTGCGCAACCCCGCGGCCGCTGCCACGCAGCTCCTGCCGCCGGTGCTGGCCGGCTGGCATGACCCGAGCCTGCCGCCTCTGGCGCACGACCCCGCCGAGGCCCGCCGGCTGCTGGCGGAGCTGGGCTGGCGCCCCGGAGCCGACGGCATCCTCGTCCGCGACGGCCGCCGCTTCCGGCTCAGCCTGCGCACGGTGACCGTGTTCCCCGAGCTGCCCATCATGGCCACCGCAATCCAGGCGCAGCTGCGCGAGGTCGGCATCGAGGTGGATGTCCAGGCGGTCGGCGGCGCCGAAATTCCGGCGGCACACGCCGATGGCTCGCTGCAACTGGCGCTCGCCGCGCGTAACTACGCGCTGGTGCCCGAGCCGCTCGGTGTGCTGCAGGAGGATTTCGGCCCGAAGGGCGGCGTCTGGGGCGCGATGGGCTGGTCCTCCCCGGCCCTGCTCGACGCCTTCCGCAAGCTGAGCACGACCTTCGAGCCGGCGGAGCGCGAGGCGCCGCGCCGCCTCGTCACGCGGATCCTGCAGGAGGAGCTGCCGGTCATCCCGCTCTCCTGGCTGGACTACAATTTCGCGGTGAGCCAGCGCGTCACCGAGGTGCGCTTCGATCCCTACGAGCTCAGCTACGGGCTGCGCGACATCCGCCCCGCCCGATAGGAGTTCCGGGATGTTCGTCGCCCGGCTGCTGGCCGCGCGGGCGTTGCAGGCGGTTGCCGCGGCGCTGTGCGTCGGCTGCTTCAGCTTTCTGTTGATGCAGCTCCTGCCGGGCGACGTGGCTTTCCGCGTGGCGGCCTCGCGTTACAGCGCGGACCTGATGTCCATGCAACTCGCCGATGCGGTGCGGGGCACGCTGGGGCTCGACCGGCCCTGGCCACTGCGCCTGCTGGATTGGCTGCGGCAGGTCGCCGCGCTCGATTTCGGCCGCTCCCTGGTCAGCAACCGCCCGGTTCTGGTGGAGGTGGGCGAGCAGCTTGGGCGTTCCCTCGCCCTGGCCGGGCTGGCCCTGGCGATGACCGTGGCGCTGGCGCTGCCGGTCGGCATCCTTGCCGGCCTGTCGCCGGGCGGATGGTTCGACAGGCTGTCCCTGGGCGTGGCCACGCTGTGCCGCACCGTGCCGACCTATGCGCTCTGCATCGTGGCCACCGCGATCTTCGCGGTGCGGCTGGGCTGGTTTCCCTCCGCCGGCTTTTCTGGCTGGTCCTCCCTGGTGCTGCCGGCGGCCGTCCTCAGCCTCGGCATGGCGGCCGTCACCTCCCGCGTGATGCGTGACAGCCTGGCCCGGACGGAACGCACCGCCTATTTCCGCTACGGCCGGCAGAAGGGCCTGCCGGAGTGGCTGGTGGTGTGGCGGCACGGGCTGCGCAACGCGCTGATCCCCGTGGTGGCGGTGCTGGGCCAGCAGACCATGGTGCTGATCGAGGGCGTGGTGGTGGTGGAAACGCTGTTCGCTTTTCCCGGCATCGGCCAGGCGATCGTGCGCGCCGTTTTCTCCAGCGACGTGCCGATGATCCAGGGCACGGCCCTGGCGCTTGGCCTGATCTTCGTGGTTGTGAACACAATGGTCGATCTGGTCTGCCTCTGGCTGGACCCGCGGGCGCGGAGCGCCCGATGAGGCGGCCGGTGCTCCGCCGCATGGGTGCCGGCCGCTGGGTTGGGGCGGTTCTGCTCGCCGCCATCGCGGGTTTCGCACTTCTCGGCCCCTGGCTGATCGCGGCTGATCCGAACCGGCAGAACCTCTTCAATATCCTGGCGCCCTTCGGGGGCAGCGATCCGCTGGGCACGGACCAGCTCGGCCGCAGCATGCTGGCCCGGCTCGCCGCAGCCTCCCGCCTGTCGTTGTCGCTGGCGCTTGCGACGGTCGCCGGCGCCGCCGTGACGGGCGTCCTGCTCGGCCTGCTGGCCGCCGCGGGCGGCCGCCTGGCCGACCGCGCCCTCTCGCTGCTGGCCGATGGGATCCTGGCGCTGCCCAGCGTGCTGCTGGTGCTGCTGTTCGCCAGCCTGGGGCCGGGAAACTTCGTGTTCATCTACCTCGGCCTGGCGAGCTACCAGTGGGTCGAGTATTTCCGCGTCACCCGCTCGGTCGCCGCCTTCGAGCTGCGGCGGCCGCATGTCGAGGCGGCGCGGCTGAACGGCTTCTCGCGCCTCTACGTGGCGCGGCACCTGCTGTTGCCGCCGCTGGCACCGGTGCTGAGCACGCTGATGGCCTTCAACCTGGGCACCGCCATCTTCACCATCTCCGCCCTGTCGGTGATCGGCATCGGCCTCCGCCCGCCCGTGGCCGAATGGGGCACCATGACGATCGAGCTGCTCCCGTACTACGCCGAGGCGCCGTGGCACGCGCTGCTCCCTACCGCGATGGTGGCGCTGACCGTGCTGTCCCTCCACCTGCTGGCCGGGCGCGGCTCACGGTGACGCGGGGGCTGCGCGTCGAGCGGCTGGCGGTCCGGGGCGCCGGCGGACCCATCGTGCAGGAGGTGTCCTTCGCGGTGCAGCCGGGCGGCACCTTCACCCTGCTGGGCGAGAGCGGCTCGGGCAAGTCGTTGGTGCTGCACGCGCTGATGGGCACGCTGCCGGAGGAGCTGCAGGCCAGCGGCCGGGCCTTCTGGGGCGATACCGACCTGCTGGCGCTGCCGCAGCGCCAGCGCCGCGCCCTGTGGGGGCGGGAGCTCTGCCTGCTTCCGCAGGAGCCCTGGCTGGCGCTCGACCCCTCGATGCGCGCGGTGGAGCAGGTAAGCGAGGTGCATCGGTATGTCCGCAGGAAGGGCTTGGGGGCGGCGCGGCGTCTGGCGCTGGCGGGGCTGGCGGCGTTCGGCCTCGATGGCGCCAGCGGCCGGCGCTACCCGCACCAGCTCTCGGGCGGCATGTGCCAGCGCGTGGCACTCGCCACGGCCCAGGTGGGAGAGGGCGGACTTTTCCTGGCGGACGAGCCAACCAAGGGATTGGACGCCGATCGGGTGGAGGAGGTGGCCAGAGGCCTTCAGTCAGCCTCGGCTCAGGGCCAGACCACCATCGTGGTCACGCACGACCTCGCGCTGGCCGAGCGGCTCGGCGGCGAGGTGGCGGTGCTGCTCGAAGGCAGGCTTCTGGAGCAGGGGCCGGTCTCCCGTATCCTGACGGCACCCTCGCACGACTACACGCGCGCGCTGATCGGCGCCTTGCCGGCCAATTGGCCGGACCGGCCCCGGGCGAGTTCGGGAGGTAGCCCGGTGGTGGTGGGCAGAGGGCTTGCCAAGACCTACGAGGAACGGACTTTGTTCGCCGGGTTGGATCTCGAGGTGCCTGCTGGCGAGATCGTCTCCGTCACCGGCGCAAGCGGTTGTGGGAAGTCGACACTGGGTAACATCCTGCTGGGCTTGTGCCGCCCCGACCATGGCAAGGTATGGCATCAACCCGGCGTTGCGCGACACCGCTTCCAGAAGCTCTATCAGGACCCGCCCAGTTCCTTCGCGCCGCATCTGCCGGTGGGACGGGGCTATACCGATCTTGCAAAGCTGCACGAAATCTCCCTGGGCAGCCTCTCGCCCATCCTTGACCGGCTTGGCTTGGCAGGAAGCCTGCTCGAGCGGCTTCCGGGACAGCTATCCGGCGGCGAACTGCAGCGCTTGTCGCTGGCGCGCTCGCTTTTCCTCCGCCCTCTCTTTCTTTTTGCGGACGAGCCAAGTTCGCGCCTCGATCCCTTGGCACAGCAGCGGGTCATCCAGCTGCTCGACGAACTTGCCGAGGAAAAGCGCTTGGCTGTGCTTCTCGTGACCCATGACGAGGCTATCGCGGCAAAAATTTCTAATATTCGTTTGAGATTTTGAGGTTATATATTTCATCTTTTATGGATTTTTACTCTATCTGAGCCTTCTAGAGGCTGTTATGGACCTGCCGTTAGTGGCCTGATATTGCTGGCCTTCCGCGATGGACCTGCGTACGGAAGACCAAGTAAAATCAGCAGGTTATGAGAGGTCCATAACAGCCTCTAGAGCGGTTTTCGATCAGGCTGCATCGTATCCGGCGGCGGCGAAGTAGTTGGCGCATTCGGTGGGCGTGAAGGTGTCGATGATCTGGCCGATGGTGCTCCAGAGGCCTTCTACGCTGCGCTCGGCGGCCTTGCGGAGGCTGGCCTTCAGCTTGGCGAAGGCGTTTTCGATGGGGTTGAACTCGAGGCTGTAGGGCGGGAGATAAAGCAGGCTTGCCCCGGCGGCTTTGATTGCAGGCCTGACGCCCGCACCCTTGTGGCTGCCCAGGTTGTCCATGATGACGATGTCACCGGGCGCCAGTTCGGGTACCAGCACCTGAT
>NZ_PDOA01000003.1 GCF_003116135.1 Teichococcus aestuarii | reverse complement strand
AAGGGCTCGAAGAAGGCCCATTCCTCGTCCGTCAGCAAACCTCGCAGCACCGGCGCCTCCCTTCAGGAGGCAGCCTTGAATCACCTCAGGTTCAGGGTGTGAAGCACCTTTGTCCACGTCGCCTAGGCGCCTCTACCTGCAGAAATCCAGCCGCCTTCCGACACCCAGAGCCTCGGCGACTTCGAGCAATGACGGTTCGACAGCGCCACCACTCATCATCGTCTGCTTGGCTTCTAGAGCAGCGCCGCGGCTGGATTGATGATGTGGACGGTTCGTCGGACGAAGGGAGTTACGCTATGCGGCTACTGCTGGTGGGATCGACCGGGCTTGTGGGCCAGCATGTCCTTGCATTCGCGCTGGCAGACCCTCGCGTCACCGAGGTCGTGGCGCTCGTCCGGCGCCCTCTGCCCGAGCACCCGAAGCTCAGGGCACCGTTGTACCGCGCTCGGTTGTTGAGACACCTGGGTGAAGCCTAAGCGGCGAGCGCCGCGGGTGAAAGCTGATCCTGACGGACGGCGTCCGGCGATCTGAAGCCGTGACGCTCGATGAGCCAGGTCGAGTTGTAGGTGCGCCGGAACTCGAGCAGTGCCTGGCGCAGTTGCTCGACGGTGTCGAAGGTCCGGACCCAGAGGAGGTTCTCCTTGAGGGTTCGGATGAAGCGTTCGGCGCATCCGTTCCCCTCGGGCGCACGCACGAAGGCGGGTGAGCTCTTGATGCCGAGGAACTTCAGCTCGCCCTGGAAAGCGTCGGACATGTACTGCGAGCCGTGGTCATGGCGCAGCGAGAGGCCCGCCGCGATGCCCTTGGTGAAGCCGCCGAAGTGCTGGCGCACGCCCTGCCTGAGGGGCTCAAGCGCCTCGAAGCGGGTGCCGCGCCGGGCGGCATGGAGACCGACGCACGCGGCGCTGTGGTGATCGATCGCGACGAACACGGCGGCCTGGCCCTCTGCCGTCCAGGTGGTGGTCATGTCGGTGCCCCACATGATGTCCACCGCGTCAGGGATGATGGTGCCGTCGTGGTTGCGCGGGCCTCGCGGGGCACCGGCCCGGGAGGGGGCGAGCAGGCCGTGCTCGCGCATGAGCCGCAGCACCCGGCGCCGGGAGGTCCGGACCCCTTCCATGCGCAGCCGGGCCCAGACCTTGCGGTGGCCTTCGCCATGAAAGGGGCTGGCGGCGAGGGCAGCCCGGACCGCCTCCAGTAGCGCCGTGTCCGGCATCGGCCCGACAGGTCCTCGGCGCCTTGGCGGCTCCACCCGGGGCGGTGCGCGATGGCGGTAGATCGTGGCCTGGGCCATGCGCCAGACCCGGCAGACTCGCGCCAAGCCATAGGGCCTGCCACTGCTGGGCGAGATGGTCAGGCTCATGGCCTCGGCCTCCGCCGGGCCAAAGGGCGGCCACCCTCCAGGGCTGCGACCTTGGCCTCCAGCAACTCGCGCTCCAGCAGCATCTCGCCCAGCCGCGCCTTGAGCCGCTCGCTCTCGAGTTCTTCCCCTGCCGTGGGCCGCGTCGCCAGGCTCGCCTCGCCAGCCGCCAGGAAGGCGTCGCGCCAGCCGCTCAGCGTCGCGGCCGTGACACCCAGTGCCCGCGAGACCGTCTCCAGATCCTCGCCCCGCAGCAGCCGAAGCACCGCGTCCCGCTTGCGCTGCCGTGACATCCGCCCACCCCGGCCAGGACCAGCGGCATCCATCGTTCCTGTCGTCATCATCCACCCCATCGGCGGATACCGTCCGCTTGCGGGGTGTCTCGATCAACCGTGGAGCGGAGGACCGTGGTGACTTCGCGCGCCTGCCGGACCATGCCGAAAGGTGGCGTGCCGACGCGGTGATCTGCACGTTAGGCACCACGATGCGGGCCACTGGGTCCAGGACGCGTTCCGCCGGGTGGACAAGGACTACCCGCCTGCGGTGGCGCGTCTGGCCCGCCGACACGGCACGCCAGCCTTTGTGCTCAACTTCTCCATGGGAGCCGACCCGTCGTCGCGGCTCTTCTACACAAGGGTGAAAGGCGGGGTAGAGCGGGAGCTGTCCGCACTCGGCTTCTGCTCCCTAACTACCGCGCGCCCCAGGCTGATCAGCGGCCAGCGGCAGGAACCGCGCCTGGCGGAGTTGGCTGTCAGCATGATTTTGGGACTGCCCGCGCCGGTGCTGCCAAGGCGCCTTCAGATCAACTCGGCTACCCGGATCGTTCGCGCGATGGTTGATGCTGCTGTCTGATGGCACCGGCGAAGCAGGTAATCGGGTCTGGTGACCTGACCTAAGGTGAGCCTTAGTGTCTAAACCAGAACCATGAAGACGTGCAGGAGGCTGTTGTGACGCGTTAAGCCGAACATTCCATGCCGACGACTCGAGCGGTAAACCTTCTTCCCGCTTGATGAGCCGTCCATGCTTTCCATAGGAGAGACTTGTTATCCACAGATAGGGGGCCGCGGAGCCGTTCCGACAGCGAAGCGCAGCGGCCCCCTATCTGTGGATAACGAGAGGTCCCTGTGGGAAGTGTGGGCGGCGCCGTGAGACATTCACCTGATTAGATCATCTTGCACGCCTTCAGGTGCTATAACCTTGATAGTAAGTTTCCGAAGAACCTGAATGGCATCAGGGGGCACGTACAAAGATGCATATACGCAGAGCTTCTTTGCAAAGTTTCCGATAAAGTTTACGGTTAGAAAGTCCTATAATGCCAATAGGCGGCGCCAGTTCTTCCCTGAATCAGCAAGGCCGGAGCGGCGATCCCGCTCCGGCCTTTTCTGTGTCTGCGCAGCCAGCTCGAGTGGGAGCTGCCTGAGGGGCGCCGGGGCGGGATCGCCGCCCCGGCGCGTGATCCGGAGTACCCTCCGGCCGGGGGTCAGCCGCCGAAGATCAGCGCGCCATTGTCCCAGTTCACGTCGATGTTCGACCCGACCAGGATGATGTGCATGTCCGCAACGTCGTCGAACCGGCCGGCATTGTCGCTGACATCCAGCAGAACGCGGGTGGCCTCGACCACGCCATTGCCGGAGTAGTTCAGCACCTGCACGTTCTTCTCGTAGCGGATGGCCAGGCCCAGGCTGTCCGAGCTCACGGTGCTGGCGCTGGCCAGGCCGTTGCTGAGGAACTGCACGCTGTCCGCGCCCTGGAAGTAGATGCGGTCGCCCAGGCTGAAGTTGCTGATGTAGTCGCGCGTCCACTGGGTGGTGCCGGACTCGGCGATCAGCTGCGTCCGGTCATAGCCCTGGTAGATGTAGTTGTCGAAGTCGGCGCTGCCGAACATGTTGTCGCCGTCGCGGCCGCCGATGATGGTGTTGGAGCTGTTGTAGATGGCGGTGTTCCACACCGTGTCGGCCCCGCTGTCACCGGCATGGAGCGTGTCCTTGCCGGCTCCGGCGCTGATGTAGTCGGCACCGGCGCCGCCGGCGATGTAGTCGCTGCCCGCGGTGCCCCTGATGTACTGGTCCCCCGCGCTGCCGGTGACGGAGATCGAATCCGAGCCGCTGTTGCGGGAGTCGAGCAGCCAGAAGATATCCGCGTGGGCGTTGTCGAAGCCGTTCTGCGCGGCGTGCACGTTGGCGGCGTTGTCGACGACGCGCAGGTAGTCCGTGCCGCGGATGCCGGCGGTCGCCACCTCCTCGTTCGTGTAGTTCACCACCGAGTCGATCACGCCGTAGTAGGTGCGCTGCTCGGTGGCCTGGTCGGAGCCCAGCACCGGCTGGACCGCGTTCCAGAAGGTCTGCGCCTGATCCACCGTGAAGCTGCCGTTGACCGTGACATAGGAGGCCTTGTTGTCGTCCGTCAGTTCGGTGGCAGCGTTGCCGGCGACGAAGGCGAAATCATTGGCGTTGATCCGGTCGAGCACGCCGGCTGCCGAATCCAGGACGCTGAAGGTGTAGCGCAGCGCGGTTTCGCCGCCCGTCTCCTGGTGGGCGGTGACGAAGGCGCTCACCTCCGAGGCCGTGCCCCGGATGTTGTAGATGTTCGTCGCGCCCGTGTTGCCCCAGGCGGCGGCGGTGGCCGCATCCGCCGTGCTCAGCACGTTGCCGTAGTAGTAGCCGTTGACCGTGATGTCGTGCGCCGTGTTCCGCACCGCCGAGGCCAGCCCCGACAGGTTCTGGAAATGGTCGTAGACGTCGTAGTGCACGGCGCCGGCGCCATCGCGGTCATGGATGACCGTGGCCTGGGCGGTGGTGGCCGCGGTGCTGGCGTTCAGGTCGCCGGCGTGGCGGATCGCCGCATCGGCCTCGCTGTCGCTGCGCGCGAGGGCGGCGGCGGAGTCGGTGATCGCGTAGCTCGCCGTCGCATCCCGGTCGTAGATGACCACGGCCTGCGCCACCGTGGCCGGCGCCGAGGCCGTCACCGTATCGGCATGGATGACGATGGCCGCCGCATTGCCCTGGGCCAGGTTGGCCGGCAGGTCGTTCAGCGTGTAGGCCAGGTCGGCCAGCTCGATGCGGTCGCCGCCGCCATCCACCAGGTTGGAGATCGCCAGCAGCAGCTGCACGTCGGAGACCGCCACCTGGCCCAGATTGTAGCTGGTGAGCGTGATGGTGGTGGCGCCCGGCAGATAGGCGGCCGCATCATCGGCCAGCAGCGCCTGCCAGCTGTCGGTGATCAGCGCGTGCTCCAGCGCGCCATTGCCATTGGCGCCGTCGATAGCCACCAACTGGGCGATGGTCGCGGCATCGGTGACGGTGACGTCGATGCCGTCCTTCACATAGCCCGCCGCGTTCGCCGCCAGGGCGGCCGCCGCGTCGGTGATGGCCGTGTAGCTCAGCGCGCCATTGCCGTTGTCGGCGTCGATGCCGGCGAGCTGGGCGAGGGTGGCGGCATCGGTCACGGTGACGCCGGTGCCGGCGCGCACATAGCCGTCGCTGTTCGCCGCCAGGTTGGCCGCGGTGTCGGTGACGCTGCCGTAGCTCAGCGCGCCATTGCCGTTGGCGGCGTCGATGCCGGCGAGCTGGGCGAGGGTGGCGGCATCGGCCACGGTGACGTCGGTGCCGGTGCGGACATAGCCGTCGCTGTTCGCCGCCAGGTTGGCCGCGGTGTCGGTGACGCTGCCGTAGCTCAGCGCGCCATTGCCGTTGGCGGCGTCGATGCCGGCGAGCTGGGCGAGGGTGGCAGCATCGGTCACGGTGACGTCGGTGCCGGTGCGGACATAGCCGCCGCTGTTCGCCGCCAGGTTGGCCGCGGTGTCGGTGACGCTGCCGTAGCTGAGCGCGCCATTGCCGTTGGCGGCGTCGATGCCGGCGAGCTGGGCGAGGGTGGCGGCATCCGTCACGGTGACGTCGGTGCCGTCCTTCACATAGCCCGCCGCATTCGTCGCCAGGGCCGCCGCCGTGTCGGTGATGGCCGTGTAGCTCAGCGCGCCGTCGCCGTTGTCGGCGTCGATGCCGGCGAGCTGGGCGAGGGTGGCGGCATCCGTGACGGTGACGTCGGTGCCGTCCTTCACATAGCCCGCCGCATTCGTCGCCAGGGCCGCCGCCGTGTCGGTGATGGCCGTGTAGACCAGCGCGCCGTCGCCGTTGTCGGCGTCGATGCCGGCGAGCTGGGCGAGGGTGGCGGCGCCCGTCACGGTGACGTCGGTGCCGTCCTTCACATAGCCCGCCGCATTCGCCGCCAGGGCCGCCGCCGTGTCGGTGATGGCTGTGTAGACCAGCGCGCCATTGCCGTTGGCGGCGTCGATGCCGGTGAGCTGGGCGAGGGTGGCGGCGCCCGTCACGGTGACGCCGGTGCCGGCGCGCACATAGCCGTCGCTGTTCGTCGCCAGGGCCGAGGCCGCGTCGGTGACGGCCGTGTAGCTCAGCGCGCCGCCGCCATTGGCCGCATCGATCGTGGCGAGCTGGGCGAGGGTGGCCGCATCCGTGACGGTGACGGCCACGCCTTCCGTGACGCGCGCGAAGGGCGTGCCGTCATTCATCAGGTTCGCCGCGGTGTCGGCCACGGCGGTGACGCTGACGCCGGCATTGCCGTTCGCCGCGTCGATGGCGTCCAGCTCGGCCAGGCTGGCCGCGTCGGTCACCAGCACGGCCTTGCCGAGCTTCACGAAGGTGCCGCCGCCGTCCTGGCTCGCCATGTCGGCCAGCAGCGCGGCGCGGTCGCCCGAGAGGCTGTCATAGGCCAGCTCGCCCTCGAAGGCCCCGCGCAGCGCGGCCAGCTGCGCCAGGCTCGCCAGGTCGGTGACGGTCACGCCGGCGGCGCCGGCCAGGAAGGGCCGCGGCGCCGCGCCGTCGAAGAAGGCGGCGGTGGCATCCTGCACCACATAGCGGCCTTCCAGCTCCGCCGCGCCGGCCTGGCCGGCGGAGAGGGTGAGGGTCGCGCCCTCGGCGACGCGGAAGGTGTCGACCGTGCCGAGCGCAGCATTGCCCGTGATGTCCAGGTCGCCGGCGATCAGGGCCGTCACGTCGAGGCTGGCGGCCAGGCCGGAGAGGTCGGTCCCGGCCTCCAGGCCGGAGAGGATGACCGTGCCGGTGCCGGTGACGGCCAGGCCGTCCAGCGCCCCTGCGGGGGCCGCGAGGCTGGCATCGCCCAGCGCGATCTCGGCCACCGGCCCGGCGGCGCTGACGCTCTCGCCCTCGCGCGTGAAGACCAGGGTGCCGTCCACGCGCTGCAGCGTGATCTCGCCCTCGGCATTGCCGCCGAAGCGGAGCACCTCCTCCTCCACCGTGACGGTGAGGTAGGGCAGGAAGACGTCCCGCGAGAGGGTCATGCCCTCGGGGATCTCGACGCCGGCGGGGACGCGCAGCACGGCGCCGTCAACCGGGGTGAAGTCGGTCGGGATCGGCGTGTCCGTGGCGGGCTGCCAGCCGGCGGGTGCCTGGAAATCCGGGAAGAAGGGCGCCACGGCGGCCATGCGGGCCAGTGCAGCGTGGGCGTCCTGCGCGGCCACGGCGTCCGTGAAGGCGCTGTCGGCGGCGAAGTCGGTGAGCCTCACGCCATTGCCGAGATCGCGGCCCTCGGCGAAGCCGTAGGTCAGCAGGTGGGTCAGCGCATCGAAGGTGCCGGCCTCGACGGCGGCGCGCACATCGTCATTGGCGGCGAGATAGGCGGTGAGGTCCAGCGCGGCGTTGGGCGAGCGGCCTTCGGACTGGCCGAAGCGGAAGAAGTGCTCGACCGCCGTCATGGTGCCGGCCTCGACCGCGGCGCGGACATCGGGGTTCTGCGCCAGGTAGAAGGTGGCATCGAACAGCGGCGTGGTGCTGCGGCCCTCACGCAGGCCGAAATCGAGGAAGTGCTCGAAGGGGTCAATGCCGGCGGCGGCCACGTCCGGGTTGGCGGCGAGATAGTAGTCCCGGTCGAACAGGGCGTTGGGGCTGCGGCCTTCCGCCTTCCCGAACAGGGAGAAGTGCATGGCGGCGCTCATGCCGGAGGCGGCCACGTCGGGATTGAACGTGAAGTAGTAGGCCTCGTCGACGTTGAGGACATAGGGAGAAGGCGAACTGGCCATTTTTTCTCTCTCTTTATGAACTGTCAGATCCGCTTTTGCGGGAGGCCGAAGCTGGAAGAAGGCGGGCCGCGCCTCAGCCGGAACCACGCTGCGGGAAGCGGCCGGTTGGCTCAGGTCTGGACTGGCCGGCGTGATGGAGAAGAGGAAGGCGGAAGTGTGGCCTGGCCCTTTCCGCAATCGTTCCGGGCAGGTCAGGACCTTATACAACTGTCAATAAATGCCGCAGAAGTGACTGCAGCCCGCTGAAAAGTGATTCCGTGGTGACGCGGCAAAAATGTCGCAATACTTGGCGTGCCCTGATCTCTCTTCCGTTGCTAAGCCACGGAAAAGAAATGGCTGCTCCAGCCAAGCTCCAGTCTGGACCTGGCACGCGGCCAGCCGGTACTTGCGCATATCAATGTCTATTGTTCGTGGCTGTTTTCTACCCGGAGTTGCACTCTCCTCCTCCGGTCTTGGGGGCCCGGCCTGCCACGCGCCGGGGTGCACGGCTCCTCCCGCCGGGCCGCGCCGTGCTGGCCCGCAGGCTGCGGTGGAGTCTCCGGCCAGCGGCGTCGCGGGAGCCCTTGCCGCAGGCGAGGCGCAGCGCGCCGCAGCCTGGCGCAAGGGAGCGGGGAGGATGGTTTCAGGCCGAAATGTCCACAGTTCGTGCCTGTGTGCCAGAAGGGACACCAGATGTGGTGTGCCGGCTGCCGAATCGCCTGGCTGTCGCCTTGCGCTGCGCTGCCTCGCCCCATATGCTGCGGACCGAGAAACCCGCCGGAGTGTGTGAATGGAAGGGCATGCCAGGACATCGCAGCAGGGAAAGTTCCTGCCGTCCGCAGCAGCCCTTTCCTGAGCTTCACGGCGGCGGATGCAGGGCGCCGCGCCGCCCGCCCCTGCGGCCGCAAGCCGCCCGCGCTTGACCCGGAACCTTTCTGCCAGACACCAGACGACGCGCGGCGCAGGAACGCCGTGCGGCGCGCCATGACCGAGCCACCGGAGAGACCCCATGTCCGAACACGCCGCGCCCGAGAAGATGGACCTGCTGACCGCCAACCCGGTCTACAAGCCCTTCCGCTACCCTTGGGCCTTCGATGCCTGGCAGACCCAGCAGCGTGTCCACTGGCTGCCCGAGGAGGTGCCGATGGCGGACGACGTGAAGGACTGGCAGAAGAATCTGACGGAGACCGAGCGCAACCTCGTCACGCAGATCTTCCGCTTCTTCACCCAGGCGGATGTCGAGGTGAACTCGGCCTACATGAAGCACTACAGCCAGGTGTTTAAGCCCACCGAGGTGCTGATGATGCTCTCGGCCTTCTCCAACATCGAGACGGTGCACATCGCCGCCTACTCGCACCTGCTCGATACCATCGGCATGCCGGAGATCGAGTACCAGGCCTTCCTCAAGTACAAGGAGATGAAGGACAAGTACGACTACATGCAGACCTTCTCGGTCGACAACAAGACCGAGATCGCCAAGACGCTGGCCGCCTTCGGCGCCTTCACGGAAGGCCTGCAGCTCTTCGCCTCCTTCGCCATCCTGCTGAACTTCCCGCGCTTCAACAAGATGAAGGGCATGGGGCAGATCGTGACGTGGTCGGTGCGCGACGAGACGCTGCACTGCCTCTCCGTCATCCGCCTGTTCCGGACCTTCATCCAGGAGAACCCGGAGATCTGGACGGAGCAGTTCCGCCAGGAGCTGACCACCATCTGCACCACCATCGTCGAGCACGAGGACGCCTTCATCGACCTCGCCTTCGAGCTGGGCGGCGTGCAGGGCATGACGCCCGAGGACATCAAGCTCTACATCCGCTTCATCGCCGACCGCCGCCTGCAGCAGCTCGGCCTCGACGCGCATTACGGCATCGAGAAGAACCCGCTGCCCTGGCTGGACGAGATCCTGAACGCCGTGGAGCACATGAACTTCTTCGAGGGCCGCGCCACGGAATACTCCAAGGCCAGCACTCAGGGTTCCTGGGAGGAGGCCTTCGCCGACGGCGTGTTCGCCGACAAGCAGCCGGAAGGGCAGATCCTGCCCCAGTAACGCCCCGGTAAGGCCCGGGTGAAGCGCCGGGCGGGGGAGGGGAGCCTCCGCCGCCCGGCTTTTCGCCCTCATCAAGCGGGGGGCGATCGGCTAATGAGGGGGCCATGCAACGCCTCCTCCGCATCCTCGTCCTTGTCCTGATCCTCGGCCTCGGCGCGCTCTGGGGCGTGGCCTGGTTCGGCCGGCAGCCGGGGGAGCCGCTGGGCGACGCCTTCATGCGGCAGGTCGCCGCCCTCACCGGGCAGGAGGCGCCGCTGCCCTCCGCGGGGGGTGTGCAGCTGCCGCAGGGAATGAGCCTGGGCGGCCCCTTCAGCCTGGTGAACCAGGATGGCCGCACCGTGACCCAGGCCGATTTCGGGGGCGGGCTGCTGGTGGCCTATTTCGGCTTCACCTTCTGCCCCGATGTCTGCCCCACCGAGCTCGGCGCCATCAGCGCCGCCATGGACCTGCTGCCGCCCGCCCAGGCGGAGCGGGTGACGCCGGTGCTGTTCACCATTGACCCCGAGCGGGACACCCCGGCGGCGCTGAAGCCCTATGTGGCCAATTTCCACCCCCGCATGGTGGGTCTGACCGGAACGCCCGAGCAGGTGGCGGAAACCGCCCGCCGCTTCCGCGTCTATTATGCCAAGGTCAACCGTCCGGAGATGAGCGAGTACCTGATGGACCACTCCTCCTTCATCTACCTGATCGGGCCGGACGGCCGCGTGCGCAGCCTGCTGCGCCCGCAGACCCCGCCGGAAGATATTGCCGCCGCCATCCGCGGGCAGTTGGCGGGAATGTAACACTCCAAAAAAACCTGTGCCTCCGCTTTCTCACGCAGCTGTGTCATCGGTAGGCAGGCCGCTGCAAGACCTGCTAAGAGGCAGTTCCCGCCCCTCCACAAATACGTTTTATTTGCGGATTAATAATTGAATGGCGGGGCTGTAGATCGAGGAGCAGCGTCATCATGGCGGATGAGTTGTCAGAGGGCCGGGCGGATCGCGAGTCGGCGCGCAGCGGCCAGGCTGCCCCGCGCCATACGCGCCGCCTGTCCGACAAAATCCTCATCGCCTTCCACCAGGCTTGCGATCAGGGCGATTTCGAGGTGGCGGAAGAGCTGCTCCGCATCCTGGAGACGATGCTGACCCGCCGCCCCACGGCGCCTGACCACAACCGGCGCAAGAACATGGAAAGCCTGGTCGCGGCGCATGAGAGGCTCTGGCTGCTGCGTCACCCCGAGCCGGGCGACTGAAAGCCGCTCCGGCGCCGCGGGACTTCTAAACCCCGATTTCGTTTCGGGCTTTCCGGGCGGGGTTCCGTTGACATGCGATCGCAGGACGTGATTTCCTCCATCCTTCAGGAGGGCGCCGCCGCATGAGCATCCAGTTGGGTCAGACTGCTCCGGATTCCACGGCCGAGACCACGGCCGGCACCCCCCGCATCGCCGGCGGCTTCTGGGGCGCCGTCGGCAACACCCCGCTGATCCGGCTGCGCCGCGCCTCCGAGGAGACGGGATGCGAGATCCTGGGCAAGGCCGAGTTCATGAATCCCGGCGGCTCGGTGAAGGACCGTGCGGCGCTCGGCATCCTGCAGGGCGCGGTGGAGCGCGGGCTGCTCACCCCGGGCCAGCCCGGCACGGTGGTGGAGGGCACGGCCGGCAACACCGGCATCGGCCTCGCCCTCGCCGCGCAGGCGCGGGGCTGGCGGAGCGTCATCGTGGTGCCCGAGACGCAGAGCCGCGAGAAGCTGGACTTCCTCCGCATGATCGGCGCCGATCTGCGGCTGGTGCCGGCGAAGCCCTTCAGCGACCCCGGCAACTACGTGCATGTCTCCCGCCGCCTGGCGGAGGAGCTGGGTGCCGTCTGGGCCAACCAGTTCGACAACACGGACAACGCGCTGGCGCATGAGCGCACCACCGGCCCCGAGATCTGGGAGCAGACGGGCGGCCGGGTGGATGCCTTCACCTGCGCCTGCGGCACCGGCGGCACGCTCGCCGGCACGGCGCGGGCGCTGAAGGCGCGCAACCCCGGCATCCGCATCGTGCTGGCCGACCCGGAGGGCAGCGCGCTCGCCCCCTGGGTGAACAGCGGCACGGTGAAGGCCACCCCGGGCGGTTCCATCACCGAGGGAATCGGCCAGGCCGCGCGCGTGCCGGGCAACCTGGAGGGCGCCCCGATCGACGGCGCCGAGACCATCCCCGACGCCGAGGCCCTGGCGCAGGTCTATGCCCTGCTGGCGGAGGAGGGGCTCTGCGTCGGCGGCAGCGCCGGGCTGAACGTGGCGGCGGCCATCCGCGTGGCGCGCGCGCTCGGCCCCGGCCACACCGTGGTGACGGTCCTCTGCGATGGCGGCGCGCGCTACCAGTCCAAGCTCTTCAACCCGGCCTTCCTGCGGGAGAAGGGCCTGCCGGTTCCCGCCTGGCTGGGCTGAGCGGCGGCCGGAAGCGGCCCGGCTGCCGGTCTTTTTTGCTCGGGTAGCGCCTTCCGATACAGCCGCTCTTGGCCCCGCGCCGCTTTGGCTGCACCCTCCGCGACATGACCGCCGAGGGAGAGACGCCGGTGAACGGAGCCGAGAGCCTTGTCCACACGCTGCTGAAGAGCGGGGTGGACACCTGTTTCGCCAACCCGGGCACCAGCGAGATGCATTTCGTCGCCGCGCTGGACCGGATTCCCGGCATGCGCTGCGTGCTGGGGCTGCAGGAGAACATCGTCACCGGCATGGCCGATGGCTACTGGCGCATGGCCGAGAAGCCGGCGGCCACCCTGCTGCATTGCGGCCCCGGCCTGGCCAACGGCCTGGCCAACCTGCACAACGCCCGCCGCGCCCGCAGCGGCATCGTCAACATCGTGGGCGACCAAGCGACCTATCATCGCCCGCTGGATGCCCAGCTCACCGCCGACACCGAGGGCTGGGCGCGCCCCGTCTCCGGCTGGGTGCGGACGGCGATGGACGCCAAGCGCGTCGGCGCCGATGCCGCCGTGGCCGTGCAGGCCGCGCGCACCGCGCCGGGGCAGATCGCCACGCTGATCCTGCCGGCCGACACCGCCTGGAACGAGGGCGCCGAGCCGGCCGAGGCGCTGCCCGTGCCGCCCGCGCCCGCGCCGGACCCGCATGCGGTGAAGAACGCCGCCCGCATCCTGCGCGAGAAGAAGAACGTGCTGATCCTGCTCGGCGGCGTCGCGCTGCGGGCGGAGGGGCAGGCGCTGGCTTGGCGCGCCGCCCAGGCCACCGGCCAGCGCGTGCTGGCCGAGATGTCCAACGCCCGGGTGCAGCGCGGCCGTGGCCGGATGCAGCTGGAGCGCGTGCCCTATCCGGCGGACATGGCGATCGACGCGCTGAAGTGGGTCGAGCACCTGATCCTGGTGAACGCGAAGGCGCCGGTCGGCTTCTTCGCCTATCCGGGCAAGCCGAGCCTGCACTACCCGGAGACGGCCGGCGTGCACGTGCTGTCGCGCTACGAGGAGGATGGCCTCGCCGCGCTGCAGGCGCTGGTCGATGAGCTGGGCGCGCCGGAGGCCGCCATCCCCGACCCCGGCCCGCGGCCCGAGCCGGCCAAGGGCGCGCCGACGCCGGAGGGCCTGGCCCGCACGCTCGCCGCGCTGATGCCGGAGGGCGGCATCGTCGCCGATGAGAGCGTCTCCTTCGGCCGCGGCTTCTACAAGGAGACGCACGCCGCGCCGCCGCATGATTGGCTGCACATCACCGGCGGTGCCATCGGCTGCGGCATGCCGCTGGCCACGGGGGCCGCGATCGGCGCCGGCGGGCAGCGCCGCGTCATCAACCTGCAGGCCGACGGCTCGGCCATGTACACGCTGCAGGCGCTGTGGACCCAGGCGCGGGAGCGGCTGCCCGTCACCACCATCATCCTGTCGAACCGCAAGTACCAGATCCTGATCGGCGAGTACCAGAATGTCGGCGCCAATCCGGGTCCGACGGCGATGAGCATGCTCGACCTCAGCAACCCGGACATCGACTGGCTGCGCCTGGCCGGCGGCATGGGTGTGGAGGCGGCCCGCGCCACGACGCTGGAGCAATGCGCCGACCTGCTGGCGCAGTCCTGCGCCCAGCAGGCGCCGTTCCTGATCGAGCTGATGATCTGACCCATCCTCCCCGCACGGCGGGGCCGGAAAGATAGGGGGGCGGGCCATGCGGATGGCCCGCCCTTTCTTTTTGCGAGCCGCTCGCAAATGATGCTTGACGCCGCCCCGCCCATGGGCTTATTTGCGAATAACTCGCAGTTGCAGCGAGGCTGGCGGAAAGCGGTTACTACCGTCCCACCGCGTCACCGGATCCCGCACTCTCCCCCCGGGTTCCGTCAGCCCCGATGCCGCAGCGGGAATCGGTTTCCGGCCCGCAGGGGGGGCCGGAGACCGGAAGCGGGCCGGGGGGATCGGGCGCACTATGCGAACCGCCTGATCCAGCCGCGCGGTACCTGAAGGGGGACACCGCCGGTGATTGATTTTGCACGCGGGCAGGGCGTGCAACCCCGGTCCGCGCCCCCTTCCTTCGCCGCGCCCTCCGCTGGCCGGATCCGGCAAGGGGAGGGCTGGCGCGGGGCGCCGCAGGCGCTAGGCTGCCACCGTCCAAGACAAGACGGAGGAAGCCCTCTTCATGCCCTACATCATCGAGACCTTCGACAAGCCCGACAGCCAGGCGCTGCGCCAGGCCACGCGCGAGGAGCACATCGACTACCTCGAATCGCAGGTCGACCGGCTGCTGGCCTGCGGCGCCAAGCTGAAGGACGACGGCAGCGACGCCGGCGGCGGCTTCTACATCGTCGATGTCGAGACCCGCGCCGAGGCGGAGGCCTTCATCAACGCCGATCCCTTCACCAAGGCGGGGCTGTTCGAGCGCATGGCCATCACCCGCTGGCGCAAGGGGTATCTGGACCGCAAGAGCTACCTGCGGCCGCGGTGAGCGGCCGGGGCGGCCCGATTGCGGGCTGAATCCCGCCTCTCTAACATCCGGCCCCGCATGAGGAGATCGCGATGAGCGAGCAGGAGCTTTCGGCCCGTATTGCCGCGCTGGAAAGCCGTATGGATCAGGTCGAGCAGCGCCTTGGCGCCAAGCTCGACCACATCGGCAAGCGGCTGGAGGAGATCACCTCGTTCTTCGCCACCCGCACCAGCCGCATGATGAACGCCCAGTCGCTCTACCTGGGCGACCACACGGCGCTGACCTTCCTGGAGACGGGGCAGCGGATCTATGTCGATACCCGCAGCCAGGACATCGGCGTGCACCTCCTCACCGTCGGCCGGTGGGAGAGCAACTACCTGGAGCTGTTCCGCCGGCTGGTGAAGCCGGGGCACACCGTGTTCGACATCGGCGCCAACCATGCCTTCTACGCCCTGCACGCGGCGAAGCTGACCGGCGCCACAGGGCAGGTCGAGGCTTTCGAGCCCAACCCCCGGCTGGCCGAGCTGTCAGCCGCCTCGCTGCGCGCCAACGGCTACAAATGGGCCAGGCTGCACGCCGTCGCGGTAGGCGACGCGAAGGGGCAGGCGGTGCTCACCTTCAACCCCAGCATGTCCGGCGGCGGCAACATCCAGATGAACCCGGCCCGCAGCAAGGCCGAGAGCGTCACGGTGGATGTCGTGGTGCTGGACGAGATGTTCCCCGACCCTTCCTACACCGTCGATGTCATCAAGATGGATGTGGAAGGCTATGAGGGCCGGGCGCTGCGCGGCATGGCGCAGCTGCTGGAGCGCTCGCCCGATGTGCGCATCATGATGGAGTTCGCCCCGGCGCTGATGGCCCGCTCGGGCGTCGGCGCCTCCGAGGTGGCGGCGCAGTTCCAGGGGCTGGGGCTTTCCGCCTGGCTGATCGGCGGCACCGGGAAGCTGGAGGCGGTCAGTTGGGGCAAGCTGGCCAACCAGCCGGGCGGGCTGATGAACATCCTGGTGGCGCGCGAGCCGCCGGCCTGAACCCGCGCAACCCCGCCCCGGCGGGGTGGTTTTCCTCCATGACGGCGCGCCCCGCGCCCATGACGGAGGAAGAGATGACCGCCAACGCGCGCCCCTACCTGCTGGCCCTGGCCGCCGCCGCCGCCCTGGTGGCCGGCCCGGCCCTGGCCCAGGACACCCGCTCCGCCCCTCCTGCTGCCACGCCGGGGCCAGCGCCCGGCGAGTCGGACAGGCAGACCCTGCAGAACAACAGTGCCACCCGCGCGCTGGACCGCGCCGCCGGCACCAACACCTCCGGCGCCTACCCCAGCCAGTCGGACGGCACGCCCGGCAACCCGCCGGGCACGGAGGCCACCCGCGCGCTGGACCGTGCCGCCGGCACCAACACCTCCGGCGCCTATCCCGGCCAGTCGGACGGCAAGCCCGGCAACCCGCCCGGCACCGCGGCGGAGCGCGAACTGGACACCACGCCCCGGACGGAGGACGTGGCCCCGTCCCGCCCGGACCGCCGCAGCGAGGCCACGCCGCGCTTCCTGCTGGCGCAGAACCCGCTCGGCCCACGCCCGGGGCTGGAGAACGGCGCCACGCTGAGCGGGCCGGAGGCCAAGAGCGGCACCGGCAACAACAGCGGCGCTGCGCCCAGCGGCCCCACCACGCCGACGCCGGGCAACGCCGCCAGCCGGCCCGAGCGTGGCGGCGGCCCGCCGCAGCCCGGCGGCGCGCCGTCGCAGCACACCACCGGCGCACCGTCGCTGGAGACCCGGGAGGTGGGGCCGCCGGGCAGCAATCCCACGCAGCAGCAGCGGCCTTCAAGCGCCAACTGAGCGCGTCCGCCGGGCCGGCTGCCAGGACGGGTGCAAGGGAGGGGAGCCGTTGGCTCTCCTCTCACAGTCCGCGCAGCCGGGCGGCGAGATGGGCAGCGTAGTTGTCGGTCATGCCCGCCACGAAGTCGATCGCGCAGCGGATCGTCTCGCTCGGGGAGAAGCCTGGCTTCGGGTGGTAGTCCTGCATCAGCGAGAGCGCCTGCCGGGGGCGCGAGGGAATGTCGTCGAAGCCGTGCCGCGCCACCGCCAGGCAGGCTTCCAGGAACACCGCCAGCGTCTTCTCCAGCACGTCCCAGGCGCCGATCTCGAACTCGGCCTTGCGCGGGTGGAAGTAGAGCGTGTCGCGGTTGGTGTCCTGCACGGCGCGGAACAGCCCGCGCAGCTCCGCCTCGCACAGCCCGATCAGCGACTCGCCCGCCGGCATCGCGCCGGCCATGAAGCGCGGGTGGTGTTCGCAATAGGCTTCCGTGACGGCGCCGATCAGCCGGCCGATGGCGCCGGAGCGCAGCAGCGCCACCTTCTGCGCCTCGGTGTCCTCATCCGCCAGCCGGCCGGCCTCGACCCGTGCCAGGGGCGCCACAAGCGCCTCGTAGGTGGCGTAGGGGACGATCTGCAACTCCACCGCGTCCTCGAGGTCGGCGAGGCCGTAGGTGATGTCGTCCGCCGCCTCCATCAGCCAGACGGCCGGGTGGCGGGCATGGGCGCCGCCCAGGCCGCAGGCGGCGGTGACGGCGGCGAAGGCCTCGCGCTCGGTGGCGAAATGGTTGAACTTCACGCCCGCCCGGCCCTGCCGCGCGGCGCGGGGGTCCAGGGCATCCCAGGGATATTTCAGGAAGGCGCCGAGGCTGGCGGAGGTCAGCTTCAGCCCGCCGCGCTCGCGGTAGCCATCGGCCCGCGTCAGGATGCGGAAGCCCTGGGCGTTGCCGTCGAAGAAGCGCAGGTCCTCGTCCAGCCCCAGCCCGCTGGGGCGGCCCTCGGCCTCCATCCAGCGCGCCATGAAGGTGGCGATCACCTCCTCCCCGGCATGGCCGAAGGGCGGGTTGCCGATGTCGTGCGCCAGGCAGACGGCCTGCACGAGATAGCCCAGGTCGTCCGGCGTGTGGCCGGCCGCGCGCAGCTCGCCCGCCAGCCGGGAGCCCACGGCGAAGCCCAGCGAGCGGCCCACCGAGGCCACCTCCAGCGTGTGCAGCAGGCGGTTGCGCACATGCGCGTTGAAGGGCAGGGGGTGGACCTGGGTCTTCTGCTGCAGCCGCCGGAAGGGGCGGCTGAAGACGATGCGGTCCTGGTCGATCTGGAAGGCGTTGCGGTTGGGGGCCGGCCGGGCCGCGTCCGAGAGGAAGCGGCGCCTCTCGAACAGCGTTTCCCAGCGCATAGGGCGGTTCAGCCCCGCATCCGCGCCACGGTGGCGGTGGTGGAATTGCCCGGCAGCAGCGCCGCCAGCTTCACCACGCCCCCCCATTCCTGCACCAGCTCGCCACCCACCACCTGGTCCACCGTGTAGTCGGCGCCCTTCACCAGCACGTCGGGGCGCAGCAGCTCGATCAGCTCCACCGGCGTGTCCTCCTCGAAGACCGTCACCAGGTCGACGGTGGCCAGCGAGGCCAGCACGGCGGCGCGCGCCGCCTCGGGCTGGATCGGGCGCGCCGGGCCCTTCAGCCGCTTGACGCTGGAATCGGCGTTGACGCCCACCACCAGGCGGTCGCACCAGGAGCGGGCCTGCTCCAGCAGGTGCACATGCCCGGGGTGCAGCAGGTCGAAGCAGCCATTGGTGAAGCCGACGCGCCAGCCGCGCTGGCGCCAGCGCTCCACCTGCTCGGCCGCGGCGGCGCGGCGCAGCACCTTGCGCAGCGCGCCGCGCTCGGGGGTGAGGGCCTCCAGCAGGTCGGCCTCCCGCGCCACGGCGGTGCCCACCTTGCCCACCACCAGCCCGCCGGCGATGTTGGCGATGCGCGCCGCCAGCGGCAGCGGCAGCCCGGCCGCGTAGCCGGCGGCCAGCACCGCCACCACCGTGTCGCCCGCGCCGGAGACGTCGTGCACCTCCGGCGCCTCGGCCGGCAGGTGGTGCACCACGTCGCCCTCCAGCAGCGTCATGCCATCCTCGGAGCGGGTGACGAGCACGGCGGGGAAGCCATGGTGCCGTTGCAGCGCCCGCGCGGCGGCGACGATCTCCTCCTCCGTGTCCACCGGCATGCCGGTGGCCAGCGCCAGCTCGGCGCGGTTGGGGGTGATCACGTCGGCCCCCGCGTAGCGGGAGAAATCCTCGCCCTTCGGGTCCACCACGATGCGGCGGCCGGCGGCCTTGGCGGCGGCGATCAGCCGCTCCGGCACGTCGCCCGCCAGCACGCCCTTGCGGTAGTCGGAGAGCACCATCACCGAGGTGGCGGCCACCGTGTCGGTGGCGATGCGCACCAGCCGGTCCGCGAGGCGCGGATGCACGGCGCGGGCGATCTCGTGGTCGGCCCGCAGCATCTGCTGCCCGTTGGCGATGAAGCGGGTCTTGGTGGTGGTGGCGCGGCCGCCCTGCACCAGCAGCCAGGGCTCGACGCGCGGCTGGCCGCCGATCAGCCCGGTCAGGTCGCTGCCCGCCTGGTCGTCGCCCACCACGGAGAGGAAGGCCACCGCCGCGCCCAGCGCGGTGAGGTTGCGCACCACGTTGCCGGCGCCGCCGGGCATGGCCACCTCGCGCTCCACCCCCAGCACCGGGACCGGTGCCTCCGGGCTGATGCGCGTGACGCGGCCATAGACGTAGCGGTCCAGCATGGCGTCGCCCACCACCAGGACGGAGGCGCGCTTGAGCTGCCGCACGGCCTCGGCGAGGTCGGCGGCGTCCACGGGGGTTCCGGTCTCCGGCGGAGACTCCACCGGCGAGGCGGCGGCGCCGTCCTGCGGGGAGGCCGGGAGGGCGCCGGGGAGGGCGCCCGGAGGGGCAGAGGGGGGCACGGGGCCTTGCATTGGCAAGCTGCCTAGCGCAGCCCTGCGGCCACGCGCAAGGCGCCCTCTCATACGGAGAGGAAACGAAGTTGCGCGGCTTCCAGCACCAGGCAGGTCAGCGGTCCGCCGGCGACCGCCCCGGTGTCGATGCCGATGCGGTTCGGGCGCAGCTCCGGCGCGCGGCAGGGGGTGTGCCCGTGCACCACCACCTTGGGCAGCGGGCGGGGCCAGGAGAGGAAGGGCTCGCGGATCCACAGCAGGTCCTGGTTGCGCTGCGCCGCCAGCGGCCGGCGCGGATCGATGCCGGCATGGACGAAAAGATAATCCCCCGCCTCCCATCGCAGCGGCATGGTGGCCAGCAGCGCCCGGTGCCGCAGCGGCAGCACCGGCGGCCCCTGGCAGACGCCATAGCTGGAGAGGGTGGCGTCGCCGCCATTCCACAGCCAGACATCCTCGGCCACCGTGCCGGGGCCGGCGGCGAGCGAATCCAGCATCATCGCCTCGTGGTTGCCGCGCAGATGCACACGCTCGGCGCCGGGCACGGGGCTTTCGCCGCAGAGCCGGTCGAGCACCGCCGCGCTGTCCGGGCCGCGGTCCACATAGTCGCCGAGATGCACCAGGGCGCAGCGCTCGGCCGGGCGGCGGGCCCAATCCTCCGCCACCATCGCGTGCAGCCTGGCCAGCTTCGTGGCGCAGCCATGCACATCACCGATGGCGTAGACCCTGAGGCCGGGGGGTAACCGGCCGGGCGCCGGAATGGACATGAAGGAACACACCGGACAAGCGAAGCCTGCACGCGCCATGCGCGAGGCGGGACGCCACTATAACCCTCGGCCGGCCGTTCCGTTGTCGGCACCCGTCATCACGCGCTGCGGCGCAGCGCGCGAGGCCAGGGACAGGGGCAGGGGCAGGGGCAGGGGCAGCCCCCCGGCTCAGCGGGCGGGGGCGACCCGCCAGATGCGGTTGCCCGTGTCGTCCGTCACCAGCAGGGCGCCGCGGCCGTCCTCGATGACGCCGACCGGCCGGCCATAGGTCTCGCCCGTTCCGCTGTCGGGCATGAAGCCGGTGAGGAAGGGCTCCAGCGGCCCGCTCGGCCGGCCATCGGCGAAGGGGATGAAGGCGAGCTGGTAGCCGGAGAAGGGCACCCGGTTCCAGGAGCCGCGCTGCGCCACGAAGGCGCCGCCCCGGTAGCGGGCGGGGAAGCCATCCCCCTGGCGCAGGAAGGCGAGGCCGATCGAGGCGGTGTGGCTGCCCACCGCGTAGTCCGGCTTGAGGCTCTGCGCCACCAGGTCGGGCCGCTCCTGGGCCATGCGCGGGTCCGGGTTGCGGCCCCAATAGGCATAGGGCCAGCCATAGAAGCCGCCTTCCCGCACGCTGGTGATGTAGTCCGGCACCAGGTCGTCGCCAATGTTGTCGCGCTCGTTCACGGCGGTCCAGAGGGCGCCGGTCTGCGGCTCCCAGTCCAGCCCGTTCGGGTTGCGCAGGCCGTGGGCGAAGATGCGCTGGCTGCCGCCCTCCGGGTCGATCTCGAGGATGGCGGCGCGGCGCGCCTCGCGCTCCATGCCGAACTCGCCATTGTTGCTGGCGGAGCCCACCGTGACATAGAGCTTCCGCCCGTCCGGCGCGGCGACGACGTTGCGCGTCCAGTGGTTGTTGTAGCCGCCGGCGGGCAGGTCCAGCAGGCGCTGGGCGGTGGCGGGGTCGATGCGGTCGCCGCCCGGCGTGTAGCGGTAGCGCATCAGCGCGTCGGTGTTGGCGATGTAGAGCCAGCCATTCTGCCACAGCATCCCGAAGGGCTGTTTCAGCCCGGTGAGCAGCACCTGCCGCGTCTCCGCCACGCCGTCGCCATCGGCGTCGCGCAGCAGGGTGACGCGGTTGGCGCTTTCGCCGGCGATGGTGCCGGCGGCGCGCTGCTTCTCCAGCTTCTCGCGGTCCTCGGCATTCTCCGGCGGCTTGGGCACGGTGCGCGCCTCGGCCACCAGGATGTCGCCATTCGGCAGGCGGTGCATCCAGCGCGGGCTGTCCAGCCCGGTGGCGAAGGCATTGACGGTGAAGCCCTCCGGCGCGCGGGGCGTCACCCCGTCCGGCCAGCCCAGCTGGCGGGAGTAGTTCTGCACCGCGTGGCTCAGGTCGGGCGGCGGCAGGCGGGGGTCGGGGCCCGTCGCCGCCGGGGCGCGGCCGGCCCAGGCGCCGAGGGAGAGGCCCAGGGCGGAGCCCAGCAGAAGGCGGCGGGAGGGTGCGGCCATCGGGGAGGATCTCCTGCGAAGGGTCGGCGATGCCAGTGCAACGGCGCCGCCATGGTCCGGTTGGGGCGCCTCGCGCCGCCGTGACCGGGCGGGGAGGGTGTGAAACCCCCCGCCGCGCCGCCACGTTGGGCCGGTGTGGCCGCACCCCTCCGGTGCCGGCCCGCGCAGCGTCCCGTCCCGACCGCCAGGAGGCCCTCATGAAGCGTTGGACCAAGCCCCGCATCGTCACCCTCTGCACCGGCATGGAGATCAACTCCTACGCCACCGCCGAGTAATCCCGGGCGGGAGATGCGGCTCATCATCCTGGGCTCGGCGGCGGGTGGCGGCTTCCCGCAATGGAACTGCGCCTGCGAGAATTGTCGGCTGGCCTGGGCGGGCGACCCCCGCCTCTCCCCCCGCACCCAGTCCGCCCTGGCGGTGGCGCTGGCCGATGGCACCTGGCTGCTGGTGAACGCCTCGCCGGATGTGCTGCGGCAGATCGCCGCCACCCCGGCCCTGCAGCCGGGGGCGGCGCCGCGGCACAGCCCCATCGCGCAGGTGCTGCTGACCAGCGGCGAGATCGACCACATCGCCGGGCTGCTCTCGCTGCGGGAGCGGCAGGGCTACGGGCTGCGCGCCACCCCGCGCGTGCTCGGCATCCTGCGCGACAACAGCATCTTCGAGGCGCTGAGCCCCGGGCATGTGCGGCGCGCGCCGCTGGCCCTGGGCGAGGCATGGGAACTGCCGGGGCTGACGCTGCGGCTCTTCGCCGTGCCGGGCAAGCCGCCCCTCTACCTGGAGGCGGGCACTACTGCGGATGCGGAGGACACGGTGGCGGTGGAGCTCACCGCGCCCGATGGCCGGCGCGCCTACTACATCCCGGGCTGCCACGCCGTGACCCCGGAGCTGCGCGCGCGCCTCGATGGCGCCGCGCTGCTGCTGTTCGACGGCACGGTCTGGACCGATGACGAGCTGCGCCGCGCCGGCGTCGGCGAGAAGACCGGCCGCCGCATGGGCCACCAGCCGCTCTCGGGCGAGGATGGCTCGCTGGCGGCGCTGGCGGGGCTGGCGATCGGCCGGCGCGTGCTCGTGCACATCAACAACACCAACCCGCTGCTGCGGTCCGATTCGGCGGAGCGTGCCCAGGCCGCGGCGCTGGGCTGGGCGGTGGCGGAGGACGGCATGGAGCTGGCATGGTGACGCGGCCGATGACGCCCGACGAACTCGAGGCCGCGCTGCGGCGGATCGGCGCCGAGCGCTACCACAACCTGCACCCCTTCCACCGCCTGCTGCATGAGGGGCGGCTGGACAAGGGGCAGGTGCAGGCCTGGGCGCTGAACCGCTACTACTACCAGAGCCGCATCCCGCTGAAGGACGCCGCCTTCCTCTCCCGCGCCGAGGACCCGGCGCTGCGCCGCGAATGGCGCCGCCGCATCGAGGACCATGACGGCACGGACGGCACGGATGGCGGCATCAACCGCTGGCTGGCGCTGACCGACGGGCTGAGGCTGGACCGCGCCGATGTCGAGGCCGGGCGCGGCATCCTGCCCGCCACGCGCTTCGCGGTGGATGCCTATGTGCGCTACGTGCGCGACAAGTCGCTGCTGGAGGCGGTGGCTTCCTCGCTGACCGAGCTGTTCTCGCCCACCATCATCTCCGAGCGCGTCTCGGGCATGCTGCGGCACTACGACTTTATCAGCGAGGACACGCTGCGCTATTTCGGCCACCGCATGACGCAGGCGCCGCGCGATTCCGACTTCGCGCTGGATTTCGTCAAGCGCGAGGCGCGCACGCCGGAGCAGCAGGAGCAGGTGCTGGAGGCGCTGCGCTTCAAGTGCGACGTGCTCTGGGCGCAGCTCGACGCGCTGCACCACGCCTATGTCACGCCCGGGCTGATCCCGCCCGGCGGCTTCCGGCCCCGATGAGCGAGGCCCCCCGCCTCTCGCCGCACGCCCGGCTGCGGCACGATGCGGCGCGCGGGCAATGGGTGCTGCTGGCGCCTGAGCGCGTGCTGGTGCTGGACGAGACCTCCCACGCCATCCTGGCCCTGCTGGACGGCACGCGGGACGTCGCCGCCATCGCCGCGCAGCTCGCCGCCGAATACGACGCGCCGGCGGAGGAGATCGCCGCCGACGTGGCGGCGGTGCTGGACGATCTTCGCGCGCAGGGGCTGGTGCGGCCGTGAGCGGGAGCATCCCGCCGCCGATCGGGCTGCTGGCGGAGCTGACGCATCGCTGCCCGCTGGGCTGCCCCTACTGCTCCAACCCCACCGACCTGGAGAAGCGCGGCGCCGAGCTAGACACCGCCACATGGCAGCGGGTGATGCGCGAGGCGGCGGCGCTCGGCGTGCTGCAACTGCATCTCTCGGGCGGCGAGCCGGCGGCGCGGCCGGACCTGGAGGCCATCACCGCCACCGCCGCCGAGGCGGGGCTCTACACCAACCTCATCACCTCCGGCGTGCTGCTGAACGGTGCCCGGCTGCGCGCCCTGGCCGATGCCGGGCTGGCGCATGTGCAGCTCAGCCTGCAGCACGCCGAGGCGGCGGCGGCCGACCGCATCGGCAATTTCCGCGGCGGCCATGCGCGCAAGCTGGCGCTGGTGGAGGGCATCCACGCCGCCGGGCTGGCGCTGACCATCAACGTGGTGCTGCACCGGGGCAACCTGGATTCGGTGGAGGCGATGATCGCGCTGGCGGAAAGGCTCGGCGCCGGGCGGCTGGAGATCGCGCACACCCAGTACCATGGCTGGGCGCTGCGCAACCGCGCGGCGCTGATGCCGAGCGCCGCGCAGGTGGCGGAATCGCGCGCCACCGTGCTGGCGGCGCGGGAGCGGCTGCAGGGCCGCATGGCGATCGACTTCGTGGCGCCGGACTACCATGCCAGCCGCCCCAAGGCCTGCATGGGCGGCTGGGGCCGGCAGTTCCTGAACGTGACGCCGAGCGGCGCCGTGCTGCCCTGCCACGCCGCCGAGACCATCCCCGGCCTCAGCTTCCCGCGCGTGACGGAACAGTCGCTGGCCGGGATCTGGTATGGCGCGGAGGCCTTCAACCGCTTCCGCGGCACCGCCTGGATGCCGGAGCCCTGCCGCTCCTGCGACCGGCGGGAGGTGGATTGGGGCGGCTGCCGCTGCCAGGCGCTGGCGCTGACCGGCGACGCCACCCAGGCCGACCCCGCCTGCGCCCTCTCGCCGCACCGCGCCGCCCTGCTGGCCGCGCTGGAGGCGCCGGCGGAAGACAGCCTGGCCTTCCGCCGCTGAGGCGGCAGGAAGGCAGGCGTTCCGGGCCGCGGGACCGCGCCCGCAGCGTTGATGTCATTGCCCCTGCCGCGGCCGAAACTTCAACCCGCCCTGCCGCGTAGATCTGTTCGCCCCCAAGACGAAGGAAGCGGATGATGCGCCCCTGCCTGATCATCGCTGCCGGCATCCTCGCGGCCGCGCCCCTGGCGTCCCTGTCGCCGGCCCGGAGCGCCGAGCCTCTCCGGATGACCGCCTGCCCCTCCCGCGAGAAGACGGAGCAGATCCTCCAGAGCGGCGGCAATCTCAACCCCGATGGCTGCCGCACCGTGACCGTCACCCGCGTCGATTCCCCCGCCGGCCCGGTCTGCGTCATGAATTTCGGCGAGAGCCAGGGTATCGTTGGCGCCATCACCAGCGCGGCGGTGCCGACCGAGTGGTGGACATCCTGCGAGAATCTCCGCCAGCCCTGACGGCGCCGGGGCTGGAAGCGGGGAAGCGGCCCCGGAGGGCTCAGACCCGCTCCAGCACCATGGCAATGCCCTGGCCGACGCCGATGCACATCGTCACCAGCGCGTAGCGCGCCTCACGGTGGTGCAGCTCGGCCACCGCCGTCTGCACCAGCCGCGCGCCGGACATGCCGAGCGGGTGGCCGAGCGCGATGGCGCCGCCATTCGGGTTCACATGCTCGGCGTCGTCCGGCAGGCCGAGGTCGCGCGTCACGGCGAGGGCCTGGGCGGCGAAGGCCTCGTTCAGCTCGATCACGTCGATGTCGGAGAGGTCGAGGCCGGCCCTGTCCAGCACCTTGCGGGTGGCGGGCGCCGGGCCGAAGCCCATGATGCGCGGCGGCACGCCGGCGGTGGCGCAAGCCACCACGCGGGCGCGCGGCACCAGGCCGTGCGTGGCCGCCGCCGCCTCGCTGGCCAGCAGGATGGCACAGGCGCCGTCATTCACGCCCGAGGCGTTGCCCGCCGTCACCGTGCCGCCCTCGCGGCGGAAGGGGGCGGGCAGGCGCGCCAGCATCTCCGGCGTGGTGTCCGGGCGGGGGTGCTCGTCCTGCCGCACGATCACCGGCCCGCCCTTGCGGCGGCGGATCTCGACGGGGACGATCTCCTCGGCGAAGCGGCCATTCTCCATGGCGCGCCTGGCCCGCTGCTGGCTGCGGAAGGCGAAGGCGTCCTGGTCGGCGCGGCCGATCTGGAAATCGGCCGCGACGTTCTCCGCCGTCTCCGGCATGGATTCGGCGCCGTACTGCGCCCGCATCAGCGGGTTGACGAAGCGCCAGCCGATGGTGGTGTCGTACATCTCCGCCTGCCGGCCGAAGGGCTCGGCGTTCTTGCCCATGACGAAGGGCGCGCGCGTCATGCTCTCCACGCCGCCGGCCAGCATCAGCTCCGCCTCGCCGGACTTGATGGCGCGGGCGGCGATGCCGGTGGCGTCGAGCCCGGAGCCGCAGAGCCGGTTGACGGTGCTGCCCGGCACGCCATCCGGCAGGCCGGCCAGCAGCCCGGCCATGCGCGCCACGTTGCGGTTGTCCTCCCCCGCCTGGTTGGCGCAGCCGAGGACGATGTCGTCCAGCGCGCCCCAGTCGAGCCCGCGGTGGCGGGCCATCAGCGCCTTGATCGGCACGGCGGCGAGGTCATCGGCGCGCACCGCCGCCAGCGCGCCGGCATGGCGGCCGATGGGCGTGCGGGCGGCGTCGCAGATGAAGGCGTCACGCATCGCGGTGTGTCAGGCCTTGCGCAGCGGCGCGTCGGTGCGCGCCTGGAGGTCGTCGAAGCTGAGGCCGGGGGCCATGTCCACCACCGCGAAGCCCTGCTCCGTCACGTCCAGCACGGCGAGGTTGGTGTAGACGCGGCGCACGGCGCGCATGGCCGTCAGCGGGTAGCCGCAGCGGTGCACCAGCTTGGAGCGGCCCTCCTTGGTGGTGTGCTCCATCACCACCCACAGCCGCTTGGCGCCGGCCGCGAGGTCCATGGCGCCGCCGACGGCGGGGGCGGTGTCGTTGGCCGAGGTCGCCCAGTTGGCGACGTCGCCATTCTCCGCCACCTCGAAGGCGCCGAGCACGCAGAGGTCGAGATGCCCGCCGCGGATCATGGCGAAGCTGTCGGCGTGGTGCACATAGGCGCCGCCGCGCAGCAGCGTCACCTGCTGCTTGCCGGCGTTGATCAGCCAGGGGTCGGCGTCGTCCGGCGCGGGGGCGGGGCCCATGCCCAGCACGCCGTTCTCGGAGTGGAACACCACCTCGCGCTCGGCGGGGACGAAATCGGCCACCAGCGTCGGGATGCCGATGCCGAGGTTGACGTACCAGCCCTCGGGGATGTCCTGCGCCACCCGTGCGGCCATCTGCTTGCGGGAGAGGGGCGTGAAGCTTGTCTCGCTCATGGGGAGGATCCTCTCAGGCCCAAGGGTCAGGCGACGGGGTGCAGCAGGACGCGGTCGACGAAGATGCCGGGGGTGACGACCTCCTCCGGGTCCAGCGTGCCGAGCGGCTCGATCATGTCCACCTGCGCGATGGTGAGCTTCGCGGCCATGGCCATCACCGGGTTGAAGTTGCGGCCCGAGCGCCGGTAGGTGAGGTTGCCCCAGCGGTCCGCCTTGTGCGCCTGCACCAGCGCCACGTCGCCGGGCAGGGCGTGCTCCAGCACGCAGGGGCGGCCGTTGAACTCGGCGGTGGGCTTGCCCTCGGTCAGCAGCGTGCCGTAGCCGGTGGGGGTGTAGAAGGCGGGCACCCCGGCGCCGGCGGCGCGCATCCGCTCGGCCAGCGTGCCCTGCGGCACGATCTCCAGCTCCAGCTTCCCGGCCTTGTACAGCTCCTCGAACACCACCGAGCCGGCGCTGCGCGGGAAGGAGCAGATGATCTTGCGCACCCGCCCCAGCTCCATCAGCCGCGCCAGCCCGACGCGCCCGGCGCCGGCATTGTTGGCGACGATGGTGAGGTCCTTCGCCCCCTGCTCGATCAGCCCGTCGATCAGCGCGTCCGGCTGGCCGACCGAGCCGAAGCCGCCCACCAGCACGGTGGCGCCGTCGGCGAGGCCCTGCATGGCCTCGGCCATGTCGCGCACGGTCTTGTTGATCATCGGATCGTTCCCTCGGGGTGTCCCTGCTGGGTCATGGCGTTCCCTGTTCTTCTTGCGGTGGGCGAGACTAGGTCCGCCATGCGCGGGGCCGCAACGGCGTGCGCTATCCGCACAACGGGCATCCTGGCAGCTCCGGCCGCAACAGCCGCCTCCTCCGGGGCGTTAGCCCCCGGGAACGACCCTGCGCCCGCTTCCTGCTGGCGCATCCGGACAGCAAGGACGCGCATGGCCGAGCCTGCCCATCCCGCCACCTATCCGCCCCTCGATCAGCCGAAGCCGGTGGCGGAGGGGCTCTGGATCGTGGACAGCGGCCCGCTGCGCGTCCTGGGCCTTCCCCTGCCAGTGCGCATGACGGTGCTCCGCCTGCGGGATGGCGGGCTCTGGCTGCACTCGCCCACCCGCCATACCGATGCATTGCAGCGCGCGCTGCAGGAGATCGGCCCGATCCACCACCTGGTCGCGCCCAACATCGCGCACTGGTCCTTCCTGCAGGCCTGGCAGCGCCATTGCCCGGAAGCCAGGATCTGGGCGGCACCGGAGCTGCGGCGGCGCCGCGCCGTGCGGAAATCCCGCCTGCGGCTGGACCACGACCTTGCCGGCGCCGCGCCGGAGCCCTGGGCCGGGGAGATCGAGCAGCGCGTCGTGCCCGGGGCCGGCGGCTTCCGCGAGGTGGCCTTCTTCCACCAGCCGAGCCGCAGCCTGCTGCTGACCGACCTGGTGCAGAACCTGGAGCCCGGCAAGCTGCCGCCCCTGGTGCGCCCCCTGGCGCGGCTGGCCGGCGTCATGGCGCCGGAGGGCGGCACGCCGGCCTATCTGCGCGCCCTTCTGCGCCTGCGCCGCCGGGAGGCCGCCGAGGCCGCCCGGCAGATGCTGGCATGGCAGCCGGAGCGGGTGATCTTCGCCCATGGCGCCTGGTTCGAGCGGGACGGCACCGCGGCGCTGCGGCGCGCCCTGTCCTGGCTGCTGCGCTGAGCCGCCCGCCACCCCTGATTCCCCGCAGCAAGGAACACGGACACATGCCCACCCCTGCCAAGTCCACCCCTGCCAAGCCCGCCCCGCGCGGCACCCGCGCCCTGACCAGCGCCATCCTGGCCGCCCTGGAGGGCATCCCCGAGGTCCACCGCAAGGCGGCCTTCCGCCACGCCACGGTGGCGGTGCGGGAGAAGCTGATCGCCCAGTCGGAGAAGGCGAAGGCCGCCGCGCGCCGGGCGCCCGCCCTGCCGGGGGCGAAGCGCCGCGCCGCCGTGGCGTCCATCCGGGAGGACACGGCCCGGGAAGACACAGCGAAGCCGCCGCGCGCCACGGCCCGTCGCGGCCGGAGCGCACCGGCCGGCTGAAGGGAAGGGCCGCGCCTAGCCCGGGATGGTCCGCCGCAACTCGGCGGCCGCGTGGAGCAGGGCCGGCAGCAACCGCTCCCGCAGCACCTCGTCCGGCGCGCGCGCCGTCCGCACGCCGATGTTGATGGCGGCGACGCAGCGCCCGCGCTGGTCGCGCACCGGCACGGCAACGGAACGCAGCCCGATCTCCAGCTCCTCGTCCACCAGTGCGTAGCCGTGCGCCCGCGCCTCGCGGATGGCGGCGCGGATCGCGCTGCGGGTGGTGCGGGTGTGGGCGGTGAGCGCGGCGGGGGCGAGGCGCGCCACGAACTGGTCCACCAGCGGCTCCGGCTGGGCAGAGAGCAGCGCCCGCCCCAGCGCCGTGCAATGCGCCGGCAGCCGGCTGCCCACCCCCAGCGCCACGGAGGCGATGCGCGCCGCCGCCGCGCGGGCGATGTAGACCACCTCCGCCCCGTCGAGGATGGCGGCGGAGCAGCTCTCGCCCGTCGCCTCGCGCACGGCGTCGAGCTGCGGCTGGAGCTGTTCGGGCAGGGTGGCGCTGGCCAGCCAGGCGCCGCCCAGCCGCAGCACGCGGGGGGTGAGGGCGAAGCCGCGCCCATCCGCCTCGGCATAGCCCAGCGAGACCAGGGTGAGCAGGCAGCGCCGTGCCGCCGCCCGCGTCATGCCCGTGGCGCGGGCGATCTCGGCGATGCTGGCGCGGCCCTCGCCGGCCTGCCCCGGCAGGGCGTGGAACGCCTCGATCACGGCCAGGCCGCGCGAGAGGCCGCCCAGCAGGTCGCGCGGGCTACCCATCGCGCGCCTGGCCGGGGGTCAGCCCCGTCATGCGGCGGAAGAAGCGCGAGAAATAGGCCGGGTCGCGGAAGCCGAGCCCGTAGCCGATCTCGGCCACCGAGAGGGAGGAGTAGCGCAGGCTGCGCCGCGCCTCGGTGATGCGCCGGGCGTTGAGGATCTGCAGCGGCGTGCGCCCGGCGGCGGCGCGGCAGAGCGCGGCCAGGCGCTTCTCGGAAAGGCCCAGCGCCTTCTGGTAGTCGGCGATCGGGCGCGGCTCGTGGAACCACTGCTCCACCAGGGCGCGGAAGCGGGCGAAGTGCAGCGTGCCGGCGCTGGCGGCGGCGTCCGCGCGCGGCTGCCCGGCGCGCAGCCGCGCCAGGGCGATGAGCAGCAGCCGCAGCTGCGCCGCCAGCGCCGCGCTCCGCCCGGGCCGGTGGGCGGCGAATTCCTCCGCCAGCTCGGCGAAGCGCTGCGGCACGCGGTGGGCAACCAGCGCCGCCGGCTCCAGCGGCAGCAGCAGCGCCGCCTCGGGCAGCGTGTCCTCCGCCAGCAGCTCCGCCGCCCAGGGCAGGGTCAGGCTCAGCACCCAGCCATCCGTGCCGGGCTGGAAGGTGAAGCCGTGGATCACCGCCGGCGGCAGCAGCAGCAGGGCGGGGGCGGCGAAGTCCCGCTCCTGCCCGTCGAACTGCGCGCGGCCGCCGCCCTGCTCGGCCAGCAGCAATTGCAGCAGGCCGGGATGGCGGTGCGGCGCGATGTGCCAGCCATGCGGCAGGCTGCGGGCGGGGATGGTCTCGATGTGCAGGAAGCGGGAATCCGCCTCATCCCCGGCCTCGCCGTAGAGGAAGAAGCGCGGGACGATCTCCATGGCGGGAAAGTGCCAGGATTTCGCCCTTCCGTCCATTCAGCCGCGCCGGTGGGGCGGGATAGCGTGCCGGCCAAGCAGAAGCCTCCGGAGGAAAAGTCCATGCGCACCCAGGTCGGCATCGTCGGCTGCGGCCCCGCCGGGTTGTTCCTGGCCCACCTCCTGCACCGTGCCGGCATCGAATCCGTCATCCTGGAGAGCCGGAGCCGCACCGAGGTGGAGGGCACCATCCGCGCCGGCGTGCTGGAGCACTGGCTCGTCGAGATGATGACGGCGATGGGCCTCGGCGCGCGGATGCTGCGCGAGGGGCATTTCCACACCGGCATCACCCTGCAATGGAACCGCCAGCGCCTGCATCTCGACATGGAGGACCTCACCGGCGGCAGGAAGGTGACGGTCTATGCCCAGCACGAGGTGCTGAAGGACCTGATCGCCGCGCGGCTGGCCGATGGCGGCGCCATCCATTTCGGCGTCTCGGCCACCGCCATCCACGCCGTGGACACCGACCGCCCCTTCCTCACCTGGCGCGCCGATGGCGACGGCCCGGAGCAGCGGCTGGATTGCGATTACATCGTCGGCGCCGACGGCTTCCACGGCCCGGGGCGGCAGGCCATCCCGGCCAGCCGCCGCACCGAGTACCAGAAGGTCTACCCCTTCGGCTGGCTCGGCATCCTGGCCCGCGCGCCGCTCTCCTGGCCGGAGCTGATCTACGCCAACCAGGGCGAGGGCTTCGCGCTGCTCTCCACGCGCTCGCCCGAGATCCAGCGCATGTACATCCAGTGCGATCCGGCGGACGACATCACCAACTGGCCCGACGACCGCATCTGGGCGCAGCTCGAGGCGCGCCTGTCCACCGACGATGGCTGGGTGCTGCAACGGGGAGAGATCTTCCAGAAGGGCATCATCCCTTTGCGCAGCTTCGTCTGCGAGCCGATGCAACATGGCAGGCTGTTCCTGGCGGGCGATGCCGCGCACATCGTCCCGCCCACCGGCGCCAAGGGGCTGAACCTGGCGGTGGCCGACGCGGTGGTGCTGGCCCGCGCCCTGGAGGCCCGCTACCGCGACAACCGCACGGAGAGGCTGGACGCCTACAGCGCCACCTGCCTGCGCCGCGTCTGGAAGGGCGAGCGCTTCTCCTGGTCCATGACCACCATGCTGCACCGCAACCCGGATGACAGCCCCTTCGAGCAGCGCATCCACCAGGCGGGGCTCGACCTGCTGCGCAGTTCCCGCGCCGCCGCCACGGCGCTGGCCGAGAACTATGTGGGCCTGCCCTTCGAGGACTGAGCGCCGCCCGGCCGGATGGACAGGCGGGCGGGCCGGGTGGAAGAACAACGCCGCCCTTCCTCCCGCGCCGGAGCCGCCGCCATGCCGATCCTCGATTTCCAGCAGGTCGATGTCTTTTCCGCCACCCCGCTGAAGGGCAACCCGCTGGCCGTGGTGCTAGGGGCCGACAGCCTTTCCGACGCGCAGATGGCCGCCTTCGCCAACTGGACCAACCTCAGCGAGACCACCTTCCTCCTCCGCCCCACCCTGCCGGAGGCGGATTACCGGGTGCGCATCTTCACCCCGGAGCGGGAACTGCCCTTCGCCGGCCACCCGACGCTGGGCAGCTGCCATGCCTGGCTGGCGGCGGGCGGGCGGCCCAGGGGGGCGGAGGTGGTGCAGGAATGCGGCGTCGGCCCCGTGCGCATCCGGCGGGGGGAGGGCGGGCAACTGGCCTTCGCCGCCCCGCCGCTGCGCCGCAGCGGGCCGGTGGAGCCCGAGGTGCTGGCGCGCCTCGCCCGCGGGCTGCGCCTGGCGCCGGAAGCCATCGTGGCGGCGGAGTGGATCGTCAACGGCCCGGAATGGGTGGGGGTGCTGCTCCGCTCCCGCGCCGAGCTGCTGGCGATCGAGCCCGATTACGCGGCGCTGGAAGGGCTGTGGCCCGGCGTGGTGGCGCCCTGGGACCCGGCGGTGGACGGGACGGAGGCGCAGTTCGAGCTGCGCGCCTTCATCCCCGGCTCCGCCGTGCCGGAGGACCCGGTGACGGGCAGCCTGAATGCCGGCATCGGGCAGTGGCTGATCGGCAGCGGCCGGGCGCCGGAGCGCTACGTGGCCGCGCAGGGCACGGTGCTGGGCCGTGCCGGCCGCGTCTTCCTGCGGCGGGAAGGGGAGACGGTATGGGTGGGCGGCGCGGTGGTGACGGTGCTCTCCGGACGGGCGGAGCTGTAGGTCAGGCGAAATTGTAACGGCGGCGGGCCTGGGCAAGCGGCGGCGGCTTCCCCTAATCGGGACCATGCAATCCGCCGCCATCCAGGCCGAGGGCCTGACCAAGCGCTACGGCGAGACCACCGCCGTGGAGTCCCTGAGCTTCACCCTGCCGCGCGGCGCCACCTGGGGCCTGCTGGGCGGCAACGGGGCGGGCAAGACCACCACCATCGCCATGCTGCTCGGCCTGCTGGTGCCGAGCGCGGGCCGCGTCTCCGTGCTGGGGCACGACATGGCGCGGGACCGCTTCGCCGCGCTCGCGCGGATGAACTTCTCCTCCCCCTATGTGGCGCTGCCGCACCGGCTGACGGTGGCGGAGAACCTCCGGGTCTATGCCCATCTCTACGGGGTGCGCGGTACCGAGGCGCGCATCGCCGAGCTGGCGGCCGCCCTGCAAATGGAGGAGATCCTGCACCGCCCGGCGGGCCAGCTCTCGGCCGGGCAGAAGACCCGCGTGGCGCTGGCCAAGGCGCTGGTGAACCGCCCCGAGCTGCTGCTGCTGGACGAACCCACCGCCAGCCTCGACCCGGACACCGGCGACTGGGTGCGAACATGGCTGGAAAATTATCGTGCCGAAAGCGGCTGCGCCATACTCCTGGCCAGCCACAACATGGCCGAGGTGGAGCGCCTCTGCGGCCATGTGCTGATGATGAAGCGCGGCAGGCTGGTCGATCAGGGCAGCCCGGCCGATCTCGTCGCCCGCTTCGGGCGGGACAATCTGGAGGATGTCTTCCTCGACATCGCCCGCGACCGGAGGGTGGAAGCATGAACGGGGCACCGCGCCGCGTCTGGGGCCTGGTCTACCGGCACCTGGCGCTCTACCGCCGCTCCTGGCCGCGGCTGCTGGAGCTGATGTACTGGCCGGTGCTGCAGATGCTCGTCTGGGGCTTCGTCACCGCCTATCTGGCGGGGGTGCAGCAGAACACGGCCACGGTGGCGGCGGGCGTGCTGCTGGGCGGCGTGCTGCTGTGGGAGGTGGCGCTGCGCAGCCAGATGGGCTTCGCCCTCTCCTTCCTGGAGGAGGTCTGGAGCCGCAACCTCGGCCATATCTTCGTCAGCCCCCTGCGGCCGGGGGAGCTGGTGGCGGGGCTGATCACCATGGCCACGCTCAGGATGCTGATCGGCGTGCTGCCGGCGGTGGGGCTGGCTTGGCTGCTCTACGGCTTCGGCCTGTTCGGACTGGGGCCGGTGGTGGTGCTGTTCTTCGCCGCGCTGATGCTGATGGGCTGGGCGGTGGCGCTCGGCGTCACGGCGATGATCCTGCGGCACGGGGCGGGGGCGGAGCCGCTCGCCTGGTCGGTGCTGTTCGGCCTCACGCCCTTCGCCTGCGTGTTCTACCCGATGGCGACGCTGCCGCAGCCGCTGCAATGGGTGGCGCAGGCCATTCCCGCCGCGCATGTGTTCGAGGGGATGCGCGCCGCCCTGCTGGAGGGGCGGGTGGATGGCTGGCACCTCGCCGCCGCCTTCCTGCTGGATGCGCTGTGGCTGGCGCTGCTCGGCCGCGTCTTCATGGCGCAGTTCGAGGCGGCGCGGCGCAGCGGCGCGCTGATGAACATCGGCGAGTGAACGGGCGGCGCGTGAGCGGGCGGCGCGTGAGCGGGCGGCGAGTGAGCGGGCTGCGGGCGGGGGCGTCCCGCCGCCCCGCCCGCCTCAGCCGAACCAGAAGCGGTCCGGCACGGCGGCCTGGCTGGCGCGGGCCAGGGCCGCTTCCACCTCGGCGGAAGACTCGGGCGCCGTGGCCTGCAGCCGGTCGGTGTCGAGCCCCAGGCTGAGATCCGGCCGCAGGCTCAGCCGCAGCGCCAGGGCATGCGCCAGCACCCGCATCGCCGCCTGGGTCTGCGGCACCTCCTGCCAGCCGGGCAGGCGCATGCTGAAGGCCAGCCGCGCCGCATGCTCCGCCAGCAGCGGGTGCGGGGGCGCCCAGGCCGGCACGGCCGTGGCGATCGGGGGAGATTCGGGGGGCATCCTGCGCGCCTTCATCCGGTCCGGAGGGGAGGGCGCGGAGGGCCGCGCCGCCACCATCTTCCGGCCTTCAGGGTGAACAGGCGGTGAATGCGCGTGACGGCGGCCGGGGCCGGCCATGCCGTCCCGGCAATTCCGCCGCCGCCCGAAAGGGGCTACAGGTCGGGCGTGACCCCGACCCGCTTCTTCCTGATCCGCCACGCCATCGTCGAGCCCTCGGCGCGTGTCGTGATGTATGGCGACATGGATGTCGCCATCTGTTCCCTGGCCCTGGCGCAGGAGAGCGCCGCCTATGCCTGGCTGGCGGGCCGCCTGCCGGAGGGGGCGCGCTGGTTCCACACCCCGCTCTCGCGCACCCGCGCCACGGCCGAGGCGATCTTCGCCGCCGGCTACCCGACGGCCGCGCTGAGCGTGGAGCCGCGCTTCGCCGAGCAGCATCTCGGCGAATGGCAGGGCATCACCTATGAGGCGCTGGCCCGGCTGCTCTCCGAGCCGCCGCACCCCTTCTGGCCGCATGGCGCCGCCGAGCGGCCGCCGGGCGGCGAGAGCCTGCAGGACGTGATCGGCCGCATCGGCCCGGCGCTGGAGGAGATGGCGGAGCGGCTGGAGGGGATGGATGTGGTGATCGTGGCGCATGGCGGCTCGATCCGCGCCGCGGTGGCGCACGCCATGGGGCTCGACCCGCACCAGGCCTTCCAGCTCTCGGTGAAGAACCTCTCCCTCACCCGGCTGGAGAAGCACGGGGCGCATTGGCGCGTGGCCTCGGTGAACGAGGAGCCGCCGGCCGGCGCGGCGGCCTGAAACCGCCGCGCAAAGCCACGCCTCGCTGCAAGTTGGGCTTGCCACGCCGCAGCCGGAAGGCCATTCCTGGGCAATGGGTTGCCGGAGGACCTTCATGCGGCGTTCGATCTTCGCACCAATCCCCCTTGCCGGGGCCTTGCTGCTGACGACGGCCCTGTGCGCCGGAGGCGCGCGGCCGGCCGCCGCGCAGGTGGAGCAGCAGGCGCTGGTGGACCGCTCCACCCTCGCCGTGCAGGAAATGCTCGGCGCCGCCGGCCCGGCCGATGCCGCCCACTACAATGACGCGGTGACCATGCTGCGCCGGGCGCGCGCCGTCATGGTCTGCCCGCGCGTCTTCCGCGCCGGGTTCATCCTGGGCGGGCAGGGCGGCTCCTGCGTGCTGCTGGCGCGCGACGGCGCGGGCTCCTGGTCCTCGCCCGCCTTCTACAGCCTGGGCTCGGGCAGCCTCGGCTTCCAGATCGGCGTGCAGGACGCCATGGTCATGATGATGGTGCTGACCGACAAGGGCCTCTCCGCCCTGATGGACAGCCAGTTCAAGGTCGGCGCCGACGCCTCCATCGCGGTGGCGACGATCGGCGGCGGCATCGCCGGCTCCACCACCGCGGCGGTGGGGGCGGACATCGTCACCTTCGCCAAGACGCGCGGCCTCTATGCCGGCATCGCGCTGGACGGCTCCCTGCTCTCCACCCGCAGCGACTGGAACCGCGCCTATTACGGCCAGAGCGTCGGCGCGCGGCAGATCGTGGTGGACATGGCCGCCCACAACCCGGGGGCCGACCCGCTGCGCGGCACGCTGATGCGCTTCGGCGGCGCGCCGGCGGCCACCGCCGCCCAGCCCTACCAGCAGCAGCAGCAGCAGCAGCCGCAGAGCTTCCAGCAGCCCGGCTACCAGCCGCCGCCCTCCTACCAGCAGGGTGGCGGCGTGCAGGCCGAGCCGCTGCGCTGATCCGGCCACTGCGCTGATCCGGCCGCCGCCGGTGCCTTGTCGGCACTGGCGGCCGCGATCCGGTAATTTTCCGTTTATGACTCCGCGCTAAGCCAGACCCTCTCTGCTGAAGTGGGCTTCGGGCATATGCGCATTCGTACTCTCTTCCTGGCCGGCTTCTGCGCTGTAGCCCTGCCAGGCGCGCTGGCCTCCCTGGTGCTGGCCGGCCAGGCCTTCGGCGACTGGCGGCAGGCCAACCAGGCGATGCTCGATACCCGTGCCCTCAGCGCCCTGCAGCGCGCGCAGACCGCGCTGACCATCGAGGTCGGGCAATATGCCAGCTCCGCCACCAGCCCCGCGCCGGACATGCCGACGCTGCGCGCCACCGTGCCGGTGGCGGACCAGCAGCTTGCGCTGATGGCGGAGAGGCTGCCCGCCTCCTCGCTCGGGGAGGCGGCGCTGTCGGTGACGCGGCAGCTCACCCAGACCATGGCCACGCTGCGCCGCCGCGCCGAGGCCGAGTTCGTGCGCCCCCTGCCGCAGCGCGACCCCACCCTGGCCACCGATCTGCGGCAGGCGCGCGCCACCCTGATGGATGGCGTGACCGCGCAGGGCGACACGCTGGTCCGCCTGCTGGCGGTGCGCCAGCCGGAGCTGATGCTGCCGCTGGAACTGGCCCGGGCCGTGATGCAGCAGCGCGACGTGACGGGCCGCAACCTGACCGCGCTCTATGGCTGGGTGAACGGCCTGCCGGTGGAGCGCGCCGCCTTCCATGCCCTGCAGGGCCAGCTGGGCGAGGCCCGGCAATCGCAGCAGAGCGCGCTGCACCTGGTCGATGTGCTGCGCGACCGGCCGCGGCTGCAGGAGGCGGCCGGCCGGTATGGCAGCCTGAACGAGGCGCTGAATGGCCGGATCCGGCAGCTGAGCGACCTGGCGGCGGCGAATCTGGATCGCGTCGCGCCGCCCGGCACCTGGCCTGCCGACAGCAACGCGCTGCGCCGCGAGATCACGCCCATGCAGTTGCGGCTGCTCGACCTGCGCGACGCCGCGCTGGACGAGGCGATGGCGATGACCGAGGAGGCCACCGGCTCCGCCCGGCTGCGGCTGGCGATGGCGCTGGGGCTGGTGGCCCTGACCCTGGCCGTCGTCCTCGGCGGCCTGCTGCTGCTGATGCGCCGCCTGGTGCAGCCGCTGCGGGCGCTCACCGCCACCCTGTCCCGCATCGCCCAGGGCAGCCTGGAGGTGGCCGTGCCCGGCCACGCCCGCACGGACGAGCTGGGCGAGATGGCGCGCGCCATCGAGACGCTGCGCGAGGGCTCGCGGCAGCGGCTGGCGATGCAGCAGGCCCAGCAGCAGGCCCAGCAGGCCGAGCTGGAGCGCGCCAAGCGGGTCGACCTGCTGCTCAACCACTTCGAGGAGGAGACGGCGGGCATGCTGCGCGTGGTCGCCTCCGCCGCCACCGAGCTGGACGCCACCGCCGCCAGCATGGCCGGCATCGCCCAGGACGGCACCCGCCATGCCGGCGACGTGGCGGAGGCCGCCCGGCAGGCCAGCGCCAATGTGCAGACCGTGGCCGCCGCGGCCGAGGAGCTGGCCGCCAGCATCGCCGAGGTGGCGCGCCAGGTGCGCGACGGCGCCGGCCAGGCGCGCTCCGCCGTGGCCGCCGCCGAGCGCGCCGGGCAGACCGTGCGCGGCCTCTCCGACGCCGCCGACCGCATCGGCGACGTGGTGAAGCTGATCGCCGACATCGCCAGCCAGACCAACCTGCTGGCGCTGAACGCCACGATCGAGGCGGCGCGGGCGGGGGAGGCGGGCAAGGGCTTCGCCGTGGTGGCGTCCGAGGTGAAGAACCTGGCCAGCCAGACGGCCAAGGCCACCGAGGAGATCGGCCAGCAGATCGCCGGCATGCAGACCGAGACGCAGCGGACGGTGCAGGCGATCGGCGCCATCGCCGGGATCATCGAGGGGCTGAACCGCGCCACCGCCCAGGTGGCCGAGGCCGCCGGGCAGCAGGCGGAAGCCACGCAGGAGATCGGCCGCGCCGTGGCCGAGGCGGCCACCGGCACGGATGCCGCCTCCCGCCACGCGATGGGCGTCAGCGCCGATGCCGAGCGCACCGGCACCGCCGCCGGCGAGGTGCGCGCCGCCTCCGGCGAGCTGGCGCAGCGCTCCGAGGCGCTGCGCGGGCAGATGGAGCGCTTCCTCAGCGCGATCCGCGCCGCCTGAGGCGTGGCGGCCGGCGCCGCCTCAGGCGCCGGCCTGCAGCCCGTTGCGCAGCGAGTGCCCCTCGGCGCTCGCGGGGTCGATCAGCCCCTCGCGCAGCAGCAGGTCGATCAGCACCAGGTTGACGTTGAACTTCACGCTGTCCGTATCCCGCACCACCTCCAGCACGCGGGCGATGGGCCACAGCTCGAAATGCTCCACCTCGTCGTCATGCGGGGTGGGGGTGAAGTCCTCGGGCAGCTCCAGGTCGTAGACATGCAGGATGTCGCGCCGCAGCCCGCCATCGGCCTGGCGCATGATGTAGGAGATGCGGCCCGTGGGCCGCGCTCCGGCCACCAGCTCGGGCGGCAGGCCGGCCTCCTCGGCGCCCTCCTTCACCAGCGTCTCCCAGGCATCCAGCCCGGCGGGGGTGCCGCCGGCCACCAGGTTGTCCCACTGGCCGGGCGCCACCGCCTTGTCCCGCGCCCGCTTGCCGATCCAGACATGCAGCCCGTCGGCCCGGCGCACCAGCCCGTTCAGGTGCACCCCCTGCGCCAGCACGCCGAAGGCTGGCACGGCGCCGCGGTCCAGCGTGGCCAGCACCGGCCCTTCGGGCGTCGCGCGCACGTCGAAGGGCTCGCCGCGCACGCGCAGGTAGCCGGCCTTCTCCAGCCCCTTCGCCGCCTCGGCCAGGGCCGCGCCGCGCGCGGCCGCGCCCCGCAGCCGGCCAGCCAGCGAGACGCCCTCGCCATCGAAATGGAAGTCACGCGGGCGGAAGGCCAGCCAGCGGGCCAGTTCCGGCGACAGCCAGCCGACCTGCTCGGCGCCGATGCGGAAGGGGATCAGCCCGGCGGGCGAGGCCAGGTTGTTGCAGGCGGCGATGTGGCGGGCGAAGCCCGTGGAGGCGGGGATGGGCATGCCCTCCCTCATGCCGCCGCCGCGCGCCGGCGGCAATGCCTTCCGCCCGGCCGGGCCGCCCAGCCGACCGCCCAGCCGACCGCCCAGCCGACCGCCCAGACGGGCTGGGGGGCGGGCCATGTGCCGGGGGCATGCGCGCCGCCCGGATGCGGCGCGGTGCATTGCCGCTGCCGGTGGCGGGCGCCATGTAACGCCCGACCGACTGGAGATTGCCCCGTGCCCGCTTCCCCTGCCGCGCCGGCCCGTCCGCGCGGCCACTTCCAAACGCTGCTGACCCTCGCCCCCTATCTCTGGCCCCGCAACGAGCCGGGGCTGCGCGCCCGCGTCGTCGTCGCGCTGATCCTCATGGTGCTCGCCAAGGGCGCCAACGTGGTGGTGCCGATCGCCTATGCCCGCGCCGTGGACGCGCTGGGGCCGCAGGCCGGCACCGCCGCCGCCATCGCCACCGTGCCCGTGGCCCTCGTGCTGGCCTATGGCCTGCTGCGCATCACCTCCTCCTGGATGGCGGAGCTGCGCGACGCCGTCTTCACCCGCGTGCAGGCGCGGGCGGGGCGGGTCATCGCGCTCAACGTGTTCCGCCACCTGCACGCCCTGTCGCTCCGCTTCCACCTGGACCGGCAGACGGGCGGCATGAGCCGCGTCATCGAGCGCGGCACGCGGGGCATCAACTTCGTCCTCGACTTCATGCTGTTCAACATCATCCCCACGCTGATCGAGATCCTGCTCGTCGCGGGCATCCTGTGGGGGCTGTTCGACGCCAGCTTCGCCCTCGTCACGCTGCTGACGATCGGGCTCTACATCGCCTTCACCCTGGTCTTCACCGATTGGCGGCTGCGCTTCCGCCGCGCCATGAACGAGATGGACCAGGAGGCCAACACCAAGGCCATCGACAGCCTGCTGAACTACGAGACGGTGAAGTATTTCGGCAACGAGAAGCACGAGGAGCGGCGCTACGATTCCTCCCTCGCGCGCTACGAGGCCGCCTACACCCGCTCCGAGGTGACGCTGAACTACCTGAACATGGGCCAGGCGGCGATCATCGCCATCGGCCTGACGGCGGTGATGCTGATGGCCGCGCGCGGTGTCGCCAGTGGCAGCATGTCGGTGGGCGATTTCGTGCTGGTGAACACCTACCTGATCCAGCTCTACCTGCCGCTGAACTTCCTGGGCTTCGTCTATCGCGAGTTGAAGCAGGGGCTGGTGGACATGGAGGCCATGTTCACCCTGATGCGCGAGAAGCAGGAGGTGGCCGACGCCCCCGGCGCGCCGCCGCTCGCCGCAGGCCCCGGCGCGCTGGAGTTCCGCGACATCCGCTTCGGCTACCGGCCGGACCGCACCATCCTCAAGGGTGTCTCGCTGAGCGTCCCGGCGGGGCGGACGCTGGCCATCGTCGGCCCCACCGGCGCCGGCAAGTCCACCATCTCTCGCCTGCTGTTCCGCTTCTACGACGCCCAGAGCGGCGAGATCCTGCTCGATGGCCAGGATATCCGGAGCGTGACGCAGGAGAGCCTGCGCGCCGCCGTCGGCGTGGTGCCGCAGGACACGGTGCTGTTCAACGACACCATCCGCTACAACATCGCCTATGGCCGCCCCGGCGCCTCCGAGGAGGAGGTGGTGGCGGCCGCGAAGCTCGCCCAGGTGCATGACTTCGTCCTCCGCCTGCCGGATGGCTACGACACCCGCGTGGGCGAGCGCGGCCTGAAGCTCTCGGGCGGCGAGAAGCAGCGCGTGGCGATCGCCCGCACCATCCTGAAGGACCCGCGCGTGCTGATCCTGGACGAGGCGACGAGCGCGCTCGACACGCGCACCGAGCAGGAGATCCAGGCGGCCCTGCGCGGCGTCTCGGCCGGGCGCACCACGCTGGTCATCGCCCACCGCCTCTCCACCGTGGTGGAGGCGGACGAGATCATCGTGCTGCAGGACGGGCAGATCGCCGAGCGCGGCAACCACACGGCGCTGATGGCGGCCGATGGCCTCTACGCGCAGATGTGGCGCCGCCAGTCCGAGGCAGTGGCGGCGGCCGAGGCGGCGGCGGCGGCGCAGGAGGCGGCGCGCGCCGCCGGGGTGGAGGCGGATGCGGGGCGGCGCCCGGCGCACGACCCGCGCCTGTGAGCGGCGCGTTCCGCCCGCCTTTTGCGCCCCCTGCTCTTTTGCGCCCGTGCTCTTTTGCTTCCCCGCCAGTGTGACTATGTGACCGGACCGTATCAGGAGGGCACCAGATGCAACTCGATCCGCAGGGGGTGGCCCCGGAAGATCTCAGCCATGCCGGGTCCGTGGTGGACAAGGCGATCGAATACATGATCGAGCAGAAGATCGCGCCGATCTCGGTCGCCTCCGCCCTGCTCGGCGGCGCGCTCGGGCTGATGGCGCGCAGCATGCGCGACGAGGCGATCGCCAACGTGCTGCGCAGCGCGCTGGCCTCGGTCGAGGCGGGGGAGCTGGCCGAGATGCGCCAGGGGCCGCCGTCCGGCAACGATCTCTGAAGCCGGCAGGCGCCCGCGCGGCCAGGATTTCCGCCGCCGCGGGGCCGTCGAATCCTTGACTCTCGCGGGGAGGCGGGCCATACGCCCCCTCTGTTTTTCACACTGGGTGTGCGGTCTGTGCCGCGACCCCGCTCCGATTGAAGGGTAGCGCCATGGCTCGCCGTTGCGGCATCACCGGCAAGGGCGTGCTGACGGGCAACAACGTCAGCCACGCCAACAACAAGACGCGTCGCCGTTTCCTGCCGAACCTGCAGGAAACCTCGTTCTTCTCCGACGTGCTCGGCACCTCCGTGCAGATCCGCATCTCCACCAACGGCATCCGCACCGTGGAGCACAATGGCGGCCTGGACTCCTTCCTGCTCGGCACCGCCGACCGGAAGCTGCCGGCCGAGGCGCTGACCCTGAAGCGCCGCATCCTGAAGGCGCAGGAGAAGAAGGCCGCCGCCGCGGCCTGACGCGCCTCCCGCGCCCTGCGCGCGGTGCATGGACCGATGATGCGAACGCGCCCCGCCTGAGCGGGGCGCGTTTACTTTTTCTTCGGGTCCGTCGCGCAGCATGAGCGCATGGCGACTTTTTCCCTGATTGTCCTGATGGGCCTGCTTTCCGGCGTGGGCCTGCTGCTCTTCATGGCCGAGCGCGAGCGCCACCGCGCGCAGCGCCGGGTCATCGAGATGGAGCAGGAGGTGGCGCAGCGGACCCGGCATCTCGACCTGTTCGCGCAGGAGCTGCACACGCTCGGCCTGTCCCTGCTGGGCCAGAGCCCGCAGCTGGCGCAGGGCGGCGCGGAAGGCCATGCGCGCGCGCTGCTCTGCCTGGCCGCCGACGTGCACGACCTGGCCGCCAGCACCGCCGCTCCCCGCCGGCTGCGGGAGGAGTGCGTCTCCCTGGCGCCGCTGCTGCGCGAGGTGATCGAGCAGGTCTCGCTGGCCATGGCGCCCGGCACGCGGCAATGGCGCGTCGCGCCCGACCTCGCCGCGCTGATCCTGCGGGCCGACCGCCGCGCGCTCCGCGGCGCGCTGCTGCAGGTGCTGACCCGCGCCATCCGCCACACGCGCGAGGGCGACCCGATCATCCTGCAGCTGGTGCAGGCGGAGGAGACGCTGACCATCCTGGTCGAGGATGAGGGGGCGGGGCTGGCCGCCGGGGATCTCGGCCAAAGCGCCGCCGGCGATGGCACGCGGGGGCTGGCCCTGGGGCTGCTGGTGGCCCGCCAGCTCCTGCGCGCCCATGAGGGCGAGCTGACGGTGGAGGCGGTGCAGGGCATCGGGGCCCGCACCTGGATGACCCTGCCACGGCGCTGCTTGCTGCACATCGCGCAGGACGGCCCGCCGGGCACGCCCGCCGTCCTGCTCCCCGCCCCGGCCGGTACCGATGTCGCCCCTGCCGGCAATGCGCCGGAGGCGGTGCAGGCCGGCACCGGGCGGGCGGCCCTGCCCCTCCAGGCCGGAGGCGGCTAGGCGCCGGGAGCGGCGCCGCCGTCGCGGAGGGTGAAGAGCAGCAGCAGCCCCTCCTGGAAGAACAGCTCGTTGTCGTCGGCCAGCAGGGCGACCCAGGTCTGCCCGGCATGGCGGAAGCTGGCCACCCCCTCCCAGTTCTCGCCGGGCAGGGCCGTCTCGGGCAGCAGGGTCTCGGCCTCCAGCACCGTCTCCGCGCGGGCGGTGGCCAGGGCTGCGGCGGGCAGGCGCAGCAGGCGGCCCTGGAAGCCCTGGGGCAGGCCGAAGCGCCGCTCCACCACCAGGGCGCCACCATCGGCCAGGCCGCAGGCACCGGTGGGCACGAAGCCGGGCGTGGGGCGGTAGGCGAGGGGCAGCCACTGCCCGGGCTCGCCCAGCCAGGCGCGCACGTCTCCCCCGTCCTCCGCCCCCGCGCCGCCTGTGGCGGGCAGCGCCTCGGTGATGGCCAGCCATCGCCCGTCGGCCAGCAAAGCCAGGCTTTCCAGCCCGCCATTGTTCGGCGCGAAGCGCAGTGCCGGGGGCATGGCGATCGGCCGGCACGCCTCGCGCAGCGTGTCGTAGGCGCAGACGCGGTGGCGGCGCTCGAACCCCACCAGCCAGCCACCCCCCGGCCGTGGCGCCAGCGATTCGGCATCGCCATCGACGCTGCGGGGCAGGGGGATGGGTAACTCGCCGGCCAGCCGGCCGGTCTCGAGCGCCTCCAGCGCCACCGGCCGCCCTTCCGGCCCGAGCCGGAGACCGGCCTGGAGCCAGCGGCCCAGATCGCTGATGGCGGTCAGCCGCAGGGCCTCATCCACATGCAGGCCGGAGAGGCCGCCGAAGCCGATGACATGCCGGTTCAGCCGCAGCCCGCCGCGCGATTTGAGCGGCGAATCCGGCGGCAGGTCGAGAGGCGGCAGGGGCGTGGCCGGCGCGCCGCCCAGGCGCAGGGCGGCACAGGCCCCGAGCCCGCCCAGCGCGGCCACGGCCAGCAGGCCGCGCCGCCCCGGGCGGTTCACGCGCGCGCCTGCCTGCTCACGCCGCCCGCCGGCTCACGCGAGCAGCGGCGCCCGCTCGGTGGCCGCGCGCTGGAAGGCGGCGGCGGCGTCCTCGTCGAACAGCTCCGCCAGCTTCTTCATCATCGTGCCGCCCAGCTCCTCGGCATCGACGATGGTGACGGCGCGGCGGTAGTAGCGCGTCACGTCATGCCCGATGCCGATGGCGATCAGCTCGACGATGTCGCGGTTCTCGATGTCGCCGATCACCTTGCGCAGGTGGCGCTCCAGGTAGTTGCCCGGATTGACGGAGAGCGTGCTGTCATCGACCGGCGCGCCGTCAGAGATCACCATCAGGATGCGGCGCCGCTCGGGGCGCATCATCAGGCGCTTGTAGGCCCAGTCCAGCGCCTCGCCGTCGATGTTCTCCTTGAGCAGACCCTCGCGCAGCATCAGCCCGAGATTCTTGCGGGCGCGGCGCCAGGGCGCGTCGGCGCTCTTGTAGATGACGTGGCGCAAATCGTTCAGCCGGCCGGGGTTGCGCGGCTTGCCTTCCTGCACCCAGCGCTCGCGGCTCTGGCCGCCCTTCCAGGCGCGGGTGGTGAAGCCCAGGATCTCCACCTTCACCGAGCAGCGCTCCAGCGTGCGTGCCAGGATGTCGCAGCACATGGCGGCCACCGAGATGGGGCGGCCGCGCATCGAACCGGAATTGTCGATCAGCAGGGTGACGACGGTGTCGCGGAAATCCGCCTCCCGCTCCCGCTTGTAGGAGAGGGAGAGCATCGGGTTGACGATGATCCGCGCCAGGCGCGCGGCATCGAGCTGCCCTTCCTCGAGGTCGAACTCCCAGGCGCGCTGCTGCTGCGCCAGCAGGCGGCGCTGCAGCCGGTTGGCCAGCTTGGAGACGACGCCCTGCAGGTGGCTGAGCTGCTGGTCGAGCTGCTGGCGCAGGCGGGCCAGCTCCTCGGCGTCGCAGAGATCCTCGGCCTCGATCTCCTCGTCGAACTTCTTGGTGAAGGCGCGGTAGGCGGAGGCATCGTCGGAGGGGGCCACCTCCTTGCGCTGCTGCGGGCCGCCCGGGCGGTCCTCGCCCTCGGCGGCGACACCTTCCTCCTCCTGGGTCTCGCCCTCCTCCTCGGCGCCCTCGCCCTGCATGGATTCGGGCTGGGCGCCGAGCGTCGGGTCGCTTTCCTGGCTCTGCGCCTCGCCCTCGGCGGAGTTGTCCTGCTGGCTGGAGGTCTCGCTGCCCTCGTCGCCCTGCTCGTCCTCCTCGGCCTCCGCCTCCACCTCGGCCTCGACCAGGTCGAAGGCCGAGAGCAGCTTGCGGGCGGCGCGGGCGAACTTCTCCTGGTCCTCGCTGGCGGTGGCCATCTCGTCGAGCGCGGCCTCGGCCTTGTCGCCCAGCGTGGCGCGCCAGAGGTCGAGGATGCGCTGGGCGGCGGCGGGGGCGGCCTGGCCGGAGAGGCGCTCGCGCGCCAGCAGCGAGAGCGCGGCGGGCAGCGGCAGCTGGTCCTTCCGCGTCATCCGGTCATAGCCTTCCGACTCGCAGGTCTCGGCCAGCCGGGCATCGAGGTTGGCGGCCACGCCCGGCATCAGCCGGGAGCCGATCACCTCGACGCGGGCCTGCTCCAGCGCGTCGAACACCTCGCGCGCCTCGCGGCGGGCGGGGGTGCGGGCGGCGTGGGCGGCCTCGTCATGGTGGCGCAGGCGCAGCGCGATGGAATCCGCGGCGCCGCGCAGCCGGGCCATCTCGGCCGGCGGCAGGGCGCGGGTCGGCAGCGGCAGCCGCGCCCGCTTGCCGGCGAGGCCGGACGGCCCCGGCTGGTAGGCCACCTGCACCTCGGCGTTGCGCGCGATGGCGCGCAGCGTGCCGGCGGTGGCCCGCTTGAACTCTTCCTGACGTGTCAGGTCCTTGCCGCTACCGCTCATGGCGTACCCCTGCTGGGAGGTCCAGGAACCTCAGGTTCCTGGCGGGGAGGTCCAGGAGGGGCGGCGCCCCTCCTGGCCATGGTTTCAGTTCTTGCGAACCAGCAGCCCGGTGGGAACTTCCTCGTTGAAGCAGCGCTGGTAGTACTCGGCCACGGTGGACCGCTCCGCCTCGTCGCATTTGTTGAGGAAGGAGAGGCGGAAGGCGAAGCCGACATCCCCGAAGATGCGGGTGTTCTCGGCCCAGGTGATGACGGTGCGCGGCGACATGACGGTGGAGATGTCGCCGGCGATGAAGCCGGCGCGGGTCAGGTCGGCCAGCGCCACCATGGCGTCGATGCGCTTCTTGCCCGCCGTGTCGCCCGGCTCGATGCCGAGCTTGGCGGCGACGATGCTGCTCTCCTGCGCGTGCGGCAGGTAGTTCAGCGTGGCCACGATGTTCCAGCGGTCCATCTGGCCCTGATTGATCTGCTGGGTGCCGTGGTAGAGGCCGGTGGTGTCGCCCAGCCCCACCGTGTTGGCGGTGGCGAAGAGGCGGAAGGCCGGGTGCGGGCGGATGACGCGGTTCTGGTCGAGCAGGGTCAGCTTGCCCTCGACCTCCAGCACGCGCTGGATGACGAACATCACGTCCGGCCGGCCGGCGTCGTACTCGTCGAACACCATGGCGCAGGGGTGCTGCAGCGCCCAGGGGAGGATGCCCTCGCGGAACTCCGTCACCTGCTTGCCGTCCTTGAGGACGATGGCGTCCTTGCCGATCAGGTCGATGCGGCTGATGTGGCTGTCGAGGTTGACGCGGATGCAGGGCCAGTTCAGCCGCGCCGCCACCTGCTCGATATGGGTGGACTTGCCGGTGCCGTGGTAGCCCTGGACCATGACGCGCCGGTTGAAGGCGAAGCCGGCCAGGATGGCGAGCGTGGTGTCGCGGTCGAACTTATAGGTGGAGTCGGGCTCCGGCACGTGCTCGGTGCGGACCGAGAAGGCGGGAACCTCCAGGTCGCTGTCGATGCCGAAGACCTCGCGCGCCTTCACGGTGATATCCGGCAGGTTGATCACGGAGGTGGGGCGCGCTTCGGACAATGTTGCGACCTTCGTCATAGGGCTCTCTTCGCTCTCGGCTGTGCGTTCGCGGATCGGGGCGGTGCGGTGTCGGTCTCTCGCGGCTCAGGCTGCCCGGCTGGCGGAGGCCGCGGGCGGCTTCTTCGGCGTCTGCTGTTCCGCCGCCATCATGGCCAGCCGCTTGCGCAGAAGGCTATAGGCTCGGTTGATATCCTTGAGGCGGTCCTCGGCGGATTTGTCGCCGCCGTTGGTGTCGGGGTGGTAGCGCTTGGCGAGCTCCTTATAGCGGGCGCGCAGCGCATCCTCCTCCAGCGGCCAGCCGAGGCCGAGCATGTCGAGCGCGGCACGCAGCTCGGGCGGTGCCTCCTTGGCGCTCTTGCGCGGCGTCGGCGGCGCCTGGCCAAACAGTCCGAGAGGGTCGCGGAACAGCTCGGGGTTCAGCTTGGTGCCGCCGAGCCGGCCCAGGGGCCAGGTCGGGCGCTGCCAGGAGCTGTCCTCGCGCAGGTTCTGCTCGATCTCGTCGGCATTCATGCCTTTATAATAGTCCCATGCCTGGTTGTAGGCGCGGACATGCTCCAGGCAGAAATGGTAATAGTCGCGCAGTCGCGAGCGGTCGCGGGGTGCGCGGAATTCACCCGGAGCCTCACAGCCGGGCGCGTCGCACGGTGTGGTCGGGGTGGATGTGTCGGGTCTGAGACGTTCGCCTCGGCGGGCCATTTGGAGGTTTATGGGCGTCTCGCGGGCATCCCGCAAGGCGGCAGATGCCAAACCTTTCTCTTGGCAGGCGGGTTTCGGCATGGAAAACCTGCCCGTCATGTCAACACGCGAAGAGCGCATGCGGACGATCCTGCTCTCGGCCTTCCCCGGGGCGGATGTCTCGATCCTGGATGAGAGCCACCGCCATGCCGGCCATGCCGGCGCGGCCCCCGGCGGGCAGACCCACTACGCGGTGCGGGTGGTCAGCCCCGCCTTCGCGGGCATGAGCCGCGTCGCCCGCTCGCGCGCCGTGCACGCCGCGCTGGAGCAGGAATTCGGCAGCGGCCTGCACGCCCTCTCGCTGCGCCTGCAAACCCCGGAGGAGGCGGGCCGGGCGGCCTGACGCCACCCGCCCGCAGGATCATGGCCGAGACCCAGCCCGCCGCCACCACCCCGCCGGCCGCTCCGGCGGGCACGATCCTCTACGAAGACGAGCACCTCGTGGTGGTGCACCGGCCCGCCGCCGGCGAGCCCACGCTGATCACCTTCGCCGACCTGACCTTCCGCCCGAAGGGCGACAGCATCTGGGGCCAGGAGGTGGCGCGCAAGCTGAAGGTGAACGCCATCGGCTTCGTGGCCAAGCGGGAGAACTGGTTCCCCGCCGCCTCGGTGGCGGCGGCGGCGGCGGCGGTGCGCGGCGCCCTGCGCGGCCCCGCCGTCACCTACGGCTACAGCATGGGCGGCTATGCCGCGCTGAAATACGCGCGGCTGCTGGGCGCGGCCCATGCCTTCGGCGTATGCCCGCAGGGCTCGATCGACCCGCGCCAGGTGCCGTGGGACAAGCGCTTCCACCAGCACCACGACGCCGCCCTGCTGCCCGACATGGCGGTGCGGCCGGGCGAGCCGGGCCGCTTCGCCGTGCTGCTGGCCGACCCCTACATGCCGGAGGATGCGCGCCACGCGGCGGCGCTGGCGAAGGGGGCGGGGGTGCACTGGCTGCGCACCCCCTTCATGGACCACGCGCCGGTCTGGCTGCTGGTGGAGAGCGCCTTCCTCCGCCAGATGCTCGACGGCATCCTGGCCGAGGACCTGCCGCGGCTGACGGCGCTGATGCGCGCCCGCCGCCACCAGAGCCCGCACTGGTTCCGCCATGCCGGCAACGCCGCCTTCCGCCGCGGCCATCTGGAGATGGCCAACCGGCTTTGGAAGCGGGCGCTGGAGCTTGGCCTCTCCCCCGGAATCGCCGAGCAGGACATCATGCGCGCCATGCGGCTGCGCATGCGCGCGCTGCGCGACGCGGGCGACCGCGACGGTGCCACCGCCGTGGCGCTGCGCCAGGCGGCGCTGCGGCCGGAGGATTTCCACAGCCAGGCGCGGGCCGGCCACGCCCTGCTCGGCATGGGCGAGTTCAACGCGGCGGAGGCCCCGTTCCGCGCCGCCCTGGCGCTGCGCAAGAATGTCGGTCACGTCTACCAGGGGCTTTCCCTGGTGCTGGGCAGCCAGAAGCGGATGACGGAGGCGCTGGAGCTGTGCAAGCGCGGCGTGCGCGACGCGCCGGGCGACGGCAAGCTGCATGTGCATTACGGCCACCTGCTGCTGAACAACGGCAAGCTGGACGAGGCCGAGGCGCAGTTCCGCATTGTGCTGCGGCAGAACCCCAGCCATGCCAAGGCGCTGCTCGGCCTCAGCCACACACTGGCCGCGCGTGGCGACCGCGCCGAGGCCATCGCCGTCGCCCGCCAGCAGGTGCAGGACGCCGACAAGGACCCTCAGGCCTATCTCTGGCTCGGCCAGCTCCTGCTGTTCGTCGGCGAGCCGGGGGAGGCGGAGCCGGTGTTCCGCGAGGCGCTGCTGCTCGCGCCCGAGCTGGGCGCGGCGCATATCGGGCTGGCCCGCGCGCTGGAGCGGACAGGGCGGCTGGAGCTGGCGCGCCGCACCGCCGCCGAGGCGGCACGCCGCTTGCCCGAGGACGAGAAGGTGCAGGCCCTCTACAGCCGCCTCGGCCCGCCCGACCTCACCGAGGCTGAGGCGGCGGAGCTGGCGCCGCCCGCCTCGCCGCTGCGCCGCTTCCTGCGCGCCTTCTTCAGCCGCGACGAGGACTGACGCCGGCCTTCACTCCGCCGCGCGGTGGCGGCTGGCGGCGTAGTCCGGCCAGTGGCGCGCCACCACGTCGCTGCCCTCCGCATAGGCGAGGCAGGTATCGACCAGGGCGGGGCGGCGGGCGGGCGATGTCTTCGCCTCGGCTTGGCGGCGGGCCTGCCGCGCGTCGTAGGTGGTCTGGAAGGCGACGGTGGCGAGTTGCGCCATCATCTCCCGCAGATGGGTGCAGCCCAGCGTGCCGCCCACCCGCTCCTGCACCGCGCGGTTGAAGCCGGCGCCGATGCGCAGCCCCGCCAGCCGGCCGAAATTCGCCGCCGCGGCGGGGCAGATGGCGTAGGGGCTGAAATCGGTCGAGGCCTCGCAGGCGTGGATCAGCAGCTCGTCATCCACGGTCAGCCGGATCCACATGCCGTGCAGCGGCTCGTCCGGGCCGACGCTGCGGTCCAGCGTCTCGAAGCCATGCGGCTTGGTGTCGACCAGATGGCCCTCGATGTCGAACAGGCCGTCCTCGCGCGCATAGCCGTGCATGTCGATCAGGCGCCGGTGCAGCGGCTGGCGCGCGGCGGGCGGGGAGAGGGGCATGGGCAGGCCTCCCGGCATGATGCGTCGCAACAGAGCCTTCCGCTATGGCATGGCGGACACGAGGGGGGAAGCCCGGCGCGGGGCATGGCTGCCGCGCGCGGCGGCGCTCAGCCGGTGGCGCCGGCCTCGCGCAGCAGGTCCTCGACCAGCGCGGGCGGCACGTCGCCGCGCGTCAGCGCCTCGCCGGGGGCGCGCAGCAGCACGAAGCGCAGCGCGCCGTCGCGCACCTTCTTGTCCTTGCGCATGCGGCCCATCAGCGCCTCCACGGTGAAGCCGCGCGGCAGGTCGGCGAGGCGCGCGGGCAGACCGACGGCGGCGATATGCGCCTCCACCCGCCCCGGCAGCGCCGCGTCGCACAGGCCGAGCCGCGCTGAGAGCCGGGCGGCGAGGCCGAGCCCGATCGCCACGCCCTCGCCATGCAGCAGGCTGCCGTCATAGCCGCACTCGGCCTCGATGGCGTGGCCGAAGGTGTGGCCGAGGTTGAGCAGGGCGCGGCCGCCCTCGGGGCTTTCCTCGCGCTCGTCGGCGGCCACCACGGCGGCCTTCAGGCGGCAGCTCTCCAGCACGGCGTGGCGCAGCGCGGCGGCATCGCCCGCCACGGCCTTGGCGCCCTCGGCCTCGCACCAGTCCCAGAGCGGGCCCTGGAGCAGGCCGTGCTTGGCCACCTCGGCATAGCCGGCGCGCAATTCGCGGGCGGGGAGGGTGGCGAGCACCCCGGTATCGGCCAGCACGATGCGCGGCTGGTGGAAGGCGCCGGCCAGGTTCTTGCCCGCCTTCAGGTTAATGCCGGTCTTGCCGCCCACCGAGCTGTCCACCTGCGCCAGCAGGGTGGTGGGCACCTGCACGAAGGGCAGGCCGCGCAGCGCCGCGGCGGCGGCGAAGCCGGCGAGGTCGCCCACCACCCCGCCGCCCAGCGCGACGATGGCGGTGCTGCGGTCGATGCCCGCCGCCAGCAGCGCCTCCATCAGCGTGCCGAACGGGGAGAAACTCTTGCTGGCCTCGCCCGGCGGCACGGAGAGGCTGGCGCGGATCTCGAAGCCCGCCCGCTCCAGCCCGGCGCGCAGCGCGGGGAGGTGCAGCGCCGCCACGCTGGCATCGCTGACGATGGCCACGCGCCGCGCCGGCAGCACCGGGGCGATCAGCCCGCCAGCGCGGGCCAGCAGCCCCTCGCCCACCAGCACCTCGTAGGGGCTGGCGGAGAGCGCCACCGGCAGGCGGTCCGGCATGGCATGGCCCTCCAGCGCGGCCTGCACGCGGTCGGTCGTGGTCTCGGGGGATTCGTCCAGGCAGTTCACCACGATATCGGCCTCGGCATAGAAGGGGTGGCGGGCGGCCATGAGGCGGTTCAGCACCGCCTCCGGGTCCTGGTCGAGGAACATCGGCCGGGTGCTGCGCCCCGCGACGCGCGGCAGCAGCACCGGCACGGTGCAGCGCAGCCACAGCGCCACGGCGCCCGAGTCGCGGATGGCGCGGCGCGTCTCGGCATCGGCATAGGCGCCGCCGCCGGTGGCCAGCACGACGGGCGGGCCGGAGAGCAGGCGGGCGATGACCCGCCGCTCCCCCTCGCGGAAATGCGGCTCGCCATAGCGGGCGAAGATCTCGGTGATGGGCTGGCCGGCGGCGGCCTCGATCTCGGCGTCCGCGTCGCAGAAGGGCAGGCCCAGGCGCTGCGCCAGGCGGCGGCCGATGGAGGATTTGCCGGAGCCCGGCATCCCCACCAGCACGACCGAGCGCGGCCGGCCGCCCGGAATGTCCAGGGGCGGCGGCATGGCCGGTGCCGGCGCGGTCATGGCGGGGCCGGTGGGCTCGGGGGCCGGCGGTGCGGCGGGCGGAATGATGGCGAAGCCGAGGTTGCGTGACACAGGGCCGGACGGTAGCACATCACACTCCGCCGCGCAGGATACCCCCGGCCGCCATGTTCCGCCGTCCCTTGCTTCTCCTCATCCTGATCCTGGTCATCGCCGCCCTGGGCGGGCTGCTGGTGCTGGGCGCCTTCCCGCCGCCCGTGACGCAGCAGCCGGTCGAGCGCACCCTGCCCAACGAGCGCTTCGGCACCCGCTGAGGCCGGCCCCGGCCGTCAGGAACCAGGGATGGACCGCCACCTCGAGGCCTTCCTGGAGATGCTCTCGGCCGAGCGTGGCGCCGCGCGCAACACGCTGACGGCCTACGAGGCGGACCTGACCGATTTCGAGACCTATGCGCGGCGCCGCGGCGAATCGCTCGCCGCCGCCTCGTCCGAGATGCTGCGCGCCTACCTGGCGCGGCTGACCGATGCCGGCCTCTCGCCGCGCACCGCGGCGCGGCGGCTCTCGGCGCTGCGGCAGTTCTTCCGTTTCCTGGCGCGGGAGAATGTGCGCGCCGACGACCCCACCGAGCTGCTCGACAGCCCCCGCCAGCCGCGCTCCCTGCCCAAGGCGCTGCGCGTGGCGGAGGTGGAGGCGCTGCTGGGCGCCGCCGCGACCATTCCCGGCAAGCGCGGCCCGCTGGCCGTGGCGCTGCTGGAGCTGCTCTACTGCTCCGGCCTGCGCGCCAGCGAGGTGGTCTCGCTGCCGGCGCATGCCCTGGCGCAGGGCAGCGCGCTGATCCGCGTGCGCGGCAAGGGGGGGAAGGACCGGCTGGTGCCGGTCTCGGCCCGGGCGCGCGCCGCCGTGGCCGCGCTGCGGGACCCGAAGAAGCCTTCCAAATGGCTGTTCCCCTCGCATGGCGCGGCCGGGCACCTGACGCGCCAGGGGCTGCTGCTGCTGGTCAAGCAGGCGGCGCTGGCGGCGGGGCTGGACCCGGCCAAGGTCAGCCCGCACGTGCTGCGCCATTCCTTCGCCAGCCACCTGCTGGAGGGCGGCGCCGATCTGCGCGCCCTGCAGATGCTGCTCGGCCATGCCGACATCGCCACCACCCAGATCTACACGCGGGTGCTGGAGGAGCGGCTGCGCCAGCTCGTCGAGACGCACCACCCGCTGGCCTGACGGGGCCGGCCATGGCACGCTGCCCCCGCCAGGGGGCGGGGAGGAAGGGCATGACCATGCTGGCCGGGCGCTGCCATTGCGGCGCCGTGCAGTATGCGGTGGCGGTGGCGGATGTGCTGCACCACGCGCTGTGCCACTGCGCCGATTGCCGCCGCCATGCCGGGGCGCCGGTGGTGGGCTGGGCGATGGTGCCGGCCGGGCGGCTCACCGTGCAGGGCACGCCGAAGGTCTATGCCTCCTCCGCCCATGGCCGCCGCAGCTTCTGCGCCGAATGCGGCACTAGCCTGTTCTACGTGAACGAGGCGATGCTGCCCGGCATGGTGGACATCCAGACCGGCACGCTGGACGATGCCGCCCTCCTGCCGCCGGGCGCGCAGATCCAGGTGGCGGAGCGCCTGCCCTGGATGGCCACGCTGCACACCCTGCCGGAATTCCAGCGCTACCCCGGCTGAGGCGGGCGGGATGCGGCGGGCATGCTGGCCTTGACGCCGCATCTGCGCTAGGCCACCCGCTCTCCGCGCCCAGGCCGTGACGGGCGCCGCCAGAGACGGGATCGCGATGCGTCACTTCCTCGACTTCGAAAAGCCCCTCGCCGAACTGGAAGGCAAGATCGAGGAGCTGCGCCGCACCACCGATGCGGGCGGCATCGACGTGGCGGAGGAGGTCGGCCGCCTGTCGGACAAGGCGGAGAAGCTGCTCTCCGCCACCTACGCCAAGCTGACGCCCTGGCAGAAGACCCAGGTGGCCCGCCACCCGGACCGGCCGAAATGCCTCGACTATGTCCGCGCCCTGATCGAGGACTTCACGCCCCTGGCCGGCGACCGCGCCTTCGCCGACGACGCGGCGGTGGTGGGCGGCATGGGCCGCTTCCGCGGCCGCGCCGTGATGGTGCTGGGCACCGAGAAGGGCACCGACACCGAGAGCCGCGTGCGCCACAATTTCGGCATGGCCCGGCCCGAGGGCTACCGCAAGGCCCGCCGCCTGATGGAGCTGGCCGGGCGCTTCGGCCTGCCCGTCCTCTCCTTCGTCGACACCGCCGGCGCCTTCCCCGGCATTGAGGCCGAGGCGCGCGGCCAGGCCGAGGCCATCGCCCGCTCGATCGAGGCCTGCCTGGACGCGCCGGTGCCGGTGGTCTCCACCATCATCGGCGAGGGCGGCTCGGGCGGTGCCATCGCCCTCGCCGCGGCCGACCGCGTGCTGATGCTGGAGCACTCCATCTACTCGGTGATCAGCCCCGAGGGCTGCGCCTCGATCCTGTGGCGGGATGCGGCCCAGGCCAGCACCGCCGCCGATGCGCTGAAGCTGACGGCGCAGGACCTCTCGCGCCTGGCGCTGATCGACGCCGTGGTGGCGGAGCCGCTGGGCGGCGCGCACCGCGACGCGGCCGCCGCGATCGCCGCCGTGGGCGACAAGGTGGCGGAATGCCTGGAGCCGCTGCTGGCGCTCGACAGCGGCACGCTGCGCGCCCGCCGCCGCGAGAAGTTCCTGGAGATGGGCCGCAACGGCGTGGCCTGAGGCGCCGGGCGCAGCCCCCCGCCTCAGCGCACCGGCAGGAGCAGGCCGCAGGCGGTGCCGCGCGGCGCCCGCTGCATCTCGAAGCTGGCGCCGAGCTGCGCGGCCAGCGCCCTGACGATGCGCAGGCCGAGGCTTTGCGTGGTCTCCAGGTCGAAATCCGGCGGCAGGCCGGCGCCGTCATCGAGCACGGTGAGCTGTATCGTGGCCGGCTCCAGCTGGCGCAGCTCGATGGCGATCCTCCCCTGGCCCTGGTGCGCGAAGCCATGCTCCAGCGCGTTGGAGACCAGCTCCATCAGGATCAGCGCCATCGGCACCGTCTGCTCGGGCGGCAGCAGCACGCTGTCGGCCTGCAGGTGCACCTTGACGCCCGTGGCGCCGGCGGCGTCCAGCAGGTCGTCGCACAGCCGGCCGAGGAAGACGCCGAGTTCCACGCGCTGGCCCGAGGGGTCCTGCAGCCGGCGGTGGATGCGGCCGATCAGCTCCAGCCGGGTGGCCGCCTGGTCGATAATGCGGCGGGCCTTCTTGTCCTGCACGGCGCCGCGCTGCAGCGCCATCAGCGCGCCGATCACCTGCAGGTTGTTGGAGATGCGGTGCTGCAGCTCCTGGAACATCACCTCGCGGCTCTCGGCCAGCTGCTGGCTCAGCTCCCGCTCGCGGGACTGGCGGGCGCTCTCGGCGCGCAGGCGCAGCAGCGCCTCTTGCATCAGGTGGATCAGCAGCACGTCCACCGTCACGATCAGGGCGTAGAAGCCCAGCGCCATCGCCGTGGCGCCGTCGAGGGTGAAGCTGTGGAAGGGCTCGATGAAGAAGTACCAGGCGGCGATGCCGGAGGCGGTGGCGGCGGCCACGCCCGGCCACAGGCCGCAGACGAAGGTGGTGACGATCACCGCCGGGAAGAAGGTGAGGTAGGGGAAGCCCGGCGGCAATGCCGGCCCGATCTTCAGCCGGGCCAGAAGCGCCACCAGGAAGACGCCGGCGGCGAAGCTCCAGCGGAACATGGCCGAGCGGGGGCGGATGCTGAACTCCAGCAGCTGGCTCAGGCGGTTCAGCATCGGTGCGTCCGGAGGGGCGGGAGGGGCGGGAGCGGTCTGCGTGCCGGGCCGGCGCCGCCTGGCAGGGCGGGCGGCCGGGTCCGTCCCCGGCCCCTTCCGGGAAAGGGCGCCGGGGAGCCGGGTCTCAGCTCCGGTAGGAGCCGTTGATATCGATATAGCCGTGCGTCAGGTCGCAGGTCCAGGCCGTGCCCTTGCCGCGCCCGAGGCCGATATCGACGGCGATCTCGATCTCCCGGCCCTTCATGTGCGCCACCACCGGCGCCTCGTCATAGCCCGGCACCACGCCGCCCTCGCGCGCCATCCAGGTGCCGCCGACGGCGACCGAGAGCCTGTCGCGGTCGGCCGGCTCGCCCGCCTTGCCCACCGCCATGACGATGCGGCCCCAATTGGCGTCCTCGCCGGCGATGGCGGTCTTGACCAGCGGCGAGTTGGCGATGGCCATGGCGATCTTCTGCGCCGAGCGGGCGGTGGTGGCGCCGGTGACGTCGATGCGCACCAGCTTCTGCGCACCCTCGCCGTCGCGCACCACCTGCAGCGCGAGGTCGAGCAGCAGATCGTGCAGCGCGCGGGCGAAGCCCTTGAGCATCGCGCCGCCCTCGGCCGGCACGCGCGGGTGCTTCGCCTGGCCGGTGGCGAAGACCAGCACCGTGTCGCTGGTCGAGGTGTCGGAATCGACGGTGGTGCGGTTGAAGCTGGCATCCACCCCCTTCTTCAGGATGGCCTGCAGCGCCGCCGCCGGGACCTTGGCGTCGGTGGCGATGAAGCAGAGCATCGTCGCCATGTCCGGCGCCACCATGCCGCTGCCCTTGGCGATGCCGGCGATGGTCACCTCCGTGTCGCCGATCAGCGCGGTGCGGACGCAGGCCTTGGGGAAGGTGTCGGTGGTCATGATGCCGCGCGCGGCACCCTCCCAGCCATCGGCGGCGAGCTGGCCGTGCAGGGCGGGCAGGGCGGCGGTCAGCTTCTCGTGCGGCAGCGTCTCGCCGATCACGCCGGTGGAGGCGAGGAACACCTCGCGCGGCTTGCAGCCGACCAGGCCGGCGGCGGCGTCGGCCGTGGCCTGCACCGCGTCGCGCCCCGGCTTGCCGGTGAAGACGTTGGCGTTGCCGGCATTCACCACCAGGGCGCGGGCCTTGCCGCCCTTGAGCGCCGCGCGGCACCAGTCCACCGGCGCGCCCGGGCACTTGTTGCGGGTGAACACGCCGGCCACCGTGGTGCCGGGGGCGAACTGCATCAGGGTGAGGTCGTTGCGGCCCTTGTATCGGATGCCCGCCGCCGCCACGCCGAGCGTCACGCCGGCGATGGGCGGCACGGCGGGGAGGGGAACCGCGAGCGGAGAGACGGGCAGAGCCTTAGCGGCCATCAGGGCGCATCCTTGACGTGATCAGGGCGCCGCAGCGTTACCGCAAAGGAAGAGGGCTTGAAAGCAGGCGCGCGGGCCGGCGGCGGCGGAGATCCGCCGCCGCCGGCCCGCGGCAGGATCGCCTCAGCGGCGCGGCTGCCCGGCGGGCGGCGCGGCGCCGTCCAGCAGCGAGGGCGCGGGGGTGCTGGCGCGGGGCGAGCCGTCCATGTTGAAGCGCTCGATCTTGGCCTTGGCCTGCACCTCCTCCACCGCTGCGTTCACCGCCTCCTCGAAGGCGGCCTGGCGCAGCGATTCGGCGCTCTCCTCAAAGCTCGGGGCCGGCGCCATGCGGCGCGCCTCGACCTTGATGACGTGCCAGCCGAAGGGGCTCTTCACCGGCTCGCGGCTGATCTCGCCCGCCTTCAGGCCGAAGGCGGCCTCGGCGAATTCCGGCACCATGTCGGACTTCTTGAAGAAGCCGAGGTCGCCACCCTGCTGGGTGCCGGGGCCGGTGGAGCGCTGCTTCGCCACGGCGGCGAAATCGGCGTTCGGCTTGCGCACCTCGGCGAGTGCGGCGCGCGCCTCGGCCTCGGTGGCGGTGAGGATGTGGCGCGCATGCACCTCCTCCTCGCCCGGCTTGCCGGCGATCTCCTTCTGGTAGCGGGCGCGCAGCGCCTCCTCCGTCAGGGCGGGGGCGATCTCGCGGCGAAGCAGCGCCTGCTGCAGCTGCTCCTCCTCGGCGCGGCGGATGGCGGCCTGCACCGCCGCGTCCTTGTCGAGCCCCTGGGCGCGGGCGGCGGCGACCAGCGCCTTCTGGGCGATCAGCTGGTCCAGCACGAGGGGGAAGAGCATCGGGCCGGGGGCGCCGCGCAGCTCGGGCGGCAGCTCGCCGATGGCGGCCTGCACGTCGGAGAGGCGGATTTCCTCCTGCTCGACGCGGGCGACCACCGGGTTGCCGGCCGGCTGGCCGGCGGGCGTACCGGGCGCGGCCTGGGGCGCGGCCGCGCCGGGCGGTGTTCCCGGCTGTGCCTGGCCAGTCTGGGCCTGACCAGTCTGGGCCTGACCGCTCTGGGCCAGGCCAGGCTGGGCCAGGAGGGGCGCCGCGGCGAGCAGCAGGGGAAGAATGAGGGCGGTGGATCGCATTCGGTGCATGTGCCTTCGCGGCTGGACGGTTCAAGATGGCGGATGCCGCCCCACATCACAATCAGGGCAGGCAGGCCAGCCAGGCAGGGCCGCCGCCGCGGCGTGGGCCTGACCTTTCGGCGCTGTCATTCCGGCTTTCGTTGACCCTGAGGCGGGCCGCGCCTATCTGTCTCGGCCAAAGCAGCCTGTTGCCCGCCCCTGTTGCCCGGCCTGGGCGGACCCGGAAGGTCCGGGCCCGGCCTTCCTCCGGACTGGCCCCGTGCCCGGCCGTCGGAGGGGGGGGAGGGGTGCCGGCCGCCCTCGGAGAGTTTCGAAACAGCATGTTCTCCCGCCTCGCCCGCGCCATCTTCGGCACCTCGAACGACCGCGTGCTGAAGCAGTTCAGCGCCCGGCTGCCCGACATCACCGCCTTCGAGCCGAAACTCGCCCCCCTCTCGGACGAGGAGCTGCGGGCGCAGACCCCGAAGCTGAAGGCCCGCCTCGCCGCCGGGGAGAGCCTGGACGATCTGCTGCCCGAGGCCTTCGCCACGGCACGCGAGGCCTCCAAGCGCGTGCTCGGCATGCGCCATTTCGACGTGCAGATGATCGGCGGCATGGTGCTGCACGCCGGCCGCATCGCCGAGATGAAGACCGGCGAGGGCAAGACCCTCGTCGCCACGCTGGCGGTGTACCTCAACGCCCTCGCCGGCAAGGGCGTGCATGTCGTCACGGTGAACGACTACCTGGCGCAGCGCGACAGCGCCCAGATGGGCCGGCTCTACAACTTCCTCGGCCTCTCCTGCGGCGTCATCGTCCACGGCCTGACGGATGTGGAGCGGCGCGACGCCTATGCCTGCGACATCACCTACGGCACCAACAACGAGTTCGGCTTCGACTACCTGCGCGACAACATGAAGTACCGGCTGGACGAGATGGTCCAGCGCGACTTCAACTTCGCCATCGTTGACGAGGTGGACAGCATCCTCATCGACGAGGCGCGCACGCCGCTGATCATCTCCGGCCCGGCCGAGGACAGCTCCGAGCTGTACCGCCAGGTGGACCTCGTGGTGCGCGAGCTGGTGAAGGACAAGGAGACCTTCGACAAGGACGAGAAGATGCGCACCGCGGCGCTGACCGAGGCCGGCACGGCCACGGTGGAGCGCATGCTGAGCGAGGCCGGGCTGCTGGAGGAAGGCAATCTCTACGACTTCCACAACGTCACGCTGGTGCACCACGTCAACCAGAGCCTGCGCGCGCATGTCCTCTTCGCGCGGGACGTGGACTACATCGTCAACCGCGAGGGCAAGCTCGTCATCATCGACGAGTTCACCGGCCGCATGATGGAAGGCCGCCGCTACTCCGAGGGGCTGCACCAGGCGCTGGAGGCCAAGGAAGGCGTCGAGGTCCAGCCGGAGAACCAGACGCTCGCCTCCATCACCTTCCAGAACTACTTCCGCCTCTACCCCAAGCTCGCCGGCATGACCGGCACGGCCTCGACCGAGGCGGACGAGTTCGCCGAGATCTACAAGCTGGAGGTGGTCGAGATCCCGACCAACCTGCCGGTGGTCCGCCAGGACAGCGACGACGAGGTCTACCGCAGCGCCGCCGAGAAGTACGACGCGGTGGCGAAGCTGGTGAAGGAGGCGCAGGCGCGCCACCAGCCGGTGCTCGTCGGCACTACCAGCATCGAGAAGTCGGAGCTGATCAGCGAGCTGCTGAAGAAGGAAGGCGTGCCGCACAAGGTGCTGAACGCGCGCTACCACGAGCAGGAGGCCGGCATCATCGCCCAGGCCGGCCGCCCGGGCGCCGTCACCATCGCCACCAACATGGCCGGGCGGGGAACCGACATCAAGCTCGGCGGCAATGCCGAGATGCTGGCCGAGGCGGGCTTCCCCGGCCCGAAGGAAGGGCCGGAGTGGGAGGCGCACCTCGCCGCCCTCCGCGCCCAGGTGAAGGCGGATGAGGAGGTGGTGAAGCAGGCGGGCGGCCTCTTCGTCATCGGCACGGAGCGGCATGAGAGCCGACGCATCGACAACCAGCTGCGCGGCCGCTCCGGCCGCCAGGGCGACCCGGGCGCCTCCCGCTTCTTCCTGAGCCTGGAAGACGACCTGATGCGGATCTTCGGATCGGACCGCATGGGCGGGATGCTGCAGAAGCTCGGCCTCAAGGAAGGCGAGGCCATCATCCACCCCTGGATCAACCGGGCGCTGGAGAAGGCGCAGAAGAAGGTCGAGGCGCGGAATTTCGACACCCGCAAGAACCTCCTGAAGTACGACGACGTCATGAACGACCAGCGCAAGGAGGTGTACGCCCAGCGCCGCACCTTCATGACGGCGGCCGACGTCTCGGAGACGGTGGAGGAGATGCGGCGCGAGACGATCGACGCCATGGTCGCCCGCGCCATCCCGGAGAACGCCTATCCGGAGCAGTGGGACATCGCTGGGCTGCAGGAGCGGGTGCGCAACGACCTTGGCCTCGACCTGCCGGTGGAGGAATGGGCGAAGGAGGAGGGCATCGACGAGGTGGCGGTGCGCGAGCGCATCCAGGCCGCCGCCGAGCAGATGGCCGCCAGCCGCGCCGCCAATATCGGCCCCGAGCTGATGCGCATGGTCGAGAAGCAGCTGCTGCTGCAGGTGTTCGATTCGGTGTGGAAGGAGCACCTGCTCTCGCTCGACCACATGCGCCAGGGCATCGGCCTGCGCGCCTATGGCCAGCGCGACCCGCTGAACGAGTACAAGAGCGAGGCCTTCAACCTCTTCAACACCATGCTCGAGGATCTGCGCGAGCGCGTCACCTCGCTGCTGCTGCGCATCGAGCTGAGCCCCGCCTCGCCGCCGCCCCTGCCCGAGCCGGTGATGGTGAGCGACATGCGCCATCCGGAGCCGGACATGATGGGCGCGGCCTCCGCGGCGGGGTGGGATCATGCGCCCGCCGAGGGCGGCTTCGCCCCCGCCACGCCGCGCGCGGTGGAAGGCGTCGATCCGCAGGACCCGGCCACCTGGTACCGCACGCCGCGCAACGCCGCCTGCCCCTGCGGCTCGGGGAAGAAGTACAAGCACTGCCACGGCAAGCTGGGCTGACGGCCCGGCAGGCCAGGTAAGGGCGGGGGAAGGAATTCCCCCGCGCCCCCATCTTCTTTCTGTCAGCCGGCGTGGATCATGCCGGCATGGTGCTGGGCCAGCCAGCCATGGATCGCCCGGGTCATCGAGCGGGCGAGCAGGGCGCGGTGCGCGGCGCGGTTCAGCGCCGCCTCGTCCCGCCGGTCCGAGAGGAAGCCCATCTCCACCAGCACGCTCGGCACGTCCGGCGCCTTGAGCACGGCGAAGGAAGCCTGGCGGTGGGTGTTGGGCAGCAGCGTCACGCTGCGGCCGAGCGAATCCACCACGAAGCGCGCCATCCGCGCCGAGCCCACCTTCGTCTCCTGCCGCACCAGCGAGTAGAGGATGCGCTCCACCTCGGGCGAGACATCGGGCAGGCGCAGCCCGCCCGCCGCGTCGGCGCGGTTCTGCGTCTGCGCCAGCCGGGCGGAGAGCGCGTCCGAGGCGCGGTCGGAGAGGGTGTAGACGCTGGCGCCGCGCGCCCCCGGCGCGGAATCGGCGTGCAGCGAGACGAACAGCGCCGCCTCCCGCTTGCGGGCGAACTCCACCCGGCCGTCGAGCGAGACGAACGCGTCGCGCGCGCGGGTCAGCGCCACGCGGCAGCGCCCGCCCGCCTCGAGCTGCCGCTTCAGCTCCAGCGCGGCGGCGAGGGTGATGCGCTTCTCCAGCGTGCCGTTGACGCCGATCGTGCCCGGGTCCTTGCCGCCATGGCCGGGGTCCAGCACCACCAGCGGCAGGGAGGAGGCGGCCGCCGCGCCGCCCAGCCGCCCCTCGGCGATGGTGCCGCGCGCCAGCCGCGCGAAGCCGGGCTGGGTGCCGGGCGTGACATGCACCGCGAGCTGCCGCCCGTCCTCCTCCGCCTGCACCGAGACGGGGCCGGCGAGGTCGATCAGCAGCCGCTTGTTGGCGTTGTCCCAGCGCGCGCCGCGCACCAGACCGGCCGCGCCGAGCCGCGCCGGGCCGCGCCAGGTGGTGCCGGGCAGGCTCAGCACCAGCCGGGCGGGGCGGGTGGTGGCGCGCAGCGACCAGCGCGTGGCGCTGTTGACCGCGATGGTCAGGCGGCTGCCGCCATCGGCGCGCGCCAGCCGGGCGGCGGTGACGGCGGCCTCGGCCAGCGCCGGCACCCCGGCGAAGGCGAGCCCCAGCGCCATCTGCAACAATTGCCGGCGGCCGGGTGAATCAGACATGGCGCGGCGAACTCCCCCTCGATGAGCCTGGCGAGGCCGGCGGGCTTTCCCCCTCCCGGCGGCCCCGGCCGGGCGCGGCCCTCCCCTGGGTGCGCGCCCGTCACCGCCGGCGCGGGGCGCGGCGGCGACCGGAAGGCGGGCAGGGGCGCGAAAACGCCGCCACGCCGGCCGGCCCGCGATGGGCCGCACCTTGCCGATACTTCGCCTCTATCATGCCAGTGCCGCAGGATCACGGGATTCCTTCATGTAACATGTGAGGAATGCAATGCCTTGTGGAAGGAGCAGCCCCCGCCTATGGTGCCTTGCCCCGGCGGCGAACGCTGTCGGTGGAGGTTCCGGGCACGGCCGCCTGGGCTTTTCCTGGCTCCGCCGCCTTCATGGCGGGCCAGGCCCGAAGCGGCCTGAAGGATCTGGCAAGGGATTGCCCCCTATGATCAGGGGTGCGCGCATCCCGGCTCCGCCAGAGCCCCGTTGTCCGCTCCACCGGCGCGTGCACCATGGCGCGGAGGGATGATGCGGGTTTTCCGCCCGCCATCCTGGCTCGTGCCTGCCGCTGGCCCGTTCGTGCCCGCCCGGCGTCGCTCTGCGATGTGGCGGCACGGTCCCGGGGCCTGCGCGCGGCGCGCCCAACAAGGGCCCCCCCATTCCGGGGCGCGGCCCGCCGAGACGAGAGGTCGAGACCAGAGCCGCATGGCAAGTCCATCGCCACGCCGCCTGCGCGACCCCGCTGCCTCGGGCCTGCCCACCCATTGCCGCCACCGGCAGCGCGACCGCGCCGGTGGCTCGGAGCATCCCGGTTCATGACCAAGCGCATGCTGATCGATGCATCCCACGCCGACGAGACACGCGTGGTGGTGCTGGACGGCAACCGGCTCGAAGAATTCGACATCGAGACCGAGAACAAGCGCCCGCTGAAGGGCAACATCTACCTCGCCAAGGTGGTGCGCGTGGAGCCCAGCCTCCAGGCCGCCTTCGTCGAGTATGGCGGCAACCGCCACGGCTTTCTCGCCTTCGGCGAGATCCACCCCGACTACTACCAGCTGCCCGTCGCCGACCGTGAGCGCCTGCTCGCCCTGCAGGCCGCCGAGGCCGCCGAGGATGAGGCGGACGACGAGGGCGAGGAGGTCAGCGAGGCCGAGGCCGACGCGATGGCCGCACGCATCGAGCAGATGGTCGATGCCGACCAGGCGCCCCGCGAGACCTCCGGCGAGGCGCTGATCGCCGCCGAGGCCGCCGCCGCCGAGGCCACCGTGCCGCATGAGGGCGTGCCGGTGAGCGAGACCGCCGGCGAGGACGCCGAGAGCGCCGCTCCCGAGACCCCGCCCGAGATGCTCGGCGGCCGTGACAAGGACGAGGAGAACGGCCGCGAGGAGCGCCGCATCCCGCCCCGCTTCCTGCGCCACTACAAGATCCAGGAGGTGATCCGCCGCCGGCAGGTCATGCTGGTGCAGGTCGTCAAGGAGGAGCGCGGCAACAAGGGCGCGGCGCTGACCACCTATATCAGCCTCGCCGGCCGCTTCTCCGTGCTGATGCCGAACAGCCCGCGCGGCGGCGGCATCTCCCGCAAGATCACCTCCATCGCCGACCGCAAGCGCCTGCGCGAGGTGATCGAGGAGCTGAGCATGCCGCGCGGCATGAGCATGATCGTCCGCACCGCCGGCGCCGGCCGGCCGAAGCCCGAGATCCGCCGCGACTGCGAGTACCTGCTGCGTCTGTGGGACGACATCCGCGAGCGCACGCTGGAATCCACCGCGCCGACGCTGGTCTATGAGGAAGCCGACCTCATCAAGCGCTCGATCCGCGACGTGTTCGGCCGCGACATCGAGGAGATCCAGGTGGAGGGCGAGGGCGCCTACCGCCAGGCGCGCGACTTCATGCGGATGCTGATGCCGCAGAACGACCGCAAGATCCGCCTCTACAAGGACCACTCGGTGCCGCTCTTCGCGCGCCACGGCGTGGACCAGCAGCTCGACGCGATGATGTCGCCCACCGTGCAGCTGAAGTCGGGCGGCTACATCGTCATCAACCAGACCGAGGCGCTGGTCGCCATCGACGTGAACTCGGGCCGCGCCACGCGCGACCGGCACATCGAGGACACCGCGCTGCGCACCAACCTGGAGGCCGCCGACGAGGTGGCGCGCCAGCTGCGCCTGCGCGACCTGGCCGGCCTCATCGTCATCGACTTCATCGACATGGAGTCCTCGCGCAACGACGCGCAGGTGGAGCGCCGCCTGAAGGAGGCGCTGAAGCAGGACCGCGCCCGCATCCAGGTCGGCCGCATCAGCCATTTCGGCCTGCTGGAGATGAGCCGCCAGCGGCTGCGCCCCAGCCTCACCGAGCATTCCTTCGCCACCTGCCCGCACTGCCAGGGCCTCGGCATCGTCCGCACGCCGGAGAGCAGCGCACTGCAGGTGCTGCGCCAGATCGAGGAGGAGGGCGCCCGCCGCCGCGCCGCCGAGATCGTCGTCTCCATCGCGCCGGAACTGGCCCTGCACATCCTCAACCGCCGGCGCGAGCGTCTGGCGGAGATCGAGGCGCGCTACGGCATGGCCGTGCTGTTCGAGCCGGACGCCAAGCTGCTGCCGCCGGCCATCCGCATCGAGCGCACCCGCGCGCAGACCGTGGCCGAGCCGCCCAGCGCCCCCGCCGCGCTGCGCATGGACTACGCCCCCGAGGTGGAGGAGGCCGCGCCGGTGGCCGTGCCGGAGGCGCCCGCCGCCACGGCCGCGCCTGCGCCCATGCCTGCCGCCGCCGCCGAGGATGAGGCCGTGGCCGTGCCGGCCGGCGCCGAGGTTCCGCCCGCCGAGGCCGGTGCCGAGGACCGTGGCAATGGCGAGAACCGCCGCCGCCGCCGCCGTCGCCGCCGCCGTGGGGGCCGCCGCGAGGATGGCGCGCCGATGCAGGCCGGCGATCTCGCCGGGCCGGACGACAGCGAGGGCGACAGCGAGGGCGACGAGGCCGAGGCCGAGTCCGAGGGCATGACCCCGGACGAGGCGGTGCCCGAAGCCGCGCCCGCCTCCGCCACGCCGGTGCCCGAGGGGCCGGCGGCCGATGGCGCCGCCTTCGACAGCGAGGAGGAGCAGCGCCGTGGTCGCCGCGGCCGCCGTGGCCGCCGCCGCTTCGGCGAGGGAACGGAGCCGCCGCGCCCGCGTTATGCCGGCCCGACGCCCGCCGACCCCTTCGCCGGCACGCTGGACGACATCTTCGACGCCATGGCGGCGGCCGAGGAAGCCGCGCAGCAGCCGCTGGCGCCGAAGCCCGGCACGCTGCCGCCGGTGACGCCGGAGGTGGCGCCGGTCGCCGCCATCGACTCGCTGCCGCAACCGCCGGTGCCGGAGATGCAGGCCGCGCCGCAGCCTGTCGTGGAAAGCGCCGCCCTGCCGGAGCCCGCGCCCCTGCCGCTGACCGAGCCCGCGCCCGTGGTCGAGGCTCCTGTGGAAGCAGCGGTGGAAGCGCCGGTGGAGGCTGCGCCGGCCAAGCCGCGCCGCACGCGCAAGGCGCCGGCCAAGGCCGCCGTGGCCGCGCCGGAGGCGGTGGAAGCCGCGCCGGTGGAGGTGCCTGTGGAGGCGGAAGCCGCGCCGGCCAAGCCGCGCCGCACGCGCAAGGCTCCGGCCAAGGCCGCCGCGGCCGCGCCGGAGGCGGTGGAAGCCGCGCCGGCGGAAGAGCCGGTGGAGGCTGCGCCGGCCAAGCCGCGCCGCACGCGCAAGGCTCCGGCCAAGGCCGCCGCGGCCACGCCGGAGACCGTGGAGGCGGTGCCGGTGGAGATGCCGGTGGAAGTGCCGGCGGCTGCCCCGGCCAGCGAGGCCGTGGCCGAACCCGCGCCGGCCGTGGAGCCGGCGCCGGCCGCCACGCCGGAAGCCGGCGCACCGGTGCAGCCCGTGCTCGTGGATGCCGTGCCGGATGCGCCGAAGAAGCGCGGCTGGTGGAAGCGCTAAATCCCATGGCCCCGTGGCGCCCTGCGCCACGGGGCCTGGACTTCCCCGCATGAGCGAGCCCGAATTCGCCCCCCTCCGCACCGAGCGGCTGACGCTGCGGCCCCTGCGCGCCGAGGATGCCCCGGCGCTGCACCGCCTGATCAACGACTGGGAGGTGGTGCGCTGGCTCAGCCGCGTGCCCTTCCCCTACTCCCGCGAGCTGGCCGATGAGTGGATCGCCTCCACCCACAAGCGGCTGGCGGAGGGCTCCGCCTGGCACCTGGCCATCGTCGGCCAGGATGGCGACACCGAGGTGCTGGTCGGCTGCGTCGGCCTGACGCGGGAGCCGGATACCCGCCGCGCCGAGCTGGGCTACTGGGTCGGGCGCCGCTTCTGGGGCCATGGCGTGGCCGCCGAGGCGGCTGGCCGGCTGGCCCGCTGGGGCCTCGCCAATCTCGACCTGGACAGCATCTTCGCCCATGCGCTGGAGGAGAATGGCCGCTCCGGCGCCGTGCTGCGGCGCATCGGCCTGCGCGAGACGGGCAAGGGCGAGGTGCCGTTCCTGGCGCGCGGCGCCCGCCTGCCGGTGACGCTGTTCGAGGGCGGGCGGGAGGACCTGACCGCCCCCGTGCCGCTGCCCGAGCCCTTCGTGGCCGAGCCGCCGCCGCCGGACGCCAAGCCCATGCTGCTGGTGGCCGCCTGCGCGCTGGTCGACCCCGATGGCCGCGTGCTGCTGGCCCGCCGGCCGGAAGGCAAGCCGATGGCGGGGCTGTGGGAGTTTCCCGGCGGCAAGCTGGACCCCGGCGAGACGCCGGAGCAGGCGCTGATCCGCGAGCTGAAGGAGGAGCTGGATATCGACGTCTCCGCCGCCTGCCTCGCGCCCTTCACCTTCGCCAGCCATGATGCCGGGCGCTTCCACCTGCTGATGCCGCTCTACCTCTGCCGCCGCTGGGAAGGCACGGTCACCGCGCGGGAGGGGCAGGCGCTGGCCTGGGTGAAGCCGCAGAAGCTCTCCGACTACGCCATGCCGCCGGCCGACAGGCCGCTGGTCGCGCTGTTGCGCGATTTCCTGTGAGGCGGGCGGGGGGTAGACTCCCCCCCCGACGCCGCCCTTGGGACTCGCACATGACCAACCCCACCGCCTGCCTGCTCATCATCGGCAACGAGGTGCTCTCGGGCCGCACCCAGGATGCCAACCTGAAGTTCATCGCCACGAAGCTCGGCGAGATCGGCATCCCGCTGCGCGAGGTGCGCGTCATCCCCGACGTGCCGGAGACGGTCATCGGCACGGTGAACGAGGTGCGGGCGAAGTTCACCTATGTCTTCACCACGGGCGGCATCGGCCCGACGCATGACGACATCACCGCCGAATGCATCGCCGCCGCCTTCGGCGTGCCGTGGGAGCCGCACCCGGAGGCATGGGCACGGCTGGCCGCGCATTACGCGCGCCAGGACCCGCCGGCCGAGTTCAACGCCGCGCGCCAGCGCATGGCCACCATGCCGCGCGGCGCCGCGCTGATCGACAACCCGGTCTCCGTCGCGCCCGGCTTCATCATCGGCAATGTGCATGTGATGGCGGGCGTGCCGCGCATCATGCAGGCGATGTTCGAGGGGCTGACGCCGAAGCTGGCCGGCGGCGTGCCGGTGCAGTCGCGCGCGGTGCACGCCGCCGGCATGCTGGAGGGCACCATCGCCGAGGGGCTAGGCGCCATCCAGGCGCGCTACCCCCAGCTCGATATCGGCTCCTACCCGTATTACCGCCCGGAGGGGAACGGCGTGGCGCTGGTGGCCAAGGGCACCGACCTCGCGGAGGTGGAGGCCGCCACGGGCGAGATCACCACCTTCATCACCGAGCTGGGCTACGTGCCGGTGCAGGGCGAGCCGCGCTGAACGAAAGGCCAGGGGAGAAGGAATTCTCCCCTGGAACCCCTTTTCTTTCTTTTGTCAGTCAGGCTTGGCCACGCCGGAAAGCTCGGCCACCAGCTCCCCCAGCGCCGCCGAATCCATGCCCCCCCGCCCGCTGTTGACCAGCGCCTCCATCATCTGCGCGGCCAGCGCGGTGGAAGGCGCGAACACCCCGTGGTCCCGCGCGGCGCCGATCGCCAGGCGCATGTCCTTGCGCATCAGCTCTGCGCGGAAGCCGGGCTGCAGCGCGCCATCGAGGTAGCGCTTGGCATGCGCCTCCAGCACCGCCGAACGGGCGGAGCCGCCGAGCAGCGCCTGGCGCATCGCCTCCGGGTCCAGCCCCGCCTTGCGGCCCAGCGCCAGCGCCTCGAACACCGCCTGCATGGTGGCGGTGATGATGAGCTGGTTGGCCGACTTGCACACCTGCCCGGCACCGGCCGGGCCGAGATGCGTGGCGCTGCGCCCCACCGCGCCGAACACGGCGGCGGCGGCGTCGAAGGCCGCGCGGTCGCCGCCCACCATGCAGGTGAGGGTGCCGTCCCGCGCCCCGGCGGGGCCGCCGGAGACCGGGCTGTCCAGCAGGTGCGCGCCGCGCTCGGCCAGCAGCCGCGCGGCAAAGCCGGCGGCGGGGGCGGCGGCGATCGAGGAGAAGTCGATCACCACCGCGCCGGGGGCGATGCCCTCCGCCACGCCGCCGGGGCCGAACAGCACGGCCTCCACATCCGGCGTGTCGGGCACGCAGAGGCCCACGCAGGCGGCGCCGCGCGCCGCCCCGGCGGCACTCTCCGCCCAGGCCGCGCCCTGCGCCTCCAGCGTGGCCGCCTTGGCGCGGCTGCGGGTGTGCACCGTGAGGGCGAAGCCGGCGCGGCGCAGGTTGGTGGCCATCGCCGCCCCCATGACGCCGAGCCCGATGAAGGCGACCGGGGCGGGCGGGGTGATCGGGGTCATTCGCGCGTTCTCCTTGCTCAGCTTCGGCGCAGCGCGCCGCGGATGTCGTCCAGCAGCGTGTCCATGGCGCGCTGGAAGTCGGGGCCGCTGGCATAGCCGTCCGCCTCGCGGATGCGCTCCATGAAGCGGATCCAGGCGGGCGCCTTCATGCCCTCGCGGAAGCGGTCGTGGTGGTAGGCCGCCATGGCGTCGGTCAGCCCGGCGGGGCCGATCCAGCCCTTCTGGTTGTCGGCCCGCACGTCCCAGCCCAGCTCGCGCAGCGTCGGCACATCGGGCCAGGCGGGGGAGCGCTCGGCGGAGGCGAGGGCGATCGGCACGATGTCGCCCGAGGCGGCGAGCCCGCCCAGCTCGTCGGACGCCTGCACGCCGAGGTCGATCTCGCCCGAGAGCAGGGCCTGCGCCACCGGGCCGCCGCCGGTATAGGGCACGTGCAGGAACTCCACCGCCGCGCGCCGCTCCAGCAGCAGGAACAGCGAGTGGGAGAGGGTGCCGGCGCCGGCCGAGCCATGGGTGATGCGCCCCGGCTCCGCCTTGGCCGCCGCCATCACCTGCCGCATGTCGGAGAAGCGGCCGCCCTTGCCGCGCACGCAGATGAAATGCCCGTTGCGCGTCAGGCGGATGACGGCGCGGAAGGATGTCTTGGGGTCGTAGGGCACCTCGCGGTGGGCGGGGATGGAGGTGCTCTCGCTGCCGCCGGCCAGCAGCAGGGTGTGGCCGTCCGGCGCCGCGCGGGCGACGAAATCGGCGGCGAGCGCGCCGCCGGCGCCGGGGCGGTTCACCACCACCAGCGGCTGCGGGTAGAGCGGCGCGCAGGCCTCGGCGATGGTGCGGGCGATGATGTCGCTGCCGCCGCCGGGCGCGAAGCCGGCGATGAGCTGCACGGGGCGCGTGGGCTGCCAGCCGGAGGCCTGGGCGGCGGCGGCGCGGGGGCGCAGCAGGGCGGGGGCGGCGAGCAGGCCGGCCATCAGGGCGCGGCGAGGCATCCTGGACATGTGGACATTCTCCCGGTGGTTCTTGCGCAGGGCGGCCGTGTCTTCACGGTCCGCAGCGGGGCGCGGCGGCGGTGCCGCGCCCCGGCAGTGTCAGGCCAGCACGTAACCGGCGCCGCAGCGGGCGCAGATCTCCCGCACATGGCGGTCCAGCGTCTCCGGCACGGGGATGCCGGCGGCGCCGCGGGCGGCGTGCTCGGCATCCTCCGGCTCGCCGGGGATCAGCACGGGGCGGCCCGAGAGGGCAGGGGGCGTCGCCCGCATCGTCTCCAGCAGCGTGCCGAGATCGGCCTCGAATTCCTCCGGCGGGCGAAAGGCGGCGGGGTCGATGGCCAGGAAGAAATGGCCGATATTGTCCGGCTCCCCCGGCTTCGCTGTGCGGTTGCGCAGCACGGAGAGGGCGCCGCCGGTCAGCGTGCCGGCCAGGATCTGCACCATCAGCCCCAGGCCATAGCCCTTGTGGCCGCCGGTGGCCTCGTCGCCGCCGAGCGGGGTCAGGCCGCCCTCGGCCCGCCTGAAGAGATAGGCCATGCCCTCGGCGGCGTCGGTGACGGGGCGGCCCTCGCCATCCACCACCCAGCCTTCCGGCATCGGCTTGCCGTTGAGGTCGTAGACCTTGACCTTGTTGCCGGCCACCGTGCTGCTCGACATGTCCAGCACGAAGGCCGGCCGGCCATCGGCCGGCGCGGCGAGGGCGATGGGGTTGGTGCCGAGCATCGGCTGCGCGCCGCGCGTGGGCACCACCAGCACGCTGCGCGCCGTGGTCATCACCAGGCCGATGACGCCGCGCTTCGCCGCCAGCCGCGCGTAGTAGCCGGCGGCGCCGAAATGGTGCGAGTTGAACACCCCCACCGCGCCGATGCCGCCCGCCCGCGCCTGCTCCACGGCCAGCTCCATCGCCATGACGGCGACGGGATGGCCGAGCCCGGCGCCGCCATCGACCAGCGCGGTGGCGGCGTTGCGCCGCACCACGCGCGGCCGCGCCGCGAGGTCGAGCTGCCCGGCGTTGCGCATGGTCTCGTACATCATCAGCATCGACAGGCCGTGCGAGTCGATGCCCATGAGGTCGGTCTCCACCATGGCCTCGGCCGTGGTGGCGGCCAGCACAGGGTCCATGCCCCATGCCAGCAGGATGTTCAGGATCTGCCGGTGGACGCGCTCCGCCGGCACCTGCGCCACGGGCGTGGCCATGCTCCCCGTCCTCAGCGCGTGATGGCGAAGCCCTTGGCGGCCAGGGTCTGCTCCACCCAGGCGCGGTCCCAGCCGGCGCCGCGGATGGCGGCGGTGGTGGCGGCCTCCTTCGCCGCATGGCCCTCGGCCGCCGTGATCACCGCCTCCGCCGCCTCGCGGGGCACGACGACGACGCCATCCTCGTCGGCCGCGATCAGGTCGCCGGGGGCGACCACCAGCCCGCCGCAGGCGATGGGGTAGCCGATCTCGCCCGGCCCTTCCTTGTGCGGCCCCGCCGGCGTGGCGCCGAGCGCCCAGACGCCGAGGTCGAGCTGCGCCAGCTCCTTGATGTCGCGCACCGCGCCATCGACCACCAGCGCGCCGACGCGGCGGCTGACGGCGTGGCTGGCCATCAGGTCGCCGGCCACGGCGATGGAGAGGTCGCCGCCGCCGTCGCAGACGATGACATCGCCCGGCTGGGCGAGGTCGATGGCGCGGTGCAGCAGCAGGTTGTCGCCGGGGCGGACGCGCACGGTCAGCGCCGGGCCGACCAGGGCGCGGCGCCCGCCATAGGCCTTGAAGCCGCCGCGCATGGCCTGCATCCGGTTCATGACATCGCCGATATTGGCGACGGGCAGCTTCGCCGCCCGGTCGATCAGCGCGGGCGCGACGCGGGTGAACTGCTCGGCGATGCGCAGGCCAATGGCCATCCTGGAAGTCCTCCGGTGGGGTGTGTCTCTTTGGGCGGGCGGGCGGGGCCTGCCAGCGGGCCGGCAGGGTGGCACGGGCTGTTCACTGTCTGCAATCCCCACTCATCCGATGACCGGCTTGCCAGATGTCCGGCGTGCCGGTCTTTGCGGGGCTTTCAGGCCTCGTCTGGGCCGAGGAAGCGCGCCAGGCGCACGGCGGTGTGGCCGCGCATGGTGCGCGGGCTTGGCATCACCAGCAGGCAGTCATCATGCGGCGTGCGGATCTCGGTCTCGCCATCCAGCGCCAGCAGCGTGTTGCGGTGGGGGATGACGGCGCCGCCCCGGAACGGCGCGACGAAGCTGAAATTGTGCGTGCCGGCGACGACCGTGCGCGTCACCCGCGCCAGGCGGGGCGGGGCGGCGGACGGGGCGGGGGGCAGGTCCAGCGTGCCGGTCTCGCGCAGCAGGGCGGTGGCGCAGCCCTCCAGCGTGGCCAGCGTCGCCGCCTCCCAGTGCTGGCCGCCTTCCACCAGCAGGGCGGTGCGCTGCCCCTCCGGCGTGCTGAAGCCGCTGTGGTCGATCAGCCGCAGGCCGGTGTTGTGGCCCTGGTCGGCCACCACCAGCGGCGGCACGCCGAGCCGCCGGCCCAGCACCTGCCCGCGCGGCGTGGTGCCGCAGAGGATCAGCGGGTCGGAAGGCCAGAGCATGCTGTGCAGGTCCAGCAGCACATCGACGCTCTCCACCAGTGGCAGCAGCTCCCGCGCGCGCTGCAGCTCGGCGCTCTGGCGCGGGCCGTTCAGCACGCGGCCGCACCAGACGCGGTTCATGTCCTCGTCGATGTAGCGGCTGAGGGTGGGGTCGGCGGGGTCGAAGCGGGCGAAGGCGCGCAGGTTGGCGAAGACGAAGGTGAGCCGCCCGCGCGCCGGCCGCAGCCCCCGTGCCAGCCAGCGCGACAGCAGCAGCGCGCCGGCGATCTCGTTGCCGTGGATCAGGCTGACCAGCGCCACATGCGGGCCGGGCTCGGCGGCGGTGAAGCTCCACACCCCCGGCAGCAGGTTGCCCGCCAGCCAGGGGCGCAGATCCGGGACCGGCAGCTCCACCGGGAAGTGCGGCAGGAAGGGCCGGTCCGCGCTGCCGCTCACCCTGCGGCACCCCGCGGGGCAGGCGGCGCGACCTCCCAACCAGGGCACGGCCCCGGCGCCTGCATGGATGCTTGCACCCTCGTCCCCCTGAATCTGTCTCCCGCACGCACTCTATACGCAGGTGCGGGATGGGCAACCGGGCGGGGGCGTGGCGCTTGCGGCGAGGCGGCCCGGCCGGGAGCCGCCCTAGCCGGGGCGGGCCTCCCGCCGCGCCTGGCCGACCAGCTGGCGCAGCGTCGGCAGGTCCACCGCGCCGGGCACCAGCGTATCGCCGATCACCAGCGCCGGCGTGCCCTGGATCGAGAGCGCCTGCGCCAGCGCCACGTTGCGCTGCAGCCGCGCCTGGATGGCGGGGTCCTCCATGTCGCGCTTCAGCCGGGGCCAGTCCAGGCCCAGCTTCTCGGCCTCCGCCTTCAGCGCCGCCTCGGTGGGCTCGCCGCGCAGCCGCATCAGCGCGTCCTGCAGCGCGGCGTACTTGCCCTGGCGCTGCGCCGCCAGCAGGGCGCGGCTGGCCACCACGCTGGCCGGGCCGAGGATCGGCAGGTCCTTCATCACCACGCGAAGCTGCCGGTCCTCGGCCAGCAGGGCCTGTATCGTCGGGTGCAGCGCCTTGCAGTAGCCGCAGCGCGCGTCGAAGAACTCGACGATGGTGAGGTCGCCCTGCGGGTTGCCCTTCACCGGGTCCGCCGGGTCTCGCAGCAGGGCGGCGGCCTCGGCGCGGATGGCCTCGCGCTGGGCGCCGGCGCGGTCCTGCTGCTCGGCCTGCTCCAGCGCCCCGAAGGCGTCGCGCAGGATGGAGGGGTCGCGCTTCAGCGCCTCGCGCAGGATCTCCACCACCTCGCCGCGCTGCTCGGGGGTGAGGGGCTGCGCCAGGGCGGGCGGCGCCATGAGGACCGGCAACAGGGCCAGGGCCAGGAGGCGGGGAGAGAGGCGGGGGGCGAGGCGGGTCGTCAGGGTCACGCGGCTTATCGTCTCCGTCGTTCGTTCTCGCGCTCGGCGGCGCGCTGCTCGGGGGTCAGGTTGTCGCGCCGCGCGGCGTTGCGCAGGTCGGCGGCGCGCAGCCGGGCGGGGCTGGGGGGCAGCGCCTCCTCGGCGCGGCGGGCCAGGAAGCGGGCGGCGGGGAAATCCTCCTCCAGCATCGCCTCCTCCGCCAGGGCCAGGTCGGCCAGCGGCATCTGGCCGAGCCGGCCGCGGGCGATGCCGAGCTGCCGCCAGGTGAAGGCGGAGTCGCGGTCGAGCGCCAAACTCGCCTCCAGCTCGGCCACGGCGGGCGGCAGCAGGGCCGGGTCGCCGAGCTCGATCATCACCCGCGCATGGGCGGTGCGGATCAGCGGCTCGGCGGGGGCGAGGCGGGCGGCGGCGGCGTAGGCGGGCAGCGCCTCGGCGGCGCGGTGGCCCTCGAACAGCACCTGCCCCTTCATCTCGTGCAGCCAGGGATTGCCCGGCTGCGCGGCCAGCAGCGACTCCAGCCCGGCCACGGCCTCGGCGATGCGGCCCGCGCGGAACGCCATGATGGCGCGGGCATAGCGCGCCGGCGCGCCCGAATCCTCCGCCGGGTATTGCCGCAGCACCCGTTGCGGCGGGTCGAGGAAGCCGTGCAGCTTGGCCTTCGCCATGGCGAAGGCACCCTCCAGCGCCGCCGGCATCAGCGCCGGGGTGCTGCGGCTGCGGCGCATCTGCTCGCGCACGAATTCCAGCCGGTCCTGCGAGAGCGGGTGGGTGCGGAAATACGGGTCCTGCCGGCCGACGGCGAGCAGCTCCTGGTCCAGCAGCCGCTCCAGCAGGCGCTTCAGCCCCGCGGCGGACCAGCCCACCGTCTCCAGGTAGTGCAGCCCGGCCTGGTCGGCCGCCTGCTCCTGCCCGCGGGTGAAGGCGAAGAGCCCGCCCAGGGCGCTGCTCTGCCCGCCCAGGGCGATGGCACCGAAGGCGCCGCCCTGGCCGGTGGCCACCGCCGCCCCGGCGCCGAGCAGCATGGCGGCGACGGAGCGGATCGTCGCCATCCGCATCTCCTCCGGCAGCCGCGCGAGGTGCCCGCCGGCGATGTGGCCGGTCTCGTGCGCCAGCACCCCGGCCAGCTCGGCGGCCGACCCGGCCTGCAGGATGAGCCCCGTGTGGATGAACATGCGGTTGCCGGTGGTGACGAAGGCGTTTATGGCGCGGTTCTGGATGAGGGTGATGTCCACCCGGCCAGGGTCGATCCCGGCGGCGCGGAACAGGGGGTTGGCGAAGCCGCGGACCATGCGTTCGGTCTCGGCGTCGCGGATCACCACCACGCCCCGCCCGCCCTCTCTTCCGCCCTGGGCCGCAGCGGCCCCGGGAACCAGCACCGGAGTGAAGAACGCCAGCATGAGCAGCAGCGCGCGGAACGGGGCCAGCAGCTTTCCCATGCCGGCCATTCTAGCCCGAGCCGACCGGGAGCGGCCAGCACCGCAGCCCCGCCGGGGCGCCCCCGCCACGCTGGCGGCCCTGGGCCTGCTGGCGCTGGCCGGCTGCGGCACCGTGAGCAACGCGGTGAGCGGCCTGACCGGCGGCGGACCGGCCCCCGGCCAGCCCGGCTATGTCAGCGGCTTCCTCGGCGGCGCGGTGGCCGATGAGCCGCGCGCCGCGCTGGTGGCGCGCGAGGTGCTCTCGGTCGGCGGCACGGCGGCGGATGCGGCGGTGGCGGCGGGCTTCGCCATGGCCGTCACGCTGCCCTCGCGCACCGGGCTCGGCGCCGGCGGCGCCTGCCTCGTCTACACCCACAGCCGCAACACCACCGAGGCGCTGCTGTTCCTGCCGCCCGCCGGCACCGCCGCCGGCGGCGACCGCCCGGCCGCGGTGCCGATGCTGGCGCGCGGCCTGTTCGCCCTGCACACCCGCAACCCGCGCCGGCCTTTCGAGGAATTGATGGCGCCGGCCGAGCAGCTCGCCCGCTTCGGCGCCACCGTCTCGCGCGCCTTCGCGCAGGACCTCGCCGCCGTCTCCGGCCCGCTCTTCGCCGATCCGCGCGCCCGCGCCCTCTACGCCGACGCCGCCGGCCGGCCGCTGGCCGAGGGCGAGCGGATGACCCAGGCCGATCTCGGCGCCACGCTGGGCGCGCTGCGCGTCTCCGGCGTGGGCGACCTGCACCAGGGCGCCCTGGCCCGCCGGCTGGAGGCGGCGAGCCCCGGCATCGGCGGCCCGCTGACCGTGGAGCAGCTCCGCCCGGCCCTGCCCAGCGTCACCGCGCCGCTGCAGGTGAGCGTGGGCAGCGACATCCTCTCCTTCCTGCCGGCGCCGGCCGATGGCGGGCTGGCCGCCGCCGCCGCCTTCCAGGCGCTGCAGGCGGGCGAGGGGGTGGACGCCGCCTCGCAGCGCGGCCTCGCCGTCTCCCATGCCTGGCGCCAGGGCGGGGCCGACCCCGCCGCGCTGCTCGCGCGCCCGCCGGCCTTCCCCGGCGCCGCGCCGGTGCTGCCGGCCTCGGCCGGGCTGATGACGCTGGACCGCGACGGCAACGCCGTCTCCTGCGTGTTCACGCTGAACAACCTGTTCGGCACCGGCCGCGTGGTGCCGCAGATGGGCTTCCTGCTGGCCGCCGCCCCCGGCGTCGGGCGCGTCGAGCCGCCGCTGCTGGCGGCCGCCCTGGCGCACAACGCCAATCTCCGCGCCTTCCGCTACGCCGGCACCGGCACCGGGCAGGCGGCGGCGCCGATCGCGCTGGCGCTGCCGGCGGCCCGCCACCTGCTGAACCGCACCGGCATCGACGCCGCCGTGGCCGGGGTGCCGGAGCCGGGGCGGGCCAATGCCATCGGCTGCCCGGCCTACCTGCCGGGCAATTCCGCCCAGTGCGCCGCCGCCACCGACCCGCGCGGGGCGGGGCTGGCCATCGGCGGCGGGCTCTGAGGCCCAGGCCGGGGAGGGTGCCGCCCTCCCCGGGCACCCTCCCGCCGGGGTGACGGCGCCAGGAGTATCGAGACAGATGTTGAAGACGGAATGTTGAAGACGGGCCGCGGGGCGGAAGCGCCGCCCTTCCTGGTGATGGACGTCATCGCCGCCGCCAATGCGCGCGCGGCCGCGCTGCCGCCGGGCGCGCCGGGGGTGCTGCGCATGGAGGTGGGGCAGCCCTCCACCGGCGCCCCGCGCATCGCGGTCGTGGCGGCCCAGCGCGCCCTCTCGGCCGGCGCGCCGATGGGCTACACGGAGGCCTTTGGCCTGCGCAGCCTGCGCGAGCGCATCGCCCGGCACTACGAGGACAAGTACGAGGTCACCGTGGCGCCCGGCCGCGTGGCGGTGACGGTGGGGGCCTCGGGCGCCTTCCCGCTGGCCTTCCTCGCCGCCTTCGACCCGGGCGACAGGGTGGCGATGGCCGCCCCCTTCTACCCGCCCTACGCCAACATCCTCACTGCCCTCGGCATGGTGCCGCAGCTGCTGCCCTGCGACGCCTCCACCCGCTTCCAGCCCAGCATCGCCATGCTGGAGGCGCTGGACCCGCGGCCCGAGGGGCTGATCGTCGCCTCGCCCTGCAACCCGGCGGGCACCATGCTCTCGGCGGAGGAGCTTGGCGCCATCGCCCGCTGGTGCCACGAGAACGGCGTGCGGCTGATCTCGGACGAGATCTACCACGGCCTCTCCTACGGCATGGCCGAGACCACCGCCGCCGCGCTGAGCGACAGCGCCGTGGTGATCAACAGCTTCTCCAAGTACTTCTCGATGACCGGCTGGCGCATCGGCTGGATGGTGCTGCCCGAGGACCTGATCCGCCCCGTCGAGTGCCTGGCGCAGAACATGTTCATCAGTGCCCCGCATGTGGCGCAGGTGGCGGCGGAGGCCGCCTTCGAGGGGGTGGAGGAGCTCGAGGGCAACAAGGCCGCCTATGCCCGCAACCGCGACCGGCTGCTGGCCGGACTGCCGGCGGCGGGGTTCGACCGGCTGGCGGCGGCGGACGGCGCCTTCTACCTCTGGGCCGATATCGGCCACCTGACCAATGACAGCGTGGCCTTCGCCGCCCGCATGCTGGCCGAGGCCGGCATCGCCGCCACGCCGGGGGTGGATTTCGACCCGGCGCGCGGCGGCCGCTTCCTGCGCTTCTCCTATTGCGGCGCCGAGGATGCCATGGCCGAGGCGCCGGGGCGGCTGCGCGCCTGGCTGGGGCGCTGAAGGCGCCGCCTCAGACGACGGCCGCCATCCCGCCCGGCCCCTGCGCCAGCAGCGCCGCCAGGGCGCGCAGCCTCTCCTCCAGCGGTGCCCGGTCCGGCGCCGCGCCGAGGGCGATGCGCAGCCCGCGCCCGCCCTCGCCGAAGGCGCCGCCCGGCACCAGCGCCAGCCCTCCTTCATGCTGCTCACCTGCATTCCGCCCCTGCGGCCGCTGAAGGGGTGGCGGGTGGCCAGCCAGTATTTCTACAAGGCCGAGGAGGCGCGCTTCGGCCAGCGCCGGGCGCCCAACGCCGGCTGAGCGCCGCCCGCCGGGCAACCCGGCCGCCGCTCTGTCCGTTCATTCCTTCGCCGGGCAGATGGAGCCCGGCGGGGATGGAGGGCGACGATGATCATGGGTTCCAGCGGCCGGCGCCTGCCGGGCTTCCTCTCGCGGCGGCTCTTCCTGCGCCAGGCCGGCGCGGAGGCCCCCGCCACGCCGCCCCGGGCGGCCACCCAGGCCGAGGCGCCATCCGGCGCGGCCACACGCCGCCCCCGGCCGACATGGCGCCTGCCCGCCGCTGAGGCGCCGCCCGGGTGCGGGCAGGTCCGCTAGTTCGGCGCGAAGAAGCGCTGCAGCCGCTGCAGCATGTCCCGCAGGTTGAAGGGCGGCGGCGGCTCCTCGGCCTGCTCGGCCGGAGCCTGGGCGCGGAAGGCGGCCAGCGCCGCCGGGGTCTCGGAGAGCGGCAGCTCGCGCGGCTCGCTCTCTGCCGTGGCGCTGCCCAGCCCCAGCACCCGCACCAGCACGCGGTCCGCCGCGGCCAGCTCGGTGGCGGCGCGGGCTGCATCCTCCGGGCGCGGGGCGCAGACCACGGAACGCCCTTCCAGCCCGCAGGGCATCTCGAACAGGGCATTGGGCGGGAAGCGGAGCTGCACCGTGCCGGTCAGCGCCAGCAGGCCGCGTGTGGCGCTCTCCAGCCCCAGCTCGCGCGCCGTCACCACCGGCACCAGCCGGCCGCGCCGCGGCGCCACCTCCAGCGCCAGGGCGCCCTGGCTCTCGGTGGCCGGCTCCACGGGCTGGTTGTGGGTCATGCGGCAGGTGGCGCGGTCGGTCATCGGGTCCGCCGCGCAGGCCAGGATCCAGGGACCGTAGCTGTCCGTGGCGGCGCGGGCGGGCGCGGCGGCGAGCGGCCCGAGGCCGGCCAGCAGCAGGGCGAGCGGGGGGAGGATGGCGATGGGGCGCATGTCGCGCAACATAGGGATGCAGAGAGGAGCTTGCCATGAATACGATCACCCTGCCGGATGGCCGCAGCATTCCCGTGCTCGGCCAGGGCACCTGGCGCCTGGGCGAGCGCGGCGCCGACCGCGCGGCGGAGGCGCGGGTGCTGCGCCTCGGCCTCGACCTCGGCCTGACGCTGGTCGACACCGCCGAGATGTATGCCGAGGGCGGCGCCGAGGAGGTGGTGGCCGAGGCCATCGCCGGCCGGCGGCAGGAGGTGTTCCTGGTCAGCAAGGCCTACCCGCAGAACGCCTCCCGCGCCCGGCTGCCGCAGGCCTGCGAGCGCAGTCTGAAGCGGCTCGGCACGGACAGGATCGATCTCTACCTGCTGCACTGGCGCGGCGGCGTGCCGCTGGCCGAGACGGTGGAGGCGATGCGCCGGCTGGTCGAGCAGGGCAAGATCGGGGCCTGGGGCGTCTCCAACCTCGACGTCCCGGACCTGGAGGAGCTGGGCCCCGCCCTCTCCGAATGCGCCACGGACCAGGTGCTCTACAATCTGGAGGCACGCGGCGTGGAGTTCGACCTGCTGCCCTACGCGGCACGGCTGAAGATGCCGGTGATGGCCTATTCGCCCGTGGGGCAGGGCGGCGACCTGCTGGGCCACCCGGCGCTGAAGAAGGTGGCACGGCGCCAGGGCATCAGCCCGGCCCAGGTGGCACTGGCCTGGACGCTGCGCCAGCCGGGCGTCATCAGCATCCCCAAGGCCGCCTCGGAGGCGCATCTGCGCGAGAACGCCGATGTCTGGAAGGTGGTGCTGACGCCGGAGGACCTGTCCGAGCTGGACGGCGCCTTCCCGCCGCCCCGCCGCAAGCAGCCGCTGGAGATGCTCTGAGATGCCGCCGCGCCCGCCCCGGCGCCGGGCGGCGGCGGCGCACACCGCTTTGTCGCTTCCGGCGCCGGGGGGCGGCGCCTATCCTGCCGGCGTGACATGTCCTGACATCCGCGCGCCGTGACCGCGGCGCCCGTACTGCTCCTCTGCCTCCTGCTGCTGCTGGCTGCCGCCGGGGCCTTCGCCGGGCGCTGGCCGGCGCCCTTCGGCATTGCCATCGCCCGGCTGGTGCATGGGGGCTGCGCCGCCGTCTCGGCGGGCTTCGCGCTGCTCGCCATCCTGGCGCTGGCCACGGGGGGCATGGCGCCGGTGCTGCTGCCCTTCGGCCCGCCCTGGGCGCCGCTGAGCCTGGGGCTGGACGCGCTCTCGGCCTGGTTCCTGCTGCTGCTGGGCCTGGCCGGGCTGGCCGCCGGGCTGTTCGCGCTGGAGCGCGAGGTGGCGGTGCCGCCGCGCCGGCTGCTGCCCTGGCCGCTGTTCCTGGCCGGCATGGCGCTGACCCTGCTGGCGGCCGACGCCTTCACCCTGCTGCTGGGCTTCGAGCTGATGTCGCTCGCCTCCTGGGCGCTGGTGGCCTCCAGCCCGGCCGATGCGGAGGCGCGCGCGGCGGCGCGGCAATACCTGGGCTTCGCGCTGTTCGCCGCCGCCTGCCTGGTGCCGGCGGTGGGGCTGATGGGCGGGCTGGCGGGCGACCTCTCCTTCGCCGGGCTGCGCGCCGCGCCGCCGCAGGGCTGGGCGGCGGTGGCGGTGCTGGCGCTGGTGCTGGCCGGGGCGGGGGCCAAGGCGGGGCTGGTGCCGCTGCATGGCTGGCTGCCGCTGGCCCACCCGGTGGCGCCGGGGCCGGTCTCGGCGCTGCTCTCGGGCGTGATGACCAAGGTGGCGCTCTATGTCATGGCGCGGCTGCTGCTCGATCTCGGCGGGCTCGGCCAACCGCTCTGGTGGGGCGTGCCGCTGATGGTGATGGGCGCCGCCTCCGCCGTGCTGGGCGCGCTGCGCGCCGGGCAGGAGCGGGACACCAAGGTCCTGCTGGCCTGCTCCACCATCGAGCATGTCGGGCTGGTCACGCTGGGGCTCGGCCTCGCCGCCACGCTGCGCGCGGCCGATCTCGGTCCGCTGGCGGCGCTGGCGGCGGCGGCGGCGCTGCTGCACGCCCTGGCGCATGGCCTGTTCAAGACCCTCCTCTTCCTGGTGGCGGCCGAGGTGCAGCACGCCGCCGGCTCCCGCCGGCTCGACAGCCTGGGCGCCCTGGTCCACGCCATGCCGGCGGTGGCGCTCTGCGCGCTGGTCGGCGCCGCTGCCGCCGCGGCGCTGCCGCCGCTCTCCGGCTTCGCGGGGGAGTGGCTGCTGCTGCAGGCGCTGCTCGGCGCCTGGCGGGTGGGGGAGCTGGGCTTCCAGGTGCTGGTGGCCGCCTGCACCGCGCTCGCCGCGCTGGCGGCGGCGCTGGGCGCGGCGGCCATGCTGCGCTTCTGGGGGCTGGCCTTCCTCGGCCGCCCGCGCGGCCCCCGCACCCTCGGCGCGCAGGATGCGCCGCCGCTGGTGCGCGCCGCCCTGGCCGGCCTCGCCGGGCTGGCGGTGCTGATCGGCCTGCTGCCCGGGCCGCTGCTGATGCTGGGGGCGGGGGCCATCGGCGCGCTCAGCGGCCATCCCGGCCTGCCGGAGGCGGCGCCGCTCTCGGTCAGCCCCTCGGTGCAGGGTGCGGACTACGCGCCGCTGCCGCTGGCGGTGCTGCTCGGCCTGCTGGGGGCGGGGCTGGTGTGGCTCTGCCGGCGCCTCTCGCCGCAGCCCGCGCGGCGCGGCCCGGCCTGGGATGGCGGCTTCCAGGCGCCGCCGCCGCACCTACCCTTCGGCGACCCCGCCACCCAGCCCGGCGCCGATGGCTTCGCCCAGCCGCTGCGGCGGATGCTGGGCGGCCGCCTGCTGGCGGCGCATGAGGCGGTGCACAGGCCGCCCCCCGGCGACACCGCCCCCGCCCGGCTGGAGAGCGGCTTCCACGACCCGCTGCCGGGACGCCTGCTCGCCCCCCTGGTGGCCCTGCGCGAGCGGCTCTCGGTGGCGGCGGAGCGGCTGCGGGACCTCAGCCTGCGGCGATTGCTGATGCTGGGCTTCGGCACGCTGGTGCTGCTGCTCCTGCTGCTGGCGCTGCTGCCGGGCGGGGGGGCGCGCTGATGCTGTTCCCCGCCATCGTCACGCAATTGCTGCACGCGGCGCTGCTGCTGGCCCTGGCGCCGCTGCTGGTGGGGGTGGTGCGCTGGCTCAAGGCGCGGCTGCTCGGCCGGCGCGGCGCGCACCCCTTCCAGCCCTGGCGGGACCTGCGGAAGCTGCTGCGCAAGCAGCCGGTGCTGGCCGAGGGCGCCTCCCCCGTCACCGCCGCCGCGCCCTATGTGGCGCTGGCGGCGACGCTGGCGGCGGCGCTGATGGTGCCCGGCTTCGCCCGCGGCATGGCGCTGGCGCCGATGGGCGACCTGATCCTGATCGGCGGCCTGCTGGCGGTCTCGCGCTTCGCCCTGGCCCTGGCGGGGATGGATGCCGGCACCGCCTTCGGCGGCCTCGGCGCCGCGCGCGAGATGAGTTTCGCCAGTCTCGCCGAGCCGGCCTTCGTGCTGGCGGTGATGGTGCTCGCCATGCTGGCCGGCACCACCAGCCTCGATGGCATCGGCGCCGTGCTGCAGGAGGGGGCGGTGGGGCTGCGTGTCTCGCTGGGCCTGGCGCTGCTGGCGCTGCTCGCCGTGGCTCTGGCCGAGAATGGCCGCCTGCCGGTGGACAACCCCGCCACCCACCTCGAACTCACCATGGTGCACGAGGCGATGCTGCTGGAGGCCTCCGGCCGCCACCTCGCCCTGTGGGAGATGCAGGGGGCGCTGCGCCTCGCCCTGTGGCTGGCGCTGCTGGCGGCGGTGTTCCTGCCCTTCGGCACGGCGCCGGCCGAGGCCGGGCCGCTCGGCTGGCTGCTGGGCCTCGCCGCCTGGGCGCTGAAGCTCGGCCTGCTGGCGGTGGCGCTGGCGGTGTTCGAGACGGCGATCGCCAAGATGCGCGTCTTCCGCGTGCCGGAGTTCCTCGGCGCGGCGCTGCTGCTGGCGCTGCTCGGGGTGGTGCTCCTGTTCCTCTCCACCGGCCTGGCCTGAAGGGCGCGCGGCATGGGCTTCGGCCAGCTTTCCTACGACATGGCGCACCTGCTGGGCGGCGGCGTGCTGCTGTTCTCCTTCGTGCTGCTCTACCAGCGGCGCCTTTCCGGCGTCATCGCCGCCTTCGCCGCGCAGGGGGCGCTGCTGGCGCTGGCCGTGGCGTGGCAGGGCTGGGCGCAGGGGGCGCCGGGCCTCTACCTCACCGCGCTGCTGGCGGCGGTGGCGCAGGCGGTGCTGCTGCCGCTGGCGCTGCGCCGCCTTGTCCGCCATCTCGCGGTGCAGCGCGCGGTGGAGCCGGCGCTCGGCATCGGCGCCAGCATGGTGGCGGGCGTCGCACTGGTGGCGCTGGCGCTGATGGTGGTGCTGCCGGCCACCGCCGGCGCCGGCCTTCAGGCGCGGGAGGATCTGGCGCTGGCCCTTTCCGTGGTGCTGCTCGGCATGCTGATGATGATCACGCGGCACAACGCCATCAGCCAGCTGGTGGGGCTGCTCAGCCTGGAGAACGGGCTGGTGCTGGCCGCCTCCGGCGTGCGGGGCATGCCGCTGGTGCTGGAGCTGTCCACCGCCGCGCTGGTGCTGATGCTGGCCGCCGTTGCCGGCTTCTTCGTCTTCCGCCTGCGCGAGAGCCTCGCCAGCCTCGACGTCTCCGCCCTGCACGCGCATCGCGGCGAGCGGGAGGGGGAGGGCGCATGATGCACCCCGCCCTCCTGGTGCTGCTGCCCTTCCTGGGCGCGGTGGTGCTGGCCGCGATCCCCCGCCAGCCCGTGGCGGCGCTGGCCAATATCGGCTTCTCGGCCGGCGGCTTCCTGCTGGCGCTGGCGCTGCTCGCCCTGCCGCGCGAGGTCGAGGGGCTGCTGCATCTCGACGCGCTGAACCTGCCGCTGCTGCTGCTCTCGGGGCTGGTCGGCCTCACCACGGCGGTGTTCTCGGCCGCCACCCTGCCGGCGGAGGGCTTCGGCCCGCGCGCCGGGCGGGCCTACCACGCCGCCTTCCAGCTTTTCCTCGGCGCCAACCACCTGGCGCTGCTGGCCGACAATCTCGGCCTGATGTGGGTGGCGATCGAGCTGGCCACGCTGGCCAGCGTGCTGATGGTGGCGCTGCACCGCACCCCCGCCGCCATCGAGGCGGCCTGGAAGTTCCTGATGCTGTGCGGCGTCGGCATCGGGCTGGCGCTGTTCGGCACCATCGTGCTGGCGCTGGCGGCGCAGCCGCTCACCGGGGGTGGTGCCGCCTCCCTCTCCATTGCCGCCCTCGGCCGCGTGGCGCGGGAGGCCGATCCGGCGCTGATGACGCTCGCCTTCGTCTTCCTGCTGGTGGGCTACGGCACCAAGGCGGGGCTGGTGCCGCTGCATTCCTGGCTGCCCGATGCCCATGCCGAGGGGCCGATGGCGATCTCCGCCGTGCTCTCCGGCCTGCTGCTGAACGCGGCGTTGCACGCCATCCTGCGCGCCAAGGCCATCGTGGCGCTGAACCCCGGGCCGCTGCCGCCCGGCGCGCTGATGGTGGCGATGGGCCTCGCCTCGCTGCTGCTGGCCGCCTTCGCGCTGTGGCGGCGGCGGGATGCGCGGCGCCTCTTCGCCTGGAGCAGCATCGAGCATATGGGCCTCGCCGCCTTCGCCTTCGGGCTGGGCGGGCCGGCGGCGATGGCGGGGCTGCTGCACATGCTCGGCCATTCGCTGGTCAAGAGCGCCCTGTTCTTCGCCCTTGGCCGCGCCATCGTGCTGAAGGGCGGGCAGCGCCTCGCCGCCATCGGCGGGCTGAACCTCTCCCATCCGGTGCTGGGCTGGACGCTGGCGCTCGCCATCCTCGCCACCGCCGGGCTGCCGCCCTTCTCCCTCTTCGCCAGCGAGTTCCTGATGGCGCAGCAGAGCGTGGCGCGGCTGCCCTGGCTGGCCCTGCCGCTCGGCCTCGGCCTGCTGGTGGCGGCGCTGGCGCTGCTGCGCACCCTGCAGGATCTCTGCTTCGGCCCGGCCACGGCCGACGCGCCCGGCGCCCCGCCGCCCGCGCTTGGCGAATGGGCGGTGCTGGCCCCGGCGCAGCTCCACCTGCTGCTGGCGCTGGCGCTGGGGATGGCGCTGCCCGCGCCGCTCGCCGCCCTGCTGGCCGAGGCCGCGAGGATCGCCGGATGACCCCCGCGAGGTTCGCGCCATGAATGGCCCCGCCACCCGCCTGATCCAGTCCGGCACCCGCCGTTCGCCCTTGCGCTGGCGGCTGGACGAGGGCGGCTGGGCGGCGCTGCCCGCCGCGCTGCGGCAGGAGCCGGAGCTGGAATTCCTGGGCCTGTGGGGCGAGGCCGAGCGGGTGCACGCCGCCTTCCGCCATGCCGGGGGCGGCCCGCCGCTGCTGGCCACGGCCGATGCCACGGGCGGCCGCTATGCCGCCCTCTCCCCCGCCCGCCCCGCCGCCAGCCGCTTCGAGCGCATGGTGGCCGATCTCTGGGGGCTGCGCGCCGAGGGGGCGGTGGATTCCCGCCCCTGGCTGGACCACGGCGTGTGGCCGCTCCACGCCCCGCTCGGCAAGTCGCCCAGCCCGCCGGTGGGCGAGCTGCCGCAGCCCGCCTTCCTGCCCGCCGAGGGGGAGGGGGTGCACCAGATCCCGGTCGGGCCCGTGCATGCGGGCGTGATCGAGCCGGGGCATTTCCGCTTCCATGTGCAGGGCGAGACCATCGTCCGGCTGGAGACGCGTCTGGGCTACGCGCACAAGGGCGTGCTGGGGCTGATGCGGGGCAAGTCGCCCCGGCTGGCGGCGCGGCTGGCGGCGCGGCTCTCGGGCGATTCCACCGTGGCGCATGCCTGGGCCTTCGCCGCCGCCGCCGAGGCCGCCACCGGCGTCACGCCGCCGCCACGCGCCACCCTGCTGCGCGGCGTGATGGCGGAGCTGGAGCGCATCGCCAACCACCTCAACGATATCGGCTTTCTCTGCAACGACGCCGCCTTCGCCTGGCCGCATGCCCGCTGCGGCCTGCTGCGCGAGCGTGTGCTGCGCGCGGCGGACGCCGCCTTCGGCCACCGGCTGATGATGGACCGCGTGGTGCCGGGCGGCGTCTCCATCGACATCGCGCCGAGCGGGCCGGAGGCGATTCTGGCCGCGCTGGCGGCGGTGGTGGCCGGGCTGCCGGCGCTGCGCCGCGCGATCGAAGGCCATGCCAGCCTGCAGGACCGGCTGGCCGGCACCGGCACGCTGCGCCCTGGCCTGGCGGCGGGCTTCGCCGCCGGCGGCTATGTCGGCCGCGCCTCGGGGCGGGATTTCGACGCACGGCGGGACATGCCCTACGCGCCCTATGACCGCCTCGGCTTCACCGTGCCGCTGCGCCAGGCGGGCGATGTGGAGGCGCGGCTGCAGATCCGCCTCGACGAGCTGGCCGAGAGCCTGGCCATGGTGGCCGCCCTGCTGGCGCGGCTGGAGGCGGGCGAGACGCTGCTGCCCATTCCCGCCCGGGCGGGGGAGGGGGTCGGCGTGGTGGAGGGCTTCCGCGGCGAGGTGCTGTGCTGGATGGCGCTGGACGAGGCGGGGCTGATCCGCGCCATCTTCCCGCGCGATCCCTCCTGGCTGCACTGGCCGCTGCTGGAGGCGGCGGTGGAGGGCGACATCGTGGCCGACTTCCCGCTCTGCAACAAATCCTTCAACGCCTCCTACAGCGGGGTGGACCTGTGACCCCGCCCCGGCAGGGAGACTGACAGATGCCCTGGCCCCGCCCGCTGCTCGCCGATCTGGCGCGCACCGTGTTCCGCCGCCCGCTGACCGACCCGCCGCCGGAGAGCACGCCCGAGATCGTCGCCGCCCTGGTGGAGCGGCTGGACGCCATGGCGCGCGGCCGCCTCGGCCGCAGCCTGGCGATCCGCCATGTCGATGCCGGCTCCTGCAATGGCTGCGAGCTGGAGGTGAACGCCCTCTCCGGCGTGGCCTACGACCTGGAGCGGTTCGGGCTGCGCTTCGTCGCCTCGCCGCGCCACGCCGATGTGCTGCTCGTCACCGGGCCGGCCGCGCGCAACATGAACGAGGCCCTGCTGCGCACCCATGCCGCCATGCCCGACCCGAAATGGGTGGTGGCGGTGGGCGACTGCGCGGTGGATGGCGGCGTGTTCCAGGGCAGCCCGGCGGTGGAGGAGGGCGGCGTCGGTCAGGTCGTGCCGGTGGACCTGCTGATCCCCGGCTGCCCGCCCAGCCCGACCCTGCTGCTGGAGGGGCTGCTGGCGCTGCTGGAGGCGGAGGTCTCGGCGCCGCCGCCGGTGCTGCCGCCACGGCCCGTGGAGCCTTCCCTGGAGGACTGGGCGCAGCCGCAGCCCAGGGACCCGGCGCAGGACCCTGCCTGGAAGCAGGACCCCACCTGAAAAAATGGGCCGGCCGGACGAGCCGGCCGGCCCAACAGCCGGCCCCCGGAAGGGCTGGCTGATCGGACGGCGGCCTGCCGGGAAATAAGGCCGCCGCCGAATCCGGGCGCCCTGCTCAGCCGGCCGTGCGGGCGGCGCGGCGGGCGCGGGCGGCCTGCTGGCGCTGGGTGCGCTTGACGGCGCTGGCGTGCTGGCGCTGGCGGGTGGTGCTGCGCGCGCTGTGGCGGCGGGTGTGCTGGCGCGCCGCCGCCGGCTGTGCCTGGGTACCTGCCGTGACGGCCTGGCCACGCGGGGCGCGGGCCTCGGCGGTGCCGGAAAGGGCGGTCAGGGCCAGCGGTGCGGCCAGGGCGAAGGCCGCGAGCAGGAGGCGGAACGAGCGGAGCATTGCGGTGGATTCCTGATGGCGAGGGAAGCACGCCCCTCAGCCAACAGGCTGCGCAAGCTGGCCTCTCGCCAGGATGGGCCGGCGCTGAATTCACCGTAATGAAGTGTTTGCCTTCAGAGCAGGCAGAGCAGCTGCAACTCGCGCCGCAGCGCCTCGGGCAGGGCGGCGATGCCGTCATCCGCCGCGCCGTCGGGGCGGGCGGCGATGTCGGGCGGCGCGGCCTCGGGCGCCAGGTAGCGCCAGCCCTGGAAGGCCTTCACCGGCCGTGCTGCCACCGCCACCAGCGCCGGGTCCAGCACCAGGGCGGCGTACGCCGTGCCGTCCTCCGCCGCCTCGGTGCGGATGTCGAGGATGCGCTGGCGGACGCAGGCGAAGCCGGCCACCACCCAGTAGAGCGAGCCGCCCGCCAGCACCTCCTCCGCCCGCTTGGGCTGCATGCGGGTGAGGTGGCGGAGCGGCGGGTCGAGGCGGGCGCGCCGCTCCTGCGCGGCGCGGAGGGAGGCCACGTCGCGCGGGCCGACGCAGAGCTTGATGATGTGCAGCACGCCGCCTGATCTACGCCCCCCGCGCCGCGCCGCAAGGGGGGGCGATCGTGGTGCTTCCTTTGTGTGGCGCGCTGCGGCACGCTGCTCCCCGGCCACACCCGGCGGCATGATCGGGGCCGGGCCAGGACGGCGGCCGCGGCCGCCGCGGACAGGGAAGGAAGACCGATGCAACGACGCGAGATGCTCTTCGCCGGCGCGCTGGCGGCCACGCTGCCGGTGCTGGCGCCACGCCTGGCGGCGGCGCAGCCCAAGCAGGCCGGCTGGCCGCGCGCGCTCACCATGGGCACGGCGGCGCCGGGCGGCACCTACGCGCTCTACGGCCCGGCCTGGGGGCAGATGGCGCAGGCGGCGACGGGGGTCGCCATCTCCTACCGGACCACCCAGGGGCCGAACCAGAACATCCTGCTGGTGGAGCGCAAGGAGGTGGAGATCGCCATGACCACCATGGGCGTGGCGCTGCAGGCCTGGGAAGGCAAGGGCGACTGGACCCAGGGCAAGCAGTTCCGCGAGATCCGCGCGCTGTTCCCGATGTATGACACGCCCTTCCACGGCATCGCGCTGAAGCGCAGCGGCATCACCCGCTTCGCGCAGCTGGAGGGCAAGAACATCGGCGTCGGCCCGCGCGGGGGCACGCCCGGCACCTACTTCCCCATCATCATGAGCACGCTGGGCTACAAGCCGGGGGCGGTGCGCTACGGCTCCGGCTCCGACATGGCGGGGCAGCTGCAGGACGGGCTGCTGGATGCCTACCTCTTCGCCTCCGGCATCCCCGTGCCCTCCTTCAGCGAGGCCGAGACGCAGGGCGATGTGGTGTTCCTCGACTTCACCGAGGCGGAGGTGGCGAAGCTGACGGCGGCGCTGCCCGAGCTCTCCCCCGGCACCATCCCGGCCAGCACCTACCGCACCGCCGGGCGCGATCTGCGGGTGGTCGGCATGTTCAACTTCGCCATCGCGCATCGCAGTCTGGACGAGGGCCTGGTCTATGCCATCGTCAAGGCGGTGATGGACGGCAACGCGCAGCTGGTGCAGGCGATCGCGGCGGCGCGCGAGACGGTGCCGGCCAATGCCGCCAAGAACGGCTTCCTGCCCTTCCATCCCGGCGCGGCGCGCTACTTCCGCGAGAAGGGCATCAACCTGCCGGACAAGCTCGTGGCAGCCTGAGGGCGGCGGCACGGCGCGGCGGGGGAGGGCGGGCGGCGGGCTGAAACAGTGGCGTTTCACAAGGCCTTAAGCCTGGCGGGGCATTCTGCGGCCGAACCAGACGCTGGAGGGCCGCCAATGCGCATACTGCTGAACCTGCCCGTCGCACAGAAGCTGCTCCTTTCGGCTCTGTTGGCGATTGGCCTGCTGGGGCTGCTGGTGGCCCGCAGTGATGCGGGGCTGTCCGCCGTGGCGCAGGAAAGCCAGACGCTCAAAGTCGCCGCCGAGGCCGATGCCGCGTTGCGGGAGGTGCGTTTCGCGCTGGCGCGCGCGGGAATCGCCACCCGCAGCGCCATCGCCGCGCAGTCGCCCGCAGCCGTGGAGGGGGCCACGCGGGAGCTGGAGCAGTGGCTCGCCGAGGCGCGCCGCCTGCTGGGCCAGGGCGGCCAGGGCGACCCGAAGAGGGCCGAGGCGCAGATGCTGCTGGAGCGCTACCGGACCCTGGCCATGGAGCTGGCGCGGCTGCGCCGGGATCTGCTGGAGGCGCGCGACCAGCAGCTTTTCCCCGCCTTCCGCGCCTATGGCAGGCAGTTGGAGCCCGCCCTCGGCATGGTCGAGTACGCGGCCCTGCCGGGGGAGGAGCGCGGCGCGCTGCGCGACCGCCTGCAGTCTCTCCACATGGCGGCCGGCGAACTGCGCAACGCCGTGCAGCACCACCTGATCACCGACGAGGACGCGCCGCTGCAGCGGATGCGGCAGGCCGTGGCGCAGATCGAGGCGCACCGGCAAGGGCTTGAGCGTAGCCTGCCCGGCCTGCGCGATGCGGGGCTGGCGGCGGATCTGCGGCAGCTTTCCGGCCTGGCGGAGCGCATGGGAACCCTGGCCGCGGATGTGGCGGCGCTGAATCTGCGCCGGCAGGCCATGGTGCAGGAGGCGGTGGCGGTGCGCGTCTCGATCGACCGCCAGATGGACGGGCTGAGCGAGGCACTGGCCGCCACGGCGCGGCGCACCGAGGTGGCGCTGCAGGAGGATCTCCTGTCGCTGCGGCAGGGCGGGCAGTGGACCGGCGGCGCCGTGGTGCTGGTGCTTCTGCTCTCGGCCTGGGGGATGGGCCGGCTGGTGGGGGCGCCGATGCGGCGGCTGGCGGCGGCGCTGGGGCGGATCACCGCCGGGGAGGCGGCGCAGCCCGTGCCGGAGCAGCACCGGCGGGACGAGATCGGCGCCATCGCCTCGGCGGCCGAGGCGCTGCGCGTCCACATGCGGCAATCCTACCTCCAGAAGCAGATGATGGAGCAGCTGCCGATCGCCATCGTCACCGCCGATCCGCGCGACGATTTCCGCATCAACTACATGAACGCGGCGATGCGCGGGGTGCTCAAGGACCGCATCGCCCACCTCCTGCCCTGCCGGCCGGAGGAGGTGCTGGGCAAGAGCTTCGACATCTTCCACCGCGACCCGGCCCGCCAGCGCGCCCTGATGGCCGATGGCTCGCGCCTGCCCTACCGCGCCCGCATCACCGCGGGCGGCGAGACGATGGAGCTCAATGTCAGCGCCATCCGCGACCCTTCCGGCGCCTATGTCGGGCCGATGCTGGTCTGGACCATGGTGACCGAGCAGGCCCGGCTGGCCGACACCTTCGAGGCCGACGTCAAATCGGTGGTGGAGACCTTCGTCACCCGGGCCGGGGAGATGCAGGAGGCGGCCGGCCGGCTCACCGCCACCGCCCGCCAGTCGCAGGAGGAGGCCAGCACCGTGGCCGACGCGGCCAGCCGCGCCAACTCGGACGTTCAGGCGGTGGCGGCGGCGGCGGAGGAGATGGCGGCCTCGATCGTCGAGATCACCCGGCGGGTTTCCGAGGCGGCGGGGGTAACGCAGCAGGCGGTGGCCGAGGCGCAGGCCACCGACGCCACCATGCGCAGCCTGACCGAGGCGGCGGCGCGCATCGGCGACGTGGTGAAGCTGATCGGCGACATCGCCGGGCAGACCAACCTGCTGGCGCTGAATGCCACGATCGAGGCGGCGCGGGCGGGGGAGGCGGGCAAGGGCTTCGCCGTGGTGGCGTCCGAGGTGAAGAACCTGGCCGGGCAGACCGCCCGCGCCACCGAGGAGATCAGCAGCCAGATCGCCGAGATGCAGGCCGCCACCAGCCGCGCGGTGGAGGCGATCCGCGGCATCGGCAGCACGGTGGAACGGACCAACGGCATCGCCACCGCCATTGCCGCCGCGGTGGAGGAGCAGGGGGCGGCGACGCAGGAGATCGCGCGTGCCGCCGCGCAGGTGGCGGAGGCCACCGGCACCGTCAGCTCCCGCATCGGGAGCGTGCGGATGGCGGCGGCGGAGACCGGCGGCTCGGCCGGGCATGTGCTGGAGGCGGCGCGCGAGCTGTCCGGCCAGGCCAGCGCCCTGCGCAGCCGCTCCGACAGCTTCCTGCAGGCGGTGCGGGCCTGAGCGGGGCGGGGCGCGCGCGGGGAGGCGGGTGCAAAACAGTTGCGCCGCCCCGCGCGCCGGCGCTAAGCCAGCCCGCTTTTTCGCCCGCGAACGATTGCAGGGCACCGATTTCAGGGGGATGGACACCATGGGCTACCGGGTCGCGGTCGTCGGCGCCACCGGCAATGTGGGGCGCGAGATCCTCAAGACCCTCGCGGAGCGGGACTTCCCCGTCAGCGAGGTCATCGCCCTCGCCTCGGGCCGCTCGGCGGGCCAGGAGGTGTCCTTCGGCGAGAAGGGCGTGCTGAAGGTGCAGAACCTGGAGAAGTTCGACTTCGCCGGCACCGATATCGCCCTGTTCTCGCCCGGCGCCTCGGTCTCCGCCATCCATGCGCCGCGCGCGGCGGCGGCGGGCTGCGTGGTGATCGACAACACCAGCCAGTTCCGCATGGACCACGACGTGCCGCTGGTGGTGCCGGAGGTGAACCCGCAGGCGCTGAAAGGCTTCCGCCGGCGCAACATCATCGCCAATCCCAACTGCTCCACCATCCAGATGGTGGTGGCGCTGAAGCCGCTGCACGAGATCGCCACGGTGCGGCGCGTGGTCGTGGCCACCTACCAGTCGGTTTCCGGCGCGGGGAAGGAGGCGATGGACGAGCTGTTCACCCAGACCCGCGGCGTCTTCGTCAACGACGCGGCCACGCCCGAGGTGTTCACCAAGCCCATCGCCTTCAACTGCATCCCGCACATCGACAAGTTCATGGACGACGGGGCCACCAAGGAGGAGTGGAAGATGGCGGTCGAGACCCGCAAGATCCTCGACCCCGACATCCAGGTGGTGGCCACCTGCGTCCGCGTGCCCGCCTTCATCGGCCATGGCGAGGCGGTGCATGTGGAGTTCGAGCGGCCGATCACGGTGAACCAGGCCTGGGCGGCGCTGCGCGAGGCGCCGGGCATCACCGTGCTCGACCACCGCGAGGATGGCGGCTACGCCACCCAGGTGGAGATCGCCGGCGAGGACCCGGTCTTCGTCTCCCGCCTGCGCGCCGATCCCACCGTGCCGAACGGCCTGGCCTTCTGGTGCGTGGCCGACAATCTGCGCAAGGGCGCGGCGCTGAACGCCGTGCAGATCGCCGAGGAGCTGGTGCGCCAGGGCCTGCTGGAGAAGCAGGCGGCCTGAGGCGCCGCCCCCGCCGGGCGCATCACGCGAAAGTATGGGATTGCGGCGGCACGGCCACGTTGCCGCCGCATCTTTGTCCGGCATCCGGGCGGAACCTCCAGGTGTTGTTCAAGCCAGGAGGATTCATCATGCGGAAGACCCTGATGCGCGTCGGGCTGGCGGCCGGGCTGGCGCTTGGTCTGGCGGCCTGCACCGACCCCTACAGCCCGGGCCAGCGCGCCCTGGGCGCTGGCGCGCTGGGCGCCGGCGCCGGCGCGGGCATCGGCTCGCTGAGCGGCAATGCCGGCACCGGCGCGCTGATCGGGGGCGCCCTGGGGGCCGTGGGCGGCGCCGTGACCACGCCGGAGCGGCCGGTCGACCCCTATTATGACCGCCGCCCGCCCCGTGGCGGCTATTACGGCTACTGACCCTGCCGCGGCGGCTCCCTGCGGGAGCCGCCGGACCTTTTCTGCCCTTCCGCCACCCGCATTGGGCACCGAGTCGGACAAAGACGACCGTGGCTATCCGGCGTGTCTTGCCCAGCCCCGCCATGGCCGGGCATCGCGGATGAAAAGGCGAAAACGTTAACCCGCAATTTTACCGCACCGTGGCATGGGCGGGGTGGGCGCGTTGACGCTGCATGGCGGCGCACCATAAAAGGTTCCACCGCTTCCCCCCGGCCGCTTGCCCAGGCCGGGCCGGGAGCGTTTCAGAATAGGCGGAGCGGGATCGGTCCATGGCCAGTACGAAAGACGCGCGCGAGGCGACCATGGTGGGGCGCCGCACGGACGGGACGCCGGTGAGGCGCCCCCTGTCCCCGCACCTGCAGGTCTATGACATGATGCAGATCACCAGCGGCCTGTCGATCGCGAACCGCGCGACCGGCATCGCCTGGACGGTCGGCCTGCTCTTCCTGGTGTGGTGGCTGGTGGCGGCTGCGGCCGGCCCGCGGGCCTTCGCCACGGCGCAGTGGTTCTTCTCCTCCTTCCTCGGCATCCTCATCCTGTTCGGCATGACGGCCGTGGCGTGGTTCCACACCCTGGGCGGCGTGCGTCACCTGATGTGGGACGCGGGCTATGGCTACGACCTGCCGACCACCTACCGCACCGGCCGGGCCGTGCTGATCGGCACTGCGGTGCTGACGGTGCTGACCTGGTTCATCGTCATCATCGCCTGGGGCTGAGGAGCGGCACATGAGCGACACCCCGACCCGCGTTCCCCTGCAGTCGCCGCTCGGCCGCGTCCGTGGCCTCGGCTCCGCCAAGCAGGGCTCGCACCATTGGTGGATCCAGCGCGTCAGCTCGGTGGCGCTGCTGCCGCTGATGCTGTGGTTCATCCTCTCGGTCGCCACCATGGGCGGCAAGGAATACGCCGAGGTTGTGGCGTGGATCGCCCACCCGCTGAACGCCACGCTGCTGCTGCTGTCCATCGGCCTCGCCTTCCAGCACGCCGCCTCGGGCATGCAGGTGGTGATCGAGGACTACACGCGCAGCGAGATGGTGCGCATGGCGGTGATCCTGGCGGTGAAGGCCGCCTGCGCGCTGTTCGGCGTGCTGGCCGCCGTGGCCGTGCTGAAGATCGCGATCTGAGCCAGCGGCGGGGGGTGGCAAGGCGCCACTCCCGCCCATCTTCACGCTGAGTGCTTTCTGGAAAGGCGGCGGCTCCCTGTGCCCGCTGCGCAAGTGACGGACGGATCGGGACGATGAACGCGATCACCATGCCCTCCTCGGGCGCCTACCGCGTGGTGGACCACACCTACGACGTCGTCGTCGTGGGCGCCGGTGGTGCCGGGCTGCGCGCCACCTTCGGGATGGGTGCGGCGGGGCTGAAAACCGCCTGCATCACCAAGGTCTTCCCGACCCGCAGCCACACCGTGGCGGCGCAGGGCGGAGTCGGCGCGGCCCTCGGCAACATGGGCGAGGATGACTGGCGCTGGCACATGTACGACACCGTCAAGGGGTCGGACTGGCTGGGAGACCAGGACGCCATCGAGTACATGTGCCGCGAGGCGGTGCCGGCCATCATCGAGCTGGAGCACTTCGGCGTGCCCTTCAGCCGCACCGAGGATGGCCGCATCTACCAGCGCCCCTTCGGCGGGCACATGCAGAACTACGGCAAGACCCCGGCCATGCGCGCCTGCGCCGCGGCCGACCGCACGGGCCATGCCATCCTGCACACGCTCTACCAGCAGTCGCTGAAGCACCAATGCGAGTTCTTCATCGAGTATTTCGCGCTCGACCTGATCATGGAGGACGGCGCCTGCCGCGGCGTCATGGCCTGGAACCTGGAGGATGGCAGCCTCCACCGCTTCCGTGCCCAGACCGTGGTGCTGGCCACCGGCGGCTATGGCCGCGCCTACTTCTCCTGCACCTCCGCCCACACCTGCACGGGCGATGGCGGCGGCATGGTGCTGCGCGCCGGCCTGCCGCTGCAGGACAATGAGTTCGTCCAGTTCCACCCCACCGGCATCTACGGCTCGGGCTGCCTCGTCACCGAGGGCGCCCGCGGCGAGGGCGGCTACCTGACCAACTCCGAGGGCGAGCGCTTCATGGAGCGCTACGCGCCGACGGCGAAGGACCTCGCCTCGCGCGACGTCGTCAGCCGCGCCATGTCGATGGAGATCCGCGAGGGGCGGGGCGTCGGCCCGCACAAGGACCACATCCACCTGCACCTCGAGCATCTCGGCGCCGACCTGCTGCATGAGCGGCTGCCCGGCATCTCCGAGACGGCGAAGATCTTCGCCGGCGTGGACGTGACGAAGGAGCCGATCCCGATGCTCCCGACCGTCCACTACAACATGGGCGGCATCCCGACGAACATCCACTGCGAGGTGCTGGCGGCGACCGGCACCGACCAGGACCGGGTGGTGCCCGGCCTGATGGCGGTGGGCGAGGCGGCCTCCGTCTCGGTGCACGGCGCCAACCGCCTCGGCACCAACTCGCTGCTCGACCTGGTGGTGTTCGGCCGCGCCGCCGCGCTGCGCGCCGCCGAGACGATCAAGCCCGGTGCCACCCAGGCGCCGCTGCCGCCCAAGGCCGGCGAGGCCGCGCTGGACCGGCTGGACCGCGTCCGCCACGCCAAGGGCGGCACCTCGGTGGCCGATCTGCGCCTGCAGATGCAGCGCACCATGCAGACCCATGCCGCCGTCTTCCGCACCTCCGACCTGCTGAAGGAAGGCGTGGAGAAGATGGAGAAGGTGGCCGCCGGCTATTCGGACATCCGCATCGCCGACCGCAGCCTGATCTGGAACAGCGACCTGGTCGAGGCGCTGGAGCTGGACAACCTGATCGGCAACGCGCTGACCACCGTGGTCGGCGCCGAGGCGCGGCACGAGAGCCGTGGTGCCCATGCGCATGAGGATTATCCGGAGCGCGACGACGCGAACTGGATGAAGCACACCCTTGCCCGCATGGACGACAAGTACAAGATCAGCCTCGACTACCGTGACGTGAAGATGCGGACCCTCACCAACGAGGTTCAGGTCTTCCCGCCCAAGCCGCGCGTTTACTGAGGGAAGGAGCGGGACTCATGGCCACCTTCACGCTGCCCAAGAATTCCACCATCGGCACCGGCAAGACCTACAAGGCCGAGGCCGGCGCCAAGAACGTCAAGGCGTTCAAGATCTACCGGTTCGACCCCGACACGGGGGAGAACCCGCGCTACGACACCTACGAGATCGATCTCGACAAGTGCGGCCCCATGGTCCTGGACGCGCTGATCAAGATCAAGAACGAGGTGGACACCACGCTGACCTTCCGGCGCTCCTGCCGCGAGGGCATCTGCGGCTCCTGCTCGATGAACATCGACGGGATGAACACGCTGGCCTGCCTGAAGCCGATCGAGGATGTGAAGAAGGACGTGCGCATCACGCCGCTTCCGCACATGCCGGTGGTGAAGGACCTGGTGCCGGACCTGACGCATATCTACGCGCAGCTGCGCTCCATCGAGCCCTGGCTGAAGTCCGACACGCCGCCGCCGCCGGATGAGGAGCGCCGCCAGTCGAAGGACGAGCGCGCCAAGCTCGACGGGCTGTGGGAGTGCATCCTGTGCTTCTGCTGCTCCACGGCCTGCCCCTCCTACTGGTGGAATGGCGACCGCTATCTCGGCCCGGCCGTGCTGCTGCAGGCCTATCGCTGGATCGCGGATTCGCGCGACGACCACACGGGCGAGCGCCTCGACGACCTCGAGGATCCGTTCCGCCTGTATCGCTGCCACACCATCATGAACTGCGCCGCGACCTGCCCGAAGGGGCTGAACCCGGCCCAGGCCATCGGCAAGATCAAGCAGATGATGGTCGAGCGCCAGGGCTGACGCCCTTCACCGGAACTGTCCGGAACAAGACAAAGGCCCGGGGGAAGGAATTCCCCCGGGCCTTTTCGATTCCGATTCGCCCTCAGGACTGGGCCTGGAAATTCGGCCCGATCCCGGGCTCCGGCGCGTCCTGCAGGAGGGACTGCGCGGCTTTGTGATTGACCACCGTGGTCACCCGTCCCGGCTCGGTCGAGGCCACCGCCGAGATCGGCAGGTATTTGTGCTGACCATCCGTGGAATCGTTGCGCGTCAGCTTGATGAAGTCGCCCTCTAGATGGTCGACGGTGCCGAGATGGTTGCCACAGGAGCCGACGATTTCAGCCTGTTCCGTGATCGTGGACTTGTCGATCATTGGGCGTCGCTCCGTTCTGTTGTTTCGCCTGATTTGTAAACGCAGCCATGCAGGCAGGGGATGCGCCGCCGGAACATGACGCTGCTTTCATCACTTCACGAAATCTAAAAAACCCACCCTTTCCGTAGGTTGTGGAACGTTGTGAAAGTGCGGTTGCCGGTTTCGGCCACCCAGGCTATGCCGCATTGCGATGGATGGCCCCTTAAAGCCGGGCGGTGCCGCAAGCCCCCCGTCCCCCGCTGAAGGTCCTCTGCCGGCCTACCGTGCGAAGGTGGCGGCGGGGGAGCTCCGCGCCGACCCCGCCCAGGCGCTCGCCGCCGAGACGTTGCAGGATCTGTGGCGCCGCACCCGCGGCTACGAGCCGCGGCAGGAGCAGCCCACGGCCGAGGGCGGCGGCTTCATGAGCCGCTTCTTCCGCCGCAAGCCGGTGGAGGAGGCGCCGGGCAACGCGCCGCAGGGCCTCTACCTCGTGGGCGAGGTGGGGCGCGGCAAGTCCATGCTGATGGACCTGTTCTTCCTCTGCGCCGACGTGCCACGGAAGAAGCGCATCCACTTCCACCAGTTCATGCAGCAGTCGCACCAGCGCATCCATGCCTGGAAGAAGCAGCATGGCGACGCGGCGGACCCGATCCCGCCGCTGGCCGACCAGATCCTCGCCGAGGCCTCGCTGCTCTGCTTCGACGAGTTCCAGGTGCACGACATCGCCGACGCGATGATCCTGGGACGGCTGTTCGAGGCGCTGTTCGCGCGCGGCACCGTCATCGTCGCCACCAGCAACACGGCGCCGGACGATCTGTTCAAGGGCCGCCCCGGGCGGGACGCCTTCCTGCCCTTCATCGCGCTGATCAACAGGAACGTGGCGGTGCTGCACCTGCAATCGGCGCAGGACTACCGGCGTGACCGCATCCAGGGCCTGCCGACCTGGCACGCGCCGGCCGATGGCCGGGCGGAGCGGGCGCTGGATGCCGCCTTCCGGGAGCTGACCGGCAAGCCGCACGGTGCCCCGGAGGTAATCTCGGTGCTCGGCCGGCGGGTCGAGATCCCGCAGGCGGCGGGCGGCGTGGCGCGGGCGGATTTCGACGCGCTCTGCGGCAAGCCGCTGGGGCCGGCCGACTACCTGGCCATCTCCACCCACTACCACACGCTGGTGCTGGACGGCGTGCCGCGGCTGGGGCCGGACAATTTCGACAAGGCCCGCCGCTTCATCACCCTCATCGACACGCTCTACGAGCACCGCTGCAAGCTGGTGGCCTCGGCCGCCGCCCTGCCGGACCAGCTCTACGAGCAGGGCGAGAACGCGGCGATGTTCCAGCGCACCGCGTCGCGCCTGATGGAAATGCAAAGCCACGACTATCTGGGCCTGCCGCACCTCACCTGAGGAGCGGGGCCGCCACCGGAAAGGAGTTGCCATGCGACTGATCCCGCTCTGCCTGCTCGGCCTCCTGGCCGCCTCCATCGCCCCCGGCATGATCTCTGGCGCGGAAGCCGCGCCGAATCGCGGCGAGGGGCGCACCGTCTCCGCCAAATCCGCCAAGGCGGGCAGCGTCCTCCGCACGGCAGCCCGGCCGGCCGCGCAGCCGCAGCGCAGCGCGGTCCGCCCGGCTGCCGCCAAGGGCACCCAGCTGCTGCGCCGCCCCGCCATGCAGCCGCAGCGCACCGCCGTGCGGCCAGCCGCCCGCCCGCCGGCCGGCGGCGCGCGCCTCACCTCCTGGCAGGCCGGCCTGCCGCTGGCCTCCGGCACGCAGCGTGAGTGCCCGGTGGGCACCCTGGCCACCCTGGCCCGCGGCCATGATGACGTGATCCGCTGCATGCCGCTTTGAGCGGCAATCCTCCGGCCCCTGGCGTTCCGATTGTCCTGAAACGGCACCAGCCCGCCTTGCCCATGCGGGTGGGGCGGAGTAGGTAGCCGCTGCAAGATTTCCCTGATCTCGCCCATCGACGAACGCCTCGGGAAGGAGCCTCCTATGGCCCGTAAGAAGATTGCGCTGGTCGGCGCCGGCAATATTGGCGGCACGCTCGCTCACCTGATCGGCCTCAAGGAACTGGGCGATGTCGTCCTGTTCGACGTGTTCGCCGGCGTGGCCGCCGGCAAGGCGCTGGACATCATGCAGTCCGGCCCGGTCGACGGGTTCGACAGCAAGATGGTCGGCGCCGCCGACTACGCCGCCATCGAGGGCGCCGACGTGGTGATCGTCACCGCCGGCTTCCCCCGCCTGCCGGGCATGACGCGCGACGACCTGCTGACCAAGAACGCCGAGGTCATCACCAAGGTCGCCGAGGGCATCAAGACCTATGCCCCGAACGCCTTCGTCATCTGCATCACCAACCCGCTCGACGTGATGGTGTGGGTGCTGCAGCAGAAGTCCGGCCTGCCGCCTGAGAAGGTCGTCGGCATGGCCGGCGTGCTGGATTCCGCGCGCTTCCGCCTGTTCCTGGCCGAGGAGTTCGGCGTCTCGGTCGAGGACGTGACGGCCTTCGTGCTGGGCGGCCATGGCGACACCATGGTGCCGCTGACCCGCTACTCCACCGTCGCCGGCATCCCGGTGCCGGACCTGGTGAAGATGGGCTGGACCACCCAGGACAAGATCGACGCCATCGTGACCCGCACCGCCAATGGCGGCGGCGAGATCGTCAAGCTGCTGGAGAAGGGCTCGGCCTTCTACGCCCCGGCGGCCTCGGCCATCGCCATGGCGGAAAGCTACCTGAAGGACAAGAAGCGCGTCCTGCCCTGCGCCGTGCTGCTGAACGGCGAGTACGGCATGAACGACTTCTATGTCGGCGTGCCCGTCGTCATCGGCGACAAGGGCGTGGAGAAGATCGTCGAGGTCCAGTTCACCGACGCCGAGAAGGCCGCCTTCGACAAATCCTGCGACGCGGTGAAGAAGCTCATCGCGGACTTCAAGAAGCTCGGCGTCTGAGCCTCCCGCGGCCGGGGCGGTCGCCCCGGCCGCTCCCCATCCGGCCGCGCCCCGGCCGTCCAGCCCAGCAAAGGGTGAGCGGATGAATATTCACGAATATCAGGGCAAAGAGCTGCTGCGCCGCTACGGCGTCGCGGTGCTCGACGGCCATGTGGCCTGGACCGCCGAGGAGGCGGCCGAGGCGGCAAGCAAGCTGCCCGGCCCCGTCTATGTGGTGAAGAGCCAGATCCATGCCGGCGGGCGTGGCGCCGGCCGCTTCGCCGAGGACCCGAACGGCAAGGGCGGCGTCCGCGTCGTCAAGTCGGTCGAGGATGTCCGCGCGGCGGCCGAGGCGATGATCGGCAAGACCCTCGTCACCAAGCAGACCGGCCCGGCCGGCAAGCTGGTGAGCCGTGTCTATGTCGAGGATGGCTGCGACATCAAGCGCGAGCTGTACCTCTCGCTGCTGGTGGACCGTGACACCTCCCGCATCGTCATCATGGCGTCCACCGAGGGCGGCATGGAGATCGAGGAGGTGGCCGAGCACCACCCCGAGAAGATCCTGAAGGCGGTCATCGACCCGGCCTCGGGCGTCTCCGGCTTCCACTGCCGCAAGCTGGCCTTCGGGCTGGGCCTCGAGGGCAAGCAGGTCGCCTCCTTCACCAAGTTCGTCACGGCCATGTACCAAGCCTTCGTCGAGCTGGATTGCGCCATCGTCGAGATCAACCCGCTGGTCGTCACCGGCGCGGGCGAGATCGTGGCGCTGGACGCCAAGGTGTCCTTCGACGACAACGCGCTGTTCCGCCACAAGGACCTCGAGTCCCTGCGCGACGACAGCGAGATGGACCCGAAGGAGCTGGACGCGATCAAGAACGACCTGAACTATGTGGCGCTCGACGGCGAGATCGGCTGCATGGTGAACGGCGCGGGCCTGGCGATGTCCACCATGGACATCATCAAGCTCTACGGCTCCAGCCCGGCGAACTTCCTCGACGTTGGCGGCACGGCGACGGCCGAGCGCGTGACCGAGGCGTTCCGGATCATCACCTCCGACAGCAACGTCAAGGCGATCCTGGTCAACATCTTCGGCGGCATCGCCAAGTGCGACATGATCGCGACCGGCGTGGTGCAGGCGGCCAAGAACCTGACCCTTTCGGTGCCGCTGGTGGTGCGCCTGGAAGGCACCAATGTGGAGCTCGGCAAGAAGATCCTGGCCGAGAGCGGCCTGAAGATCATCCCGGCCGACAACCTGGCCGACGCCGCCGAGAAGGTGGTCGCCGCCGTGAAGGGAGCCAAGTAAGATGGCCATCCTCGTCGACGCGAACACCAAGGTGATGACCCAGGGCTTCACCGGGAGCCAGGGCACCTTCCACGCCGAGCAGGGCATTGCCTACGGCTCGAACTATGTGGGCGGCGTGACCCCGGGCAAGGGCGGCCAGACGCATCTCGGCCTGCCGGTGTTCAACACCGTGGCGGAATGCGTGGAGGCCACCGGCGCCAACGCCTCCGTCATCTACGTGCCGCCGCCGTTTGCCGCCGACTCCATCCTGGAGGCGATCGACGCCGAGGTGCCGCTCATCATCTGCATCACCGAGGGCATCCCGGTGCTGGACATGGTGAAGGTGAAGCGCGCCCTCTCCGGCTCCAGGTCCCGCCTGATCGGGCCGAACTGCCCGGGCGTGATCACGCCGGACGCCTGCAAGATCGGCATCATGCCGGGCCACATCCACAAGCGCGGCTCTGTCGGCATCGTGTCCCGCTCGGGCACGCTGACCTATGAGGCGGTGGCGCAGACCACGGCGGCCGGCCTCGGCCAGTCCACCTGCGTCGGCATCGGCGGCGACCCGGTGAAGGGCACCGACTTCACCGAGGTGCTGGAGATGTTCCTGGCCGACCCCGAGACCCAGTCGATCATCATGATCGGCGAGATCGGCGGCCAGTCGGAGATCCAGGCGGCCGAGTTCCTGGGGCGCGAGAACAAGCCGGGCTCCAAGAACTACAAGCCCGTGGTCGGCTTCATCGCCGGTGCGACCGCCCCTCCGGGCCGCCGCATGGGCCATGCCGGCGCCGTCATCTCCGGCGGCAAGGACACGGCCGAGGCCAAGATGAACGCCATGCGCGAGGCCGGCATCCATGTCGCCGAGAGCCCGGCGGCGCTGGGCTCGACCATGGTGAAGGCGCTGCGCGGCTGATGCCCGACCCGTCGTGGCAAGGCGAGCAAGGCCAACCGGGCGGGTCTGTCATGCAGGCCTGTCAGTGCTGGCTGCCATGCCGCGACTTTAACCTCTATGTTAATCAGCGCCGTCCCTATATCGGGGACGGCGCTGCGTTTTGTGACGCCCGGTAGTGAACGGATGCCGCCGCGCCCGACGAGGTGCGGGCGAGGAGGAGATGATGGCCGGTATCGATATCCTGGCAAGCGCGATGACGGGGGCGAACGCCACCTTCCTCGCCGACCTGTATGCGCGCTGGGTGGAGAATCCGGACAGCGTGGACGCCTCGTTCCAGGAGCTGTTCGCGGCGCTGAACGACGATGCGCGCGCCGTTCTGCACGACGCCACCGGCGCTTCCTGGTCGCCCCGCCCGCGCGGCGGCTTCGCGCCCGAGCCCGAGGCCCCGAAGGCCGACCCGAAGAAGGGCGCCAAGCCGGCCCCCGCCGTGGCGGCCGACCCCGCCGCCTCGCGCCAGCAGGTGCTGGATTCGATCCGCGTCCTGATGCTAATCCGCGCCTACCGCGTGCGCGGCCATCTGGAGGCGCAGCTCGACCCGCTCGGCCTGCAGCAGGCCAAGCCGCACCCGGAGCTGGACCCCAAGACCTACGGCTTCACCGACGCCGACATGAACCGGCCGATCTTCATCGACCGCGTTCTCGGCAAGGAGACGGCCTCGCTGCGCGAGATCGTGCAGATCCTGCGCGCGACCTATTGCGGGCCGATCGGCGTCGAGTTCATGCACATCCAGGACCCGGAGCAGAAATCCTGGATCCAGCAGCGCATCGAGGGCGCGCCCTGGACGCGCGCCTTCGACAATGACGGCCGCCGCGCCATCCTGCAGCAGCTGACCGAGGCCGAGGGCTTCGAGGCCTTCTGTGCCCGCAAGTATGTCGGCACCAAGCGCTTCGGGCTGGAGGGCGGCGAGGTCACCATCCCGGCGCTGCAGGCCATCATCGAGACCGCGGCGGGGCAGGGCGTCAACGAGATCGCCATCGGCATGCCGCATCGCGGCCGGCTGAACACGCTGGTCAACGTGGTGAAGAAGCCCTTCACCCAGGTCTTCTCCGAGTTCAAGGGCACGCCGGCGCACCCCGACGACGTGCAGGGCTCGGGCGACGTGAAGTACCACCTCGGCACCTCGACCGATGTCGAGATCAACGGCCGCCAGGTGCACCTCTCGCTGCAGCCCAACCCCTCGCATCTCGAGGCGGTGGACCCGGTGGTGGTGGGCAAGGTGCGCGCGCGCCAGGACATGGCGGGCGACACCCGCACCCGCCGCTCCGTCATGGGCATCCTGCTGCATGGCGACGCCGCCTTCGCCGGCCAGGGCCTGGTCTATGAGACGCTGGCGATGAGCCAACTCATCGGCTACCGCACCGGCGGCACCGTGCATGTGGTGGTGAACAACCAGATCGGCTTCACCACCGTGCCGCTGCACGCCTATTCGGGCCTGTATTGCACGGATGTCGCCAAGTCGATCCAGGCGCCGATCCTGCACGTCAATGGCGACCAGCCGGAGGCGGTGGTGTTCTGCGCCCGCCTCGCCGCCGAGTACCGCATGCAGTTCGGCGCGGACATCGTGCTGGACATCGTCTGCTACCGCCGCCACGGCCACAACGAGACGGACGAGCCGGCCTTCACCCAGCCGACCATGTATGGCCGGATCAAGGAGATGAAGACGACCCGCACGAAGTACGCCGAGGCGCTCGCCGCCTCCGGCGCCGTGCCGGCCGAGGACGGCAAGGCGATGCTCGACGCCTTCTACGCCCGGCTGGAGGAGGCCTACCAGGCCGCCCAGACCTTCAAGCCGAACAAGGCGGACTGGCTGGAGGGCCACTGGGCCGGCCTCAAGGCCGCCGGCTCGGATGACGAGGACAAGGAGGACGGCACCGCCGTCGACCTCGCCACGCTGCGCGAGGTGGGCGGCGCCCTCTCCCGCGTGCCGGAGGGCTTCAACGCCAACTCCAAGATCGTCCGCCAGCTCGAGGCCAAGAAGAACGCCATCGAGACGGGCGAGGGGATCGACTGGGCGACCGGCGAGGCGCTGGCCTTCGGCACCCTGCTGCTGGAGGGCCACCGTGTCCGCCTCTCGGGCGAGGACGTGCAGCGCGGCACCTTCTCCCACCGCCATTGCGTGCTGATCGACCAGCAGAGCCAGGCGGAGTACATGCCGCTGAACAACATCCGCGACGGACAGGCGCGGATGGAGGCCTTCAACTCGCTGCTCTCCGAGATGGGCGTGCTGGGCTTCGACTACGGCTACACCCTGGCCGACCCGCAGACCCTGGTGCTGTGGGAGGCGCAGTTCGGCGACTTCGCCAATGGCGCGCAGGTCATCATCGACCAGTTCATCGCCAGCGCCGAGACCAAGTGGCTGCGCATGTCCGGCCTCGTGATGCTGCTGCCGCACGGCTATGAGGGGCAGGGGCCGGAGCACTCCTCCGCCCGCCTCGAGCGCTACCTGCAGCTCTGCGCCGAGCGCAACATGGCGGTGTGCAACTTCACCACGCCGGCCAACTACTTCCACGCCCTGCGCCGGCAGCTGAAGCGCAACTACCGCAAGCCGCTGGTGGTGATGACGCCGAAGTCCCTGCTGCGCCACAAGCTGGCGATCAGCAGCCTCTCGGAGTTCGCGCCCGGCTCCACCTTCCGCACCGTGATCCCGGAGGTGGACGCCATCGCCCCCGCCGAGCAGGTGAAGCGCGTCGTGCTCTGCACCGGCAAGGTCTATTACGACCTGCTGCAGGAGCGCCGCGACAAGGGCGTGCAGGACGTGGCCATCGTGCGGGTGGAGCAGATCCATCCCTTCCCGCGCGTCAGCCTCGCCAAGGCGCTCGCCGAGTACAAGAATGCCGAGGTGGTCTGGTGCCAGGAGGAGCCCGAGAACATGGGCGCCTGGACCTTCGTCGACCGGCGCATCGAAAAGGTGCTGAAGGACCTCGATATCAAGGCCAAGCGGCCCGACTATGTGGGCCGCGCCGAGGCGGCGAGCCCGGCCACCGGCCTGGCCAAGGTCCATCAGCAACAGCAGGAGGCCCTGGTGCGCGAAGCGCTGGGCCTCGACTGACCCATTCCTGAGCATCGCACCGGCAAGAAGGCGACGGCAGAATGACCGAAATTGTGGTGCCCACACTGGGCGAGAGCGTGTCCACCGCGACGGTGGCCAAGTGGATGAAGAAGGCCGGTGACGCGGTTGCGGCCGACGAGCCGCTGGTGGAGCTGGAGACCGACAAGGTCACGGTGGAGGTCAACGCGCCCTCCGCCGGCGTGCTGGAGTCGATCACCGCCGATGAGGGCGCCGAGGTCGAGCCGGGCGCCGTGCTCGGCGTGATCGGCGCCGGCGACGGCAAGGCCGCCGCGCCGAAGCCCGCCGCCGACAAGGCCGCGAGCGCCCCCGCGGCGCCCGCCGCCGCCCCCGCCGGCCCGAAGGTCGAGGCGCCGCGCGCCGAGACCGGCCCGGTCGGCCGCCCCGGCGTCGGCCACGCGCCGCTGCCCGCCGCCGCCAAGATGATGGCCGAGAACAAGGTGTCGGCCGAGCAGGTCGGCACCGGCACGGCGAAGGATGGCCGCATCAGCAAGGGCGACGTGCAGGCTTTCCTGGCCCGCCCGGCGCCCGAGGCGGCGAAGCCCGCCGCGCCGAAGGCCCCGCGCGCCCTGGAGGGCGGCGAGGAGCGGGTGAAGATGACCCGCCTGCGCAAGACCATCGCCAACCGGCTGAAGGAGGCGCAGAACACCGCCGCCATGCTGACCACCTTCAACGAGGTGGACATGGGCGCGGTGATGGCGCTGCGGAACGAGTACAAGGACGTGTTCGAGAAGAAGCAGGGCACCAAGCTCGGCTTCATGTCCTTCTTCGTGAAGGCCTGCGTCTCGGCGCTGAAGGAGTTCCCGGCCGTCAACGCCGAGATCGACGGCGACGATCTGGTCTACAAGAACTTCGTGCACATGGGCATCGCGGTGGGCGGCCCGTCCGGCCTCGTCGTGCCGGTGCTGAAGCACGCCGACCAGATGTCCTTCGCCGAGATCGAGAAGAGCATCTCCGGCTTCGGCCGCAAGGCGCGTGATGGCCAGCTCAAGCTCGACGAGCTCTCGGGCGGCAGCTTCACCATCACCAATGGCGGCATCTACGGCTCGCTGATGTCGACGCCGATCCTGAATCCGCCGCAGTCCGGCATCCTGGGCATGCACAAGATCCAGGAGCGCCCGATGGTGGTGGGCGGCAAGATCGAGATCCGCCCGATGATGTACCTGGCGCTCTCCTACGACCACCGCATCGTCGACGGGAAGGAGGCGGTGTCCTTCCTGGTGCGCGTGAAGGAGAGCATCGAGGACCCGCGCCGGCTGATGCTCGACATCTGAGGCCCGGCCCTTCCGGGCCCGGGATGAAGGGGCGGGGGCCGCGCGCAGCGGCCCCCGCTTCGCGTTTCAGCCGTCGATGCTGAGGTTGAGCCGCGCCACCATCGCCTTCTCATAGGCCGCGCGGCGCACCGTGAAGTCGCGATAGGCCTCGGTGTCCATGTAGTTCAGCGGCATATCCCACTTCTCGCGGATCGCCGTGTTCTCGGGGCTCATCAGCGCGGCCTTGAAGGCGTCGTGCAGCACGCGCACCACGCCCGGGTCCATGCCCTTCGGCCCGGCGATGCCGTAGGGCGAGGTCACGGCGAGGTCGATGCCCAGCTCCCGCAGCGTCGGCACATCGGGGAAACGCTTCGCCCGCTCGGGCGACCAGACGCTGAGCAGGCGGAACTGCCCCGCCTCCACCTGCGGCACCCAGGCGGAGCTGTCGGCGATGCTGTCGATCTGCCCGCCGAGCAGCGCCGTCACCCCTTCCGTGCTGCCGCGGAAGGGCACATGCGTCATCTGCATCCCCAGCCGGTTGCAGATATCCTCCATGGCGAGGTGGTTGGTGGTGCCGATGCCGCTGGTGGAATAGGTCATCATCCCCGGGCGCGCCTTCACCGCCGCCACGTAGTCGGCCCAGCTCTTGATCGGGCTGTCCGTCCGCACCACCACGCCGAACAGCCAGCCGGTGAGGCCGATGACCGGGGTGAAATCCTCCACCGGGTCCCAGGACTTCGCCTTGGTCATGTAGGGATGGCGGATCACCGAGAGGTGGTGCTGGGCCAGGGTGTAGCCATCGGGCGCCGCCTGCAGCAGCGCCTGGGCGGCCAGCAGCCCGCGCGCGCCGGAGCGGTTCTCGATCACCACCGGGTGGCCCAGGCTGCGTGTGGCGAGATCGGCCATCGAGCGGAGCTGCGCGTCGGCCGAGCCGCCAGGGGGCCAGGGCACCATCAGGCGGATCTGCCGGGCGGGGAAGCCCTGTGCCAGGGCGGGGCGCGCCAGGGCGCCGGCGGCGGCAGCGCCGGCGGCGAGAGCCAGGACGTTGCGGCGCGGCAGCGCCCGGTCGGAGCGGGTGGGCATTCTCGTCATTCCTCCACGGGGGAGGCTTCGTTTTGGCCCCCTCCCATTGCGGGCAGCGTGGCAGAGGCGGGGCATGGCGCGCAACATCCCTGCGCGGGCCCGGCCCCACGCCCGCCCCTGTGGCGGCCAGGGCGCATGCGGGGCGGGAGGGGCAGGATCGCGCCGCCAGGGGCCGGCTCCGGCACGCTGCCCCCTTGCCCGATGGCGCCGGCCGCGCCAGTTTGCCCGTCACATTCCATTGCCAAGCAGGACTTTTGCCCCATGTCCGACAGCTTCGACGTGATCGTGATCGGCGCCGGCCCCGGCGGTTATGTGTGCGCCATCCGCGCCGCGCAGCTCGGGCTGAAGGTGGCCTGCGTCGAGAAGCGGGAGACGCTGGGCGGCACCTGCCTCAACATCGGCTGCATCCCGTCCAAGGCGCTGCTGCAATCCTCGGAGAGCTTCGAGGAGACCAAGCACAAATTCGCCGACCACGGCATCATCGTCGAGGGCGTGAAGCTCGATCTGGCGCGCATGCAGGCGCGCAAGGGCGAGGTGGTGGCCGCCAACACCAAGGGCGTCGAGTTCCTCTTCAAGAAGAACAAGATCACCTGGCTGAAGGGGGCCGGGAAGATCGTCGCCCCCGGCAAGGTGGAGGTCGCCGGCCAGACCTACGAGACGAAGAACATCGTCATCGCCACCGGCTCGGACAGCGCGCCGCTGCGCGGCGTCGAGGTCGATGAGAAGCAGGTCGTCACCTCCACCGGCGCGCTGGAGCTGGAGAAGGTGCCGGGCCACCTCGTCGTCATCGGCGGCGGCGTCATCGGGCTGGAGCTGGGCAGCGTGTGGCGCCGCCTCGGCGCCGAGGTGACGGTGATCGAGTATCTCGACCGCCTCGCCCCCGGCATGGATGCCGAGACGGCCAAGCAGTTCGAGCGCGTGCTCGCCAAGCAGGGCATGAAGTTCAGGCTGAAGTCCAAGGTGACCGGCGCCGCCAAGTCGGCCGAGGGCGTGACCCTGACGGTGGAGCCCGCCGCCGGCGGCGCGGCCGAGGAGATCAAGGCCGATGTGGTGCTGCTGGCCATCGGCCGCCGCGCCTACACCGAGGGCCTCGGCCTCGCCGAGGTCGGCGTCGAGCTGGACGAGCGCGGCCGGGTGAAGACCGACGGCCACTTCGCCACCAACATCCCCGGCATCTACGCCATCGGCGACGTCATCGCCGGCGCCATGCTGGCCCACAAGGCTGAGGATGAGGGCGTGGCGCTGGCCGAGATGCTGGTGGGCCAGGCCGGCCACGTGAACTACGGCGTCATCCCCGCCATCGTCTACACTTGGCCCGAGATCGCCAGCGTGGGCGAGAGCGAGGAGGAGCTGAAGGCGCGCGGCCAGGCCTACAAGGTCGGCAAGTTCCCCTTCATGGCCAATGGCCGCGCCCGCGCCATGGGCGACCTGGACGGCTTCGTGAAGATCCTGGCCGACAAGGAGACGGACCGCGTGCTGGGCTGCCACATCCTGGGCCCGGATGCCGGCACGCTGATCGCCGAGGTCGCCATCGCCATGGAGTTCGGCGCCAGCGCCGAGGACGTGGCCCGCACCTGCCACGCCCACCCGACGCTGAACGAGGCGGTGAAGGAAGCCGCCCTGGCCGTCGACGGCCGGCCGCTGCACATCTGAGCGGCGCGGCGCGGGTGGGCTCGCTTCACCCGCGCCCGCCCCTGGCCGGCCTCGCCCGCGCAGGATTGAGCGAGGCGGGGCTGAGCCTCTGCCTCGCCGCCGTGGCGGGGGCGGTCAATGCCGGCGGCTTCCTGCTGGCCGGCGCCTACACCTCGCACATGTCCGGCATCGTCTCGGCCATGGCGGACCATCTGGTGCTCGGCGCCGTGCCCGTGGTGCTGGCGGGGCTGCTCGCGCTGCTGGCCTTCACGGGCGGCGCCATGGCCTCGGCCATGCTGATCAACCATGGCCGCCGGCGCGGGCGGCCCAACCCCTACCTGGCGCCGCTGCGGCTGGAGGCGGGGCTGCTGCTGGCCGGCGGCGGCGCCGGCTGGCTGGTGGCGCAGCGATCGGGCGGGCTGCCGCCCGCGGCGCTGGCGACGCCGCTGCTCTGCTTCCTGATGGGGCTGCAGAACGCCACCATCACCAAGATCTCCGGCGCGCGGATGCGCACCACCCATGTCACCGGCATCGTCACCGACATCGGCGTGGAGCTGGGCAGGCTGCTCTACTGGAACCGCGCCGGAATGCTGGAGGGCCGCCCCTTCGTGCGGGCGGACCGCGCCAAGCTGCGCCTGCTGCTCGGATTGCTGGGCGGCTTCTTCCTGGGCGGGGTGGCGGGGGCGGCGGGCTTCCTGGTGCTGGGCTTCGCCTTCTGCCTGCCGGTGGCGGCGCTGCTGCTGCTGACGGCCGGGGCCATGCGCCAGCCATGAGGCAGGCTTCTTGAGCCGAGGCCGGGGCAGGGCCATCTGCCATGCCATGCTCGTCTATCGCCCGTCCTGGAAACGCAAGCTGGCCGGCTGGTTGCTGCTGCTGCTCGGCGTGATCGGCCTGATCCTGCCGGTGATGAACGGCACCGTCTTCCTGCTGCTCGGCATCTTCGTGCTGCGCGAGCAGCATGCCTGGTCGCAGCGCGCGCTGGGCTGGTGCCAGGCACGCTGGCCGGCCCAGGTGAACGGGCTGGGCTCGCTGGAGGGCCGCATGCTGAGCCGCTGCGGCGCGTGGTCGGACTGGATGATGCGCCGCCTCGGCCGGCGCTGAGGCGAGGGGCGCGGCCTAGTCGCTGCGCGGATGCGCCTTCTGCCAGGTCTCCAGCAGCTTCACCGCATCGACGCTGGTGTAGCGCTGGGTGGTGGAGAGGCTGGCATGGCCGAGCAATTCCTGGATGGCGCGCAGGTCGCCCCCCGCGCCCAGCAGGTGGGTGGCGAAGGAGTGGCGCAGCGCGTGCGGCGTGGCGCTCTCCGGCAGGCCGACGAGCCGTCGATAGGTCCGCAGCGCCTTCTGCGCCACGCCCGGGTCCAGCCTGTCGCCCCGCGCGCCGAGGAAGAGCGGTTCCTCCGGCAGGGCGGCGCCGCGCAGCCGCAGATAGGCCGCCACCGCCTCGGCCACCGCGGGCAGCACCGGCACCAGCCGCTCCTTCTCGCCCTTGCCGGTGATGCGGAGCGCCTGCCGGGCCTTCGGCGCGTCCTTCACATCCAGCGCCAGCGCCTCCGAGATGCGCAGGCCGCAGCCATAGAGCAGGGTGAACAGCGCCGTGTCGCGCGCCGAAAGGAGGGGGCTGTTCTCCACGTCGCCGGCGGCGCGGGAGACGTCGATCGCCTGCTCCGGCGTCAGCGGGCGGGGCGCGGGGGGCACCACGCGCGGGCCGCGCAGCCCGGCCAGCGCCAGCGGCGGCAGGCCGTGGTGGCGGGCCAGGAAGCGCAGGAAGCCGCGTATGGCGGCGAGCTGCCGCGCGCGGGTGGCGTTGCCCACGCCGTCGCGCGTCGCGCGCTCGGCCAGGAAGGCGCGCAGGTCGGCCGGCCGCAGCGCGGCGAAGCTGGCCATGGTGGGTTCCTCGCCATGGTGGCGGGTGAGGAAGTCCAGGAAGTCCGAGAGGTCGCCGCCATAGGCGATCAGGGTGTGGCGGCTGGCCCGGCGCTCCCGCGCCAGCCAGTCGAGCCAGAGCTGGCGGGCCTCGAAGCCGGTCATGACGGGGTTCTCGCTCATCGCAGCAGGGCCGCGGCCAGGGCGCGCGCCAGGAACAGCAGGTCCGGCCCGGCGCCGCGCGCCGGCAGGCCGGTGGCGCCGCGCGCGCCCAGCACCAGCATGCAGGGCGCGCCGGGCAGCGGCAGCCGGGCCAGCGCGTCGCACCGCACCAGGCCGGCCGCCTCGGCGTGCAGCAGGGGAAGGTCGGTGGGGGCGGGGCGGACCAGCGCGTCGCGCCCGGCGGGCAGCAGCCGCGCCACGGTGCCGGCGGGCAGGCTCAGCCGGTGCGCGGCGGGCATCCCCTCATCGGCCAGGGCGCAATGCTCGAGGCCGAGCAGGGCGGGCCATTCCTGGCTCACCGTCTCGGCCGGGTCGGCGCTCGGGATCAGCGCCAGCACGGCGGCGCGGGCGCGGGCGGCGAAGCCCGCCCCCTCGCGCGCCGCGTCCGCCATCTCGCGGCTGGCGGCGCGCTCGGCGGAGAGCATCGCCGCCATGTGGTCGGCCAGCTCCTCGCCATGGACGCGGCGCGGCGGCGCAAGCAGCCGGTACAGCTCGGGCTGCTCGGCCAGGAAGCCGGGATGGGCCCGCAGCCAGGCGGCCACATCCTCGGGTGTCATGCCGCCCTCCGCGCCCCGCGCCCGGCTCAGAGGATGCTCTGGCCGGTCTTCTTCCAGTCGGCCAGGAAGGCCTCCAGGCCGCGGTCGGTCAGCGGGTGCTTGATGAGCTGGCGGATCACGGCGGGCGGCAGGGTGGCCACGCCGGCGCCGAGCTTGGCCGCCTGCGCCAGGTGCAGCGGGTGGCGGATGGAGGCCACCAGCACCTCGGTCCGGATCGCGGGGTAGTTGCGGTAGATCTGCACGATGTCGGCGATCAGCTGCATGCCGTCCTGCGCCAGGTCGTCCAGCCGGCCGACGAAGGGCGAGACGTAGGTGGCCCCCGCCTTGGCCGCCAGCAGCGCCTGGGTGGGGGAGAAGCACAGCGTGACGTTGACCGGCGTGCCCTCGTCGGAGAGCGCGCGGCAGGTGCGCAGCCCGGCCTCGGTCAGCGGCACCTTCACCGCCACGTTCGAGGCGATGCCGCGCAGGAAGCGGCCCTCGGCCAGCATGGTCTCGTAGTCGGTCGCCGTCACCTCGGCGGAGACGTGGCCGGGCGTCACGGTGCAGATCTCGGCGATCACCTCGGCCATGTTGCGGCCGGACTTGGCGATCAGCGAGGGGTTGGTGGTGACGCCGTCGACCATGCCGAGCTCGGCAAGCGCGCGGATCTCGGACACCTCGGCGGTGTCGACGAAGAACTTCATGAGGCGGTTTCCTGTGGCGCGGCGACATGCGCCGGTTGCGAGGAGGAGGGGGTGCGTCCCGGGGTCGTGTCACCCTATCTAGCGGATGGCGGGTGCCGGGCGAAAGGCCGTGCCGCCCGGGGAAGGTCTTGGAGAAGGGGCTCGATGGCTCGTCTGCGTGTGCTGCTGCCCCTGCCGCTGGCCGGGGCCTATGACTACCGGGTGCCGGCCGGCCGGGACGTGCCGCCGGCCGGCAGCTTCGTGGTGGTGCCGCTCTCGGGCCGGCAGCTCTACGGCGTGGTGTGGGATGGCGAGGCCGATCCCGACCTGCCGGAACGCCGCCTGCGCGACATCGTGGAGGTGCTGCCGGTGCCGCCGATGACGGCCAGCCTGCGCCGCTTCGTCGAATGGGTGGCGGCCTATACGCTGAGCCCGCCCGGCGCGGTGCTGCGCATGGCGATGAGCAGCCCCTCGGCGCTGGAGCCGCCGGCGCAGAAGGCCGGCTGGCGCCTCGCCGCCGCCGGGCGGCGCGCGGCCCAGGGGCAGGGCCAGGGGGAGGGGCGGCTGACCGAGGCGCGCCGCCGCGTGCTGGACGCGATGGAGCCGGGCGAGGTCTACACCGCCGCCACCCTGGCCGCCGAGGCCGGCGTCTCCGCCGGCGTGGTGCGCGGCATGGCCGGGGCCGGGCTGCTCGAGCCCGCCCTGCTGCCGGCCGGCGCCGAGTTCCCGCGCCCCAACCCCGCCCACCCCGGACCCACCCTCGGCACCGAGCAGGGGCAGGTGGCGGCGGCGCTGCGGGAGGCCACCGCGGCGCGGGCCTTCGGTGTCACGCTGCTCACCGGCGTCACCGGTTCGGGCAAGACGGAGGTGTATCTGGAGGCGGTGGCGGAATGCCTGGAGCAGGGGCGGCAGGCGCTGGTGCTGCTGCCCGAGATCGCCCTCTCCACCCAGTGGCTGGAGCGGTTCGAGCGGCGCTTCGGCGGCCCGCCCGCCCTGTGGCACTCCGAGCTCGGCAGCCGGCTGCGGCGGGACACCTGGCGCGCCGTGGCCGAGGGGCGGGCGCCGGTGCTGGTGGGCGCCCGCTCGGCCCTGTTCCTGCCCTTCCCGGATCTCGGCCTGATCATCGTGGACGAGGAGCACGAGACCGCCTTCAAGCAGGAGGAGGGCGTCATCTACCACGCGCGGGACATGGCGGTGGTGCGCGCACGCCTCGCCGGCGCCGCCTGCGTGCTGGTCTCCGCCACGCCCAGCCTGGAGACGCTGACCAATGCGGGGACTGGCCGCTACGCCGCGCTGCACCTGCCGGTGCGGCATGGCGGCGCCAGCCTGCCCGAGGTGGCGGTGATCGACCAGCGGCGCACGCCGCCCGAGCGCGGCCGCTTCCTCAGCCCGCCGCTCGTCGAGGCGGTGCGGGAGACGCTGGCGGCGGGGCAGCAGGCCATGCTGTTCCTCAACCGGCGGGGCTACGCGCCGCTGACGCTCTGCCGCAGCTGCGGCCACCGCATGCGCTGCCCCAACTGCACCGCCTGGCTGGTGGAGCACCGGGTGCGCCGCACCCTGCAATGCCACCATTGCGGCCATGCCGAGCCGATTCCCGAGACCTGCCCCGAATGCGCCGCCGAGGGCAGCCTGACGCCGCTCGGCCCCGGCGTGGAGCGGGTGCAGGAGGAGGCGGCGCTGCTCTTCCCCGATGCGCGGCGGCTGGTGATGGCCTCCGACACCATCCCCGGCCCCGCCGCGGCGGCCGAGGCGGCGCGCGCCATCCAGGAGCGCGAGGTGGACCTCATCATCGGCACGCAGATCGTCGCCAAGGGCTGGCACTTCCCGCACCTGACCCTGGTGGGGGTGGTGGATGCCGATCTCGGCCTCGCGGGCGGCGACCTGCGCGCCGCCGAGCGCACGGTGCAGCTGCTGCACCAGGTGGCCGGCCGCGCCGGCCGGGCCGAGGCGCCGGGGCGGGTGCTGCTGCAGAGCTGGAGCCCCGAGCACCCGGTGCTGGAGGCGCTGGTCTCGGGCGACCTCGACGCCTTCATGGAGGCCGAGGCGGAAAGCCGCCGCCCCGGCCATTGGCCCCCCTTCGGCCGGCTCGCCGCGCTGATCGTCTCGGCCGAGGACGAGCGGGAGGCGGACCGCGCGGCGCGCGACCTGGGGCTCACCGCGCCGCAGGCGGAGGGGGTGGAGGTGCTGGGCCCGGCGCCGGCGCCGCTTGCCCTGCTGCGCGGGCGGCACCGGCGGCGGCTGCTGCTGAAGGCGCGGCGGGATGTGGCGGTGCAGCCGCTGCTGCGGGAGTGGCTCTCCCGCGCCGGGGTGCCGGCCGGAGTGCGAGTGCAGGTCGATATCGACCCCGTCAGCTTCCTGTGACGCGGCGCGGCAAAGCGACAAATTGCGACAGGCTGGTGAAGACCCGGTAACGAATCCGCCGCACCCCCCGTTGCCGCGCCGCAATACCTTGTGTTAATGCCGGGCCGCCGCGGCGGACGATGTCCGCGCGCGTCGAAATCATGTCCAACCGCCGGAATGCCCTCCGGGGCACCGCGCGGCGGGACGCCGGGATAGCAGAGAACGGGATCCTCCGTGGCCTCCGAAGCGACCAACGTCTCGCCCAACGCGACCCAACCTTCCGGCCTCGCGCAGCGCTACGCGCTGGCGCTGCTGGAGCTGGCCAAGGACAAGAAGGCGGTCGATTCCGTCGCCGCCGACCTGGACAGCCTGAACGGCCTCTGGTCGAAGGACGCGGCCTTCCGCGCCTTCGTCGAGGATCCGCGCCTCGACAGCGGCGCGCAGCGGCGCGGCGCTCTCGCCGTGCTGGAGCGCGCCGGAATCTCCGGCGAGGTCCGCAACCTGGTCGGCGTGATGATCGCCAACCGCCGCCTCGCGGCGCTGCCGCAGGTGATCGCCGCCTTCGGCACGCTGCTCGCCGAGCAGCGCGGTCAGCAGACCGCCGAGGTCGCCACCGCCCATCCGCTTTCCGACACGCAGCGCACGCAGCTCGTCGCGCGGCTGACGGAAGCCGGGTATTCCAACGTGAAGCTGGTCGAGCGCGTCGACACCACCCTGCTGGGTGGCCTGGTCGTCCGTCTCGGGTCCCGCCTCTACGACAGCTCGATCAAGTCCAAGCTGCAGCGCCTGCAGTACGCCATGAAGGGGGCCGCCTGATATGGAGATCCGTCCCGCCGAGATCTCGGAGATCCTGAAGCAGCAGATCGCCGGTTTCGACGCCGATGCGAATGTTGCCGAGGTCGGCACCGTGCTGACCGTGGGCGACGGCATTGCCCGCGTCTACGGCCTGCAGAATGTCATGGCCGGTGAGCTGGTGGAGTTCCCCTCCGCCGGCCTCAAGGGCATGGCGCTCAATCTCGAGACCGACAACGTCGGCGTCGTCATTTTCGGCAACGACCAGCAGATCCGCGAGGGCGACACCGTCTCCCGCACCGGTGACATCGTCGACGTGCCGGTCGGCCGCGGCCTGCTCGGCCGCGTGGTCGATGGCCTGGGCAACCCGATCGACGGCAAGGGTCCGCTGGTCGACGTGACCCGCGCCCTGGTCGAGGTGAAGGCGCCCGGCATCATCCCGCGCAAGTCGGTGCACGAGCCGATGCAGACGGGCGTGAAGGCGATCGACGCGCTGATCCCGATCGGCCGCGGCCAGCGCGAGCTGGTCATCGGCGACCGCCAGACCGGCAAGACCGCCGTCATCATCGACACCATCATCAACCAGAAGCAGATCAACGCTTCTGGCGATGAGTCGAAGAAGCTCTACTGCATCTACGTCGCCATCGGGCAGAAGCGCTCGACGGTGGCGCAGCTGGTCCGCACGCTGGAAGAGAACGGCGCGATGGAATACTCCATCGTCGTCGCCGCCACGGCGTCCGACCCGGCGCCGATGCAGTTCCTGGCGCCCTACACGGGCTGCGCCATGGGCGAGTTCTTCCGCGACAGCGGCAAGCACGCGGTCATCTTCTACGACGATCTGTCGAAGCAGGCCGTGGCCTACCGCCAGATGTCGCTGCTGCTGCGCCGCCCGCCGGGCCGCGAGGCCTATCCGGGCGACGTGTTCTACCTGCACTCGCGCCTGCTCGAGCGCGCGGCCAAGATGGGCGAGGCCGCCGGCCTCGGTTCGCTGACCGCGTTGCCGGTGATCGAGACGCAGGCGGGCGACGTCTCCGCCTACATCCCGACCAACGTGATCTCGATCACGGACGGGCAGATCTTCCTGGAGACCGAGCTGTTCTTCAAGGGCATCCGCCCCGCCGTGAACGTCGGCCTCTCGGTCTCCCGCGTCGGCTCCGCCGCCCAGATCAAGGCGATGAAGCAGGTCGCCGGCAAGATCAAGCTGGAGCTGGCGCAGTACCGCGAGATGGCGGCCTTCGCCCAGTTCGCCTCGGATCTCGACGCCTCCACCCAGGCCCTGTTGGCCCGTGGCGCGCGCCTGACCGAGCTGCTGAAGCAGCCGCAGTTCAAGCCGGTGCCCGTCGAGGAGCAGGTGATCTCGCTCTTCGCCGGCGTCCGCGGCTACCTGGACAAGATCCCGGTCGCCAAGGTCGGCGCCTTCGAGACGCAGCTGCTCTCCTCGATCAAGGCCAATGCGCCGGAGATCGTGGCCAGCATCCGCGACAAGAAGGAGATCACCAAGGAGAACGAGGCGAAGCTGGTGTCCTTCATGGACGACTTCGCCAAGTCCTTCGCGGTCTGAGATCGGGCCGGGGCAGACAGCATGGCCAACCTCAAGGAACTCCGGGGGCGCATCAACAGCGTCAAATCCACCCGGAAGATCACCCAGGCGATGAAGATGGTCGCGGCGGCGAAGCTCCGCCGCGCCCAGCAGCAGGCCGAGGCCGCCCGCCCCTATGCCGAGCGCATGGCCCGCATGCTGGGCGCGCTCGGGCAGGCGGTGGCCGGCAACCCGGACGCGCCGAAGCTCCTCGTGGGCACCGGCGCGGACCAGGTGCACCTGCTGGTCGTCGTCACCGGCGACCGCGGTCTGGCCGGCCCCTTCAACACCAATGTGAGCCGCTTCGCCCGCGCCCGGATCCGGGCGCTGGAGTCGGAAGGCAAGACGGTCAAGATCCTGACCGTCGGCCGCAAGGGCGCCTCCTACCTGAAGCGTGAATTCGCCTCCCGCGTGGTGGGCGAGGTCAGCTTCCAGGGCAAGAAGCGCGTCGGCTTCGAGGATGCGAACGAGATCGCCACCCGCGTCACCGCGATGCTGGAGGCGGGCGAGTTCGACGTCTGCACGCTCATCTACAACCGCTTCCGCAACGTGATCAGCCAGACCCCCACGGGCCAGCAGCTGATCCCGGCGGAGCTGCCGGAGGCCAAGGCCGAGGCGGGTGACGCGCAGGCGTGGTACGAGTACGAGCCGGACGAGGCGACCATCCTGGCGCAGCTGCTGCCGAAGAATCTGGCCATCCAGATCTACCGCGCGCTGCTGGAGAATTCCGCTGGCTTCTTCGGCAGCCAGATGAACGCCATGGACAACGCCACGCGCAACGCCGGCGACATGATCAACAAGCTGACCCTGACCTACAACCGTACGCGTCAGGCGAACATCACCCGCGAGCTGATCGAGATCATCTCGGGTGCGGAAGCCCTCTGAGGGGAATGACGGCCATGAAGAACAACGTTGGCAAGGTCACGCAGGTCCTGGGCGCTGTCGTGGACGTGCAGTTCCCCGCCGAACTGCCGAGCATGCAGAACGCCCTGAAGGTGATGATCGGCGACCGCACCCTGGTGCTGGAAGTCGCGCAGCACCTTGGTGAGCGCACCGTCCGCACCATCGCCATGGACACGACCGACGGCCTGGTCCGCGGCGCCGAGGTGGTGGACACGGGCGCCGGCATCTCCGTGCCGGTGGGCGAGGGCACCCTCGGCCGCATCCTGAACGTCATCGGCGAGCCGATCGACGAGCGCGGCCCGGTGGCCGCAACCAAGAGCTACACCATCCACCGCGATGCTCCCGCCTTCGAGGACCAGGCCACCTCGGCCGAGATCCTGGTGACGGGCATCAAGGTCGTCGACCTGATGTGCCCCTACCTGAAGGGCGGCAAGATCGGCCTGTTCGGCGGCGCCGGCGTCGGCAAGACGGTGACCATCCAGGAGCTGATCAACAACATCGCCAAGGGCCATGGCGGCGTGTCCGTGTTCGCCGGCGTTGGCGAGCGCACGCGCGAGGGCAACGATCTCTATCACGAGATGATCGATGCCGGCGTCATCAAGCTCGGCGAGAACGGCTCCACCGAGGGCTCCAAGGTGGCGCTGGTCTATGGCCAGATGAACGAGCCGCCGGGCGCCCGCGCCCGCGTCGCGCTCTCCGGCCTGTCCATGGCGGAGTATTTCCGCGATGAGCAGGGCCAGGACGTGCTGTTCTTTATCGACAACATCTTCCGCTTCACCCAGGCGGGCGCCGAGGTCTCGGCCCTGCTCGGCCGCATCCCCTCCGCGGTGGGCTACCAGCCGACGCTGGCCACCGACATGGGCGCCCTGCAGGAGCGGATCACCTCGACGAAGAAGGGCTCGATCACCTCGGTGCAGGCCATCTACGTGCCCGCCGACGACCTGACCGACCCGGCCCCCGCCGCCTCCTTCGCCCACCTCGACGCGACCACCGTGCTGTCGCGCTCGATCGCCGAGCAGGCCATCTTCCCGGCCGTGGACCCGCTGGACTCCACGAGCCGCGCGATGGACCCCCGCGTCATCGGCGACGAGCACTACAACACGGCCCGCGAGGTGCAGCGCATCCTGCAGACCTACAAGTCGCTGCAGGACATCATCGCCATCCTGGGCATGGATGAGCTGTCCGAGGACGACAAGCTGATCGTGGCGCGCGCGCGCAAGATCCAGCGCTTCCTCAGCCAGCCCTTCCACGTCGCTGAGGTCTTCACGGGCACGCCGGGCGTGTTCGTCAAGATCGAGGACACGGTCCGCTCCTTCGCCGCCATCTGCAAGGGCGAGTACGACCACCTCCCCGAGGCCGCCTTCTACATGGTCGGCACCATCGAGGACGCGGTGAAGAAGGCCGAGACCCTCAAGGCCGCGGCCTGAACCGGGCAGGGGGAGCTGATCCATGGCGACCTTCGACCTGGAACTGGTGAGCCCGGAGAAGCTCCTTCTCTCCCGCCCCGTCGAGATGGCCATCATCCCGGCGGCGGAGGGCGAGATGGGGGTGCTCCCCGGCATGGCGCCGATGATCGTGGCCCTCAAGGGCGGCGTCATCCGCGTGCAGGAGAACGGGCAGACCACCGAGAGGCTGTTCGTGCTCGGCGGCTTCGCCGAGATCACGCCGACCCGCGTCACGGTGCTGGCGGATGAGGCGACGCCCGTCGCCTCGCTCTCCCGCGCCGCCGCCGCCGCCCGCGTGAAGGAGGCCGAGGCCGCCTACGACGCGGCCGGCAGCGAGACGCCGGAGACGCGCGAGGCGGCGATGGACCGCCTGCTTGCCGCGCGCGAGATGGCCGCCGCGGCCGAGGCCGCTTGAGGCACCGCGCCACCGGTCCTGTCCGGGCTGTGACTTGATTCCCGACGCCGTTCGCAGATCATCCCTGCGGACGGCGTTTTTCTATGTCCCTGGGCTGGCGCGTGCCCCGGGCGGTGGGGGCAGCGGCATGAAGCACTGGCAGATCGCGCAGGTGGCCTGGAACCGGTTCGATCCGGCGCGGCTCGACGCCGGACTGATCCCTCTGGTGAAGGCGGCGGCGATGGTGGAGAAGAACGGCGTCGATTACGCCCTCTATCTCAACCGCGTCTTCCAGGACGACCCGGATTTCCGCCAGGCCGCCGACAACTGGGCGGTGGAGGAGGTGCAGCATGGCGACGCGCTGGGCCGCTGGGCCATGCTGGCCGACCCCGGCTGGAGCTTCGACGACGCCTTCGAGCGCTACCGCAACGGCTACCGGATCGACGTCAACGCCGATGCCTCCATCCGCGGCAGCCGCACCGGCGAGCTGATCGCCCGCTGCATGGTGGAGACAGGCACCTCCAGCTACTACACGGCCCTGGGCGAGGCGACGGAGGAGCCGGTGCTGAAGGAGATCTGCCGCCTCATCGCGGCGGACGAGTACCGCCACTTCAAGCTCTTCTACGACCACATGAAGCGCTACCTGGCGCGGGAACGGCTCTCCTTTCCGCAGCGCCTGCGCGTCGCCGCCGGCCGCATCGGCGAGTCGGAGGATGACGAGCTGGCCTATGCCTATCACTGCGGCAACGAGCCGGAAGGCGCGGCCTACGACCATGAACGGTGTATCGCCGGCTACATGGGGCGTGCCATGGGCTACTATCGCTACCGGCATATCGAGCGTGGCATGGGCATGGTTTTCAAATCGATCGGGCTGACGCCCCGGGGCCGCCTGGCGGGCCTCGCCGCGCAAGGGGCGTGGCGGCTGCTGCGCTGGCGGCACGGGCGCTACCAGCAATGGCTGGCGCGCTCCGATGCCACCAAGGGGAAGCTCGCCGCACGCAGCCCGGCCGCGGCTTGAGCATCGCCATGCTTCGCCGCCGCACCCTGCTGGCCGCCACGGCCGCCGGCACGCTGTCCCCCTCCCTGGGCCGGGCCCAGGCCGCGCCCGATCTCTCCGGCCAGCCCAGCCTGGGCGCCCTGGCGCGCAGCCAGGGCCTCACCTTCGGTGCCGCCGTGCAGGGCCAGCTCCTGGAGACCGACCCGGACTACCACCGCGCCTTCGAGACCGAGGCCGCCATCCTGGTGCCGGAATGGGAGGCCAAGTGGTCCGCCCTGCAGCCGCAGGAGGGCCGCTTCGACACCGCCCCGCTCGATTCCATCCTGCGCTGGGCGCAATCCCGCGCCCGCCCGGTGCGTGGCCATGCGCTGATCTGGCACAACGACCTGCCGGACTGGACCCGCGCCGCGCTGGGCGAGGGGCGGGACCGCGCCCTGGCCGTGATGGCCGCGCATTTCGACCGCGTCCTGTCCCATGCCCGCGGCCAGATCCGCGACTGGGATGTGGTCAACGAGCCGGTGGCCAACCCGCCCGGCAGCGACGTGCCCCAGGCCGGCCCCGGCGAGCTGCGCGACACGCCCTGGCTGCGCGCGCTGGGGCCCAACTACATCGACATCGCCTTCCGCATGGCGCGCGAGCGCGACCCCACCCTGCGGCTGACGCTGAACGAATACGGCATCGAGGAGGACACGCCCGACGCCACCGAGAAGCGCCGCCGCCTGCTGGCGCTGCTGCGCTCCCTCCTGGCGCGGGGCACGCCGCTGGATGCGGTGGGCATCCAGGCGCACCTGCAGATGGTCCGCCCCTTCCGCCCGGCGCCCTTCGCCGCCTTCCTGGCCGAGCTGCGGCAGATGGGCCTGGCCGTGCTGATCACCGAGCTGGATGTGCGGGAGGCGCCGAGCCCGCCACAGGACATGGGGGCGCGCGACGCGCTGGTGGCCGAGCGTGCCCATGCCTTCGTCGCCACGGCGCTGGAGGGCGGGGTGCGCACCATCCTCACCTGGGGCCTGTCCGACAAATACTCCTGGCTGGCCACCGAGCCCGCCGTGGCGCTGCGCGACGGCCGCACCCATCGCGGCCTGCCGCTCGACGCGGAATGGCGCCGCAAGGCGTTGTGGGAAGCCCTGGCCCGCGCCTTCCAGGGCCGCTGAACGGCGGCGAAGCCGCGCGAGGGGGCGACAGCGGCGCCGATCGGGTGTTTCCTGGCGGGTATGTCTCGCGCTGGAGCCCCGATGGATCTCGCCACCCTCGAAACCCCCGTCCCCGTCGTCGACCTCGCCGTGGTCGAGGCCAACCTGGCGCGGATGCAGGAATACTGCGACCGCCACGGCCTGGCCCTGCGGCCGCACATCAAGACGCACAAGATCCCGGCCCTGGCCCAGCGGCAGGTGGCGCTCGGCGCCCGCGGCATCACCTGCCAGAAGCTGGGCGAGGCCGAGGTGATGGCCGATGCCGGGCTGGACGACATCCTGATCTCCTACCCGCTGCTGGGGCAGGGCAAGGCCGCGCGCCTCGGCGCGCTGGCCGGCCGGGCGCGGATGCGCGTGGCGGTGGACAACCCGCTGGCCCTGCGCAACGCCGCCGAGGCCGCCGCCGCCGCGGGGGCCGAGATCGGCGTGCTGGTGGAGTTCGACAGCGGCGCCCGGCGCACCGGCGTCACCAGCGTGGAGGCGGCGCTGGAGCTGGCCCGCGCCGCCCGCGCCACCCCCGGCCTGCGCTTCGACGGGCTGATGACCTACCCCGTCTCCGCGGCCAGCGCCGTGTTCCTGGAGGCCATCCTGCCGCGGCTGCGGGCGGAGGGGCTGGAGCCCGCCATCCTCTCCGGCGGCGGCACGCCAGATGCCTTCCGCACCCATGAGCTGGCGCCGGTCAACGAGCTGCGCGTCGGCACCTACATCTACAACGACCGGATGATGGTGGCGGCGGGCCATGCCGGCTGGGCCGATTGCGCCCTGCACCTGCATGTCACGGTCATCAGCCGCCCCACGGCGGAGCGGGGCATCATCGACGCCGGCACCAAGAGCTTCGCGGCCGACCCGATGCCGGGGGGCGCGGAACTCGGCCACGGCTACTTCCCCGACTACCCGGAGGCGCGGCTGGAGCGGCTGAGCGAGGAGCACGGCATGCTCGACCTCTCCGCCTGCGCCCGGAAGCCGGAGCTGGGCGAGCGGCTGCGCGTGGTGCCCAACCATGTCTGCCCCGTCAGCAACCTGCACGACCGGATCGCCTTCGTGCGCGGGGGGGAGTTCCTGGGGTTCCAGGATGTCGCGGCGCGGGGGAAGACCCTTTGAGAGCGCGGCCCGCAGCGCGGGACGAGCGCCCGAACGGGCGCCGCCGCCTGTGCGGCGGAGCCAAGCCGGCGGATGCCGGCGCCGGCGTTTGAGGGCGGCTGTGCGTCAGCACAGGCGCAACTGAAAAGACCCCGGGGAGAAGGGATTCTCCCCGGAGCCCCTCTTCTTTTCTTCTTTCAAGTCAAAGGAGCAACGCATGACCGAGACCGCCGAGCAACGCCTGGAGGCGCTGGGGCACAGCCTGCCGAAGGTGGGCAAGCCGCTGTTCAGCTACGTGCCGTTCCGCCGCGTGGGCGATGTCGCCTACCTCTCGGGGCAGGTGCCCCGGCTGGCCGATGGCTCCGTCATCCAGGGCAAGGTGGGCGCCGAGATGGGGGTGGAGGAGGCGCGCAGGGCGGCCGAGCTCTGCGCGCTGCATCTCCTGGCCGTGGCGCGCGAGGCCGCGGGCTCGCTGGAGCGGGTGGAGTTCCTCAAGGTGTTCGGCATGGTCAACGCCACGCCGGAATTCGGCGAGCAGCCCAAGGTGATCGACGCCTGCTCGCAGCTCCTCGCCGCCGTGCTGGGCGAGCGTGGCCACCATGCCCGCTCGGCCGTCGGCATGGGCTCGCTGCCCTCCAACGTGCCGGTCGAGATCGAGGCCGTCATCCGCATCCTGCCGTGAGAGGAGGATTGGAGGGAGGAACCTTCTTTTTCTGAAGAAAAAGAAGCAAAAAGACTTTCCGGGTTTGGCGTCACGCTCCCGGCCAGCGGCCGCTAAGTGAGTACGCGGGCAAGCCGGCCCAGCCCCTCCGCCAGCCTTGCCCGTTCCGCCTCGCCGCCCAGCGAGAGGCGGAAGAAGGGCGCCTCGCCCCCGGCATGGCGGAAGGGCGTGGCGGGGGCGAGCGAGACCTCCGCCGCCCGCGCCCGCGCCAGGAAATCCGCCTCCGCCTCGCCGGCGGGGCGGTGCATCCAGATGTGCCAGGAATCGCCGGGCTCGGTGGCGAAGCGCGCCGTGCCCAGAATCTCCCGCGCCAGGGCACGGCGCGCGGCGCCCTCGGCGCGCTTCTCCGCCACCAGCCGGGCGGCGGTGCCGTCCTCCGCCAGCCGCGCCGTGGCGGCGGCGATCACCGGGTTGGCCGTCAGGCCGCGGATGCGGATCTGCTCCGCCGCCACCTCGGCCAGCGCCGCGGGCGCCGACACCGCCCCCAGCCGCAGCGAGAGCGAGACCATCTTGGACAGGCTCCACATGCCGAAGACCCGCTCCGGCAGCAGGCTGGCGAGGCTGGGCGGCCGTAGCTCGGGCGCGGCGAGGAAGGCATAGGCCTCGTCCTCCACCACCCAGAGGTCGTGCCGCGCCACGATCGCGGCCAGCGCCGCCAGCCGCGCCGCGCTGTAGGTGAGGCCGAGCGGGTTGTGCACCACCGGCATCACATAGAGCACGCCGGGTGGCTCGGGGCTGGCCAGGGCCTGTTCCAGCGCGGCGAGGTCCATGCCTTCGGCATCCATCGGCAGGCCGAGGGTCGGCACGCCTTCCAGCGCCAGGAAGTGCCGCGCCATGGGGAAGGTGTGCGCCTCCATGGCGATGCGCCGCCGCCCCGGCCCGGCCGCCGCCAGCGCCGCCGCGAAGGCCACGCTCAGCGCCGACTGCCCGCCGCAGGTCAGCGCCAGCGCCTGCCCCGGCGCCAGCCCGAGCAGCGGCGCGATGGCCCGGCGTGCCGCCTCCGCCCCCTGGGGCGGGCCATAGGCGGCAGGCAGGGGAGCGCCGCCCTCCAGCAGGCCGCGCAGCGCGCCGGAGACCGCCGCCTCCTGCGCCGGGATGGCGGGGTAGTTCACCCAGAGATCGTACATGCCCGCCCTCAGCCCTTCAGGTGCCGCGCCAGGAAGGCCAGCACGGCCCGATAGACCCTCCGCCGGTTGTCGCGCTTGGTGAAGCCGTGCCCCTCATCGGGGAAGGTGAGGTATTCCACCGGCACGCCGCGCCGCTCCAGCGCCGCCACGATCTGCGCGCTCTCCTGCGGCGGCACGCGCGGGTCGGTCATCCCCTGCGCCACCAGCAGCGGGCAGGCGATCCGCTCCGCCCGCAGCAGCGGCGAGAGGCGCTCCAGCAATTCGGCGTCCCGCACCGGGTCGCCATATTCGGCGGCGCGGTGGCCGATGCGCCAGGGGCCGGTGCGCTCGAAAAAGGTCTTCCAGCGGGCGATGCCGTAGAAATCCACGCCGCAGGCCCAGAGCGCCGGGTATTCGGTGGTGGCGGCCAGCACCATCCAGCCGCCATAGCTCTGCCCCATGATGCCGATGCGCGCCCCATCCACCCCTGGCCGGGCGGCGAGGAAGGCATGGGCGGCGGCGAGGTCCGCCACGCTGTCCAGCCGCTTCTCCCGGTCGTCCAGCGCGGCGTAGTCGCGGCCATAGCCGGTGGAGCCGCGCACATTCGGCACCAGGACGCCGATGCCCATGGCCAGCACCGCCTGCAGGTCGGGCCGCCAATTGGGCAGCGCCTGCGCCGCCGGGCCGCCATGCACCCAGACCAGCATGGGCCAGCCGGAGGCCGGCGCTTCGCCTTCCGGCAGGGCCAGGAAGGCGGGAATCTCCCGCCCGTCATGGGTGGGGTAGGTGATGCTTTCCCATTGCCGCAGCCCGCGCGGGACGTCGGCCGGGAACAGCGGCTCGCTCTCCGCCCGGTCCGGCCAGGCGCGGTGCAGCCCGGCGGGAAAGGCGAATCCCGCCAGGTCGAAGGCCACATGGCTGCCATCCGGCGCCCAGCTGACCTTGGTGATGACGCCGCGCGGGTGCCAGGGCGCGGCCCGCACCGCGCCGCTGGCCGCATCCAGGAAGCGCAGGCGGGAGTAGCCGCCCTCGTTCACCACCACCGCCAGCAGCGACTCGTCCGGCGAGAGCTGAAGCACCTCCACGTCATGCGGCGGGGCGTAGAGGAAGCGCGGCGCCGCCCCGGGCTCCTGGAAGGCCACGCCCAGGAAATCCTGCCCTCGGTCGGTCAGCAGCCAGAAGCCGCCGCCACCGGCCTTGCCGCGCGGCGCCTGGTGGCGCCAGTCGCCCTCATGCGGGGTGAGGGGGGTGCGGGCACCATCGGCCAGGGCCACGCGGTCGAGGCTGGATTCGAAGGTGCGGGGGGCGGTGGCCAGCAGCAGCGCGTCGCCCTCCGGCGCCCAGGCGGGCAGTTCGTGCGGGCCTTCCACCTCGGCCACGCAGCGGGCCGCGCCGGTGGCGAGCTCCATCACCCAGGCATCGGTGTGCGCCGGGTCGCGCGCATTGGCGGTGTAGGCGATGCGCCGGCCGTCGGGCGAGACGGCGCCCCAGCCATGGATCACCTCCGGCGCCTCGGTCAGCGCGCGGGCCTCGCCCTCGGGCGGCAGGTGGTGCAGCTGCACCCGCTCGTCGCCGGCGCCGTCGCGGCCGAACACGGCGCCGCCATCCGGCAGGCCGGCGACGTGCGAGACGGCGTCGCGGTGGCGGGTGCGCGGCCGGGGCGCGCCGCCGCCGGCCGGGATCTCCCAGACCTGCGCGGAGCCTTCCGCGTCGTGCAGGAAGTAGAGCCGGCCATCCCCGGCATGGGTGGGGGCGCTGGCGGCGGGGGTGGCGAGCAGCCGCTCGAGCAGGGCGGCGGCATCGGCGGGCGCGGCATCGGAGGACATGGGCGCCACGGTGAACCCGATCGGCCCGCGCGCCAAGGCGGTGGAGCGCGGCAAATGCGCGCAACCGGCATGGCCGGATGCCGCGCCAGGGCCTAATCTGCCCGCATCATGCGCTATGTCTCGACCCGGGGCGCCGCCCCCGCCCGCGATTTCGAAGGCGTCCTCCTGGCCGGGCTGGCCGAGGATGGCGGCCTGTTCATGCCGGAAACCTGGCCGCTGCTCTCGGCCGCCGAATGGCGCGGCCTGCGCGGCCTGCCCTATCCGGAACTGGCCGCGCACCTCATGGCGCGCTTCACCGGCGGCACGCCGGACGAGGCCACGCTGCTGCGCATGGCCCACGCCGCCTATGGCGGGTTCGGCCATGCCGCCACGGCGCCGCTGGTGCAGGTGGAGCCGGGGATCTTCTCGCTGGAGCTGTTCCACGGGCCGACGCTGGCCTTCAAGGACATGGCGATGCAGCTGCTCGGGCAGCTCTTCGACCATGCGCTGGCGAAGCGCGGCGAGCGTGTCACCATCGTCGGCGCCACCTCGGGCGACACCGGCTCCGCCGCCATCGAGGCCTGCCGCGACCGCGCCGCGATCGACGTGGTGATCCTGCACCCCGAGGGCCGCACCTCCGAGGTGCAGCGCCGGCAGATGACCACGGTGCTCTCGCCCAACATCCACAACATCGCCGTCCAGGGCAGCTTCGACGACTGCCAGGACCTGGTGAAGGCGATGTTCAACGACGCGCCCTTCCGCCAGGAGATGCGCCTCTCGGCGGTGAACTCGATCAACTGGGCGCGCATCGCGGCGCAGGTGCCCTACTACGCCTATGCCGCGCTGGCGCTGGGCGCACCGGATCGCCCGGTGGCCGTCTCCGTCCCCACCGGCAATTTCGGCAATGTGCTGGCCGCCTGGGTGGCGCGCCGCATGGGTCTGCCGATCGAGCGGCTGATCATCGGCGCCAACCGCAACGACATCCTGGCCCGCTTCCTCGCCGCCAACGACATGTCGGTGCAGGGGGTCGCGCCCTCGTTCTCGCCGAGCATGGACATCCAGGTCTCATCGAATTTCGAGCGGCTGCTGTTCGAGCTGCTGGGGCGGGATGCGGCGGCCACCGCCACGACCATGCAGCGCTTCCGCGCCGAGGGCCGCATGCCGGTGCCCGACTCCGCCTGGAAGAAGGCGACCGCCCTGTTCCACGGCCACACCCTCTCCGACGAGGGGACACTCGAAGAAATCCGTCGCCTGTGGCGGGAGAGCGCCTATCTGGCCGATCCGCACACCGCCATCGGCATGGCGGCGGCGCGGGCGCACCGGCCGGAGGACAAGGGCATCCCGGTGATCGTGGCGGCCACGGCGCATCCGGCCAAGTTCCCGGACGCGGTGGAGAAGGCCACCGGCTTCCGCCCGCCGCTGCCGGCCCGGCTGGCCGATCTCTACGAGCGGGAGGAGCGGTTCATCGCGATGCCGAACGACCTGGAGAGCATCGAGGCGGCCGTGCGCGGCCATGCGCGGCGCAACGCCGCCTGAGGTGGTGAAGGGTTGGGAGAGGGCACCGTGCCGTCTCCCGCCTGACCGAGAGCCGGGGCCGGTTCAGCCCGGGTTGTTGGGGATGCTGATCGGCACCACCTCGACCATCACCACCCCTTCCTCGCGCATGCCGAGCTGCGTGGCGATACGCGGGCTGACATCGATCACCCGCCCGCCCTTGAACGGCCCGCGGTCCTGGATGGTGACGACGGCGCTGCGGCCGTTCTCCAGGTTCTTGACCCGCGCCTGGGTGCCGAGCGGCAAAGTGCGGCTGGCCGCCGCGTTGGAGTTGCGGTTGAAGCGGCGGCCATTGGCCATGCGCTTGCCGTGGAAATGGTTGGCGTAATAGGAGGCCCGTCCGCGCTGCACCCGGTGCGCGGCACGCGGGGCGGGCTTGCTCGCGGTGGCGCTGCGGGCGGTGGTCTCCCGCTTCATCTCGCGGCTTTCCACGGGGGAGAGAACGGCCGTCAGGCCAAGGGCGGCACAGATCGCGGCCAGCTTGAGTCCTCGCATGATGGATGGCCCTCCTTGTCTTGCGATGGGCCAGGTGGCGGCATGGCCGCACATGGCCCGGTTCATCCTAGGTGGGGTGCCCGCCGCTCCGGGCAATGCGGCCAGCCCGGCGGCGAGCGGTTCCGTCAATCCTTCCCCTGGCCGGGGAGGGGCCGCACTTCCACGGGCGCGGTGCCATCCTCCATCATGTCCAGCTTGCGGGCGGTGCTCTTGCTCAGGTCGATCACCCGGCCGCGCGCATAGGGTCCCCGGTCCTCGATGGTCACCTCGGCGGTCCGGCCATCCTCCAGGTTCCGCACCTGCGCCCGGGTGCCGAGGGGCAGGGTGCGGCTGGCGGCGGAATCCGATTCCTGCCGGAAGGTCTCCCCATTGGCCATTTCCCGCCCATGGAAGCGGTCATGGTAGAAGGAGGCCTCGCCACGATGCGGGCGCGCATTCTCCTCACGCACCGGCAAGACCATGCCGCCCGTTGTGGCCGCCGCCGCGAGGGGCGCGGCGCTGCGGGCCTGGGCAGGGGGCGTCGCGAGCAGGGCACCCGCCAGCAGGGCGGGCAGGCAGGACAGGGCCAGGGGCAGGCCACGCATGGATCGTGTTCCTCGTCAGTTTCCAGGGGGCAGGGCCCTGGCGGACGCCGCGCGCGGCGTCCGCCAGGGCCTTACAGAACCTTAACGAAGCAGGGGCCGGGACGTTGTGCCGCCACACCGCCCCGTGAACAGGCGCGGCCATGTGTCCAGGGCCGGTGCCGGGCCGTGCCCGGCATCAGGACCAGCGCCGGGCCTTGCCCGGCATGCGGCGCAGGCATGGCGGCGGCCGGGGTCGCACGCGGCGCATTTCGACACTACATTCGGAATCAAATGGGTTTCCGCCCGCCATCCCCCTCTCCGCGCGGGCCGATCACAGGAATGCTTGCTCATGACTGAAGCGGTGCGGCTGACGCGCCTTGCCAACGGGCTGACCATTGTCTCCGAGGCCATGCCACGGGTCGAGACCGTGTCGATCGGCGCCTATGTCCATGCCGGCACGCGGGACGAGACGGGCGCCGAGAACGGCGCCTCCCACTTCCTGGAGCACATGGCCTTCAAGGGCACCGAGAAGCGCGACGCCGCTTCCATCGCGCGCGAGATCGAGAATGTCGGCGGCCACCTGAACGCCTACACGGCGCGCGAGCAGACCGCCTACTACGCCAAGGTGCTGAAGGAGGACATGCCGCTCGCCGCCGACATCATCGGCGACATCCTGACGCACTCCACCTTCATCCCCGAGGAGATGGAGCGCGAGCGCGGCGTCATCCTCCAGGAGATCGGCCAGGCGAACGACACGCCGGACGACATCATCTTCGACCACTTCCAATCCACCGCCTTTCCCGACCAACCGATGGGCCGCCCGACGCTCGGCACCGAGGAGAGCATCGCCGCCATGGGGCGCGAGGTGCTGACCGGCTACATGCGCCGCCACTACGGCCCCAGCCGCATGGTGGTGGCCGCCGCCGGCGCGCTGGAGCACGAGCATCTGGTCGGGCTGGTGGAGCGCCACTTCGCCGACCTGCCGGTGGTCAGCCCCACCCCCTCGGAGGTGGCGCGCTACGGCGGCGGCGAGTTCCGCGAGGAGCGGGAGCTGGACCAGGTGCATGTGGTGCTGGGCTTCGAGGGCCCGGCGGTGGCCACGCCGATGCACTACCCCACCATGCTGCTTTCCACCCTGCTCGGCGGCGGCATGTCCTCCCGCCTGTTCCAGGAGATCCGCGAGAAGCGCGGGCTGGTCTATTCCATCTACTCCTTCGCCCAGCCCTTCCGCGACGGTGGCCTCTTCGCCATCTACGCCGGCACGGGCGAGGCGCAGGCGGCCGAGCTGGTGCCGGTGGCGCTGGAGGAACTGCGGCGCGTGCAGCACGACGTGACGGAGGAGGAGCTGGCCCGCGCCAAGGCGCAGCTGCGCGCCTCGGTGCTGATGTCGCTTGAATCCACCGGCAGCCGCTGCGAGCAGCTGGCGCGGCAGATCCAGGTGCATGGCCGCCTCATCCCCGTCGAGGAGACCAAGGCGAAGATCGCCGCCGTCACGGTGGAGCAGGTGCAGCAGGCGGCGGCGATGATCTTCCGCTCACGCCCGACGCTGGCCGCCCTCGGCCCCGCCGGCAAGGTGCCGGGCCTGCCCGCCATCGTGGAGAAGCTCGCCGCATGAACCGGCTGGAGCACCTGGAATCCCTCGTCGCCGCCGCCCGCGCGGCGGGGGCGGATGCGGCGGATGCGCTGATGATCGTGGGCACCGCGCTCTCGGTGCACCGGCGCCTGGGCAAGCTGGAGCATCTGGAGCGCTCCGAGGGGCTGGATCTCGGGCTGCGCGTGCTGGTCGGCCAGCGGCAGGCCATCGTCTCCGCCACCGATGCCGAGCCGCGCGGCTTCCAGGCGCTGGCCGAGCGCGCCGTTGCCATGGCCCGCGCCGTGCCACCGGACCGCTTCTCCGGCCTCGGCGAGCCGCACTCGGTGCCGGCGCTGGACCTGGCGCTGAACGACAGCGCCGAGCCGGATGCCGAGGCGCTGATCGCCCGCGCCGCCCTGGCGGAGGACGCGGCGCTGGCGGTGCCCGGCGTCACCAACAGCGAGGGTGCCGAGGCCGGCTTCGCCCGCACCGAGGTGGCGCTGTTCAGCTCCGCCGGCTTCGCGGGCGAATATGGGCGCAGCGGCCATTCCATCTCGGTGACGGCGGTGGCCGGCCAGGGCACCGGCATGGAGCGCGACTACGACTACAGCAGCGCCGTCCATCTCGCCGACCTGGAGGACCCCGCCGCCCTGGGCCGCGCCGCGGCCGAGCGCGCCGTGCGCCGCCTGAACCCCATCCGCATGAAGACCGGCCGCCGCCCCGTGGTCTATGACCCGCGCGTGGCCGGCTCACTCGCCGGGCATCTGGCGGCGGCGCTGAATGGGGCGGCGGTGGCGCGCGGCACCTCCTTCCTGCGCGACCGCATGGGCCAGGCGGTGCTGAGCCCCGGCCTCAGCCTGCGCGACGACCCGCTGCGCCCCCGCGGCCTGCGCTCCCGCCCCTTCGACGGCGAGGGGATGCCCGGCGCGCCGCTGGCGCTGGTGGAGGATGGCGTGCTGCGCTCCTGGGTGCTGGACTGGCGCAGCGCGCGGCAGCTCGGCCTGCGTTCCACCGGCCATGCCAGCCGTGGCATCTCCAGCCCCCCGGCGCCCGCCACCACCAACCTGTGGCTGGAAGGCGGCAGCGGCACGCCGGAGGCGCTGATGGCCGATATCGGCGAGGGCCTTTACGTCACGGAGATGATCGGCTCCGGCGTGAACGGCGTGACGGGCGACTACAGCCGCGGCGCCGCCGGCTTCGTGATCCGCGACGGCCAGCTGGCCGAGGCGGTGAGCGGCATCACGGTGGCCGGCAATCTGAAGGACATGTTCCTCAACATGCGGGCCGCCGGCGACCTGCGCTTCCGCCGCGGCACCGATGCTCCGACCCTGCGCGTCGATGGGCTGACCATCGCCGGCAGCTGAGCCGCCGGCGCAGGCAGCCGCGGCCGCCTGCGCCGATGCTCAGGCGGCGCGCACCTGGGTGATGAACTGCCCCACCTCGGACCGGAGCCGCTCCGACTGGCGGGACAGCTCGCCCGAGGCCTGCAGCACCTGGCGGGCCGAGGCGCCGGTCATCTCGGCGCCCTGATTCACCTCGGCGATGCTGCCGCTGACGCTGTCCGTGGCCTGCGCGGTGCGGGTGACGCTGCTGGCGATCTCGCGCGTCGCCAGCCCCTGTTCGTCGATGGCGGCGGCGATGGTGGAGGTGATGTCGCTGATCGAGCCGATCGTGCCGGTGATCGCCTGGATATCGACCACAGCCTGCTGCGTGGCGCTCTGGATCTGCGTGATCTGACTGCGGATCTCATCCGTGGCCCTGGCGGTCTGGCTCGCCAGGTTCTTCACCTCGCTGGCCACCACGGCGAAGCCCTTGCCGGCTTCTCCCGCCCGCGCCGCCTCGATGGTCGCGTTCAGCGCCAGCAGGTTGGTCTGCCCGGCGATGGTGTTGATCAGCCCCACCACCTCGCCGATGCGCGCCGCGCTCTCGGCCAGGGCGCGCACCGTGTCGTCGGTGCGCTGCGCGTCGCTCACCGCCCGCGCCGTCACGGCGGTGGCCTGCGCCACCTGGCGGCTGATCTCGCCGATCGAGGCGGTCAGCTCCTCGGTGGCGGAGGCGACGGTCTGCACCCCCTGGCCGGCCTCCTGCGAGGAGGAGAGCACGCGCTCCACCTGCTGGCCCGTCTCGCTGGCGGTGCCGGCCATGGATTGCGCGGTGGCTTCCAGCTGGGTCGAGGCGGCGGCGAGCATATCCACCATGTCGCCCACCTTGCCCTCGAACCGCGCCATCAGCGCCGTGAGCTGGGTGGCGCGCTGTTCCTTCGCCTGCCGCTCCGCCTCCTGCGCGGCGGCCAGCGCGTCGGCCTCGCGCAGGCCGCGGCGGCATTCCTCCAGAGCCTTCGCCATCTCGCCGATCTCGTCCTGGCGGTCGCGCTCGGCCAGCGTGAAATCGTAGTCCCGCCGCGCCACCTTGCGCAGCGCGCCGGAGAGCCGCACCACCGCCCGGCCCAGGTTGCGGTCCATCCACAGCGCCATGCCGAGGCCGGCCAGCAGCGCCAGCGTGGCGGTGGTGAAGATGCCCGTCATGGCCATGCCATAGGCTTCCTCGGCCATGGTGCTGGCGGCCATGAAGCCGGCGCGGTTGAGCTTCAGCATCTCGTCCAGCGTGCCGAAGGCGACGCGGATGGCGCGGGCGGATTCGTTGTTGAACAAGCTTTGCGCCGCGGCCTCGTCCTTCCGCAGGAGATCGTCGTTGATCGCGTTGTAGGCGCGGTACTCGGTCAGGAAGCGGTCATACAGCGCCCGTTCCTGCGGGCCCGAGATCATCGGCGGATAGGCGTCGATCTGCCGCCGCACCTCCCGCACCATGGAGTCGAACTCGGCCTGCACCTGCGGCCGCTCGCGCGCATCCCGGGTGGCGAGCAGGCGGGAGAGGCGGATGCGCTCCCGCGCCAGGCCGTATTGCAGTTCGCCCAGGGCCCGCACCGAGGGCATCCAGTTGTCCCGCATCTCGATCATGTCATGGTTGATGGTGCGGAGCTGGGCCGCGCCGTAGAGCCCGTTGCCGATGAAGAACATCAGCAGCACGCCGAAGGAGAGCAGCACCTTGCCGCGGATGCTCAACCGGTTGAGGAAATTTGCCATGACGCCCACTGCCGTTTCCAGCGGCAGTGGACAGCCGGTTTCCTTACCGGGCGCCTAATGTTGCCGGGCCGGTGGTGTCACAGCCCCGCGAGATGCGAGAATTCCCGGACCAGCCGCTCATAGACCGGCCGCCGGAACGGCACCACCAGCGCCGGCAGCGCCGCCAGCGCCTCCCACCGCCAGGCGTTGAACTCGGGATGCGGGTCGAGGTCGAGGCGGATCTCCTCGTCCCGCCCCAGGAAGCGCAGGGCGAACCATTTCTGCATCTGGCCCCGGTAGCGGCCGCCCAGCGCCTTGCCCACCAGCTCCGCCGGCAGGTCATAGCGCAGCCATTCGGGCACCTCGCCGATGATCTCGGCCCGCGCGGTGCCGATCTCTTCGGCCAGCTCCCGCAGCACGGCGTCCCGCGGCTCCTCTCCCTCGTCCAGCCCGCCCTGGGGAAGCTGCCAGGCATCCTGCGCCACGTCGGCGCGCCGGGCGATCAGCACCTGGCCGGCATGGTTGAACAGGGCGGCGCCGACATTGCGGCGGTAGGGCAGCTCGGCCATGGCGGATCGGTCTCTAGCGGGAAGCGGAAGGGATCGGCGTGTTGTCGGGCGCGTGCAGCACGGCACTGGCGGGCGCCAGCACCAGGCCGCGCGCCTCCAGCCCGGCCGCCCAGGCGGCGATGCGGTCCACCAGCAGCGGCGTCGGCTCGGCGGCCAGGCCGACCGCCCGCCCGTGCCGCTGCGCCAGGCTCTCCAGCTGGGACAGGCGGTGCTCCACCTCGCCACGGGTCGGCAACTCGTCCAGCAGCAGGTCGGCGGCGGCGTGCCAAGCCAGGGCGGTGGCGCCGGGGCGGGGGTCCACATAATAGAGCCCGCGCGCGCGCACCTCCTCCTGCACCACGGCCAGCGCCTCGGGGCTGGCCAGGAAGCGCTCCCCGCGCTGCGCGCCCAGCGCGCCGACGACGCCGGCATAGCCGGCGAAGCGGCCCATGGCGCGGTGCAGCCGCTCCAAATTCTCGCCCGGCGGCAGGCTGGCGCGCAGCAGGTGCCCGGCCGGCAGGTCGCCGGGCGATTCCAGCGGCAGCGCCAGCACCACCTCCATGCCGCGCCGCCGCGCCGGCTCCAGCAGCAGGTCCGGGCGCAGCGCCAGGGGGCTGATGGCGAGGGTGGCGGCGGGCGGCAGGCGGCGCAGCGCCTCCTCGGCGCGCAGCCCCGCGCCGCCGAAGCCGCCGATCACCAGGGCGATGCGCGGCCTGGCATCCGCTGCGTCGAAGGGGCGGGCATAGGCGGTGCGGGGTTCGGCGCCACCCGGGCCGATGCGCGGCAGCGGGCCGTGCGGGCTCTCCTCCAGCAAGGCGGGGCGGGGCGCGGCGATGACGGGGCCGCCGCGCCCCGCCAGCCCGGGCTCGGGCAGGGGCGGCGGGGGCGGCGCCTCGGGCGGCGGCGCCGGCTCGGGCAGGGCGGCGGGGGGCGGCAGCGGCGCGGCGAGCACGCCGCCCTGTGGCGCCGGAAGCGGCGTGCCGGCCAGGGGAGGCTCGGGCAGCGGCGGCGCGGGGAGGGGCAGGGCGGCGGCCAGTTCCTCACGTCCCGGCGATGCGGGGGAGGGGGCGCCGGCCCGCGCCGCGGCGGCCGGCAGCGGGGCCGCGTCCGGCCCGGCTGCAAGGGAACCGGCCGCAGGGGAAACGGCCCTGGGGGAACCGGCCTCAGGGGAAGGGGCCGCAGGGGAACCGGCCGCCCGCGCCGCCGGCGCGGCAGCGCGGGGCGCAGGCTGCGGCGAGGCGAGCCGGGCGGGCCCTTCCGGCGCGCCGAGCCAGTGGAGCACCCCCACCGTCCCGATGCCGCCGGCCAGGACCACGGCCCAGAACACCCCCAGCGCCCGCCAGGCGGCCCGAGCGTCCATGCCGCTCATCCCCCGCTCATCTTACCCCGCGGGCGCGCGGCGTTCAGCGCGCGGCGCGGCGCTGCGGCTCGGCCGCAGACCAGGCGCGCAGCAGCGACACGGCCTGCTGCAGCTGGAAGTCGGTCTCCGGCTTGGTCGGGTCGAAGGCCGGCGCGCCCTCGGGCGGCATGCGCTGCACCTTGTCCAGCACCCCGGCCGGCAGGTTCAGCGGCGGCAGCGGCGCGCTCTCGTGCGTGGCGTTGTCGTTGCGCAGCGCGCGGCGCAGATCGGCCTCGCGGTCGCGCAGCGGGGCGTTGCCTTCCTCGCGGGTCGCCAGCACCTCGACATCCGGGCTGATGCCCAGCGCCTGGATGGAGCGGCCGGAGGGGGTGTAGTAGCGCGCCGTGGTCAGGCGGATGGCGCCGTTGCCGGGGATCGGCATGACGGTCTGCACGCTGCCCTTGCCGAAGGACTTGGTGCCGAGCACCACGCCGCGGCGGTGGTCCTGCAGGGCGCCGGCGACGATCTCGCTGGCCGAGGCGGAGCCGCCATTGACCAGCACCACCACCCGCAGCCCCTCGGTGATGTCGCCGGGCTTGGCGTTCCAGCGCTGCGCGTCGTCCGGGCGGCGGGCGCGGGTGGAGACGATCTCGCCCTGCTCCAGGAAGTCGTCCGAGACCTGCACCGCCTGGTCCAGCAGCCCGCCCGGGTTGTTGCGCAGGTCGAGGATCAGCCCCTTGAGGTTGCCGCCCGCCTGTGAGCGCATCGTGCTCACGGCGCGGCGCAGGGCGCTCTCCGTCTGCTCGTTGAAGGAGGAGAGACGGACATAGCCGATGTCGTTGCCTTCCAGCCGGAAGCGCGCCACCTGCGGGCGGATCACGTCGCGGGTCAGGGAAAGCTCGATCGGCGTCTCGGTGCCGGGGCGGCGGATGGTCAGCTTGATGCTGCTGCCGCGCTCGCCGCGCATCTTCTCGACCGATTCCTGCAGCGTCAGGCCCTGCACGGATTCGCCGTTGAGATGGGTGATGAGATCGCCCGGCTTGACGCCCGCCTTGGCCGCCGGCGTGTCGTCGATCGGGCTGATCACCTTCACATAGCCGCCTTCCTGGCTGACCTCGATGCCGAGGCCGCCGAACTCGCCGCGGGTCTGCACCTGCATGTCGCGGAAGGAGCGGGCGTTCATGTAGCTGCTGTGCGGGTCGAGCCCCTGCAGCATGCCGTTGATGGCCGCCTCGATGACCTCGCGGTCCTTCACCGGCTCGACATATTCGGCGCGGACGCGCTCGAACACGTCGCCGAACAGGTTCAGCAGGCGATAGGTCTCGGCGCGGTTGCCGGCCTCCTGGGCGAAGGCGGACATCACGGGCGGCGCCACCACCGGCCCCAGCACGGCGCCGGCGGTGAACGCCGCCGCCACCACCCCGACCATGCGCATTCCAGGCTTCATGCGGCGACCCCTCATGCCGGTCAACGATCCTTTCGCCGTGGCGAGTTCCACGGCCCTGCGAGACACCCTAGAGCGAATTCCTGTGCAAGGGGCAAACTGAAACCTTTCTGGACAATTGACCCCTGGCGCCGGCTAGCCACGGCCACGGAACCACGCCTTCGGGTCCACCGGCTGGCTGTTGCGCCGCAGCTCGACATAGAGCGAGGCGCGGCCATTCTCCTCGCCGCCGCCGAGCTGGCCGACCGGCTCGCCGGCCAGGACGCGGGCGCCGATCTCGGCATCCAGCCGCTCCAGCCCCGCCAGCACGAAATGGTAGCCGCCCCCGCAATCGACAATCAACAACTGCCCATAGGAGCGGAAAGGCCCGGCGAAGGCGATGCTGCCGCCGCAGGGGCTGACCACCCGCGCGCCGGGCGGCGCGGCATAGGTCAGGCCGCGGGCCGGGCCGCCGGCGCCGCTGTCGCCGAAATCGCGCGCCAGGGTGCCGGCCACCGGCTGGGCGCGGCCGCCCTGCGCGCGCGGCGCCGGCGTGGCCGGCGTGCGCGAGGCCTGCTGCCGCCGGGCCCCCTCCCGCCGCTCCTGCTCCTGCCGTTCCAGCGCGGCCTGCTCGCGCGCCAGGGCCGCGCGCTGCTCGGCATCGCGCGTCGCCTGGCGGCGGGCCTCCAGCGCCGCCGCCTCGCGCTCCGCGCGCAGCCGGGCGGCGCGCTCGGCGGCCTCGCGCTCCCGCTCGGCGCGGGCACGGGCCTCGGCCTCCGCCTGGGCGCGGGCGCGCTCCAGCCGCTCCAGCATGCCGCGCAGGTCGCCGGCGCGGGCGGCGGTGGCGGCGGCCTCGCGCGCCGCCTCGGCCTGCTCCGCCTCGGCCGCGCTGCGCTGCGTGCGGGCCGCCGCCAGCGCCGCCTCCACGGCGGCGGCGGCGGCGTGGCGCTCGGCGCGGGCGGCGGCCAGGCGACGCGCCTCGGCCTCGGCCCGCTCGGTGGCGGCGGCGGCCACGGCCTGCGCCTCGCGCAGCGCCGCCGCCTCGGCCGAGAGGTGGCGCGTCAGCCCGCGCAGCACCAGCGCGCCGCGCAGCGCCGTCTCGGGGTCCACCGGCACGGCGAGCAGGGTCTCGGCCGGCCACTGGCCGAGCCGGCGCATCAGCGGCAGCAGCGGCGCCATCGCCTCCGCCCGCCGCTGCAGGTCGACCAGCGCGTTGTCGCGCACCACCGCCGCCTCGCGCGCGGCGGCCTCGGCGGCGTCGGCCGCCTCGTCGGCGGCCACGGCGCGGCGGCCGGCCTCGGCGCGCTGGCGGGCCAGGGCGGCCTCCGCCTCGGCGGCCGTGCGGGCGGCCTCGGCGGCGGCCTGCGCGGCGGCGCGGGCGGCCTCGGCGGCGCGCTCCGCCTCCTGCACGCTGCGCGCCGTGGGGTTCTCGGCACCCCAGGCCAGGAAGGCCGGGGCCAGCAGGGCGAGCGGCGCCAGCAGCAGGAGGGCGCGCAGCGCGCCGCCCGGGGGCAGGCTCACCGCCGCCATGCCGCCGCCGCCATGCCGCGCCGCCCCCGCCTCAGCCAGCGATCAGGCTCCGCCCCGTCATCGCCGCCGGCTGGTCCAGGCCGAGCAGGGCGAGCAGGGTGGGCGCCACATCGGCCAGCCGCCCCTCGCGCAGCGTGGCGCCGGCCGGGCCGCCGCGCAGCAGCACCGGCACCACGTTGGTGGTGTGGGCGGTGAAGGGGCCGCCCGTGGCGGGGTCCTTCATCATCTCGGCGTTGCCGTGGTCGGCCGTCACCAGCAGGGCGCCGCCCTGGGCGGCCACCGCCGCCTCGATCCGCGCCAGGCCCGCATCCACCGCCTCGCACGCCTTGATGGCGGCGGCCAGGCTGCCGGTGTGGCCCACCATGTCGGCATTGGCGAAGTTCAGCACGATCAGGTCGAATTGCCCCGAGCTGATCGCCTCCACCGCCTTCCCGGCCAGCTCAGGGGCCGACATCTCGGGCTGCAGGTCGTAGGTGGCCACCTTGGGGGAGGCGACCATGACGCGCTCCTCGCCGGGGAAGGGGGTCTCCTCGCCGCCGTTCAGGAAGTAGGTGACATGCGGGTACTTCTCCGTCTCCGCCATGCGGAGCTGGCGCAGCCCGGCCTGCGAGACCACGGCGCCCAGGATGTCCTGCATCGACTGCGGGGCGAACAGCGTCTCCAGCAGCGGGTTCAGCGCGGTGGAGTATTCCGTCATGCCGGCGGCGCCGGCGAGCCTCGGGCGGCGCGGCGGCGCAAAGCCGTCGAAGGCCGGGTCGAGCAGCGCGGTCAGGACCTGCCGCACCCGGTCGGCGCGGAAGTTGAAGCAGAGCAGCCCATCGCCATCCTGCATCCCCGCATAGCCGCCGATGACGCTGGCGGGAATGAACTCGTCCGTCTTGCCGGCGGCGTGCGCGGCGGCGATGGCGGCGGCGGCGCTCTCCGCCCGCTCCCCCTTGGCCTCGACGATGGCGTCCCAGGCCTGGCGCACCCGCTCCCAGCGGTTGTCGCGGTCCATGGCGTAGTAGCGGCCGGTGACGGTGGCGAGGCGCGCCCCCGCGGGCAGCTTCGGCTCGAAGGCGGCGAGGTAGCCCGGGCTCGCCTGGGGCGGGGTGTCGCGCCCGTCGGTCCAGGCATGGATGGCCACGGGGATGCCGGCACCGGCAAAGACCTTCGCCAGCGCCAGCCCGTGCTCCTGGTGGCTGTGCACGCCGCCGGGGGAGAGCAGGCCCATCAGGTGCAGCGTGCCGCCGCTCGCCTTCAGCCTGTCGATCAGCCCGGCGACGGCGGGCAGGGTGGCGAGCGAGCCGTCGGCCACGGCGCGGTCGATGCGCGGCAGGTCCTGCATCACCACGCGGCCGGCGCCGAGGTTGAGGTGGCCCACCTCGGAATTGCCCATCTGCCCGTGCGGCAGGCCGACATCCTCGCCGCAGGTGCGCAGGAAGCTGTGCGGGCTTTCGGCCCAGAGGCGGTCGAAGCAGGGGGTGCTGGCCTGCCGCACGGCATTGTCCGCCTCGTCCTCGCGCCAGCCCCAGCCATCCAGGATGACGAGCATCACGGGCTTCGGACGGGACATGGGCATCTCTCCTGCGGGTCGGTGACGGCACGGGATAGACCCGGCAGGGGGCGCTTGCCCAGGGGGATGAGGCAGGGGATGCGGCAGGGGTGCGGCAAAGGAGGGATTGGCCAGGGGCGGCCCGGTCACGCCGGGCCGCCCCTGGCGCCCGGCGGCTCAGGCGGGCAGCGTCAGGTCGCTGGCGGGGGGCAGGTAGGCGGGGGTGTAGATCTCGCCGGCCTTCAGCGGGGCGTCGATGCCGAAGGCGGAGCGGATCGTCTCGATCGCCGCCTGCACCCGCGCCTCGGTGAGGTTGCCGAAGCCGCCCGAGAGCACCTCCGGCGTGCGGATGAAGCCGAAATTGGCCATCATGCGCGCCTTCTCCAGCTCCTTCGGCGCCGTCGGGTCGCGCTGGGCCAGGGTGGCGATGGCGGCGTCCGGGTCCTTCCAGGCCGCCGCATGGCCGCGCGCGATGGCGCGGATCATGCCCGTCACCAGCTTCGGGTTGGCCTCGGCATAGGGGCGCTTGACCAGCAGCGCGGTGGAGAGCAGCGCCACGCCCGCGTCGGAATAGCGCAGCGAGACGATGTCGCCCTCCGGCACGCGCAGGCTGCGCAGGCTGAACACGCCGGAGACCTCGAAGCCGGTGATGGCATCCGTCTCGCCGCGCACCAGCATCGGCTCGCGCAGCTGCGGCGTCACCGTCAGCCAGTTGATCTTGCTGGAGTCGATGCCGGCGGCCTTGGCCAGGGCGGGGAAGAGCTGGCGGGCGGAATCCGTCTCCGGCGCCGCCACCTTGCGGCCTTCCAGCTGCTTCAGGGTGGTGATGCCGCTCTTCTTCAGCGTCATCACCGCCAGCGGGCTGCCCTGCTGGATCACCATGGGGGCGATGATGTCGCTGCCCTGGGTGGTCAGGCGCAGGCGGATGGCCGGCGAGAGGTCGGCGATGCCGAACTCGTAGGCGCCCGTGCTGACCTTCACCGGCGTGTCGCCCGAGCCGAAGCCGCGGTCGATGGTGATGGCGATGCCTTCCTCGCGGAAGAAGCCGCGCTCGGCGGCGAGCAGGAAGGGCGCCTGCGGGCCCTGGAAGGCCCAGTCCAGGCAGAACTTCACCGGCGTCAGCGCGGCCTGCCCGCGTGCGAGGTGGGGCATGGCGAGCAGCGTGCCGGCGGTGCCGAGCATCAGGCCGCGACGGGTGGCGAGCATGGAAAGTCTCCCGGTCGGCGCCGGCGCGCGGAGGCGCGGCCGGCGGATGCGCGGCATGTAGCAACCGCGGTGCCGGGCGGGGAAGCGCCGTCTCGGGCCTTCCTCATGGCCCGGGCCGGCGGGGAGGCCGCCTTGAGGACGCCGCCGCCCCGGTCTGCGCGCCCCCGGGTGCCGCGCATGAAAGGGTGCCGCGCATAAAGCCGCGCATAAAAAGGGGGCGCGGCCTGCGCCGCGCCCCCGTCATGGCCTTGCCTGGTCCGCGCCGGCTCAGCCGGTCTGCTGGATCGCCGAAAGCTTCCAGCTTCCCGCCGGGCCGCGCACGAAGGTCCACAGCTCGGTGGCGGTGTCGCGGCGGTCCGGGTCGCCCTCCACCACGCGGCCCTGCGCGTCGTAGGTCACGTCGACCAGGCTGAAGCGCATGGCGACGGTGGCGTATTCGGAGTCGCCCTCCCGCCAGGCCTCGGCGAGATCACCCTGCTCCAGCCGCGGGTCGCGCGTCTCGTTGCGCCAGCCGCGCGCCTCCAGGTCGCGCCAGTCCTTGCTGAAGAAGCCCATCATCTCGGGCGTCGTCAGCCGCGACAGGGCCGCCGGGTCGCGGCGAGACCAAGCCTCGTTCACCGCGCGCAGCAGGCCCTCGAAGGCCTGGAAGTCGGACTGCGCCAGCTGCACCGGGGTTGCCGCCGGGGCCGCCGGCCGGGCACCGCCCATTCCGCCACTGGCCATTCCGCCACTGGCCATGCCGCCACTGGCCATGCCACCGCCGAGACCGCCCATGCCCATCGGCCGCGCGGCGGGCTGCGCCTCGCGGTGGAGCGGGCCGGGGCGCGGGCCGCCGGCCATGGCGGGCTGGTTGCGGTTGCGGAAGAAGCGGATCGCGAAGCGCACCAGCAGCACGATCAGGCCGATCTGCAGCAGCAGGCCCAGGATGCTGCCGATGCCGCCGAAGCCGCCAAACAGGCCGTTGCCGAACAGCAGGCCGCCAATGCCCATGCCGATCAGCCCGCCCATCAGCGCGCCGCCGAAGCCGCCGCCGAACATGCCGCCGCGCGTAGCGGTGGCGGCGCCGGGGGCGGCCGCGTTCGGCCGGGCCTGCTGGCCGGGCTGGGTCATGGTGCGGTCCATCGGCCGCGCCGCGTCGGGCGCCGTGCGGGTGACGGGCGGCGGCGCGAAGGTGCGGCTGCCGCGGCTGCCGAAGCTGGAGCGGCCGCCCGGGCGGGCCTCCGCCAGGGCCGGGCCGAGCACCAGGGCAAAAGCGGCAAGGGCGGCCAGGAACCTGGCTCTTCCGTGCATAGGGGTGTTCCTCCGGGAATCTTTCATCGGCCCATCATATAGGCATTAACGCGCCGTAATCCATGCTGGCCGGCGCCGCCACGAAGGCCTAAACCGCCGGCCGGCACCGGCGTTGCAGGCGCCCCCCGGCTGCTCCATGGCGGCCTCGCGCTGCAGGCCGCCCGGCGTGCCGCCCCCCTCCCGCCTGAGCCGCGCGAGGCTGGCCAAACGCCGCCCGATGCCGCAGAAGGCGCGCCCATGAAGAATGAAGCTGGCATGGCGAAGGCAGTGCGTCGCCTGTGGTGGCGGGTGGAAGGCGGGGTGGTGCGCGGCCTGCTGGCCCTGGCGCGGGCGCTGGGCCCGCGGCGCGCCTCGGCGCTGGGCGGCGCGGTGGCGCGCGGGCTGGGGCCGTGGCTGCCGGTCTCGCGCGTCGGGCGGCGCAACCTGGCGCTGGCCTTCCCGCAGAGCGATGCCGCCTGGCGGGAGCGCGTGCTGCGCGGTGCCTGGGACAATCTCGGCCGCACCGCGCTGGAGCTGCCGCACCTCGCCGGCCTGCGCCGGACGGAGGGCGGCCCCGGCTGGGAGGTGGTCGGCGCCGAGCATCTCCCCGCCGGCGAGACGCGGGTCATCTTCGTCTCGGCGCATCTGGCCAACTGGGAGGTGCTGCCGCTGGCGGCGCATGCGGTGGGGCTGCGCATGGCCAGCCTCTACCGCGCGCCGGACAACCCGCATGTCGATGCCGCGCTGCGCCAGATGCGCGAGGGCGGCGTGGAGCTGCCGCTGTTCCCCAAGGGCTCGAAGGGGGCGCGGCTGGCGCTGCGGCATCTGGCGGCGGGCCACGCGCTGGGGCTGCTGGTGGACCAGAAGCTGAACGAGGGGCTGGAGCTGCCCTTCCTCGGCCACCCGGCGATGACCGCGCCGGCCCCGGCCGAGATGGCGCTGCGCTTCCGCTGCCCGCTGATCCCGGTGCATGTCGAGCGGGCCGGGCCGGGCCGCTTCCGGGTGGTGGTCGAGCCGCCGCTGCCGCTGCCGCAGACGGGCGACCACCATGCCGATGTGCGCACCACCATGCTGGCGGTGAATGCGCGGATCGAAGCCTGGGTGCGGGCCCGGCCGGAGGAGTGGCTCTGGCTGCACCGCCGCTTCCCGGCGCGCTACTACAGGGCGGAGGCCGCGCCCCCGGGCTGATGAGTGGACCGCCTGCCGGCCGCCGGGCGCCTCAGCCCACCACCAGCATGGCGCCGGCGGCGTAGAGCTTCTCGCGCAGGCCCGGCAGCGGCGCCAGGATGACGACCCCGGGCGACGCCTCCCGCCACAGCGTGGCGCCGGCGCTGCGCAGGGCGTCGCCGGTGGCGACACTGCTGTCGAACAGGGCGATCAGCGGCGCCTCGATCGAGCCGGCGCGGCGGAGGTTCTCCGGTGAGGGGGCGGGGCGGGGGAGAAATTCGGAAAGGATCGACATGCGCTCGCCAATGCCTCCCCGACCCTTACCGGGTGATGAAAGCGTTACTGCAATTTGGTGGATTATCGCGAAAAATGCTGCCGGGGTGTTGCCGCCTCTCAGGCGGGAGGCAGCAGCGGCTGCGGGTCCAGCGCCGTGGCGAACCAGTGCAGCCCCAGATGCAGGTGCGGCCCGGTGACGCGGCCGGTGGCGCCGATCGCGCCCAGGCGCTGGCCGCGCGCCAGCATCGCCCCCTCCCGCACATCCATGGCCGAGAGGTGGGCGTAGAGGCTGACCACGCCGTGGCCATGGTCCACCAGCACGGTGTTGCCGGTGAAGTAGAGATCCTCGGCCAGCAGCACGCGGCCGGGGGCCATGGTGGCGCAGGGCGTGCCGGTGGGGGCGGCGATGTCGAGCCCCAGATGCGGGGCGCGCGGCTCGCCGTTCAGGATGCGCTGGCTGCCATACACGCCGCTGATGCGGCCATGCGCCGGCCAGTCGAACCCTTCGGCGAAATGGGGCAGGTCGCTGTCCACCTTGCGCAGGGCGGCGATGCGCTCGCGCTCGCGGGTGATGCGGGCCATCTGCTGCGCGTTGGGACTGACCATGGCGCCGGGCAGGCCGTTGATGCGCTGCACGTCCCATTCGCGCCTCGCCACGGCGAGGCTGCGGCGCTCCGTCTGGCCGCCGGGAGTGGTCACCACCAGCTCGGCGGCGGGCGCCGCGTCGCGGCTGAAGCCCAGGGCGAAGCGGCCATCGGGCGCCACCGAGACGGCGCGGCCATCCAGCGTCACGCGGCTGCCGGGGCGGGTGCGGCCGAGCAGCAGCCCGCCCTGGGCCGGCGCCTCCGGCGGCAGCGCCAGCAGCGGCCCCGCGGAGGGGTTGGAGGCCGCGACCGGCTCCGCGCCGCCCCCGCAGGCGCCCAGCAGCAGGCCGGGCAGGGCGAGGGCGAGGCGGCGAGAGAGCATGCGGGCATCCTTCAGGGCGATGGCCTTGGGGTCGATGGTCACAGCAGCGAGCCCTGTTCCGGCTTCGGCTCGGGCCGGGGGTCCGGCGGGGCCTTGCGGCGTGGCTTCGGGGGCGTGGCGGGGGCAGGCGGGGCATCGCCGCCCTCGGCCAGCAGCGCCACGCTGCCGTCGCGCAGCGTGGCGGTGAGGCGCTGGCCGGGGGCGATGGCGGCGGCCTCGGTCAGCGGCTCGCCATCGGCGCCGCGCAGCAGCGCGAAGCCGCGCGCCAGCACGCCCTGGTAGGAGGCGCCCTCCAGCCGGCCCACCAGCCCCTCCAGCCGCAGCCTTGCCTCGCGCAGCCGGCCAGCCAGCGCGCCGGCCGGGTCCGGCAGGCGGTGCAGCGCGGTCTGCCGCCGGTCGATCATCCGGCGCAACGCGGCACCGCCGCGCATCTCCAGCAGCGCCAGTGCGTTGCGGTGGCCGGCCAGCGTCTCGCGCGGATGCGGCAGGCGAGGCGCGATGGCATCGAGCGCCGCGCGCTTGCGGGAGAGCAGCGCGCCCGGCGCCAGGGCCAGGCGCTCGGCGCGGTCGTCGAGCCGCTGGCGGGCGGCACCCACCAGCCCGGGCAGGTCCGGCATCCGCGCCTCGGCGCGGGAGAGGCGCAGCCGGGCCGTGTTCAGCAGCGCCTGGCCGGATTGCAGCAGCCGCGTGGCGGTCTGCCCCAGCGCCGCCAGCAGATCGGCCCGCGCCGGCACGGCCAGCTCGGCGGCGGCGGTGGGGGTGGGGGCGCGGCGGTCCGAGGCGAAGTCGATCAGCGTGGTGTCCGTCTCGTGCCCCACCGCCGAGATCAGCGGGATGGGGCATTCGGCCACGGCGCGGATGACCACCTCCTCGTTGAAGGCCATCAGATCCTCCAGGCTGCCGCCGCCGCGCGCGACGATCAGCACGTCCGGCCGGGGCAGGCCGGCGGGCAGGCGGGAGAAGCCGCGGATGGCGGCGGCGATCTGCTCCGCCGCGCCCTGGCCCTGCACCGGCACCGGCCACAGCAGCAGGTGGCGCGGGAAGCGCCGCGCGATGGTGGTGCGGATGTCCTGGATCACCGCGCCCTTCTCGGAGGAGACGACGCCGACCACGCGCGGCAGCAGCGGCAGCGGCCGCTTGCGCGCCTCGTCGAACAGCCCCTCGGCGCCGAGCTTCTTCCTCAGCTGCTCGATGCGGGCGAGCAGCGCGCCCTCGCCGGCGAATTCGATGCGGTCGATGATGAGCTGGTAGTCGCTGCGCTCGCCATAGGCCGAGACCTTGCCGGTGGCGATCACCTCCATGCCGTTCTCGGGCTTCAGCGAGAGGCGCGGCACGGCGAAGCGCCAGATGATGGCGCGGATCTTCGCCCCCTCATCCTTCAGCGCGAGGTAGATATGGCCCGAAGGGTAGGCCTTCAGCTCGGTGATCTCGCCGCGCACCCGCACGCGGCCGAACTCGCCCTCCAGCGTGCGCTTGATGGCGCCGCTGATCTCGGAGACGGTGAATTCGGGGGCGTTGCTGCGGGCCGGGGCCTCGCGCGCATCGGGCGTGTCCATGCCGCGCATAGTAGGGCGGCCGCGGCGCCACGGCCAGCCGGCCGGCCTTTGCGGGCCACACCGCAATACGTTACTATATCAGAACATGTTGCATCCCCGGGAGGCTCCGATGCGCGACGCGGCCGCGAGGCAAGCCATGGACGAGGTCAACAGGATCTTCGAGGAGCAGGTTGTCGGCCAGGGCCGGTTCGAGGCCCTGGACCAGGTCTACACCCGCGATGCCCTCATCCTGCCGCCGGGCGGCGAGGCGGTGCAGGGGCTGGAGGCGATCCGCGCATTCTGGCAGCAGGCGGCCCGCAGCCTTGGCGTGACCGCCTGCCGCCTGCGGCCGTTCGAGACCACCATCCTGGGCGAGATGGCCTGCGAGGTCGCGCGGGGGGAGATCGTCACCGGCAGCGCCACCATCCCCATCCAGTATGTCGTGCTGTGGAAATGCGGGGATGGCGGCTGGAAATGGCACCGCGACATCTGGAACACCTCCGCCTGAGGCGGCGGCGGCCTGGCACAGGGTTGAAGGCATGGGCTGACGGAGCCCCGCCAGTCATGCTAGCGCGGCCCCGGTTTGGAACAAGGGCCTCGGGTCACGATGCAAGTGCTTCTGGTGGGCGGCGGCGGCCGCGAACATGCCCTGGCCTGGGCGCTCTCCGGCTCCGGCCTGCTGGGCAAGCTCTGGGTGGCGCCGGGCAATGCGGGCATCGCCGAGATCGCCGAATGCGTGGCGATCGGCGCCGAGGATGTCGCCGGGCTGGTGGCCTTCGCCCAGGCGCAGGCGGTGGACCTGGTGGTGGTGGGGCCGGAGGCGCCACTGACGCTGGGGCTGGCCGATGCCTGCGCCGCAGCCGGGATCCGCTGCTTCGGCCCCAGCGCCGCCGCCGCGAAGCTGGAGGGCAGCAAGGCCTTCACGCGAGAGGTGACCACCGCCGCCGGCGTGCCCGGCGCCGAGTGGGCCCGCTTCACGGATGCCGCCGAGGCGCGCGCCTATGTCCGGCGGAAGGGCGCGCCGATCGTGGTGAAGGCCGATGGCCTCGCCGCCGGCAAGGGCGTGGTGGTGGCCGCCACGGTGGCCGAGGCCGAGCAGGCCATCACCGAGATCATGGAGGAGCGCGTGCACGGCGCGGCCGGCGCCGAGATCCTGATCGAGGAATGCCTGATGGGGCAGGAGGTCTCCTTCTTCGCGCTGTGCGACGGCACCACCGCCCTGCCCATGGCCGCCGCGCAGGACCACAAGCGCGTGGGCGATGGCGACACCGGCCCCAACACCGGCGGCATGGGCGCCTATTCCCCGCCGCCCGCCTTCACGCCCGAGATCGAGGCGCAGGTGATGGACCGCATCATCCGCCCGACCCTGGCGGAGATGGCGAAGCGCGGCACGCCCTTCCGCGGCGTGCTGTTCGCCGGGCTGATGCTGACGGAGAGCGGTCCGCGCCTGATCGAGTTCAATGTCCGCTTCGGCGACCCGGAATGCCAGGTGCTGATGCTGCGCCTGCAATCCGACCTGCTGGCCGCGCTGCTGGCCGCCTGCGATGGCGAACTGGACCGCTTCGCCCTGCGCTGGTCGGAGGAGGCGGCGATGGTGGTGGTGATGGCGGCGAAGGGTTACCCGGGCGCCTACCAGAAGGGCAGCGTCATCGAGGGGCTGGAGCGGGCGGCGCAGGTGCCGGGCGCGCAGGTCTTCCATGCCGGCACGGCGCGGGACGCGCATGGCAGCCTGGTGGCCACGGGCGGGCGTGTGCTCGGCGTCGCCGCCAGCGGCGCCACCCTGGCCGAGGCGCGGGGCGCGGCCTATGCGGCGGTGGATGCCGTGAACTGGCCGGAGGGCTTCTGCCGCCGCGACATCGGCTGGCGCGCCCTGAACTGACGGAAGGAAGCAAGGCCAGGGGAATTCCTTCCCCTGGCCTTGCTTGCTTACGCGTTCGCCGCCCCGATGAACGCCGCGAAGGCCGCGAGCTGCTTGCGGATCACCTCGCGCGTGCCTTCGTCGGTCAGCCGGCCATCCTGCACGCGCTGCTGCACGGAGGCCACCATCACCTCCGGCTTGTTCAGCACCCGCGCGTCGAGGAACACCGCCACCTGGCGCAGGTGGTACTGCGCGCGCACGCCGCCCAGCACGCTCATCGAGGCGCTCTGGATGGCCATCGGCTTGCCGGCGAAGGGGGTGTCGGGCAGGCGGGAGAGCCAGTCGATGCCGTTCTTCAGCACGCCGGGGATGGAGTAGTTGTATTCCGGCGTGACGATGATGATTCCGTCCGCGGCGGCGATGGCCTCGCCCATGGCGGTGACGGCGGCGGGGAAGCCCTGCGCCTGCACATCGGAATTGTAGAGCGGGATGTCGCCCAGGCCTTCGAGCGCAGTCAGCGTCATGCCCTCGGGCGCCAGCTCCGGCAGGGTGCGCTGGAGGGCGGCGTTGTAGCTGCCGGCGCGCAGGCTGCCGCACAGGGTGACGACGGAAAGCGGACGGGTCATGCGGGTTCCTCGGTGCGGGGCGTGGAGGGCGGCGGGGGCCGGCCCTGGCCCATGCTGCGCTGCAGGGCGGTGCGCATCTCCGCCATCGTGTAGGGCTTGCTGATGACCTCGCTCGACCGGAAGCGGTCGGGGAAGGCATCGGCCTCGCCATAGCCGGTGGCGAAGACGAAGGGGATGCCGCGCGCCAGCAGGGCATCGGCCACGGGGAAGCTGCTCTCGCGGCCCAGATTGACGTCGAGCAGCGCCACCTGGGGCACGGCATGCTCCAGCATCCGCAGCGCCGCCTGGACTGAGGAGGCGACATCCACCGCCGTGCCCCCCAGGCGCCGCAGCTGGTCCTCGGCATCCATGGCGATCAGCAGGTTGTCCTCCACCAGCAGCACGCGGCCGGAGAAGGAAAACTCCGCCGGGGCGGCCGGAAGGGCGTGCTGTGCCTCCACCGCCGCCTCCGTGCCGCGCCGCACATAGCTGGCCGGCAGCAGGAAGCGGGCCTGCACGCCGGACAGGTGGTAGTGCAGCTCCGCCTCGCCCTTCAGGTCGTGCGGCAGGGCGCGCTCGACGATGGTGGTGCCGAAGCCCTGGCGCCGCGGCGGCTGCACGGGCGGCCCGCCTTCCTCGGTCCAGCGGATCTCCAGCGCCTCCTCGGGCGTGAAGCGCCAGCGCACCTGCACATGGCCGTGGCCGTCGCACAGCGCGCCATACTTGGCGGCGTTGGTCATCATCTCGTGCATGACCAACGCGAGGGTGGTGTAGGCCACCGGCTCGAGCAGCACCGGCGGGCCGTCCAGCCGCACCCGGTCGCGGCCATTGGCGGCGTAGGCGGCGGCCTCGGAGCGGATCAGCTCCTCCAGCGGCGCCGCGCGCCAGCGGTCGGTGGTGATCTGCTCATGCGCGCGCGCCAGCGCCTGGATGCGGCCGCCGATCATGCCGGCGAACTCGTCCACCGAGCCGGCATGGCCGCGGGTCTGGTTCACCAGGCCGCGGATCAGGCCGAGGATGTTGCGCACCCGGTGGTTCAGCTCGGCGATCAGGATCTCCTGCCGCTCCTGCGCCACGCGGCGCTCGCGCTCCGCCATGTCGGTGAGCTGCAGCACGACCTCGAGCAGCGTCACGCGCAGGCGCTCGGCCATCATCAGGTCGCTCTCGGTCCAGGGGCGGCTCTGGCCCTCGACCGTCTCCTGCCAGGCGGCGAAGCTCTTGCGCGGCGTCAGGCGCGGCCCGTTCGGCCCCAGCGCCACCGGCTTGCTCGGGTCGCCCGCCCAGGTGACGGACTGCGTCACGGCACGGCGGAAGAACACCAGGTAGTCGCGCGGGGCGCGGGAGAGCGGGATGGCGAGCAGCCCGGCGGCGCGCTGCGCGTAGTCGGCCGCCGGCGGGTGCATCTCCCCCAGCCGGTGGGTGGCGTAGATGGTGCCCGAGGCGGCGCGGTGCAGGAAGCGGACGATGCCGGAGAATTCCTCCACCGTCGGCGTGTGGCCGTGCAGCGCGGTGCCGGTGCTGCTCCACAGCCCGATGCCGTCGCAGCCGATGACCTCGGCCAGCGTCTCGAGGAACTCGGCGAGCGAGCTGCTGCCGGGGCGCATGGCGCCGAGCGAGGCCATCAGCCGGTGGTGCACGCGGTTGGCCTGCGCCTCGCGCGAGAGATCCTCCTCCCGCTCGCGGCTTTCCAGGGCGAGGGAGAAGATCTGGCCGAACAGCTCGGCCGCGGTGCGGCGCTCGAAGGGCACGCGCAGCGGCTCGGTGTTGTGGCAGGCGATCAGCCCCCAGAGCCGGCCCTTGCGCAGCACCGAGATCGACATGGAGGCCTTGATCCCCATGTTGCGCAGATACTCGATGTGGATGGGCGAGACGCTGCGCAGCACGCTGAGCGAGAGGTCGAGCGGCTGCTGGCGCGAATCGAGCAGCGGCAGCACCGGCACCGGCGCCAGCTCCGTGTCGGTGATCAGGCGCAGCAAGTTGCGCTCGTAGAGCAGCCGGGCCTGGCGCGGGATGTCGGAGGCCGGGAAGTGCAGCCCCATGAAGGAGGGCATGAAGCTGGCGGTCGATTCGGCGATCACCTCGCCCGCCCCGTCATGGTCGAAGCGGTAGAGCATGACGCGGCCGAAGCCGGTCAGCGCGCGGATCTGCCGCACCGCCTCGCGGCAGAGGCCGTCGAACCCCTCCACCTGGTGCAGCCGGGCGATCATGCCGCGCACCGTGGTGCCGGCCTCCAGCGCGTCCTCCAGGTCGGAGGGCTCGCCCTCCAGCACGATCATCTCGCCCGCCATGTGGATGGCGAGGTCGTAGGGCGGCTGCCCTTCCTGCAGCACCACGCCGAACAGGCGCTCCACCGCGTTGGGGCCGCGCAGCAGGTGCAGCCGGCCGCCGATCTGGTGCAGCGCCTCGCGCGTCAGCAGGCGGGAGAGGAAGCTGCCGAACAGGGCCTCGGGCGCCTGGCCCAGATGCGCCTCGACGTTGGCGGAGGTCCGCCGGACCACCCAGTCCGAAGTGACCGCGACCAGGAAGCCGATCGGCTGAACGCCACCCAGCAGGTGGATCGGCTCGCGGTCGCAATTCGTCAGGTCGACGGCCTGTGTCAGAGAGAGGTCGCCCAGGTCTTCACGCATGCAGCATTGGCTCAGCGGTCCTTTCGCGACGCAGGGCCGCCAGGAAGTGGTCGAAGGCCAGGCGCGCGCCATGCGCCGCCTCGGGCCAGAGGTGCGAGCCGGGGAGAGCCTGCTCCAGCAGCGGCAGGAAGGCCGGCCAGCCTCCCGTCCCCGGGTCGTGGGCCAGGTAGGCCGTGGCCCCCCGTGCTTCCGGCAGGGCCGCGGCCTGGCGCAGCAGCATGGCATTGCCGAGCCGCGAGCCCTCCAGCACATAGGCGGCGCCCAGTGCCTCTTCCACCCCGGCGAAGGCGAGGGGCGGGCTGTCAGGCGCGGCCACGCCGAGCGCCGCGAGATCGGCGGCCAGGGCGGCGGCGCGGCGGCGGCGGGGCCAGTCCGGCAGCCTGGCGGCGAGGCCCGCGGCGTCGCAGGCGGCTTCCAGGGCCGGCAGGGCGCGGGCATGGGCGCGGAGAAAGCCGCGATAGCCGGCGAGGGTGCCGAGGTCGTGGTCGCTGCCCAGGGCATCGGCGGCGTCGTGCCGGGACCGGGTTTCCTGCCGCAGGTGCCAGCGCAGGCCGGTACGCCGGGATTCGGTGCCCAAAGGGGCCATGATGCGTCGTCTCTCCGAGCCTGCCCGGTTGCAGGCCCACCTATAAGCGCTTCCTCCCAAATGGGGGATCAACCCTGCGGGATGGAGCGCAGGGGTTGAGACCGGCCGCACGGAAACGGGGCCGCACGGAAACGGGGAGGGAGGTTGCCGGCCGGGAGGGTTTCCGGGCTAAACTCCAACGTGGAGCCTTGCCCCTATAAAGCGAGGAAGTTGGAGGAAGACAAGAATGACTGCATTGACCCGCCGCGCGGCGCTCTCGCTGGGTGCCCTCGGCGCCGCCGGCCTCGGCGCGGCCGCGCTGGCCCGGCCGGCCCTGGCCCAATCCGGCTTCCCCAACCGCCCGATCCGCATGCTGGTGCCCTGGGGCGCCGGCGGCACCACCGATGTCCAGATGCGCGCCTTCTGCGAGGTGGCCTCGGCCAGGCTGGGCCAGCCGGTGGTGGTGGAGAACCGCTCCGGCGCCGGCGGCATCCTCGGCCCGCAGGCGCTGCTGAACGAGAAGCCGGACGGCTACACCCTCTCGCAGATGCCGATCAGCGTGTTCCGCTATCCGCACATGGCCGCGCGCGCGCCCTTCGACCCGATGAAGGACTTCACCTGGGTCAGCCACCTGACCGGCTACCTGTTCGGCATCGTGGTCCGCGCCGACGCGCCCTGGAACACGCTCGACGAGTTCATCGCCGATTCGAAGAAGAACCCGGGCAAGTTCACCTACGGCACCCCCGGCGTCGGCACCTCGCTGCACATCACCATGGAGCAGATCGCCGGGCAGAAGGGGGTGGAGTGGGTGCACGTGCCCTTCCGCGGCTTCGCCGAGAACCTCACCTCGCTGCTCGGCGGCCAGACCCATGCGCTGGCCGACAGTTCCGGCTGGGCGGAGATGGTGAAGGACGGCCGGGTGAAGCTGCTCGTCACCTGGGGCCCCTCGCGCGCCAAGCGCTTCCCCGAGACGCCGACGCTGAAGGAAAGCGGCATCGACATCGTCTCCACCTCGCCCTACGGCGTCGCCGGGCCGAAGGGGATGGACCCGGCGGTGGTGAAGGTGCTGGACGAGGCCTTCCGCGTGGCGGTGAACGACCCGAAGCACGTCGCCATCCTCGACCGCTACGACATGCCGGTGATCTACATGGGGCCGGAGGAATATGCCGCCTTCGCGCAGAAGACCAACACCGAGGAGAAGGCGATGATCGAGCGGCTCGGGCTGAAGCTCTGAGCCGCGCCGCCCGGCCGCGCCTTGGCGGCGGGCCGGGCGGGCCTCATCCTGGGGGCGATCCACGCGCAGGAGAGCCCCCATGGACGCACCCATCCCCGAGCGCCCCATCCCCGGGCGGCCGATCCCTGAGCGGCCCGTCGCCGCCGAGCCCGCCGCCGAGCCCGCCGCCGGCCTCGACCGGCACGGCTTCCGCCCCGGGGACCCGTGGCGGCCGGAGGGGTGCCGGCGGGTGGCGCTGGTGCTGCAGGGGGGCGGGGCGCTCGGCGCCTACCAGGCCGGGGTGTACGAGGCGCTCGCCGAGGCGGGCGTGGCGCTGGACTGGATCGCCGGCGTCTCGATCGGCGCGATCAACGGCGCGCTGATCGCCGGCAACCCGCCGGAGAGGCGCGTGGCGGCGCTGCACAGCTTCTGGGACCGTGTCACCAGCGAGCGCATCTGGCCCCAGGCCCTGCCGGATGGCGACCTCTTCCGCCAGTGGCGGCACGAGGCCTCGGCGGTGCTGACCATGCTGCAGGGCCAGCCCGGCTTCTTCACGCCGAACCGGCCCAACCCGTGGTTCTCGCTGCCCGGCGCGCGCACCGCGACCGCCTTCTACGACAGCGCGCCCCTGCGCGAGACGCTGCGCGAGCTGGTGGATTTCGACCTGCTGAACGATGGGCGCATCCGCTTCTCGGTCGGCGCCGTGAACGTCGCCACCGGCAATTTCGCCTTCTTCGACAGCAGCCGCATGCGCATCACCGAGGCGCACATCATGGCCTCCGGCGCGCTGCCGCCGGCGCTGCCCATGGTGCAGGTGGGAACCGACTGGTTCTGGGATGGCGGCCTTGTCTCCAACACGCCCCTGCAGCACCTGCTGGAGAATCTGGAGGGGCGCAACACCCTGGCCTTCCAGGTGGACCTGTTCAGCGCGCGGGGGCTGGTGCCGCGCTCCATGCCGGGCGTGATGTCGCGCGAGAAGGACATCCGCTACAGCAGCCGCACCCGCATGGTGACGGACATCTACCGCCGCCAGCGCCAGCTGGAGGTGGAGCTGCGGCGGGCGCTGGAGATGGTGCCGCCCGAGCGGCTGGACGAGGGCCAGAAGGCGCTGAAGGCGCAGCTGGAGCGAATGCCGGAGGTGGTGATCCTGCAGCTGATCTACCAGCAGCAGGCCTTCGAGGGGCAGGCGAAGGACTACGAGTTCTCCACCACCTCCATGCACGCCCACTGGCAGAGCGGGCTGGAGGACACCCGCGCCACGCTGCGGCACGGCAACTGGCTGGTGATGCCGCCGCCCGGCAGCGGCATCCAGGTGCACGACATCCACCGGCCCTGAGGCTGCGGCCCCGGGGCCGCCGCTCAGGCTGCTCCGGGCGGCGCCAGCGCCGCGCGGCGCGGGCAGCCGAGGGCGTGGTCGTTGAACAGGCCAGCCGCCTGCATCCAGGCATGGACCGTCACCGCGCCGACGAAGCGGAAGCCCCGCCGCTTCAGCGCCTTCGACAGCGCCTCGGATTCGGCGCTGCTGGCGGCCACATGCGTGCCGTCGCCGAGCCGTGGCACGCCGCCGACGAAGCCCCAGGCGAAGGCCGCGAAATCCTCCCCCGCCGCCATCATTTGCAGGTAGGCGCGGGCATTGCCGATCGTCGCCTCGATCTTGGCGCGGGAGCGGATGATGCCGGCATCCTGCACCAGCGCCTCCACCCGGGCGGCGTCGTAGGCGGCCACCGCCTCCGGGTCGAACCCCGCGAAGGCGGCGCGGAAGCCCTCGCGGCGGTGCAGGATGGTCCGCCAGGAAAGCCCGGCCTGGAAGCTCTCCAGCACCAGCAGCGCCCAGAGTGCGCGGCTGTCGCGCAGGGGCACGCCCCATTCGGTGTCGTGGTAGGCCACCATCACCGGGTCGCCCTCGGCCCAGGCGCAGCGCGCGCAGCCGCTCATGGCGCGGCCACCGCCGCCATGGGGGGGAAGTGCTCCACATGCGTCTCCGCCGTGCGGCCGAGATAGACCGCCCGCCGCCCGGCGAGGGAGACGATGTAGCCCACGCAGCCGGCGGCGCGCGCCCTGGCGCAGAAGCCCCGGTAGCTGTAGCCGGGCGCCTGGCGCTGCGCCTCCCCGATGGCGGCGCGCAGGGCCGTGGTGTCGAACGCGGCCGCGATGGGGCCTTCCTGCGGGGGCTGCGGCAGGACCAGGCTTTCGCCGTCCGCGTGGTAGTAGGTGGCGCTGGCGCGGCGGAAATCGACCGCGTAGCTCTCGAAGCCGGCGCGGCCCAGCCGGTCCAGGATCTCGGGGAAATGCAGGGTGCCGGCCTCGGCGCCGTCGAGGCAGGCCTGGGCCACGGCGCGGGGGGTGTCGTCCATCGGATTCATCCGCGGTGTGGGGTTGCGGGAGGTCATTCGACCGCCACGCCGGTGATGCCGAGCCGCGCCACGGTCCGCTCCAGCAGGTCGCGCAGGGTCTCGCGCTCGGCGGGGGAGAGATGGGCGAAGCACTCGGCCTCGTTGCGGTCGGCGAGGCCGGCCAGTTCCGGCACGAAGGCGGTTGCCGACTCTGTCAGCCCGAGGGTCTGCGCCCGCCCATCCGCCGCGCTCGGCGCGCGGAGGAGCAGGCCCTTGCCGATCAGCCGGTCGGCGAGGCGGGTGATGGCGCCGCGCGTCATGCCCATCCGCGTGGCGAGCTGGCTGGGCGGCAGGGGCGGCTGCCCGTACAGCATGCGCAGGAGTGCCCATTCGGCCACCGTCACCCCCCGCGCGGCGAGCTTGCGGGCGAAGGCGTGCGAGACATGGTTCGACACCTGGCGGATCCGGTAGCCGAGATGGTCGGTCAGTTCGGGGAGGGGCTGGGGCATGAGGTCATGTTGAGTTTCCTAGGAAACTATATGATCCGGACGCTCCGGGAAACAGGAAATCGGCCTGCCGCGAAGGGGCGGGGCGCCGGCCCCGCCGCCGCCGCTCAGCCGGCCGGCGGGTCCCAGGCGCGCACGGGCGGCAGGTTGCCGGTGAACTTCTCCACCTCCAGCGCGGTGAGCTGCCCGGTGCAGCCCTGGGCGAGGCGCGAGGTGCCCATGTCCCGCGTCAGCACGTTCGGGTTGCCGTGCACGCAGAGCGGGTTCTCATCGTTCGGGTCCTCGGGGTCGTACCAGGCGCCGGTGGCGAGCTGCACCACGCCGGGCATCACCGCCTCGCTCAGCGCCGCCGCGGCCAGGCAGGCGCCACGGGCGTTGTGCAGCCGCACGATGTCGCCCTCGGCGATGCCGCGTGCCGCGGCGTCCTGGGGGTGGAGGCGCACCACCTCCCGCCCGCGCCGCTTGGAGGCGGCGCTGGTGCCGCCGAAATCGAGCTGGCTGTGCAGCCGGGTGGCGGGCTGGTTGGCCACGAGCCAGAGCGGCGCGCCGGGGGCGGGGGTGTCAGTCGGCGCCAGCCAGGCGGGGTGGCCGGGGCAGTCATCGTAGCCGAAGCCGGCGATGGTCTCCGAGAAGATCTCGATGCGGCCACTCGGCGTGGGCAGCGGGTTCGCCGCGGGGTCCTCGCGGAAGGCGCGCAGGATGCCGCCATCGTCCGGCGCCTGGGGCAGGGCCAGCTCGCCGTCCTGCCAGAATTCCTCAAAGGAAGGCGCCGCCTCGCCGCGTTCGGCCAGCGCCGCGCGGGTGGTCTCGTAGAGGTGGCGCAGCCAGCCGCGCGCGTCCCGCCCCTCGGTGAAGGCGTCCCCGCAGCCCAGGCGCTCCGCAAGGCCGGCGAAGATGGCGTAGTCGTCCCGCGCCTCGCCGAAGGGCTTTGCGAGTTGGTGCATGGCGACGAGCAGCGGGTCGTTGGGCGAGCCGGCGATGTCCTCCCGCTCCAGCGAGAGTGTGGCGGGCAGCACGATGTCGGCGTGCCTGGCGGTGGCGGTCCAGGCGCTCTCATGCACCACCAGCGTGTCGACGCGGGCGAAGGCGCGGCGCAGCCGGTTGATGTCCTGGTGGTGGTGAAAGGGGTTGCCGCCCGCCCAGTAGACCAGCTTGATATCGGGGTAGGCCAGGCGCTGGCCGTTGTAGTCGAAGGGCGCGCCGGGGTTCAGCAGCATGTCGCTGACGCGGGCCACGGGGATGAAGTCCCGCACGCCGTTCCGGCCCTGCGGCAGGCCGGCGATCGGCACCGCATTGGCCCGCTTGCCGTAATGCGCGATGGCGCCGAGCGCGTAGTTGTAGCCGCCGCCGGGCAGGCCGATCTGCCCCAGCATCGCTGCCAGCACGGCGGCCATCCACACCGGCTGCTCGCCATGCTCGGCGCGCTGAAGGGAATGCGCCATGGAGATGAGGGTGCGGGTGCCGGCCGCGTCCCGCGCCAGTTGCCGGATGCGCCCGGCCGGGATGCCGCAGTGGACGGAAGCCCAGGCGGCGTCCTTCGGCTGGCCGTCGGCGGCGCCGGTCAGGTAGGGGGCGAAGCGGTCCCAGCCGGTGCAGTGGGTGGCGAGGAAGGCCGTGTCGTGCAGCCCCTCGGCCAGCAGGGTGTGCGCCATGCCGAGCATCAGCGCCGTGTCGGTGCCGGGGGTGATGGGCAGCCACTCGGCGCCCGCCTCCTCCGGCAGGTCGTCCTTCAGCGGTCCGATCAGCACGAAGCGGGTGCCGCGCGCCGCCGCCGCCGCCATGGCGCCGCGCTCGACATGGCGGGAGACGCCGCCGCTGGCCACCGCGCTGTTCTTCACCGCCATGCCGCCGAAGGAGAGCACCAGCCCGGTGTGCCCGACGATCTGCTCCCAGGTGACGTTGCGGCGCGTGACCGCCTCGAACGGCCCCAGGATGTGCGGGATGATCACCGCCGAAGCGCCGGCGCTGTAGCTGTTGACCGAGCGGACATAGCCGCCGAGGGCGATGTTCAGGAACCGGTGGATCTGGCTCTGCGCATGGTGGAAGCGCCCGGCGCTGGCCCAGCCATAGGAGCCGCCGAACACCGCCTGCGGCCCGTGCGAATCCCGCACCCGCGCCAGCTCGCCCGCCAGCAGCGCCAGCGCCTTCTCCCAGGAGACGGGGACGAACGCCTCCCGCCCGCGCGCCGTGCTGGGGCCGGGGCCGTGCTCCAGCCAGCCTCGCCGCACCATGGGCTGCGCGATGCGCGCCCGGTGGCGCAGCGCCTCCGGGAAGTTTTGTAAGATCGGCGAGGGGTCGGGGTCCGCCGGATGGGGCTCCACCACCAGCGCGCCGTTCTGCCAGCCGGCCCGGAAGGCACCCCAATGCGCGGCATGTGGCCGCATCGCGCCATCCTGTTCCGTCATCGCCTGCTCCTCGCCAACAGGGCCAGCCGGTGAGATTGCCGGGGCCCGGCCCCATATGAGAGGGAGTGTGCGGCCGCCGGCCCGGCCTGTCACCCCGCTTCGGGGGTGGGGCAACCCGGCGCCTCTGCCCGGCATTGCCGTGGCAGCAACCCGAGGGAGAGTGAATTGGCGCTGCTGCTGAACATCCTGTGGAACGTCTTCGCCCTCGGCTTCGTCACGGCGGCGATGTGGCTGCTGGCCGCGGTGCTGATGACCATCACCATCATCGGCATCCCCTGGGCGCGCGCCTGCGTGACGATGGCGAGCTATTCCTTCCTCCCCTTCGGCCGCAGCCTGGTCTCGCGCGAGGACCTGACGGGCGTCCCCTCCATCGGCACCGGGCCGCTGGGGCTGCTGGCCAACCTGATCTGGTTCCTGCTGGCCGGCATCTGGCTGTGCATCTCGCACCTGACGCTGGCGGCGGCGATGGCCGTCACCATCATCGGCCTGCCGCTGGCCTGGGCGCATCTGAAGCTGGCCGGCGCCGCCATCTTCCCCGTGGGCAAGCGCGTGGTGCCGAACGATGTGGCGGATGCCGTCTCGCTCGGCCGCGGCCGCGATGCCTGGGGGCGGATGCGCGGCGGCTGAGCGCGCCCGCCATGGTCGATCCCGACATCCTGGTGGTGGGGGCCGGCGCCGCCGGCTTGGCGGCGGCGCGCGCCATCCGCGCCGCCGGGCGCGGCGTGCGGGTGCTGGAGGCGCGGCACCGCCCGGGCGGCCGCGCCTGGACCGACAGCACCACCCTGGCCGCCCCGTTCGACCTCGGCGCCACCTGGCTGCACCAGGCGCTGGACAACCCGCTGGCGCCGCTCGCCGCCGGCGCCGCGCCCTTCGACCATGATGCGGTGCGCCGCCATCTCTGCCTGATCGACGGCCGCCCCGCCGCCGAGGCGGAGATGGCCGATTACGACGCCACCTACGCCGCCTTCCACGCCCGCCTGCGCGCCGCCCTGCCGGAGGCGCCGCCCGGCGCCTCGGCGGCCGATTTCGCCCCGCGCGGCGGCCCCTGGGATGCCATGGTGGCGCATTGGGAAGGGCCCGTCATCTGCGCCGCACCGCTGGCCGAAATGGACCTGCGGGACTTCCTCGACACCCAGCTCGACGCGCCGAACTGGCTGCTGCCGCAGGGCATCGGGAATTTCCTATCCGGCCTCGCCGCCGGCCTGCCCGTCACCTATGGCGCGGCGGTGGAGCGGCTGCGCTGGGGCGGCGCCGGCGTGGTGGCAGAGGGCGCCTTCGGGCAGGTTGCGGCCCGCGCCGCCATCGTGACCCTCCCCACCGCCCTGCTCGCCGCCGGCGCGCTGCGCTTCGACCCGCCCCTGCCGGCGGAGACGGAGCAGGCGGCGCACGACCTGCCGCTCGGCCTGCTGAACAAGATCGGCCTGCGCGCGGCGGGGGAGGACCGGCTGGGCCTCGCCCCCTTCACCGGGTAGGAGCGGCGGGTGGAGCGGGAGGATGAGGCGGCGATGACCTTCATCGCCTGGCCCTTCGGCCAGGACCATCTGATGGGCTTCCTCGGCGGCCCCGCCGCCTGGGAGGCCAGCCGCGAGGGCCCCGCCGCGCTGGAGGCGCTGGCCCGGGCGGAGCTGCGCGCGGCCTTCGGCCCCCGCGCCGATGCCGCGCTGCGCGGCGCCCCGGTGCTGGCCAGCGACTGGGGCAACGATCCCTATGCGCGCGGTGCCTACTCCCATGCCCGGCCCGGCCGGGCCGCGGCCCGCCGCATCCTGGGCACGCCGCTGGCCGGCGGGCGGCTCTGCTTCGCCGGCGAGGCCTGCCACCCGCGCCTCGCCGCCACGGTGGGCGGCGCGTGGGAGAGCGGCGAATGGGCCGCCCATGCGGCCCTGGCGGCCCTGGCCGGCGTCCCTCCGGAACCAGTGAGATGAACACAGGCTTAAAGTTTCGCTCAGGCTGCCTTATCTGCTGCACCGCATGACGGATCAGGCGGAACAGGCGGGCTTCGACCGTCAGGACGACACGCTGCGGCTGCGCGGGGCGATGACCACGCGGCAGGTGGGCGGGCTGTGGGAGCCGCTGCTGAAGGCCGCGCGGGGCGCGCGGCGGCTGGACCTCTCCGGCGTCACGGCGCTCGACACCACCGGCGCCGCCCTGGTGCTGCGCGGCGCCGCCGTGGCGGGCGATGCCCCGGTGGAGGGCGCCAGCGCGCCTGTCTCCGCCGTGCTGAAGCGGGCGCAGGATGCGCTGGCGGCCCCGCGCCCGGCCGCCGGCCCGAAGCCGCTGCCCTTCGTCGGCCGCGTCGGCGCCTGGGGGGTGGAGGGCCTGCGCGCCTTCCGCGCCTCCACCGGCTTCCTCGGCGAGACGGTGCTGATGGGGCTGGCCGTGCTGCCCCAGCCGCGCCGATTGCGCGTGGCCGACCTGCTGCGCCACCTGGACGAGGCGGGGCTGCGCGCCTTCCCGCTGGCGATCCTGCTCGGCACGCTGATCGGCGTCATCCTGGCCTTCCAGTCCTCCATCCCGATGCGGCAGTTCGGCGCCGAGATCTTCATCCCGCCGCTGGTCGGCATCTCGCTGATCCGCGAGCTGGGGCCGCTGATCGCCGCCATCATCGTCGCTGGCCGCACCGGCTCGGCCTATGCCGCCGAACTCGGCACCATGACGGTGAACGAGGAGGTGGACGCGCTGCGCATCATGGGCGTCGATCCGGTGAGCATGCTGGTGCTGCCGCGCCTCGTCGCGGCGCTGCTGGTGATGCCGGTGCTGGCGCTGGTGGTGAACCTCACCGGCCTGTTCGGCATGGGCGTGGTGATGGGCACGCTGGGCTTCCCCGCCGCCCTGGTGCTGAACCAGCTCAGCCAGTGGCTGACGCTGGGCTCGCTGCTGGGCGGGCTGTTCAAGGCGGGCGTGTTCGGGCTGGTCATCGCCGGCATCGGCTGCCGCGCCGGGCTCGGCGCCGGGCGCGGGCCGCGCGCGGTGGGCGATGCCGCCACCCAGGCCGTGGTGGGCGGCATCGTCGCCACCGTGGTGCTGGACGGGCTGTTCGCCGTCCTCTTCTACCGTCTGGGATGGTGAGCGGCATGGCCGAGCAGAAGGAGGCCCCCGCCGTCGTCGGCGTGCGCGGCCTGACCATGGCCTTCGGGTCCAACGTGCTGTTCCGCGACGTCACCTTCGACGTGCGCAAGGGCGAGGTCTTCGTCATCCTCGGCGGCTCGGGCTGCGGCAAGTCCACCCTGCTGAAGCTGCTGATCGGCCTCTACCGGCCGAGCGAGGGCGAGATCCGCATCCTGGGCGAGAACCTCGATGCCGCGCGCGGGCGGGAGCGGCGCGAATTGCTCTCGCGCCTCGGCGTCATGTGGCAGTCCGGCGCGTTGTTCGGCAGCATGACCCTGCTGGAGAACGTGATGCTGCCGCTGGAGGAGCACACCCGCCTGCCGCGCGCGGCGCGCGAGGAGGTGGCGCGCGTCAAGCTCGGCCTGGTCGGCCTGTCGGACGCCGCCAACCGGCTGCCGGCCGAGATCTCGGGCGGCATGGCCAAGCGCGCCGGCATCGCCCGCGCCATGGCGCTGGACCCGCCGCTGCTGTTCCTCGACGAACCCTCCGCCGGGCTCGACCCCATCACCTCCGCCGGCCTCGATCAGCTGATCCGGGACCTCGCGCGCGACCTCGGGACCACCTTCATCGTCGTGACCCACGAATTGCAGAGCATCCTGGCCATCGGCGACCGCTGCATCATGCTGGACAAGCAGGCCAAGGGCATGATCGCCGAGGGCGACCCGCGCGAGCTGCGCGACCACGCGACGCACCCCACCGTGCGCGCCTTCTTCCGCCGGGAGGCGGCCTGAGCCATGGCGAGTTCCAGCAGCCTCTATGTCCGCGTCGGCGCCCTGATCCTGGTCGGGCTGGCGCTCGGCCTCGGCTTTCTGCTGTTCCTGACGGGCGGCGGCTTCGGCCGGCAGAGCATCGTCTTCGAGACCTACCTGCAGGAGAGCGTCACCGGCCTCGAGGTCGGCGCGCCGGTGCGCTACCGCGGCGTGCAGATCGGCCAGGTGAGCCAGGTGGGGCTGGTCAACGCCGCCTATCCGCCGGGCAGCCGCGACGCGGCGCTGGAGGCCTTCCAGCTCGTGCTGGTGCGCCTCTCGCTCGACCCCGCCAAGGCCACGGTGCGCACCGAGGACCAGGCGATGCGGGCGGTGGAGCGCGGGCTGCGCGCACGGCTCTCCAGCCAGGGCATCACCGGCGTCGCCTATATCGAGCTGGACTTCGTCAGCCCCGAGCGATTCCCGCCGCGCGAGGTGCCCTGGGAGCCGGACTACCCGGTGGTGCCCTCCATGCCCTCCACCGTGGCGCAGGTGCAGAACGCGGCGGAGGCCATCCTGTCCCGCATCCAGCAGGCGCCGCTGGAGCAGCTGCTGGACGATGTCAGCGGCATTGTCCGCACCCTGCGCACCCAGGTGGACGAAGGCGACTTCGCTCACCTTCTGGCCGAGGCGGCGCAGACCATGGCGCTGCTGCGCCAGGTGGTGCAGAGCTCCGACGTGCCCGCCATGGTGGCCGAGCTGCGCGGCGTGGCGGCCGACCTGCGCACCACCTTCGCCGGCCCCGAGATCCGCGAGGCGCTGGCCAACACCGGCGCCGCCACCGAGGAGATGCGCCGCGCCCTGACCCGGCTGCCCGCCGTCATCGGCGCGCTGGAGCAGACGGCGCGGGCGGCGCGCAACACCACGCAGGACACCAATGCCGACCTCGCGCCGATCCTGCGCGACCTGCGCGCCGTGGTGAGCAATTTGCGCGACACCACCGAGACGCTGCGCCGCGCCCCCGGCCAGGCCATCTTCGGCGCGCCGCCGCCGCCGCCCGCCAACCGCTGATGAGAGCCCCCCGCATGAACCGACGCCTGCTGCTCCTGGCCCTGCCTGCGCTGGCTTCGCTGCCCCTGGGCGCCTGCAGCGTCATCCCCGAACGGCCCTATGTGGAGACGAAGCGCTTCCCGCTCGACCCGCGGCGCGACGGGCCGCCGGCCCGGCGGGGGCGGGGGCGCGTGCTGCAGGTGCGGCTGATGCGCGCCGCTCCCGGCCAGGACACGCGCGGCCTGCGCACGCTGCGGGAGGACGGCACCATCTCGGTCGATTTCTACGCCGAATGGAGCGCGCCGCCGGTGGAGCTTGCCGAGGAGGCGATGCGCCGCTGGCTCTCCGCCTCCGGCCTGTTCAACGGCGTGGTGGCCACCGGCAGCCGCGTCAGCCCCGATCTGGTGCTGGAGAGCGAGCTGACGGCGCTGCATGCCGATCTGGCGAAGGGCGAGGCGGTGGCCGGGCTCTCCGTGGTGCTGCTGCGCGAGACGGGCGGCGATGCGCAGCTTCTCACCCAGCTCGCCATCCGCGGCACGGCGCCGCTGCCGCCGCAGCGGCCGCTGCCGCCCGAGCTGGCGGCCGAGGCCATGAACGAGGCCCTGGCCAGCGCCCTGGGCGCGCTGGAGCGGGGTCTGGCGCGCTACGCCTGAAGGAGGGGGCGCGCACGGCCCCTCCTCCCATCCCCGGCCCATCTTCCTTTTCTTAACGATTGTGCAAGCTGCGCCGCGTTAGTCTCAAAAACGAGACGGATGACGGCTGGCACGCCATCCGGGCGGGACCGGAATTCTGGGCGCGGCGTGTCAGGCCGGGGGCGGGAGAGTGTTGCATGCCGAGTGCGGACCCTTGGGACGAGGCCTGGGATGCCTATGAGGCGCGCCGCCAGGGCGCTCTTCCGGCCGCCGGGCCGGAGGCCTGCGCCGTGCCGCTTCCTGGGCCGGCGCGGCGGCGCGGCCGGGGCGCGCTGCGGGCCGGCCTTCTGGCTGGCGGGGCGGGGGCGCTGCTGACGCTGGCGATGCCGGGGTTGCAGCTGGCGGGGCTGATGCTCCGCCACGATGCGGCCGGCCTGCTGGCCGCCCTGCCGGCCGAGGGCGCCGTGCTGCGGCTTGGCCCGGTGGAGGCCGGGGCGGGCGGTGCCTCCCGCCCCTATCTGGACGGGCTGGCGGCCGAGCTGGCCTCGGGCGCGCGGGACCCGGCGGCGGTGGCGCGGCTGCTGGAATCGCGCCGCCTCGCCGCCCCGCCCGTCCGGGACCCGGTGGCGGGGCAGGCGGAGACGGTGCGGCTGGCCTGGCCGCTGGGATGGAACGCGGCACGGCTGGAGCTGCTGCCGCGCGAGGGCGGCGGCGGCCTGGCGCTCGACCTCGCCTGGCGCCAGGGCGGCTGGCAGATCCGCCAGGTGGTGCTGCGGACCGGCGCGGGATGAGGTTGCGGGAGCGGAGGCGGCCCCCGGCGGCGGCAGGCGCGCCGGGGGCACCGCCTCAGAAGCGGTAGCGCAGCGCGGCGCCGACGATCCACGGGTCGAGATCGGCCCGCGCGCCGATGGCGCCGCCATTGACCGAGACATCCGGCCGCAGGAACAGCTTCTTCACGTCCAGGTTGAGGCCCCATTCCGGGGTCAGGGCGTAGTCCACGCCGGCATTCAGCGCCCAGCCCCAGCTGTTCTCGATATCCACCTTGCTCACCGGCGCGGTGCGGCTGCCGCCCTCGCCATAGAACACCGTGTAGTTCACGCCGGCGCCGACATAGGGGCTGAGGCGCGCGGCGGGCAGGGGATGGAATTGTAGGGTGAGGGTGGGCGGCAGCGCCCAGACCCGGCCGAGATCGACATCGCCCAGCGCCGAGCCCTTCACCGTCACATCATGCCGGCTGGTGGCGGCGATCAGGTTCAGCGACAGGTTCGAGGTGAGGAAGTAGGTCAGGTCGAGCTGCGGGGTGAGCGTGTCGGAGGCTTCCGGCTTGCCGCCGATGGCATCGACGCGCCCGCCATTCTGCGGCAGCACGCCGATGGCGCCGAAGCCCACCACCAGATCCCCCGCCTGCTTGCCCCGGAAGCCGGGCAGTTCCTGCATCAGCCCCTGAGCCTGGGCCGGCGCCCCCATCAGGGCGGCGCTCATGGCGGCGCCCAGCAGCGCGCCGCACGTCATCTTGTTCACGACCAACCTCTCGTTCCAGGCGGCGCGGGCGCCGCCGGAAACGGGAGTAGGCCGATGTGCCGCACGATTCCTTGATCTGGATCATTCGGCGATCCGGGTCAGTCGGCGGTGATGCCGGCGGTCTGGATCACCTGCCGCCAGCGGCCGATCTCCTCGCGCTGGAAGCGGCCGTATTCCTCCGGCTTGTTGGCCACCACGTCGAGCCCGATCTGCTCCAGGCGCGGCTTCACCTCGGGGTGGTTCAGCGCCTCCATCACCGCGGTGGCGATGCGGCCGCGCAGCGCCTCGGGCATGTTGCCCGGCGCCATCACCGCCTGCCAGGAGGTGACGACGAAATCGGCCATCCCCGTCTCGGCGGCGGTGGGCACGTCGGGCAGGACGGGGTGGCGCTTGGCGCCGGTCACCATCAGCGCGCGCAGCCGGCCGGACTGGATGTGGCCGGCCACCGTGCCGAGATTCTGGAAGGACATCTGCACATTGCCGGCGATCAGGTCGGTCGCCGCCGCGGCGCCGCCGCGATAGGGCACATGCGCCACGTCGGTGCCGGTGCGCTGCTTGAACAGCTCGGTCGTCATCTGGTCGGAGGAGCCGACGCCGCTGGTGGAGTAGCTCGCCTTGCGCGGGTTGGCCTTCAGCCAGGCCACCAGCTCGGCCACGGTCTTCGCCGGCACCTTCTCGGGGTTCACCACCAGCACGTTCGGCGTGGTGACGGCCAGCGTGATGGGGGTGAAGTCCTTCACCGGGTCATAGCCCAGCTCCGGGCGCAGCGCGGCGTTGATGGCATAGACGCCGATCGAGCCCACCATCAGCGTATGGCCGTCCGGCTCGGCGCGGGCCAGCAGGCGGCCGGCCACCTCGCCATTGGCGCCGGCCCGGTTCTCCACCACCACGGGCTGGCCGATGGTCTGGCTCATCCGGTTGGCGATGGCACGCGCCACGATGTCGGACGGACCGCCGGCGACGAAGGGCACCAGCATGGTGACGGGCCGGTTCGGCCAGGCCGGCTGGCCGGAGCTTTGGGCGAGGGCGGCGGTGCTGGCCAGCAGCGGCAGGCCGCCCATCAGGGCGGCGAAGGTACGGCGGTTCATAGACGTTCTCCGGCACTGTCTTGCTTATTCCCGTACGATGACATGATGGCTTGCCTCCTGGCCAGGGGGGCATGGGCCTCTTTCACCCGGCCGGGCGCAGCCTCGGCGGCCGCCACCCCCGGTCATGGCGTCGCGCGCCGCATCCCGGCCCGCGGCGCCACGTCTTGCCGCCGCGGAAGGCTGCGGATAAGCCGTGGCATCCGCAGCCGGCAGGACGATTCCATGGCGACCGACCTCGACATCGCGCGGGCCGCGCGGCTCCTTCCCATCCAGGAGATCGCCGCGCGTGCCGGCATCCCCGAGACGGCGCTGGAGCCCTATGGCCGGCACAAGGCGAAGGTCGGGCTGGACTTCGTCGCCGAGCAGGAGCGCATGTCGGCGCCGCGCGGCGCGCTGGTGCTGGTCACCGGCATCAGCCCCACCGCCGCCGGCGAGGGCAAGACCACCACCACCATCGGCCTCGGCGACGCGCTGAACAGCCTCGGCAGGAAGGCGATGATCGCGCTGCGCGAGCCCTCGCTCGGGCCGTGCTTCGGGGTGAAGGGCGGTGCCACGGGCGGCGGCCGCGCGCAGGTGGCGCCGATGGAGGAGATCAACCTCCACTTCACCGGCGACTTCCACGCCATCACCTCCGCCAACAACCTGCTGGCGGCGATGCTGGACAACCACCTCTACTGGGGCAACGAGCTGGGGCTCGATGCGCGCCGCATCTCCTGGCGCCGCGCGCTCGACATGAACGACCGCGCGCTGCGCTCGATCAACGCGGCGCTCGGCGGCGTGCCGAACGGCTTTCCCCGGGAGGACGGGTTCGACATCACCGTCGCCTCCGAGGTGATGGCGGTGTTCTGCCTCTCGAAGGACCTGGCGGAGTTGCAGCAGCGGCTGGGCCGCATCATCGTCGGCCAGACGCGGGACGGGCGGAACGTCACCGCGCACGACCTGAAGGCCGATGGCGCCATGGCCGCGCTGCTGCGCGACGCGCTGGCGCCCAACCTGGTGCAGACGCTGGAGGGCAGCCCGGCGCTGGTGCATGGCGGGCCCTTCGCCAACATCGCGCATGGCTGCAACAGCGTCATCGCCACGCGGCTGGCGCTGCGGCTGGCCGATGTGGTCGTCACCGAGGCGGGCTTCGGCGCCGATCTGGGCGCCGAGAAGTTCCTCGACATCAAGTGCCGCAGCGCCGGCCTCGCGCCCTCCGCCTGCGTGGTGGTGGCCACGGCGCGGGCGCTGAAGATGCATGGCGGCGTGGCGAAGTCGGCCCTCGGCGCGGAGGATGTGGCGGCGGTCACGCGCGGCGCGGCCAATCTGCGGCGGCATGTGCAGAACATGCAGAAATTCGGCCTGCCCGTGGTGGTGGCGCTGAACCGCTTCACCAGCGACACCGACGCCGAGATCGCGGCGGTGCAGGCGGCGGTGCGGCCGCTCGGCGTCGAGGCCATCCTCTGCACCCATTGGGCCGACGGCGCCGCCGGCGCGGCCGACCTCGCCCGCGCCGTGCAGGCGCTCATCGCCGGCGGCACCGCCAGCTTCGAGCCGCTCTACAACGACCACATGTCGCTGCAGGGCAAGATCGAGACGGTGGCGCGCGAGATCTACCACGCCGCCAGCGTCAGCGTGCCGCCGCCCGTCGCCGCGAGGCTGCGGCGCTTCGAGGAGCAGGGCTTCGGCCATGTGCCCGTCTGCATCGCCAAGACGCAGTATTCCTTCAGCGCCGACCCGGCGCTGATGGGCGCGCCGGAGGGGCATGTGCTGCCGCTGCGCGAGGTGCGGCTCTCGGCCGGCGCCGGCTTCGTCGTGGCGATCTGCGGCGAGATCATGACCATGCCCGGCCTGCCGCGCCGCCCCGCCGCGGAAGGCATCGGCCTCGATGCCGAGGGGCGGATCGAGGGGCTGTTCTGAGCCGGCGGCGGGCGCGGTGAGCGGCGACGCGGCCCTGCTGCGCCAGGCCGCCGCGCGCCACGCCGCCGGCGCGCTGGATGAGGCGGAGGCGCTCTACACCCGCCTCCTGGCCCGCAGCCCGCGCGATGCCAATGCGCTGAACCTGCTCGGCACGCTGCACCGGCAGCGCGGCGACCTGCCCCGCGCCATCGGCCTGATCCGCCGCGCCGTGGCGTTGCGGCCGGAGGCGCCGGTGTTCCTGGCCTCGCTGGGCGGCGCGCTGGCGGAGGCGGGGCAGCTGGAGCCGGCGGTGGCGGCGCTGCGCGCGGCGCTGGCGCGGCGGCCGGACGACGCGGTGGCGCTGCGCAACCTGGGGCAGGCGCTGTGCGGGCTGGGGCAGGCGCGGGCGGCGCTGGCGCCGCTGCGCCAGGCGGTGGCGCTGGCACCGGAGGCCGCCGAGACGAAGCTGGCCCTGGCCCATGCCTGCCGCGAGGCCGGCGCCCTGCCCGAGGCCATCCGCATGGCCGAGGCGGCGCTGGCGCACCACGACCCGGACGTGGCGGGGCAGGCGCGCTTCCTGCTGGCGGCGCTGGGCCGCGCGCCGGCGCCGGAGCGCGCCCCCGCCGCCTATGTGCGCGACCTGTTCGACCAGTACGCGCCGCGCTTCGCGGCGGACCTCACCGGCCGGCTGGGCTACCGCACCCCGGCCGCCCTGGCGGCGCTGCTGCGCGACTCGGGGCTGGCGCCGGCGCCGGTGGAGGGCGCGCTCGACCTCGGCTGCGGCACCGGCCTGTCCGGCCTGGCGCTCGCGCCCTTCGCGCGGCGGCTGGAAGGGCTGGACCTTTCGCCCCGCATGCTGGCCGAGGCGGCGCGCCAGGGCTGCTACGCCGCCCTGCACGAGGCGGACCTGCTGGACTTCCTGCCCCGCCACCCCGCCGCCTGGGACCTGATCGCCGCCGCCGACGTGCTGAACTACCTGGGCGATCTCGGCCCCGCTTTGGCGGCGCTGCGGGCGGCGCTGCGGCCGGGCGGGCTGGCGCTGTTCAGCGTCGAGCTGGCCGAGGGGGAGGCGGGCGGGGAGGGGCCCTACGCGCTCGGCCCCGGGCTGCGCTACCGCCATGCCCTGCCGGCACTGCGCGCCACCTGCGCCGCCGCCGGCCTGGCCGGCGTGGCGGAGCGGCGGGACGTGCTGCGCCAGGAGCAGGGCGCGCCGGTCGACGGGGTGCTGATGCTGCTCCGCCGCGCCTGACCGGCGGAGTTGAACGGCGCCCCCGCCCCTCAAGCCCCTGTTAACTTCCTGCACCGCAGATTGAGCCACCGTCACCACCGACGGTGACAGGGGACGAGACCGGCCCCGCCAGCAGGAGCAAGACCGGAATGTGTTGAAGCCCCGCACCCATGGGCGCGGCATCGGCGGCTTTCGCCTGCTGCCCGGAGCTTTCCCCTCACATGCCCGGTGCCATCCGCCCGGGTTCCGAAGGACCGCTGTTCATGTCCACGCTTGTGCTCGAACTGCGCCAGGGCGACCTGCTGGTCGTCAACGGCGCCCCGCTGCGCTTCCGCAACCGCGCCCGGGTGGAGCTGACCAGCCGCGCGCGGTTCCTCTTCGGCAAGCAGATCATGACCCCCGAGGCCGCCGACACCCCGGCCAAACGCATCTACTTCGCGCTGCAGACCGCCTATATCGGCAATGAGGAGGAGCGCGAGCGCGGCCTGGAGCTGGCACGCGATCTGATCGCCGAATTCCAGAGCATCACCACCTCGGCCCTGGTGCGCGAGATGCTGGAAAGCGCCCTGGTCCTGGCCCAGCAGGACGAGTGCTACCAGTCGCTGAAGCTGGTCCGCCGGGTGATGCAGCATGAGGATGCCGTGTTGCGCGCCGCCGCCGAGCCGCCCACCCGCGCCCATCCCGTGCCGCCATCCGGCGAAGGGGCGGGAGCCATGGCGTGATGCCGCTCGGCCAGACGATCGCCACGGGGGGCGCATCCCTGGCGGAAAGCCGCGCGGCCGAGGCCGAGGCCTTCCGCGCGGCGGTGTCCCGACTGCGCCAGGCGCGGGCGGGCGGGGCCGGCCGGCGCGCCGCGGCGGTGCGTGCCACGCGCCGGCTCTGGCAGGCCGTGCTGTTGGCGGTGTGCAGCCCGGCCTGCCCCTTGCCGGATGCCCTGCGGGACGGCTTCGGCCTGCTCGGCAGCGCCGTGCTGCGGGAGCTGGAGCGGGAGCAGCCCGACCTGGACTTCCTGATCATGGTCAATGAGCAGGTCGTGGCGGGCCTCGCCACCTATCACTGAGCACGCCTTCGCGGGCATGCAGCCCAGCCCGCCCGGAGGGGGCTCAGCCCGCCTGCCAGCGCAGCCGCCGCAGCAGCCACTCGCGGTAGGCCAGCACGGCATCGGCGGCGGGGCAGAGCGGCGCGATGGTGGCGCGCGCCTCGGCGCCCACCAGGGCGGGGGCCGTGGTCTCCGCCGGCTGCTTCGCCTCCTCCTCCTGCCAGAGCAGGGCGGCGCGCCGCCACGCGGCGACGACATCGGCCGAGGTGAGGCCGGGCAGCATCAGCGCCGCGCGCAGCCGCAGCGCCGCGAAGCCCGCCTGTGCCGCCGCCAGCGGCGCCGGGCGGATGGCGGGCAGGGCGCTGGCCGCCGGCAGCTCCGGGTTCTCCCGCCGGCCGGGCGTGTCCAGCTCCAGCCAGGGGGTCAGGCCTTGGCGGCGCGCCTGGGCGGCGGCGGCGGGAGCGGCGATCACCATGGCATCGGCCACGCCCTGGGCCAGGGCAGCGGCCGCCTCGCCGCCGGCGATGCCGAACACCGGGATGGCGGGCAGCCCGAGCAGGTCCAGCGCCAGCAGGGCGGCCGCTTCCGGCGCGTCGGGGCCCGGCAGCGCCAGCCGCAGCGGCCGCGCGGCGGTGGGCGCGAGGACGCCCCGCCCGGCCAGCACCGCCCCCTGCCAGGAGACGCAGAGCGGCAGCCAGCCCTCGGGCTGGAACTGGGCGCGGCTTTCCCCCACCAGCCGGGCATGCGCGGCCAGGCCGGGCAGCACGAGCAGGGTGCGGCCGTCGCCCGCCTCCAGCGTGGCGAAGCGGTTGGCGGCGGTGACGCCGTCCGGCCCGCCCAGCGTGACGGTGCGCAGCGCCACGGCGTGCGGCAGGCCGCGCGCCAGCCCCGCCGCCACCCCGCGCGCCCATTGCGCCGCCGCGCCGCCCTCGGGGCCGGGCAGCAGCAGGGTGGCGCTGTCCGGGGCCAGGGAAGCGGGAACCGGAGAGGCGGGAGCCAGGGCGGCGGCGCCCGGCTGGGGCTGGGCGCGCAGCGGCGGGGCCAGGGCCGGCATCAGCGCCGCCGCGCCGGCCAGCCGCAGCCAGGCCCGGCGGCCGCGCGGCGCGCCGCCCTGTGGCGGTGCCGGGAAGGGGGAGTGGATGCCGCGCCCCGCCATGCCGCTCAGTCGTCGTAGGTGGCCAGGGTCTCGACCGGCACGTCGACGCGGGCGCGGCCGTTGAGGAAGCGCAGCTCGATCAGCGTCGCCGCCGCCGGCACCTCGGCGCCGGCCTTGCGCAGCAGCTGGATGGCGGCGGCCATGGTGCCGCCGGTGGCCAGCAGGTCGTCCAGCAGCACCACCCGCTCGCCGGGGCGCAGCGCATCGGCCTGCATCTCGATGCGGTCCTTGCCGTATTCGAGGTCGTAATCATAGCCGATGGTGGCGCCCGGCAGCTTGCGCGGCTTGCGCAGCATGATGAAGCCGAGACCGAGCTCCAGCGCCATCGGCGCGGCCATCAGGAAGCCGCGGCTCTCGATGCCGGCCAGCAGGGTCGGCCGGTAGGGGCGGATGATCTCGGCCAGCCGGTCCATCGCCCCGCGCCAGGCCGGGCCGTCCCGCAGCAGGGTGGAGATGTCGTAGAACAGGATGCCCGGCTTCGGGAAATCCGGCACGCCGCGGATATGCGCCTTCAGGTCGAAATCCTGGGTGCCCGAGGAAGTGCCCGAGGAAGCGCCGGAGGCGGGGGTGAGGCCGTTATCAGGCATCGGGGTCTTTCAGTCAGCAGGAGGGGGCGGGCTGGGTGGCCCGGCCGGTCGCGGCGGAGACTAGGCGCCCCGGCCCGCCGCTGCAACGCAAGCCGCATGACGGGATGCTGCCGGGGCCGCCGGATCGAGGCTTGGCGAAGCGGCGGCGGCCTGCCAAGAGCAGATTCATGCCGCGCATCCTTCTGGCCTGCCTCGCGGGCTTCTGTTTCCTCGCCCTCTACCTGGTCGTGGTGCTGCGCATCGCCGACTGGATGCTGGGCCTGCACTGGGCGCTGCAGGTGCCCTTCTTCGTGCTGGCCGGCCTCGCCTGGGTGTTTCCCATCCGCGCCCTGATGTTCTGGGCGGCGCGGCGGCCGCGCTGAGGCGGGCAGCGGCCGGGAGAAGGCCCCGGGCGGACCGCGCCGCCCGGGAGCCGGAGCCTGCGGCGCCGGTCAGAAGGCGCGGCTGAGCGTCACCATCGCCCGCGCATCGCACAGCTTGGTGCCGGCGAAGCACTCGGCCTTGGAGAGGTTGGTGTCGTAGTAGCCGACCGTCAGGGCGAAGCCCGCCACCACCTCGCGCGACAGCGCGACGGACCAGTTGGCGTAGTCCGGCGCGCCGTAGCGCGGGTTCTTGTCGATCCACTGGTAGCCGTAGCGGCCGGCCAGGGTGACATCGAGCGGCAGGCTGACATCGGCGCCGCCCTCCAGGTAGATGGCCGAGCCGGCCTCGAAGTAGAAATCGGGCGAGTAGGCCAGGGCGCCAACGAACTTCACCGCGTCCAGCGTGTAGCTCGCCTTCGCGACCGCCTCGAAGTAGTTGTACTCGTAGCTGCCATCGGGCTTGTCGTAGCCCGGATAGGTGTAGAACACCCCGCCCAGATCCAGGTTTACCGGGCCGAGCCCGAAGCGGTAGCCGGCCAGCAGGTCCAGTTCCTGCCGCGCATTGCTGCCGGGGAAGGTGACGTTGCTGGCGAAGGCGCCGGCATAGAGGCCCGTCTCATGCTGCACGTCGAGCGTGAGCGAGGCGGCCGGCCGGTTGCGGGTCTGCGAGATGCCGCGGAACAGGTAGTCCGAGGCGATGGCGGGCGTGGCCGTCACGGTCAGGCCGGCGCTCTCGATCGTGGTCTGCGCGGCGGCGGGCAGGCTCAGCGGCAGGATGCCCAAGGCGAGGGCAGCGGCGGAGGCCAAAGGAGACTTCATGGGCAGGTTCCCTCCAGCCGGAAGCCTCGTGCTTCCGGTGGTAACCGATGCCTTAGCAAAATGTGTGCAACTTTGATGACGTCGGCGCCGCCCTGCGGCGGAATCGGAAAGCCCCGCCGGCCGTCTCCCTGGCGGGAGGGGCAGGCGGGGCTTTCCCCGGCCGGATCATTTGGTCGGAGCGAGAGGATTCGAACCTCCGGCCCCTGCGTCCCGAACACAGTGCTCTACCAGGCTGAGCTACGCTCCGTCGTTCCGGCCGGCGCGTCCTCTCGGGCACGGCGCGGCGTATAGCGGCAGGCGCGGGTGCCAGCAAGGGCGCCCGGACCGTGGCGGAGAAGAAAAAGTCACTTTTCTGCCGCGCCGGTCATGCTGTGATGCGCGCGGGACCGACGACGGAGGAACGCACGACATGCGGATGAGACAGGCAGGGCTGGCCGGCGCGGCGCTGGCGGTGGCGGCGCTGGCGGGCGCCTGGCAGGCCGCTCCGGCCCTGGCCCAGGCGGGCGCGGCCAGCGGCACGGCAGGCGATGTGGTGGCCGAGCGCAAGGCCGGGCTGAAGCAGATGGCCGGGCATCTGGAGGCCATCAAGGGCATCCTCGATTCGCGCGGGGCGCTGGAGCCGGTGGCCGGCCGCGCCACGGAGATGCAGCGCTTCTTCGAGGGCTTCCCCGCCCGCTTCCCGCCCGGCAGCGACACGGGCGACACCCGTGCCCTGCCCGCCGTGTGGTCGGACCGCGCCGGGTTCGAGCGCGCCAGCGCTAACATGGTGGCCGCCCTCGGCAAGCTGCGCGACGCGGCGGCCGCGGGCGATGCCGGCGCCACCGCCACGGCCTTTCGCGAGGCGGGCGGCACCTGCGGCGCCTGCCACCGCAACTACCGCGCCCGCTGAAGGCGGCGCGGGAGGGCGCTTCCCCGGCGCCCGCCCGCCCTCAGCCGAGGCCGGCGATGAGCCAGACCGCCGCCAAGGCCAGCGCCAGCAGCAGCGCGCCCCGCAGCGGCGGGGCGATGCGCGGCGCCGTGGCGGCCAGGGGCGCGGGCAGCCACTTGCTGCCGGTCAGCATCGGCCGCACCAGATCCTGCCCCTTCACCAGCGCGTAGAGGCCGACCACCAGCACGTGCAGCGCCGCCAGCGCCAGGATCACGTTGAAGTTGCGGATGTGCAGGAAGGTCATCCAGTCGCTGACGGCGGCGGGGGCGTGCGCCGCGAGCGGGCCGCGGGTAAGGACCAGGTCGTCGGCGAAGAGGCCGCTCACCGCCTGCAGCAGCAGCACGGCCAGCAGCGCCAGCACCATCCAGCCGCCGGCGGCGTTGTGGCCCAGCTCGGTGTCCGGCGCGCGCCGGAAGAGGTGGCGCAGATGCGACAGCGCCGCCAGCGGCGAGCGCAGGAAGCGCGAGAAGCGTGCCGTGTCCGACCCCACCACGCCCCAGCCGGCACGGAACAGCAGCAGCGCCAGGATGGCGTGGCCGCTGGTCATGTGCAGATCCATCCGCCCCGTCTCCGCCGTCCACCAGGACAGGCCGAGCAGGCCGACGATCAGCCAATGGGTCAGCCGCACCCAGCCATCCCACACCTGCACGCGAATCCGTGTCTCGTTGCGCATCGCAGCCTTGCTCCCGTGGCCTGTGGCGGGGCAGCATTCAGCAATTCGCCGGTCCCTCCCCGCAAGGGGGCCGGGAGAGGGGCGGCGCCCCGGCTGCGGGAAGAATGCGGGATCGCCAGGTGATGCGAGCATGACGGATCGGACACGCCTGTCCCTGCTGGGGGTGGCGGGGGCCGCGCTGGGCGGCGGCCTGGCCGGGTGGCTCATGGTCGTCGCCGCGCCCTCGTCCGGCCCGTCATGGCCCGCCGCCTGGTTCGCCCCGCCGGCGCCCCTGCCCGGCGCGGCCTCGGTCCCGGCCCCGGCCCCGGCGGCCGCCCCGCAGGTTGCCGCCGAGATCACGCCGCGCTTCGACATCGCCCGCATCGGCGCGCGGGGCACCGCCGTGGTGGCCGGGCGCGCCGCGCCGGGCGCCGAGGTGGTGCTGCTGCGGGATGGCGGGCACGAGCTGGGCCGCGCCCGCGCCGATGCCCGGGGCGAATGGGTGATCCTGCCCGCCGAGGCGCTGCCGCCCGGGCCGCACGAGCTGAGCCTCGCCGCCCGCACCGCCCACGGGGCGCTGCACCGGGGCGGGGAGGCCCTGCTGGTCCTGGTGCCGGCGCCGGAGGCGGGCGGCGCCGCCGCGCCGGAGGGGCCGCTGGCGGTGCTGCTGCCGCCGGCCGGCGGGGCCGCGCCGCGGCTGCTGCAGGCGGCGGGGCCTGCCGCCCGGCCGGCGGCGCCCCCGGCGGGCCGCGCGCTGGCGCTGGATGTGGTGGATTACGACGATGATGGCGGGCTGCGCTTCGCCGGCAGCGCGCCGGCCGGCAGCCATCTGCGCCTCTACATTGACCAGGGCCATGCCGGCGACACGCGCGCCGACACCGAGGGCCGCTGGGCGCTGCGGCCCTCGACCCAGGCCGCGCCCGGCCTGCACACGCTGCGGCTGGACCAGCTCGGCCCGCAGGGGCAGGTGGCGGCGCGGCTGGAGCTGCCCTTCCAGCGCGATGCGGCAGGGCCGGCGGAGGGCCGCATCGTGGTGCAGCCGGGCCACAACCTCTGGCGCATCGCCCGCGCAACCTATGGCCGCGGCACCCGCTACACCATTATCTACCGTGCGAACCAGGAGCAGATCCGCGACCCGGGGCGCATCTATCCCGGCCAGGTCTTCACCCTGCCGCCCTCGTGAGCGGCAGGGCAGGGCGGACGGGGCGTCAGCGGTCAGGGATTGTTTGCGCTTCCCCGACGGACCATAACCAGGGGCATCATGGCGCTTATTGAAAGCCTTCGCTTGGTCCTGGCCCCGCCGCATCCGGCTGGCCGGCCCTTCATCATCGGTGGCGCGGCCGTTGCCGTGGTCGGGGGCCTGTTGCTGGGCTCCTGGCTGTTCTGGCTCGGTGTCGCCTTCACCCTGTTCTGCCTCTACTTCTTCCGGGACCCGGAACGGGTGACGCCGGACCGGCCGGTCTTCGTCGCCCCCGCCGATGGCCGGGTGGTGAGCGTGGCGCCCGCCGTGCCGCCGGCCGAACTCGGCCTCGGCGCCACGCCGCGCTGGCGCGTGGCGATCTTCCTCTCGGTGCTCGACGTGCACGTCAACCGCAGCCCGGTCGATGGCATCGTCACCCGAATCGCCTACCGGCACGGCAAGTTCCTCAACGCCAGCCTGGACAAGGCCAGCGACGACAATGAGCGCAACGCCCTGGCGATCCGCCTGCCGGGCGGGCAGGAGATCGCGGTGGTGCAGATCGCCGGGCTGATCGCCCGACGCATCCTCTGCAACGTGCGCGAGGGCGACCAGCTCCGCGCCGGCGAGCGCTTCGGCATCATCCGCTTCGGCAGCCGCACCGACCTCTACCTGCCGGAAGGCGTGAAGCCGGTGGTGACCGAAGGCCAGCTGATGATCGGCGGCGAGACGGTGATCGCCGAGTTGGCGCCCGCGCCCAACCCCGCGGCGGCCATGGCGCCGGGCACGGTCCTCTGATGGACGAGGCCCCCCGGCACCCCGCCCCGTCCTCCTCCTCGCGGCGCTTCCGCTTCGCCGCGCGCCAGCGGCCGCGTTTTCAGGGCCAGTCCTTCAACCGGCTGATCCCGAACATCCTGACCCTGCTCGGCCTCTGCGCCGGGCTGATGGCGATGCGCTTCGCGCTGGAGGCGCGGTGGGAGCCCGCGGCGGGCCTCATCATCCTGGCCGGCGCGATCGACGGCCTGGACGGGCGGCTCGCCCGCCTGCTCAAGGCGACCAGCCGCTTCGGCGCCGAGTTCGACAGCCTGGCCGATTTCCTCTCCTTCGGCGTGGCGCCGGCCATGGTGCTCTACCTTTGGACCATGCACGAGTATCGCGGCCTCGGCTTCGTGCCCTGCGTGATGTTCGCCGTCTGCATGTCGCTGCGCCTGGCGCGCTTCAACGCGGCGCTGGATGCGGGGCCGATGCCGCTGCCCGGCCCCCCGCCCAAGCCCGCCTACGCGCAGAGCTTCTTCACCGGCGTGCCGGCGCCGGCCGGCGCGCTGCTCGGCATGTTCCCCATCTTCGCCGCGCTGGCCTTCGAGGGCTGGGGCTGGACGGGGCTGGCCGGCGCGGTGCGGCACCCGGCCTTCGTCGGGCTGCTGCTGATCGCGGTGGCGCTGATGCTGGTCAGCACCCTGCCCACCTGGTCGTTCAAGAACTTCAAGGTGCGGCGCGAATACGTGCTGCCGCTGCTGCTCTCCATCGGCGCCTATGCCGCGCTGCTGGTCAGCGAGCCCTGGGCGGCGCTGGCGGCGGCCGGGCTGATCTACTGCGGCATGCTGCCCTTCTCCTTCCGCTCCTACCTGCGGCTGAAGCGGGAGACGGAGGCGCTGATGCAGCCGCTGCCGCCCCCTTCGGGCGGGACCTCCACCCCCGCACCATGAGCGGGCAGGGCGCAGGCCTCGGCGGCCTGGCTCTGCCCCTGCCGGGCGGCGGCACCGCCCGGCTGCGCGGCGGCCCCTTCGCCGCCTGCCCCGCGGAGGGCTTCGCCCTCTGCCTCGATGGCGGGGCCGCCAACCGCCGGCGTGCCACCCTCCTCCTCCCGATTCCCGATTTCGGCGTGCCGGACGACCTGCCGGCGCTGCGCGCGGCGCTCGCCGCAACCGTGGCGGCGCTGCGGGCGGGTGAGGCGGTCTATGTCGGCTGCCGCGCCGGGCTGGGGCGCACCGGCCTGGTGCTGGGCTGCCTCGCCCGCCGCAGCGGCGTGACGGAGGAACCGGTGGCCTTCATCCGCCGGCACTACCACCCCGGCGCCATCGAGACGGCGGCGCAGGAGGCCTTCCTGCGGGAGGCCTCGCTGGATGGCTGAACCACGCCCCGGCCCCCGGCCGAAGCCTGACTGGGCGATGCGCGTGCTGCCGCCCTACCGCCCCCCGCCCGCACCGGCCAATGACCGGCGGCCTCCGGGCCGCGGCGGACGGTGGCGGTTCCTGGCCTGGCTGCTGGTGCTGCTGGCCGTGCTGTTCCTTATCAAGGTTTTCTTCACTTCCGGCTCCTAGGCTGAGACTTCGAAGATCACGCGCTCGTGAGGTGTGTGTTTTGAAGGGTTTGGCTAACATTCCTAACCAATAGGTTGATGGATGCCGGGAGATTTTCGAATGCTTGCTGCCTCGCCGCCTCGCCGTGCCCTGCTGCGCGCCGCCCTGGGGAGCCTTGCCCTGGGCAGCAGCGCGAGCCTGCTGGCGGGCTGCGCGGCCCCGTTCGGGCAGCAGGCGCGGGGCACCCCGGCCGAGGCCATCGCCACCGGAGGATCGGCCGTGCTCTACAACGGCCAGGGCGGGCGCGGCGCGGCGGTGGGCTTCGGCACCCGGCATGTGCTGACCTGCGCGCATCTGCTGGAGGCCGGGGCCACGGGCGCGCGCCTCCGCCGCGCCGATGGCGCGGAGGCCGAGGCCGCGCTGGCCGGCCGCAGCGCGCGGATGGACCTTGCCGTGCTGTGCGTGCCGCCCGGCTTCCTGGCCGCCGCGCCGCGCGCCGCCGAGCTGCCGCGCGAGGGGGAGGCGGTGTGGGCCACCGGCGCGCCGGGCTTCGGCCCCGCCATCGCGCAGGGGCATGTCGAGGCGCCGGATGCCGAGATGCCGGGCTTCGGCCGTGGCTTCACCGCCCGCATGCCGGCCCTGCTGGGCTATTCGGGCGGCCCGGTGGTGGATGCCTCGGGGCGGCTCATGGGCCTCACCGCCGCCCTGCCCAACCCCGGGGCGGCCGGCGCCCTGGCCCTGCTGACCGGTGCCGACCTGGACGGGCTGGCGCGGCGCGACCGGCAGGTCTTCGTGCTCGGCATCCGCCGGGCGGAGGCGGAGGCGCTGCGCCTGCTCGGCCGCACGGCCGCTTGAGCGGCATCCACCGCCGCCGATTCCCCTGGACTTGGCCACCCCGCGCGCAGCATCGTTGCCGTAACAACCAAGGCGGGCCGTGCCGTCTTCCCCTGGCGGCGCCAGCCCGCATGCCAAGGGAATCCCGCCATGACGATTGCGAACATCCTGCGCGGCAAGGGCTCACAGGTGGTCTCCGTCGGGCCGCAGGACGATGCCGCGGCCGTCGCGCGCACCCTGGCGCAGCACCGCATCGGCGCCGTGCTGGTGCGGGACGCGCAGGGCGGCGTGCTCGGCATCCTCAGCGAGCGTGACATCGTCCGAGCCCTGGCCGGCCAGCCGGAGGGAATCGGCCGGTTGCAGGCCGACCAGCTCATGACCCGCGTGCTGCACACCGTCTCGCCCGAGACGCCGATCACCGCCGCCCTTTCCATGGTGACCGACCGCCGCGTGCGCCACCTGCCGGTGCTGGACGGGGCGGGCGCCCTGGTCGGCATGGTCTCGATCGGCGATCTGGTGAAGGCGCGCATCGCCGAGGCGGAGCAGGAGGCGAGCGACCTGCGCAACTACGTCACCTCCGGGGGATGAGCGGCGGGGCGGCTGAGCGGCGGGGCGGCGCCGCGCTGCACAGAAGGCGGTCAGGAACCGCCCAGGAACTGCGCGGAAGCCGCCCTCCGGCGCGCGCCTGCGCGACGGCGGATGTCCGAAACACCCTTGCAAGGCTTTCGCGGGCGCGACGATGATGCCCGCCAAGCAAAACAGGCAGGGGTCTGGGTTCATGAACATCCACCGGCGTTCCCTTCTCGCGGCCGGCGCCGCCGGCGCGCTGCTGCCGCTCGCCGGGCGGGAGGCCCTGGCGCAGGCGCGCTGGCAGCTGGCCACGCCCTATCCGGACGGCAACTTCCACACCCGCAACCTGCGGCAGTTCGTCGAGGCGGCGCAGCAGGCCTCGGGCGGCGCGCTGCAGATCCAGATGCACACCAACGCCGCGCTGCTGAAGATGCCGGAGATCCGCCGCGGCATTCAGACCGGCCAGGTGCAGATGGGCGAGATCCTGATCTCGGCCTATGGCAACGAGGACCCGTTCTTCGAGGTGGACGGCATCCCGCAGCTCGTCACCTCCTATGAGCAGGCGCGCAAGCTGGCCGACCTCTCCCGCCCCTACATCGAGGCGCGGCTGAAGCGCACCGGCATCACGCTGCTCTACATGGTGCCCTGGCCGCCCTCGGGCTTCTACACCAACTTCCCGGTGGATTCGATCGAGGCGCTGCGCGGCAACAAGATGCGCACCTTCAGCGCCGCCACCAACCGATTCGCCACGCTGGTCGGCGCCACGCCGACCCTGGTGCAGGCGGCCGAGGTGCCGCAGGCCTTCGCCACCGGCGTGGTCAACAGCATGGTCACCTCCGCCGCCACCGGCGTCGACGTGCAGGCCTGGGACTTCGCCAAGTTCTTCACGCCGATCGGCTTCACCTGGACCAAGAACGCGGTGATGGTGCAGACCCGCGCGCTGGAGGCGCTGCCCGAGGCAGCGCGCAAGGCGGTGCTGGACGGCGCGAAGGCGGCCGAGACGCGCGGCTGGGAGATGTCGGCCGCCGAGCAGGTGGCGCGCGAGAAGATCCTGGCCGATCGCGGCATGACGGTGAACCAGCCTTCCGCCGCGCTCCGGGAGGGCATGGCCAAGGTCTCCGAGACCATGGTGCAGGAGTGGCTCGCCAAGGCCGGCGAGGACGGCAAGAAGCTGATCGACGCCTACCGCGCGGCCTGAGGCCACGCCCGCCGCGCCGCCGCCGCCCGGAAGGCCCCCGCCAGGGGCCTTCGCCCGGGCGGCGGCCTGCCCCGCCGCAATCGCCGAACCCGAGAGGCCACGCATGCGCGCCCTGCGATCCGTGCTCGACTTCCTGTATCTGCTGGGCGGGGTGGGGGGCGCGCTGGCGCTCACCGCCATCGCCCTCGTCATCGCCGCCCAGGTGGGCGGGCGCTTCCTCGGCCTGACGGTGGCGGGGGCGGACGACCTGACCTCCTTCGCCGTGGCCGCCTCCGCGCTGCTGCCGCTGGCCTATGCCTTCCGCCATGGCGCGCATATCCGCGTGGACCTGATCATCGGCCGGCTGCGGGGCCGGGCGCGATTCGCGCTGGAGGCGGTGGCGCTGCTGCTGGCGCTGGCCGTGGTGCTGGCGCTGGGCTGGGCGCTCTCCGACCTCGCCACCGATTCGCTGGAGTTCGACGACGTGGCGCAGGGCACCGTTCCCTGGAAGCTGTGGATTCCACAGGCGGTCTCGGCGGTGGGGGTGGTGCTGTTCGCCCTCTCCCTGCTGGACGACCTGGTGGTGCACCTGGCCGGCGGCACGCCCTCCTACCGCCGCGCCGGCGAGGGCTCGGCGCTGGACCGCGCGGCGGAGGAACTCTGATGGATCTCGCGCAGACCGAGGCGGGGCTGCTGCTGCTGGCCCTGCTGTTCCTGTTCCTCGGCCTCGGCGTCTGGATCGGCCTGGCGCTGATGCTGGTGGGCTTCTGCGGCGTCGTCGTGCTGCCCTGGCTGATCCCCGCCATGCCGGCCATGCCGGTGGAGAAGGTGATGGGCACCGCCATCTGGCAGGCCATGGCCTCCTGGACGCTGGCCGCCCTGCCGCTGTTCATCTGGATGGGCGAGATCCTGTTCCGCACCAAGCTGTCGGAGGACATGTTCCGCGGCCTCGCCCCCTGGGTGCAGCGCCTGCCGGGGCGGCTGATGCATGTGAACGTCATCGGCTGCGCCATCTTCGCCGCCGTCTCCGGCTCCTCCGCCGCCACCGCCGCGACCATCGGCAAGATGTCGCTGCCGGCGCTGACGCAGCGGCGCTACCACCTGCCCATGGCCATGGGCAGCCTGGCCGGCGCCGGCACGCTCGGCCTGCTGATCCCGCCCTCGATCGTGATGATCGTCTATGGCGTGGCGGCCGAGGTCTCGGTGGTGCGGCTGTTCATCGCCGGCGTGCTGCCGGGGCTGCTGCTGGTGGCGCTGTTCAGCGGCTACATCGCCGTCTGGTCGCTGCTGCACCCGGAGCTGACGCCACCGCGCGACCCCTCCATGCCGCTGCGCCAGAAGCTGCGGGAAAGCGCCCAGCTCGTGCCGGTGATGCTGCTCATCGGCTTTGTCATGAGCAGCATCTATTTCGGCTGGGCCACGGCGACGGAGGCGGCGGTGTTCGGCGTCGTCGGCGCGCTGGCGCTCTCGGCCTGGGGCGGCACGCTGAGCTGGGCCTCGCTGCGCGACAGCCTGATGGGCGCCACGCGCCTTGCCTGCATGATCAACCTGATCCTGGCCGGCGCCGCCTTCCTGACCCAGGCCATGGCCTATTCCGGCATTCCCGCCGCCATGGGCGCCTGGGTGGGCGAGCAGGGCTTCAGCCCGGGCATGATCATCCTGGTGCTGACGGTGATCTACCTGATCCTCGGCTGCTTCATCGACGGCATCAGCATGATCGTGCTCACCGCCTCGGTGGTGCTGCCAGTGATCTCGGCGGCGCAGTTCGACCTGGTGTGGTTCGGCATCTTCATCGTGCTGGTGGTCGAGATGGCGCAGATCACGCCGCCGGTGGGCTTCAACCTCTTCGTCATCCAGGGGCTGACGGGGCAGGGCATCTTCGCCGTGGCGCGGGCGACGCTGCCCTTCTTCCTGCTGATGGTGGTGGCGGTCGCCATCGTCACCGTCTTCCCCGGCATCGTCACCTGGTTGCCGCGCACCATGCTCTCCGGCTGATCCTGGCGGAGGGCGGGCCAGAGTGGCGGCACAACCTTTCTCCCTGCCCGGCGTTGTTGCGAACGCAGACAGGGAGAACTCCGATGAGATTACATGTGATGGGTGCCGCCGCTCTGGCCCTGGCGCTGGCCGCCTGCGGCACGGATGAGCGCGAGCGGGTACAGGGCGGCGCGGCCGCCGGTGCCGCCACCGGGGCCGGCGTGGGCGCGCTGGGCGGCCCGGTGGGCGCGGCGGTGGGTGCGGTGGTCGGCGGTGGCGCCGGCGCCGTGACGGGCGCCACCACCTCTCCCTCCGACGTCAATCTCGGCCGCCCGCTGTGGCGCGATCCGGAGGTGCGCACGCCGCTCGACGAGACCAACCGCCGCGGCAGCAGCCGCAGCTCCTCCCGTGGCAGCCGCGCCAACAGCGACGGCGCCTATATGGGCGGTGGCATGGTGGTGGAGCCGGGTGGCACCCCCGCCAACCCGCGTCCCGCAAGCAGCACGGGCAACACCGGCAGCGGCATGGGCGGCTCGGGCATGGGCGGCTCCGGCATGAGCGGCACGGGCATGAGCGGCACGGGCACCAGCAGCACCGGCAGCGGCATGAGCGGCTCGGGCACGGGCAGCACGGGCATGGGCGGCTCCGGCGGCGCCGCGACCACCACGACGGGCGGCGGCACCACCAGCGGCGGCGCCATGTCCAGCCCGACGCCGGTCAGCCCGGCGCCGCGCACCTCGCCCTGAGGGAAGCGGCCGGAGGCAGCCTTTCCGAGGCAGCCTCCGGCCAGGGTGCCCGGCCCGGCCGGGCCGGGCTCATGCCTGATCCGCAGGCTCCGGCCAGCCGCCACGGTCGAAGCGCTGCACCTCCAGCAGGTAGCCCGCCGGATCGCGGAAGAAGAAGTGCTCCACGCCATAGGCTTCCGACCAGGCGGGCGCTTCGCCCACCTCCACACCCCGCGCCTTCAGCAGGGCGTGGCATTCCGCGACCCGGGGGGTGACGAAGGTGATCACCACGCCGCCCTCCGCCCGCGGTTCGTCCCCGGCCCGGGGGGCACGGGCGCGGCAGACTCCCAGGAAGGCCCGCGGCGCATCGGCGCCGCCCGCCACCGCGTAGATGCGGCAGCGCCCCTGGTCCTGCACCAGCGGCAGTTGCAGGACAGTCTCGTAGAAATGCCAGCTGGCCTCGGGCTGCTCGGCATAGACGAAGGTGATCTGTTGGCCGAGGCCGGGCAGGGCGGTGCGCATGGCGCGATCCTGCCCCGCCACGGCCAGCCCGACAATAGGAGGCACGTCCTCCTTCCGCAGCAGGAGGCACCATGAAGCCGCCCATCCCCGTCCACGAGCCGCTCTGGGTGAAGGAGTTCAAGGCCTTCATCATGCGCGGCAACGTTGTCGACCTTGCGGTCGGCATCGTCATCGGCGCGGCCTTCACCGGAATCGTCAACTCCCTGGTGCAGGACCTGATCAATCCGCTGATCGGCCTGATGATCGGCGGCGTCGACTTCTCCAACGTCTTCGTCGTGCTGAGCGGCGAGCGCGGCCCCTCGCTGGAGGCGACGCGGCAGAGCGGCGCGGCGGTCCTGGCCATCGGCCTGTTCATCAACGCCATCATCCGCTTCCTCATCGTGGCGATGGCGATCTTCTGGCTGCTGCGCATGCTCACCCGGCTGCGCGTGCGGCACAGGGAGGAGCAGAGCGCGCCGCCCGCGCCCACCACGCAGGAGAAGCTGCTGATGGAAATCCGCGACGCGCTGGTATCGGAGCGCGGGGCCACCCAGGCCGCGCCGCCCCCGGCCGGCCCTGCACCGCGCCCTTCCTGAGGCCGCGGCGTGGTCGCCCAGGGCGGTGAGGGATGCTAGGATGACGGACATGCGCTTCAACCATCCCCCCTCCCTCGAGGACCTCCAGGACATGGCGGAGACCGCCTTCGCCGCCATCCCGCAGGCGCTGCGCGAGGCGGTGCGGGGCGTCGCCATCCTGGTCGAGGACGTGCCCGACGAGGAGACGCTGGAGGCGATGGACCTCCAGCACCCCTGGGAGCTGACCGGCCTCTACCGCGGCACGCCGCTGACCGAGAAGACCAGCCTCGGCGTGGCCGCCGAGCCGGACATGATCCTCCTCTACCGCGAGCCCATCCTGGTGGAATGGATCGAGACCGGGGAGGATCTGTTCCGGCTGGTGCGCAACGTGCTGATCCACGAGATCGGCCACCATTTCGGCTTCTCCGACGAGGAGATCGCCCGGCTGGAAGGCGAGGGCTGAGGCTTCAGCCCGCCCGCCTTCAGCCCGCCAGCGCCCGGGCCACCGCTTCGCGCAGCCCCGGCAGCACGGCCTGCTCGAACCAGGGCCTGGCATCGGCCCAGACCTTGGTCCGCCAGGAGGGGTGGGGCAGCACGGCCAGCCCGCGGGGCCGCAGCGCCGCCTGGTCCCGCACCGTCTCGCCGAAGCGCGAGGCCGCGGCCCGGCCCAGCACCGCCCGCACCGCATGCGCCCCCACCAGCAGGGTGAGCCGGACCTGGCGCATCGGCGGAATCAGGCGGGGGTGCCAGAGCGGCGCGCATTCCGGGCGCGGCGGCGCGTCGCCGCCCCGGGGCAGGCGGCCGGGGTAGCACAGCCCCATCGGCACGATCGCCACCCGCGCGCCATCGTCGAAGGTGGGGCGGTCGATGCCCATCCAGCCGCGCAGCCGCTCGCCCGAGGCGTCGTTCCAGGGCAGGCCGGTGACGTGCACCCGGCTGCTCGGCGCCTGGCTGATGATCAGCACCCGCGCCGTCTCGCCCACCCGGAAGACAGGGCGCGGCCCCAGTGGCAGGGCGGCGGCGCAGAGGGTGCAGGCGCGCGCGGCGGCGGCGGCTTCCTCCAGGGTCAGGGCGCGTGCTCCGCCAGCAGCGCCGCCACGAAGGCGGGCACCAGCTCCGTGGCTGGCCCGTGCCGCGCCTCGTCGAAGAGGCGGCTGCCGGCGCTGGGCTCGAGGTTCAGCTCCACCGTGCGCGCCCGGCCGCGCAGCGCCGCCACGAACCCCGCCGCCGGATAGACCTGCCCGGAGGTGCCGATGGAGACGAACAGCCGGCACCCCGCCATCGCCGCCTCGATCCGCTCCATGCCGAGCGGCACCTCGCCGAACCACACCACATCCGGCCGCATCCCGCCGGTCTCGCCGCAGCCGGGGCAGGGGGTTTCCGTGGACAGATCGCCGGCCCAGGGCCGGGTGGCGCCGCAGCGCAGGCAGCGGGCATGGCCCAGCCGGCCATGCATGTGCAGCAGGGAGGGGGCGTCCTCTCCCATGGCGCGGTCATGCAGGTCGTCCACGTTCTGGGTGACGAGCAGGAAGGGCGCCGGCCAGCGCGCGGCCAGCCAGGCCAGCGCGTCATGCGCGGCATTGGGCCGGATGGCGGGGTCGCGCAGCTGGGCGCGGCGCATGTTGTAGAAGGCATGCACCCGCGCCGGGTCGCGCGCGAAGGCCTCCGGCGTGGCGACATCCTCGATGCGGTGGCGGGCCCAGAGCCCGTCCGGATCGCGGAAGGTGGCGAGGCCGGATTCGGCGGAGATGCCGGCGCCGGTCAGGATGATGAGGGGCGGTGCGGACATGGGCGAGGCTTCCCGCGGCGCGGGGCCGCGGTCAAGCGCCGGCTTCGGGCGCCGCCGCCGCCGCCGCCACCACCGCCCTGGCCCGCGCCGCCCTCAATGCTGGTGGCCGCCGCCGCTCCGCCCCGGGCTGGCGCCCGCCGCCGCCACCGCCAGCTCGACGGTGATGCGGCCGGCCCGCTCGAAGACGAGGGTGACGGGCACGCGGTCATCCTTCCGCAGCGCCTGCTTCAGCCCGATCAGCATCAGGTGATAGCCGCCGGGGGCAAGCTGCACCTCGGCACCGGGCGCGATCTCGATGCCCTCGACGGGGCGCATGCGCATCACCCCGCCTTCATGGATGTGGGTGTGGATCTCCACCGCGCGGGCGATGTCGGCGCTGCCGCCCACCAGCCGGTCGGGCGTGGTGCCGGTGTTGCGCAGGGTCATGAAGCCGGCGCCGGTGATGTTGGCCGGCGCGGCGCGGCTCCAGGGATGGCCGATCTCGATATCCCCGAGCGCGTAGCTGTGGGCGGCGGCGGGGCGGGCAAGGGTGCAGAGGCTCAGGCCCGGCAGGGCGGCCAGCATCAGGCGACGCGTGAACATGCGGGAGAAATCCGGTTTCGGGCCAGGGCGGCCCGGGGAGATGGGAAAGGTCGGCGGCGCGTGTTCAGGCGGCGGCGGGTGGCGCGCGGGGCAGGGCGGGCGGCGCGCGGGCCGGTGGGCGGGGCGCCCTGGCCTCCGGCAGCGGCAGCCCGGCATCGGCCAGGCGCCAGTGCGGCGCCGGCAGCAGGGGCGGCGCGGGCAGGGCCAGCTGCGGCGTGGCGTGGCAGGCCAGGCACCAGCCGCTGAGGTCGGGGCTGCCGGCGGGGCCGTCCTCCTCCCCGCCTTGCCCGGGGCCGTCCGCCGGATCGGGGGGGAGCTGCACCAGCTTCAGCCCGTCCGGCGTGCAGAGGTGCAGCAGCAGGCCGTCCGCGCGCGGCTGCGCCATGCGCAGGCAGTGCCTGGCCGCCACCAGCCCCTGGCCAACCAGGAGCAGCGTGAACAGGCTCAGCAGGAAGGGGCGCAGCCGGGTCATCCCGGCGGCTGCCTAGAACTCCGCCTCGCGCCCGGCAAGCCCGGAACGGCCGGCATCGTCGCCTTCGAGCGGATAATCCACCTCCGCCTCGTAATGCGCCTGCTCCTTGCCGAGGCGGGAGGAGAACAGGGAGAAGCGCTCCACCGCCACCGGCGGCGGGCGGAACAGGTTGTGCGCCTGGACGAAGCCGATCAGCTTGTCGGGCGCCACCTTGTCGGTGCGCGCCAGCGTCACGTGCGGCGCGAAGCGGCGGCGCTCGGGCGGCAGGCCGGCGCGCTGCAGCGCCGTCTCCACCTTGGACTGGAGATGCGCCAGCCGCTCGCCGCGCTCGGCCTTCACATGCAGCGAGTGGATGCGCCCGGCCTTCTCGAAGATGTCGAGCCCCGCCAGCTGGAGGTCGAAGGGCCTGGCGCGGATGCCGGCCAGCGCCTCGTCCAGCTCATCCGCGCGCCAGCCCTCGACCTCGCCGATGAAGCGCAGCGTCAGGTGGTAGTTCTCGGGCGGCACCCAGCGCGCGCCGGGAAGTCCGCCGGCAAGGTCGGAGAGCTGCTCCCGCAGCGCCTCCGGCAGGGGCAGGGCAACGAACAGGCGTGGCATGGCGGCTCAACCTCCCTGCACCTTGGACAGAAGCTCCCGCACGGCGGGGAGCATGCGCCGCGCCATCTCCGCCGCGCCCTGCGCGTTGGGATGGATCCGGTCCGGCTGGTTCAGCGCCGGCTCGCCCGCCACGCCCTCCAGCAGGAAGGGATAGAAGACAACCTGAGGATACGCCTCGGCCAGCCGGGTGAAGGTGGCGGCGAAATCCCGGCCGTACTCGGCGCCGAGATTGGGCGGCGCCAGCATCCCGGCCAGCAGGGTGGGCAGGCCGCGCGCCGCGAGGCGCTTCAGGATGTCGTCGAGGTTGGCGTGGCTGTCGGCCGGCGGCAGGCCGCGCAGCCCGTCATTGCCGCCGAGCGCCACGATCACCGCCTGCGGCCGGTCGGCCAGCGCCCAGTCGAGCCGCGCCTTGCCGCCCGCCGTGGTGTCGCCCGAGACCCCGGCGGGGATGACGCGCACCGCCTCCCCCGCCTCCCGCAGCGCCTTCTGCAGCTGGGCGGGGAAGGCCTCCTCCGGCGCCAGCCCGTAGCCGGCGGTGATGGAATCGCCCAGGATCAGCAGCCGCACCGGCTCCTGCGCCCGGGCTGGCCACGCCGAAAGAAATATTCCGATACCGAGAGCTGCCCTTCGCAGTGCGGCACGCCGGCCATATCTGCGGAACATGCTGGACGCACCGAACGCCATCCGTTCCCCCGCTGCGAGGCCCCCCGCGGGGGCCGGACGCGACGCAAACCTCATCGAGGCCCGCGGGCTCGCCTTCAAGGTGGCGGGGCCGGGGGGTGAGGTCAACATCCTCCGCGGCCTTGATCTGGACGTGAAACAAGGTGAGGCGGTGGGGCTGGTCGGCCCCTCCGGCTCCGGCAAGACCTCGCTGCTGATGCTGCTGGCCGGGCTGGAGCGCGCCACCGGCGGCGGCCTCCGGGTCGCTGGCACCGATCTCGGCGGGCTGGACGAGGATGGCCTCGCGCGCTTCCGGCGCGACCATCTCGGCATCGTCTTCCAGGCCTTCCACCTGATCCCGACCATGACGGCGCTGGAGAACGTCGCCGTGCCGCTGGAATTCGCCGGGCGGGCCGATGCCTTCGAGCGCGCCCGCGTGGCGCTGGGGCGGGTCGGGCTCGGCCACCGGCTGGAGCATTACCCCGGGCAGCTCTCGGGCGGCGAGCAGCAGCGCGTGGCGCTGGCCCGCGCCGTGGTGGGCGAGCCCAGCCTGCTGCTGGCCGACGAGCCCACCGGCAACCTCGACGGCGCCACCGGCCAAGCGGTGATGGATCTGCTGTTCGGCCTGCGGGAGCAGCTCGGCACCACCCTGCTGCTGATCACCCACGACCCGGCGCTGGCCGCCCGCTGCGGCCGCCGCCTGCGCATGGCCGATGGCCTGCTGGTGGAAGACAGCGCCACGCCCCCCCCGGCTGCTTCCTCGTGAGCGGCACCTTCGGGCTGAGCTTGCGCTTCGCGCGGCGGGAGCTGCGCGGGGGCTTGCGGGGGCTGCGCATCGTGCTGGCCTGCCTGGCGCTGGGGGTGGGGGCCATCGCCGCCGTCGGCACGCTGCGCGCCGGCATCCAGGCGGGGCTCTCCGCCGACGGCGCCCGCATCCTGGGCGGCGACCTCTCGGTGCGCGTCTCCTACCGCCCCATGCCGCAAGCGGCGCGGGACTGGATCACCGGCCAGGGCGCCCGCCTCTCCGAGGTGGTGGAGATGCGCGCCATGGCCATCGCCCCCTCGGGCGAGCGCTCCCTGGTGGAGCTGAAGGCGGTGGACGGGGCCTACCCGCTCTACGGCGCGCTGGCGCTGGAGCCGGCGCTGCCGCCGGAGCGGGGCGGGCGCCTCGCCCCCGGCGAGGTGGCGCTGGACCCGCTGGTGGCCGAGCGCCTCGGCGTCGCCCCCGGCGACGAGATCCGGCTGGGCGAGGCGCGGCTGCGCCATGCCGGCACCATCCGCTCGGAGCCGGACAAGGTGGCGAGCCCCGCCATCCTCGGCCCGCGCGCCATGATCGCGATGGAGAGCCTGCCGGCCACGGCGCTGATCCAGCCCGGCAGCCTGGTGCAGTACGAGTACCGCATCGCCCTGCCGCCCGGACTGGCGCCCGGCCCCTTCGCCGAGGCGCTGCGCGTGGCGCATGACGATGGCGGCTGGCGCATCCGCGGCGCCGCCGAGGCCTCGCCCGGCGTCAACCGCTTCCTCGACCGTGCCGCCTCCTTCCTGACGCTCGCCGGGCTGACAGCGCTGCTGGTGGGCGGCATCGGCGTGGCCACGGGCGTGCGTGCCTGGCTGGACCAGCGGGCGCGCACCATCGCCACGCTGCGCTGCCTGGGCGCCCCGGCGCGGGTGATCTTCACCACCTACCTGCTCCAGGTGCTGGTGCTCTCGGCGCTCGGCATCCTGCTCGGGCTGCTGCTGGGGCAGGGGCTCTCGGTGCTGGCGGCGCGGGCGCTGGAGGGCGCCCTGCCGGTGCCGCCGCGCCTTGGCTTCTACCCGCTGCCGCTGGCCCAGGCGGCGCTCTACGGCGTGCTGACGGCGCTCACCTTCGCCCTCTGGCCGCTTGGCCGGGCGCGGGAGATCCCCGGCGCCGCGCTGTTCCGCGACGTGGTGCAGGGCGGCGGCGGGCGGCCGCGCTGGTCGCTGCTGGCGGTGAACGCCGCCGCCGCCCTGGCGCTGGTGGCGCTGGTGGTGGGCAGCGCCGAGCAGCCGGGCTTCGCGCTCGGCTTCTGCGCCGCCGCCGGCGGCACGCTGCTGCTGTTCCGCCTCGGCGCCAGCGCGCTGATGGCGCTGGCGCGGCGCTGGCGGCACCAGCGGCGCCCGGCGCTGCGCCTGGGGCTGGCCAACCTGCACCGCCCCGGCGCACCCACCGCGCTGCTGCTGGTGGCGCTGGGCATCGGCCTGACCACCCTCTCGGCGGTGGCGATGATCGAGGGCAACCTCCGCCGCCAGATCCAGGACCAGCTGCCCGAGGCGGCGCCGAACTTCTATTTCATCGACATCCAGTCCGACCAGGCGCGGCGCTTCGACGAGCTTGCCCTGGCGCAGCCCGGCGTGGCGGAGATCCGCCGCGTGCCCTCGCTGCGGGCGCGCATCACCGCCATCAAGGGCGTGCCGGTGGACCAGGTGCAGGCCACCGAGGACACGCGCTGGGCGCTGCGCGGCGACCGTGGCCTGACCTATGCCGCGACCCCGCCCGAGGGCACCCGCCTGGTGGCCGGCCAGTGGTGGGCGGCCGACTACAGCGGCCCGCCGCTGCTCTCGCTCGATGCCCGGCTGGCCGAGGGCTGGGGCGTCACGGTCGGCGACGCGGTGACGCTCGACATCCTCGGCCGCGACATCGCGCTGAAGGTGGCGAGCCTGCGGCAGATCGAGTGGCAGGGGCTGGGGCTGAACTTCGTGCTGATCGCCTCGCCCGGGCTGCTGGAGGCGGCGCCGCACACCCACATCGCCACCCTGCGCGGCGATCCGGCGCGCGATGCCGCCGTGCTGCGCGCCATCACCGACGCCTTCCCCAACGTCTCCGGCATCCGCGTGCGGGACGCGCTGGAGGCGGTCTCCGGCCTGCTGGAGCGGCTCGGCACCGCCGTCTCGGCGGTGGCGGGGGTCACGCTGCTGGCGGGCGGGCTGGTGCTGGCAGGCGCCATGGCCGCCGGCCAGCGCCGCCGGGTGCGGGACGCCGTGGTGCTGAAGGTGGTGGGCGCCACCCGCGCCCAGGTGCGGCGCGCCTGGATGGTGGAGTTCGGCCTGCTCGGCGCCACGGCGGGCGTCATCGCGGCGCTCTGCGGCACGGCGGCGAGCTGGGCTGTGGCGCGCTACGTGATGCGGACGGACTGGGCCTTCCTGCCCGGCACGCTGGCCGCCACCATCCTGGGCTGCACCCTGCTGACGCTGCTGCTGGGCTATGCCGGCACGGCGCTGGCCCTGCGCGCGCGGGCCGCGCCATTGTTGCGCAATGAGTGATTTCCCGCCCCAGGGCCTTTCCGCTAAGGGAGCCCTGCCGCGGGTGGGGCGGGCCGATGAATTCTGCGCGGCCCCGCCCGCCACGCCCGCGATTCCCGTTGAACCAGATTACCGTTAGTCCATATTACTCATGACCCGCGGATTCTCCGCGCTGGGAGGAGTTGAGACACCTATGGCCACTGGTCCCGACTATCGATACACGACGGGTGCGCCTGGCTGGGGTCGCACCGCGACTGCCGACGCGGCCGCCGTCGATGCCGGGCTGCGGTCCTACATGCTGCGCGTCTACAACTGGATGGCGTCCGGCCTGCTGCTGACGGCGATCGTTGCCTACCTGATCGCCAACACCGGCGCGGCCGACCTGTTCTACACGGTTGTCCGCACGCCGCGCGGCCTGGCCACGCAGCCGACCATCCTGGGCTTCGCGGCCATGCTCGCCCCGCTCGCCTTCGTGCTGGTGCTGTCCTTCGGCATCAACCGGATGAGCAAGGGCACGGTGCAGGCGCTGTTCTGGGTGTTCTGCGCGGCCATGGGCGCCAGCATGGCGAACATCTTCGCCGTGTATGTGGGCGCCTCGATCGCCAGCACCTTCTTCATCACCGCCGGCATGTTCGCCGCCGTCAGCCTCTACGGCTACACGACGAAGGCGGACCTGACGAAGCTCGGCACCTTCATGATGATGGGCCTGATCGGCATCATCATCGCCGGCGTGGTGAACATGTTCGTGGGCTCCTCGGCCCTGCAGTTCGCCATCAGCGTCATCGGCGTGGTGGTGTTCGTGGGCCTCACCGCCTACGACACGCAGCGGATCAAGTCCGACTACGTCGAGTACGCCTATGCCGAGGGCACGGACATCGCCGCCAAGCGCAGCGTGTTCGACGCGCTGGGCCTGTACCTGAACTTCATCAACCTGTTCCAGCTGCTGCTGCAGTTCATGGGCGTGCGCCAGCAGGACTGATCCTGCCGGCGCCCCGGTAAGGGTGGATGGCCCCGGAGGGAAACCTCCGGGGCTTTTTCTTTGCGCCGCTCAGCCCTGGGGCGGCGGGCCGAGCCCTTCCAGCCCCGTGCCGAGCGACGCCCACTCCGCGCGCAGCATGGCCAGCACGGTGGCGCAGGCCGGGTTCTCCATCTCCGGCCGCCAGGCCAGCACCAGCTCGGCGGCGGGCGGTGCCGGCATGTCCAGCGGCCGCAGCGCCACCTCGGCCGGCTGCAGCCGCTCGGCCGCGCGCGGCACCAGCGCCACCCCGAGCCCCGCCCCCACCAGCGCCAGGATGGAATGCGTCTGGCTGATGTGCTGCACCCGCTCCGGCACGATGCCCGAAAGGCGGAACAGGCCGGTGACGAGGTCGTGCAGGTAGCGCCCCTCCACCGGCGGGTAGGTAATGAGCGGCTCGTCCTCCAGCGCCGACAGGGCGATGGCGGGGCGCGACGCCAGCGGATGCGCCCGCGGCAGCGCCACCAGCAGCGCCTCCCGCTGAACCCGGGTGCTGAGCAGCCCGGCCGGGCGCCCCACCGGCCGCAGCAGGCCGAGATCGAGCCGCCCCGCCTGCAGGGCCTGCACCTGCTCCTGCGAGACCGCCTCGCGCAGCGTCAGCGTGATCTCCGGCAGGCGGGTGCGCAGCAGGCCCACCAGCCGCGGCAGCACGCCATAGCTGGAAGCGGCGGTGAAGCCGATCCGCACCTCGCCGCTCTGCCCGCGCGCCACGCGCCGGACCTGGAGGGCGGCGCCCTCGGCCAGCCGCAGCAGCCGCCGGGCATCCTCCAGGAAGGCCTGGCCTGCCGGGGTGAGGCGCACGCCGCGGCTGTCCCGCCACAGCAGCACGGCGCCGAGCCGGTGCTCCAGCGCCTGGATCTGCCGGCTCAGCGGCGGCTGCGTCATGTTCAGCCGCGCCGCGGCCCGGTGGAAGTGCAGCTCCTCCGCCACCGCGACGAAGCAGCGCAGCTGGTTGAACTCGAACATGGATACCGCCCCGGCATCGGCCGATGCCGAATCAGGTTTAGACCGGTATCGCCGCGCGGGCCTAGAGCGGAAGCCAAGGCCGCGCGCCACAGGCGGCCAGTTCCGGGGAGAACAACCGAGATGCTTCGCCGCACCCTGCTGCGCGCCGCGCCCCTGGCCGGCGCCGCCGCCCTCTCGCCGCTGGCCGCACCCGCCCTGCGCGCCCAGGGGTTCGACCACACGCTGCGCATCATCGTGCCGAACGCGCCGGGCGGCACCAGCGACATCATCGCCCGCCTGCTGGCGCCCGAGATGACGAAGGCGCTCGGCCAGTCGGTGGTGGTGGAGAACCGGGCCGGCGCCGCCGGCAACATCGGCGCCGACGCCGTGGCCAAGAGCCCGCCGGATGGCCACACCCTGCTGCTGATGGACGTCTCGACGCTCGCCATCAACCCGGCGCTGTTCCCGCGCATCCCCTTCGACGTGCAGCGCGACCTCGCGCCCGTCACCATGCTGATCTACGCCCCCTATCTCGCCGCCACCCGCAACACCCTGGCGGTGACGGACGCCGCCAGCCTCGCGGCCCATGCCAGGGGGAAGGGCGGGCTGAACCTGGCCAATGCCGGCGTCGGCAGCCTGACGCACCTCACCGCCGTGGAGGTGGCCGCGAAGCTCGGCGGCGAGGTGACGCACGTGCCCTACCGTGGCGGCGCGCCGGCGCTGCTCGCCATCAGCTCAGGCGAGGCGGACATGATCATCAACGGCGCCACGGCGACGCAGCCCTACGTGGTGAACGGGCAGATGCGCGGCATCGCCGTCTCCGGCCCGCACCGGCTGGCGGCGCTGCCGAACGTGCCGACCTTCGCCGAGCTGGGCTGGCCGATGGCCGATGCCGGAACCTGGCAGGGGGTGATGGTGCAGGGCAACACGCCGCGCCCGCTGGTGGAGAAGCTGGAGACGGTGCTGCGCGCGGTGATGGCGCAGCCCGCCATCGCCGGCCGCATCGCCGAGCTGGGCGGCGAGCCGCGGGTGGAGGGGCCGGACGCCTTCCGCCGCTGGCTGGCCCAGGCGACGGAGAGCTACGGCGCCATCGTCCGTACCCACAACATCCGCCCCGAGTGAGGAAGCCCGCCGCATGAGCCTGTCCACCGCCCCCGCCGCCCTGCGGCGCGCGCCCCGGGAGCTGGAGGCCTTCGCCACGGCGCTGTTCGCGGCGGCGGGGCTGGAGCGTGGCATGGCGGAGAGCGTCGGCCGGCTGCTGGTGCTGACCGACATGATGGGCCGCCGCACCCACGGCCTGGCCCAGGCCGGCGCCTACCTGGCCGAGATCGCGGCGGGGCGGATGGAGACCGCCGGCCAGCCGGAGGTGCTGCGCGACACCGGCGCCACCCTGGTCTGGGATGGCGGCTACCGCCCCGGCCTCTGGCTGGTGGAGCAGGCCGTGGAGCAGGCCCTCGCCCGGCTGCCGCGGCATGGCGTCGTCACCCTCGCCATGCGGCGCAGCCACCATATCGGCTGCCTCGCCGCCCTGGCCAGGCGCGCCACCGATGCCGGCTGCTTCGTCATGCTGGCCTCCTCCGGCCCGCATAGCCGGATCGTGGCGCCCTTCGGCGGGCGGGAGGCGCTGTTCAGCCCCAACCCCTTCGCGGTCGGCTTCCCGGCCGGCGCCGTGCCGGTGCTGGTGGACATCTCCGCCTCCATCACCACCGTCTCGATGACGCGGCAGAAGGCCGCCGCCGGCGAGATGTTCGAGCACCCCTGGCTGCTGGACGCCGAGGGCCGCCCGACCCGCGACCCCGCCGTGATGGAGCGCGAGGCGTCGCGCGGCAGCCTGATGCTGCTGGGCGGGCCGGAGGCGGGGCACAAGGGCTTCGGCCTGGCGCTGATGGTGGAGGCGCTGACCCAGGGCCTGGCCGGCCATGGCCGGCGGGACGCGCCGGGCCGCTGGGGCGCCAGCGTCTACCTGCAGGTGATGGACCCCGGCGCCTTCGCCGGGCGGGAGGCCTTCGGGGACCAGATGTCCTTCCTGGCCGAGGCCTGCCGCGCCAACGCGCCGGCCGACCCCGCCCGCCCGGTGCGCCTGCCGGGCGAGCAGGCGGCGCGCGGAATCGCGCGGGCCGAGGCGGAGGGGCTGGAGGTGCCGGCCGGGACCGTGGCCGCGCTGCGCGAATGGTCGGCGCGGCTGGGCGTCGCCTTTCCCGGCTGAAGCCAGCCGCCGCGCAGGAAAAAGGCCCGGGAGCTGGCTGCTCCCGGGCCTTCTTGCGTATCCGGCCGGCGTGGCGGGTGCCGTCAGCCCTGCTTCAGGTGCTCCAGCAGCTTGTTCATCGCCGCGTTCTTGTCGGTGCCGTCGATCGCCGCGACCTCGGCGGCCAGCCGGTCCATGGCCAGCTCGTAGATCTGCCGCTCGGAGAAGGACTGGTCCGGCTGGCCGGCATTGCGGTGCAGGTCGCGCACCACCTCGGCGATCTGCACGGGGTCGCCGCTGTTGATCTTCTGCTCGTATTCCTGGGCGCGGCGGGACCACATGGTGCGCTTGATGCGGGCGCGGCCCTTCAGCGTCTCCAGCGCCTCGCCCATCATGTTGGTGTTGGCGAGCTTGCGCAGGCCGGAGGAGGCCGCCTTGTTCAGCGGCACCCGCAGCGTCATGCGGTTCTCCTCGAAGGTGACGATGATCACCTTCAGCTCCGTGCCGGCCACGGCCATGCTCTCGATGCCCTGCACCTGGCCCACGCCGTGGGTCGGGTACACCACATGGTCGCCGGCCTTGAACTCGCTGCCCTGGTTGCCGAGCGGCTTGGGCGGCGGAACAGGGCGGGAGGACCCGCCTTCGGTGGGAGAGGGGCTCTGGGATTCCGACATGCCTGGGCGACGTCCGGGTAGGATGCGGGGGGAGGTTCGGGATTCGGCCGGGGCCGGCTCGGGTTGCGTGCTGGTGGATCTCGCGCCGGCGGGTGGCTTCATCCGCTGTCTACTCCTGCGAACCGCAAGTGCGGGGAGGGGCGGCGCCACCGGAGGGAGCCGGCCGCGCGTTCATCGCCTCACGCACCCAGAAAAGCTGGGGCCGCGCCGGGGCGCGGACAACCAGGCCCAAATCGCAGGATAGCAAAAAACGCGTGATTCGTCACGCGGCGCCGGGCTTGGGGTCGAACAGCTCTTTCTTGTCCGGCTTGCCGTTCCATTCCTCGGCATCGGCCGGCGCCTCGCCCTTGCGGGTGATGTTCGGCCATTGCTGGGCGTAGGTGCGGTTCAGCTCCGCCCATTCGGCGGCGCGGTCGTCGCTGTCGGGGAAGATGGCCTCGGCGGGGCATTCGGGCTCGCAGACGCCGCAGTCGATGCATTCATCCGGGTGGATGACCAGCATGTTCTCGCCCACGTAGAAGCAATCCACCGGACAGACTTCCACGCAGTCCATGTACTTGCAGCGAATGCAGTTCTCGGTGACGACGTAGGTCACGGGCCCCAATCCTTCTGCCGTCCGTTCCAGACAGCTCCTGCGCCAGACACCCTGGCGCGCGGCGGAGAAATGGACCGCAATGCCCGCCCGCGCAACCGCCTTTCTGCGATGGCGCGGCCCCGCGCCGGGCATGGCGGAGGTCAGGGCGCGGCGGGCGGCGGGGCGCCTGGCGGCGGCTCGGTCAGGTCCTCGTAGAGGGCGCGCGCCTCGGGGGCGGGGCCGCGCCGGCCGGCCAGGGCCAGGATGCGCCAGACCCGTACGCTGCCACGCTCCGGCCCGCCGAGGGCGAGGGTCATCACATCACCGGGGCGGAGCTTCGCGTGCGGCTTGTCCACCGGCTGGCGGTTGAGGCGGACGGCGCCGCGCGCCACGAGGCGGGAGCAATCCGCGCGGGTCTTGGCCACCCGCGCGCACCACAGCCACTTGTCGAGCCGCTGCCAGTCGCGGTCCTCGTCGCCGCCGGCCGCCAAGTCAGTCCTTGCCCAGCTTCAGCCGCGCCAGCACCGCGAAGGGGCTGTCCGGGTCCGGCCCCTTGCCCTTCTCGGGCGAGAAGGAGAAGGAGCGTGGCTCCTGCCCGCGGTCGTTGCGCGGGCCACGGCGGTCGCCGCGGTCGCCCTGCGGGCGCGGCGGCCGGTCGCCCTGGTGGCGGTCTCCCTGCGGGCGGGGGCCGCCCTTGCCCTGGAAGCGCGGTCCACCACCGGCCTGGTCGCGCGGGCCGCGCTCGCGGCGCGGCTCCCGCTCCGGCGCCGGGGGCGTGCCCTCGGGGGTGCCTTCGGCGGCGGGCGCGGCCTCGCGCGGCGGGCGGGGGCCACGTTCGCCCCCACGCTCGCCGCCCCGCTCCGGGCGGCGCTCCGCCGGGCGGCCATCGCGGCGCTCGCCGGGGCGGCCCGGGCGGAAGCGGCCGCGGTCCTCCCGGCGGGCGCTGACCATGGCGGGGGCGGGCGGGCCGAACGCATCCTCGGCCAGCGCCTCCGGCGTCAGCAGCCGGAAGCCCAGCGCCTGCAGCACGGCGGGCAGCACGTCGGCCTTCACGCCCAGGCGGCTGGCCACGTCGGCCGGCAGCATGGCGGGCGCGCGGCGGGTCAGGTGGCCGAGCTCGCCGGCCACGCGCTCGGCGACGTCGAGCCGCAGCAGCACCGGCCCGGCCTGCACCCAGCCCATGGTGGCGGCGAAGCCCTCCGGCCAGCCTTCCGGCGGCGGCACGGAGACGAGGCCGCCGCCCGGCACCACCGGCACGTCGCACTCGGCTTTCAGCGCCCAGAGCTGGGCGCGCAGCGCCATCGGCTTGGGCTTGAGCATCTCGGGCAAATAGAGCGCGAAGCGCCCGGCGCGGATGCCGATGGCCTTCAGCTTCTGCCGCAGCTCGGGGTTCACCTCCGCCTCGGTGCCACCGGGCACCAGGCCGAGATACTCGCGCAGGCGGAAGGCGGGGCCGCGCAGCGCGCCATCCTCGGCGGCCTTGGCCTCCACCACGTCGAGCGGGGCGAATTCCCGCTTGATGGCCGCCTCGATCCAGGTGGCGAGGCGGGCGCGGATACGCTCCCGCTGCGCGCCGTCCAGCAGGTCGGTGGGCAGCGGCTCGACCAGCGGCTTGTCCGGGGTGGGTCCGGGCCGCAGGCGGGCGACCTCGTCACCGTTCCAGGTGATGCGGTGGGACGGGGTCAGGGCGAAAGCGTCGTCGGACGCGGTTTCGATCTCAGTCACGCGCTTCGGCATCTCACTCTGCAGGGCACGGCGGGCGGCACGCAGGACAAGCTTGCGCTCCTCCCCATTACCCGCAGCGGCATCGGGTTCAAACACGAAACCCTTCACTTGGCCAACGGGGTGGCCTTCCACCACCACCTCACCCTGGCGGGTGACGGCGGAGAGGAGTTCGTCGGCGGACTCGTCGAGCCGGCGGATCAGGTGCGCCGCGCGGCGGTCGACGAAGCGGGCGGTCAGGCGCTCATGCAGCGCATCGCTGACAGCATCCTCGGCGGCGCGGGCGGCGTCCTGGAAACGGGCGGCGTCGCGCACCCAGTCTGCACGCGCCGCGATATAGGTCCAGACCCGAATCGCCGAGAGGCGCGTCATCAGCGTGTCGAGGTCGCCCTCGGTGGTGGCGCACTGGGCGATCTGCCCGGCCACCCAGTCGGCGGGCAGGTGCCCTTCCTTCGCCAGGTGGAGGAAGACGCGGGCGCAGAGCCGCGTGTGGCTGTCATCGGCCAGCTTGCGGAAATCCGGGATCTGGCAGGCTTCCCACAGCAGCCGCATGCGCGTCCGCCCGCGCGCCACCTGGCGGATCTCCTGGTCGCGCGAGAGGGCCTCGAGGGTGATGTGGTCGGTCGCGTCATTGCCCTTGGCGAGGCCGGGCACGGGCGGCGGGGCAGCCAGGCTGTCGAGCAGCGCGTCGATGCCGGAGAGGTCGAGATCGGCGTTGCGCCAAGCCAGCGTGCCGAGCGACTCGAAGTGATGGCCCTCGATCTTGGCCACCATCTCCTCCGGCAGGGGCGGGCAGTCGGCCGTCACGCCGAAGGTGCCGTCGCGCATGCCGCGCCCGGCGCGGCCGGCGATCTGCGCCGCCTCCTGCGCCGAGAGCGGGCGGGGGCGGTGGCCGTCGAACTTCTGCAGCGAGGCGAAGGCGACATGGTCCACATCCATGTTCAGCCCCATGCCGATGGCGTCCGTCGCCACCAGGAAGTCCACCTCGCGGTTCTGGTAGAGCGCCACCTGGGCGTTGCGGGTGCGTGGGCTGAGCCGGCCCATCACCACCGCGCAGCCGCCGCGCCGGCGGCGGATCGCCTCGGCGATGGCATAGACCTCGCTGGCCGAGAAGGCGACCACGGCGGAGCGCGGCGGCAGCCGCGTCAGCTTGGCGGGCCCCGCGTAGCGCAGCTGCGACAGCCGCGGCCGGGTCTCGATCTCGGCCTGCGGCACCAGCCGCTGCAGCAGCGGGCGGATGGTCTCGGCGCCGAGGAACATGGTCTCGACCATGCCGCGCGCATGCAGCAGCCGGTCGGTGAAGACATGGCCGCGGTCCGGGTCGGCGCAGAGCTGGATCTCGTCCACCGCGACGAACTCCACCCGCCGGTCGAGCGGCATGGCCTCCACCGTGCAGGCGAACCACTTGGCGCCGGGCGGCAGGATCTTCTCCTCGCCGGTGATGAGGGCGACACGCTCCTCCCCCTTCAGCGCCACCATGCGGTCGTAGTTCTCCCGCGCCAGCAGGCGCAGCGGAAAGCCGATGATGCCGGTCTCATGCGCCAGCAAGCGGGTGATGGCCAAGTGGGTCTTGCCGGTGTTGGTCGGACCCAGGACGGCCTTGACGCGCGCGGGAAACATGGAGGCGGTGGAGGACGAGTACGGGGAGAGAACGGGCATCTCGTGCCTAAGTGGGCCAAGCGAGGGGGCTTGGCAACCACGCTGCGCGCGGCGGGGCTTTTTAACGGAATGGCAGTACTGCCCCGCTGAGGATGCACGGGCCCTGCGGGCAGCCCGCATAGGGGGCGGCACGTCCGGAAGAGGGTGAGAGATTTCATGATCGGCTGGTTGTCGCGTTCGCTCGCCACACGCCTCTACGTCCTGCTGGGGCTGTCTGCGCTGGTGGCGCTGGTCACGGCCAGCTTCGCCATGTGGGCGCTCTCCAGCTACCGGGTGGAGGTGCAGGCCACGCAGCGGACCGGCGCGATCGCCTGGCGGGTCGAGCGGGTGAACGGGCGGGTCATGGAGGCGGTCTCGGACAGCCGCCTGCTGTACTTCGCCCAGCCCGGCAGCGATGCGGAGAAGGCGGCCGCCTCGCTGCGCCGCGCCCTGGCCGGGCTGCAGGCCGAGATGGAGGCCTGGCAGGCCCTGCTGCGGCCGGAGGAGCTTCCCGCCTTCCACGAATTGTCGCGCATCACCGGCGAGTTCGTGCGCTTCCGCACCGAGGTCGCCCGCGTCGGCGTGGAGACAGGGCCCCCCGCCGCCAACGCCATGGGCAACAACGAGGCCAACCGGGCCAACCGCCGGGCCCTGAACGAGATGCTGGACCGTGCCGCCAAGAGCGCCGAGGCGCAGAGCGAGCATGCGGCCCGGGAGGCCATCGCCTATGCCGACCGCCTCTCCGCCATGCTGCTGGCGCTGGTCTGCACGGGCCTCGCCATACTGGGCGCAACGCTGATCGTCACCATCCGCCGCAGCATCCTGCGGCCGCTCTCGGCCGCCACGGGGGGCATCGCCAACATGGCGGCGGGCGATCTGGGCCAGCCCGTCCCCGGTGCCAGCCGGCCGGACGAGATCGGCGTGCTGGCCGGCGCGGCCGAGAGCCTGCGCGAGAATCTGCGCCATGCCGAAGGGGTGGAGCAGCAGGCGCGGGAAGCGGCGGAGGCCCGGCTGCGGCGCGCCGAGGCCTATGCCACGGCCGTGAGCGACTTCCGCCAGGAGGTGGATGCCGCCATGGCCGGGCTGAGCCAGGCGGCCGGGGCGGTGGAGAGCGCCTCCGCCACGCTGCGCGGCGTGGCCGACCGCACCGCGCGGGCGGGTGGCGCGGCGGCCAGCGCCGCCGATGGCACGTCGCAGGAGGTGCGCACCGTCGCCGCCGCCGCCGAGCAGATGGCCTCCGCCGTGCAGGAGATCGCCCGCCAAACGGCCGAGGCCACCCAGGTGACCGCCGGCGCCGCCGAGGCCGCCCGCCGCAGCGACCAGACGGTGCAGGGGCTGACCGAGGCGGCGGCGCGCATCGGCGACGTGGTGAAGCTGATCGGCGACATCGCCGGGCAGACCAATCTGCTGGCGCTCAACGCCACGATCGAGGCGGCGCGGGCGGGGGAGGCAGGCAAGGGCTTCGCCGTGGTCGCCTCCGAGGTGAAGAACCTCGCCGGGCAGACCGCCCGCGCCACCGAGGAGATCAGCAGCCAGATCACCGCCATGCGGCAGGCCACGGGTGCGGCGGTGGAGGCGATCAGCGGCATCGCCGGCACTATCGCGGAGGTGGACCGCATCAGCGGCAGCATCGCTGCGGCGGTGGAGCAGCAGGGCGCCGCCACCCGCGAGATCGCCCGCGCCGCCGCCGCCGCCGCGCAGGGCACGGGCGAGGTGGCGCAGCGCAGCGGCGAGGTGCGCGGCGCCGCCGGTGAGGCGCAGCAGGAGGTCGGCCGGCTTTCCGAGGCGGCGGCGAGCCTGCAGCAGCGCAACACCACGCTGCGCAGCGCGGTGGATGGATTCCTGCTGCGCATCGGGCAGGCCTGAGGCAGAAGGGAAGGGCGGGGGCGGCCTGCCCCTTTCTTCCCGACTCCTCTGGTGCCTGCCATCTCCGCCCTCCGCTTTCCCGTCCTGCGCCATGTCCTGCTGCTGAGCGCCATCTTCGCCGCCATCGGCGTCACGCAGCCCTTCCTGCCGGCCTTCCTGGCCGCCCGGGGCCTCTCGCCCGGCGAGATCGCGCTGGCGCTGGCGCTGGGCTCGCTGGCGCGGCTGCTGGCCGGGCCGGCGGCCGGGCGCTGGGCGGACGCGCTGGGCGATGCCCGGCTGCTGCTGGGCGGGCTGGCGCTGCTGGGCCTGCTGGTGGCGGGCGGCTTCCTGGCGGCGGCGGGGTTGCTGGGCTTCATCCTGGTGCAGGTGCTGCTCGGCATCGCCATGGCGCCGCAGGTGCCCCTGGCCGACGCGCTCTGCCTCGCCGCCGCCCGCCAGGGGCTGTTCGACTACGGGCAGGTCCGCGCCGCCGGCTCGGTGGCCTTCATGGCGGCGGCGATGCTGGCTGGCTGGCTGGTGGGGGTGTGGGGCTATGGCGCCGTGCCGGTGCTGATCGGCGCCGCCATGCTGGCCACCCTGGCCGCCACCCTGCTGATGCCGCGCCCGCCGCCACGGCCCCCGCGCCAGGCGAAGGGCGGCTTCGGCGCCACGCTGCGCCTGCCCGGTTTCACGCGGCTGCTGCTGCTCTCCGGGCTGATCCAGAGCAGCCACGCCGCCTATTACGGCTTCGGCAGCATCCACTGGACGGCGGCGGGGCATTCCACCGCCACCATCGGCCTGCTCTGGGGCCTGGGCGTGGTGGGGGAGGTGGTGCTGTTCCTGCTCGGGCGGCGGCTGATGGCGCGGGTCGGGCCACGCGGCATGGCGCTGCTGGCGGCGGGGGCGGGGCTCCTGCGCTGGGGGCTGATGGCCGGCACCGTCTGGCTGCCCGCCCTGGCGCTGATGCAGGTGCTGCACGCGCTCACCTTCGGCGCCCAGCACCTGGCGGCGATGCACATGATCCTGCGGCTGGTGCCGGCCGAGCAGGCGGGCACCGCGCAGGCGCTGCACGCTGCCCTCGGCGTCGGCCTGCTGATGGGGGTGTTCACCCTGCTCTCGGGGCCGTTCTACGCCGCCTGGGGCGGCGGCGTGTTCCTGCTGATGGCGGGGCTCTGCGCCCTGGCGCTGCCGCTGGCCTGGCGCCTGCCGGCCCGCTGATGCGCGACGCCGCTCAGTCCTCGGCCAGCACCGTGGTGGGCCAGGCGGGGGCGGCGGCGCTAACCCAGGCCGCGCCATCCCAGCGGCGCGGCTCGATGCGGGCCGCATGGTCCTGGATAATGATGCGGTTGTAGGCATTCGGCTCGCCGCGCAGCCGGGTGGAGATGGCCGAGCCGGCCTGCACCACCAGCAGCTCCGGCCGCTGCGAATCCGGCGCCGCGGCGCCGCGGTGCAGCCGCACATAGCCCCGGTGCAGATGGCCTGAGAGGATCAGCCGCACGCCGGCGCGCTGCAACGCCTCCAGCGCCGGCGCCGCGCGGCGGGCCAGGGGCGTGCCCGGGGCGTCCTCGGGTGCCAGGAAGGGGTGGTGCGCCACGACGATGCGGAACAGGCCGGGCGGCAATTCGTCCAGCCGGTCCAGCAGGCGCTTCAGCCGGTGGCGCTTCACCCGGCCGCCTTCCCAGGCAAGGTGCAGCCCGCCGCGCACCACCGTGTTCAGCCCGATCACCGCCACATGGTCATTGCGCCAGAACGGCTCCGTCTCGCCGCCGACGAAGCGGCGCCAGCGGCCGAAGGGGTCCAGGAAGCGCTCCCAGGGCCAGTAGTTGGTGATGTCGTGGTTGCCGGGCACCACCAGCAGCGGCGCGCGCAGCGCCTCCATGAAGCGGCACGCCGCGCGGTACTCGCGCGAGCGGGCGCGCATCGTCAGGTCGCCGCTGATCACCACCAGGTTGGCCGGCTCGGCGTTCAGCGTCTCGATCAGCGCCTCCGCCACGCGCTCGTCCACCCGGCCGAAATGCAGGTCGGAGATGTGGTCGATGCGGTGCGGCAAGGTCATTGCGGGAATTCCTGAGGCGGGCATCGCGGAGGACGGGCCATGCGGCGGGCGGTGCGTTGCAGAACGCCTGGAGCGCGCGGAAGGATGCGCGTGCCCTCAGCCAGGCTCCGGCCCCTGCTCCTGCCCGGCCCCATGGCCGCGCGGCACCAGCACCTTCAACGCCCGGGGGTGGAGGCTGTAGTGCAGGGGGGTTTCCAGCAGCGCCGCCTCGCCATCGTTCATCACCCAGAGATGGCGCTTGCGGGCGTGCAGGACAATGGCGGTCGCCTGGCGGCTGAGCAGGCCGGACTGCCGCCGCCACCGGCCTGCGGCCATGGCCAGCAGCAGCCGCACCACCCACCACAGGCCGAAACCGCGCGCCACATGCAGGGTCAGGATGCCGCCATCCAGGCGCGGCCGGTGGAACAGCGCGCCCGGCGCCTCGCCATAGGCGTTGTTCACAACCGAGAGGGCGCGGGTCCAGACACGCAGCACGGGCGCCACTTCGGGTGGCTGCCCTGGCGTGCCCAGGCGCAGCCCGAGCCGCAGCGGCGGGTGCCGCCAGAAGGCGCGCGCCGCCCCCACCACCACCCGCCAGCGCGAGGCCAGCCGCCCATCGCCGCGGGAGCGCTCGCGGTGCTGGCCGATGCGGTTGGGCAGCCCGATGACGGACTGGCAGAGGAAGATCTCGCCATTCACCTCCGCCAGGTCGATCGGCGCCACATGGGCATCGCCCAGGGCGGCGGCGGCCTCCAGCGGCGGCATCGGCAGGCCGAGGTCGCGGGCCAGCAGGTTCATGGTGCCGAGCGGCAGCACGCCGAGCGCCACGCCGGTGCCGCGCAGCGCGGCGGCGGCGCTGCGGATGGTGCCGTCGCCGCCGCCGATGATGAGGGCCTCGGGGGCCGTCTCCAGCGCCAGGGCGATGCGGCCGGGCAGGTCCGGCGCCGCGTCGGGGGCGATGACGGTGAGGTCGAAGCCGGCGCGGCGCAGCGCTTCCGGCAGGGCCTCGGCGAGTCCGGGCTCGCCCAGCAGCGTGCCGGAGCGGGGGTTCAGCAGCAGGGTGGCGCGCATGGGCAGGGGGGTTCTCCAGCGCCCGAACGCGGCCTGAGCGGGGCGGTTGCGGGGCGACATGGCTGGCGGATGGCTTTTTGGCCAGATGGCCCGCAGTTCAGGGGCAATTCAGGAAGGCTTCACCATTGGGAACGATACTCGACAGCATCGCGCAGCAGAGGAGACATTCCCATGAACTGGACCACCCGCCAGCGGCCTCTCACCGCCCGCAACATGCTGCGGGGCCTGATGGCCCTGCCCTGGAACGCGCCACTCTTCGGGCCGCTGCGCATGCAGCGGCCGGAGAACTGAAGCCGCCCGCCCCCTGAACGCGGAAAGGGCGCGCCCCCGCCCGGGGACGCGCCCTTTTCCTGCCTGCCGCCCGGAGGGACGGGGCTTGCGCCACCGCCCCCGCCGCCCGGCGCGGCCTCAGGCGGCCTTGGCCATGTTGCGCAGCACGTAGTGCAGGATGCCGCCATTCTTGTAGTACTCGACCTCATCGGCCGTATCGACGCGGCACTGTACCTGGGTGGTGGTGGTGGTGCCGTCCGGGCGATGGATGACGAGGTCCAGCACCATGCGGGGCTTCAGCTCCTCAAGGCCCAGGATGTCGATGGTCTCCTCGCCGGTCAGGCCCAGCGTCTCGCGGTTCTCGCCCGGCTTGAACACCAGCGGCAGCACGCCCATGCCGACCAGGTTCGAGCGGTGGATGCGCTCGAAGCTCTCGGTGATGACGGCCTTCACGCCCAGCAGGAAGGTGCCCTTGGCCGCCCAGTCGCGCGACGAGCCGGTGCCGTATTCCTTGCCGCCGAAGATAACGAGCGGCGTGCCCTCGGCCTTGTAGCGCATGGCCGCGTCGTAGATCGGCATCACCTCGCCCGAGGGCTGGTGCTTCGTGATGCCGCCCTCGATGCCGGGCACCATCTCGTTCTTGATGCGGATGTTGGCGAAGGTGCCGCGCATCATCACTTCATGGTTGCCGCGGCGGGCGCCGTAGCTGTTGAAGTCCGCCTGCCGCACCTGGTGCTCGCCCAGATACTCGCCGGCGGGGGAGGTCTTCTTGATGTTGCCGGCCGGGCTGATGTGGTCGGTGGTGATCGAGTCGCCCAGCTTGGCCAGCACGCGGGCGCCCTGCACCGAGGCGATCGGCTTCGGCTCGGCGTCCATGCCCTCGAAATAGGGCGGGTTCTGCACGTAGGTGGAGCCGCCGTTCCACTTGTAGGTGTCCGACCCGGCATCGACGCGGATCGCCTGCCACTGCTCCGGGCCCTTGAAGACGTCGGAATAGCGGGACTGGAACATCTCGCGGGTGACGACGGCGGAGACCGTGTCGTTCACCTCCTTCTGCGTCGGCCAGATGTCCTTCAGATAGACCGGCTGGCCGTCCTTGCCGGTGCCGATCGGCTGCGTCGTCACGTCCAGCGTGATGGAGCCGGCGAGCGCGTAGAGGACGACGAGCGGCGGCGAGGCCAGGTAGTTGGCGCGCACGTTCTGGTGCACGCGGCCCTCGAAGTTGCGGTTGCCCGACAGCACCGAGACGGCGACCAGCTTGTTGTCCTCGATCGCGTCCACGATCGGGTCCGGCAGCGGGCCGGAATTGCCGATGCAGGTGGTGCAGCCATAGCCCACCGTCTGGAAGCCCAGCGCGTCGAGGTGCTCGCTCAGCTCGGCCTTGTTCAGGTAGTCCGTCACCACCTGGGAGCCGGGGGCGAGCGAGGTCTTGACCCAGGGCTTGGGCTTCAGGCCCAGCGCGTTGGCCTTCTTGGCCACCAGCCCCGCCGCCACCAGAACGTAGGGGTTCGAGGTGTTGGTGCAGGAGGTGATGGCGGCGATCACCACGTCGCCATGGCCGAGGTCGTAGTTGGCGCCGGCCACCGGCACGCGCAAATCGGCCTTGTCGCCGGGCACGCCGAGGTTGCCGGAGGCCAGCTCCTTGGCGAAGGCGGGGGCGGCGTTGTCGAGCGAGACGCGGTCCTGCGGGCGCTTCGGGCCGGCCATGGACGGCACCACCGTCGCCATGTCCAGCTCCAGCGTGTCGGTGAACACCGGCTCCGGCATGCTGGAATCGGCGAACATGCCCTGCGCCTTGTAGTACTCGCGCACCAGGTTGATGCGGTGCTCGTCGCGCCCCGAAAGGCGCAGGTAGTCCAGCGTCACCTCGTCGACCGGGAAGATGCCGCAGGTGGCGCCGTATTCGGGGGCCATGTTGCCGATGGTGGCGCGGTCGGCCAGCGCCATGTCGGCCAGGCCCGGGCCGTAGAACTCGACGAACTTGCCGACGACGCCCTTCTTGCGGAGCATCTGCGTCACCGTCAGCACCAGGTCGGTGGCGGTCACGCCCTCGCGCAGCTTGCCGTGCAGCTTGAAGCCGATGACGTCGGGGATCAGCATGGCGATCGGCTGGCCCAGCATGGCCGCCTCCGCCTCGATGCCGCCGACGCCCCAGCCCAGCACGCCGAGGCCGTTCACCATGGTGGTGTGGCTGTCGGTGCCGTAGCAGCTGTCGGGGTAGGCGAAGGTGTCGTCGCCGTCGGTGGCGGTCCAGACGCCCTGCGCCAGGTATTCCAGGTTCACCTGGTGGCAGATGCCGGTGCCGGGGGGGACGACGCGGAAGTTGTTGAACGCCTCCTGGCCCCAGCGCAGGAACTCGTAGCGCTCGCCATTGCGCTCGAACTCGATGTCGACGTTCTTCTGCAGCGAGGAGGCGCTGCCGGAGACGTCCACCATCACCGAGTGGTCGATGACCAGATCGACGGGAACCAGGGGGTTCACGCGCTTCGGGTCGCCGCCGAGCTTGGTGATGCCGTCGCGCATTGCGGCGAGGTCGACCACGGCGGGCACGCCGGTGAAGTCCTGCATCAGGATGCGGGCGGGGCGGAAGGGCACTTCCTTCTCGCTGCGGCCTTCCTTCACCCACTCGGCCACCGCCTCGGCGTCCTTCACCGAGTAGCTGCGGCCATCCTCGAAGCGGAGGATGTTCTCCAGCAGGACCTTCAGGCTGAAGGGCAGGCGGCTGACATCGCCGATGCTCTTCGCCGCCTCGGGCAGGCTGAAGTAGTGGTAAACCTTGCCGTCCACCGTCAGGGAGCGACGCGCCTTCAGGCTATCCTGCCCGATCATCCGCATGGTCCGGGGTCCCCTCAATATTTGCTGCGAACGCTGCCGCTTATTACACGGGGAGCGGCCACGGTCCATCGGCGGGCGGGGGTGTGAGGTGCCGTGCTGGAAGCGAATGCGTTGGCGGTGGAGCGGGGCGGGCGGGTGGTGTTCGCCGGCCTGTCCTTCAACCTGGAGGCGGGGCAGGCCCTGGTGCTGACCGGCGCCAACGGCGCGGGCAAGTCCACCCTGCTGCGCGCCCTGGCCGGGCTGGTGCCGCTGGCCGAGGGCAGCCTGCGCTGGAGCGGCGCCGCGGCCCTGGCCGAGGGCCCCGAGTCGCGGCTGCGCTACCTGGCCCATGCCGAGGCGCTGAAGCCCGGCCTCTCGGTGGTCGAGAACCTGCGCTTCTGGGCGCGCTGCTGGGGCGGCGCGGTGGAGCCGGCGCTGGAGGCGGTGGATCTCGCGCCGCTGGCCGGGCTGCCGGCGCGGCTGCTCTCGGCCGGGCAGCGGCGGCGGCTGGCGCTGGCCCGCCTCGCCCTGGCGCCCGTGCCGCTCTGGCTGCTGGACGAGCCGACGGTGGGGCTGGATGCCGCCGCCATCGCCCGCTTCGGCGCGCTGCTGGCGCGGCACCGCGCGGCGGGCGGCGCCGTTGTGGCCGCCACCCATGTGCCGCTGCCGCTGGACGGCGCCGGGGAACTGCGCCTGGAACAGCAGCCCTGGGGGCTGGAATGACCGCGCTGCTGCGGCGGGAATTGCTGCTCGCCTTCCGCCACCCGGCCGACACGCTGGCGGCCATGCTGTTCTTCCTGCTGGTGACGGCGCTGTTCCCCTTTGGCGTGGGGCCGGCGCCGGAGGCGCTGGCGCGGCTCGCCCCCGGCGCGCTGCTGGCCGCCGCCCTGCTCGCCGCCCTGCTGCCGCTGGACCGGCTGTTCGGCGCCGAGGCGGAGGACGGCTCGCTCGACCAGCTCCTGCTCAGCGGCCTCTCGGGCTTCGAGATCGCGCTGGCCAAGGCGCTGGCCCACTGGCTGACCACCGGCGCGCCGCTGCTGCTGGCCACCCCCATCGCCGCCGCCATGCTGAACCTGCCCGAGGCAGCCTGGGGCGTGGCGGTGCTGGTGCTGGGGCTGGCGACGCTGTTCCTCTCGCTGCTCGGCACGGCGGGGGCGGCGCTGACGCTGGGCGCCCGGCGCGGCGGCGTGCTGCTGCCGCTGCTGGTGCTGCCGCTGGCCATCCCGGCCATGATCTTCGGCGCGGCGGGGATCGAGGCGGCGGCGGGCGGGGTGGCGGTACGGCCCTTCCTGCTGCTGCTGGGCGCGCTCACCGCCGCCGCCCTGCCGCTGGCCCCGCTCGCCGCCGGCGCCGCGCTGCGCGCCGAGTGAGGGGCGCCCTCAGCCCAGCGGCGCCGTCCGGAACAGCGACACGCGCAGCCCGCCATGCGGCACCGGCGGGCCGCCGGGCAGGAAGGGCAGCCCCGTCGCATGGGCGAGCTTCGGCTCGCTGGTGACGATCCCGACGCGCCAGCCCGTGAAGCGGCTCGTCAGCACCTGCCCCAGGGCGCGGTAGAGGGCCGCCAGCTTCGCCTTGTCCCCGATGCGGGCACCATAGGGCGGGTTGACGATGACCAGCCCCGGCGGCCCCTCGGGCGGCACCGCCTCGCTGACCGTGCAGTGGCGGAACTCCGTGTGGTCGGCGACCCCGGCACGCCCGGCATTGGCGCGGCTCATGGCCACGGCGGCGGCGTCGCGGTCGCTGCCATGGCAGCGGAAGGCCGGCACGCGCTCGCTCCGCACCGCGCGCATCCGCTGCCAGGCATCCTCGTCGAAGGTGGCGAGCTGCTCGAAGGCGAAGGCGCGGTGGCGGCCCGGGTTGAGCCGCGCCGCGATCTCCGCCGCCTCGATGACGAAGGTGCCGGAGCCGCACATCGGATCGAGCACCGGCTCGGCGCCGTCATAGCCGCAGGCGCGCAGGAACAGCGCGGCGAGCGTCTCCCGCATCGGCGCTCGGTTGACCTCCGCCTTGTAGCCGCGCCGGTGCAGCAACTCGCCCGAGGTGTCGACACTGAGGGTGCAGAGGTCGTTCTCCAGCCGCGCCCGCACCACCACCGCCGCCTCCGGCGAGGGCGTCGCGCCCAGCGTCTCGCGGATGGCGGTCTCGATGCGCTGGGCCACGGCGTCGGAATGGTAGAGGCGGGAGCCGGCGCAGGAGGCCTCCACCCGGAACGGCACCTCTGGCCGCAGGACATCGGCCCAGGGCACCTGGCGCGCGCGGTCGTCGAGCTGCGCGAAATGCACGGCGCGGAAGGCGGCGAGCCGCGCCAGCACGCGGCTGGCGCCGCGCACCCAGAGATTGGCCCGCCACACCTCCGGCCAGCCGCCGCGCAGGGTGACGCCGCCCGGCACCACGCGGGGCTGCCGGAAGCCCTTGCCGCGCACCTCCTCGAACAGCGCCGGCTCCAGCCCGGGCACCGTGGCGAGGAAGATCTCGAAATCCTGGTCTCGCGCCGTCGCGCCGGACGCAGCCTTCACCGCAGCACCTTGGTTGTTCGGGTTGCCCGCGCCGGGCGGGAAAGGCGCTGCCTCATGGCAGGGATGGCGGGGGGATTCAACGGGCGGGCATCGGCCAGATGGAGGAGAGAAGGCCAGGGGAATGAATTCCCCTGGAACCCCTTCTTTTTTCTATCGGCCAGATTCGAAAACAGATCAGAAAAAAGAAGGGGTTTGGGGAATTCCTTCCCCAACCTACCCCCCTTCATGCCGCAGGGGCCGCGTCATCAGTTGCGTCACCGCACCGGCCACGTCCGCCTCGCCCGCCAGCACGGCGGCCACGGCGGCGGCGATGGGCATCTCCACCCCCTCAGCATGGGCACGGGCGAGCAGGGCCGGGGCGGTGGCCACGCCCTCCGTCACGCTGTTCCGCTCCGCCAGGATGTCGGCCAGGTGCCGCCCCTGGCCCAGGGCAAAGCCAAGCGAGAAATTGCGGCTGCCGGGGCCGGTGCAGGTCAGCAGCAGGTCGCCAAGGCCGGAGAGGCCGGCCACCGTCTCCGCCCGCCCGCCCAGCGCCAGGGCGAGCCGCCCGATCTCGGCGATGCCGCGCGTCACCAGCGCGGCGCGGGCATTCTCGCCGAGCCCGGCGCCCATGACGGCGCCCGCGGCGATGGCGATGACGTTCTTGGCCGCGCCCCCCACCTGCGCCCCCACCGCGTCATCCTGCCCGTAGAGGCGGAAGGCGGCGGTGGCGAGGCCCGCGATGGCCTGCTCGCGCAGAGCGGGTGGCAGCCCGGCCACCACGGCGGCGGCGGGCAGGCCGGCGGCTACCTCGGCAGCGAAGTTGGGGCCGGTGAGCACCCCCGCCGGCAGGCCGGGACGCACCAGGGCCAGCGTCTCCAGCGGCAGGCGATGCCCCTCGGCGGTGACGCCCTTGGCCGCCACCAGCACGGGGGGAAGCGCGGCGGGGAACCCTTCCAGCACGCGGGCCATGTGCTGCGCCGGCACCACCAGCAGGGCCAGCTCCGCCCCCGCCAGCGTGGTGGCCGGGTCGGCGGTGACGGCAATGGCCTCCGGCAGGCGGTGGCCGGGCAGGTGGGCGGCGTTCTCGCGCGCCGCCTGCATGGCCGCGGCGCGGGCGGGGTCACGCGCCCAGAGCGTGACGGCGGCCCCCGCGCGCGCGGCCTGGATGGCCAGCGCCGTTCCCCAGGCCCCGGCACCGATCACGGCGATGCGGCGCATGCTCATTCCTCGGCGATGCGGGTGACGGAGCAGCCCTGGCCCGGCTCGCCCTCGCCCAGATGCTCCAGCAATGCTTCGAGGATGGCGCGAGCCTCCTCCTCGAAGCGCCAGGGCGGGTTGACCACCACCAGGCCGCAGCCGTTCAGCCGCTGCGGGTCGGTCGGCTCGCGCAGCCACAGCTCGCAGGCGAGGATGTCGCGCACCCCGCTCTCGGCCAGCGCCGTGTGGAAGACGCGCACCGGCGCGCGGTGCTTGATGGGATACCAATGCGCCTGCACCCCGGCGCGGAAGCGGTGCGCCACCAGGGCCAGCCCTTCCGCCATGCGCTCGAACTCGCCCTCCACCTCGAAGGGCGGGTCCACCAGCACCAGCCCGCGCTTCTCGGCGAAGGGGGTGAGGCCGGTCAGCGCCTCCCAGGCGTCGCGCTTGTGCACGGCGGTCTGCGGGTCGCCGCGGAACAGGGTGCGAAGGGTCGCGTGGTCCTCCTCGTGCAGCTCGCACAGCACGAGGCGGTCATTGGGCCGCAGCATCATCCGCACCAGCGAGGGGCTGCCGGGGTAGCGCGGCGGGAAGCCGGCGTTGCGCACCAGCGCCAGCCAGTCGGCCAGCGGCCCCTCGGTGAGGCCGAGCAGCCGGCCGACGCCGCGCCGCCACTCCCCTGTGCGCTCCGCCTCGGAGCCGGAGAGGTCGTAGGCGCCGATGCCGGCATGGGTGTCGAGCACCCGGAAGGGCTTGTCCTTGGCGGCGAGGCGGCGGATCAGCAGGACCAGCAGGGCGTGCTTCATGCAGTCGGCGAAGTTGCCGGCATGGAAGGCGTGGCGGTAGTTCACGCGGCGCGCTCCCCGGTCGGTTCCGCCGAGAGCTCGGCCAGCGGCCAGCGCGGGCGCGGGGCGAAGTCCAGCGGCTCGGTGAGGCCGGCGCGCAGCCGCTCGATGCCGGCCCAGGCGATCATCACCGCATTGTCCGTGCAGAGCCGGATCGGCGGCGCCACCAGCGGCAGGCCGGCGCGCGCCGCCTCGGCCGAGAGCGCGGCGCGCACCCCCTGGTTGGCCGCCACGCCGCCCGCCACCACCATGGCGGTGGCCCCCCCACAAGTGGCATTGGGCAGCATGGCCAGGGCGTTGCGCGCCCGGTCCGCCAGCACGGCGGCGACCACGCGCTGGAAGGCGGCGGCGAGGTCAGCACGGTCCTGCTCCGTCTCCAGCTTCGGCACCATCTGCGCCACGGCGGTCTTGAGGCCACTGAAGGAAAAATCGCAGCCGGGGCGGCCGAGCATCGGGCGGGGCAGGGGGTAGCGCATCGGGTCGCCGCTGGCGGCCAGCTTCTCCAGGGCCGGGCCGCCGGGCCAGGGCAGGCCCATCAGCTTGGCCGATTTGTCGAAGGCCTCGCCCACCGCGTCGTCCAGCGTGGAGCCGAGGCGGCGGTAGCGGCCCAGCCCCTCCACCGCCACGCACTGGCAATGCCCGCCGGAGAGCAGCAGCAGCAGGTAGGGGAATTCCACCCCGCCCTCGACCACGCCCGGGAGCCGCGCCGTCAGCGCATGCCCCTCCAGGTGGTTCACCGCGACGAAGGGCAGGCCGTGGGCGATCGCCATGCCCTTGCCGAAGCTGGCGCCGACGATCAGCCCGCCGATCAGCCCCGGCCCCGCCGTGGCGGCGATGCCGCCCAGATCGGCCGGCGCCACGCCCGCCTGGCCCATCACCTGCGCCGCCAGGGCCGGGAGATGGGCGAGATGGGCACGCGCCGCGATCTCGGGCACCACGCCGCCGAAGGGGGTGTGCTCGGCCAGCTGGCTGCGCACCGCTTCCGCCAGGATGGTGCCGTCCGGTGCCAGGATCGCGGCGGCGGTCTCGTCGCAACTCGCCTCCAAACCCAGGACCGGACCTCTGATAGGCGCCGATTGCATCCGTTCTTGCCTTCCCCAATGCCGGGCGGTGGTTCTATGACGCCCGCATGTCCCTTGCCCACCCCGTCCTGCCGTCTGCCGCGGTGGGCGCTTCCGCTTATGCCCGCGTCGCCGCCCCGGCCGATACCCGGATGGGCGGCGGCCTCCCGGCGGGTTCCCACCCCGGTGCCGCGCCCCCGCCGGGCCATGCGCCGGGCCATGCGCCTGGAACGCTGCGCCAGGGCGCGCCGGTGAAGCCCCATGCGCGGCGGCCGCTGCCGCTGCGCGTCGGCACCCGCGGCTCGCCGCTGGCGCTGTGGCAGACCCGCACCTTCCTCGACCTGCTGCTGCGCTTCTGCCCCGTGCTGCGCAACGCCAAGGCCTTCGAGGAGCATGTCATCACCACCTCGGGCGACCGCATCCAGGACAAGCGCCTGGCGGATATCGGCGGCAAGGGCCTCTTCGCCAAGGAGATCCACGAGGCGCTGCTGGACGGGCGGATCGATTTCGCCGTGCACAGCCTGAAGGATCTGGAGACCGAGCTGCCCCCCGGCATCGTGCTGGCCTGCACGCTGAAGCGCGAGGATGCGCGGGACACGCTGATCCTCGGGCCCAACTGCCCGGCCGTCGATGCCGCCGACCCCTATGCGGCGCTGCCCACGGGCGCGCGCATCGGCACCGCCAGCCTGCGCCGCCAGGCGCAGCTGCTGCACGCGCGGCCCGACCTGCAGGTGCAGATGATCCGCGGCAATGTCGGCTCGCGCCTGGCCAAGCTCGCCGCCGGCGAGGCCGATGCCACGCTGCTGGCCCTGGCCGGGCTGAAGCGGCTGGAGATGGCCGACCGCGCCTCCGTGGTGCTGGACGCCGAGGCGATGGTGCCGGCCGCCGGCCAGGGCATCGTCGGCATCACCGTGCGCGCGGCGGATGAGGAGCTGCACGAGCTGCTCTCCGGCATCGAGGACCGATCCGCGCGCGCCGTGTCCCGTGCCGAGCGGGCGCTGCTGGCGGCGCTCGACGGCTCCTGCCGCACGCCGATCGGGGGCCATGCGCGGCTGCTGCCGAATGGCGAGCTGCACCTGACCGGGCTGGTGGCGCGCCCCGATGGCAGCTTCCTGCTCAAGCGCAGCATCCACGGCGCCGCCGCCGATGCCGGGCGGCTGGGCCGCGAGCTGGGCGAAGGGCTGCGCGCCGACAGCCCCGCCGACATCTTCATCGGCTAGCCCCGTGCGGGAGGCGCCCGCCATCCTGGTGACGCGGCCGGAGCCCGGCTGCGCCGAGACCGCCGCCGCCGTGGCGGCGCTGGGCTGGCGCCCGCTGGCGGCGCCCGCGCTGGTGCTGGCCCCGCTGCCGCCGCCCGCCCTGCCGCTGACCGCCGGGGGCGGCCGCCCCGCCCAGGCCACCCTGCTGCCGAGCCGCGCCAGCGCCCGCGCCCTGGCCGGCTGGCCGGAGAAGGACCGCCTCATGGCCTGCCCCGTGCTGGCGGTGGGCGACGGCACGGCCGAGGAGGCACGCCGCGCCGGCTTCCGCCAGGTCGAGGCGGCCGCCGGCGATGCCGATTCGCTGGCGCGGCTGGCGGTGGCGCGGCTGGACCCGCGGGCCGGCCCGCTGCTGCTGGCGGTGGGGCAGGGCTATGGCGCCGCGCTCGCGGCGGCCCTGCGCGCCGCGGGCTTCGCCGTGCGGCGCCGCGTCGTCTACGCGGCGCGCCCGGCCGCCGCCCTGCCGGAGGAGACGGTGGCGGCACTGCGCGCCGGGGCGGTGCGCGGGGCGCTGTTCCTCTCGCCGCGCTCGGCCCGCCACACCCACTTCCTGCTGCGCCGCGCGGGCCTTGTGGAAACCGTGCGGGAGAGCGTGGCGTTCGCGCTTTCACCACGTATTGCGGCGGCGCTCGCGGGAATGCCATGGCGAGCGATCCATGCTACCCCGGTGCCGGAGCTTCCGGCGCTGCTGGCCCTGCTGGGCCGGCCGCCCGGGGCGTGGCCGGACGCGGCGCCCCCCGGCGCCTCGCCGGGCGGATTGCCAGAACCGGAGAGCGAGGGGCAGGAGAGAGAATGACCGACACGCCGAAAGACAGCCCCAAGGGTGAGCCGGTGACGGGCAGCCGCAACACCCCGCCCGCCAAGGGAAAGCCCGGCCGCGAGAACCCGACCGTGACGCCGCGTGCCTTCAGCGGCATCAACCCGGCCGCGAAGCCCGCGCCGGATGCGGCCCCCCAGGCCGCCCCTGTCCCGCCCCCTGCCACCCCGGCTTCATCTACTCCGGCTTCGTCCACGCCCGCCGCCGCTGCGCCGGGCGCTCCTTCCGCCGCCGCGCCGCACGTCCCGCCGCCTGCGGCCGACGCGCCCCCGGCCCCGCCCGCTCCATCAGCCGCTTCCCCGGCCGCCGCACCCGCCGGCGGGGCCGGCTCCAGCCCACCCGCCGGCGGGGCCGGCTCCAGCCCATCCGCCGGCGGGGCCGGCTCCAGCCTATCTGCCGGCAGGGCCGGCGCCAGCCCATCCGCCGCCCCGGGCGGCAGCACGCCCATCGCACCCGCGCCCTCCGCCCCGCCGGCCACGCCGCCGCAGAAGCCCGCGCCCCGGGCCGAGGCCACCACCCAGGAGACGGTGATTCCGCCTGTGCCCACGCCGCCCCGCCCCGCCACCCCGCAGGACAGCTCCCCCCCACGCATGACCAATCCTTCCGCCCCGCCCGCGCCCACCGCTCCGGCGCGTGGCCGCCTGGAGCATCTGGCCCTGCCCATCGCCGCGGTGAGCGGCGTGGCCGCCCTGCTGGCCATCGGCATCAGCCTGGCCAACCGGCCGGGGCCCTCGGTGGAGCCCGCCCGCGTGGAGGCGCTGGAGCAGCGCCTCTCCGCGCTGCAGCCGGTGCAGGAGCAGCTGCGCGCCCTGCAGCCGCTGCCGCAGCGCCTGCAGGCGCTGGAGAGCGGGCCGCTGGCCCAGGCCGGGCAGCGCCTCGGCGCCGTGGAATCCGGCCTCAGTGAGACCCGGCAGACCGTGGGCGCGCTGCGCGAGCAGGTGCAGAGCCAGCGCAGCGACCGCGAGGCGGTGGAGCGCGCCGCCAATGCCCGCATCGAGGAGGCCGAGCGCGCCTTCTCCCAGCGCATCAGCGGCGCCGAGGCGCAGATCGCCCAGCGCGTGGCCGCCGCCGAGGCGGCGCTCGGCCCGCGCTTCGCGGCGGTGGAGGAGACCATGCGCCAGCGCATCGCCGCCTCCGAGGCGGCGGCGCAGGAGCGGGCCGCGGCGCGCGAGAAGGCGCTGGATGAGCGCTTCTCCGCCCTCGAGGCGCGCGAGAGCCGTCTGGCCAATGCCGAGCAGCGCCTGTCGCGGCTGATCGCCAGCGCCGGGGTGGAGACCGCCCTGGAGGCGGGCCGCCCGCTCGGCCAGGCCCTGTCCGGCCTGGGCGGCGAGGCACCCGCCGCGCTGCGGCGCTACGCCGAGAACGCGCCGCCCACCGAGGCCGCGCTGCGCCTCTCCTTCGAGGATGCCGCCCGCGCCGCCCGCGCCAAGGCCGAGCCCGCCAATGAGGGCCAGAGCGTGTGGGAATCCGCCGCCAGCCGCCTCGGCAACCTCGTCACCGTCCGCCGTGGCGAGAACGTGGTGTGGGGCGATTCGGTGAGCGGCGAGCTGGAGGCGGCCCGCCGCGCCCTGGAGGCCGGCGACCTGCCGGCCGCCATCCGCCGCATCGAGGGCCTGCCCGAGCCGGTGCGGGCGCCGATGAATTCCTGGCTGGAGCAGGCGCGCGGCCTCGTCGCCGCGCGCGGCGCGCTCGGCGAGCTGCGCAGCGGGGGGCAGGGCTGATGCGCCGCGCCATCGGGCTGCTGCTGCTCAGCCTCGTCGCCGTTGCCATCGCCTGGGGGCTGATGCGCCTGGGCGGGTCGGTGGAGCTGCGGGTGGGCGACATGTTCATCGGCATCTCGCTGCCGGTGCTGCTGATCGGCCTCGTCGTGCTGTTCCTGGTGCTGCACGGGCTGCTGGTGGGGCTGCGCGCGCTGATCGGCTGGCCGGCCCGCGCCCGCGCCCGCCGCGCCGCGCGCCGGCGGGAGCAGGGCGACGCGGTGCTGACCCGCGCCCTCGTCTCCCTCGCCGCCGGCTCGGCCGACGCGGCGCGCAGCGAGGTCCGCAAGGCCCGCACCCTGCTGGGCGACACGCCGCAGCTGCTGCTGCTGACCGCCGAGGCCGAGCGCATGGCCGGGCGTGAGGAGGCCGCCACCGAGGCCTTCCAGGCGCTGGCCAAGCGCGAGGATGCCCGCTTCATCGGCCTGCGCGGCCTGCTGCGGCAGGCCATCCAGCGCAAGGACTGGCCCGCCGCCCAGGCGCTGGCGCGCGAGGCCGAGGCCGCCCACCCCGGCGCCGCCTGGCTGCGCGAGGAGCGCGCCGTGCTGGCGCTGCGCACCCAGGACTGGCGCGAGGCGCTGACCCTGGCCGCGCCGGAGACGCCGCGCGCGCCGCTCGCCATGGCCGCCGCCAGCCAGGAGCCGGACGCCGAGCGTGCCGCCGAGCTGGAGCGCCAGGCCTTCCAGGCCGACCCCGGCTTCACCCCCGCCGTGCTGGCGCATGCGAAGCGCATGGCCGCCAATGGCAGCCCGCGCCGCGCCAAGGCGGTGCTGGAGCAGGGCTGGGCCGCCGCGCCGCACCCGCAGGTGGCCGAGGCCTATCTGGAGGGCGAGGCGGACCCGCTGGCGCGGGTGAAGCTGGCCGAGGCGCTGGTCAGCCGCAACCGCACCCATGCGGAGAGCCGGCTGCTGCTGGCCCGCGTGGCGCTGCAGGCCAGCCTGACCGGCCGCACCCGCAGCGAGCTGGAGGCGCTGGTGGAGTCCGGCGAGGCCGATGCCCGCGCCTACCTGATGCTGGTGGAGCTGGAGCAGCTGGAGCATGGCGACAGCCCGGTGGCCCGCGCCGCCGAGGCCAAGTGGCTGCGCGCCGCCACGGCCGCGCCGCAGGAGCCGCGCTGGCGTTGCGGCCAGTGCGGCAAGGTGCACGCGCAGTGGAAGCCGGTGTGCGAGGCCTGCGGCACGGCCGGACGCATCGCCTGGGGCCGCCAGGACTGAGGCGGCGCCCGGGCCTTTGGCCCTTGTCGGGAAAAGCGCGCCGGTGGCGCGCTTTTTTTATCCACGCAGCGGGTTGGCCAGCAGCAGCCCGGCGCGGCGGAAGCTCAGGGAAAGGCCGATCGCCGGACCCATGGCGGCATAGGCGCCGGCCGGTGGCAGCAGGCGGAGAAAGGCGGCCAGCGCCTCCCGCCGCGGGCCACGCTGTGCCAGGGCGAAGGCCAGCAGCAGGGCGGGCTCATCTCCCATGAGGGCCGGATGCACGGTTTCCCCCATCGCGAAACGGTGCCCGCCCAGGCGCATCACCGCGTCCAGCGCCGGCGCGGCCGCCGCCACATTCTCGGCGATGAAGGGCAGCCGTGCCTCGGGCAGGCCGGCCAGCCCGCGGCGCGTGGCGCAGGACCAGCGGCGCATGCCTTCCAGCAGCAGCGCCTCGGGCACGGGGAGGGCGTCGACATGCGCGTCGGTCCAGGGCCAGGTGGGCAGGCCGTGAGTAGCCATGGCGGTCGGGTCTCCCTGGTGGCAAGAGGGTGTCGGGCCAGATTGCCGAAAGTAAGAATTAGTCGCAAGTGACCCTGTGTATCGGCCTGCCCCGTCAGCGCAGGGCGAAGCCTTCCTCCGGCGGCAGGGCCAGCCGCAGCACCAGCTCCACCCGGTCCAGCGCGTGGCTGCCGAGAAGCTCGCTCCAGTGGTTCACGATCTCGGGGGCGGGGTCCCGCTCATGGGTGTTGCGGTAGAGGCTGGCCACGAAGTCGCGGTCGCTCTCCCCGGCGTGGAGGGCGAGGAATTCGGGGCTTTCCAGCAGCGCCTGCGCCACCTCCCATGCCTCGGCCGGCCCGTCGCCCGCATGGCCCATCCAGTGGGCCAGATCGGGAATGGAGGGCGCACGGTTCAGCACCGTGTCGTACAGGGCGGCGATCATCTTCTCCGGCTGCAGGGGGCCTGAGAGGCCGGCGGCGGGCGAGAGGGGCGCCAGCAGCTTCAGGTCCAGCGAGGCCGCGCCCGCGGGCTTGTCCTGTGCCAGGGCCTGCAGGGCCTCGAGCAGCTTGCCGCCATTGGGCAGGCTGAGCTGCTCCAGCGCCTCGCGGTGGCGGAGCAGGCCGTGCAGCAGGCTGCCAAGCTCTGCCTCGGGCTCGCTGCCGGCCACCCAGACAAGGATTCTCCGCTCCTCGCCCGTGCCGCCGAAATCCAGCAGGTAGGAAGCATCGGGCGGCGCCTCGAACTGGGCGAGGCCGGCCTGCAGCCGCCGCTGATCCTCGGCCGATAGCCACAGCAGCCCGCCGGAGGAGAGCGAGGCATGGGCCTCGCCTCCTGCGGTGACGCCGGTGTGCTCCGCCTGCCAGACCAGCTTGAAGCTGTTCAACAGCGCCGGCGCGGCCTGCGCCACGATGTGCAGGGTGTTCTGCACATCTGGCGGTGGCGGCTGGTCAGGCAGCGCCGGAGAACCGGGTTCCGGCAGTGGTGGCGGTGGCGGAGGCGGCGGTGGCGGAGGCGGCGGTGGTGGCGGAGGCGGCGGTGGCGGTGGTGGCGGAGGCGGCGGTGGCGGAGGAGGTGGCGGCGGCGGCGGAGGCGGTGGTGGCGGAGGCGGTGGTGGCGGAGGCGGTGGCGGCGGCGGAGGCGGCGGCGGAGGCGGTGGCGGCGGCGGCGGCGGTGGCGGCGGCGGCGGCGGTGGCGGAGGCGGCGGTGGCGGCGGTGGCGGCTCGATGGCGGGAGGGGCGGGCGTGGTGTCCACGGTGGTGGCGTCGATCACCACGACATCCATCAGGAAGCTGGCATCCTGTCGGCCGTTCGAGACGGTGATCATCACCGGGCGGGTGGTGCCGCCCTCGCGCAGCAAATCCACCCCGTCGCGCAGCTTCAGCACGTCGCCCACCACCTCGAACAGGGCGGAGTCCGGCCAGGCCACCTCATAGGTCAGGCTGCGGATGTCGGTGTCGGAATCATAGCCTTGCAGCCGGCCGATGACGCCGCCCACATCCGTCTCCAGCACCGATCCGCCGGAAGCGAAGAGCAGGCGCCGGGGTGGCGCGTCGTCGATCCCCAGCAGCGTGACGGACCAGCTCTGCGTCGCGTCCTGCCAGCCACTTTCCGTGCGCACGGAAAGACCGAACCGGAAGACGGGGTTCGTGGCGCTGGCCTCGGCCTCGCGGTCGAAGACCATGGCGGGCACGATGGTGACGGTGCCGGTCAGCCGGTCGAGCGTCGCCTCGAACAGGCGGGCCGACTCGCCGATCAGCCGCACCTCCAGCGGGTTGACGATGCCGGAGAGGTTGAGTGTCGCTACCCAGTCGCCGGGGCGGCCATTCTCCAGGATGGTGTTCGGAACCTCGCCGGAGACCAGCAGTGCCAAGCTCCCCTCCCTCCTGCCATGGCGTCGGGCGGGAGAGTCGGGGGCGGCGGGTAAAGAAATCCTAAGAAAGCGGTGCCTGCACCAGCCGCCAGGCCAGCGCCGCCAGCATCAGCGCGTTGAGGCCGAACAGCGCGGCGCCCGCCGGGCGCAGCCAGGGCCCGCTGCGCCGCCCGAAGAAGCGGCCGAGCAGCGCCACCCCCACCAGGGCGGGCACCGTGCCGGCGCAGAAGGCCAGCATGGCCAGCGCCCCGCCCAGCGCGCTGCCTGTGGCCGCCGCGCCGGCCAGCGCGCCATAGAGCAGGCCGCAGGGCAGGGCGGAGAGCATCAGCCCCAGCGCCACGCCGCGCCAGCCATCGGGCGCCGCCAGCAGGGCGCCGAGATGCCGCGAGAGGAAGCCCGGCAGGCGCGGGGCGGGCAGGCGCGGCAGCCACCGGCCCAGGCCGTGCGCCAGCCGGGCCGAGGCCTGGCCCAGCATCAGCAGCGCCGCCAGCAGCAGCAGCGCCGCCAGCGACAGGCGCAGTGCGCCCGGCACGCTGCCGCCTTCCACCAGCGCGCCTGCCAGCCCGGCGCCACCGCCCATCAGGGCACCCAGCAGCGCGTAGCCCAGCATCCGGCCGGCGTGGTAGGGCAGCAGCGCCGCACCGCCGAGCCGTGCCAGCCGCCCACCCGCCGCCGCGCGCGGCGACACGGCCGCCGCCTGCGCCAGCACGAAGGGCGCGCACATGGCGGCGCAATGCGTGGCGCCCCCCGCCAGCCCCGCCAGGAACAGCGCGCTCATCAGCGCGGCTAGCCCGCCAGGGCCAAGCGCGGTCAGGTCATGCAGGCAATCGGCGATCATGCCCCACATTCTGCCGCGCCGGGCGCCGCGCCGCGTTGCGCCAGATCAAGCGGCGCGGCGCCGCAGGGCGCCAGATCAAGCGGCACGATGCCGCAGGGCGCCAGATCAAGCGGCGCGGCGCCGCAGGCGGCCATCCAGCACCATGAAGCCGAGCGCGATCAGCGCCATGCCGGCCAGGTGCCGCGGCAGCAGCGCCTCGCCCAGCACCAGCACGCCGAGCAGGATGGCCATGACCGGGACGAGTTGCGTCACCAGCGCGGTGTTGGTGGCACCCGCCTCGGCCAGCAGGCGGAAGAACAGCGCATAGGCCACGCCGGTGGAGATCAGCCCCAGCGCCAGCACCGCCAGGATCACCTCCGGCCCCGGCAGCGGCAGGTGCCAGGGCTGGTCCAGCAGCAGCACCAGCGGCAGGGCGAGCAGGATGCTCGCCGTGGTCTGCCCGGCCGCCGCCGCCAGCGGCGGCACGCCCATCCGCCGGAAGCGGCGGCCCCACACGCCGGCGCAGGCATAGCTGAGGCAGGCGCCGAGCCCCGCCAGGATGCCCGGCAGCTCCGCCCCCGTGCCGAAGGCGGCTGGCCCGGCCAGCACCGCCACCCCGCCCAGGCCGACCAGCACGCCAGCGAGGCGGTGGCCGCTGAGCTTCTCGTCCGCCGTGGCGAGATGCGCCACCACGGCGGTCAGCACCGGCGTCGCCGCGTTCACCACCGAGGCCAGGCTGCTCGGGATGCTCTGCTGCGCCCAGACGATCAGGCTGAAGGGGATGAGGTTGTTCAGCAGCGCCATGCCGAGGCAGGCCAGCAGCACCGGGCGGCGCAGCGGCAGGCGCTGCCGGTTCAGCGCCAGCAGCAGCCAGAGCAGCGCCGACGCCAGCACCACCCGCGAGAGCACCACGGTGAAAGGCGGCCAGGCCCGCCCGGCCACCGCCATGAAGAAGAAGCTGCCGCCCCAGGCCAGGGCGAGCAGGAGGAGCAATCCCCATTGGCGGGGGGTGAGCGGCGCGTTCATGGGGAGATGTTCTGGAACCAAAGGAGGATGGCCGCACTCCGGGGAGTGCGGCCATCTGAAGTCTTCTGAGGATTCTTCTTTTTCTGAAGAAAAAGAAGCAAAAAGACTTTGTCAGTTTGGCGTCACGCTCTCGGCCAGCGCACCGCCAACAGGCAAAAGTTTTTTGGTTCTTTTTTCTAAAAAAAGAACGACTTACCTCTTCTTCTCGATCAGCACGCCTTCCGCCTTCAGCGCGGCGATCTCCTCGGCGCTGTAGCCATGCGCGGCCAGCACGTCCTCGCCATGCTGGTTGAAGGCGGGCGGGGCGGCGCGCGTGCCGCCCGGCGTGCGGGAGAGCTTGATCGGCGTACCCAGGGCGCGGAACTCGCCGAGTTGCGTCACCATCTCGCGGTGCGCGGTGTGCGGGGCGGCCAGCGCCTCGTCCACGTTCAGCACCGGGCCGGCGGGCAGGCCGGCGGCCAGCAGGCGGTCGGAGAGGTCGTGGCCATCCTCGGTGGAAAGGCGCTGCTCCAGGATGGCGGCCAGCGCCTCGCGGTTGGTCACGCGGTCGCCATTGGTGCGGAAGCGCGGGTCCTCCGGCAGCCCCTCCAGCCCGAGGAAGGCGCAGAACTTGCGGAAGGCCGGGTCGTTGCCGCAGGCAACGAAGATCTCGCAGGTCGCCGTCTTGAAGGCCGAGTAGGGCGAGATGTTCGGGTGCGGGTTGCCGGTGGCCTTGGGGCGCTTGTCGTTCAGCAGGTAGTTGGCGGCCTGCGGGTGCAGCAGCGCCATGCCGCAATCGTGCAGCGTCATGTCCACATACTGGCCCTGGCCGGAGCGGGCCCGCTCCTGCAGCGCCATCAGGATGCCGATGCTGGAGTAGAGGCCGGTGGCGAGGTCGACGATCGGCGTGCCCATGCGCACTGGCGCCGTCTCCGGCGTGCCGTTGATGGACATGAGGCCCACCATCGCCTGGATGATGGCGTCATAGCCCGGCAGCCCGCCGCGCGGACCGGTGGCGCCGAAGCCCGAGACGCGGCAATGCACGAGCTGCGGGAACTTCTTGCTCAGCACCTCCTCGTAGCCCAGCCCCCACTTCTCCATCGAGCCGGGCTTGAAGTTCTCCACCAGCACGTCGGCATCCTCCAGCATCCGCAGCAGCACGGCGCGGCCGGAAGGCTTGGCGAGGTCGAGCGCGATCGACTTCTTGTTGCGGTTGACGCCGATGAAGTAGCTGGCGGCATCGCCCTGGAAGGGGGGGCCCCATTCCCGCACCTCGTCGCCCTGCGGCGGCTCCACCTTGATCACCTCGGCGCCATGGTCGGAGAGGATCATGGTGCAGTAGGGGCCGCCGAGGACCCGGGTCAGGTCGATCACCTTCAGCCCGGCCAGCGCGCCGGCGGAGCGGGCCAGGCCGGCGCCCGTGGGGGAATCGTTGGTGGGCAGGGCATCGGTCATGCGGCGGCGTCCTTCTTCTCGGCTGCGCCGAAGACCCGGGCGCAGAATTCGGGGTAGGTCTCGATCATCTCGTCCCGCACCGGGCCGCGCAGCAGGGCGAGCTGCTCCGGCGTCGGGTCCGGCGTGGCGGGGAGATGGGCGGGCTCGTCATAGTCGAAGCCGGTGGCGGCGCGGATGCTGGCGACATCCTCGCCCGGATGGGCGCTCTCCAGCGCGAAGCGGCCGCGCGCGGGGTCGAAGCGGAACACCGCGCGGCCGGTAACCAGCGCCTGCGCCGTGCCGCGGCGGAACACGCCGGGGGCGGAGAGGCCGGGGGCGGAGATGTTGTCCACCTTCTCCACCAGTACGCGGGGCGAATGCTCCTCGCGGAACAGGATGGTGCGCGGCGTCATCATGTACATGAAGGCGCTGCCGAAGCTGCCGGGGAAGCGCGCCCCCGTGCCCGGCCATTCGCCGGTGCCGATCAGGTTGATGTTGGCCTGCCCGTCTATCTGCCCGCCGCCCAGGAAGAACAGGTCGATCCGCCCCTGCCCGGTGAGGTCGAACAGCTCGCGCGAGCCCTCGGTGAAGGGGTTGCCGCTGCGCTTGTGCAGCAGGGAGAGCCGCACGGGGTGGCCGGACTTCTTCACCAGCCAGCAGGCGGCGGCCGGGATGGGCGAGGCGGCGCCCACCGCGATGTGCCGCGCGGGCGGCGCGGCCGGGTCCAGGATCAGCCGCGCCAGGGTGGCGGCGAGGCGTTCCTCGGGCTTGATCTCGGGGCCGCTCATGCCAGTGCCTCCTCGTGCTGCTCGGTGACGTGGCGCGCCAGCCAGGCCTGGAAGCCTTCCTCGGTGCGGGCGGCGCGGGCGTATTCGGCGATGAAGCCGGCATCCACGCCGTATTCGTCGAGCAGCGCCACGGGCTGCGCGCCGCGCGGGGCGAGGGCGATGCCGCTGATGTAGGTGGCGCTGATGGTGCCGGGGGCGAGGCGCTCATCCTCCAGCAGGTTGCCGTCGTGCAGCCGCTCCACCGTGACGAAGGTGGCCTTCGCCGCATGGGCGATGGTGGCGCATTCCCGCCGCCGCCCGAGCCAGACATTGCCCTCGCGGTCCGCCATCGCGGCGTGGATCAGCGCGAAGTCGGGGGAGAGGGCGGGCAGCAGCACGACAGGATCGCCGCCGCCGGCGAAGGGGTTGTCGATGACGCGCCAATCCGGCCGGTTGGCCAGGATGTCGCTGCCGATCAGCCCGCGCAGCGGCATGAAGGGCACGCCCTTCTCGGCCGCCTGCAGCATGGTGTGGATGGCCGGGCAGGTGGCGTCCCGCACCGTGATCCGGCCTTCCTTCAGCGCGGCGGTGAAGCGGGGGGCGAAGCCGGCCTCGCCGAGGCTGACGGCGCTGGTCTGCACCTCCGCCACGCAGCCGGCGCCGATCAGGATGTCGGTGGCGAAGCCCGAGACCGGCACACCCAGCAGCCGCAAGCCCCGCGCGCCGCGGCGGATCAGCGCCTTGGCCAGCGCCACCGAGGGCAGGGAATTGTCGGGCGGCAGCGCCACCATCGCGCCGTCCGGCACGCGGGCGGCGAGGGCCTCCGGGGAAGCCTCCAGGGTCTCAGGGTTCATGGGCCGGTTCCTCCGGCGCGCACCATAGACCCTTCGGGGCGGAGGGGGAGGGGGGTGGCTGGCGGATCGGCCGGCGCCGGGGCTAGGCTGGACCGCATGGCGACGAACCCGCCCACCCTGCACACGCCGCGCCTGCGGCTCCGCCCCTGGCGGGAGGAGGACCGCGCCGCGCTGGCCGCACTGAACGCCGACCCGGCGGTGATGCGCCACTTCCCCGCCCCGCTGGACCGCGCCGCCTCGGATGCCTTCATGGACCGGATGGCGGCGCATCTCGATGCGCATGGCTACGGCTTCTGGGCGGTGGAGCGGCTTGGGGTGCCGGGCATCATCGGCCTGTGCGGCCTGGCCCGCCTTGCCTGGGAGAGCATCCCCTGGGAGGCGCCGGCCGACCCGCCGGTGGAGATCGGCTGGCGCTTCGCCACCGCCTTCCAGCGCCAGGGCCTGGCCGAGGAGGCGGCACGGATCGCGCTGGCGCATGGCTTCGGCCCGCTGGGGCTGGCGGAGATCGTCGCCTTCACCGTGCCGGAGAACATCCGCTCCTGGTCGCTGATGGAGCGGCTCGGGATGCGCCCCGCCGGCGTCTTCGGCCACCCCCGCCTGCCGGAAGGCCACCGGCTGCGCCGCCACACGCTCTACCGCCTGCGCCGCGCCGACTGGATCGAGGCCCACCTCGGCGGCTGAAGGGAAAGGGGAGGGCGGGGCACGCCCCCCCCCCGATGCGGGCTCAGCCCAGGCAGCGCGCCAGCAGCTCGGCCGTGCGGCCATTGGCGATGGTCGCCGCCCGCCCGTCCCAGGAATGGCCGCCCATGCGGGCGAAGGCGTGGTCCACCCCCGGATAGACATGCGCCGCCACCTCGGGCTTGCCCTCGACACCCGCCAGGATCGCCTTGCGGGCCGCCTCCGGCACGAACTTGTCCAGCTCGGCGATGTGCATCAGCAGCGGCCTGGTGATGCGGTCCTTGCCCTCCAGCAGCCCGTCGATGCCGACGCCGTAGTAGGAGATATTGCAATCCGCATCCGACTCGGTCGCCATCATGAAGGCGAGCCGGCCGCCCAGGCAGAAGCCCATGGTGCCCGCCTTGCCGTTGCAGCCGGGCATGACGCGCACGGCCGCCAGCGTCGCCTTCAGGTCCTCGATGCCCTTCTGCTGGTCGAAGGCGTTCATCAGGGCGAAGGCGCGGTCCCACTCCTCCTTGCTGCCATCGGTGAGCTGGATGCCCGGCTCCTGGCGCCAGAACAGGTCGGGGCAGATGGCGATGAAGCCCATGTCCGCCACCCAGTCGGAGAGCGACCGCATGGCATGGTTCACGCCGAAGATCTCCTGGATCATCACCACCGCGCCGGCCGGCACCTGCTTCGGCATGGCCAGGTAGGCCGAGAAGCTGCCGCTGCCGTCGGTGGCCTGGATCGTGATTTCGGGCATGTGCTTATCCTGACTCGCGGTTCCGGAGCCGGCAGGATAGCGGGATGGGGGCCGGACGGAAGCGCCCGCCGCTTCAGTCTTTCGCCATCCGGCCCAGGCTGGCCGGGCGGCACGCCGAACCCCCTGGAACAGCCTGTCCGGGTGGTTTGCAGAAAGCCCGCATGGCACCATGTGCTGGCGTAGTCTGAAGGTGCCCGCAGCATGCCCGTCTCCCGCCCCGATTTCCGTGAAGCCATGGCGCGCCTGGGCGCGGCGGTGAGCCTGATCACCAGCGACGGCGCCGGCGGCCGGGCCGGGCTGACCGCCAGCGCCGTGTGCAGCGTGACCGACGACCCCGCCACGCTGCTGGTCTGCATCAACCGCAACAGCGGCCAGAACGCCGCCATCAAGGCCAATGGCGTGCTGTGCGTGAACGTGCTCTCGGCGGGGCAGCAGGAGCTTTCCAACGTCTTCGCCGGCTTCACCGGCGCGCTGACGGCGGAGCAGCGCTTCGCCCACGGCGACTGGACGACGCTGGAGACCGGCGCCCCCGTGCTGGCCGATGCCGCCGTGGCGCTGGACTGCGCGATCGACGAGGTGCTGGAGAAGGGGACGCACAGCGTGTTCTTCGCCAGCATCCGGGCCATCCATCTCGGCGCGCCCGGCCCGGCGCTGATCTGGTGGCGGAGGGACTACCACCACCTCGGCCATCCGGCGCTCTGAGGCGGGAGGGGGCAGCCCCCTCCCGCCCTGTCAGGAAGCGGCCTCGATGGTGTCGCGCACCAGCGGGTAGACCTCGTTGGCCCAGCGGCGGCCGCTGAACACGCCGTAGTGGCCGGCGCCGGTCTGCAGGTGGTTGTGCTTCATGGTGGCGGGCAGGCCGGCGCAGAGGTCGAGCGCCGCCGCCGTCTGGCCGATGGCGCAGATATCGTCCCGCTCCCCCTCCACGGTCAGCAGGCGGGTGCGGCGGATCAGCTCCGGACGCACCAGCCGGCCGCGGTAGTGGAACTGGCCGAGCGGCATGTGGTGCTCCTGGAACACCGTGCGGACGGTCTCCAGGTAGAACTCGGCCGGCAGGTCCATCACCGCCAGGTATTCGTCGTAGAAGCGGCGGTGCGCGTCGGCCAGCTCGGAATCGCCGCCCACCAGGTTGCGGTACTGCTCCAGATGCGCCCGCACATGCCGGTTCATGTTCATCGACATGAAGGCGGTGAGCTGCAGCGCGCCGGGATAGACCTTCCGCCCGCCACCCTGGAAACGCCAGGGCACGGTGTCCACCAGGTTCTTCTCGAACCATTCGATGGTGTTGCCCTGCGCCAGCTCGTTCACCTTGGTGGGGCTGATGCGGGTGTCGATGGGGCCGGCCATCAGCGTCATGCTGCGCGGCGTGGCGGGGTTCTTCGCCTCCGACATGACGGCCACCGCCGCCAGCACCGGCACGGCCGGCTGGCACACCGCCAGCACATGGCCGCCCGGCCCCATCTCCTCCTGGAAGCGGATCACATGGTCGATGAACTCGTCCATGCCGAAGCGCCCGGCGGAGAGGGGCACGTCACGGGCATTGGTCCAGTCCGTGATGTAGACGTCGTTCTCCGGCAGCAGCACCTGCACCGTTCCGCGCAGCAGGGTGGCGAAGTGGCCCGACATGGGGGCCACCACCAGCACCTTGGGCTGCGGGATGTCCACATCCTTGCGGAAGTGCAGGAGGGTGCCGAAGGGGGTGCTGTAGAGCGCCTCCTCCTCCACCGCGATCTCCTGGTTGCCGACCTGGACGCTGGTGAAGCCGAAAGGAGGCCGGGTGTGGGTGATACCGCTGCTGCCCAGGAGCTCCAGCGCGGCGGTCATCTGCCGCAGAGCGAAGGTTTCCGGCCGCCCGGTGTCGAACTGCCGCAGCACCGCTCCGGTTCCCCGGGCAAACATCCGGATCGGTGTCATCAGGTCCTGCTGGGCCTGATAGATCTGGTACATCATCCGCTGGAGCCTCTCCCGCGTCCATGCCTTGCCCAAATGGCCAGCATCTTGCCCGCCGCCCCAGCGAAAGGTAACGAAAATGTTCCTTCGCCGCGAGGGGGGATGTTGGTTGGGCATATATTGCCATTCCGTCAAGACCGTGGCGCGCCTAAGGTTGCATCCTCACGGTTTCCGGAGGCGGTGCCATGGTCCAGTCCCGGCTTCTCATCAGCAGCCGTAACTACTCCTCCTGGTCGCTCCGGGGCTTCCTGCTGTGCCGGCTGGCCGGCATCCCCTTCACGGTGCAGGTCGCGGCGGCGGACGACCCGCAGGCCCGGGCCGAGCTGCTCTCGCGCAGCTCCACCATCCGGCTGCCCTGCCTGCTGCAGGGCGAGATCGCCATCTGGGACACGCTGGCGATCGCCGAGCACCTGAACGAGGCCTACCCCGGGGCGCAGATGATGCCCGCCCAGCGCCTGGCGCGCGCCCGCTGCCGCTCCATCTCGGGCGAGATGCATTCGGGCTTCGCGGCGCTGCGCGCCTCGCTGCCGCTGAACATGCGGGCGCGCCGGCCCGGCTTCACCCTCTGGTCCGGCCCGCGCGCCGACATCGCGCTGATCCAGGAGATCTGGCAGGACTGCCTCGACATCTGGGGCGGGCCGTGGCTGTTCGGGGACCGGCCCAGCGTGGCGGACGCCATGTACGCCCCCGTCGCCAGCCGCTTCCTCACCTACGACGTGGCGCTGAACCCGGATTGCGCCACCTACCGCGACCACCTGCTCGCCTGGCCCGACATGGCGGAGTGGATGCAGGAGGCCGAGCAGGAGCCGGAGGCGATCGAGGAGCTGGAGGTGGAGTTCTGAGCGGCGGCGGGCGCTACAGCGCCTCGCCGGCGCACCAGCCGCTCGCCCAGGCCCATTGGAAGTTGTAGCCGCCGAGCCATCCGGTCACGTCCACCGCCTCGCCCACGACATGCAGGCCGGGCACGGTGGTGGCCTCCATCGTGCGGGAGGAGAGGGCGGCGGTGTCCACGCCGCCCAGCATCACCTCGGCCTTGGCGTAGCCCTCGGTGCCCGAGGGGGTGAGGCTCCAGTGCGCCAGGCTGCCGGCCACGCGGCGCAGGTCGCGGTCGGTCTGCATGGCCATCGGCCGGTCGGGCAGCCAGGCGGCGGCCAGCGACTGCGCCAGGCGCTGCGGCAGCAGCTCGGCCAGCACGGTGCGCGGCTCCGCCTTCGGGCGGGCGGCCTTGCGCGCCACCAGCAGGTTCACCGCGTCCTCCGCCCCGGGCAGCAGGTTCAGCGCGATGGCCTGCCCCTCCCGCCAGGCGGAGGAAATCTGCAATATCGCCGGGCCGGAAAGGCCGCGATGGGTGAACAGCACCGCCTCGGGGAAGCTGTGCCGCCCGAGCCGCGCCACCGCCGGCAGCGCCACGCCGGAGAGCGGGCGCATCAGTTCCAGCACCTCGCCGGCGAAGGTGAGCGGGACGAGGGCGGGCCGGGTTTCCGTCAGCGGCAGCCCGAAGCGGCGCGCGATGTCCAGCGAAAGGCCGGTGGCCCCCATCTTCGGGATGGAGAGGCCGCCCGTGGCCAGCACCAGGGCGGGGGCGGTGAAGTCGCCGCGGTCGGTCTGCACCCGGTAGTGGTCGGCGCGGGAGACATCCGTGATGCGGTGGCCGAGGCGGATCTCCACCCCCGCCGCCGCGCACTCGGCCAGCAGCATGGCGACGATCTCGCGCGCTGAATGGTCGCAGAAGAGCTGGCCCAGCGTCTTCTCGTGCCAGGCGATGCGGTGCTTCTCCACCAGCGCCAGGAAGTCGGCCGGGGTGTAGCGCTTCAGGGCGGATTTGCAGAAATGCGGGTTGGCGGAGAAGAACCGCTCCGGCCTGGTGTCGCGGTTGGTGAAGTTGCACCGCCCGCCGCCCGAGATGAGGATCTTCGCGCCGGCCTGGGGGGCGTGGTCCAGCACCAGCACGCGCCGCCCGCGCTGCCCGGCGCGCAGCGCGCACATCAGCCCGGCCGCGCCGGCGCCGAGGATCACCGCATCGAAATTCCGCATGGAGGCGGGCTTTAGCCGCTGGCGGCGCGCAAAGGAAGCGCGGGCGGAGGCCGCGGAGGGCCGCCCGACTTATCCCCCGATCCCGTGGATGAGGCTGGGGATAAGTGGCGGCATAGGATGGGGACAGCGGTGGGGCGCCGAGCAAAGCAGCAGCGGGGAGCAAGGGGTTTGCCCGAAATCCCCGATTCTTCGTTGCGATAGTGTACCATTAGTGCCGCCAGGCTCAGGCTGGCCGGGACGGCTGGAGGAAGGCGCGCCCGGCCGCCGCGTAATCCTCCGCCCGCAGGGCACGGCGCAGCAGGGCCGGGTCGTTGGCCGCCGGGGCGTCCCCCTGGCGCAGGGCGCGCAGCGTTTCCTCCACTGCCCGCAGCGCGGCGGGGAAGCTGTGGTGCCCCTGCAGCATCACCCGCACGCCCAGCCCGGCCAGGGTGGCGGCATCGCCCAGCCCCTCGCGGCTGCCGCCCACCAGCAGGGGGATGTCCACCGCGGCGCGCAGGGCGGCGAGCTGCGCCAGATCCTGCACGCCCGTGAGGAACAGCCCGTCCGCCCCGGCGGCGGCATAGGCGCGGGCGCGCTCCAGCGCATCCTCCAGCGTGGTGGCCGAGAGCGCCCCCGTGCGCGCCACCACGCAGAGCGCGGGGTCGCGCCGCGCGGCCAGGGCGGCGCGGAGCTTGCCCAGCCCCTCCTCCAGGCTGACCAGCCGCGTGGCGCTCTCGCCGAAGGGCTGCGGCAGCAGCGTGTCCTCCAGCGTCAGGGCGGCGGCGCCGGCGGCCTCCAGCTCCTCCACCGTGCGTGCGGCGGAGAGGGCGTTGCCGAAGCCATGGTCGGCGTCCACCAGCAGCGGCAGCGGCCCGGCGCGGGTGATGCGGCGCACCAGCCCGGCCAGTTCGGTCAGCGTCATCACCATCAGGTCCGGCGCCGCCAGCACCGCCGCCGAGGCCACCGAGCCGCCAAGGATGCCGCATTCATAGCCGATATCGGCGGCGATGCGGGCGGTGGCGGCGTCATAGACCGAGGCAGGGTGCACGCAGCCGGGGCCGGCGAGCAGGGCGCGGAAGGCGTCTCGGGGCGTGGCGGGCATGGGCGGTTTTCTTCCCTGTGGCGTGTTCTGGCCGCCGCAGCATGCCGCAGCCAGGCCGCGCCGGCCATGCGGCGTGCCAGCCGCTTGCCGGCCGGCGCGGGGAGTGGCTTCATGCCGGCCAGCGATCAATGCCATCGTATCGCTCAACGATACGGCGCGCCGGCCCCTCTTGTGGGGCTGTCCGCCAGGGAGAGCGCGCCGCCCGGCGCAGCCGCAGGGGAGATTGGAAGCATGTTGCTCAGGACGTGGCTCAGGCGAACGGTGCTGGCATCGGCGATGCTCGGAGCGGGGCTGGGGGCGGGGCTGGCCCCCGCCGGTGCGCGGGCGCAGCCGGCGGAGAAGCCGCTGCGGCTGGTGGTGAATGTCGGGTTGCAGACGCTGGACCCGATCGCCGGCACCTCCTTCGTCACCCGCAACTTCGCCTACATGGTGTTCGACACGCTGGTGGCGATGGACAGCCAGGGCCAGTACCGGCCGCAGATGCTGCAGGGCTGGGAGGTGAGCGCGGACGGGCTGACCTACCGCTTCACCCTGCGCCCCGGCCTCGAATGGCACGATGGCACGCCGGTGACGGCCGAGGATTGCGTCGCCTCGCTGAAGCGCTGGGGGGCGCGCGACTCCACCGGCCGCCGCCTGATGGCCGCCACACAGGAACTGCGCGCCACCGGCCCGGACAGCTTCGAGCTGAAGCTCGCAAAGCCCTTCGGCGGCGTCATCGACGCGCTGGGCAAGCCCAGTGTCCATACCCCCTTCATGATGCCGGCGCGGCTGGCCGCCACCCCGCCCACCCAGCCGGTGACGGAGATCGTCGGCTCCGGTCCCTTCCTCTTCGTGAAGGAGGAGTGGGTGCCGGGGGAGCGCACCGTGTTCCGCCGCAACCCGCGCTACCGCCCGCGCGACGAGCCGGCCGACGGGCTGGCCGGCGGCAAGGTGGCGCATATGCAGCGCGTCGAGTTCCTCACCATCACCGACCCCGCCACCCGCGCCGCCGCCCTTCAGAACGGCGAGGTGGACTACCTGGAATACGCGCCGCTCGACTACCTGCCGATGCTGCGGCGGGACCGGAAGCTGGTGCTGGCCAAGCCGGGCGGCATCGCGCAGATCATGGGCGCGGTGGCGGTGAACCACGCGCAGCCGCCCTTCGACAGCCTGCCCGTGCGCCAGGCCCTGCAGATGGCGCTGGACCAGCGGGAGGTGGTGGCGGTGCACGGCCTGCCGGACGAGATGACGCGCGTGCCCTGCCAGTCCATGACCCTGTGCGGCACGCGCTACAGCAGCGAGGCGGGCGGCGAGGCGCTGCGCGAGCCCAGCCTGGAGCGCGCCCAGGCGCTGCTGAAGCAGAGCGGCTACAAGAACGAGCGCGTGGTGTTCCTGCACCCGGCCGATTCCGCGCTGATCAACCCCATGGCGCTGGTGGTGGCCGACCGCATGAAGCGGGCCGGCTTCAACGTGGAAGTGCAGACGCTGGACTGGGCGACGGTGGCGCAGCGCTGGCTCAGCCGCGCGCCGGTGGAGCAGGGCGGCTGGAGCGTGGTGCCGGTGATCTACACCGGCTTCGACATGTCCGAGCCGCTGAGCAACCCGGGCATCAGCTACAACTGCACCGGCACCGCCCCCTGGCTCTACTGCGACGAGGCGCTGAAGCCGCTGCTGGAGCGCTTCGAGGCGGAGAGCGACCTGGAGAAGCGCCGCGCCATCGTCGCCGACATCAACCGGCGCGCCCTGGCCAATGTGAACTTCCCGCTCACCGGCCAGTTCTCCAGCCCGGCCGTGTGGCGGGCCGAACTGGAGGGGGTGATCGATTTCGGCTTCCCCGTGCTGTGGAACATCCGCCGCGCGGCACGCTGAAACGCGGGCGCCCCGGCGGGCCTTGCCTGCCGGGGCGTTCTCATGATCGGGCGGGGAAGGCGCGCCGCTCAGCGCCGGCGTGTCTGCGCCCAGGCCTCGGCCATGCGGTCGAGCCGGATCTGCTCCGGCGTGCGGGCAGGGGCGCGCGGGGCGGCCACGGCGCGGTCGAAACCCCAGCTCCGCACCGGGCCGGAATCGACATGCACGAAGCCATGGTCCGGATAGCTGCCGACGCCGCCCCGCCCGAGGCCGCGCGCGGCATCGCCGAAGGCGGCTAGCCTCGCCTTCGGGATCTGCACGTCGAGCGCCGCGGCGCGAAGGTGCTGGCTGTCGCCCGCGCCATGCACGGCGGCGTTGGTGGCCGGGGTGCGGTAGCCGGAGAGCACGGTGAACGCCTCCATGCGCTCCCGCATGCCCAGCTCCCACAGGATGTCGATGGCCTTCGGGTCGAAGGGATGGACCGTGCCGGTGCGGGTGTCCGCCAGCACGATCGAGAGTTCCCGCATGGCGCCCGCGTCGAATTCCACCCCGTTGTGATAGGGGCCATCGAAACGGGAGCCGGTGGCGGCGTGGCGCAGCGCGAGCCGACGCTGCGCAAGGGGTGGGCTGGCCCGCCGCCGGGCCGCCGCGTGGGCGAGGCCTGGGGCAACGAGCACAGCCGGGGCCGTGGCGGCCAGGAGAAGGAATCGGCGGCGCATGGGCGCGACCCTAATGAAGGGTTAAGACGCGCGGAAGCACACCTCACGCGATTGGGACCAATTTCAAAACAAACGCGCTGATTTTTCTCAAAAAAGCGATGAAGCCGGAAGCTTTCTCGCCTTCAGAGCAAGCTTTGCATCCGCAGCATGCCCAGCGCCGCCAGGCTGGGGGCATCCTGCAGGACATTGTCGCGCACCATGGCCTCGATCTCGGCCAGGCTGAAGTCGCGGCAGATGAGGTCCTGCTCCGAGACCTCGCGCTCATGGGCACCCTGCGTCAGCCCGGTGGCCAGGAACACATGGCCGCGCTGGTTGGAGATGCCGGCCCCCTGGAAGATCTGCCCGGCGTGCCGCAGGCTGGCGGCGACCAGCCCGGTTTCCTCGCGCAGCTCGGCGGCGGCGAGCGTGGCCAGGTCCGGGCCGTGCTGCTCCTCCCAGGTGCCCATGGGCAGTTCCCACTGCCGCGCGCGGATCGGGTAGCGGTACTGCTCCACCAGCGTGATGCGGCCGTCCTGGAGCGGCACCACCACCACGAAGTCGCTGCGCTCCACCACGCCGTAGAGCCCGTCCGAGCCGTCGCGGCGGCGGATGCGGTCCTCGCGCACCCGCAGCCAGCGGTTCTCGTAGGCGATGCGGCTGCTGAGGGTGGTGATCTCCTCGGTCATCCCGGCGGCCCTCAGCGGCGCGGCGCCAGGCGCCAGTTGCTGGCCCGCAGCTCCTCCACCGCCCCGTCGAAGGAGGCGATGCGGTCCGGACCGGCGGGGTGGGTGGAGAGGCGGCTCGTCTCCGTCCGGCCGGAGAGGCGGGCCAGGGTGAGCAGCATGTCCCGCGCCTCGCCGATGTCGTAGCCGGCGCGGTGCAGGATGGCGGCGCCCAGCACGTCTGCCTCCCGCTCCTGCGCCTTGCTGTAGGAGATGACGCCGAGCTGCGCGCCGACGCCGGAGGCGGTCTGCGCCAGCTGCCCGGTCTCCAGCCCCGCATAGGCGCCGGCCAGCGAGGCCAGGATGCCGCCCAGCGCCGCCCCCGCCTGGGCGCGGTTCTGGGTGGAGCGGACATGGTCGGCGGCGTGGTGCGCCATCTCGTGCGCCACGACGAAGGCGATCTCGGCGTCGTTGCGGGCATAGTCGGCCACGCCGCGCTGCACGACGATGACGCCCTCGCCGGTGGCGGCGGCATTCAGGTCGGTGCTGGGGTCGTAGACGAAGCGCCATTCGCAGCCGGCGCCGCGGCCGATCTCCTGGCACACGGCGGTGCCGGCCGGCGCCAAGCGCCGCGCCACGCGGGTGATGGCGGCCTTGGCCTCATCCTCGGAGAGGTTGCGACGGCCCGGCGCCGCCCCCTGGCCGATCTCCGACGCCGCCGCCTGCAGCCCCGCCGGCGTCGCCACCGGCACCTCGTAGACGGCCTGCGCGCAGGCGAGCAGCGGCAGGCAGAGCAGCAGCGGGAGGGCAGGGCGCATGGTCATGTCCTTCGGCGGTGTCGGGGAAAGGGAGCGGAGGGGGGCGGAGGAGCCGGGGGCCGGCCGCCGCCTCAGCCGGCGTCGCGGAAGTAGGGCTCGACCGTGCCCTGGAGCTTCATGGTCATCGGGTTGCCCTTGCGGTCCACCGAATTGCCGAGGGTCAGGCGCACCCAGCCCTCGCTGACGCAATACTCGTCCACATTGTTCTTCTCGACGCCCTTGAAGCGGACACCCACGCCGCGCTCGATGGCGGCGGCGTCGTAATGGGGGCTCTTCGGGTTGCTGGAGAGGCGGTCGGGCGGGGTGTCGGTGCTCATGCTGAGGCCTTGTGCTGGGTCGGCGGGCAGGCGCCGCCGCGCGGTGGGTGATACCCAACCGCGCGGCGCTTTGCCAACCGCCCCCAGGAATGGCTCCTGCGCAGGCTCGGGAATGGGCCAGGCCTCAGGTGACCGGGGCGCCGGCCTCCCGTGCCATGGCCACCATGTCGTGCCGGGCCTTCTGCATGTCGTCCAGCGTGCCGAAGGCGTTCATGTAGTGGCCCTTGAAGCCGCGCCGCTCCAGGAGCGCGAACATCGCGCCGAAGTCGAAATCGCCCTGGCCGGGCAGCAGGTGCTGCTCATGCCCGTTGCGGAAGCAGTCGGCCAGCCGCACCTCCGCCACGCGCTCCAGCGGGATGGCGTCGACGAAGCCCTCCACCCCGTCCGGCATCAGATGTGCGTGATTGGCGGTGAAGGAGAGCGCGAAGGCCGGCGAGTTGATCCGGTCGTAGTAGTAGCGCCACTCCTCGATGGTGTGCGCCAGGTAGTGCACCTCGGCGTCCTCGGGCTCCTTGTTGAGGTTCTCCAGCAGCAGCAGCGCGCCGCGCTCCTCGGCATGGCCCACCATGCGCTTCAGGCGCTCGAGCCCCGCCTCCATGCGCGGCTTCACGTCGGCGGTGAAGTGGTAGCCCGCATGCACCACGATCCATTCCGCGCCCAGCTTCGGCGCGAGGTCGATATAGGCGCGCATGTAGGCATCCACCGCCTCCGACAGGAAGGGCGAGTATTCCGCCACGTTCACCGCCGAGAGGGTGTGCAGGCCGAGCGTCACGCCGCGCCGCGCCGCCTGCTCGCGGATCGCGGCGGCGCGCGCGTCGTCGAACTCGTTCACCCGGTTGGCGCCGGTGTCGAGCTGGATGTCGATGTAGCGGACCTGGTTCTCGGCCGCCCAGTCGATGGCGTCCTCCAGCCGCAGGCGGCGGCCGATATCGACGCCGATCCGGTCAATCAGCAGCATGGCGTTTCCTTCCCGTTGTGCTGTTCATGGGGCGTGTCGGTGGTCTCCGCCGCCGCGTTGCCCTGCGCGATGGCGGCCAGGTAGCGGGCCCGGCCGGCGCGCGTGTGCGCCTCCGCGTGGCGCCGCGCCGGCTCGGCCTTTCCGGCCAGGATGCTGGCCAGCAGGCGATGGTGTTCGGCATTGGCCACCCGCATGTTGCCGGCGGCGTCGAAGGAGCGGCGGCGCAGCAGCAGCAGCTTGCGCGTGTGCTCCAGATAGACGGCCTGCAGCGGCTGGTTGCCGCAGAGGCCGACGATCTGCTGGTGGAACAGCGCGTTGTCGGTGAAGAAGGCCTCGAGCGCACCCTGTTCCACGGCGTGGTCCATGCGCGCCACCGTCGCGCGCAGCGTGGCGGCCTCCGGGCCGTCGCGCCGGCCCTTCAGCCTCTCGGCCAGCAGCGCGGCGGCATGGCCGAACAGCACCGCGTTCAGCTCGTAGATCTGCGCCGCCTCCTCCATCCCGAGGCTGCGGACGAAGGCGCCGCGGTTGAGGATGACGGTGACGAGGCCATCCTTCTCCAGCGCACGCGCCGCCTCGCGCACCGGGCCGCGGCTGACGCCGAGCTGCGCCGCCAGCGCCACCTCGTTCAGCCGCGCCCCGGGGGGCAGCGCGCCGCTTTCAATCAACCGTTCCAGCGCCGCCTGCACGCTGCGGCCCAGCGGCTGCCGCGCCGCGATGCGCGCCCGCAGCGCCGAGACGCCGCTGTCCTGGCCTTGGGCCTCGCCGGTGGATGCCAGGACCGCGTCCGGGCCGTTGGCCTCTCGCTGCGACATGGGCGCTTCCTCTCCCGCATGTTCGGGCGGTGTTTATTGTTTACAGCCTGCATGGGCGGTGACAAGCTTCCTCTCCAGGAGAGGAACGAACCGAAAGCGCGGATCGCCACCAGGGCGGCCGGTGCCATACGCCGCCCGCCGGTCTCCGGCCCGGCGCCTTTCCCCCGACGCGCGTGACCGCATCTGGCATTGCAGCAAGGCCCGGCATTCCATGAACATTCAGTTTTCCCCTGACGCCGCCAACAAGATCCTCACCCGCAAGCAGGACGGCATCGGCTGGCTGACCATCAACCAGCCGGAGAAGCGCAACGCCATCTCGCTCGCCATGTGGGACGCGATCGCCGCCGCGGCCGACGACTTCGCGGCCGACGACGCGGTGCGCGTGGTGGTGATGCATGGCGCGGGCGGCAAGGCCTTCGCCTCCGGCGCCGACATCAGCGAGTTCGACCGCGTGCGCGCCGATGCGGCGGCGCAGCAGGAATATGGCCGCCGCAGCGGCGAGGCGCGCCGCCGTCTGGAAGGGCTGCGCAAGCCGCTGATCGCGATGATCCAGGGCTTCTGCATCGGCGGCGGCTACGCCACGGCGCTGATGGCCGATCTGCGCATCGCCTCGGCCGACAGCCGCTTCGGCATTCCCGCCGCGAAGCTCGGCATCGCCTATGGCTATGAGAGCCTCTCGCGGCTGGTGGCGCTGGCGGGGCCGGCCATGGCCAAGGAGATCCTGTTCACCGGCCGCCAGCTCGACGCCGCGGAGGCGCTGGCCTGCGGGCTGATCAACCGCGTGGTGCCGCCCGAGGCGCTGGAGGCCACCGTGACCGAGCTGGCGTTGCAGATCGCGCGCAACGCCCCGCTCTCGGTGGAGGCGTCGAAGGTGGCGATCGACCAGATCGCCGGCGACCCGATGGCGCGCGACAACGCCCTGGTGGAGCGGCTGAACCGCGCCTGCTTCGACAGCGCCGACTACGCCGAGGGCCGCCGCGCCTTCCAGGAGAAGCGGCCGCCGGCCTTCACCGGGCGCTGAACTGTTTCCCCGGCCCAAGGGCCAGGAAGCTGTAGTCCCCGGCCCAAGGGCCGGAAAGCTGTTGTCCCCGGCCCAAGGGCCGGGAAGCTGTTGTCCCCGGCCCAAGGGCCGGGCTGGCACCGAGCGGGGCGCGCAAGGCGGACGCAGAGCCGCCACCCCGCCGTGACAAGGGAGGAAATGACGATGATGATCCTGAACAGGCGCCTGATGCTGGGGCTCGCTGCCGGTGGCGCCATGGCGCGCCTCGCCCCCGCGGCGGCGCAGGAGCTGCGGCCGCACGAGAAGGAGCTCTACGAGGCGGCGAAGCGGGAAGGGCAGATCACCTGGTACACCGGCCAGTACCAGGCCGAGCCCTCGCAGGCGATCGGGCGCGGCTTCACCGAGCGCTTCCCCGGCATCACCGTCAACGTGGTGCGCAGCACCTCGCAGGTGGCGTTCCAGCGGCTGGCGCAGGACATGCGCGCCGGCGTCGCGCAATGCGACGTGTTCAGCTCCACCGACCACAGCCACGCCGCCTACCTGAAGCGGCAGGGCCGGCTGATGCCCTACAAGCCGCACAATGCGGAAGGGCTGATCCGCGCCGCGAAGGAGGCGGGCGACCCGGACGGGCACTTCCAGGTCACCTATCTCGGCCTGTTCCTGATGGCGCGGCGCAGCACGGACGTCTCGGAGGCCGAGGCGCCGAAGAGCTGGAAGGAGCTGACCGACCCGAAATGGCGCGGCCGGATCGCCGTCGGCCATCCGGGCTACAGCGGCGCCATCACCTCCTGGTGCCTGGCGATGCGCGAGAAGTATGGCTGGGACTACTTCAAGGCGCTGGAGAAGAACCAGCCGCAGATCGGCCGCTCCAGCGCCGACCCGGTGACGATGCTGAATGCCGGGGAGCGGCAGATCGGCGCCGCCATCCCCTCCGCCACCACGCTGCTGTCCATCTCGCGCGGCAACCCGATCACGCTGATCTATCCGACGGACGGCACGCTGATGGTGCCGGCGCCGAGCGGCGCGCTGAAGGACGCGCCGCATCCGAACGCCGCCAGGCTGTTCATGGAGTTCATGACCAGCCCGACCTACTACGCCGTGACCCGGCCCTTCTTCAGCGAGTCGCTGCGCCCCGAGGTGCCGCCGCCCCCCGGTTCCCGCCCGCTCGACGAGGTGCCGCTGATCACCGCCGATCCCAAGGCGCTGGAACGGGACGGGCAGGAGGTGAAGGAACTCTGGCGCGACACCTTCGGCGTCTGATCTGATGACCCCCCCCGGCGCAACGACGCCGGGGCGGACTGCCAAGAAGCAATGAGAGGGAGAGAGACGATGCAAGGGATCAGCCGGCGTGGCCTGTTGGCCAGTGCCGCCATCATCGGCAGCGGCGGCGCCGCGATGCGCGCCGCCGCCCAGGACCTGCCGGCGCATGAGCGCGCGCTCTACGAGGCCGCGAAGCGGGAAGGCCAGGTCACCTGGTATTCCGGCCAGCAGAGCGCCGAGACCTCCGAGGCGGTGGGGCGCGCCTTCGGCGAGCGCTACCCGGGCGTGCATGTCAACGTGGTGCGCAGCACCTCGCAGGTGGCGTTCCAGCGGCTTTCGCAGGACATCCGCGCGGGCGTGGCGCAATGCGACGTGTTCAGCTCGGTCGACTACAGCCACTCCACCTTCCTCAAGCGGCAGGGGCGGCTGATGGCCTACACCCCGCAGAACGCCGCCGGCCTGCTGGAGTTCGCCCGCAAGGCTGGCGACCCGGACGGCCAGTTCCACGTCTTCTACATCGGCGTGCACCTGCTCTCCCGCCACACCGGGCAGGTGCCGGCGGCGGAGGCGCCGAAGAGCTGGCAGGACCTGCTGGACCCGAAGTGGCGCGGCAAGATGGCGGTGGGCCACCCGGGCTTCAGCGGTGCCATCGGCGCCTGGGCCGTGCTGATGCGCAAGATGTATGGCTGGGAGTACTTCACCAAGCTGGAGAAGAACCGGCCGCAGATCGGCCGCTCCAGCATCGACCCCGTGACGGCGCTGAACGCGGGCGAGCGCAGCATCGGCGTCGCCGTGCCCTCGGCCACCGCGCTGCTGTCGATCTCGCGCGGCAATCCGCAGGAGCTGATCTACCCGACCGACGGCACGGTGGTGGTGCCCTCGCCGAGCTGCATCCAGAAGAACGCGCCACACCCGAACGCGGCGAAGCTGTTCATGGAATTCGCCACCGGCCCGGAATACTTCCGTGTCACCCGCAAGTACTTCTCGGAGTCCCTGCGCGGCGACGTGCCGCCGCCCGAGGGCGCGAAGCCGCTCGAATCCATCAAGATCATCATGCCCACGCCGCAGGAGATCGAGACCGGGGTGACGGAGGTGAAGGAACAATGGCGCGACACCTTCGGCATCTGAACACGCACACCAACCGCGAGGGAGAGGCGACCGCATGACGGATTCCGCCGCCATCCTGCCCAAGCCCGCCGCGCTGGAGGCGCGGCGGCCAGGGTTGCTCAGGCGCCTGCGCTACCTGGAGCCCTCCAACCTGCTCTGGGTCCTGCTGGTGGCCACGCTGCTGTTCCTGGTGGCGGTGCCGATCGGCAAGCTGCTGGTCGTCTCCTTCGAGGAGCAGGGCACCGGCGCCTTCACCCTCTCCAACTACGCCACCGCCTATGGCCGCGTGCGCTACCTGGAGGCGCTCGGCAACTCGCTGATGCTGGGCGCGCTCTCCTCCTTCTTCTCGGTGATCTTCGCGGTGCCGATGGCCTGGGCGGTCTCGCGCACCGACATGCCGGGCAAGGGCTTCACCTGGGCGATGGTGATGGGCGCCTTCATCATGCCGCCCTATCTCGGCGCGGTGGGCTGGATCCTGCTGGCGGGGCCGAATTCCGGCTTCCTCAACCAGGCCTGGACCTGGCTGACGGGCATCGAATCGCCGCTGGTCAACGTCTACAGCTTCGCCGGGCTCGCCCTCGTCATCGCGCTGCACTCCTTCCCGCTGATCTTCATCTTCGTGAAGTCGGCGCTCGACCTGATCTCCTCGGAGATGGAGGACGCCGCCAACATCCTCGGCGCCGGCACCTGGACGGCGATGCGCAAGGTGACGCTGCCGCTGGTCTGGCCCGCCGTGCTGGGCGGCATCATCGTGGTGTTCCTGGAGACGGTGGCGCTGTTCGGCACGCCGGCCATCATCGGCATCCCGGCGCGCATCAACGTCGTCACCACGCAGCTCTGGCAGTTCTTCGAGTATCCGGTGCGGGTGGAGGTGGCGGCGGCCTACGCCATGCCGCTGCTGCTCATCACCATCGGCATGATCGCGGTGCAGAAGCTGCTGCTGGCGCGCAAGGGCTTCGTCTCGCAGACCGGCAAGGGCGGCGAGCGGCGGCCGATCCGCCTCGGTGGCTGGCGCTGGGCGGTGCTCGGCTACTGCGTGTTCGTCGGCGCTCTCTCGGTGCTGATGCCGCTGGTGGTGCTGCTGCAGGCCTCCTTCGCCAAGGCCTGGGGGCGCGGCCTCTCGCTCGCCAACCTGACGCTGGACAACTACGCCTACCTGCTGTTCCGGCACGAGATGGCGCTCACCTCCATCTGGAACACGCTGTGGTTCTCGGCCGCCTCGGCGACGGCGGCGGTGATCATCGCGGTGCTGGTGGCCTACATCGTGGCGCGGCGGCTGGTGCCCTTCGGCTCGGCGCTGGGCTTCCTGGCCATGGCGCCCTTCGTCATCCCCGGCATCGTCATGGCGATCGGCTTCTACGCCGCCTACGCGGCGCCGCCGGTGGCGCTCTATGGCACGGCGCTGATCATCATCCTGGCCTTCACCGCGCGCTTCCTGCCCATCGCCTTCGCCAACTCCTCCGCCGCGGTGCGCGCCGTGCACCCGGAGATGGAGGAGGCCTCGCGCATCCTGGGCGGCGGGCGGCTGCTGACCATCCGGCGCATCACCGCGCCGCTGATCAGCCGCAGCCTCATCGGCGGCTGGCTGATCGTCTTCATCGTCGCCTCGCGCGAGCTGTCGGCGGCGGTGTTCCTGGTGGGGCCGCGCACGCGCACCATGTCGGTGCTGCTCTACGACCTCAGCGAGGCCGGCAATTTCGAGGTGCTGGCGGCCTTCGGCGGGCTGCTGCTCGCCATCACGCTCATTCTCGTCGCCATCGGCATGAAGCTGGCCGGCCGCGACTTCATGCTGCGGAGGAACTGAGAGACATGCCCCGTCTGACGCTCAAGGGCCTCGGCAAGGCCTATGGCCCGCTCAAGGTGGTGAACGATGTGGACCTGACGCTGGAGGAGGGGGAGTTCGTCTCCCTCCTCGGCCCCTCGGGCTGCGGCAAGACGACGACGCTGCGCATGATCGCGGGCTTCATCGAGCCGACCGAGGGCAGCATCAGCATGAATGGCGAGGTGCTCTCCGCCCCCGGCGCCGTGCTGCCGCCGGAGCGGCGCCGCATGTCGATGATCTTCCAGAGCTACGCCATCTGGCCGAACATGACGGTGGCGGAGAATGTCGGCTTCGGGCTGAAGCTGCAGAAGCTGCCCTCCGCCGAGGTGAAGTCGCGCATCGGCCGCATCCTGGAGGTGGTGAAGATGAGCCACCTGGCGGACCGCTACCCCTCCGAGCTTTCCGGCGGGCAGCAGCAGCGCGTGGCGCTGGCCCGCGCCATCGTGGTGCAGCCCTCCGTGCTGCTGCTCGACGAGCCGCTCTCCAACCTCGACGCCAACCTGCGCGAGGAGATGCGCTTCGAGATCCGCCGCCTGCACGACGAGTTCCGCATCACCACCGTCTATGTCACGCACGACCAGTCGGAGGCGATGGCGACGGCCGACCGCATCGCGGTGATGAATGCCGGGCGCATCGAGCAGGTGGATGCGCCGCACCTGATCTATACGCGGCCGCGCACGCGCTTCGTCGCCGCCTTCATCGGCCGCACCAACCTGCTGGAGGGGCGGCTGGCGAATGGCGAAATCGGGCTGGACGGCTTCGCCCTGCGCGCGGCGCAGCTCGGCGGCGCGCCGCCGGATTCGGCGCGGCCCATCCTGCTCTCCGTGCGGCCGCAGAGCATGGCGCTGCACCGCACCCAGCCCGCCGCGCGCGACGGCTACCCGCTGCTGCCCGCCACCGTGGCCCAGCGCACCTATCTGGGCGAATCCTGGGACTACGTCGTGCACCCGCGGGAGAGCGGGCTGCAGCTGCGCGTGACGGCACCGCCCCTGCAGGTGCACGAGGTGGGCGAGACGGTCTGGCTGGAGTTCGACCCGCAGCAGATCGCCGTGGTCAACTGAAGGGGAGGGCGGTGGCCGCCGGGCCGCCGCCATGGCCTTCTGCGCCGATGGACGAGCTCACCTTCCTCACGCGGCTGCACCGGCCGGGCCTGATCGTCGATGTCGGCGCGCATGACGGGCTGCTGACCCTGCCGCTGGCGCGGCTGCCGGGCGCGCGGGTGCTGGCCTTCGAGCCCCTGCCGCAGGCCCATGCGCGCCTCGCGCGCGCCTGTGCCGGTCTCGGCAATGTCACGCTGCGGCGGGAGGCGCTCTCCGACGCCCCCGGCACGCTGGAGCTGGCACTGCCGGTGCTGGACGGCGTGCCGCAGGAGCAGTGGGCCTCCACCGTGAAATCCTACGCCGGCTATGGCGCGCGCATTGACACGCAGCGCGTCGCGGTGCCCGCCATCACGCTGGACAGCCTGGCGCTGGCTGAGATGGCCGCGCTCAAGATCGACGCCGAGGGCGCCGAGTACGAGGTGCTGCGCGGCGCGCGGCAGACGCTGCGCCGCTGCCGCCCCCTGCTGACGCTGGAGCTGGAGGAACGGCATCGTGAAGGCGCGACCTGGGCGGTGCCGGCCTTCCTCGACGGGCTGGATTACCACACGGCCTTCCATCTGGATGGCGCCTGGCACCCCATCGCGGCGCTGGACCGGCCCCGCATGCACCGCGCCAGCCCTGATCCTTCGGTCTTCGGCGCGGCCTCGGAGCGGTACGTGTTCACCTTCTTCGCCTGGCCCCGCGAGCGGGATGCCGAGGTCCGCGCCCGTGTGACGACTGCGTAACAGCCTGGCCGAAAAAGAAACCGCCTCCGCTTCTGGCCGTTTTCCTGCGCGGACGAAGAAGGAGAAACGCCAATGGCTATCATCCAGGGCACTGAAGGCAACGACGACCTCGTTTCCTCCAATTCGCGAGAGAACGACATCATTGTCGCGCTCGGGGGCAATGACCGTGTCGAGGCCCGTGGCGGCGATGACCTGATCTATCCGGGCCTCGGCAATGACCGCATCGAGGGCGGCGATGGCCGGGACACCGTCCGCGTCGGCGGCGATATCGCCCAGTGGGAGGTCTATCGCTACGAGGATGAAGGCATCCTGCGCGGCCCTGAGGGAGTGAAGAGCCTTCTGGACGTCGAAGGGCTGGAGTTCGCCGACAATCCCGGCACCTACGAGCTCGACGATTTCAACGAATTCTTCGCCTACACCTATCTGGCGTCGAATCTGGACGTGGCCGACGCACTGGGCGTGAACCCGGACGCGGCGTGGGATCACTTCCGCGATTTCGGCTCCGTCGAGGGTCGCCAGCTCAGCTTTGACGGCAATGCCTATCTGGCCGCCAACCCGGATGTGCTGGCGAACGAGGATTTCGGCGCCAATTCCGACCAGGGCGGCGCGCGCCACTACCTGGCCGCCGGCCGCGCCGAGGGCCGCCCGACCGACTTCGCGGGTCTCTCCTACATCGCCAGCCACGAGGATCTGATCAGCGCCTTCGGCGTGAATGAGGCGCTCGGCACGGAGCACTATGTGCAGAACGGCTTCAATGAGGGCCGGGCCGTCAGCTTTGACGGCCTCGACTACGTCGCCAGCTACGGCGACCTGATCGATGCCTTCAAGGGCGCCGGTGGCGCGATGGCGATCGAGGATGCGGGCGCGGCCCACTACATCCAGAATGGCCGCGCCGAGGAGCGTACCGTCGGCTTCGACGGGCTGCAGTATGTGGCCAGCCACACCGACCTGATCGAGGCCTTCCGCGGCGGCAATGGCGCCGAGGCCTATGCCGATGCCGGTGCGCTGCACTACATCCAGAACGGCTACGCCGAGGAGCGCGTGGTCGACCAGTTCAACGAGGCGAGCTACGCCGCTGCGAACATGGACCTGGCCTCGGCGGGCGTGACCTCGGCCGATGCCCTCGCGGCCCACTGGATCCAGTACGGCCTCGCCGAGGGCCGGACCGGTGCCTACGATCCGGTCGTTGCCTGACGCGGACAGGGAGAGCCCGGGCCGGGCTCTTCCGCACCGGGCCGGCATCCTTGCGATGCCGGCCTTTTTCATGCCTGCGCGGCATCCCCTCTCTCGCCTTCCGGCGCGTGGCGGGTATAGCGGAAGACATGATCCAGCCTCGCACCGCCCCCGCCGCACTGCCGCATCGCCGGCTGGCGGCCGCCATCGCCGAGCTGCACCGCAGCCTGCTGAACGCCCAGGCCTCCGGTTCCCCCGCGGCCGGCAATCCCTATGCCCTGCTGCAGGCGGTGATGCACGACCCCGCCTTCCTCTGGCTGCGCCGGCTGAGCGACCTGATCCTGGCCATCGACGAGGCCGGCGCGAAGGGCGCCACCCCTTCGCCGGAGGCGATGCAGGGCTTCCTGTCCCGCGCCACCGGCCTGGTGGAGGAGGGTGATGGCGAGGCGGCGGAGATCCGGCAGAAGATGGGCGGCTTCCTGCTGCGCCCGGACGTGGCCGCCGCGCATGCGAAGCTGCGGGCCGTGCTGGCCGAGCTGCGCGCCCAGCGGCCGCACTGAGCCGCGCGCCATGCGGCAGCACAGCCACCGCCTGGAGGTCGCCACCCGCGGGCGCGGCCTGCGCGACATCACCGCGCCGCTCTGCGGCTGGGTGGCGGAATGCGGCATCGGCACCGGCCTGCTGACAATCTGGTGCCGCCATACCTCCGCCTCGCTGCTGGTGCAGGAGAATGCCTCGCCCGAGGTGCTGCAGGACCTGGAGGATTTCCTCGGCCGCCTGGTGCCGGATGGCGATGCCATGGCCTACCGGCATGACGAGGAGGGGCCGGACGACATGCCCGCCCATCTGCGGGCCGTGCTGACCCAGACGCAGCTTTCCATCCCCGTGCTGGAGGGGAAGCCGGTGCTGGGCCGCTGGCAGGCCGTCTATCTCTGCGAGCACCGCACCCGGCCGCACCGGCGGGAGCTGGTGCTGCACCTGCTGGGCACCCCCGCCGGCTGACGGCCGGGCCTCAGCCCGGCGGCAAGCGGCGCGATGACGGCCTGTCCGGCGAGGGCATGTCCAGCGGGGGGCTGTCGAGCGGGCGGTCCAGGTGCTCGCGCAGCAGCCGCATGTTGCGCAGATTGGCGCGGTAGAACACGTCCCCCGCCCAGCCGACCACCGGCACCGCGCTGATCAGCGTGTCGAGGCCGAGATGGCCCAGCATCCGCAGCAGCGTGGGCAACGGCACGCCGAGCCGCCGCGCCTCCCACAGCAGGTAGACCGACACTCCCTTGGAGGCCAGCAAACCCAGGCCGGGCACCAGGTTCAGCACCGGATCGGCGCCGAAGCGGATGTTGGTGAGGGGAAGGCGCCAGCGGCTGTCCAGCAGGCGGGCGACGGCCTCCAGGCGGCGGCGGGTGGCATCGGTGTCGGCGTCTGTGCGAGGTGGCATGGCAGGGGCCTTGGCAGCGTCTGGAGAGGGAACGCGGGGGCAGGGCAGGCGTTCCGTCCCCTCCCGCCGGTGGCGATGCACGCCGGGGCTGTGGCGGAGTGCGCCGCCACCCCTTTCCCGCGTGCGTGATCGTTCGAACAAAAGAAGAACATTGCCCCGCTCCCGACCGCATGGCACACCAAGGCAGGACGGGAGGAGGGCATGGAAAATCTGGCGCGCTGGACCCTGGCCCAGACTTTTGGACTGCTGGGCACACTGGCGGTGATCTTCCGCGACAATTACCGCTCTCCCCTGCCGGTGCTGGAGCTGGGCGAAATGCTCGTGCGCTTCGGCCCGCAGGCCTCGGCGCTGGGGCTGCTGCTGGCGCTGTGGCCGGTCTCGGACCTGGTGTTCCGCGCCTGCGCACCGGACCGTGCCTGGCAGTGCGCGGGGGCCTTCAACCGCTGGGCGGTGGCGCTGCTGCTGTTCTTCCTCTGCGCCCATGCGGCGGTGCTGGGGCTGGTGGCGATGTCGGACCCCGCCCTGCTGGCGCGCGCCGTGCGCCCGGCGCTGCGGAGCGCCTATGGGGCGGCTCTGCTGGCCACGGCGCTGCTGTCCCTGGCTTATGTGCTGAGGCTGGAATTCACGTTGTGGAAGGCGCATGATCGGGCGATGAGGAACGATCGCCAAGGCTGAGCATGGGGGGGCAGGACATCCTCGCCGCCCTGATCTGGGGTGCCAGCCTGCTCGGTCTCGGGCTGGGCGGCTATGGGGTGGCGCGCTACGGGCTGGGCCTCTGGCGTATCTCGCGCGGCCGCCGCCGGCGCTGAGGCGCGCCTCAGTCCCGCCGCCGCCGGCCGATCAGCCGCGCCACCAGCATCAGCATGCCGCCGGCGACGATGAGGCCGGCCGTGCCCGGGCTCCGCTCCACCGTCTCCAGCAGCATGGCCGGGATCCAGAGCAGGGTGTCCCAGCCCAGCACATGCGCGGCGATGCCCAGCGCCACCAGCAGGCTGCCCAGAAACCAGAGCTGTGACGCCATCCGTCCGTGTTCCGCCTGATCCGTGCGGCGGCCGGCCGGCACCATGCCGGGCCGTGCCGCCTGAAGGGCGGAGATCGTGCTTCGCGGCCCCGCCGGCAAGGGGGCGGCGGGGAGGGGGCGCGGCGGCCCCCTCCCGGATTCAGTTGAGGAATTCCGGCGAGACGAGGCTCGGCAGGAACAGCACCAGCCCGGGCCAGGCGATGATCAGCAGCAGCACCGCCAGCATCGGCATCAGCATGATGAAGGTGTCCTTCAGCGCATCCGCCATGCGCATCCCCGCCACCGAGCAGGCGATCATCAGGCAGAGGCCATAGGGCGGCGTGACCAGCCCGAAGGCCAGCGAGACGATGCCGATCATGGCGAACTGCACCGGGTCGATGCCGACCGAGACGGTGAGCGGCTGGAGGATGCTGCCGACGATGATGATGGCCGGGATCGCGTCGAGGAAGCACCCCGTGATCAGGAACACCGCGGCGATGAACAGGCCCACCCCGAGCGGCCCCATGCCCCAGGCCTCGACGCCGGCCAGCAGCACCTTCGGGATCTCGTAATAGGCCAGCAGCCAGCCGAAGGCGCTGGCGGTGCCGACGCAGAACAGCGCCACCGCCGCCAGCCGCCCGGAATCGAGCAGCGCCGCCCACAGCCCCTTCATGTCCATCTCGCGGTAGACCAGCAGCGAGAGGGCGCAGGCGTAGAGCACCGCGATGCAGGCGGATTCCGTGGCGGTGAACCAGCCGAACAGCTTGCCGCCGATGATGATGAAGGGCGTGGTGAGCGCCGGCAGCGCCACGAACAGCGCCACGCCCAGCTCCCGCAGGGTGGAGCGCGGATAGGTCGGGTAGCCGCGCAGCTTGGCGTAGGTGTGCACCGTGGCCATCTGCACCCCCGCGATCAGCAGCCCCGGCACCACGCCCGCCAGGAACAGCGCGCCGATGGAGACGCTGAGCACGCCGCCCCAGACGATCATCAGGATCGAGGGCGGGATGATGACGGCGAGCACCGCCGAAACGGCGGTGATGGCGACGGAGAAGCTGTCGTCATACCCCTCCTTGCGCTGCGCCTCGATGAAGATCTTGCCCTGGCTGGCGGCATCGGCGGTGGAGCTGCCGGAGATGCCGGCGAAGAAGAAGGAGAGTACCACGTTGATCTGCGCCAGCCCGCCGGGGAAGTGCCCGACCAGCGCCCGCGCCAGCCGCATCAGCCGGTCGGTGATGCCGCCGACATTCATCAGGTTGGCGGTGAGCAGGAAGAAGGGCACCGCCAGCAGGATGAAGCTGTTGTAGGCGTTGAAGGTCTCCTGCACCATCAGCGCGGGGGAGAGGTGCGGCTCGATCAGCATGATCGGCAGGCAGGCGAGGCCGAGGCAGAAGGCCACCGGCACGCGCAGCGCCATCAGCCCGAAGAACACCCCGAACATCAGCGCCGCCGCCGTGCCGGAGGAGAGGACGGCCCCGTTCATGCGTCCCGCCTCCGCAGCAGCAGCGCCGCGTCGGCCATGCGCAGCCCCATGAACAGCAGCCAGGAAGCACCGGCCACCGGCCAGGCCATATGGATCAGCCAGAGCGGCAACTCCGCCATCTCGCTGATGCGGTAGAAGGCGAACTCGGTGAACTCCCAGCCCCAGAACAGGAACACCCCGGCCATCACCAGCACGAAGCTGCCGGAGACCAGCTCCATCAGCGCCGTCGCGCGCGGGGAGAGGACGGGGAACACGTCGACGATGAAGTGCGTGCCCTCGCGCACCGCCAGGATGGCGCCCAGCATCACCATCCAGACCAGCGCGAAGCGCGCCATCTCCTCCGTCCAGATGTAGTGCGGGATGACAGCGGTGTAGCGCGAGAACACCTGCAGCGTGACAGGGAACAGCAGCACCAGCACGCTGAGGCCAAGCAGCCCCCGCAGCAGCGCCGCATAGGCGTCGGCGAGGCGCCGCAGCGGCCCCGCCCGTTTTGGTTCAGTCATCGTTTCGTCCGGCTGGAGGGCAAGGGTCGCTGCGGCCTGTCCCTCAGCTCGTCACGTCGGCGATGCGGCGCAGGATGGCCTCCGCGTCGATCTCCTTGGCGTAGGTGGCCAGCACCGGCGACACCCTCTGCTGCAGCGCGTCGCGGTCGGTGAAGGGCACGCGCTTCAGCCGCCCCGCGGCCTCCAGCGCGGCGATCTTCTGCCCGTCCTCGGTGGATTCGATCTGCCGCCCATAGGCCGCGGCCTCCGGCCCGGCGCGGCGGATGGCCGCCTGCAGGTCGGCCGGCAGCCGCGCGAAGGTGACGGCGGAGAAGCAGAGCGGGCGGATGGTGATGGCGTGCTGCGTCATCGAGAGGTGCGGCGCCACCTCGTAGAAGCGCATCTGCTCGACGCCCGCCGCCTCGTTCTCGCCCGCCTCGATGACGTTGTTCTGGATGGCGTTGTAGACCTCGTTGTAGGCGATGACGGTGGGGGACATGCCGGCCGCGGCGAAGGTGCGGCTCCAGATCGGCGCGCCCTGCACCCGCACCTTCATGCCGCGCAGCGCCTCCAGGTTGCCGGCCGGGCGGCTGGCGAAGATGTTGCGCACGCCGCCGCCGGCATAGCCCACCAGCATCACCCGCGCCCGCTTCTCCACCTCCTCGGCGATCGGCTTCAGCATGTCCTGCTCCAGCACCTTGTTCCAGTGCGGCAGGTCGCGGAACAGGAAGGGCGCGTCGATGAAGGGCGCGGCGCGGGAGAAGGTGGACATGTGCGCCGGCGAGACGATGCCGTAATCCACCGCGCGGCCCTGCGCCATGTACTCGAAGTACTGCTTCTCCAGCCCCAGGCTGCTGTTCTTGTGCAGGATGAAGTTGATGGGCTTGCCGTAATACTGCTTCACCAGCTCCTCGAACCGGACGATGCAGCGGGTGAAGGCGTGCTCGTCGTTGAACTGTGACGCGCCGTTCAGGGTGATGGCCTGGGCCTGGGCCCGCCCGGTGATGGCGAAGCCCGTGATCCCCCCCGCGACTCCCAGCGTGGCGCCAAGCAGCGTCCTGCGATCCATGGTCGTTCTCCCATATTATCAGATGGCCATACGTCCGATGGCCTGCGACGCAGACTAGACCGGTGACAAAGGAAAACAAAACCGCAGAAATGCGGGGCTGGGTGTCCCCGCGCCGGCCGCCACGGCGCCGGGGCAGGGGCCGGCGGGCAAAATCGAGGCACCGGCCGCGGCCACGGGCGGAGGGAGCCGGTCTAGTCTGCGCCGGTCGCTCCCCGGGTTGTCGAGGCCGCACCTTGCGTCTGCTCCTGCCCTTCAAGGCCCAGGCTTCCAGGCTGCACGGCGCGGCCGGGAGCCTGCCCCTGCGCATGGCCGCCTTCGGCATGCTGGCCTGCCTGGCGCTGCTCGGGGTCGAGACCCTGAACAGCGTCCGCGCCCGTGCCGAGCAGCTGCAGAAGGCCGAGGCCTCGGTCACCAGCCTGGCCCGCGCGCTGGTGCAGCATGCCGATGACATGCTGAGCCTGGCGGATGTCATGCTGGTCAGCCTCGTGGAGACCGCCCGGAGCGAGGGCCTGCAGCTTCCGGCCCTCGGCCGGCTGAACCTGTTGCTGGAGCGACGGGCCACCATGCTGCAGCGGGGCCTGCGCTTCTCCATCCACGGCCCGGACGGCGCCCTGCTCGCCACGTCCCATCCCGGCGCCGATGCCGGCCCGGCGGAGCGCGACGAATTCCTCCACCAGGGTGCGGCGGGCGGCGGCGTGGCTTATCTGGGCCTGCCCGTGCGCGACCGCGCGTCGGGCGCGTGGATGCTCACCCTCTCGCGCCGGATCGAAGGCCCCGATGGCAGCCTGGCCGGGGTGGCCGTCGCCACCATCGAGACGGCCCATTTCGTCGCGCACTACGCGTGGCTCGGCCTGGGGCCGCAGAGCACCGTCGCCCTGTTCCGCGACGACGGCACTGTGCTGGTCCGCCATCCGCCGCGCGACGACCTGATCGGCCGCCGCAGGCTGCGGCAAGACATCCTGCAATCCGGGAAGGACGGGCCGGAGAAGCCGGACCGCTACATCTCGCCGATCGACGGCGTGAAGCGCATCGGCGCCTTCCACCGGGCCGAGAACCATCCGATCCTGCTGGTGGTCTCGCTCTCCGTCGAGAACGTGCTGACGGGCTGGCGGAATGATCTGGCGAAGCGGGCCATGATCACCGGCGGGCTGATCCTGCTGCTCGCCTTTCTCGGCGTCCGGCTGACCCGCAGCGCCCTGGAGCGGCACCGCGTGGCCCAGGCCCTGGCGGAAAGCGAGGCCAGCTTCCGGTCGCTGGCGGAGAACTCAAGCGATGTGGCGATGCGGGTCGATATGCAGTGCATCATCCGCTATGTCTCGCCGGGCATCCAGCCCTGGCTGGGCTGGCAGCCGCAGCAGATCGCCGGGCAGTTCATGCCCAACCTCGTGGCCGCCGAGGACCGCGGCACCATGCAGGCCACACTGCTGCGGATGGTCTCGGAGGGGCTGCCGCCAACCCGGCACACCCTCCGCCTGCACCGGCGCGACGGTGCGCTGGTCTGGGCCGAGCTGGCGCTGCACCCCATGCGCGACCCCCGCACCGGCCGGCCCGACGGCGCCGTGATCGTCGCCCGGGACATCGGCGAGCACAAGGCGCGGGAGGCGCAGCTGCATCGGCTGGCCAGCACCGACGGCCTGACCGGCCTCGCCAACCGCCGGGCCTTCGACGAGACGCTGGAGCGCGAGTGGCGGCGCATGGTGCGCGGCGACGGCGCCCTGTCGCTCCTGCTGCTGGACGTGGACCGCTTCAAGCCGTTCAACGACCGCCATGGCCATCCGCAGGGCGATTGCTGCCTGAAGGCGGTGGCGGACGCGCTGTCCACCCTGGCGCGCCGCCCGGCCGACCTCGCCGCACGCTATGGCGGGGAGGAGATGGTGCTCCTCCTGCCGGACACGGACAGCGCCGGCGCGGCCCGCATGGCCGAGGCGGCGCGCGCCGCCATCGAGGGGCTGCAATGGCCGCATGAGGACAACACGCCGTTCCGGGTGGTGACGGTCAGCATCGGCGTTGCCACGGCCAGCCATGGCAGCGGCCTGATGGCCGCCGAGCAACTGGTCAAGGCGGCGGACGGCGCCCTCTACCACGCCAAGCGGAATGGCCGGAATCGCATCGTCCTGGCCGAGGCGCTGGCGGAGCGGCCGGCCCTGCCGGCGGGCGGGATGGAAGACTGGCCGCCCCCCACCCGGGCCGGGCAGCCCGGCCAGCCGGAGCGCGGCTGAGCCGGGCATGCAAGGCCAGGCATGCAAGGCGGGGCATGCGAGGCCGGGTATGCAAGGCGGGGCATGCGAGGCCGGGTATGCAAGGCGGGGCATGCGAGGCCAGGCCTGCGGAGGCCGGGCCGCCGCCCGCGGATCAGGCCGGCGGCGCGACCGCGTGGACGGGCCTGCCGGTCGCCGCGAAGCTGGACAGGTTCTCCAGCGTGGTGTGCGCGATGGCCTGCATCGCCTCGGCGGTGAAGAAGGCCTGGTGGCCGGTGATCAGCACGTTCGGGAAGGTGAGCAGCCGGGCGAAGACATCGTCCTGCAGGATCTGGTCCGACAGATCCTCGAAGAACAGGTCGCTCTCCTCCTCGTACACGTCGAGGCCCAGATGGCCGATCGCCCCGGTCTTCAGCCCCTCGATCAGCGCCCGCGCATCGACCAGCGCGCCGCGCCCCGTGTTGATGAGCATGACGCCGTGCTTCATGCGGGCGATGGCCGCATGGTCGATCAGGTGGCGGGTGTCCGGCGTCAGCGGGCAGTGCAGCGACACGATGTCGGACTCCGCCAGCAGCGTCTCGAGCGGCGCCACCGTCGCGCCGATCGCCGCCAGCTCGGGGGTGGGGTAGGGGTCGTGCACCAGCACGCGGCAGCCGAATCCGGCCATGATCCGCGCGACGGCGAGGCCGATCTTGCCGGCGCCGACGATGCCGGCGGTGCGGCCGCGAAGGTCGAAGCCCAGCAGCCCCTCCAGCGCGAAGTTCCCTTCCCGCACCCGCGCATAGGCGCGGTGGATCTTGCGGTTGAGCGACAGGATCAGCGCCACGGTGTGCTCGGCCACGGCATGCGGCGAATAGGCCGGCACGCGTGCCACGGCGAGGCCGAGCGAAGCGGCCGCGGCGAGGTCGACATGGTTGAACCCCGCGCTGCGCAGCGCGACCAGCCTTGTGCCGCCCGAGGCCAGGGCTTCCAGCGCCGGGCGGTCCAGCTCGTCGTTGACGAAGGCGCACACGGCCTCGGCGCCGGCCGCGAGGGTGGCGCTGTCGCGCGTCAGCCGCGCCTCCAGGTAGCGCAGCGCGTGGGGCTGGCCCGCCGCCGCGTTGGCGGCATCGAGGAACCGGCGGTCATAGGATTTGGTGCTGAAGACCGCGACCTGCATGGTGTCCTCCGTCTTGCCGGGATGGCGGGCACAGCGTCGCAAATCCGGCGGCCCGGCGCACCCCTTCTGCGCCGGGCGGGGGAGGCCTAGGCCGCTCCGGCTGCGCGCGGTATCTCGTCAGACGGCCATGGGCGAGGGCCGCCGGCGGAACAGCCGCCCTGCGGCGGGCCGACAGGGAGTGAAAACGATCTTGAGAATGCCGCTATGGGCCAGCGCCCTTGCCGCGACGCTGATTGTCCAGACCGTGAGCTCCTTCGCCAGCCTTGTCGTTCCGCTGCTCGGTCCGCCCCTCATGGCCCGCGCCGGCCTGCCGCCGGAGAGCATCGGCCTCGTCTCCGCCATGACCTCGGTCGGCATCTGCTGGAGCCTGGCCTGTGGCGGGCCGATGCTCGGCCATCACGGCCCGGTCCGGACGCTGCAGATCGGCCTCGCCTGCATGGTGGCCGGCCTGTTCGTGCTGTCGCAGCCGCTCGGCCTGCTGGGGTTGCTGGGCGCCCTGGCGATCGGCTTCGGCCTGGGGCCCAACACGCCGGCGGGCAGCCAGATCCTGATCCGCACGGCACCCCCCCGGCACCGCACCCTGATCTTCTCGATCAAGCAGGCGGGCGTCCCGCTGGGCGGCGCGCTGGCCGGGCTGGTGGTGGCGCCCCTGGTGCTGCGGCACGGGCTGCCTGCCACCCTGGGCGTGGTCATCGGCGTGATCCTGCTTACCATCCTGCTGGTGCAGCCTTTCCGCCGCCGGCTGGACGAGGACAGGGGCACGGGGCATCCGGGCTGGGCCCGCGCGCTGGTCTCCCCGGCGGCGATGCTCGGCTCCGTTGGCGTGCTGCGCGCGCATCCCTCCCTGCCGATGCTGACGGCCCTCGGCGCCTCCTTCTCGATGATGCAGTCCTGCCTGACGGCCTTCACCGCGACCTATGCGGTGACGCGCCACGGCGCCTCCCTGGCCGAGGCCGGGCTGATCGTCGCGCTGATGCAGGGGGCCAGCATGGTGGGGCGGATCGTCATGGGCTGGGTGGCGGACCGCACGGGCCATGCGATGCGGCTGCTGGTGCTGCAGGCGGGGGCCTCGGCCCTGGCGGTGGGGCTGCTGGTCGTGGCCGGGGGCCATGGCGCCTGGGCGCTGTATGGCTGCGCGGCGCTGGCGGGCCTGACCGCCATCGGCTGGAACGGCGTGCACATCGCGGAGCTGGCCCGCGTCGCGCCCCTGCACCAGGTGAGCGACGTGACCTCCGCCGCCAGCCTCTTCGGCTTCATCGGGTCGATCTTCGGGCCCCTGCTCTTCACCCTGGTGGTGCACTGGAGCGGCAGCTACGGCCTGGCGTTCCTCCTCATGGCCGCCCAGCTCGCGGCCTTCGGGCTGGTCAGCGCCGCCTTCCTCTGGCGGGGCGCGGGCCGGCGGGCCGGCGGCGGCGCCGGCTGAAGGCCCGCGCGCCCCTCGTCAGGGCGCGCCCGCCTCGTGGCGCAACTGCTGCTCTCGCAGGAAGATGAACAGGCCGGCGCCGATGATGATGGCGGCCCCGGCCAGGGTCAGGGGCCCGATCACCTCGCCGAAGAAGAGGTAGCCGAACAGCATGCCCCAGAGGATCAGCGTGTACTGGTAGGGCACCACCACCGAGGCCGGCGCCATCCGCAGCGCCTGGTTCACGCAGAGGTTGCCGGCCAGCGAGCCGATGCCGAGGAACAGCATCAGCACGAGGTCGATGGCGCCGGGCGGCGTCCAGCCCTGGGCCAGCACCAGCACGGCGCCGAAGAGCAGGGCGGCCAGCAGCTGCGCCGTCATCAGCACGGTGCCGCGCGTGCCGGCCAGCTTGCGGGTGGCGACCAGGAAGCAGGCATAGCTGAAGCTGCCCGCCAGGGCGCAGGCCGCGCCGAGGGAGAGCGAGTCCGGCGAGGGATGCAGCGCCAGCACCACGCCGCCGAAGCCCACCGTCACGGCCGTCCACCGGCGCCAGCCCACCCGCTCGCCCAGCAGGAAGGGGGAGAGGGCGGTCACGTAGATCGGGCCGGCCATGTAGTAGGTCATGACCTCCGCGAGCGGCAGCGCGACGAGGGCCCAGAAGAACAGCGAGGTCTCCAGCGTCGAGAACAGCACGCGGAGCAGCTGCAGCCCGGGCCGCGGCGGCCGCAGGAAGGCGTGCGGACCGGTGCGGTAAATGAAGGGCGCCATGACGCAGAGCCCGGCGATGCTGCGCACCAGCAGCAGCTGGCCGACCGTGTAGGCCCCCACCAGCCATTTGCCCAGCGTGTCGTTGACGGCGAAGAGCAGCACGCCCAGCAGCATCATGGCGATGCCGCCGGCGGCGCCCGTGGGCATCAGGCCCAGGCGCAGGAATGCGGACACGGCGATAGACCCAACCCCTTGTGGCGCTTCTCGCCCGGAATGGGGGGCGCCGCCCCGCAGCAGTAGCCAGAGCCGGCCGCGCTGCAAAGGCCGCGCCGCGCGAGGGGCGCCGGCAGGCTTGCGCCGTGCCGCCCGCTATCCGCATCATGCGGCGCAAGCGCCCGCGCCATGACGGGCGGCATGGAGGATCGGATGAGGATGTTCACCCGCCGCGGCCTGATGGCCGCCAGCGCCACCCTGCCTGCGCTTTCCGCCCTGCCGGCGCGGCCCCGCGCCCAGGGCGCCGCGCCGACGCTGCGCATCGGCGTGCTGGCCGATTTCTCCGGTCCCTACCGGGATACCTCCGGCCCCACCTCGGTGGTCTGCGCGCGGCAGGCGGTGGCGGATCTCGGCCTGGATACGCGCGGCATCAAGGTGGAGATCCTGCAGGCCGACCACCAGAACAAGGCCGATGTGGGCCTTGGCATCGCGCGCCGCTGGTTCGACCAGGACGGGGTGGATGCGATCACGGAGGTGAACAACAGCGCGGTCGCCCTCGCCGTGGCCAACCTGGCGCAGGAGAAGGACAAGGTGGTGCTGGCCTCCGGCCCGGCCAGCGCCGTGCTGACGGGCGAGCGCTGCACCAGCAACCTGGTGCACTGGACCTACGACACCTGGATGTGCGCCAACGTGGTGGGCAAGGCCTCGGTCCGGGCGGGCAACGACAGCTTCTTCTTCCTGACCGCCGATTACAGCTTCGGCCACCAGCTCGAGCGCGACACCACGGCGGCGGTGCAGGGCGCCGGCGGCAAGGTGCTGGGCGGCGTGCGCTTTCCCTTCCCCGGCACCGCCGACTTCTCCTCCTTCCTGGTGCAGGCGCAGAGCTCGCGCGCCAAGGTGGTGGCCATGGCCACGGCCGGCGCGGACACGGTGAACTGCATGAAGCAGGCGCAGGAATTCGGCCTGACGCGGCGGCAGAAGATGCTCGCCCTGATCGCCTTCATCTGCGACATCCACGCCATGGGCCTGCCCGCCGCGCAGGGCCTGCTGCTGAACGAGACCTTCTACTGGGACCTGAACGACCGCACCCGCGCCTTCCTCGGCCGCGTGCGCGACAAGACGCCCACCAACTGGCCGAACCAGGAGCATGCCGGCACCTATTCCGCCGTGCTGCATTACCTGAAGGCCGTGGCCGATCTGGGCCCCGCCGCGGCGCGCGCCTCCGGCCGGGCTGTGGTGGAACGGATGAAGGCCATGCCCACCGATGACGACTGCTTCGGCCCCGGGACGCTGCGCGCCGATGGGCGCAAGATCCATCCGGCGCATCTGTTCGAGGTGAAGCGCCCGGAGGAGAGCCGGGGGCCGTGGGATTACTACAAGCTCGTCGGCACCGTGCCGGCGGCGGAAGCCTTCCGCCCGATGGGCGAGGGCAACTGCCCGCTCGTCCGCAGCTGAGGGACATCGCGGGCGCCCTGGCGCCGGGTCCGGCGCGGGGCGGAGGATGCCGCGACAGGCCCGGCGGCATGGCCGCCGGGATGCCTGAACAGGCACCCGGGCCTGATGGCCGCATCCTGATATATCATATCTTGCACGGGAAGACCGATGGCCTAGGATGTTCCGCGAGCGGGCCAGAACAGCCGACAAGCCGCTCCGGCAGACAGGAGGCGCCCATGGTCGATCCGAACATTTCCCGCCGTGCCCTGCTCGCGGCCGGAGCCTTTGCCGTGCCGGCGATCCTCGGCACGCCACGCCCGGCGCGGGCGGCCGGCGCCATCACCGTGATGCTGGAATCCGAGGTGGTGGTGCTGGACCCGCACGCGACCACCGCCGCCATCACGCGCAGCTTCGGCTACCATGTGTTCGACACGCTGTTCGCGCAGGATTCCAAGGGGACGATCCGGCCGCAGATGGCGGAGGGCCACACGGTCTCGGCCGATGGGCTGGAATGGCGCTTCGCCCTGCGCGACGGTCTCGCCTTCCATGACGGCGCGCCGGTCACGGCCGCCGATTGCGTCGCCTCGCTGCGCCGCTGGGCGGTGCGCGACAGCCTCGGCCGCATGCTGCTGGCGGCGATGCGGGAGATGCGGGCGGAGGATGCGCGCCGCTTCTCCATCACGCTGAAGGAGCCGTTCCCGCTGATGCTGGAGGTGCTGGGCAAGCCCAACGCGCCCGTGCCCTTCATCATGCCCGCGCGCATCCTGCCCGAGGGCGACGCGCGCATCACCGAGATCACCGGCTCCGGCCCCTTCAGCTTCGTGCGCGAGCAGTGGCGCACCGGCGACCGCATGGTGCTGCGGCGCAACGCGCGCTACGTGCCGCGCGACGAGCCGGCCGATTTCCTGGCGGGCGGCAAGGTGGTGAAGCTCGACGAGCTGGTGCTCAAGACCATGCCGGACGACACCACCGGCGTGAACGCGCTGATCGCCGGCGAGATCGACTACATGCAGTACCTGCCCTTCGACTTCCTCGGCGTCCTCGGCCGCAACCGGGATCTGCGGCTGATGGAGCTGAAGGGCATCGACATGTTCCAGGGCAATTTCCGCCTCAACCACGCGAGCGGCCCCTTCGCCGACCCCGCGGTGCGCCAGGTGATGTGGAAGCTGGTGGACCAGAAGCAGGTGCTGGACGCCATCGGCATCCCGCCGCGGTTCCGGGTGGAGAACTGCCGCTCCTTCTGGATGTGCGACGCGCCGCTGGAGACCGCCGCCGGCAGCGATGTGGCGCGCTTCGACCCGGAGGCCGCGAAGCAGGCGCTGGCCCGCACCGGCTACAAGGGCGAGCCGGTGGTGATGCTGGAGGTCTCCGGCTCCATCTCGCAGACCGCCGGGCACGTGCTGGCCGAGAACATGAAGAAGGCCGGCTTCACCGTGGACGAGCAGGTGATGGACTGGGGCACGGTGCTGGCACGCCGCGCCAAGCCCGATGGCTGGAGCCTGTTCCCCGTCTACGCCAACGGCGTGGACATGGTCTCGCCGCTGAACCACTTCTATGTCGCCAACAACTGCGCCGACTATCCCGGCCGCAGCTGCGATGCGCGCATCACCGGCCTGCTGCGGGACTATGCCCGCGCGCCGGATCTCGCGGCGCGCCGGGCGGTGGCCGAGCGCATCCAGATCGCCGCCTACGAACTGGTGCCGAGCGTGATGTGGGGCCAGTTCTCGCGCCCCGCCGGCTACCGGGCGCGGCTGCGGAACATGATCCAGTCCAGCTTCCCGCTTTTCTGGCAGGTCGAGGTCTGACGCATGCTGCTGGGCGGGATCGCGGATGACCTGACGGGCGCGGTGGAGCTGGCCGGCATGCTGGCGGCCGGCGGGATGCGCGTGGCGCTGGTGCTGGACGACGCGCCGATCCCGTCCGGCCAGGATGCGGTGGTGGTGGCGCTGCCCTCCCGCGTCGCGCCAGTGGCGGAGGCACGCGATGGCTTCGCACGCGCGGCCGATGCGCTGCTGGGCGCCGGGGCGCGGATGCTGTTCTTCAAGTACTGCGCCACCTTCGATTCCACGCCCCAGGGCAATATCGGCCCCTGCGCGGACCTGCTGATGGAGCGGACGGGCGCGCCCTTCACCCTGTTCGCGCCCAGTTTCCCGGAGGCGGAGCGGCGGGTGTTCATGGGCCATCTCTTCGTGGGCGCGCAGCTCGTCTCCAACTCGCCCAAGCGCTTCGACCCGCTGACGCCGATGACCGAGCCGGATCTGGTGAAGGTGCTGGCGGCGCAGACGGCGCGGCGGGTCGGCCTGCTGCCGCTGCCGGTGGTCGCGCAGGGGGAGGCGGCGGTGGCGCGGCATGCGTCGACCCTGCGGGAGGCCGGCCTCTCCTACGCCATCGCCGATGCCGCGACGGAGGAGGACCTCGCCACCCTGGCGCGGGCGAGCTGGGACTGGCCGCTGGCGACCGGCGGCTCCAACCTCGCCGCGCATTACCCGCCGATCTGGCGGGAGAAGGGGCTGCTTGCGCCCGCCGCCGCCCTGCCGCCCGCGCGGGCCGGCGGGCATGGCGCGGTGCTGGCCGGCAGCTGCTCGGACCGGACGCGGGAGCAGGTGGCGCATTTCGCCGGGCATCACCCGGTGCTGCGGATCGACCTGGCCCGGCTGGAGACGCCGGCGGCGGCGCTGCGCGAGGCGGCCGGCTGGGCCCTGCCGCGCCTGGAGCGGGGGCCGGTGTGCATCACCACCGCGGGCGACCCGCAGGCGGTCGCTGCCGCCCAGGCGCGCCTCGGGCGCGAGGGCGCGGCGCGGGCGGCGGAGGAGCTGCTGGGCGGGCTGGCGCGGGCGCTGGTGGCGGCGGGCGCCCGGCGCCTCCTGGTGGCGGGCGGCGAGACCTCGGGCGCGGTGATCCGCGCGCTGGGCATCGCCCGGCTTACGGTCGCGCCCTATGTCTCGCCGGGCATCGGGCTGTGCGCGGCGGAGGCGCCGGAGCCGCTGGCGCTCTGCCTCGAATCGGGGAAGCTGGGGCCGGTGGACATGTTCGGAACGGTGCTGGAGCGGATGCGCGCATGAACGGGGTGCGGCAGGCGCGCGAGGATGTCGCGCAGGGCTACCGGGAGCTGGGGCGGCTGGGGCTGAATTTCGGCAGCGCCGGCAATGTCTCGCGCCGTGTTGAGGGCGGCATGGTCATCACCCGCTCCGGCACCACGGTGGATGCCACGGCGGAGGCCGACACGGTGTGGATGTCGCTGGAGGGCGCGGCCCGGGATGACGCCGCGCCCTCCAGCGAATGGCCGATGCACGCCGCCATCCTGCGCGCCTTCCCCGAGGCGGGCAGCGCGGTGCACACCCATGCCGATGCCTGCACCGCGCTCGCCTGCCTGGGCGAGGGGCTGCCGGCCTTCCACTACATGGTCGCCGGCTTCGGCGGCGAGGATGTGCGCTGCGCCCCCTATGTCACCTTCGGCACGCCGGAGCTGGCGGTGGTGGCGGTCGAGGCGCTGCGCGGCCGCACCGCCTGCCTGCTCGGCAATCACGGGATGATCGTGACGGGGCGCGACGTGAAGGCGGCCGTGGCCGCCGCGCTGCGGCTGGAGACGCTGGCCCGGCAATACCTGCTGGCGCGCTCGGCCGGCACGCCGCGCCTGCTGGACGCGGCGCAGATGCAGGCCACGCGGGAGCGCTACAAGACCTACGGCAGCGCCGCCCCCGCGCGGGGCTGAGCGCCGCCCTACAGCGCGGCGGCGGCCCGGAAGCCGGCCTCCGCCGCTTCCAGCGCGCGGTCGATATCCGCCTCGGTGTGCGCGCAGGAGAGGAACATGTTGTGCCGGGGGTGGAAATACGCCCCGTGCCGCAGCGCCGTGGCGCAAAAGGCGTCGCCCTTCGCCCAGTCCGGGTCGTTGTCGAAGATCATCAGCGGCATCTGCGCCGGGCCGGTCTGGCGGACAGGCAGGGCGTACTGGCGCGAGAGCGCGTCCAGCCCGTTGCGCAGCCGCTCGCCCATGGCGCGCATGCGGGCCGGGCCGTCGATGCGGCGCAGCTCGGTAATGGTGGCGACCGCGGCGGCCATCGGCACCGCGCCGCACCAGAAGGAGCCGGTGGTGTAGACCTGCGTCGCAGCCTGGCGGAAGCGCTCCCGCCCGGTGACGGCGGCGAGCGGATGGCCGTTGGCGATGGCCTTGCTGAAGGCGGAGAGATCGGGCCGCACGCCGAGCGGCTCCCAGGAGCCGGCGAGGTCGATGCGGAAGCCCGCGCGCACATCGTCGAGGATCAGCGCGGCACCCGTCGCGTCGCACAGCGCGCGGAGGTGGCGGGCGAATTCCGGCGTCGGCAGCTCCTGGTGGCGGCCGAAATCATGCCGGAAGGCGGTGACGATGACGGCGGCAAGGTCGCCCTTCGCCGCCTCGGCCGCCGCGTCCAGGCTGGCCGTGTCGTTGTAGTCGAAGGTCAGAAGATGGGCGCGGTCCTCGGTGGTGACGCCGGCCAGGGAGGGCGAGCACCAGGGCACGGCGCCGTGGTAGGAGCCGCGCGCCACCAGTACCTTGCGCCGCCCCGTCTCGGCGCGGGCAATGGTGACGCAGGCGGTGGTGGCGTCCGTGCCGTTCTTGGCTAGCAGCGCCCAGTCGGCATGGGCGATGGTTTCCACCAGCAACTCGGCCAGCTCCACCAGCACGGGGGCGGGGCCGTTCATGCAGTCGCCCTGCGCGGCCTGGCGGCGGGCGGCCTCCTCCACCGCGGGGTTGCGGTGGCCGAGCACCATCGGGCCCCAGGAGCACATGAAGTCGATGTAGTCCCGCCCGTCGGCGTCGCGCAGGCGGCAGCCCTCGGCCGATGTGAAGTATTGCGGGTAGCCCTCCGGCAGCTTGGCCGCGTTGAGATGGCCCCAGAGGCCGCCGGGGATGACGGCCCGGGCGCGGGCGCGCAGGGCGGCATCGCGGGAGGCGGTGCCGGACTTCTCGGGCAGGAGGGCCTGCGACATGGACGGATCCTCGTCTTGATCCATTCGATATATCATATTTCCCCCAAGGGCCGGAAGGCCTTCAGCCCATCAGCCGGCGCAACGCAGCCCCGATGCCGGAGGCGTTACTCAGCGCGGCCATGTTCAGCGGGCGCGACACCACGGGCGCGGCCGCGCCGCCGGTGACGCGCAGGATCTCGGCATCCAGCCAGTCGAAGCAGCGTTCCTGGATCTCCTGCGCAATGCGGGCGCCATGGCTGGTGCCGCGCGCCGTCTGCTCGGCGATCAGCACGCGGTTGGTGCGGCGCACGCTGGCCTCGATGGCCGGCCAGTCCAGCCCGCCGGGGTCGAGGCTGCGCAGGTCGATGATCTCGGCATCGATCCCGGTGGCCTCGGCGGCCTCGAGGCTGGCGGCGACCATGGTGGAGTAGGTGAGCACGGTGCAGGCCCGGCCCGGGCGAACGGTGCGCGCGGAGCCGAGGGGGATGATGTAGTCCCGGTCGTCGCCTGGCACCGGGCCGGTGGTCTGGAACAGGTCCTGGTGCTCGATCACCAGCACCGGGTCGTCGCAGCGCAGCGCCGCGTTCATCAGGCCGATATAGTCGTGCGGGGTGGAGGGGGAGACGATCCGCCAGGCCGGGTAGAGGGCGAAGAGCGCCGAGGGGTCCATCGAGTGCTGTGAGCCGTAGCCCGCCTGCGGCGAGACGCGGGCGCGCACCACCACCGGCACGCCGAAGCCGCCGCCGAACATGTGCGAGAACTTGCCGATGCCGTTGAACATCTGGTCGGCGGCGACGATGCAGAAATCGCCGAACATGATGTCCACCACGGGCCGCAGCCCGCAGGCGGCGGCGCCGAGCGCCATGCCGGTGAAGCCGTTCTCGCAGATCGGCGTGGGGAAGACGCGCTCGGGGAAGCGCTCCATCACCCCCCTGGTCGAGCCGGAGACGCCGCCGCGCAGCCGGTGCACATCCTCGCCGATGACGATGATGCGCGGGTCGCGCTCCATGTTGCGCAGCAGGGTGCTGGCGATGGCGTCGACATATTTCACCTCCACCCGCGCCGCGGCGGGCACGGAGGCCGTCTCCAGCACGCGGGCGCCGGCCAGCTCGGAGAGGTCGCCACGGATGCCGTTCTCGATCTCCGCCACATCGGGGAAGGCGCCGGCGCGGATCTGCGGCGTGTTGGAATCGCGCGGCATCTCGGTCAGCGCGGCGGCGGCCTCGGCCACCATGCGGGTGGCGCGCGCGTCGAGCGCGGCGAGGCCGGCCTCGTCCAGCACGCCGAGCGCCTTCAGCCGCGCCGGCATGGTGGCGAGCGGGTCGCGCGCCTGCCATTCCGCCTCCTCCTCCCGGCTGCGGTAGCCGAGCTGGCTGCCGAGCAGCGGGCCACTCTGGTGCAGGAAGCGGTAGAGGATGGCCTCGACGAAGACCGGCCCGCCCGTCTCGCGGATGGTCTGCACCGCCCATTGCATGGCCCGCCGCACGGCGACGAGATCCATGCCGTCGCACTCCACCGAGGGCACGCCGAACATGGCGCCGCGCGTGGTCAGCCGCGTCTCGCGCGTCTGCTCCCGGACATGGGTGGAGACGGCGTAGAAATTGTTCTCGAGGAAGAAGATGACGGGCAGGTTGTAAAGGGCGGCGAGGTTGATGGCCTCCATCGATTGCCCCGCCATCAGCGTGCCGTCGCCGAAGAAGGCGACCGAGACATGGTCGCGGCCCAGCACCTTGTCGGCCAGGCCGTAGCCCACGGCGTGGGGGAGGTTGCCGCCGATGATGGCGCTGGTGCCGACGATGCCCGCCGGCGCCCAGCGCATGTGCATGGAGCCGCCACGCCCGCCGCAGAAGCCTTCCGCCAGCCCCATGATCTCCGCCATGGCGCGGCGGACAAGGCCGCCCGCTTCCTCCACCGGCGCGTCCCGGCGCGGGTCGTAGCCGCCGGGGAGGGCGCTGTTCAGCAGCTTGGCCAGGATCTGGTGGTGCGCGCGGTGGGTGCCGTTCAGCTTGTCCTGCGTGCCGAGCACGGACATGGCGCCGACCGCGCCCGCCTCCTGGCCGATCGAGGCATGCGCCGGGCCATGCACCAGGCCCTGCCCGTGCAGTTCCAGGATCTTCTCCTCGAAGCGGCGGATGAGCAGGAGCTGCTCCATCCAGCGGGCGAGGGCGGCGGGGTCTTCCGCCGCCCAGTCGGCGTCATCCACCTCCAGCCGGAACCAGGGCGTGTCGGTGGCAATCGGGGTGCGCTGCATGGGAAGGCGTTTCCTGGGTTCCGCGCCTTGTGGCGGCGCTTCGCCCCCGCCGCGCGCGGCGGGAGGCTGTTCTGTCAGAGGTCGAAGCCCTCGAAGGGCGCGGGGTCGAGGAAGCGGCGGAGAACATTGCCCGTCAGGCGGCTGACGGAATTCTCGTAGCCATTGTGCGAGAGCGCGCAGGCCCAGGCGATGGAGCCGGTGGAGAAGACGGCGCCACCGCGCGCCGTGGGGAAGAAGGCGATGTCCGCGCGCACCTGCGCGTTCTGGTCGCCCATGGTGCCGCGGTGCAGGGTGCGCAGCTCCTCCAGCGTCGGCACGCCGCCATAGTCCAGCCGGTCCGCCGTGGCGAGCCAGAGGAGGTGCGGCGGCGAGCCGAGGGTGGGTTCCACCCGGTCCACCTCCAGCCCCGCCGCCCCGCCGCCGCGCAGGCCGAAATCGCCGAGCGGCGCGTCGAGGTCGATGCCTTCCACCGCCCAGGCGATGCGCGGGTCGCGCGCGGGTTCGCGCCATTCATAGGGGTAGGAGCGGGTGAAGACCTGCGCGTCGAAGCCGACGCCGACAAGGCGCTGCGGCGGGCGTCCGCTGGCGCGCCAGAGGCCGGAGGGCTCGCCGGTGAAGGAGAGGGCGTTCTCGCCCGGCTCGCCCTCCCAGGTGCGCAGCCCGATCATGCCGCGGCGGATCTCCATGGCATGCGGCTCGGTCGGGTGCCAGCCGATGCGCCAGTAGAAGCCGTTGCCGCCGAGATAGATGTGGCGGCCGCCGCCACGCTGGTAGGCATCGAAAGCCTCGATCATGGAGCGGCTGAAATACTCGGGATGCGAGCCGGTGATGACGCAGCGATAGGGGGCGAGCGTCTGCGCGCCGTGGCGGTGGATGTCGTCATCCGTGACGATGTCGTAGTCCTGGCCGATCTGTTCCAGCCAGTCGAGGATGTGCGTGTCGTTGCCGTAGTTGAAGGTGGCGCCGCGCGGCCGCATGTTCAGGATGGGGCGCTTCGCCGTGGAGTAGCACCAGCCGCTGCCGTCGCTGTGCGTGTCGTAGGTGGAGAGACCGAGCTCGCGGTGCTCCTGCAGGTAGACATCGTCGCGCGAGAGGGCGATGAGGCCTTCCAGCATGGCCTCCGCATGCACCTGGTCCAGCCGCAGCGCGCTGTTGGCATAGGCCAGGAAGGTGGCGGTGCTGGCGACGAAGGCGAGCTTCGCGCGCGGCCTGCCGAGCGGCGCGCGGACGAAGAAGGCGACAAAGCTCTCCACCGGATCCTCGCCGCCCTGCCGCGCGCGCAGGCGCAGCGCGTAGAAGCCGCTGCGCCAGTCCTCGGGGATGGTGAGGCGGAGATCCGGTGACCAGCCTGCGTCGTGCATGTCGTCGCTGTGGAAATGGATGGCGCCGTAGAGTTCCGGCGCCTCGGTCCACTGCACGGTGCGGCCATCCCAGTTGGCGCCGGTGGCCGCGCGCATCGGCATCTGGCGCAGCCTTCCGTCCAGCCGGTTGGCGGAGAGGTCGCGGATGATGTCGGTGGACATCTCGCGCGAGAAATCCCAGGCGCCGACCAGGTCGGGCTCGGCGGGGGAGGGCGTCAGGCTCTCGGCCAGGGCGCGCAGCGCGGCCTCGTCGCGGGCGGCGGAGAGCAGGCGCGGGCGGTCGATCTTGCCGTCGAAATGCCCGGCGGTGCGGGGTGCCGCGCCCGCCTCCAGCGCATGGGCGGCGATGACGAGGGCCGTATCCGCCGGCCAGGCAATCTCCCTGGGGGCCTCGGCGCTGGCCATGCCGCCCGTGTCGCGCCCGGCCTGGGCGTCGAGGCTGGACTGGAAGACGGTGATCCGCCCCTGCGCCGGATCGTAGCAAGCACCGACAAAAATCCACTCCCGCTCCAGCACCGGGCGCGGCGCGGTGACGCGCCAGAGGCGGCCCTGCGCGCCGAGAGTGAATTCGAGCCGCGCCTCGGCATCCAGCGCGAGGCGCCAGCCCTCCGCCGTGTCGTCGCGCCAGCGGGAGAGCAGCGTCTGCGGGCCGGTGCCGGGCGCGGTGGGGTGGATGAAGGCGGCCACCGAGAGCGCGCCCGGCCGGTTCAGCGCCGGCGCATCGGGGATGAGGGCGCAGGAGCCGGGGCGGAGCGGCTGGTGGCGCAGCGCCACCGGCCCGTCGAGCGGCGTGCCGGGTTGGTGGAAGCGAAGGCCCGGCCCGTCCGGGTCCGGGTCGGCGCAGCGGACGCGCAGCAGCGTGGCCTCGGCCCCTTCCAGCGTGGCGCTGGAGAGATGGAAGGCCACCTCCTCCCCGGGGGAGACGACGAGCGGCCAGGCATAGCCGAGAACGGCGGTGGTGTCGGTCATCAGGGCGTGGTCCTGCTGGGCGCCAGCGTCTGGCCGGTCAGCGCTTCCCAGCGCAGGGCGAAGACGGCCCACTCGGCCTCGGCCAGGCTGGTGAAGACTTGGTTGGGGAAGGTCTCCACCGGCGCGCCGCGGCGGCCGGGCATGCGCGCCAGCATCCAGCGGCGGTTCGGCTCCAGCACCACGAGCACGTGGCGGCGGCCGACGCCGGACCAGCGCATCCGGTGCAGCAGCTTCTGCAGTTCGTCGCTGTGCGGGCCGCGCGGCTTGCGGCGGAATTCCTCGACGAGGTCGAGCCGGCTCGGGTCCACCGGCCAGTGTGCCGCCTCGGGGTGGTTCACCAGCATGAAGGGCGGGTTTCCGTGAGAGGGGTGGCGCGGGCGGGCCCGTGCGGCCCGCCCGTGGGATCGGTCAGTGGGCCGGTCAGCGGGTCAGCCAGTTCACCCAGCGCTCGCGCATGGCGTTGCGGTTGGCGGCGATCCATTCGTAGTCGGCGATCACCAGCCGGTCCCAGTTCTCGGGCCAGGAGGCGCGGTAGCGGCGCTCCGCCTCGGGCACCAGCGCGGCGGTCTCGCGGTTGTTGCTGTCGAAGGAGACCTTCTCGCTGAAGGGCAGGTGCTCCTTCGGGTTCTGCACGAAGAACTTCAGGAAGCGCATGGCGTTGGCGGTGTTCGGCCCGCCCTTCAGCACCGCCCAGTTGCCGACGTCGCGGATCGCGCCGTTCCAGGTGAAGTCGAACTCCCCGCTCTTGGCCAGCGGCACGGCGCGGGAGGAGTAGAGCACGCTCATCACCGCGTCGCCGCCGCGCAGGATCTGCATGGAGTTGTCGCCGCTCTTCCACCAGGCGGCGACATGCGGCTTGATCGTGTCCAGCTTGCGGTAGGCGCGGTCGAGATCCATCGGGAAGAGCTTGTCGCGCGGCACGCCATCGGCCATCAGCGCCGCCAGCGGCAGCCACCATTCGCGGTCGCCCGTATCCGGCAGGGAGCGGGGGCCGGGAAACTTCGCCACGTCAAAGAACTCCGCCCAGGAGGCGGGGCCGCCATTGGGGAAGGCCTTTTTGCTCCAGGTGATGGCCATGCCGCCAGCGGTGCGGATGATGCCGGTGGGGAAGCAGCCACCGGGCAGGGCGTGCTGCGTCATGGCCGGCGTGGTGCAGTCCACCGGCGCCAGGATGTCGGCGTGCTGGATCAGGTCGGGCGGGGTGGCGGTCACCACGTCGAAGGGGATGTTGCCGCTGCGCTGCCCGGCGCGGGCGCGCGCCCACTGGTCCGGCAACTCGATCGGGATGGAGCGGACGCGGATGCCCTGCTCCTGCTCGAAGCGGCGGTAGAAATGCTCCTGCAGGCTGCGTTCCATCAGCCCGCCGGTGGCGCAGACCACCACCTCGCCCGAGCCGCGCCGGGCGAGCGATGGCTTCGCCAGGCCCGCCGACCCCGCGCCCAGCGCGGTGGCCGCCAGAAGTGTTCTCCGTGTCACGCCCATGCCCTGTCTCCTGTCCTTGCCGGTTGAGAGAGGACCTGGCCGCCGCCGGGGATCAGCCGGGGGTGGTCCAGGCCGTGTCGCGTTCCATGCGGCCGAGGAGCGCGACGAGATTGGCGCCGCCCTCCATCAGATCCGCGCGCAGGGCGGCGCGGGTCGCCTTCGGGTCCCGCGCGCGCAAGCCGTCGATGATGTCGAGGTGCCGGTGCCGGCCGGGGTAGCTCGGCCGCGCATCGGGGTAGAGGAAGGCGTGCATCGGCCCGTTGCGCAGCCAGATGCTCTCGATGATGGCGAGCAGCTCCGGCATGGCGGCGGCCGCGTAGAGGGTGTGGTGGAAGGCCCAGTTGGCGCGGTTGGCGGCGGTCGCTTCGCCCGCCTCCTCGGCCGCGGCCAGGGCGGTGTTGGCGCGCTCCAGCGCGTCGAGGTCGGAGGGAGTGATGCGCAGCGCGGCGGCCTCGGCGGCCAGCCCCTCCAGCTCCAGGCGGATGGTGCGCAGCTCCAGATACTGCTCCAGGCTGAGGCCGGCGACGGTGATGGAGCGCGCCGCCTCCAGCCGCAGCGCGCGCTCGCGGGCGAGCTGCACCACCGCCTCCCGCACCGGCGTCTCGGAGACCTGCATGGCGGCGGCGAGGTCGCGGATCTTGAGCCGCTGGCCGGGGCGCATGCGGCCCTCGAACAGGGCGCTGCGCAGCTCGTCATAGACACGCCCCGCCAGGTTCTCCCGGCCGACGGGGGCGACGAAATCGAGCACGTTTGCCGCTTCGGGCATGGTCTTCATGGTCCTGGGTCCGGTGCCGTGCCGGCGGCCCGCGCCCTCCGCTCCAGGCTGCGCTTCAGCCCGTAGCCGAGCAGCAGCGCGAGGATGGTGAGGGCGGTGAGCATGGTCGCCACGGCGGCGAGGGTGGGCGAGATGTTGAAGTCGATATCCTCGAACATCTTGCGGGGCAAAGTCTTGCGGTCGAGATCCGAGATGAAGAAGGAGACCACCGCCTCGTCGAAGGAGATGATGAAGGCGAAGAGGGCGGCGGAGACGAGGCCCGGCGCGATCAGCGGCAGGGTGACGTGGCGGAAGGCGCGGATGGGCCCCGCGCCGCAGGACAGCGCCGCGCGCTCCAGATCCACGTCGAAGCGGTAGAGCGCCGCCAGCACGGTGAAGACCACGAAGGGCAGGGCGAGCACGGTGTGCGCCATGGCGAAGCCGAGCAGCGTGCCGGTGAGCCGCAACTGCTCGAACACCAGGAACATGGCGACGGCCAGCGCGATGTGCGGCACGATGACGGGGCCGATCACCAGCAGCTCGATGAAGCCCTTGCCCGGCAGCCGCCCGCGCACCAGGGCGAGGGCCAGCATGGTGCCGATGAGGGTGGCGCAGACCGCCGAGATGAGCCCCGCCTCGGCGCTGAAGAGGGTGGCGCGCAGCCAGTCGCTGTCCTCGAAATAGGCGGCGTACCAGCGCAGCGAGAAGCCTTTCGGCGGGAAGCTCAGCAGCCGCTCCGGCCCCACCGACATCGGCGCGATGATCAGCGTCGGCAGCAGCAGGAATACCGTGACGGCATAGGCCGCCGCGTTCAGCGCCATCCGCCCGGCGCGGTTGTGTGTCCGCGCGGCGCTCATGCGGACCCCACGAAGCGGTCCAGCCGCACCGCGCGCTTGAACAGCAGGGTGAGGGCCAGCACGAAGACCAGCAGGATGCCGACCAGCGCGCCGGCGAAGGGCCAGTCCAGCATCTCCCGCACCTGCTGCGAGACGAGGGTGGCGATCATCATCTGCTGCGGCCCGCCGATCAGCGCAGGCGTGACGAAGAAGCCCAGCGCCAGCAGGAAGACCATCAGGCAGCCGGAGGTGACGCCGGGCAGCGCCAGCGGCCAGATCACCTCGCGGAAGGTGGCCCAGGGCGAGGCGCCGAGCATCTGCGCCGCGCGCGGATAGTCCTCCGGGATGCCCTTCAGCGCCGAGTAGATGGGCAGCACCATGAAGGGCAGCAGCACATGCGCCATGGCCAGCACCACCGCGCCCTCCGTGTAGAGCAGGCGGATGGGCGCCTCGGTCAGCCCTAGCTGTTGCAGGAGCTGGTTCACCACGCCGTTGCGCTGCAGCAGCACCATCCAGGCATAGGTGCGCACCAGCACGGAGGTCCAGAGCGGCAGCAGCACGGCGGCGGCGAGCAGGGCGAGGCCCAGCCCGCGGCTGCGCGACATCACCCAGGCCATCGGCCAGGCGAGCAGCAGCGCCAGCGCCGTCACCAGCGCCGCGATGCGGAGCGTGCGCAGCATGACGCGCAGATAGACCGGCTCGGCGAAGGCGCGGGCGTAATGCTCGGTGGTGGGGGCGGGGACGAACAGGCTCTCATGCAGCAGCGTCGCCAGCGGCAGGATGAAGATGATGGCGACGAGCAGCAGGAAGGGCGCCGCCAGGGCCAGGCTGGCCGCCGGGCTGTAGCGGCGCCCGCCGAGCCGGAAGCGGGAGGGGCGGCGCGCGCTCACGCGCGGAAGGCCCTGGCGTCGGCCGCCTGCCAGGCGAGGCGCACCGTCTCGCCCGGGCGCGGCTCGTGCAGCCCGGCGCCGGCGGGGATGCGGGCGCGGAGCGGCTGGCCGAAGGCGCCTTCCAGCATCAGCGTGGTGGCGTTGCCGGCATAGATCGCCTCCGCCACGCGGGCGGTGGTGCCTTCGGCGGTGGCGGGCAGCACGCGCAGCCGCTCCGGACGCAGCGCCACCTTGATGCGGCCGCCGGCGGGCAGCGCCTCGGCGGCGATGGCGGGCAGGCTGCCGCCGCCCGTGAGCGCGACCGTCACGGACTCACCGGATGCGGCGGCCTGGGCGAGCTGCCCCTCGCAGAAATTCGTCTCGCCGATGAAGCCGGCGACGAAGGCGGTCTGCGGCGCCTCGTAGAGATCGCGCGGCGTGCCGAGCTGTTGCAGCCGCCCGTGGTCCAGCACGGCGATGCGGTCGGCCATGGTCAGCGCCTCCGTCTGGTCGTGGGTGACGAAGATGACGGTGATGCCGATGCGCTGCTGGAGATGCTTGATCTCGATCTGCATCTCCTCGCGCAGGTTCTTGTCCAGCGCGGAAAGCGGCTCGTCCATCAGCAGCACGCGCGGCTGGTAGACGATGGCGCGGGCGATGGCCACGCGCTGCTGCTGCCCGCCCGAGAGCTGCGCCGGCCGGCGCCCGCCCATCTCGCCGAGCCGCACCGTGGCCAGCGCCGCGCGGGCGCGCTCCTCCCGCTCGGCGCGGCCGACGCCGCGCATCTTCAGCGGGAAGGCGATGTTCTCCAGCACGCTCATATGCGGGAACAGCGTGTAGCGCTGGAACACCATGCCGAGGTTCCGCCGGTTCGGCGGCGTCCAGGTCACCTCCTCCTGCCCGATCAGGATGCGGCCCGCATCCGGGAACTCGAAGCCGGCGATGGACATGAGGATGGTCGTCTTGCCCGAGCCGGAAGGGCCGAGCAGGGCGAGGAACTCGCCGGAGCTGACCTCCAGCGAGACATGGTCCACCGCGTTCACCGGCCCGAAGCGCTTCACCAGCCCCTCGACCGCCACGCGGCCCGCCAACCCGTCCGTTCCGCCCATTCGGCTCCCCTGGCCCCGATCCGGAAACAGAGTATTTGATATATCGACAAGACCCGCAAGCCGGTTCCACACTCCCCGCAGACAGGGAGGACGGCATGACCGGAGTGGATGCGCGGATGCTGGAGGCGGCGCTGCCGCCGCTGGAGGGGGAATTGCGGGTGCCCGGCCTGGAGGGGCCGGTGGAGATCCTGCGGGATGCCTATGGCATTCCCCATCTGCGCGCCGGCGGCACGGGCGATGCCTGGTTCGCCCTCGGCTTCGTCCACGCGCAGGACCGGCTGTTCCAGATGGAGCTGACGCGGCGGCGCGCCCTGGGCCGGGCTGCCGAATGGCTCGGCGCCGGCGCGGCGGAGGCGGATATGCTGGTCCACCGCCTCGGCATGGAGGCCGCCTGCCGGCGCGACCACGCGGCGCTGGGCGGGGCGGCGCGGGCCATGCTCGACTCCTACGCGGCGGGGGTGAACGCCTTCCTCGCCTCCGGCGCGCCGCTGCCGGTGGAGTACGCGCTGCTCGGCGCCACGCCGGAGCCCTGGGAGGGCTGGCACAGCATCGCGGTGATGCGCCGCCTCGGGCTGCTGATGGGCTCGGTGTGGTTCAAGCTGTGGCGCGCCGCGGCGCTGCCGGTGGTGGGGGCGGAGCGCGTCGGGCTGCTGCGCTACGATGATGGCGGGGGGGACCTGCTCTGCATCCCGCCCGGGGTGGAGGCGGCGCGCTACGAGGCCGATCTCGCGGCGCTGGCGCCCGCCCTCCGCGCGCTGCTCGACTCGCTCGGCGTGCAGGGCGACGAGACGGGGGGCGGCAGCAACAACTGGGCGGTCGCGCCCTCGCGCAGCGGCACCGGGCGGCCTGTCCTCGCCGGGGACCCGCACCGGGTCTTCGAGATCCCCAACATGTATGCGCAGCACCATGTGGCCTGCGACGCCTTCGACATGATCGGCCTCACCGTGCCGGGCGTGCCGGGCTTCCCGCATTTCGCGCAGAACGGCCGCGTGGCCTATTGCGTGACGCACGCCTTCATGGACATCCACGACGTCTTCCTCGAGCGCTTCTCGGAGGATGGCGCACGGGTGATGCAGGCGGGCGCCAGCGGGCCGGCCAGCGGGCCAGAATGGGTGCCCGTCATCCGGCGCGAGGCGGAGATCGCGGTGCGCGGCGCGCCGCCCCGCCGCTTCGAGATCCTGGAGACGCCGAACGGCCCGGTGATCGCGGGCGATGCGCGGGCGGGCACGGCGCTCTCGCTGCGCTCCGTGCAGTTCGCCGAGACGGACCTCTCCTTCGACTGCCTGCCGCGCATGACGCAGGCCACCGGCGTCGAGGATCTGTTCGAGGCGACGCGCGGCTGGGGGCTGATCGACCACAACCTCGTCGCCGCCGACACGGGCGGGCATATCGGCCATCTGGTGCGCGCCCGCGTGCCGCGCCGCGGGCGGGAGAGCGGCTGGCTGCCCATGCCGGGCTGGACGGGCGAGCATTCCTGGCGGGGCTGGATCGGGCATGACGAGATGCCGCGCGCCATCGACCCGGCGGAGGGGCTGATCGTCACCGCCAACAACCGCGTGGTGGCGGATGACCACCCGGACTACCTCTGCACCGATTGCCACCCGCCCTACCGCGCCGCGCGCATCCTGGAGGAACTCCGCGCCAACCCGGCCTTCCGCGCGGAGGATGCCGGGCGGCTGCATGGCGACACGCTCTCGGCCAATGCGCTGCTGTTCCAGCAGCGCCTCGCCGCGCTGCCCGAGCCGGAGGGGGCGGCGGGCGCGCTGCGCGCCCGGCTGCTGGCCTGGGACGGGCGGATGGAGGCCGGCGCCACCGAGCCCGGCGCCTATGTCGCGCTGCGCCGCGCGCTGACGCGCATCCTGGCCGAGCGCAGCGGGCTCTCGGGCGCCGGCGGCCATCCCTGGCTGGCCGTGGCGCCCAGCGTGGTGCCGATGAACCAGCTCTGGTGGACCCTGCCCAACCTGCTGCGGCGCGACGATGCCGCGCTGCTCGATGGCTGGAGCTGGGACCAGGCCCTCGGCGCCGCGCTGCGCGAGGTGGCGGAGACGGAAGGGGAAACCCCCTGGGGCGAGGCGCACCGGCCGCGCTTCGCCCATCCGCTCTCCGCGCTGTTCCCCGAGGCGGCGCCGCTGCTCGACCCGCCCGCGCTGCCGATCGGTGGCGACAACGACACGGTGCTGGCCAACGGCCTGCTCGCCGCCGCCGGGCCCGCCGCCGCCTATGGCGCCCTGGCGCGCTACGCCTTCGACGTGGGGGATTGGGACAACAGCCGCTGGGCGGTGTTCCACGGCGTCTCCGGCCATCCCGGCAGCCCGCACTTTACGGACCAGCACGCCGAATGGGCGGCCTGCCGCATGGTGCCGATGCTCTATGGCTGGGAGGCGGTCCGCAAGGCGGCGCGCGCCACCCAGGTGCTGCGCCCGTGAGCGGGCCGGCAACCGGCCTGCCCGCCGCCATCGCCACGCCGGAGCTGTGCCGGATCGGCGCCGTGCCGCTCGCCGCCATGATCCGCCGTCGCGAGGTCTCGGCGCGCGAGGTCATGGCCACCTATCTCGACCACATCGCGGCCGTGAACCCGCATGTGAACGCCATCGTCTCGCTGCGACCGCGCGCCGCGCTGCTGGCCGAGGCGGAGGCGGCGGACGCGGCCGTGGCGCGCGGCGAGGCCACCGGCCCGCTGCACGGGCTGCCGCAGGCGATCAAGGACCTGGCCGCGACGAAGGGGCTGCGCACCACCCTCGGCTCGCCGCTCTTCGCGGAGCAGGTGCCGGAGGAGGACGCCATCTTCGTCGCCCGCATGCGCGCGGCGGGGGCCATCATCATCGGCAAGACCAACGTGCCGGAATTCGGCTACGGCTCGAACAGCTACAACCCGGTCTTCGGCCTGACCCGCAATGCCTGGGACCCCTCGCGCGTCGGCGGCGGCTCCAGCGGCGGGGCGGGGGTGGCGCTGGCCACGCGGATGCTGCCCGTGGCCGATGGCGGCGACATGGGCGGGTCGCTCCGCAACCCCGCGGCCTTCAACAACGTCTATGGCTTCCGCCCGAGCCAGGGCCGCGTGCCGGCCGACACGCCGGACCCCTTCTACGGCCAGATGGCGGTGGAAGGCCCGATGGGCCGCAGCGTGCGGGACGTGGCGATGCTGCTCTCCGTGCAGGCCGGGTACGACCCCCGCGCGCCGCTCTCGCTGGAGGCGCCGGGCTACCGCTACGAGGACCGGCTGGAGGAGGGCCGGGCGGCGCCGCTGCGCTGCGGCTGGCTGGGCGACCTCGGCGGCCACCTGCCCTTCGAGCCGGGCGTGCTGGCGCTGTGCGAGGCGGCGGCCGGGCTGTTCCGGCAGGCGGGCGGCAGCGTCGAGCCGGCGCGGGTGGAATTCGACCCCGAGCGGCTGTGGCGCGCCTTCGTCACCCTGCGGCAGCAGAGCATCGGCGGCCGGCACGACGCCGCCTGGCGCGACCCGGCGCAGCGCCGCCTGCTGAAGCCCGAGGCGATCTGGGAGATCGAGGGCAGCCACCGCCTCTCGGCGCTCGATGCCTACAAGGCGGGGCTGGAGCGGGGCGCCTGGTACAAGGCCTTCACCGCCCTGTTCGCGCGCTTCGACGTGCTGCTGATCCCCGCCGCGCAGGTCTTCCCCTTTCCGGCGGAGGTGACCTGGCCGCGCGAGGTCGGCGGCCGCGCCATGGACAGCTACCACCGCTGGATGGAGGTGGTGGTGGGCGCGACCATGGCGGGCTGCCCGGCCATCAGCGTGCCGGCGGGCTTCGACGCGCGCGGCCTGCCGATGGGGCTGCAGGTCATCGGCCCGCCGCGTGGCGACCTCCGCGTGCTGCAGGCCGCCGCCCGCTACGAGGCCGCCTGCCCCTGGACCGGCCGCCTGCCGCCCTGGCTGGACGCGCCCCCCGCCACCACCCCCGCTCAGGAGATGCAGCCATGAAACGCCGTGACCTTCTGGCCCTCCCGGCCGCCCTGCTCGCCGCGCCGAATGTCGTGCGCGCGCAGGGCACGGCGGGGGCGCGCAGCCTGCTCCGCTTCGTGCCGCAATCCGACCTCGCCTTGCTGGACCCGGTGTTCAACACGGCGCTGGTGACGCGCAACCACGCCATGATGGTCTATGACCAGCTCTACGGCCTGGACGAATCCTACGAGCCGCGTCCGCAGCTCGTGGAAGGGCATGTCATCGAGGATGAGGGGCGGCGCTGGCGCATCACGCTGCGCGAGGGGCCGGTCTTCCACGACGGCACGCCGATCCGCGCGGTGGACGCCATCGCCAGCATCGCGCGCTGGAGCCAGGCGGATGTGCTGGGGCAGGGCATCCGCGCCATCACCGAGGAGATGACCGCCGTCTCCGACCGGGTGTTCGAGATCCGGCTGCGCCGGCCCTTCCCGCTGCTCGCCGCCGCCCTGGCCAAGCCCTCCTCCTTCTGCCCGGTGATGCAGGAGCGCTTCGCCCGCAACCCGCCCGCGACGCAGGTGACGGAGATCGTCGGCAGCGGACCGTTCCGCTGGATCGCGGGCGACCGCCTGGCCGGGGTGCGCGCGGCCTATGAGCGCTTCGAGGGCTATGTGCCGCGCAACGAGCCGCCGAGCTTCCTCGCCGGCGGCAAGCGCGCCTATCTCGACCGCGTGGAGTGGCACACCCTGCCGGACGTGGCGACGGCGGCCGCCGCCTTGCAACAGGGCGAGGTGGATTGGTGGGAGCAGCCCTCGCCGGACCTGCTGCCGCTGCTGCGCCGCAACCGCAACATCCGCCTGGAGGTGAAGGACAGGAGCGGCTCCATGGGGATGATCCGCTTCAACCACCTGCAGCCGCCCTTCGACAACCCGGCCATCCGCCGCGCCTTCCTCCCCGGCATCCGCCAGGCCGACTACATGACCGCGGTGCTGGGCGAGGACCGCTCGCTGTGGAACGACCGCTGCGGCTTCTTCCTCCCCGGCAGCCCGCTGGCCACCGAGGTGGGGCTGGAGGCGATGGAGGGCGCGCCCGACCATGACAAGGTGAAGCGCAACCTGGAAGCCGCCGGCTACAAGGGCGAGCGCGTCGTCTTCGTCGTGCCGACGGACAATGCCCGGCTGAACGCGATGAGCGAGGTTGCCGGCGACATGTTCCGCCGCAGCGGCGTCAATCTCGACTACCAGGCGGGCGACTGGGGCACCATCGCCGCGCGGGTGAACAACCGCGGGCCGCTGGACAAGGGCGGCTGGAGCGTGTGGTGCAACACCATTCCCGGCATCATCGCCACCAGCCCGGCCACGCAATCCTACCTGCGGGGGCCGGGCAAGGCGGGCACCTTCGGCTGGCCGGACCTGCCGAAGATCGAGGCGCTGCGCAACCAGTTCATGGATGCCACCGACCCTGCGGAGCAGAAGCGCCTGGCCGAGGCGATGCAGCGTCAGGCCTTCGAGGACATCCCCTACCTGCCGACGGGCGCCTTCACCCAGCCCACGGCGTTCCGCGCCAATGTGACGGGGATGCTCAACGGTTTCCCGATCTTCCACAACGTCCGCAAGGGCTGAGCAGGGCGCGGCGCGGCCCCGCGCCCTGGCGCGGAGGCCCGCTGCGCGGGCTCCCCGGCCGGGAGCGCCGGCGCGGCTGCCGTATCACGGCAAGACGCCTGCGGTCACGCTCGTCTCAAAGGGGAGAAGGAGATGGTGCCCAGAGCCGGAATCGAACCAGCGACACTGCGATTTTCAGTCGCATGCTCTACCAACTGAGCTATCTGGGCCCATGCTTGAGCGCCCTCTCGGGCGCCGTCGGCAGATGACGGGGAAATAACGGATGCGCCGCGGCCTGTCCAGCGGGGTCGCAGGATTGTTTTGCGGCCGGTTTCAAGCCTGCCCATCCTCCTCCTCAGGCCCCGGTACGGGCGCGCCGGGGATGACGTAGCCGCCCTGCAGCCAGCGGCCGAGATCGACCTGCCGGCACCGGTCGGAGCAGAAGGGGCGGTGCGCCGGGTCGGAGGGCTTGCCGCAGACGGGGCAGGCCGCGCGCCGGCGGGGCTTCGGGTCATTCGGCATGGACATGCTCCTGTCCGGGGGGGCAGAGCGGGTCGGCGCGCAGCGACAGCGGCCCGGCGGCCCGGGTGAATTCCTCCAGCGCGCCCGGCCAGTCGCGCAGCGCGGCCAGCACGGCGGGATGGGCGGTCAAGGCCAGGCGCGCGCCGGGCCGGGCGGCGGCCTCGCGCACGCCCCGCCGCAGCGCCAGGAGGCCACGGGTGAGGGGGGAGGGCGGGTCGCCCAGCACCTCGTGCAGCGGGGTGTGCACGCGGCGCCGCTGCAGCTCGATCAGCCCCAGCCCCGTCATGCCGACCAGCCGCAGATGCGGGTCTGCCGCCAGATGCGGCTGCAGCCCCGGCAGCAGGTCGCGCCGGCGGGCGATGGGCATGCCCGCCATGTCGATGAGGATGGCGCCGGCGAGGTGGCGCAGGCGGATCTGCCGCAGCGCCTCGGCCAGGGCGGCGGCGTTCAGGGTGCGGTGCGCCGCCGCGTCGCGCCCGCCGGCGGCGGCGCCGGCGTCGATGTCGATGGCCAGCAGGGCGGGGGTGGGGTGCAGCGTCAGCCGCCCGCCGCCGGGCAGCGGCACCGCCATGCCGGAGAGGGTCTCGAACGCCTCCTCCACCGCCTCGTCGAAGGCAGGGGCGGTGGAGAGGGACACGCGCGCGGCGCCGAGCGCGGCGCGCAGCCGGGCGGCGGTGGCGGGGTGGTCGGTGCGGAGCGTGGCCTCGGGGTGCTGCGCGGCGAGGCGCAGCGGCGCGTCCGGGCCGCGCGCCAGCAGCCGGGGCGGACCCTGCGGCGCCTCGGGCCCGGGCCGGGCGGCGAGGCGCGGCCCCTTGCCGCCCTGCGCCGCGCGCGTCACCGCCACGCGCAGCCATTCGCCCTCGGTGCGGCCCTTGGCGCCCTCGGAATCGGGCAGGAAGCCGGTCTCGCCGCCCGCCATGGCTAGGAAGGCGCCGCCCATGGCCGGGGCACGGGCGGAGAGGCGGGCGATGTGCAGGTCGCCCACCCCTTCGGGCCGCGCCGGGCGCTCGATGAAGGCTGCCTCCAGCCGGTCCCCGTCGATCAGGTCTCCGGCGAGCAGGGCGGTGCGCTGCTCGCCCGGCGAGACGGAGACCAGGATCAGGGGCGCAGCCACCCGATGCCCCGCAGCAGCTGCGCGGTCTCGTGCAGCGGCAGGCCCACCACGTTGGAATGGCTGCCCGAGAGGAAGCGGACGAAGGCCTCGGCCGATTCCTGGATGGTGTAGCCGCCCGCCTTGCCGCGCCACTCGCCGGAGGCGATGTAGGCCTCGACCTGCGCCGCGGTGAGCCGCTGGAAGGTGACGACGCTCTCCACCACCCGCGTCAGCAGCCGCCCGTCCGGCAGGCCCAGCGCCACGCCGGTATAGACGCGGTGGCGGCGGCCGGAGAGCAGGGCGAGGCAGTCCCGCGCCTGCGCCTCGGTCTCGGCCTTGGGCAGGATGCGGCGGCCGACGCCCACCACCGTGTCGGCGGCCAGCACCAGCGCCTGCGGCTCGCCCGCCATCACGGCGCGCGCCTTTTCCTGGGAGAGGCGCCCGGCCAGCTGGCGCGGCAACTCCTGGGGGCGCGGGCGCTCGTCGATCTCGGGCGGCAGGATGCGCGCGGGCACGACCCCGATGCGCGCCAGCAGGTCGCGGCGGCGCGGGCTGCCGCTGGCCAGCACCAGCGGCGGGCGGGCCGCCTTGTCTGGCCCGGTGGCGTCGGGAAGGGTGGCGGCGCCCTCGGGCGCGGCGGCCGGCGGAGCCGGCGGGCCCGCCTCGGGCATTACTTGAACCGGAAGGTGATACGGCCCTTGGTGAGGTCGTAGGGCGTCATCTCGACATTCACGCGGTCGCCGGCCAGCACGCGGATGCGGTTCTTGCGCATCTTGCCGCTGGTGTGGGCCAGGACCATGTGCTCATTGTCGAGCTTCACGCGGAACATCGCGTTGGGCAGAAGTTCAACGACCTGGCCGCTGAACTCGATCATATCTTCTTTTGACATCAGGCCTCTTTCGGGGGGTGTGGACGGGCGGGGCGGACCATGATCGTCCGCGCCCGGCCGGTCAAGCACAGGCTGCGGGGACGGGCAGGGCGCGCGCCGCTCGGTGCGCCGCAGAAATGGCGCCGCAGCGCGGATTCTTCAACCGTTCAGGGGCGGTGACAGGGGGTTCAGCCCTGCCCCAGCCGCATGGCCACGCTGCGCGCATGGGCGCCGAGCCCTTCCGCCTCGGCCAGCGCCACGGCGGCGGGGCCGATCGCCTCCAGCCCGCGCCGCTCGGCGGCGATCCAGGTGGTGCGCTTGAGGAAGTCGAACACCGAGAGGCCGGAGGCGAAGCGCGCCGTGCGGCCGGTGGGCAGCACGTGGTTCGGCCCGGCCACGTAGTCGCCCAACGCCTCGGGGCAGTGGGCGCCCAGGAAGGCGGCGCCGGCGTGGCGGATGCGGGCGAACAGCGCCTGCGGCTCGGCCACCATGATCTCCAGGTGCTCGGGCGCCAGCCGGTCGGTCAGCGCGGCGCCCTCCTCCCAGTCCCGCACCACGATGATGGCGCCGTGGCGGCGCCAGCTCTCGCCGGCGATGGCGGCGCGGGGGAGGCTTTTCAACGCATCCTCCACCGCGTGCTCGACGGCGTGCGCCATCTGCCCGCTGGTGGTGATGAGGATGGACTGCGCGCTCTCGTCGTGCTCGGCCTGGGCCAGCAGGTCGATGGCGATCAGCGCCGGGTTCTGCGAGGCATCGGCCAGCACCACCACCTCGGAGGGGCCGGCGATGGAATCGATGCCGACGCGGCCGAAGACCTGCCGCTTGGCCTCGGCCACATAGGCGTTGCCGGGGCCGACCACGCGATCGACCGGCGCGATGCTGGCGGTGCCCCAGGCCATGGCGGCCACCGCCTGGGCGCCGCCCACCCGGAAGATCTCGCTGACGCCGGCACGGTGCGCCGCGGCCAGGACCAGCGGGTTCAGCACGCCATCGGGGGTGGGGACGCACATGGCGATGCGCGGCACCCCCGCGACGCGCGCGGGAATGGCGTTCATCAGCACGGAGGAGGGGTAGGCCGCCTTGCCGCCGGGCACGTAGATCCCCACCGCGTCCAGCGGTCCCCAGCGCAGGCCGAGGGTGAGGCCGAGCGGGTCGTCCAGCTCCACGTCGCGCGGCAGCTGCGCCTGGTGGAAGCGCTCGATGCGGGTGGCGGCGAGGTCCAGCGCGTCCAGCAGGGCAGGGGCGCAGCCGGCGCGGGCGGCCTCGATCTCGGCCTCGGTCACGCGCAGCGCGGCGGCGCTGCCGGGGGTCCAGCGGTCGAAGCGGGCGGTGATGTCGAGCAGGGCGTTGTCTCCACCCGCGCGCACCTCGGCGATGAGGGCGGAGACGGCGGCATCCACCTTGGCGGTGGTGTCGCGCGCCTGGTCGAGCAGCGCGCGGAACTTGCCCTCGAAGCCGGGCTCGGCGGTGGAGAGGCGGATCATGCGGCGGGCTCGGTTCCGGTGGCGGCGAGGGCGGCACGGAAGCGGGCCAGCCAGGCGCCGATCGCCTCGGGCCGGGTCTTCAGCGCGGTGCGGTTGACGATCAGGCGGGAGGTGACCTGGGCGATCACCTCGGTCTCCACCAGCCCGTTGGCCTTCAGGGTGGAGCCGGTCTGCACCAGGTCCACGATCAGGCGGGAGAGGCCGAGCGAGGGGGCCAGCTCCATGGCGCCGTTCAAGTGCACCACCTCGGCCTGGATGCCACGGGCGGCGAAGTGGCGGCGGGCGACGTTCGGGTACTTGGTGGCCACGGCGAGGCGCGACTCCCGCCCCAGCGCGTGCTGCCCGGCGCTCTCCACCGGCTCCGCCACCGAGACGCGGCAGCGGCCGATGCCGAGGTCGAGCGGCGCGTAGATCTCGGGGTAGTCGAACTCCATCAGCACGTCGGCGCCGCAGATGCCGATCTGCGCGGCGCCGAAGGCGACGAAGGTGGCCACGTCGAAGGAGCGCACCCGCACCACGTCGAGCCCCGGATGGTTGGTCTCGAAGCGCAGGCGGCGGCTGGATTCGGCGTGGAAATCCTCGGCCGGCACGATGCCGGTGCGGGCCAGCATCGGGCCCAGCTCCTTGAGGATGCGGCCCTTGGGCAGGGCCAGGACGAGAGGCGCCGCATCATCGGCGGCTGCCGCGTTGGGGAGGGTGATGGGCTGGTCCATGGCGGGTTGTATCACCGGAAAAGCGGCAAAGCCATGTCAGCCTGGAATACGTTCAATGTCGGCGCCGACGGCGGCGAGCTTGCGCTCGACCCGCTCATAGCCCCGGTCCAGGTGATAGACGCGGTTCACCACGGTCTCCCCCTCGGCGGCGAGGCCGGCGATGATGAGGGAGACGGAGGCGCGCAGGTCGGTGGCCATGACCGGCGCGCCGGAGAGGCGCGGCACGCCGCGGACGATGGCCGAGGAGCCGTGCGCGTTGATCCGCGCGCCCATGCGGGTCAGCTCCGGCACATGCATGAAGCGGTTCTCGAAGATCGTCTCGGTGATCATCGAGGCGCCCTCGGCCACCGCCATCAGCGCCATGAACTGGGCCTGCATGTCGGTGGCGAAGCCGGGGAAGGGCTCGGTCATCACATCGACGCCGTGCAGCCCGTTCAGGCGGCGGGCGCGGACGCCCTCCGCCTCCTGCTCCATCTCCACCCCCGCCTCGCGCAGCGAGCGGGTGCAGGCGCCGAACAGCTCCAGCGTCATCCCCTCCAGCAGCAGCTCGCCGCCGGTGATGGCGCCGGCGCAGGCGAAGGTGCCGGCCTCGATGCGGTCCGGCAGGATGGCATGGGTGGTGCCGTGCAGGCTGTCCACGCCCTCGATGGTGAGCCGGTCGCTCCCCACCCCCTCGATGCGGGCGCCCATGGAGATCAGGCAGTTGGCGAGGTCGGTGATCTCCGGCTCGCGCGCGGCGTTGACGAGCTGGGTGGTGCCCTCGGCCAGCGCCGCCGCCATCAGCAGGTTTTCCGTCGCCCCGACCGAGACCTGCGGGAAGAGGATGCGCGCGCCCTTCAGGCGGCCCTCCACCTTCGCGTCGATATAGCCGGCCGCGAGGTCGATCCGCGCCCCCATCTGCTCCAGCCCCTTCAGGTGGAGATCGACGGGGCGGGTGCCAATGGCGCAACCGCCGGGCAGCGAGACGCGGGCCTGGCCGTAGCGCGCCAGCAGCGGCCCCAGCACCAGGATGGAGGCGCGCATCTTGCGCACCAGGTCGTAGGGCGCCTCGAACTGGCTGGCCGCGCCGTCCAGCAGGATGCGGCGGCCCTCCGTGTCGTGCTCCACCGTCAGCCCGTGCTGGGCGATCAGGTGGCCCATGGTGGCGACGTCGGCGAGCGCCGGGGCGTTGGTCAGCACCACCGCCTGCTCGGTGAGCAGGCCGGTGGCCATCAGCGGCAGGGCGGCGTTCTTGGCGCCACCGATGGCGATGCGCCCCTCGAGCCGGCGGCCGCCGCGAATGCGGATGCGGTCCATGATGCGCGCTCCCCCTTACAGCCGGGGCAGCGCGACGCCGCGCTGGCCCATGTATTTGCCCTTGCGGTCGGCATAGGACACCTCGGGCGCCGCCGAGCCCTGCAGGAACAGGAACTGGCAGATGCCCTCATTGGCATAGATGCGGGCCGGCAGGGGGGTGGTGTTGGAGATCTCGATCGTCACCTGCCCCTCCCATTCCGGCTCCAGCGGCGTGACGTTCACGATCAGCCCGCAGCGGGCATAGGTGCTCTTGCCCAGGCAGATCACCAGCACGTCGCGCGGGATGCGGAAATACTCGACCGTGTGCGCCAGGGCGAAGGAATTGGGCGGGATGATGCAGGTCGGGCCGCGCCGGGTGACGAAGCTGTCATCGGCGAATTTCTTCGGGTCCACCAGCGCGTTGTCCACATTGGTGAAGACCTTGAACTCGTCCGCCACGCGGGCGTCGTAGCCATAGGAGGAGAGGCCGTAGGAGATCACCCCCTCGCGCCGCTGGCTCTCGACGAAGGGCTCGATCATGCCGTGTTCGGTCGCCATGCGGCGGATCCAGTGATCGGGCATGATGGACATGGGCAGGAACGTCCTTCGGCGCGCGGCAGGGCCGGCCCCGATAGCGCAGCGGGCAGCCGCCGGCAACTCGGGGGCTGGATGGCGGGGCCTACGGGCTCAGTCCTGGCGGGGCGGCTCGGCAGGCGACGGGGAAGGGGTGGGGGCGGCCCCGGGCGCCTCGGTGGTGGCGCGGGCGCGGCTCTGCGCCTTGCGGCGGCGCAGGTTCTCGCGCAGGGCGGCAGCCAGGCGAGCTTCGCGTTCGCTGCTGCGGTCGGCGGGCGGGGGTGTCTTGCTCATCGGGCGGGCAGGGCGGGGAGGGTCACGGAGCGAACCCCCAGGGGCCGGCCATTCCAGGAAGGGAAGGTGGTGCTGCTAGAGAGGATTGAACTCTCGACCTCTCCCTTACCAAGGGAGTGCTCTACCACTGAGCTACAGCAGCATACCGCCGTGGAAGCGAGGCGCTCTCTAAGGGCGGGGGCGGGGCGGCGCAACCCCTTTTTTGCGCCGGGGGCGGAAAACCACCCCCGGCGCCTGGCGGGAGAAAGGCCCTCCGCCCCCTGCCGGAGGGGGCGGGGTAGGCCTTCTCAGGCGCCGGGCTCGCCGAAGCCGCGCCCCTTCCGCGCCGCCTCCCACACGCCGAGCGCGGCGATGGCGAGGTTCGGCAGCGCCGATTGCAGCTCGGCCGAGAGGCTGATGCCGAAGCCGGCGGCCAGCAGCAGGAACAGGCCGCGCCAGGTGCTGGGCTGGCCGATCTGCTGGCGGATCCATTCGCTCATGGTGGATACTCCCTGAGGGGTAAGATCAGGCTGGGGGTCGGGATCAGACGCCGTTCAGCGTCAGCGCCTCGGCAGCGATGGTTACCGTGCCCGGCCCCGTCACGCTGGCGGTTTGCGCCAAGGGCCCGTAGGCGAGGGCATTGCCACCGCTCGCCGCGTCATAGAGGCCGAGATGCGTCAGGCCGCCGGCGGCGCCCGTGAAGACGAAGCGCAGCGCCTCGGTGTTCCGCTGCGCGCCGGTGCCGGTGAAGATGACCCGCTGGCGGGCATAGCCATTGCCGGCCGGCTCGCCGGTCAGGCCGCCGGCGCCCGCCCCGGTGCCGAGACCGGCATAGACGATGGCGGGCAGCGCGGGGGCGCGGCCGCACAGGGCGCGGGCCAGCATGTTGCGGGCGTAGTCGGTCAGGGTCGGCATGGAGGTGCGTTCCTTTCTGTCCAAGGAGATGTTGCGCGCAGGGGCGGTGCGGCCTCAGCCGGCCGCCGAGACCGCCTGCAGCATGGCGTCGGGCAGGCGCAGCGGGCGGTGGTCGATGAGGGCGACCTCGCCATTCGCCGCACGGTTCAGCGCGGTGGAGGCGTGGCCGACCAGCATCCGGACGAGCCCGGCAGGCGGGGTCACGGCGGCGCTCTGCACCGTGCCGCCATTCAGGCAGAAGGCCACCTCGCCCGGCGCCCAGGCCAGGGCGGCACGGAACGGCGTGCCCGGAACCATGTTGCCGCCCGGGAGCGCGGCCAGGGTGGCGCCGCCGCTGTCCACCACGCCGAAGATCTCCGACCCGCCGGAGGTGTTGCGGATCAGCAGCCGGTTGGCATCCGTGCCGTCGTCGATCTGCAGCAGGCCCTGGCTGGCGCCGAAGGCGGCGGCATTGGGCAGCATGCCCGCCACCACCACCGTCCCCGCGCCGCCGAGGCCGCCGGGCGGCGACCAGACGGGTGCATCGGCGCTGCGCGATGACGCGGCGGGAGCGCCGGCCGGCGGCAGCACCGGGGAGGTGGCCACCTCGCCCCGCTCGAGCTGCGGGGCGCCGAGGAAGAAGGTGGCGTTGATCGCTGCGCCCGCGTTCTGGGTGAAGTAGAAGCGCGGCACCAGGCCTGTGGTGCCGGAGCCCATCACCGTGGTCAGGCTGGGGCGGGCGAGCGTGGTGCCCGGCGAGACCGCCAGGCTGCTCGGGCTGGCCGTGCCGCCGGCGGTGCGGATCGAAAGCTGGATGTTGGACAGGCCGGCGAGGCTGCCGCCGGTCAGCGCCACGAAGAAGCTCGCCGCCCAGATCTCGGTGGCCGTGGTGGGGACCGAGGTGTCCGCATCGAAGGTCAGCGCCGTGTTGAGGCCGTTGCCGGTGCCGCTCACCTGCAGCTGGAATCCGGGGATGCCGTTCAGCACCGCCGGCCCCAGGAGGACGAGGTTGGCCGGGCTGCCCTGCAGGCTCCAGGTGGATGGCAGGGTGCCGGCGGCCGCGCCCTCGCATCGCGGGTTGCGCAGGCTGTTGGTCCTGCCTGCCTCCACCAGCAGCCGGCGGGCCGGCCCGTGGAAACGTGGCGTGTCCGCCGCCGCGGCCTGCCAGAGCCCGGCCGCATCCTGCACCAGCGCCGCACCGGCGCGGCTGAGGGCGACGCGCCCCGCGTGATCCGGGCCCAGCGCGCGCAGTGGGATGCCCGCGCCGGGCAGCCCGAGAAGACTGGCCGTGGTGATCATCAGGGCGCCCCCGCCCCCACCAGCTGGCAGATCTTCGTCGTGCCGCCATCCGGCGAGTAGGCCAGCAGCGTCGCCACGCCGCCGGCGCGGATCCTGGTGAAGCCATCGCTGTTGGTGGGCGCGGCGTTGCTGGTGAAGCCCGACAGCGTCAGCCCCAGATCCGCCCCCGTGCGGTTCACCACCGTGCAGGAGAAGCCATCGCCCGTGTTGGCCCAGCTCAGCGAGAGGGTGGTGCCGGCGTTGGCCACGAGCATCCGCGCATTGTGCGCGGCATGCGTGACGGTGGTGGCCGCCGAGAGCAGCACGGAGGTCAGCCGCCGGTCGGTGAACTGCGCGTCCACATACTGCTTCGTCGCCGCATGCAGGCTGGCCGCCGGGTTGGCGGGCAGCACCAGCGGGCCGGTTAGCGTCACCGTGCCGTTGGCGGCGATGCGGAAGCGTTCCGCCACGCTGCCGCCCTGGCGGGTCTCCACCACCACCGCGCCGGCCTCCGCGCCGCTGGTCACCGCCTCCGCCACCGTCACGAGGCGGGCGAAGACCTGCTCTGTGCCGGCGCTGTTGTTGCCGCTGCTCTCCAGCACGCCGATGCGGTCATTGGCCGCCGGCGTTGCGGAGAGGCGGCGCAGCCGCACCGTCTGCGCCGCCGTCATGCCGCTGCCACCGAAGGTGAAGCCGGCATTCGGGTTGCCCGTCTCGCCGGCGAAGACGCAGTCGGTGCCGGAGATCGAGAAGCTGGCGTAAGGCGCGTTGCCGCTGTTGTGGAGCCGGAGCTGGCTGCCCAGGCTGGCGCTGCGGCGGTGCAGGTTCACCGCGCCATCCGTGTCCATCGACAGCCGCGTCTCGATCGCGGCGCCCGAGGAGACGGAGGCCAGCTCCAGCCGCCCGGCGGCGATGCGCTGGGTGGTGGGGGTGCCGCTGCCCAGGCGGTTGCCCAGGAGCTGCAGCCGCTGCATCGCCGCCGCGCTGTCGGCGGTGAAGGTGACGGCGCTGGTGTCGCAGCCCGAGACGATGAGGTTGCCTGCGCTGGCGCCGAGATGGATGGCGCTGATGGTGACGTTGCCGGTGCCGGGCGCGCCGGTGAAGTCGCAGCCAATGAGCGACAATTGGCCGGCCAGCACCTCGGTGATGCGGCGTGCCCCGCCGGTGATGTTGACGCCGATCATCTCGTGCTGCTCGTTGCCGGTGGTGTTCACCTGCACCGAGCAGCCCTTGGAGGAGAGGAAGCCGCCCACCCACTTGCAGCGCAGCGCCGTGCCGCCGATGCGGACGCCGATGGTGGCGGGGTCCGCGGCGTCCACCCAGCCATCCGTGCCGCTGTTGAAGAAGCTGCAGGAATGCGTGGCGTCCTGGATGTCGAAGCCGATCTCGTGGCCGAACTCGAAGCAGTTGTCGAAGGTGGCCATGTCGACATCGTTGACGACGAAGCCGGTGCCGGGCCGCCGGTTCGGGCTGATGTAGACGGCGCCGCCCGCCGTCCAGCCGGCCGCGTAGGTGCTGCCCACCAAATCGACCGTGGTGGCGTCCACCACCGCCACCGTCCAGCGGCCGTAGCAGCCCGGCGCGCCGGAGGTGCGCACCTCGGCGATGTTGATGATGTCGCCATTCACCAGGCTGTGCGGCGTGGCCATGGTGACGCGGAACAGCCCGGCGCCGTTGCTGGCGACGTTGGTGATCAGGATGCGGGTGTTCGACCAGCTCCGCGAGGTGGTGACCAGCGGATGCCAGTTCACCTCGCTGATGCGCGAGACGTCGAAGGAGCGGGCGAAGTAGAGGCCGTTGGTGCAGTCGCCCAGGATGTTCTCGATGCGCACGCGCGCATTGCCGTTGCTGTGGATGCCCCAGTTGAAGCCGAGGATCAGCAGGCGGGAGAGCTGGCTGTCGGCGCCGTTGGCGATGCCGCTGCCGCCGCTGCCGTCGCCGATGGTGACGGCGGTGCCGGCGAAGGCGGCCACCTCGTCCAGCCCCTCGCGCAGCGTGGCCGGCACGCCGAGGCCGCGGCGGAACAGGGCGATGCCGTCCAGCCCACCATTGCGCCGCACCCGGATGGTGTAGGCGGGGTCGACGATCAGCGCGTACGGCACGCCGCTGTAGCTGCCGCCGATCCGCCAGCCGCCGGAGCCGGGGCGGCCGCGCAGGAAGACGCCATCCTTCAGGATCAGGTCGGCCGCGCCGACCAGGTAGCGGCGCGGGCCGATCAGCACCGTGCCGCCGCCGCGCGACGCGGCCGCGTCGATCGCCGCCTGGATGGCGGCGGTGTCGTCGGTCACGCCATCGCCCACTGCCCCGTAGTCGCGCACATGCAGCTCGCGGTCGGCCATGATGCCGCCGCGCAGCTGCCGGATGGTGGCGCGCCGCGTCTCCGCGGCGGCCTGGCTGCCCTGCACGAGCGGCGCCACATCATCGTCGGTGAGAGCGGCGGCCGCCGGCAGTTCCGTGATCTTCTTGTCGGACATGGAGCAGTGATCCTTCGGGCAGGGGAGGGCGGGCGGGCGTGGTCAGAGCAGCAATTCGCCGCCCTCGGCGGCGGCGAGGCTGGCGCCGGATTCGGTCAGCAGCGCGAAGGGCTCGGTGACGACGAAGGACGCCGAGGTCTGCGCCGCCAGCGGCTCCGCCGTGTCCTGCACCCGGATGCGGTAGCCCGAGCCGGGGTCGGGCGCGGTGAAGCTGGCCGAGGCGCCGCCCGACGCCACCGCCACCACGACCGGGCCGGCGATGACCGCGCCCGCGGCGTTGAGCATGCTGAAGCTCAGGCTGGTGACCGGCCCGGTGACGCGCGCGCCGATGGTGAAGCTGCGGCCGATGTAGAGGCCGGTCGGCACCGGATCGAGCGCGACGCTGCGCGTCTCGGCCGGCACCGGGCCGAGCGAGAACTCGAAGCCCAGCGCGGTGCTGCCGTTCAGCCGCAGCGGCGGGGCCGAGGCGTCCAGCACCAGCCCGTTCCCCACCCCCGCGCTGCTGCGCACCGGCAGGAAGGTGAGCGAATCCGCCGATTGCAGCACCACCACATGCCCCGGCTGCAGCCGGGCGGCGACGCTGGTGAAGTAGCCCGGCGCCAGCACCGCGGCGCGGGTGTCCGTGGTGACGTAGAGCCAGAGGGTGAAGCTGTCCGTGCTGGCGAGCGAGGACAGGCCGCGGGGATCGAACGGCATGCGCGTCTCCTGGATGGGTCGCGAAGGGCGTGCGGGCCCGATCCGCGTGCCGGCCCCTGGCGCATGGCGAATGGCGCATGGCGAAGGGCCGGCGCGTGGAGGGGCCGGGAAGGGCGATCAGGAATGCCGGGGAAACGGGCCTGCGCTGGACGCAGCTCACCCGTTGATGGCTAGGATTTAAAGAACATATTGACGCTTTGTCAAGAAAATATTCCCAAATCCATCATCGCCACGCCGCAGCCCGTGGACCCCTGGGCGGCGGGGAATTAACCTGCCGTTCCGTCTCCATTCCGCTGCAGGGACCGCACGATGCTCCGACGCCGGATCGCCACCGCCGCCTTCGCCGCCCTGCTGGGCCTGTCCGCTGCCATGCCCGCCCGCGCCCAGCAGCCGGAGACGGTGCTGAACGTGTACAACTGGTCGGACTACATCGACCCCTATGCCGTGGCGCAGTTCCAGCAGGAGACCGGCATCCGCATCCGCTACGATGTGTATGACAGCCTGGAGACGCTGGAAGGGAAGCTGTCCGCCGGACGCTCGGGCTACGACATCATCGTGCCGACCAGCGAGCCCACCTTCTCCCGCCTGGCGCGGGCCGGTGCGCTGAAGCCGCTCGACCGCGCGCTGATCCCGAACTGGGGCAAGCAGGATGCCACGCTGCTGCGGCAGGTGGAGAGCAGCGACCCGGGCAACCGCTTCGGCGCCATCTATCTCTACGGCACGGTGGGCCTCGGCATCCGCGCCGACCGCGTGCGCGAGCTGTTCCCCGACGCGCCGACCGACAGCCTCGACCTGCTGATGAAGCCCGAGAACGCCCGCCGCCTCGCGCGCTGCGGCATCGCGGTGATGGATTCCGCCACCGACGTGCTGCCCAGCATCCTGCAATGGCTCGGCCGCGACCCCAACAGCACCGAGCCGCGCGACCTGCGCGCCGCCGAGGACGCGCTGACGGCCATCCGCCCGCATGTCCGCGCCATCACCGCCAGCGGCAACATCCTCGATGCCCTGGCCAATGGCGAATACTGCGTGGCGCTGACCTATTCGGGCGATGTCATCCAGGCGCAGGCGCGCGCGCGGGAGGCGAAGCGCGGCGTCGAGATCGGCTATGTGGCGCCGAAGGAGGGCGCGCAGCTCTGGTTCGACATGCTGGCCATCCCGGCCGACGCGCCGCACCCGGAGGCGGCGCACCGCTTCATCGACTTCCTGCTGCAGCCGGCGGTGATGGCGGGCATCACCAACCATGTCCGCTACCCCAACGCCGTGCCGGAGGCGCGCCCGATGGTGAACCCGGCGGTGCGGGACGACCCGGATGTCTACCCCACGCCCGAGATGCTGAAGCGCACCTTCACCACCGCGCCGCTGACGCCCGCGGCGGAGCGGGCGCGCAGCCGTAGCTGGAGCCGCTTCAAGGCCGGCCGCTGAATTGTGCCGCTGCTGTCCCTCCGTGGCCTGAGCAAGCGCTTCGGCCAGACCCTCGCGCTCGACCGCCTCGACCTCGATGTGGCGGCGGGCGAGTTCCTCACCCTGCTCGGCGGCTCCGGCTCCGGCAAGTCCACCCTGCTGCGGGTGGTGGCGGGGTTCGAGGCGGCGGATGCGGGGGCGGTGCTGCTGGAGGGGCGCGACCTCTCCGGCGTGCCGCCGCACGCCCGGCCGCTGAACATGATGTTCCAGTCCTATGCCCTGTTCCCGCATCTGAACGTGGCCGCCAACATCGCCTATGGCCTGAAGCGGGATGGCGTGCCGCGCGCCGAACGCGCCGGCCGCGTGGAGCAGGCGCTGGCCATGGTCGGGCTGGAGGGCTTCGGCGGGCGGCTGCCGCACCGTCTCTCCGGCGGGCAGCGGCAGCGCGTGGCGCTGGCCCGCGCCCTGGTCAAGCGCCCGCGCCTGCTGCTGCTCGATGAACCGCTCGGCGCGCTGGACGCCAACCTGCGCGAGCGCACCGGCTTCGAGCTGCGTGCCCTGCAACGCGAGACGGGGGCCGCCTTCATCATGGTGACCCACGACCAGCAGGAGGCGCTGGCCCTGGCCGACCGCGTGGCGGTGCTGGAGCATGGCCGCGTGGTGCAGCTCGGCGCCCCGCGCGCGGTCTATGACCGGCCGGCGACACGCTTCGTCGCCCAGTTCCTCGGCACGGCCAATGTGCTGGAGGGCCGTGCCGCCGGCGAAGGCTTCGACTGCCCGGGCCTCGCCGCCACGCTGCGCCCGGAGGGGGCGCTGCCGCCGGGCACCACGGCTTGCGCCCTGCGGCCCGAGCGCATCGCGCTCCGCCCTGGCGCGCAGGGCCCGAACAGCGCCGGCGGCGTGGTGGAGGAGGTGGCCTTCCGCGGCGATGACAGCCTGCTGCTGGTGCGCGCCGAGGGCGGCGCGCTGCTGCGCGTGGGCCATGCCGAGGAGGATGGCCCGCCGCCGCCGCGTGGCAGCGCCGTGCGCCTGGGGTGGGAGGCGGCCTCCGTGGTGCCGCTGGCCGGCTGATGCACGCCGCGCTGCGCGCCATCCTGCGCCCCTTGCCGCTGGCCGTCCCGTCGCTGTGGCTGGCGCTGCTGGTGGCGGCGCCGCTGCTGGTGGTGCTGGTGCTGGCCTTCGCCTGGCCGGCCGAGAGCGTGCCGCCCATCGCCCCGCCCTGGGGCGCGGAGGGGCCGAACACCGAGCCCTTCGCCCTGGTGCTGGAGGATTCCTTCTACCATGCGGCCTTCGCGCAGGCGGCGCTGGTGGCGGCGGGCACGGCGGCGCTCTGCCTGCTGCTGGGCTTCCCCATGGCCATGGGCCTGGCGCGCGCCAGGCCCGCCTGGCGGCTGCCGCTGCTGATGGCGGTTCTGCTGCCGTTCTGGACCGGCTTCCTGCCGCGCCTCGGCGCCTGGATCGGCCTGCTGCGCGACGAGGGCTGGGTCAACACCGTGCTGCAATCCCTCGGCCTGATCACCGATCCGCTGCCGCTGCTCTATTCCTGGCCGGCGCTGTTCCTCGGCATGGCGCATGCGTACCTGCCCTTCGCCGTGCTGCCGCTCTATGCCAGCCTCTCGCGCCGGGACCCGGCGATGGAGGAGGCGGCGGCCGATCTCGGCGCCACGCCCTGGGCGGTGTTCCGCACCGTCACCCTGCCGCTGGCGGCGCCGGGGGCGGCGGCGGCCTTCCTGCTGGTGTTCATTCCGGCGGCGGGGGAATACGTCATCCCCGAGCTGCTGGGGCCGCCGGGGGCGCAACTCGTCGGCCGGGTGCTGTGGCAGGAATTCTTCCAGAACCGCGACTGGCCGGTGGCGGCGGCGCTGGCGGTGCTGCTGCTGCTGGCGCTGCTGCTGCCCATCCTGCTGTTCCAGCGGCTGGAGGCGCGCCGATGAGCCGGGGGACGGGACAGGGCGGCATGGCGCGGCTGGGCCTGATGCTGGGCCTCGGCTTCCTGTGGCTGCCGGTGCTGCTGCTGGCGGGCTACGCCTTCAGCGGCAGCCGCATCCCCTTCCAATGGGGCGGCTTCTCGCTGCGCTGGTTCGCCGCCCTGGCCGAGAATGAGCGGCTGCTGGAGGCCGCCTGGCTGTCGCTGCGCGTGGCGCTGGGCTCGGCCACGCTGGCGGTGCTGCTGGGCGGCGCCACCGGCTGGGTGCTGGCGCGGCGCGGGCCGTTCCGCGGCCGGGCGCTGTTCGGCGTGCTGGCCGGCGCGCCGCTGGTGCTGCCGGACGTGGTGATGGGCCTCTCCCTGCTGCTGCTCTTCGTGCTGCTGGAGGGCGCCACGGGCTGGCCCGCCGGGCGCGGCGCCACCACCATCCTGCTGGCGCACGCCACCATCGGCGCAGCCTATGTGGCGGTGCTGGCGCAGGCGCGGCTGGCCGAGATGGCGCCCGAGCTGGAGGAGGCGGCGCGCGACCTCGGCGCCGGTCCGGCCACGGCCTTCGCCACCGTCACCCTGCCGCTGATGGCGCCGAGCCTGGCGGCGGGCTGGCTGCTGGCCTTCACCCTCTCGCTGGACGATGTGGTGGTAGCGAGCTTCGTCTCCGGCCCTGCCGGCACCACCCTGCCGATGGTGGTGTTCTCCATGCTGCGGCTGGGGCTGACGCCGGAGGTGAATGCGCTCGCCGTCATCATCCTGGCGCTGGCGGGCCTGGGCGGCGGCCTCGCCCTGCTGGCCATGCGCGGCCTGCGCAGTCTTTGAACCTTCCGTGTGCCCGGCTTGCCGGCCGGGCGCCGCATCCCAGATCGAATTTGTGGACGACCTGGCTGCGCATGGCGTGGTGGTCACATCCTACCATATGGCCACCCGGCTGCCGTTGCCCGGGCCTTCCGTGAAGCGAATGCCGCGCCCCCGGCGCGACAGGCAATCGAACACGGCGCCGCGGCGCGGCGCGGGAGGACGACAATGGCCACGACCTGGACCGAGGCGCCCGACATGGCCCGGCACGAACCCGCCATACATCGGATCGGCAGCACGGAGGTCGGCCAGGCGCTGGCCCTCGGCTGGCGGGATTTCCTGGCCAACCCCACGCAGCTCGTCTTCCTGGCGATCCTCTATCCAATCATCGGCCTGATCGCCGCGCAGCTCGCGGCGGGCCGGGATGTGATGCCGCTGTTCTGGCCGCTCGTCTCCGGCTTCGCCCTTCTCGGGCCGGTCGCGGCGCTCGGCGTCTATGAGCTGAGCCGGCGCCGCGAGCAGGGCCAGCCGACCCGTTGGACCGATGCCCTGGCGGTGCGCCACTCCCCGGCCCTCACCTCCATCATCGGCCTCGGCGTGCTGCTGCTGGCCATCTTCGTCGCCTGGATCTTCACCGCGCGGGCGATCTACGGCATAACGCTGGGCGATACCCCGGCCACCGCTACCGATTTCCTCAGCCGGGTACTCTACAGCCGCGAGGGGCACCAGCTGATGCTGCTGGGCAACCTGGCGGGCTTCCTGTTCGCGGTGCTGGTGTTCTCCCTCACCGTCGTCTCCTTCCCGATGCTGCTCGACCGTGCGGGGCGGGGCCTGCCGGTCAACGCACGCATGGCCATGCGCGCCTCCCTGCGCGCGGTGCGGACCAATCCGGGCCCGTTGGCGCTGTGGGGCTTCCTCATCGCCTTGTTGCTGGCTCTGGGCAGCCTGCCCCTCTTTGTCGGCCTGGCGGTGGTCGTGCCGGTGCTGGGGCATGCCACCTGGCACCTCTACCGCCGGATCGTCCGCGACTGAGCGCCGGAGGCCGGCCGCCTCCGGACCCGCCCTGGGTTCCGGAGGCCCCCAGCTAGGCCCCCAGCCAGGCACCCGATCCAGGCACCCGAGCCAGGCAGAAGAGGGCCGGCTTCGTCATTCCCGCACCGCCATCCGGCCAGCATGCCGCGCAGGGGGAACCCCCGCGGCGGCGGCCTGTTTGTCTTTCTGCAACAAGCTTCTGGCCGGCAGGCAGGGCGGAGTGGCCGTCCTGGAGTCTCTTTTCCGGAAGTCTCCGATGCCGGCGCAGGCCGCAGATGAGCCGCCGATGCCTGTCTGTGCCGGCAACAGGCAGGGGCCGGCAGCAAAGAGGGGCCGGCAGCAAAGAGGGGCCGGAAGCAGAAAGGGGAAAGACAGCATGGGTGACGAACACCGCACGAGCGGACCGCGGCCGCAGGGGCTGGGGGCACAGGGCCCCGGCAACGCACATGGCATCCCCGCCGATCATGAGCCCGATGTGGAAGGGCGGCCCTTCAGCCCGGAGGGTGGCCGGCCCGCGCAGGACCCGGACGCCATGGCCAGGAAGGTGCTGAACCGCACGCCGCCTGGCCCTGCGTCTGATGACGGTGCGGGGTCGGAGGGGGCCGGCGGCGACAGCTAGGATACCGCTGGCGAAGATGAGGTCCCTGGAGGGGGCTGGTGCTGTTCCCGGCACACCCTCTCTGCGGACGATGCCGGCCCTGCCCGAGAACGATGGCCATTGAGCCCGGCGTCCGGGTGGCCGGAACGTCCGGCGAGCCGTCTCGTGACTCCGGAGGAATGTCGATGCTCATACCCCGCAGCATTCACGCCCTGATCGACTATATCTATGGCGTCGTACTAATCGGAATACCGTACTTCCTCGGCTTCGCCTGGCAGGAACCGGCACGCATGGTGTTCTGGGCCTTCGGCTTCGGGGCCATCCTCTACAGCCTGCTGACCAATTACCGGCTGGGTCTGCTGAAGCTGATCCCTTTCCGCATCCATCTGGTGCTGGATGTGGTGGCGGCGCTCGCCCTGCTGGCCTCCCCCTGGCTGCTCGGCTTTTCGGAGGAGGTCTGGGTGCCGCATGTGGTGCTCGGGGTGCTGGCGATCGGTGTCGTGCTGCTGAGCCGGAGGACGGATGACACCTTGCCCGCTCCGCTGCGCGACTAGGGCCGCTCCCCCGCGGGCAGGGCAGGGGCTGCCAGAGCGGTGGCGGAACGGTCGGCCCGGCCTTGGCGCCGCGCCATGGCGGAATCGGCCCCGCCGGGCGGCATGGCGCCTTGTCGGGGCGGCCGGCTGGGGTCTAGGGTCCGCCGTCTTTCGAGTTGGACCCATCCTTCCATGAACCTGATCGCCGAGCGGCTCGACCGCATCGCCCCCTCCCAGACCATCGCCATCACCGCCAAGGCGCGGGCGCTGAAGGCCGAGGGCAAGAATGTCATCAGCCTCTCGGCCGGGGAGCCCGATTTCGACACCCCCCGCAACGTCAAGGACGCGGCGATCGCGGCGATCGAGAAGGGCGAGACCCGCTACACCGATGTCGCCGGCACCAGGGCGCTGCGCGAGGCCTGCGCCACCTATTTCCGCCGCGAGCACGGGGTGGAGTACAAGCCGGAGGAGATCGTCGTCTCCACCGGCGGCAAGCAGGTGATCTTCAACGCCATCCTGGCCACCATCGACGCCGGCGACGAGGCGATCATCCCGGCGCCGTGCTGGGTCTCCTACCCCGACATCGTGACGCTGGCCGAGGGCAAGCCGGTGATCGTGCCGGCCGGGCAGAACCAGGGCTTCAAGATCACGCCCGAGCAGCTCGAGGCGGCGATCACGCCCCGCACCAAGTGGTTCATGCTGAACAACCCCTCCAACCCCACCGGCGCCGCCTACAGCGCGGAGGAGCTGAAGGCGCTGGCCGAGGTGCTGCTGCGCCACCCGGACATCTGGATCTTCACCGACGACATCTACGAGAAGCTGACCTATGGCGGCTTCAAGGCCCGCACCCTGGTCGCGGTGGAGCCGCGCCTGAAGGAGCGGACCGTGACGATGAATGGCTGCTCCAAGGCCTACGCCATGACCGGCTGGCGCATCGGCTTCGCCGGCGCGCCGGTGAAGCTGATCAAGGCGATGGACAAGCTGCAGGGCCAGTCCACCTCCAACACCTCCTCCATCTCGCAGGCCGCCGCCGTCGAGGCGCTGACGGGGCCGCAGGATTCGGTCGAGGCGATGCGCGTCGTCTATGAGCGCCGCCGCGACCTGGTGGTGGGGCTGCTGAACCAGGCGCCGGGCATCCACTGCATCGTGCCCGAGGGCGCCTTCTACGTCTTCCCCTCGATCCATGGCTGCCTGGGCAAGACCACGGCCTCCGGCAAGAAGATCGAGACGGACGAGGATTTCGTCACCGCGCTGCTGGAGGATGAGGGCGTCGCCGCCGTGCACGGCTCGGCCTTCATGTTCCCCGGCCATTTCCGCATCAGCTACGCGACCGACGACGCCTCGCTGACCGAGGCCTGCACGCGCATCCAGCGCTTCTGCGCCGGGCTGAAGTGACCTGAGCGGAGGGGGAGGGCGGGCGGCGCGCCGCCCGCCCTCCGCCGGGCGCGGGGTGCCTCAGCCCAGCTTCAGCACGATGCGGCCATCGATCGCGCCGCGCTCCATGCGGGCGAAGATGTCGTTGATCTCCTCCAGCCGGCCCCAGCTGAAGTGGGATTCCACCTTGCCCTCTCCGGCGAAGGCCAGCGCCTCCTCCAGGTCCTGCCGCGTGCCGACGATCGAGCCGCGCACGGTGATGCGCTTCAGCACCGTGTCGAAGATCGGCATGGCGAAGCGGCCCGGCGGCAGGCCGACCAGCGCCATGGTGCCGTGCGGCCGCAGCATGGCGAAGGCCTGCTCGAAGGCGGCGGGCGAGACGGCGGTGACGAGCACGCCATGCATGCCGCCCGCGCGGCGCTGCAGCACCTCGCCCGGGTCTTGCTCCCGCGCGTTCACCACCAGGTCGGCGCCGAGGTTGCGGGCCAGCTCCAGCTTCTCCGGGTGCACGTCCACGGCCGCCACGTGCAGCCCCATGGCCCGGGCATACTGCACCGCCATGTGGCCAAGCCCGCCGATGCCGGAGATGGCCACCCACTCGCCGGGCCGCGCCTCCGTCTCCTTCAGCCCCTTGTAGACGGTGACGCCGGCGCAGAGCACCGGTGCGGCCGGGCCGAAATCCAGCGCGTCCGGCAGCAGGCCGACATAGTCCGGATCCGCCACCACGTATTCGGCGAAGGTGCCGTTGACCGAGTAGCCGGTGTTCTGCTGGCGGGCGCAGAGCGTCTCCCAGCCGGTGCGGCAATGCGGGCAGCCGCCGCAGGCGGTGTGCAGCCAGGGCACGCCGACGCGGTCCCCCTCCCGCACCCGCCGCACCCCGGCGCCCAGCGCGGCCACATGGCCCACCCCTTCATGCCCCGGGATGAAGGGCGGGCGCGGCTTCACCGGCCAGTCCCCCTTCACCGCGTGCAGGTCCGTGTGGCAGACGCCGGTGGCGGCGAGGCGGACCAGCACCTGGCCGGGCCCGGGCTCGGGCACCGGCACCTCCTCGATCGTCAGGGGGGCGCCGAATTGCCGCGCCACGGCGGCCCGCATCATCCTGGCCATCTGCCAATCCTTCTGCTGCGTGCGGCACGCTACGGGGCGGGGCGGCAGGGCGCCTTGCGCTGCATCAAGCGCGCGCCACCTTGGCGCGCGGCGCGGCCGGGCCTAGGCTGCGCCCCCTTGTTCGCCTGACATGTCGGAGATCATCCCAGCCATGCCCGCCCTCGCCGGTCGTCTGAACGACATTGCCGTCTCCGCCTCCGTTGTCATGGGCACCCGTGCCCGGGCGCTGGCCGCCGAAGGCAAGAAGGTGATCAGCCTCGCCGCCGGCGAGCCCGACTTCGCCACCCCCGCCCATGCCATCGAGGCGGCGCACCAGGCGGCGCTCTCCGGCGACACCAAGTACCCGCCGACCGACGGCACGCCGGCGCTGAAGAAGGCGGTGCAGAAGAAGTTCAAGCGCGACAACAACCTCGACTACGCGCTGGACGAGATCATCGTCGCCAATGGCGGCAAGCAGATCATCATGGACGCGCTGCTCGCCACCTGCGACCAGGGCGACGAGGTTCTGATCCCCGCCCCCTACTGGGTCAGCTACGCCGACATGGCGAAGCTGGCGACGGCCACGCCCACCTTCGTCAACTGCCCGCAGAACAACGGCTTCAAGCTGCGCCCGGAGGATCTGGACGCGGCCATCACGCCGAAGACCAAGTGGCTGTTCCTGAACTTTCCGAACAACCCGACCGGCGCCGCCTGCTCCCGCGCGGAGATGCAGGCGATCGCGGCGGTGATGCTGAAGCACCCGCATGTCTGGATCCTGACCGACGACATGTACGAGCACCTCGTCTATGAGGGCGGCTTCTGCACCATCGCCGATGTCGAGCCGCGGCTGAAGGACCGGGTGCTGACGGTCAACGGCACCTCCAAGACCTATGCCATGACCGGCTGGCGCGTCGGCTTCGCCGGCGGCCCGAAGCCGCTGATCAAGGCGATGACCAACATGCAGGGCCAGCTCACCAGCGGCATCAGCACCATCAGCCAGGCCGCCGCCGTGGCCGCGCTGGAAGGGCCGCAGGATCTGGTCGCCGAGCGTGCCGCCATCTACCGCGAGCGGCGCGACCTGGTGGTGGAGATGCTGAACCAGGCCCCCGGCATGGTCTGCCACAAGCCCGAGGGCGCCTTCTACGTCTACCCCGACATCGCCGGCTGCATCGGCAAAACCAGCAAGGGCGGCCGCAAGCTGGAGACGGACACCGACTTTGCCCTGGCGCTGCTGGAGGAGAAGCTGGTGGCCACGGTGCAGGGTACGGCTTACGGCATGAGCCCCTATCTGCGCATCTCCTACGCCACCGACACGGAGAGCCTGCGCGAGGCCTGCGCGCGCATCCAGGAGTTCTGCCGGGAGCTGGCGTGAGCGGCGCCGGCTTCACGCTGCGCGCCGGGCGGGACGCGGACGCGGCGGATTTCATCCGCCTCGTCGGCGATGCCTGGGGCGAGTACCCGAACTGCATCCTCGACGTGGATGGCGAGGTGCCCGAGCTGCGGGCGCTCGCCAGCTACTTCGCGGCGGCCGGCGGCGCGCTCTGGGCGGCGGAGGCGGCGGGGCGCGTGGTGGGCATGGTGGCCACGCGGCCGCTCGGCTCCGATCGCGCCTGGGAGATCTGCAAGATGTATGTCGAGAAGGCGCAGCGCGGCACCGGCCTCGCCCATGCCCTGCTCGGCGGCGCGGAGGAGCATGCCCGCGCCCAGGGCGCGCAGCGGATCGTGCTCTGGACGGACACCCGCTTCGAGGCGGCGCACCGCTTCTACGAGAAGCGCGGCTATGTCCGCTCCGGCTCCATCCGCATCCTCGACGACATCTCGAAATCGCTGGAATTCCGCTACGCCAAGCCGCTGGTCGGGCTGGCGGTGGAGGCGCTGGACGCCGCCGCCGCCGCCAGCGCCGAGCGCAGCCTGGCGGAGATGCTGGTGGCCTGCGTGGCCGATGGCGCCGCCACCGGCCACCTGCCGCCGCTCTCCCTTGAGACGGCGCGCGCCTTCTGGCGTCGCGTCTCGGGCGAGGCGGCGCTGGGCAACAAGCTGCTGCTGGTGGCCTGGCAGGAGGGGCGGGTGGCCGGCACGGTGCAGCTCAACCTCGCCATGCCGCAGGACCAGGCGCACCGCGCCGTGGTGGAGCAGCTCCTGGTGCATCCGGATTTCCGCCGCCGGGGCATCGGCCGGGCGCTGATGCAACGTGTGGAGCAGGCGGCGCGCGGCATCGGCCGCTCGCTGCTGACGCTCGACATCCGTGCCGGCGCCGCGGCCGAGGCGCTGTGCCGCAGCCGGGGCTGGGTGGCGGCGGGGCGCATCCCGGGCTTCTCGCGCGATGCCACGGGCGCGCTGACCGACCAGCTGCTGCTCTACCGCACGCTCTGAGGGCCGGGCCGGGAGGGGGGCACCCCTTCCGGGCCGCCCGCCCTTGTCCTACGCTGGCGGAATGATCACGCCGGAATACTGCCGCGCCATGGCGGCCTACAACAGCGAGATGAACCGCCGCTTCTACGCCGCCGCCTCCGGGCTGGACGAGGCGGCGCGGACACGCCCGCGCGGTGCCTTCTTCGGCTCGCTGCATGGTACGCTCTGCCATCTGGTCTGGGGCGACATGCAGTGGATGAGCCGCTTCGATGGCGGGCCGCCGCCGCCGGCCAGGCTGCCCGAGAGCGCCGGCATGATCCCCGGCTTCGCCGCGCTGGAAGCCGCCCGCGTGGCGCTCGACGCGCGCATCGAGGCCTGGGCGGCGGGGCTGGACGCGGCGCGGCTGGCGGGCGACCTCACCTGGTACAGCGGCGCCGCCGGCCGCGAGGTGACCCGCCCGATGGCCCTGCTGGTGGTGCATTTCTTCAACCACCAGACGCATCATCGCGGCCAGGCCCACGCCCTGCTGACGGCCGAGGGCGCCCGGACCGGGGATACCGACCTGTTCCTCGTGCTGCCCTGACCCGCGCAAAGCGGGCAGGGGGGGGCGAAAACTCCCCCGCGCCTTCCGTGTTCTCCCCGCGACACGCAAGGGAGACCACGACATGCCTGACATTCAGCAGAGCAAGATCCTGATTCTCGCCACGGACGGCTTCGAGGAATCCGAGTTGTTCGTGCCGCTGGAGAAGCTGCGCGCCGCCGGTGCCACCGTGCATGTGGCCGCGCCCGGCAAGACCCGCGAGCCCGGCAGCATCGTCGCCTGGGACGGCCAGAAGCAGCCGGAGGACTGGGGCCGCAAGGTGCCGGTGGACCGCAAGCTGGAGGAGGCCGCCGCCGATGACTACGACGCCATCGTGCTGCCCGGCGGCGTGCTGAACCCGGACCAGCTGCGCGTGAACCCCGCCGTCATCGGCCTGGTGCGGGACTTCGCCGCCAAGGGCAAGGTGGTGGCCTCGATCTGCCACGGCCCGTGGATCCTGGTGGAGGCCGGGCTGGCGAAGGGCCGCAAGATGACCTCCTTCGCCTCGATCAAGACCGATGTGCAGAATGCCGGCGCCAACTGGCTGGACCAGGAGGTGGTGACCGACCAGGGCATCGTCACCAGCCGCTCGCCCGAGGATCTCGATGCCTTCGTCGCGAAGATCATCGAGGAGGTGCGCGAGGGCAACCACGGCCCCCGCCGCGCCGCCTGAACGGCCTGTGCGAAACCGGGCCGGGGGAGGCATCCCCCGGCCCTTTTCACGTCCTCAGCGCAGGAACGGCCCGACCGCCGCGAGCACCGCCTCCGGCGCCTCCTCGGCGAGGTAGTGGCCGCTGCGCACCGGGCCGCCGCTGACCGGCCCGGCGGCATAGCCCTGCCACAGCTCCAGCGGCCGGTACCACTGGCCGATCTTCCCCTTCTCGCCCCACAGCACCATCAGCGGGCAGCGGATCTTCTCCCCCGCCGCGCGGCTGGCGCGGTCATGCTCCAGATCGATGGTGGCGGCGGCGCGGTAATCCTCGCAGATGGCGGTGACGGTGCCGGGCCGGCGCAGCGCGGCGAGGTAGTCGGCACGCGCCTCGGGGTGGAAGAAGCCCCTGTCCTTCGGCTCGCGCGAGGTCTGCAGGTCGAACCAGTCCTCGACGTCGCGCAGGATCATGCGCTCCGGCAGGTCGTGCTTCTGCGCCAGGAAGAACCAGTGGTAGTAGCCGAGCGCGAAGGCCATGTCGGTGCGCTCGAAATGCTCGATCGTCGGCACGATGTCGAGCAGGGCGAGGCGCTCCACCGCCTCCGGCGCGTCCAGCGCCAGTCGGTGCGCCACACGGGCGCCGCGGTCATGCGCCAGCACGCGGAAGCGCTCATGGCCGAGGCCGCGCATCAGACCCAGCATGTCGGCCGCCATGGCGCGCTTGGCGTAGGGCGCATGGTCGGGGGTCGGTCCCGGCTTGCCGGAGAAGCCGTAGCCGCGCAGGTCCGGGCAGATCACCGTGTGGCGCTCGGCCAGAAGGGGCGCGACGCGGTGCCACATGGCATGGGTCTGCGGGTTGCCGTGCAGCAGCAGCAGGGGCGGGCCCTCGCCCCCCCGGCGCAGGCGCAGCGTCTGGCCCGCGACATCGCGTTCCTCCAGGACGAATCCCTCGAAGATCATGCCGTTTCCTCCTCTCCGGAGGGCTCAGCCCAGCACGGTATAGACGCCGAGCGCCAGCCCCGCCGCGCAGAAGCCCATGGACAGGCCCGGCCAGATGCTGCGGGGGCCACGGCTGGCCAGCAGCAGGTTGAAGACCAGCGACAGCCCGAAGCCCACCGCGGCGGTGGTCAGCGGCCGCATGTAGATGCCCCACACCAGCAGGCCTATCCACAGGAAGAAGGCCAGCCTGGCCAGGAGCTTCCAGATCGTGTCGGCCGCGTCGGAAGCCGGGCGCAGCTCTGGCACGTTGGAGCGGGTGTGGATGAAGGCACCGCCCGAGAGCAGCAGCAGCGCGGGAATGAAGGTGTCCATGCCTCAGCCGGGTAGCCAAGCCGGCGCCCCTTGCCAAGCCGCAAAGATGGGCCTGCCTGAGCTCAGCCTGCGCCGCCGCAGGATTTCCTGTCGCCGCCGCGCAGCAGCAGGGGGCAGTAGGGGCATTCCTGGCGTTCCGGCAGGCGGTAGAGCAGGCAGCAGACCTTGCGCCAGTGCTGCGGCCCCTCCGGCCCTTCCAGCAGGCGCATCGGCTCGTGCAGCGGGTTGGCCGAGCCATCTGGCCAGTGCGTGGCCTCGATGACGGCCTGGCCTGGCGCCGCGCTGCCGGGCGGCGCGCCCTCGGCGGTGGCGGCCTCCCGCACGATCCAGGCGAAGTAGCTGGCGGCGTTGGCCCAGAGCACCCGGGGCGCCAGCCGCGCCTCGGCCGCCCAATGCGCGATCAGCGGCGCCAGATGCTCCTGCACCAGCGGCGCGAAGCGGGCGAAGGCGTCGGCCGGGGGCGGCGCCTCGCGCCCGGCATCGGGCAGGGCGATGGCGGCGGGCATGCCCTGCTCGGTCAGCATCACCGCCCCGCCCTGCGGCGCCAGCGGCAGGCTGCGATGCGCCAGCAGCAGCGTCAGCACCACCGGCGGGATCAGGGTGTAGAAATAGTGCCGGCTCCACAGTGAGAGCAGGGCACGCCGGTCCTGCCCCGGCTGGCGGCGCAGCAGCGGCGCCAGGATCGCCTCCACGCCGCCGGGCGCCATCAGCGTGGCCAGCGGCAGCGAAGGGCCCGGCGTGCCCAGCGGCACCAGCCCTGCGCCGGCGCGGGTCAGGGGGCCGGTGAGGAAGGGGAAAGGCGTCATGCGCCCCTGCATAGCGCGGATGAGAAGCGTTCGCATCCAATTTCCGCGGCGGCGGGGCAATTGGCCCCGCCGCCGGCCCCGCGCTACTCCACCTGCACATTGGCGGCGCGGATCACCGCCGCCCAACGCGCGATCTCGGCCTCCAGGAAGCGGCCCGCCTCCTCCGGCGTGCCACCCACCGTCTCGAAGCCCATGCCTTCCAGGTTCCGCACGGTGGCCGGCTCCCGCACGATGGCGGCGATCTCGGTCGAGACGCGGCGCACGATCTCGGGCGGCGTGCGGGCCGGCGCCAGCAGCAGGCACCAGGTGGAGGAGACGAAATCCGGCACGCCGGCTTCGGCAAAGGTCGGGATGTCCGGCGCGAAGGGCGGGCGGGCGGCGCTGGCGATGGCGAGCGGGCGGGCGTTGCCGGCCTCGAATTGCGGCCGCAGGGTCGAGTAGGTGTCGAACATGGCGCTGATGTTGCCGGCGATCAGGTCCTGCAGCGCCGGCTGGGTGCCGCGATAGGGCACATGCACCAGCCGGGTGCCGGTGCGCGCCTGCAGATCCTCCATCGTCAGGTGCGCCGCCGCGCCGATGCCGCTGGAGCCGAAGTTCAGCGCTCCCGGCTTGGCCTTCGCCTCGGCCAGGAGCTCGGGCAGGGTGCGGGGCCGCATCTTCCCGCTGCCGGCCAGGATCAGTGGCGCCGAGACGACATGCGAGACGGGGGCGAAATCCGCCACGGGGTCGAAGGGCAGGCGGCCCTTGAACAGCGTGGCGTTGGCGGCGTGCGCGCCGATCACCATGACGAAGGAATAGCCATCGGGCGGGCTGCTGGCGACGACCCCGGCGCCCAGGATGCTGTTGGCGCCGGGGCGGTTCTCGATGACGACCGGTTGGCCGAGGCGGCGGGAAAGCTGCTCGCCGACCAGGCGGGCGGCGATGTCGGTGGTGCCGCCCGGCGCATAGGGCACGACGATGCGGATGGGCCGGGCCGGCCAGGCCTCGGCCCGGGCCCCGCCGCCGGGCGCCAGCGCGGCGAGGCCCGCCGCGCCTAGCGTGAGCGCCTGGCGGCGCGGGAGGCCGGGTGTGAAGCTGCTGGGCATGGACGTTTCCCCTGTCTGTCGTTCGTTGCCGCCCCACTCTGCCGCAGGACAGCCGCCGGGCAAGCCGGTAACGAAGCCAGACTCGGGAAAGACCGCGTGCCTCAGCCTTTCAGCAGGTGGCGGCTGGCGCGCCGCAGCAGCCAGCCCTGCAGGCCCGGCGCCTTGTGGATGGCGTCGCGCAACGCCTTCAGCTCGGCCTCCGCGCGGGAGCGGGCGAGGGCGGCCTCCACCGCGTGGCCGCGGGCGATCTGCCGTTCCTCCTCCAGCGTGGCGAGGCGGCGCGCCACCCGGCTCCTCTCGCCCTCCGGCCCCTGGCTGATCTCGCGCAGCAGGGCGCGGGCCTCCTCCAGCTCCTGCCGCAGACGCTCGACCTCACCCTGTGCGGCCGCTCCCTGAGGTGGCGCCGAGGACGGGCCGGCCAGACGAGGAGCGCGGGTGTTCGGGATGCTCTTGGAACGCTTGCGGCCCATGCCGGCTTTCCCCTCTCTGCCAAGCCAGGGTCGATACCCTTCCTGGCCGCATGGGGAAAGGCCAACGTCACCGAAAGCGGGAAGCCAAAAAAAGAGGCCCGGAAAACAGAGTTTTCCAGGCCAGTCATACAGGGAGGCTTCACGTCTGGGAGACGAAGGGTCAGAGACCCTTTCCGACCTAGTCGCCGGATGAAGAGACCCTAATGTGCGTCGCAGCATGCGCGTAGGTCGAATATCGCCACTCCGCCATGCGTTCCGCGCATGATGAAGTTTTCGCGTCCTCCCTCAGCCGTTGAGGCTGGCCAGTTCGGACACCAGGAAGTCGCGGAACACGCCGACACGCTTGGAATGCCGCATCTCTTCCGGATAGACGAAATAGGCGTCGATGCGGGGCGCCTTGAGGTCGCCCAGCACCGGAATGAGGTCGCGCAGGTCGTCGCCCATGTAGTCGGGCAGGGCGGCGAGGCCGAGGCCGGAGCGCACGGCGTGCAGCATGGCGGGCAGGCTGTTCACCTCCACCGCCGCGCGGCGCGGGCTTCCGGGGCGGCGCCCGGCTTCCAGCAGCCAGTTGATGCTTTCCACCGGTGGCCGGTAATCGCCATAGACGATCAGCCGGTGGGCATCGAGATCCTCGGCCCGCTGCGGGATGCCGGCCTGCTTCAGGTATTCCGGCGAGCCCACCACCTTCCAGCCGAAGGTGGCGACATGCCGCTGGATCAGGTCCGGCTGCTTCGGCGGGTGCATGCGGATGGCGACATCGGCCTCGCGCATGGCGAGGTCGAGATCGGCGTCGTCCAGCAGCAGCGTCACCGTCACGTCGCTGTGCAGGCTCATGAAGCGGCGCAGGCGCGGCGCCAGCCAGGTGGTGCCGAAGCCGGTGGTGGTGGTCACCTTCAGCCGGCCTGCGGCGCGTTCCCGGCTCTCGGTCAGCAGCGCCTCGGTCATCGCCAGCTTGGCGAAAACCTCCCGCACGGTGCGGTTCAGCGTCTCGCCCTGCTCCGTCAGGATCAGGCCGCGCGCATGGCGGTGGAAGAGGGGCACCTGCAGCGCCTCCTCCAGCGCCTGGATCTGGCGCGAGACGGCCGACTGGCTGAGGTTCAGCGACTCACCCGCATGGGTGAAGCTGCCCGCCTCGGCGACGGCGTGGAAGACCCGGAGCTTGTCCCAATCGAGCGGCATGGCGGGTCAGGCGGCTTCGGCGGTGGCGGCGGCGTCCTCGCGCTCGGCGAGGAACTTCTCCGCCTCCAGCGCCGCCATGCAGCCGGTGCCGGCGGCCGTCACCGCCTGGCGGTAGACACGATCCTGCACATCGCCGGCGGCGAAGATGCCTGCCCGGCTGGTCCGCGTCGAATCAGGGGCCGTCACCAGATATCCTTCCGCATCCATGTCCAGCTGTCCCTTGAACAGGCTCGTGGCCGGGGCATGGCCGATGGCGACGAAGACGCCATCCACCGCCAGTTCCCGCGCCTGGCCGGTGTCGCGGTCGCGCAGGGCGAGGCCGCGTGCCACGGGCGTGCGCCCCCCGGTCTCCGCCAGGACCTGCTCGGTCAGCGTGTTCCAGAGGATCGTCACGTTGCTCTTGGCCATCAGCCGCTTCTGCAGGATCCGCTCCGCCCGTAGCGTGTCGCGGCGGTGAATCAGCGTCACGTGCCGCGCCAGGTTGGAGAGGTAAAGCGCTTCCTCCACCGCGGAGTTGCCGCCGCCGATCACTGCGACGTCCTTGTTGCGGTAGAAGAAGCCGTCGCAGGTGGCGCAGGCCGAGACGCCGAAGCCGGAAAGCTCCTTCTCGCCCGGGATGCCCAGCCACTTGGCCTGGGCGCCGGTGGCGATGACCACGGCCTCGGCCTCGTAGCTGTCGCCCGAATCGCCGGTGCAGCGGAAGGGCGGGCCGGCGGCGAAGTCGACGGCGGTGATCAGGTCGTGGTGGATGCGGGCGCCGACATGCTCGGCCTGCTCGCGCATCTGCTCCATCAGCCAGGGGCCCTGGATGGGGGCGGCGAATCCGGGATAGTTCTCGACCTCGGTGGTGATGGTGAGCTGCCCGCCCGGCTGCATGCCGGCCACGATCAGCGGCTCCAGCCCGGCGCGGGCGGCGTAGATGGCCGCCGTGTAGCCGGCGGGGCCGGCCCCGAGGATCAGAAGGCGGGTGCGGTGAAGTTCAGACAAGGGCTTGGTCCCGGAATCGCTCTGTTGTCGCAGGATATCGGAAAGAACCCGTTTCCCCGCAACCCGATGCCTTGAATAGAAGGGCTCGTGCAAGGATATTGCGCCTGAAACGCCGCTCGAGCAACGAAACGGTTCCGATGAAGCCTGAAACGATCGACAACCTGGATGCGGTAGACCGCCAGATCCTCGCGGAACTTCAGGCCGATGGCCGGATGACCAATGTGGAGCTGGCCCGGCGGGTGGAGCTCTCCGCGCCGCCCTGCCTGCGCCGGGTGCGCCGGCTGGAGGAGGGCGGCATCATCCGCGGCTACCATGCCGACATCGACCCCGTGGCGCTGGGCTGGCAGATCACCTTCTTCGCGGTGGTGGGGCTGGAGAGCCAGAAGCACGCCATCCTCTCCGCCTTCGAGGCGGAGGTGACCACCTGGCCGGAGGTGCGGGAATGCCACATGATCCGTGGCGGAGGCGATTTCCTGCTGCGGCTGGTGGCGCGCGACACGGCGCATGAGAACGCCCTGACCAACCGCCTGACCGCCGCGCCGAATGTGGGGCGGGTGACGACGCTGCAGACCATCCATACCGCCAAGGAAGTGCCCGGCGTGCCGCTGGACGTGAAATAAGGAAGCGTACGGCAAGGCGGGGGAGGGCCTGCCTCCCCCGCGCGCCCTCAACCCCGCCGCACCACGTAGTTGGCGGCTTCCATCGCGGCGATGATGGCATTGCCCTGTGCGGCGTCGCGCACCTCGATCATCAGCTCCAGCTCGGTGGACTGCACCGTGGGCGCGCCGAAGAGCTGCTGGTGCTTCACCTCGATGACGTTGCCGCCCGCATCCGAGATGCGCTTCGAGATGTCGGCCAGCACGCCGGGGCGGTCGGGGATGTCGAAATGCAGGCGCAGGATGCGGCCATCCCGCAACAACTGCCGCAGCAGCACGTTGGAGAGCGCCCGGGCATCGATGTTGCCGCCGCAGACCGGGGTGCCGACCTTGCGGCCGGCGAAGCGCCCCGGATGCGCCAGCAGCGCCGCGACGCCGGCCGCGCCGGCGCCCTCGGCCACCACCTTGGCGCCCTCGGCCAGCAGGGCCACGCCCTGTTCCACCGCCCGCTCCGGCACCACCAGCACCTCGATGCCGAGGCTCCTGAGCAGCGCGTAGGGGGCCTCGCCCACATCGCGCACGGCGATGCCCTCGGCGATGGTCGGGCCGCCGACCGCCACGGGCTGCCCGGCCAGGCGCTGCGCCATGGCCGGGTAGCCTTCCACCTCGACGCCATAGACGGTGAGGCCGGGGTTCAGCTCCAGCGCCGCGGCGGCGCAGCCGGCCAGCAGCCCGCCGCCGCCGACGGGGAAGACCAGCGTGTCCAGCCCCGGCGCGTCCTCGATCATCTCGATCGCCATGGTGCCCTGGCCGGCCATCACGCCCGGGTCGTCATAGGGGTGGATGAAGGTCAGCCCCTCGCGCAGCGCCAGCGCATGGGCGTGCGCCGCGGCCTCGGCCAGGGTCTCGCCATGCAGCACCACGGTGGCGCCCCAGCTCTCGGTCCGCACCACCTTGGTGGCGGGCGTGAAGCGCGGCATGACGATGGTGGCGCGTATGCCGAGCAGGCTGGCATGGCGGGCCACCGCCTGGGCGTGGTTGCCGGCCGACATGGCGATGACGCCGGTGGCCTTCTCCCGCGCCGTCAGCAGCGCCAGCCGGTTGGCGGCACCGCGCTCCTTGAAGGCGCCGGTGGCCTGGAGGTTGTCCAGCTTCAGCCACACCTCGCAGCCGGCGGCGCGGCCGATGACGGGGGCCGGCACCATGGGCGTGCGCAGCACCGCGCCCTGGATGCGGGTGGCGGCCTCCCGCACATCGGCCAGGGTGACGAGGCCGGGCGCGGGCAGGTCGAGCGTCATGCCCGGCAGGCTGCGGCTCGGCATGGTCAGACGAAGCGGACCTTGGCGATCTCGTAGGCGCGCGCGCCACCGGGGGCCGGCACCTCGACGGAGTCGCCGAGCTTCTTGCCGAGCAGCGCCTTGGCCAGCGGCGAGGAGATGGAGATGGAGCCCTGCTTGGTGTCCGCCTCGTACTGGCCGACGATGCGGTAGGTCTTCTCCTCCTCGCTCTCCTCGTCGATGACCGTGACGGTGGCGCCGAAGCGCACCTGGTCACCGGAGAATTTCGAGACGTCGATCACCTCGGCGGAGGGGACGATGCTCTCCAGCTCGGCGATGCGGCCCTCGACGAAGGACTGGCGCTCGCGCGCGGCATGGTACTCGGCGTTCTCGGACAGGTCGCCATGCTCGCGGGCCTCGGCGATCGCGCGGATCACCGCGGGGCGCTCCTCCGATTTCAGATGCCGCAATTCCTCCTCAAGTCGGGCGAGACCTTCGGCGGTCATCGGGAATTTCTGCACGGCAGATCTTTCCTTCATACGCGGCAACGGCCGCCGGGCAGGACCCGGCGGCCTTCCGGCACCCCAGGGCGGTTGCCCCTGCGGATGCCATTGGCGGGAAACATGGATCGGGCGGGACGGGCCTTGCAGCCTGCCCCGCCCCGCCCTTCAGAACGAAGGAGGAAAGTAAGCCTGTAGGGGCGCCACTTCAAGAGTTCCGGCCTTCAGCGCGGCGATGGCGTGCACCGCGGCGCGGGCGCCGGCCATGGTGGTGTAGTGCGGCACCCCATGGGTCAGCGCGCCGCGGCGGATGTCGAAGCTGTCCGCCACCGCCTGGCCGGTGCCGGTGGTGTTGATGACGAGCTGGATCTCGCCATTGCGGATGGCGTCCACGCAATGCGGGCGGCCTTCCATCACCTTGTTCACCACCGTCACGGCGAGCCCCGCCTCGCGCAGCGCCGCGGCGGTGCCGCGCGTGGCCAGGATGCGGAAGCCCATGTCGGACAGGCGGCGGACGAAGGAGATGGCCCCCTTCTTGTCGGTGTCCTTCACCGAGACGAAGGCGGCGCCCTCCAGCGGCAGCTTCACGCCGGCGCCGAGCTGCGCCTTGGCGAAGGCACGCTCGAAGGAGGCGTCGAGCCCCATCACCTCGCCGGTGGACTTCATCTCCGGCCCGAGGATGACATCGACATTGGGGAAGCGGTTGAAGGGGAACACCGCCTCCTTCACTGCGACGTGCCGGTTCACCGCCTCGTCGTCGAGCTTGAACTCGGAGAGCTTCGCGCCGGCCATGACGCGGGCGCCGATCTTGGCGATCGGCACGCCGGTGGCCTTGGCCACGAAGGGCGCCGTGCGCGAGGCGCGCGGGTTGACCTCGAGGACGAAGATCTCGCCGTCCTTCACCGCGTACTGCACGTTCATCAGGCCCTTCACCTTCAGGGCCTTGGCCATCGCCTCCGTCTCCGCCTTCAGCTCGGTGACCACCGAGGGGGGGAGGGAGTAGGGGGGGAGCGAGCAGGCGCTGTCGCCCGAATGGATGCCCGCCTCCTCGATATGCTCCATGACGCCGGCGACATAGACCTGCCCGTCCTCGTCGGCGATGCAGTCCACATCCACCTCGATGGCGTCCTGCAGGTACTGGTCGATCAGGATCGGGTTCTCGCCGGAGACGATCACCGCCTCCTGGCCGAAGCGCAGAAGCTGCTCGCGGTTGTAGGCGATCTCCATGGCGCGGCCGCCCAGCACGTAGGAGGGGCGCACCACCACGGGGTAGCCGATGCGCTCGGCCTCGACCACCGCCTCGTCCAGCGTGCGGACGATGCCGTTCTGCGGCTGCTGCAGGCCGAGGCCCTTGAGAAGCTGCTGGAAGCGCTCGCGGTCCTCGGCGATGTCGATGGCCTCGGCGGAGGTGCCGAGGATCGGGATGCCCGCCTTGTGCAGCGCCTGGGAGAGCTTCAGCGGCGTCTGCCCGCCATACTGCACGATGCAGCCCAGCACCTCGCCCTTCTCCTGCTCCTTGCGGATCAGGGAGATCACGTCCTCGGCCGTCAGCGGCTCGAAGTAGAGGCGGTCCGAGGTGTCGTAGTCGGTCGAGACGGTCTCGGGGTTGCAGTTGACCATGATGGTCTCGAAGCCGGCCTCGCGCAGCGCGTAGCAGGCATGGACGCAGCAATAGTCGAACTCGATGCCCTGGCCGATGCGGTTCGGCCCGCCGCCGAGGATGACGATCTTCTTGCGGTCCGTCGGCCGGCTCTCGCAGGCGGGGGTGCCGAAGCCGCCCTCGTAGGTCGAGTACATGTAGGGCGTGTCGGAGGCGAACTCGGCGGCGCAGGTGTCGATGCGCTTGAACACCGGCAGCACGCCGAGGCCGAGGCGGTGCTGCATCACCGCCGCCTCGCTCTGGCCGCTCAGCACGCCGAGGCGTTTGTCGGAGAAGCCCATCGCCTTCAGCCGGCGCAGCCCGTGCGCGTCCTGCGGCAGCCCCTCGGCGCGGACGCCCTCCTCGGCGCGGACGATCTTCTCGATCTCGCGGATGAACCACGGCTCGAAGCGGCAGGCCTCGTGGATCTCCTCCACCGTCAGGCCGGCGCGCAGCGCCTGCGCCACGTTCAGCACGCGGTCCGGCTTCGGCGTGGCCAGCGAGGCGATATGCGCCTCGCGGCTGTTGTCGGCCATGGCGATATCGTCGAGGCCCGACAGGCCGGTCTCCAGGCTGCGCAGGCCCTTCTGCAGCGCCTCGTTGAAGGAGCGGCCGATCGCCATCGCCTCGCCCACCGACTTCATCGAGGTGGTCAGCGTCGCCGGCGTGCCGGGGAACTTCTCAAACGTGAAGCGGGGAATCTTGATGACGACGTAGTCGATGGTCGGCTCGAAGCTGGCCGGCGTCACCATGGTGATGTCGTTCTTCAGCTCGTCCAGCGTGTAGCCGACGGCGAGCTTGGCGGCGATCTTGGCGATCGGGAAGCCCGTCGCCTTCGAGGCCAGCGCCGAGGAGCGGGAGACGCGCGGGTTCATCTCGATGACGACCATGCGGCCATCCACCGGGTTGATGCCGAACTGCACGTTGGAGCCGCCGGTATCGACGCCGATCTCGCGCAGGCAGGCGATGGAGGCATCGCGCATGCGCTGGTATTCTTTGTCCGTCAGCGTCAGCGCCGGCGCCACCGTGACGGAGTCGCCGGTGTGCACGCCCATCGGGTCCAGGTTCTCGATGGAGCAGACGATGATGCAGTTGTCCGCGGTGTCGCGGACCACCTCCATCTCGTACTCCTTCCAGCCCAGCACGCTCTCCTCGATCAGCACCTCGTTGGTCATCGAGGCGGAGAGGCCGGCGGAGACGATCTGCTCGAACTCCTCGCGGTTGTAGGCGATGCCGCCGCCCGTGCCGCCCAGCGTGAAGGAGGGGCGGATGACGCAGGGGAGCTTCACCAGCTCCAGCCCGGCGCGCGCCTCCTCCATCGTGTGGGCGATGTGGCTGCGCGGGCTCTCGATGCCGATCTTGGTCATCGCGTCGCGGAACTTCAGCCGGTCCTCGGCCTTGTCGATCACCTCGGCCTTGGCGCCGATCAGCTCGCAGCCATACTTCTCCAGCACGCCGGCCTCGGCCAGCTTGAGGGAGGTGTTCAGCGCCGTCTGGCCGCCCATGGTCGGCAGCAGCGCGTCCGGGCGCTCCTTGGCGATGATCTTCTCCACCATCTCGACCGTGATCGGCTCGATATAGGTGGCGTCCGCCAGGCCCGGGTCGGTCATGATGGTCGCGGGGTTGGAGTTCACCAGGATCACCCGGTAGCCCTCCGCCCGCAGCGCCTTGCAGGCCTGCGCGCCCGAATAGTCGAACTCGCAGGCCTGGCCGATGACGATGGGGCCGGCCCCGATGATCAGGATGGACTTGATGTCTGTACGCTTCGGCATCGGGAGGGCCCTTATCGGCGGGAGTCGGTGGCGAGTTTGACGGCGATCAGCCCCAGCGCGCCGCCCAGCACATAGCGCTGCGCGGCCAGCCAGAGGGGACGCCTGGCCAGGAAGGTGGAGATGCCCCCGGCGCCCAGCACCAGGAGGATGTCGAACAGCGCGCCGATCAGCACCTGCACGCTGCCCAGGATGACGCCCTGCGCCAGCACGCTGCCGCGGGCGGGGTCGATGAAGGGCGGCAGCACCGCCACGTAGAACAGCGCCACCTTCGGGTTCAGCAGCGCCGTGGCGGCGCCCACGGCGAACAGCCGGGCCGGCGGCTCCGGCGGCAGGGCGCGCGGTTCGAACACCGAGGCGCCGCCGGGGCGCAGCGTCTGCCAGGCCATCCAGCCGAGATAGGCGGCGCCGCCCAGGCGCAGCACGTCATAGGCATAGGGCACCGCCAGCAGGGCCGCGGTGACGCCGGCCGCGGCGGCCAGCATGATCAGCGCCATGCCCGCCTGGCAGCCGGCCAGCGAGACCAGACCCGCCTGCCGCCCCTGCGCCAGGGTGCGGGAGGCGAGGTAGAGCATGTTCGGCCCCGGCGTAACCGCCAGCCCCACGGAGAGCGCGGCGAAGGCCAGGAGCGCCGCGAGCGAGGGCATCAGCCCATCCCCGCGGCAGGAACCGGCGCCGCGCCCATGGCCTCAGCCCTGGATCGAGAAGCCGCCATCGACCGGGATGGCGGTGCCGGTGATGAAGGCGGCCTCGTCGCTGGCGAGGAAGGCGGCGATGCCGCCGAAATCCTTCGGGTCGCCCCAGCGCTTGCTGGGGCTGCGGGCGATGACGGCGTCGTTCAGGGTCGGCACGTCCTGCCGCGCCTTGCGGGTCAGGTCGGTGTCGATCCAGCCGGGCAGGATGGCGTTGGCGGTGATGCCATCGGCGCTCCAGGCAGCGGCGAGGGACTTGGTGTACTGCACCACCGCGCCCTTGCTCGCCCCATAGGCCGGGGAGAAGGAGACGCCGAAGATGGAGAGCATGGAGCCGATGTTGATGACGCGGCCATGGCCGCTCGCCTTCAGCGCCGGGTAGGCGGCACGGGTCAGGCGCATCACGCCGGTCAGGTTGGTGTCCAGCACCGTCATCCACTCCTCGTCCGTCACCATGTGCGGAGCCTTGCGGATGTTGGTGCCGGCGTTGTTCACCAGGATGTCGAGCCGGCCGGCCTGGGCCAGCACCTCCTCCACCAGCTTCGCCGGCACGGCGGGGTCCGTCAGCTCGGCCTGGAGGGCAAGGGTCTGGCCGCCCAGCTCGGCGGCGGCGGCGGCGTTCTTCTCCGCGCTGCGGCCGGCGATGACGATGCGCGCGCCGCAGGCGGCCAGGCCGCGCGCCATGCCGAAGCCGATGCCGCCATTGCCGCCGGTGACCAGCGCCACGCGCCCCGTCAGGTCGAACATTCCAGCCATGCCCTGTCTCCCCTGTTCTGGCCGGCGGCTCAGGCCGCCTTGTGCTTCTCGATCATCTCCACAAAGCGGTGGAAGAGATAGTGGCTGTCGGAGGGGCCGGGGCTGGCCTCCGGGTGGTACTGCACCGAGAAGGCCGGGCGGTCGGTGGCGGCGATGCCCTCGTTCGAGCCGTCGAACAGCGAGACATGGGTGATCTTCACCGTCTCCGGCAGCGACTTGTCGTCCACCGCGAAGCCATGGTTCTGGCTGGTGATCTCGACGCGGCCGGTGGCCAGGTCCTTCACCGGCTGGTTGGCGCCGCGGTGGCCGCGGTCCAGCTTGAAGGTGCGGCCGCCCAGCGCCAGCGCCAGCAGCTGGTGGCCGAGGCAGATGCCGAACACCGGCGTGCCGGCATCGAGCACGCCGCGGATGGCGGGCACCGCGTAGGCGCCCGTCGCCGCCGGGTCGCCGGGGCCGTTGGAGAGGAACACGCCATCCGGCTTGTGGGAGAGGATGTCCTCGGCGGTGGCGGTGGCGGGCAGCACGGTCACCTCGCAGCCGGCATCGGCCAGGCAGCGCAGGATGTTGCGCTTGGCGCCGTAATCGACGGCCACCACCTTGTGCTTGCGCGCCGGCGCCACGTTGTAGCCCTGGCCCCAGGACCACAGCCCCTCGGTCCAGGCATAGGACTGGCGGCAGGAGACCTCCTTCGCGAGGTCCATGCCCTCCAGCCCCGGCCAGCCGGCCGCCTGGGCGCGCAGCGCGGGGATGTCGAAGCGGCCATCCTGCGGGTGGGCCAGCACGCCGTTCGGCGGGCCGCCATCGCGGATGCGGGCGGTCAGCGCGCGGGTGTCGATGCCGGCGATGCCGGGAATGCCATGGCTCTTCAGCCAGTCATCCAGGTGCCGGGTGGCGCGGTAATTGGCCGGCTCGGTCAGATCGAGCTTCACCACCAGGCCGCGCGCGGCGGGGGTGATGCTCTCCACATCCTCCGCATTGGCGCCCACATTGCCGATATGCGGGAAGGTGAAGGTGATGATCTGCCCGGCATAGGAGGGGTCGGTCAGGGTTTCCTGATAGCCCGTCATGCCGGTGTTGAAGCAGATCTCGCCGACGCTGGCGGTGTGGGCGCCGAAGCCCACGCCCCAGAAGACCGTGCCATCGGCCAGCACCAGGGCGGCGGTGGCGCCGGCGGGGGGCTGCTGATCGTCGGTCGGGGTGGCGGCAGCGGGCATGCGCGTCTCCGGGCTCGGTTCGGTCTGCGGGGTGGGGGCGGCGGCCAGCTCCGCCAGGGAGAGGCCGGTGGCGGCGAGGATCGCCGGCCAGTGCCTGGCGGGAATGGCGCGCGCCTGGCGCCACTTCCGCACCGCCTCGGTGCCGACGCCGCAGCGCTCGGCCACGGCTTCGCTGCCGCCCATCAGGGCGATGATGTCATCCACAGACCGCATGGGAGGCTTATGTGGGAAGGAATTTCCCAGTGCAACCAAATCCGGGCAAGTGGGAAAAAATTTCCCAGCCTGGCTACCCCCTGGCTCCGGCCGCGCCGAGCGGCTTTATACCCCGCCCGATCCCAGAGGAGAGTGACCGATGAGCCTGCGCGAACGCTTCACCCAGGAATTGAAGGTGGCCATGCTGGCCAAGGACGCGGCCCGCACCTCCACCATCCGCATGATCATGGCCAAGCTGAAGGACACCGACATTGCCGCCCGGCCCTCGGGCGTCGATCAGGTGCCGGAGGAGCAGATCGTGGCCATGCTGCGCTCGATGGTGAAGTCCCGCCGCGAGAGCGTCGAGATGTACACCCAGGGCAACCGGCCGGAGCTGGCGGAGAAGGAAGGCGCCGAGATCGCCGTGATCGAATCCTTCCTGCCGCGGCAGATGGACGAGGCCGCCATGCAGGCCGCCGTGGCCGAGGCGGTGGCCGAGAGCGGCGCCAGCTCGGTGAAGGACATGGGCAAGGTGATGGCGGTGCTGAAGGCGAAGCACGCCGCGACGCTGGACATGGCCAAGGCCGGCCCAATGGTGAAGGCGGCGCTGAACGGCTGAGGCCGCGCCCGCCGTGGCGCGGCGCCGCGGCATGGCTTAGGTAGGGCGGCATGTCCCTGCCGCCCAACTTCCTGGAGGAGCTGCGCCTGCGCACGCCGCTGGCGCCGCTGATCGGCCGCAGCGTGAAGCTGACGCGCGCCGGGCGGCAATGGCGCGGCTGCTGCCCCTTCCACGGCGAGAAGTCGCCCTCCTTCTACGTCTATGACGACCACTACCACTGCTTCGGCTGCGGCGCGCATGGCGATGCCATCGCCTATGTCATGCAGAGCCAGGGGGCGAGCTTCCCCGAGGCGGTGGAGCGGCTGGCCGCCGAGGCGGGGCTGGAGGTGCCCAAGGCCACCCCGCAGCAGGCCCGGCGTGAGGAGAAGCGGCGCGACCTGCACGGCGTGATGCAGGCCGCCGCCGAGGCCTTCCAGCGCCGGCTGCGGCTGCCGGAGGGCCGGGCGGGGCTGGACTACCTGCTGCGCCGCGGCCTCTCGGAGGAGACCATCCGCAAGTTCGGCCTCGGCTGGTCCGGCGGCGGGCGCGGCACGCTGGCGGCCGACCTGAAGCCGCTCGGCATCGAGCCGCCGCAGCTCGTCGAGGCCGGGTTGATGCGGGCGGGGGAGGGGGACGCGCCCCCGGCCGACCTCTATTTCAACCGGGTGATGTTCCCGATCCGCGACCGGCGCGGCCGCATCGTCTCCTTCGGCGGCCGGGTGCTGGGGGATGCGCAGCCCAAATACGTCAACGGCCCGGAGACCGAGCTGTTCTCCAAGCGCCGCAACCTCTACGGCGCCGACCTGGCGCGCGAGGCCGCCTTCAAGGGCGCGCCCGTGGTGGTGGTGGAGGGCTACATGGACGTCATCGCCCTGCACCAGGCGGGGTTCGGCGGCGCCGTGGCCCCGCTCGGCACGGCGCTGACGGAGGAGCAGCTGGCCGAGCTGTGGCGCATGGCGCCGCAGCCGCTGCTCTGCTTCGACGGCGACAAGGCGGGCCTGCGCGCCGCCGCCCGCGCCGCCGAGCTGGCGCTGCCGCTGCTCTCGCCCGAGCGCAGCCTGGGCTTCGTCACCCTGCCGGCGGGCGAGGACCCGGACACGCTGGTGGCCAAGGGCGGCTCTGGCGCCTTCCGCACCCTGCTGGAGGCGGCCCGCCCGCTCTCGGCGGTGCTGTATGGCATGCTGGCCGAGAAGCACCCCGGCGGCACGCCCGAGGCGCGCGCCGCGCTGCGCCACGACCTCGAGGACGCGGCCGGCAAGATCCCCGACAAGTTCCTGGCCGGCGAGTACCGCCGCGCCCTGCTCGACAGCTTCTTCGCCGGCAACCGCCGCCCCGCCCCGGCGCCGCGCCAGCCCTGGTCGCCGCGCGGCGGGGCGGGCGGGCGCGGTGCCCGGCCCCTGGCCCCCGCCCTGAACCTGCCGCGCCCCGGCATCGACCCCGCCCAGGTGCGGCAGGAGCAGGCGCGCTGCCTGCTGGCCATCACCCTGGCCCATCCCTGGCTGCTCGGCGAGGTGGAGGAGGCGCTGGCCAGCCTGGAGCTGCCCGAGGGCATGGCGCGCCGGTTGCAGCAGGCCATGCTGGGCTGGCACGGCGGGACGGAGCGCCTTGAAGCGGCGGCGCTCGCCGACCACCTCGAAAAAATGGACCCTGACGGCCTGGCCTGGCTGCGCCAGTCGCCGCGCATGCTGCCCGCGGCGGCGAAGGAAGCGGCCCTGCCGCAGCTGGTGACGCAGCAATGGTGGTACTTCTTCGGCCGCTTCCGTGGCGAGGCGGCGCTGCTGCTGGAGCGCGAGGCGGCGGTGCGGGACCTTGCCGCCACCGGCAGCGCGGCCGCGCAGACGCGGCTGATCCGGCTCAACGAATTGCTCGCCGCCCAGCGCCGCGGCGAGATGGAGGAGGAGAATGAGGGCGGGTGAGCGGCGCGCCCGCCGGGCGCCATTCCGCGACCCGCTCTTGTGTTGCCCTGTCACGGGGCGTTATGGCCCCGTTTCGTGGCGTTCATGCGGGCGCGGCGTTGGCCCCTCTCTCTCCGTTCACCCGGGGCGGGGCCGTTAGGACCAAAGCGAGGCTTCCCGGCCTACACTGCGGGCCGGGCTGAGTCAGACGGAGCGGATCGGCATGGCGAGCAAGGTCGCGAACGGCACCGACACGGTCGAGAACCGCGACGAGGCGGTGGAGGGCGCGCTGCTCGACACCCTGTCGGCAGCGGTCAAGAAGCTGGTCGCGCGGGGCAAGGAACGGGGCTACGTCACCTATGACGAGCTGAACCAGGCCTTGCCCGACAGCCAGGTGTCCTCGGAACTGATCGAGGACACCATGGCGATGCTGAGTGAGCTCGGCGTCAACGTGGTCGAGGCCGAGGAGACCGAGGACACCGAGGGCGCCGCCAAGCCCGCCGCCAAGGCCGAGGGGGCCGAGGAGGAGGAGGAGGAGGAGAGCGGCGGCAACGTCGACGAGGAGAGCCTCGGCCGCACCGACGACCCCGTCCGCATGTACCTGCGCGAGATGGGCAGCGTCGAGCTGCTCTCGCGCGAGGGCGAGATCGCCATCGCCAAGCGCATCGAGGCGGGGCGGGACATGATGATCGGCGGGCTCTGCGAGAGCCCGCTGACCTTCCAGGCCATCCTCACCTGGCACGACGCGGTCAAGGAAGGCCGCATGCTGCTGCGCGACGTGATCGACCTCGAGGCGACCGCCGCCGCCGACAGCCCCGACGTCCCCCCCGCCGCGGAGGAGGAGTTCGAGGATGGCGAGGAGGGCGAGGGGATGGGCCTCTCCCTCTCGGCGCTCGAGGAGAAGCTGAAGCCCGAGGCGCTGGCCACCTTCGAGCAGATCGAGGAGATGTATGGCCGCCTGCAGAAGCTGCAGAACAAGCGCATGGAGGCCTACACGGCGGGCGAGGAGTTCGCCACCCGCACCGAGGCGACCTATGAGAAGCTGCGCCAGGAGCTGGTGACGCTGGTCGAGAAGGTGCAGCTCCACAACAACCGCATCGAGGAGCTGGTCGACCAGCTCAAGGGGCTGAACCGCCGCATCACCGGCTATGAGGGGCAGATCCTGCGCCTCGCCGAGGCCAGCAAGGTGAAGCGCGACGACTTCCTCACCCAGTGGCGCGGTGCCGAGATCGACCCCGCCTGGTTCGACCGCGTGGCCACCCTGCCGGGCAAGGCGTGGAAGAACTTCGCCGAGCGCTCGCGCGACGAGGTGGAGCAGATCCGCAACCAGATCGGCAACACCGCCGCCGTCACCGGCCTGCCGGTGGGCGAGTTCAAGCGGGTCTATTCCACCGTCTCGCGCGGCGAGCGCGACATGACCCAGGCGAAGAAGGAGATGATCGAGGCCAATCTCCGCCTCGTCATCTCCATCGCCAAGAAATACACCAACCGCGGCCTGCAGTTCCTGGACCTGATCCAGGAGGGCAATATCGGCCTGATGAAGGCGGTCGATAAGTTCGAGTACCGCCGCGGCTACAAGTTCAGCACCTACGCCACCTGGTGGATCCGCCAGGCCATCACCCGCTCGATCGCCGACCAGGCGCGGACCATCCGCATCCCCGTGCACATGATCGAGACGATCAACAAGCTGGTGCGCACCAGCCGCCAGATGCTGCACGAGATCGGCCGCGAGCCGCAGCCCGAGGAGCTGGCCGAGAAGCTCGGCATGCCGCTCGAGAAGGTGCGCAAGGTGCTGAAGATCGCCAAGGAGCCGATCAGCCTCGAGACGCCGATCGGCGACGAGGAGGACAGCCACCTCGGCGACTTCATTGAGGACAAGGCGGCGATCATCCCGCTCGACGCCGCCATCCAGACCAACCTGCGCGAGGCCACCACCCGCGTGCTCTCCTCGCTTACCCCGCGCGAGGAGCGGGTGCTGCGCATGCGCTTCGGCATCGGCATGAACACCGACCACACGCTGGAGGAGGTCGGCCAGCAGTTCAACGTGACGCGCGAGCGCATCCGCCAGATCGAGGCCAAGGCGCTGCGCAAGCTCAAGCACCCGAGCCGCAGCCGCAAGCTGCGCTCCTTCCTGGACAATTGAGGATGGCGCTCTCCCTGGTGGAGCCGGCGCTCCGCGTGGCGGTGGACGTCACCTTCCTGCGCATGGCGGCGCCGCCCGAGGGGCCGGCGCCCGCCCTGCCGGAGGGCAGCCGGGTGGAGCGCGTGGCGCGCTGCTCCGTGCCTTTCTACCGCTACCTCTACAACACGGTGGGGCAGGATTACGTCTGGTGGCTGCGCCGCGCCGCCGGCGATGCCGAGATCGCCGCCATCCTGGGCGACCCGGCCGTCTCCATCCATGTGCTCTACCAGGGCGGTGCGCCGGCCGGCTTCTTCGAGCTGGAGCGCCGCCCGGCCACGACGGCCCAGGCCGGCACCGTGAACATCGCCTATTTTGGCCTGCTGCCGCATGCGGTGGGCACGGGGGCGGGGCGCGCCTTCCTGCGCCATGCCATCGACATGGCCTGGGCCGAGGGCTGCGCCCTGCTGACGGTGAACACCTGCACCGCCGACCATCCCCGCGCCCTGCCCAACTACCTGGCCGCCGGCTTCACCCGGCTGCGCACGGTGCGCGAGATCTGGCCGGTGCCGGTGCGGCTGGGCCTGGCGGTCCCGTCCCACCTGCTGGCCTGAAGCGCCCCACGGCTTAGCCTTCCTTTACCTCCGCCTCCGACAATGGCGCCGGGCGTGAAGCCCGAGCCCTCCGGAGGTTCCGCATGGCCACAGCCTCATCCCCTCGCCAGGGCCGCCTGCCCATTGCCCTGCGCCTTGCAGCCCTGGCCCTGCTCGCGCTCCTGGCGCTGGCGGGGCTGACGGTGCATGGCCTGTCCGAGCGGCGGCAGGTCATGGAGGAGGGGCGCATCGACATGCTGCGCGCCGTGGTGGAGACGGTCATCGCCATCGCGGCGCACCACGCGGCGGAGGAGCAGGCGGGGCGGGCGGACCGCGCCACGGCCCAGGCGGCGGCGCTGCGCGCCATCCGCGCCATGCGCTACCGGGGTGACGAGTACGTCTTCATCACCGACATGGAGCCGCGGATGGTGATGCACCCCATCCGGCCGGCGCTGGAGGGGCAGGCGCTCGCCGCCAGCCGCGACCCCAGCGGCTTCCCCCTCTTCCTCGCCTTCGTCGAGACGGTGCGGCGCGCGGGAGGTGGGCTGGTGCCCTATCTCTGGCCGCGCCCCGGCGCCGAGAAGCCGGTGGAGAAGCTGAGCTACGTGCAGGGCTTCGCGCCCTGGGGCTGGGTGATCGGCACCGGCGTCTATGTCGATGACCTGCGCGCCGCCCAGCACGCGGCGCTGCTGCGGGAACTCGGCGTGGCGGGCGGCGTCGGGCTGCTGCTGGCGCTCTCCGGCCTGCTGGTCGGCCGCGGCGTGACCCGGCCTCTGAAGGCGCTGGAGGCGCGCATGCGCAGCCTGGCGGCGGGCGGCACGGCGGCGCCCGTGCCGGGGATTGGCCGTGGCGACGAGATCGGCGCCATGGCCGGCGCCGTGGCCGTGTTCCGCGAGGCCATGCTGGAGGCCGACCGGCTGCGGCAGGAGCGGGAGGTGGCGCGGCAGCAGGCGGAAGGCGCGCGGCACGATGCCCAGCGCGCCCTGGCCGCCGAGGTGGAGCAATCCCTCGGCAAGGTCTCCGGCCATCTCGAGCACTCCGCCGGCACGCTGGACGCCGCAACCCAGGCGATGGGCGCCACGCGCGATGCCATGGCCGCCGGCCTCGCCGCCGCCCAGGCCGACGCGGCGGCGACGGGCGAGAATGTCCGCGCCGTGGCGGCCGCGGCGGAAGAGCTGGCGCGTTCGGTCGAGGCCATCACTCGGCAGGTCGAGGAGAGCGCCGGCGCCGCGCGCCGCGCCTCCGCCGAGGCCCGCCAGGCGGACGAGACGGTGGGCAGCCTCACCGACACGGCGCGCCGCATCGGCGACGTGGTGCGGCTGATCAACGACATCGCCGGGCAGACCAACCTGCTGGCGCTGAACGCCACCATCGAATCGGCCCGGGCGGGGGAGGCTGGCAAGGGCTTCGCCGTCGTCGCCAACGAGGTGAAGGCCCTGGCCAGCCAGACCGCCCGTGCCACAGAGGAGATCGCCACGCAGATCAACGCCATGCAGCGGGTGACGGAGCAGGTGGTGGCGGCGATCCGCGGCATGGGCGGCGCCATCGAGCATTCCGGCACGGTGGCCACGGCCATCGCCGGCGCCATTGCCCAGCAGGGCGCGGCCACCCGGCAGATCGCGGCCCATGTGGCGGAGGCCACCACCGGCTCCAGGACGATGGGCCGCCGCATGGCGCAGCTGGGCGAGGGCATGGGCCTGAACGACGCGGCCCTGGCCCGCGTGCGCGAGGCGGGCAGCGCGCTGGGGCAGCAGGGGCAGGCCCTGCGGCAGGCGGTCGACGGGCTGGTGGCGCGGCTGCATGGCGGCGCCCCGACCTGACGGCCGCCCCCGGCACGCAAAAGGCCCGGAGGAAAGCCTTCCCCCCGGGCCCTGCGTCTCACACCCCCGGAGGGGAGATTACTGGGCGGCGGCGATCTGCTTCTGCAGGATCTCGGCGGCCTGGGCGGCGTTGCCCCAGCCCTTCACCTTCACCCACTTGCCCGGCTCCAGGTCCTTGTAGCGGGTGAAGAAGTGCTCGATCTGGTCGCGGGTGATCTTCGGCAGATCCTCCAGCTCCTTCACGTCGGTGTAGGCGAGGGAGATCTTGTCGTGCGGCACGCAGACGAGCTTCTCGTCCTGGCCGCTCTCATCCTCCATGAACAGCACGCCGATGGGGCGGGCGCGGATCGCGGCGCCGGGCACCACGGGGGCCGGCACCAGCACCAGCGCGTCCGACGGGTCGCCATCGTCGGCCAGCGTGCCGGGGACGAAGCCGTAGGCGGCCGGATAGGCCATCGGCGTGAACAGGAAGCGGTCCACCACCACCGCGCCGCTGTCCTTGTCCACCTCGTACTTCACCGAGCTGCCCTGGGGGATCTCGATGACGACGTTGATGTCGTGCGGCGGGTTCTTGCCGGTGGAAAGCTTGGTCACATCCATGGGGGGCATCCGTTTCGTGGCAATGCGGAGGCTGGTTAGCAGGGGGCGGCGGCGGCGGCAATTCGGCCGCGCGGCGGGGCTTGCGGGCGCCGTGGCCGCTCGCGCACCATGGGCGGCCCCATGCGCCGCGGAAGAAGGCCCGCCGGCCCGGGGCTAGGGAGAGAGCAGCGCCATGACCACCCGTCGTTCCCTGTTGGCGGCCGCCTGGGCGGTGCCGTTGGCCGCCGCCGCGCCGGGCATCCTGGCCCGCGCCGCCCTGGCGCAGGCACCGACCGCGCAGGCACCGACCGCGCAGGCACCGGCCGCGCAGGCACCGATTGCGCAGGCACCGGCCGCGCCGGCCCTGGTGGAACGGCGGGAATTCAGCTTCCAGGGCTACACCACGCGCGGCGGCGCCAGCATTCCCGCCATCCGCACCGGCTACCAGACCGCCGGCACGCTGAACGCCGCCGGCGACAACGCGGTGCTGGTGACGCATTTCTTCAGCGGCAACGGGCATGCCTTCGGCCGGCTCCAGGCGGAAGGCCCGGCGGGGTGGTGGGATTCCATCATCGGCCCCGGCCGGCCGATCGACACCGAGCGCTACTTCGTCGTCGCATCGGACACCCTGGTGAACCTCAACGCGCCGGACCGGCATACCATCACCACCGGCCCCGCCTCGGTGAACCCCTCGACCGGCCGGCCCTGGGGGATGAGCTTCCCCGCCGTCTCCATCCGCGACTTCGTCGAGGTGCAGAAGCGGCTGCTGGACCATCTGGGCGTGAAGAAGCTCGCTCTGGTCGCCGGGCCCAGCATGGGCTCGCTGCAGGCCATTGAATGGGCGGCGGCCTATCCGGAGATGGTCGAGCGCGTCATGCCGGTGATCGGCACCGGCGAGATGGATGCCTGGATGCTGGGCTGGCTGGATCTCTGGGCGGCGCCCATCCGCATGGACCCGGCCTGGCGCAATGGCGACTATTACGGCCAGGGCCGCGAGGCGCCGCTGCGCGGCCTGGCCGAGGCGCTGAAGCTCGTCACGCTGCATTCGCGCGACCGCGGCTGGGCCGGCCAGTTCGGCCGCCGCCCGGCCGAGGGGCAGGACCCCGCCCGCCGGGTGCAGGACCGCTTCGCCATCGAGGCCGCGCTGGATGCCGCCGCCGCCGCCCGCGCCAAGGTCTCGGACGCCAACTCCTTCCTCTACCTCGTCCGCGCCAACCAGCTCTTCCTGAACGAGTATGCGGGGCTGGAGGCCGCCCTGGCCAAGGCCGGCGGCCGCTGGCTGGTGGTGCCGAGCCGGGGAGACCGCGTCTTCCCCATCGAATACAGCGAGGAGCTGGTGGCGGCGCTGCGCCGCGCCGGCCGGCCCGTCAGCCAGGCGGTGCTGACCGGCACCCAGGGTCATCTGGAAGGGGTGGTCGGCATCGCCCAGGCCGAGGCGCAGATCCGGGAGTTCCTTGCCCGCTGAGGCCCAGTCGGTCTAGCAGAGGGGGCAGCGGCGAATCGCCCCATCCTCTCATGCGCCCGTAGCTCAATGGTCAGAGCGGGCCGCTCATAACGGCTTGGTTGCGGGTTCAAGTCCTGCCGGGCGCAGAGGGACGGCGTGATTGCGAGAAACGGCGCGCGCCGCACCAAGCTGCCCTTGCGGAGCGGAACAAAATTGCGCGAGATATCGCGCCCGGCGCCATGGACAGTGCGCCATTCCCCCGCCGGAGGAACGCGTGTCCGCGACCGCCCCGCCCTTCAACCCCGCTGCGGTGCTTCCCGCCGGCTGGGCTCCCGCCTCCCTGGCCCCCGGCTCCCGGGGGCGAAGGCCGCATCCCTGGTCGCCGGCCTGGTGCCAGGGCAGGAGCCCGCTCTTCTGGCTGGGCGCCAACGGCGCGGTGCTGCTCGGCTATCTGGTGCTGGGCTGGGCGGTGGGCCGCTTCTTCGCGGCCTATGGGCTGTTTCCCTCGCCCATCTGGCTGCCCGCCGGCCTGGCCGCGGCGGCGGCCATGCTGGGGGGATGGCGACTCGCGCCCGGTATCTTCCTTGGCTCCCTGGTGGTGAACGGGTCGGTCCTCGGCAGCGACTGGGGGCTGGCGGCGGTGGTGTCGCTCGGCAATGCGCTGGGGCCGCTGGCCGGCGCGGCGCTGTCGCGCCGCTTCCGCCCGGCGCCCGGCCTGTTCACCCGCTTCGGGGGGGTGGTGGCCTTCCTCGCCGGCCTCGTGCTGCTGCACGCCCTCATCACCGCCAGCACCGGCACGCTGGCGCTGTGGTGGCTGGGCGGGGCGCGGCCTGAGGAACTGCCCGGGCTGTGGAGCGGCTGGCTGCTCTGCGATGCCGGCGGCACCTTCTACTTCACCCCCTCCCTGGCCATGTGGCTGGGGCTGGAGCGCACGCCCCCCCAGCGCGGCCGAAGCTGGCTGGTGCTGGATGGCGCCGTGTGGCTGGCCACGGCGGGCCTGGCGGCGCTGGTCTTCTCCTTCCGCCTGCCGGAGGGGCTGCCCACGGCGCAGATGGTCTTCCTGCTGGCGGTGCCGCTGTCCTGGATCGCCCTGCGCATCTCGCTGCGCGCCGCCTACACGCTGCTGACCCTGATCTGCGTCATCGCCTCGGCCGGCACGGTGATGGGCTACGGCCCCTTCCAGTCGGGAGCCGTGGCCAACCCGATGCAGTCGGTCGGCCTGCTGATCGTATTGTGCGCCATGAACATCCTGACGCTGATCGCCCTGGTCAGCGAGCGGCGGGAGGCGGAGGCGGCGCTGGCGGAAGCCAACCGCACGCTGGAATGGCGCGTCGCCGCCCGCACGGAGGAATTGCGACGAGAGGCGGAGACCGATTCGCTCACCGGCCTGGCCAACCGCCGCAGCTTCTTCCACCGGGCCGAGGCGATGCTGCGGCGGGACCGCGCGGTGGGGCAGCCCTTCTGCCTGCTCGCCCTCGACCTCGACTATTTCAAGGCGATCAATGACAGCGCCGGCCACGCCGCGGGCGATGCCGTGCTGCGCGCCGCCGCCGAGCGCCTGGTGGCCCAGCTCCGCGCGCAGGACCTGCCGGGGCGGATCGGCGGCGAGGAGTTCGCCGTGGCACTGCCGGGCACCGATCTGGCGGAGGGAGCGCGCGTGGCGGAGCGGCTGCGCGCGGTGCTTTCCACCGTGCCGCTGCCGCCGGCGGTGGGGCGGGCGCGCCTCTCGGCCAGCCTCGGCATCGCCTCGGCCGGGCCGCAGGACCAGAACCTGGAGGACCTGCTGCGGCGGGCCGATGCCGCCCTCTACGCGGCCAAGCGCGGCGGCCGCGACCAGGCACAGGAGGCGGTTTGAAGGGCAGGGGCCGAACCCTCACGCTTGGCGCGCAGGCCCGGTCTGGCTAGAACCGGGGCTGAACCTCTGCCCGGAATAGTGTGACCATGGCCGCTCAGTACGTTTTCGTCATGAAGGATCTCACCAAGTCCTACCCGGGCGGGCGTGAGATCTTCAAAGGCATCACCCTCTCCTTCCTGCCCACCGCCAAGATCGGCGTGCTGGGTCCGAACGGCGCCGGCAAGTCGACGCTGATGCGGATCATGGCGGGCATGGACAAGGAGTTCGGCGGCGAGGCCTGGGCGGCCGACGGCGTCAAGATCGGCTACCTCTCGCAGGAGCCGCAGCTCGATGCCAGCAAGACCGTGGGCGAGAACGTCCGCGACGCCTTCGGCACGCTGGCGGCCGACCTTGAGCGCTTCAACGAGATCTCGATGAAGTTCGCCGAGGAGATGAGCGAGGATGAGATGAACACCCTCCTCGCCGAGCAGGCCGAGCTGCAGGAGCGGATCGACGCCGCCAATGGATGGGATCTGGACCGCACCATCGACATCGCGCTCGACGCGCTGCGCTGCCCGCCGGCCGAGAGCGGCGTGACCAGCCTCTCGGGCGGCGAGCGCCGGCGCGTGGCGCTGTGCAAGCTGCTGCTCGAGAAGCCCGACCTGCTGCTGCTCGACGAGCCGACCAACCACCTCGACGCCGAGAGCGTGTCCTGGCTGGAGAAGACGCTGCGCGACTACCAGGGCGCCGTGCTGATCGTCACCCACGACCGCTACTTCCTCGACAACGTCACCAACTGGATCCTCGAGGTCGACCGCGGCCGCGGCATCCCCTACGAGGGCAACTACTCCGCCTACCTGACCGCCAAGCGCAAGCGCCTGCAGCAGGAGGAGAAGGAGGAGAGCACCCGCCAGCGGCAGCTGGCCGAGGAGCAGGAGTGGATCGGCCGCAGCCCCGCCGCCCGCCAGGCCAAGAGCAAGGCGCGCATCCAGGCCTATGAGGAGCTGCTGGCCAAGAGCCTGGACCGCGCGCCGGACCCCACCGAGATCCAGATCCCGCCGGCGCCGCGCCTCGGCAACCTCGTCATCGAGGCGGAGGACCTGCGCAAGGGCTTCGGCAACAACCTGCTGATCGACGGCCTCTCCTTCAAGCTGCCGCCGGGCGGCATCGTCGGCGTCATCGGGCCGAACGGCGCCGGCAAGTCCACGCTGTTCAAGATGATCACCGGCAAGGAGAAGCCGGATGGCGGCTCGCTCAAGATCGGCGAGACCGTCTCCCTCGGCTATGTCGACCAGAGCCGTGACACGCTGGATGACAAGCGCACCGTCTGGCAGGAGATCTCGGACGGCGAGGACCTGATCATGATGGGCAAGCGCGCCGTGCCGAGCCGCGCCTATGCCGCCGCCTTCAACTTCAAGGGCGGCGACCAGCAGAAGCCCGTGGGCGTCCTCTCGGGCGGCGAGCGCAACCGCGTGCACCTGGCCAAGATGCTGCGCAAGCCGCACAACGTCATCCTGCTCGACGAGCCGACCAACGACCTCGACGTGGACACCCTCCGCGCGCTGGAAGAGGCGCTGGTGGATTTCGCCGGCTGCGCCGTGATCATCAGCCACGATCGCTGGTTCCTCGACCGGCTGGCGACGCACATCATGTCCTTCGAGGGCGACAGCCACGTCGAATGGTTCGAGGGCAACTATCAGGCCTACGAGGCGGATCGACGTCGACGCCTTGGCGCGGCGGCCGATCAGCCGCACCGTATCAAGTACCGGCCGCTCACCCGGTAAGCCGGTGGATGGCCTGGCGCGGGTGGAATCCCCGCATGCGGTGCGCACGCCCCGTCTGGTGCTGCGCCCCGTCGGGCCTGGGCATCTGGCCGACCTCGTCGCCCTGAAGGGCGACGAGGCCGCCTTCGGCCTGATGCTCCACGGCACCCGCAGCCCGGCCCAGGCGCGGCAGGACCTGGAGGACGACATGGCCTTCTGGGCCGTGCGCGGCTACGGCACCTGGGCCGTGCATCTGGCGGAGAGCGAGGCCTTTCTCGGCATCGTGGCGCTGTCGGAGCGGCCGGATGGGCGAGGGGTGGCGCTGCGCTTCGCGCTCTGGCCGCACACCCGCGGCAAGGGCTATGCGCGGGAGGCCGCCCGCGCGGCGGTCGAATTCGGCCACCGGCAGGCCGGCCTGCCCCGCATCATCGCCGTGGCGCGGGAGGACAACCGCGCCTCGCGCGGTGTGCTGGAGGATCTTGGCCTGCGCTGTGCGGGCGAGTTTCCGCGCGATGGGCACCGCATGCTGGTCTATGAGAGCCTGCGGCCGCCGGCACCGCCCGCGCAGCAGGGCGAAGGCTGATCGACAGGCCGGGTGGGGGCGATGCCCCGACCCGGCCTTTTTCATGTGCTCCGCCCTATTGTGGCAGTTCTGCCACATTTGAGGCGGCGGCCTGCCCTGCGTCCTGACAGTAATCCCCTGTTAACTAATGAACCGGAAGAAGCCCCTGCGGCCTTCGCCCCTCAAACAAGGCAAGGCTGCCATGATTGTGTTTAAAATGTGGCGAACCTGCTCTATCCAGCCGGACAGGGAAGGAAGCGCGGGCTTGAAGGTTCTGCCGGATGATGTCTCTTCGCCGTCTCGCCCTGTTGGGCCTCCTCCTGGGCGCCAACCTTGTCGCGCCGGCCGCGCAGGCGCAGGATTTCACCCTGCGCGCCGCCATCGGCGGGGGCGGGGTGCCTTACGCGCAGAAGGACTCCTTCCTGGTCGCCACGCTGGGCGGGCCCAAGGCTGGCAAGGTGGCGCTCGCCACCAGCCTGCCGCTGGCCGCCCTCGCCAGGCCGGTCTTCGAATCCCGCCCGCTCTATGTGCTGGGGGGCGGGGTGGGGCTGGGGCGGCTTGGCCAGGCACGGCTTTCACTGGATGGGCAGTTCGCCGCCGCCGCCAACCCGGCGCCCGATGAGGCGCGCGCCATGCTGGGGCTGGCCCGGCTGCGCCTGGTGTTCTGAGCCGCCTCAGCCCGTGGCGGCGAGGCGCGCCATGGCCGAGGCGGTGGCCTCCTCGGCCGGGAAGAAGGCCTCGATCGTCACCTCCGCCAGCGTCACATCCACCGCCGTGCCAAACACGGTGGTGGTGCTGAGGAAGCTGAGCGGCCCCGCCGCGCTCGCCAGCCGCAGCGGCACGGCGATGCCCGCCTCCTCCACCGGCACGGGCCGCGCCCCGCGCGCCTGGGGTGGCGGCGGATACGCCTTCAGCTCCTCCAGCAGCCGCATCAGCACGGGGTCGGCCGAGCTTCGTGCCTCATGCCCCAGCCGCGCCAGCAGATGGGCGCGCCATTCGGCGTAGTTCAGGATGCGGTCCGCCAGCCCCTCCGGGTGCAGGCTGAGGCGCAGCACGTTCACCGGCGGCCGCAGCAGCGGCGGCGCCACCGCCCCGATCAGCACGCCGATGGCGGCATTGGCCGCCAGCAGCGTCCAGTGCCGGTCCACCGCCAGGGCGGGGTGGGGCATGTGGCCGTGCAGGATGCGCTCCATCGCCTGCCGCGCCGAGGCCAGGTCGGGCGCCTGCCAGGGCCGCTCCCGGTAGACCGGCGCGAAGCCCGCCGCCGCCAGCAGGGCGTTGCGCTCGCGCAGCGGCAGGCCGAGCGGCTCCGCCAGCCGCAGCACCATGGCGCGGCTTGGCATGGCGCGGCCGGATTCCAGGCAGCTCAGGTGCCGCTGGGAGATCTCGGCCTCCAGCGCCAGCGCCATCTGGCTCATCCGCCGCCGTTGCCGCCACTGGCGCAGCAGCGTGCCGGCCGGGAGTGGTTCGATACCCATCATGCGCCGAGCCTAGCCACCGCATCCGCCGCCGGACAATGACCTCCGAGGTCATCGACCCGCCGCCGGCGGTGGGGAGAGGATCGGCCCCGGCGGCACCGCAGCCCGCGGCGCCGAAGCGATGCGAGGAACCGATCATGATGGCGTGGACCGAACACCTTTCCCTGCGGCGCCTGCTGGCAGCCGATGCGGCGAGCTGCGCGCTGATGGGGGCCGCCCTGCTGGCGGCGCCGCAGGCCCTGGGCGGCTGGACCGGCCTGCCGCCGGCGCTGCTCTCCGGGGCGGGGCTGGCCCTGCTGCCGGTGGCGGCCTTCATGGCGCTGCTGGCACGCGGCGGCGCCGTGCCGCGCTGGGGGCTGGCGGTGGTGCTGGGCGGCAATGCGCTGTGGGTTGTGGCCAGCCTGATGCTGCCGCTGCTCCGGCTGGTGGCGCCGAACGCACTGGGATGGTCCTTCCTGCTCGGCCAGGCTGGCTTCGTCGCCGCCCTGGCCTGGCTGGAGGGCGCCGCCGCCCGTGCCCGGCCGGCCCTGGCCTGAGGCGGCGCGCCATGACCTGCTACGCCATCGGCCTGCTGCACGATGTGGAGATGGGGCCGGGCATCCTGGCCTATCTGGAGGGGATCGATGCCACGCTGGCGCCTTTCGGCGGGCGCTACCGCATCCATGGCGGGGTGCCGGAGATGCTGGAAGGCGCCTGCGACCGCGACCTGATCGTCATCGCCTTTCCCGACCGGGCGGCGGCCCGGGCCTGGTACGGATCGGCGGCCTACCAGGCCCTGCTGCCGCACCGGCTGCGCCATGCCCGGGGTGCGGTGTTCCTGATCGACGGCGTGGCGGAGGGCCACCGCGCCACGGACATCCTGCGGCGCGGTGGCTGAGGCCTCAGGCCCCGCGCCGCCGCGCCAGCAGCTTCACCCCCAGCATGGCGCCGCCGATCACCAGGAAGGAGAGGGCGGTGGAGACGGTGCCGAGGGCGTAGAGCACCGGCGTCGTCACCGTCGTCGTCATGCCGAGGATTTCTAGCGGCAGGGTGTTGCCGCTGCCGGCGGTGAGCAGGGTGCGGGCGAACTCGTCGAAGGAGAGGGTGAAGCCGAACAGCGCGATGCCTACCACGCTCGGCGCGATGATCGGCAGCACCACGTGCCAGAAGCTCTGCCAGGGGGTGGCGCCCATGTCGCGCGCCGCCTCCTCCCAGCTGCGGTCGAAGCGGTTGAACACGGCGAACATGATCAGCAGGCCGAAGGGCAGCGTCCAGGTGAGCTGCGCGCCGAAGGCGGAGGAGTACCAGGCAGGCTCCCACTCCATCCGGTTGAACAGCAGCCCGACGCCGAGGCTGACCAGGATGGACGGCACGATCAGGCTGGCGAGGGTGAGATAGAACAGCGCGCCGCTACCGGGGAAGCGGCGGCGGAAGGCCATGCCGGCGGCGAGCGAGATGACCACCGTGCTCGCCGTCACCATCGCCGCCAGCAGCAGCGTGCGCGTCATCGAGGCGCCGAGGTCGCCCACCGCCTGCGGCTGGAACAGCCGGCCGAACCAGTGCAGCGAGACGCCGTTCATCGGGAAGGTCAGCCCGCCATCCGGTCCCTGGAAGGAGAGGATGGTGATGGTGAGCGTCGGCCCGTAGAGGAACAGCAGGAACAGCACGAACAGCGTGCCGAGCAGGATGCGCGCCGTGCGTCCGGGCATGGGCTCAGAGCTCCTTGCGGATGTCGATGGCGCGCAACATCGCCGCCACCAGCAGCAGCACCATGGCCAGCAGCACCACCGCGTTGGCGGCCGCCGCCGGATACTGCATCAGCCCGATCTGGTTGCTGATCATCAGCCCCACCGAGGCGCTCTGCCCGCCGCTCATCAGCCGCACCGTGGCGAAGTCGCCCATCACCAGCACAACGACGAAGATGCTGCCGATGCCGATGCCCGGCTTGCACAGCGGTAGGATGACGCACCACAGCGTCTGCCAGAAGCCGGCGCCGGCATCGCGCGCCGCCTCCAGCAGCCGGCGGTCGATGCGCATCATGGTGTTGAAGATCGGCACCACCATGAACAGCGTGTAGAGGTGGACGAAGGCCAGGATCACCGAGAAATCCGAGAAAAGCAGGAATTCCAGCGGCTGCTCGATCAGGCCCGCGCCCATCAGCGTGTTGTTCATGATGCCGTTGCGGCCGAGGAAGGGTACCCAGGCGATCATGCGGATCAGGTTGCTGGTCCAGAAGGGCACGGTGCAGAGGATGAAGAGCACCGTGCGCCAGGTCGCGTCCTGCACCACGAAGGCCAAATAGTAGGCCAGCCAGAAGCCGAGCGCGAAGGTCACCAGCCAGGTGAGGCCGGCGAACCACAGCGTCTTGAGATAGGTCTGCCACGTCACCGGGGAGGCGAAGACCTCCTGGTAATTGGTCAGCACGAAATCCGGAATCAGGCTGAAGCTGTCATAATCGTAGAAGCTGACGACGACGATCAGCGCGATCGGCAGCAGCAGGAAGGTGGCCAGCACCAGCGCCAGCGGCGCGGCCTGCAGCCAGGGGAACCATCGGGACATGCGCGCGCTCCAACTCCGGGCCTTCCAGGGGGCGCCGCCCCCTGGACCCCCGCCGGGGTGACCGTGTCACCCCGGACCCCGCCATCGTGTGCGATCGCTGCAGGCGGCAACGCCGGAAGCGTGAATCGCACACGCAAACAAAATCAGGCCGCGATGAACTCGTTCCACTTCTGGATCATGTAGCGGTCCTCGTTCATCACCGAGTTCCAGCAGACGACCTTGCCCATGCGGTCCGTGAAGGAGCCGCCATCGCGCACCGCGCCGGCCTTCTCCATCACCTTGCCATCGGGGGCGACGATGTCGGCGGTGGCGGGCTTGCCCTCCATCCAGTAGCCCCACTCATTCTCGCTCATGTTGGCCTTCGCCGTCTCCAGCACCGCCGAGTAGTAGCCCTGGCGGTTGAGGAAGGCGCCGCACCAGCCGGAGAGATACCAGTTCATGTACTCATAGGCCGCGTCCAGCTCGAGGCCGGAGAGGTGGCGCATCAGGCCGAGGCCCGAGCCCCAGGCGCGGTAGCCCTCGGCCAGCGGCTGGTAGACGCAGGGGATGCCGCGCGAGCGCACGGCGGTGACGGCCGGCGACCACATGGACTGGATGACGACCTCGCCCGAGGCCATCAGGTTCACGCTCTCGTCGAAGCTCTTCCAGAAGGCGCGGAACTGGCCGGCGCGCTTGGCCTCGATCAGGAAGGCGATGGTCTTGTCGATCTCGGCGCGGGTCATGTTGCCCTTGTCGCCGTATTTCACGATGCCGGCGCTCTCCGCCACCATCGCAGCGTCCATGATGCCGATGCCGGGGATGTTCAGGATGCTCGCCTTGCCCTTGAAGGCGGGGTCCAGCAGGTCCTTCCAGTGGGTGATGGGGCGGCCCACCAGGTCGGGGCGGATGCCCAGCGTGTCGGCGTTGTACACGGTCGGCATCAGCGTCATCAGATCGGTGCGCTTGCCGGCGAAGGTCTTCGCATCCTTGCTTTCGACGAAGCCCACCGAGAAGGGCGAGGTGCCCTGGCCCGGCGCGCTCTCCGGCGTCAGGCGGCCGGTGGTGAAGATCGGCACGATCTTGTCGGCCAGCTTGATGCGCTTGGTGTCGATCGGCTGCAGCGCGCCGGTCGGGTACACCTTCTTGATGCTGAAATATTCGATGTCCGCGATGTCGAAGCTGCGCGCCTGGGTGGCGGCGCGCTGCGCCACGGCGTCGGTGTCGGTCACCGTCAGCTGCAGGGTGAAGCCGAGGTCCTTCTTCACCTGCTCGGCGATCGGGTTGAGGCCCGAGACGCCGGTGCCGATCTGCCGCAGCGTCACGTTGCGGATGTTCTGCGCCCACAGCGTGGGGAAGCCGGTGACGGCGCCGCTGCCCAGGGCCGCGCCAGCCAGCGCCAGCGCGCCGCGGCGGGTGAGGGAGGGCTGAGTCTTCTTCTGCTCGGTCATCTTGTACGCTCTCCTGGTCAGGCGGTCTGGCTGAGGGGGTGGGCGTCCTGCGCCGCCCAGCCCAGCGTGGCGGCCTCGCCCGGGGCCACGGGCGCGGCGTGGAACAGGCCATCCGGCAGCAGCGCCTCGGCGGTCTGGCCGTCCCCGGCCCGCACCACCACGCGCACCGCGGCGCCCTGGTACTCGACGGTGGTCACCTGGCCGGCCAGGCTGGCGCCGTCACTGGCGCCGCCTTCCGGCACCGGCGTCAGCCGGGTGCGGTCCGTGCGCACGGCGAAGCGGCCGCCCGGCAGGTCCAGCACATTGTGGCCGCCGATGAAGCGGGCGACGAAGGCGCTGGCCGGCTTCTCGAAGATCTCGCGCGGATGCGCCGCCTGGGCGATCCGCCCATGGTCCATCACCACGGCGATGTCGGAGAGGGCCATCGCCTCCTCCTGCCCATGGGTGACATGGATGAAGGTGATGCCGAGCTCGCGCTGCAGCCGCTTCAGCTCCTCGCGCATCTGGGTGCGCAGGAAGGGGTCGAGGGCGGAGAGCGGCTCGTCCAGCAGCAGCACCTTGGGGCGGGTGATCAGCGCGCGGGCCAGCGCCACGCGCTGCTGCTGGCCGCCCGAGAGCTGCGCCGGCAGCCGGTCCGCCATCTTCTCCAGCTGCACCAGCTTCAGGAACCCGGCCGCCTGGGCCAGCCGCTCTGCCTTGCCCACGCCACGCATGCGCAGCCCGAAGGCGATGTTCTCCAGCGCCGTCAGGTGCGGGAACAGGGCATAGGACTGGAACATCATGGCCGTGCCGCGCGCCGCCGGCGGCAGCAGCGTCACATTGCGGCCGGAGAGCAGGATGTCGCCTTCGCTCACCGTCTCATGCCCGGCGATCATGCGCAGCGTGCTGGTCTTGCCGCAGCCCGAGGGGCCGAGCAGGCAGCAATAGCTGGCGGCCGGGATCGAGAGCGAAATCCCGTCCACCGCCGCCGGGCCATGGCCGTACCGCTTGGTGACGCCGATCAGTTCCACATCCGGTCGCAATCGCCCGATCCCATTCCGGTTCGTGTCGGCGCGGAGGGTATGCAAGGGATGCGCCAGGAGCTGGACCGCTGCGCGGGCAGGCGTCGCCCCCGCGGAAACAGGGACCGTAAGGGCCGGAAGCACACGAAAACGAGAGGTGCTATGCCTTGATTTTGGGCAGATAGGGCCGCCCTGCCCGTAGCCTGCTCAAGTTGTTCACAAGTCCAAACAGACCTTACATTCATCCACCATCTTGATGATGCGCGCTGCCGGGAGACCATGTCGAATGGCGGCAGGAGAGCAAGCGATGGCGGACGCGAGGCCCCCGGGCTTTAACCTGAACATAGGCTTGTCAGACGTCGTAGGACTGAAGCCGGTTCTCGACGATCTGGTGGACATGGCCTGGGAGCCGGGCTGGAGCCCCGCGGCGCTGAGCCGGCTGGTGCGGCTGTGCGATGATCTGAAGCGCAGCCTGGAGCCGGCGGTCTGGCAGATGGCCTGCGCCGAGATGCTGGTCCACCCGCTGCACCGGCTGATGCTGGAGGACCCTCTCATCCGCGCGGCACAGGATCTGGCGGGCCGCCCCGGCCTGCTGCCGCTGCTGCAGGACCTGCTGCTGCGGCATGAGACGGTGCGGGACCGGCTCAGCCAGGCCTCGCGCGCCGGGCGCGACCTGTTCGAGGCAACCGCCGCGCTCGGCTATTTCAGCGCCTTGCAGGGGCAGCCCGCCTTCCTCGCGCGGGTGATCGAGGCGGTGCTGGAGCGCCGCCCGGGGGCCGAGGTGCTGAGCCTGGGGGCAGGGCACCTGCGGGAGGCCGCCATGCTGGCCCAGCCCGGCAAGCTCGGGCGCTGGGTGGCGCAGGAGACGGACCGCGGCGTCATCGCCACGCTGCGCAGGGGGCTGCCGCCCGGGCTGCCGCTGCGCAGCCTGCGCTGCAACCTCTCCTCCTTCGTCCGGAAGCCTTATCTGCGCGGCTGCTTCGACCTGATCCTGCTGCCGGACCTGCCGGGCTGCGGCACCGGCAGCTGGCCGAAGGAGCTGGTGGATTCCGCCTTTGCGGCGCTCAAGCCGGGCGGCCTGCTGCTTCTGGGCAGCGCCGGCCCCGCCCCGCCGGAGGCAGCCTGGATGGAGGTGTTCCTGGGTCTGCGGCCCTGCTGGCGCAGCCTGGAGGAGATGGAGGCCCTGCTGGCCGCTGTGCCGCCGGCGGAGGCGCGGCGGCCTCGGGTATTCCAGGGCATCGGCGGAGGCGTCGAGGGGCGGCGGCTCTACGCCATGGTCGAGCGGCGCTGAACGGGCGGAACAACGCCCGGAAGCGGCGGCCATCCACCAGGGGGCAGCGCCGCCCTGGCGGATGGCCGCCGGAAGGTCCTCAGGGGTTCTCGCGCGCCGCCAGCGCCGCCACCTGGCGCCGCATGGCATCCAGCAGGGCGGAAACCTGGCCGCCATTGCGGCTGATCACGGCGGAGTACTCGCTGCGCTGGGTGAGCCGCAGGGAGGTGCCTTCCGCGATCACGTCCACCACGCGCGGCTGGCCGCCCACCTCGCCCACCCGCCAATCGAGGCTGAACGGGGCGGTGTTGGGGCGCTCGATGACGGTGTTCACCAGCGCGTCGTCCTCGGTGCGCTGCTGGCTACGGCCCAGGCTGAAGCGCACGCCCTCATACTCGCCGAAGCGGGCGGAGAGATTGCGGATCAGCGTCTCCTCGAACAGCTTCATGTATTCCTGCTGCTCCGCCGGGGAGGCGGTGCGCCACCAGCGGCCGAGGATGAAGCGGCCCACCCCCTCCACATCCACGGCGCGGCGCAGGATCGCGGCCACACGTTGCCGGCGCTCGGCCACGGGCGCGCGGGAGTTGAGGGCGCCCACCAGCTCCTGGCCAGTGGCCTCGATGAAGTTGGCGGCGCGGTTGATGTCCATCTCCGCCCGCGCCGGGGAGCTTCCGAGCGCGACCATGGAGAAGGGGGCAGCCCATGCGGCGGCCAGCAGGGAACGGCGGTGCATCCTGTTCTGTCTCATCTTGTGTTCAAGCCCGCTCAGTTGCGGCCGGGCGGGTTGCCCGCAGTCCCGAGCCCCGTGCCCCAGGCATTGCCGGAAGACGGATTGGCACCGCTGTTGCGGATCTCCGACTGGCGGCGCTGGCGATAGGCGCTGCGGAACGTGGCATACGGGTCGAGGCTGGTTTCCTTCACCGAATCAATCGTCTCGATCAGCCTTTCGCGGGTGTCGAGCACGGTCAGGCCGGTGATGCCATAGCCGATGTTCTCTATCGTGTTGTCGCCATTGGCGACCACCCAGGTCACCGGGTTGGAGACGATATCCAATCCAAACCCCGTCAGGTCACGCGGGTTGCTCGGGCCCAGCACCGGAATGAACAGGAACGGGCCTTCGCCCAGGCCCCAGACCGCCAGGGTCTGGCCGAAATCCTCGGTGTGTCCGGGCAGGCCGAAATTCTTCGCCACGTCGAAGATGCCGCCGACGCCCAGGGTGGTGTTCAGCAGGAACCGGCCGAGGGTGGTGCCGAAGCGCTGCGTCTCGCCCTGCAGGCCATCGTTCAGCAGGATGACGGGGCTGCGCAGGTTGGCCAGCACGTTGCCCACGCCGGTGCGGACCGGCTGCGGCAGCACGAAGCGGTAGACCTCCGCCGCCGGGCGCAGCAGCACCGTGTCGATCCCGTTATGCACCGTGTACATGGTGCGGTTGAAGGGCTCGAGCGGGTCGTTGGTCTGCTCGTACTCCGCCAGGGCTTCGGGCTCGTTCGCTGGGGGACGCGTGGCGCAGGCCGAGAGGGCCAGCATGCCGAGCAGCAGAAGAAGCGGGCGGCGGTAGGGGTGCATGGGCGGGGCGTTTCCTGGGGGTCGGGAAGGCTGGGGGGAGCAGAGGGGGGAGCGGTTGGCCGGCAACATACATGCTGGGATGAATGCCAGGAACATCTAAAGGCCAAGCTGGCTTAAACAACCCCGTGCGTGTACCGCATTCATTTCCATCGCCCGGTGCAGTATGGGGGAGGCATGAACCACTTCGCCGACCACGCCGCCCCCGAAGCGCCGCAGGGCGCCCAGCTTGGCTCCTCCCAGACGGGTGCCCCGGGCACCCTGCAGCGCTGGTTGACCGGCCCGCGCGTGGCCGGCCTGCCCGTGCCGACCGAGCTGCCCCCGCCCGCGCTCTCCTTCGAGTTCTTCCCGCCCCGCACCGAGGCGCTTGAGCAGCAGCTCTGGACCTGCGTGCGGCGGCTGGAGCCGCTGGCGCCGCGCTTCGTCTCCGTCACCTACGGCGCCGGCGGCACCACGCAGGAGCGCACCCACGCCACCGTCGCCCGCCTGGTGCGGGAGACCAGCCTGACGCCGGCCGCGCACCTGACCTGCGTCGGCGCCAGCCGCGGCGAGGTGGACGACGTCGCCCGCCGCTACTGGGCCGATGGCGTGCGCCATATCGTGGCGCTGCGCGGCGACGCCCCGGCCGGCGAGGCGGGCTACGTGCCCCACCCCGATGGCTACGCCTACGCCGCCGATCTGGTGGCCGGGCTGCGCAAGGTCGGCGACTTCGAGATCTCGGTGGCCGCCTATCCGGAGACCCACCCCACCGCCAGCTCCGCCCAGCACGACCTGGACAACCTCAAGCGCAAGATCGACGCCGGCGCCACCCGCGCCATCACCCAGTATTTCTTCGATACCGAGGTGTTCCTGCGCTTCCTCGACCGCTGTCTCGCCGCCGGTATCACCGTGCCGATCGTGCCGGGCATCCTGCCGGTCTCCAACTTCAACCAGGTGCGCAAATTCTCCGCCATGTGCGGCGCCAGCGTGCCGGGCTGGATGGGCAAGCTGTTCGAGGGGCTGGACGACGACCCGGACACCCGCCGCATGGTGGCCGCCGCCCTGGCCGCCGAGCAGGTGCGGCTGCTGCAGGCCAATGGCGTGGACGAGTTCCACTTCTACACCCTCAACCGCGCCGACCTGACCTATGCCATCGCCCATATCCTGGGCGCCCGGCCAAAGGTGGCGGCGGCGCTCTGAGCGGAGGCCCCCTCCCGTGGGGGGCCTTCAGCCCCGCCGCGCCAGCCGGGCATAGACCGGCTTCAGCAGGAAGGGGCTGAGGAAGAGCGGGAACTGGCAGAGCACGAAGAACAGCAGGATGCGCGGCTCCGTGCTCGCCGGCATCACCGCCAGGTAGAGCGCCATGTTGCGGTTGCCCGAGAGCAGCCCGGCGGAGAGCGAGAGGCGCCGCCCCGCGGGGCGGAAGACCAGCGCCGTGGCCAGGTTCAGGCCGAGGCAGCCGGCGAAGGCCAGGGCCACGCCGCCCAGCACCAGCCCCGGCTCGGCCAGCAGCAGCGCCAGCACCCCATCCATCACGCCGAAGCCGTAGAGCACCACCAGCAGCACCACCGCGCCATCCACCGCGCCGCCCCAGCGGGCGAGGCGCGCCGGGCCGGCCATCTGCCGGATGGCCAGCGAGACCACCAGCGGCAGCCCCACCACCAGCGCCAGCCGCGCCATCAGCCCGGCCACGGTGATGGAGAGGTCGATGCCCAGCAGCCCCAGCGCCAGCGGCGGCGCGGTGAAGGGCACCAGCAGGGTGGAGAGCAGCGAGGCCACCAGCGCCACCTCCCCATCCAGCCCCACCAGCCGGGCGAAGGCGGGGGAGGAGGTGGCGGCGCAGCCGGTGGCGACGATGACCAGCCCCGCGCCCATCGGCCCGTCCAGCCCCACCGCCTGGGTCACGGCGAAGGCCAGCAGCGGGCAGCCCAGCAGCAGCCAGGCCAGCAGCGCCGCCACCAGCAGCGGCCGCCGCAGATAGGCCAGCACCTGCACCGGATCGACCCGCAGCAGCACCAGCGTCATCAGCAGCGCCACGATCGGCGTCACCGCCTCGCGCAGGGCGGCGGCGAGCGGCGGGATGAACAGGCCGGCGAAGATGCTCACCGCCAGCAGCACGCCACCCTGCCGGGCGGACCATTCCAGGGCGCGGATCGGCAGGCTGAGAATGGCGGTAACTCCTCCCGGCAAGCGGCCGGAGGTTGGCCGCGTTCGTGACCCGTTCTATATCCAGCCTGTGCCCTCGCCAATCCTGCCCCTCCTCGCCCTTCCCCTGCTCCTGCTGCTGGGCGCCGCCCCGGCCGCGGCGGCCTGCACGGACGCCCCCGCGCCCGGGGTGGACTGGCGACGCTGCCTGCAGGACGGGCAGGACCTGCACGGCGTGGACCTGACCGGCGCCGTGCTGCGCGACGCCAGCTTCGCCCGGGCCCGTCTGGGGCAGGCGAAGCTGGTCAAGGCGGATGCGCCCTCCGCCCGCTTCACCTCGGCCGATGCCACAGGAGCCGACTTCTCCGGCGCCGTGCTGCGCGGCGCCGAGTTCACCCGCGCCCGGCTGGCCGGCGCCCGCTTCGTGCGGGCCGACCTGCGCGGCGCCCGCTTCTTCCGCGCCGACCTGACCGATGCCGACCTGACCGGGGCGGAGCTGTCGGGCGCTGACCTGGGCACCGCCACGCTGGACGGCGCGCTCTGGGTCGATGGCGCCCGGCGCTGCGCCGCCGGCTCCGTGGGGTTCTGCCAATGACGACGATGCCCGCCTCCGCCGCCGCCGCCGACTACCTGGCCCGGCTGAACCCCGAGCAGCGCGCCGCCGTGGAGACGGTGGACGGGCCGCTCCTGGTGTTGGCCGGCGCCGGCACCGGCAAGACGCGGGTGCTGACCACCCGCTTCGCCCATATCCTGATGACGCGGCGGGCCTTCCCCAGCCAGGTGCTGGCCGTCACCTTCACCAACAAGGCGGCGCGCGAGATGCGCGAGCGCGTCTCCGCCATCCTCGGCCAGCCGGCGGAGGGGCTGTGGCTCGGCACCTTCCACGCCCTCTGCGCCCGCATGCTGCGCCGCCATGCCGAGCTGGTGGGGCTCGACAGCAACTTCACCATCCTCGACACGGACGACCAGATGCGCCTGCTGAAGCAGGTGATGGACGCCGCTGGGGTGGACCAGAAGCGCTGGCCGCCGCAGGGGCTGATGGCCGTCATCCAGCGCTGGAAGGACCGCGGCTGCACCCCGGCCCGCATCACCCCGGCCGAGGATTCGGACTTCGCCAACAACCGCGCCCGCAGCCTCTACGCCGCCTACCAGGAACGGCTGCGCCAGGTGAACGCCACCGATTTCGGCGACCTGATGCTGCATGTGGTGGAGATCCTGCGCACCCACCCGGACGTGCTGGCCGACTACCACCGCCGCTTCCGCTACATCCTGGTGGACGAGTACCAGGACACCAACCTGGTGCAGTATCTCTGGCTGCGCCTGCTGGCCCAGCGGGAGGACCCTTCGCAGCGCAACATCTGCTGCGTGGGCGATGACGACCAGTCGATCTATTCCTGGCGCGGCGCCGAGATCGAGAACATCCTCCGCTTCGAGAAGGATTTCCCGGGCGCCACCATCGTGCGCCTCGAATCCAACTACCGCTCCACCACTCCCATCCTGGGCGCCGCCGCCGGGCTGATCGCCCGCAACAGCGGCCGCCTGGGCAAGACGCTGCGGCCGGGGCGGGAGGATTCGCGGGGCGAGAAGGTGCGCGTCGTCTCGCTGTGGGATTCGGAGGAGGAGGCCCGCATGGTGGGCGGCCGCATCGAGGCCGCGCGGCGGGAGGGGCACAACCTCGCCGAGATCGCCATCCTGGTCCGCACCGGCTCGCAGACCCGCGCCTTCGAGGAGCGGCTGATCACGCTCGGCATCCCCTACCGCGTGGTGGGCGGGCTGAAATTCTACGAGCGGGCCGAGATCCGCGACGCCATGGCCTATCTGCGCGTGCTGCAGCAGCCGGCGGACGACCTCGCCTTCGAGCGTATCGTCAACACCCCCAAGCGTGGGCTGGGCGACACGGCGCTGCGCGCCATGCACCAGCTCGCCCGCGCCGAGGGGGTGCCGCTGCTGGTGGCGGCGGACCGGATGACGGCGATGGGCGCGCTGCGCCCGAAGCCGCGCCAGGCGCTGCGCGAGCTGCTGGAAGGCTTCGCCCGCTGGCGCGAGGGGCTGGGGCGGGAGGGGCATGTGGTGGTGGCCGCCACCCTGCTGGAGGAATCCGGCTACACGGAGATGTGGAAGCAGGACAAGTCGCCCGAGGCGCCCGGGCGGCTCGAGAACCTGAAGGAGCTGATCCGGGCGCTCGGCGAGTTCGAGACGCTCGCCGGCTTCCTCGAGCACGTGTCGCTGGTGATGGAGAGCGACCAGGCCCCCGAGGCCGAGCGGGTCAGCCTGATGACGCTGCACGCCGCCAAGGGGCTGGAGTTCGACACGGTGTTCCTCCCCGGCTGGGAGGAGGGGCTGTTCCCGCACCAGCGCTCGCTGGACGAGAGCGGCGACAAGGGGCTCGAGGAGGAGCGGCGCCTCGCCTATGTCGGCATCACCCGGGCGCGGAAACGCTGCATCATCAGCCATGCCGCCAACCGCCGGCTCTATGCCAACTGGAGCAGCGCCATCCCCAGCCGCTTCCTGGAGGAGCTGCCGCCCGAGCATATCGAGCAGGAGGGCGGCGCGCGGGCCGAGCGCAGCCGCATGATGGCGGCGCCCTCGGTGTTCTCCGGCCAGTTCCCGCTGGTGGCGCGCAAGCCACGCATCATCGAGGCCGGCGCCTGGGAGGTCTCGGAGCGGCCGGCGAAGAATGCCGCCATCCCGCCCGGCACGCGGGTTTTTCACCAGAAATTCGGCTATGGGCGTGTCGTGAGCACCGACGACAACAAGCTGGACGTCGAATTCGACAAGGCGGGGCGGAAGCGCGTGCTCGACAGCTTCGTGGAAAAGGCCTGATGAACCGCCGCCATCCCCAGACCCTGGAAACCCTGACCATCGACGGCCTGCCGGAAGAGGCGGTGCCGCATTTCGAGGCGGCGCTGCAGACCGTCTGCCCCACCGTGGGCTACTTCAAAGACGACCCGACCGACACCTGGGGCCTGGAGGCGGTGCGCGAGACCGGCGTGGGCGACGAGGAGCTGCTGCCCGCCCTGGTGCTGGCCTCGGCGCTTTCCGGCATCGAGATGCCCGAGCTGAAGCGCGCGCCGGTGGAGGCGGAGGGCTGGCTGGCCCGCACCGTGCAGGCCTTCCCCGAGCAGGAGATCGGCGCCCGCGTGCTGATCCGGCCCAGCCACATGCCCAACCCCGTCACCTATGGCCGCACCGTGCTGCGGCTGGATGCCGGCCTCGCCTTCGGCTCCGGCGAGCATGGCTCGACGCGCGGCTGCCTGATTGGCTTCGAGGGCATGGCGCACCGCCGGCCGCGCCGCATCCTCGACCTTGGCACCGGCTCGGGCATCCTGGCCATGGCCGCGGCCAAGCGGTTGCACCGCAAGGTGCTGGCCACCGATATCGAGCCCTGGAGCGTGCGCATCGCCGCCGAGAACGCGCGGATGAACGGGCTGCGCAACCTGCTGGAGGCCAGGCTGGCCGATGGCTGGCGCCACCGCGGCGTGCGCGCCGGCACCTACGACCTGGTCTTCGCCAACATCCTGGCACGGCCGCTCTGCGCCATGGCCAAGAGCCTGTCGGACCATCTGGCGCCGGGCGGCACCGCCATCCTGGCCGGGCTGCTGGGCACGCAGGTGCGGATGGTGCTGGCCGCGCACCGCCGCGCCGGCATGGTGCTGGAGCGGCGCATCGACCAGGGCGCCTGGTCGGCCCTGGTGCTGCGCAAGCGCTGAAAATGGAACCGCCCCGCATCTGGGGGGATGCGGGGCGGTTCTGGTCGGGAGCGGCACCGGGGGGAGGGGGGGAGGAAGCGCCGTTCCCTTAGTCTCTGGTGCAACAACTCCGGCCCGAGGCCGGAGTTGCTGTGCCGCGTGCGGATTTTTTCAGGCAGCGCTGCGGCTGTTGGCCGGCGCGTTGGCGGCGCGGCTGGCCTGGGCCTCGAAGTCGCCGTCGAACACGCGGCTGATCTCGCCACGGCTCAGCCCGATGTCGGACAGTTCGCGGTCGGTCATCAGGGACAGCTCGTTCTGCACGCGGCGGCGCTGCGGATATTCCACCACGGCGCGGTAGGCCCTGGTCAGCGCCTTGCGGATCCAAAGGCCGATCGCCTCATCCCGCGCACGCATCGCCGCGAGGGCGACGGAGCGCGCCTCGTCCATGTTGAAGGCGGCGGCGGGGATGGCGGAGTCAAACTCCGGCTTGGTGATGCGGGGTTCCATTGTCTAGCGTTCCAGTTGCGCGCCGGGGTGGTCCGCAGGACTGGCTCTTGCCGTCGACCGCCCGCCCCTGGTGCGATGAGCAGGATGTAATCTTGTGCAGGCGCGAAGACGAGCGCGACAAGCGAAGCTGAGCCATGCGCAGGACGCATTGATACCTGTGGAAATATGTTCTTAACGGGATGCTAACCGAAGTGACACACGCCGAACGCCTCGCCGCCCTCCGCGCCGAGCTTGCCCGCAGCGGGGTGGATGGCCTGCTGATCCCCCGCAGCGACGAATATCTGGGCGAATACGTGCCCCCCAGCGGCGAGCGGCTGGCCTGGGTCACCGGCTTCACCGGCAGCGCCGGCATGGCCATCGTGCTGGCGGAGCGCGCCGCGCTCTTCGTCGATGGCCGCTACACCACCCAGGCGCGGCAGCAGGCCGACACCACCCTGTGGGAGCAGCGCCACCTCACTGAGCAGCCGCCGCAGGATTGGCTGGCCGAGCACGCCGCCGGCCTGCGCATCGGCTACGACCCCTGGCTGCACCCGCAATCGATGCTGGACAGGCTGGCCCCCTCGGGCGCCGTGCTGGTGCCGCTGGCGGCCAATCCGGTGGATGCCGTGTGGCGGGACCGCCCGGCGCCGCCCGCCGCGCCCGCCGTGCCGCACCCGCTTGCCTATGCCGGCCGCGATTCGGCCGAGAAGCGCGCCGAGGCCGCCGCCACCCTGCGCGCCGCCGGCGAGGATGCCGCGGTGCTGGCCGACCCGCATTCCCTGGCCTGGCTGCTGAACCTGCGCGGCGGCGACCTGGAGCACACGCCCCTGGCCCTGGGCTTCGCCCTGCTGCACGCCGATGCGCGGGTGGAGCTGTTCATGGAGCCGGCCAAGCTCTCCGAGGCGGTGCGGGTGCATCTGGGCAACGCGGTGGCGGCGCATCCGCCGGCGGCGCTGGCCGAGGCGCTGGCCGGACTCGGCGGCAAGGCGGTGCGGATCGACCCCGACGCCACGCCCGTCTGGTTCGCCGCCACGCTGCGCGAGGCCGGCGCCACGCTGCGCCCGGGCGAGGACCCCTGCCGTATGCCGCGCGCCTGCAAGAACCCGGTGGAGCAGGAGGGCGCCCGCGCCGCCCACAAGCGCGACGCCGCGGCGATGGCGCGCTTCCTCGCCTGGTTCGCCCGCCACGCGCCCCAGGGCGGCGAGACGGAAATGAGCGCCGCCGGGCGCCTCCTGGCCTTCCGGCGGGAACAGCCGCTGTTCCGCGCCGAGAGCTTCCCCGCCATCTCGGGGGCGGGCGAGCATGGCGCCATCGTCCACTACCGCGCCACGCCGGAGAGCGACCGCCCGATCCACTCCGGCGAGTGCTACCTGATCGACAGCGGCGGCCAGTACACGGACGGCACCACCGACATCACCCGCACCCTCTGGACCGGGGCGCGCGAGGGCGGCCCCATCCCCCCGGCCGACCTCGTGGAGCGCTACACCCGCGTGCTGCGCGGCCACATCGCCCTGGCCACGCTGCGCTTCCCGCAGGGCGTGGCCGGGCCGCATATCGACGCGGTGGCGCGTGCGCCGCTCTGGCAGGCGGGGCTGGATTTCGACCATGGCACCGGCCATGGCATCGGCAGCTTCCTCTCGGTGCATGAGGGGCCGGTCAGCATCAGCCGGGCGGCGCGGACGGTGCCGCTGCGGCCGGGCATGATCCTGTCCGACGAGCCGGGTTTCTACCAGCCGGGCGCCTATGGTATCCGCATCGAGAACCTGCTGCTGACCCGCGCGGCCGAGGCCCGCCCCGGCCAGACGCGGCCCTTCCTGGAGTTCGAGACCCTGACCCTGGTGCCTTATGAGCGCCGTCTGATCGATTGCGCGCTGCTCACCCCGGCCGAGCATGCCTGGGTGGATGCCTACCATGGCCGCGTGCTGGCCGAGATCGGCGGCGCGGTGGAAGCCGATGTGGCGGAATGGCTGCAGTGGGCCTGCGCGCCGCTCTGACCGCCCGGCTGCGCCGCCCCATCCCCGCCGCGCCCTTTGCCGAGCCGATGCTGCCCCTCCTGGCGGGGCAGCGCGTGCTGCTGGTCTATGGCCTGATGGGGGAGGGGGCGGCGCGGCTGGCGCCGCTCGGCATGGACTACATGGGCACGCAGCTGCGCTGGCTGCTGGCGCAGGGCGCCCGCGCCCGCGTGGTGAAGCTGCCCACCACCGCGCCCATCGCGCCCAATGCCGCGCGGCTGGCCGAGGCCATCCTGGCCGAGCCGGAGCCCTGCCTGCTGGTGGCGCACAGCAAGGGCGGGCTGGAGGCGCTGGCGGCGCTGCTGGAGCCTGCCGTGGCGGCGCGCTGCGCCGGGCTGCTGGCGCTGCACGCGCCCTTCCACGGCTCGCCGGTGGCCGATGCGCTGCTGGCCCGACCCCGCCTGCACCGCGGCCTGGCGGCGCTGGTGCGGGCGCTGCGCATGGGCGGCGGCGCCGGCCTGCCGGACCTCTCCACCGAGGGCCGCGCCGCCTGGATGGCGGCCCATGCCGCGCGGGTGGCCGAGATCACCGCCAGCCTGCCGGTGCTCTGCGTCGGCAGCTACCTGGAGCGGGATGCGGTGGGGCCGGACCGCCGCTACCTGCCGATGGTCCGCTTCATGATGCGGCGCGGCGCCGGCCCGAATGACGGCTTCGTCTCCGTGGCCTCGGCGCTGCTGCCCGGTGCCCGCCACCGGGTCATCCGCGGCGGCCACCGTGCCTCCGTCTCGCAGGGCCTGGGCCGCGACCCGCTGGGCGTGCTGCACGAGGGGCTGGCGGAGCTGCTGGCGGCCCGCATGAGCGAGCGCGCCCTCAGCCTGCGCCACTGAGGGCGGGGTCCGGGGAGACACTGTCTCCCCGGCGGAGGGGTCAGGGGAGGCGGCGCCTCCCCTGTGCTTATCCCAGCCCGGCGAGTTCCCGCCACTCGGCCTCGGTGAGCGTCCGCAGCCCCAGCTCGGCCGCCTTCTTGGCCTTCGACCCGGCTTCCGCCCCCACCACGACGAAATCGGTCTTCTTCGAGACGCTCTTGGTCACCTTGGCGCCGAGCCGCTCGGCCACCGCCTCCGCCTCGTCGCGCGAGGTCTTTTCCAGCGTCCCGGTAAAGACGATGACCTTCCCCGCGAAGGGGCTGTCGTTGGTGGAGAAATCCTCCGCATCGGCGGGTGCCACCTCGCGGGCGAGGTCGTCCAGCGCATCGCGGTTGTGGCGCTCGGCGAAGAACTCGGCCAGCTCGGTGGCGATGGCCGGGCCGATGCCCTGGATCGAACCCAGCTCCTCCCGCGCCTCGGAGCCCAGGGTGGTGGCCGCCACCATCTTCTCCCGCCAGGCGGCGAAGCTCTGGTAGTGCCGCGCCAGCAGCTTGGCGTTCTGCTCGCCGATGCGGCGTATGCCGAGGGCGAAGATGAACCGCTCCAGCGGCGCGTTGCGCCGGGATTCGATGGCGGCGAGCAGGTTGGCCACCTTCTTCGTGCCGGCCGCGCCCTTGGCGGAGCGGCCCCAGCCCTCCCAGCCGCGCATCCGCTCGGCGTGCGGGGCCAGGCGGAACAGGTCGGCGGGGCTCTTCACCAGCCCCTCCTCGTGCAGCCTGAGGATGTTCTCCTCGCCCAGCCCCTCGATATCCATGGCGTTGCGGCTGACGAAATGCTTCAGCCGCTCCACCGTCTGGGCCGGGCAGACCAGCCCGCCGGTGCAGCGCCGCACCACCTCGCCCTCCGGCCGCACGGCGTGGCTGCCGCAGGCGGGGCAATGGGTCAGGGGGCGCCACGGCCCGGCGGCCTCCACCTCTGGCGGCCGCTTCTCCGCCACCACGCCGACGATCTGCGGGATCACGTCGCCGGCGCGCTGGAGGATGACAGTGTCGCCCACCCGCACATCCTTGCGGGCGATCTCGTCCTCGTTGTGCAGCGTGGCGTGCTGCACCATGACGCCGCCGACATTGACCGGCTGCATCACCGCGCGCGGCGTCAGCGCCCCCGTGCGGCCGACCTGGATCTGGATCTCGAGCAGCACCGTCTCGGCCCGCTCCGCCGGGAACTTCCAGGCGATGGCCCAGCGCGGCGCGCGGCCGACGAAGCCGAGCCGCCCCTGCCAGTCCAGCCGGTCCAGCTTGTAGACCACGCCGTCGATGTCATAGGCGAGGCCGGCGCGCTCCGCCGTCATCTCCGCCTGGAAGGCCTTGGCGGCGGTTTCGTCCGGCAGGGTGCGGGAGAGGGGGTTCACCCGGAACCCCCAGGCCTCGAGCTGCTTCAGGTAGCCGGCATGGGTTTCGGCCACCGGGCTGCTGGATTCCCCCTGGGCATAGGCGAAGAGCTTCAGCGGCCGTCGCGCCGTGACCTCGGGGTTGAGCTGGCGCAGGCTGCCCGCCGCCGCGTTGCGCGGGTTGACCGGGATGCGGACCGCCTCGCCCACCTTCTCGCCGCGCTCGCGCCGCTGCTCGCGCTCCTCGTGCAGCCGCGTCTGCTCGGCATGGAAGGCCAGGAAGTCGGCCTTGGTCATGAACACCTCGCCGCGGATCTCGATCGAGTCCGGGAAGGGGGCGGGCAGGCGGCGCGGCAGCTCGTCCAGCGTCTCCAGGTTGCGGGTGATGTCCTCGCCCACCGTGCCGTCGCCGCGCGTGGCGCCGCGGACGAAGACGCCGTTCTCGTAGAGCAGGTTGACCGAGAGCCCGTCGATCTTCGGCTCGGCCACGAAGCGCAGCGTCTCCTCCGGCGGCAGCTTCAGGAAACGCCGGATGCTTTTCGCGAACTCGGCGAAATCCTCGGGGGAGAAGGCGTTGTCCAGGCTCAACATCGGCGTGCCGTGGCGGGACTTGGCGAAGCCCGCCGCCGGCGCCGCGCCGGGGGACGCCTCGCTCGGGCTGTCGGCCCGCTTCAGGGCGGGGAAGCGGCGCTCGATGGCGGCGTTGCGGCGGCGCAGCGCGTCGTACTCCGCGTCGGTCATCACCGGCGCGTCGTTCTGGTGATAGGCGATGTCGGCGGTCTCGATCGCCTCGGCCAGGGCGGCGAGTTCCTCGGCCGCCTGGGCCTCGGTCAGGTCGTCGACGGGAATCGGGCGGAGCGGCGCGGTCATGGCATGTCCGTTAACGCGGCGGGGAGAGAAAAACAAAAAGGCCGGGGGAAGGAATTCCCCCGGGCCCCCATCTTTTTTCTGCCAGTCGGCGTCAGCGCAGCAGGCTGTCGGCGGCGGCGCGGGCGGCTTCGGTGATGGTCTCGCCGGCCAGCATGCGGGCCAGCTCCTCGCGGCGCGCCTGCGCGTCGAGCGGCTCCACCCGGGTCTCGGCACGGTCGGCCCGCACGCCCTTGGAGACGCGCCAGTGCTGCGTGCCGCGCGCCGCCACCTGCGGGCTGTGCGTCACCACCAGCACCTGCAGGCGCTCGGCCACGCGGGCCAGGCGCTCGCCCACCGCCGCCGCCGTGGCGCCGCCGATGCCGCTGTCCACCTCGTCGAACACCAGGGTCGGCACAGGCGAGCCGCGCGCCAGCACCACCTTCAGCGCCAGCATCAGGCGGGACAGCTCGCCACCCGAGGCAATCTTGTCGAGCTGCCCGGGCTTCTGGCCGGGATTGGTGGTGACGAGGAAGGTGACGCGGTCCTGCCCGTCGGCCGCCCAGGCGCGCTCCTCGCGGGGCGCGATCTCGATATGCAGCCGGGCGCGGTCCAGCTTCAGCGGCGCCAGCTCCTGCGCCACCGCCTTCTCCAGTTCGCGGGCGGCCTTGGCGCGGGCGGCGGACAGCGCCCCGGCGCGGCGGACATAGCCGGCACGCGCCGCGGCGGCGGCCTGCTCCAGCGCGGCGGCGCGCTCGGCCCCGGCATCCAGCGCCGAGAGGCGGGCTGCGAGGTCCTGCAACAGCTGCGGCAGCTCCACCACCGCCACCATGTGCTTGCGGGCGGCGGCGCGCAGCGCGAAGAGCCGCTCCTCCACCTGCTCCAGCCGGCGCGGGTCGGGGCCGAGATCGGCGCCGAGGCGCTCCAGCAGGCTCTCCGCCTCGGCCAGCGAATCCTGCGCCTGGCCCAGCGCGGCGAGGATGGGTGAGGCCTCCTCGTTCGGCGGCGGCAGGCGCTCCAGCGCGCGGGCGGCGTTGCGCAGCGCGGCGGCCGGGCCGGCGCTGCCGCGGCGGTCGCGCGGCTGCAATTCGGAGAGGGCGGCGGCCACGGCCTCGGCCCGGCGCTCGCCCTGCTGCATGGCTTGGCGCTCATTGGCCAGGGCATCCTCCTCGCCCTCGGCCGGCCCGAGCAGGGAGAGCTCCTCCACCGCGTGGCGCAGCCACTCCTCGTCGCGCTGCGCCTGGGCGATGGCCTCCTGCGCCTCGCGCAGGGCACGCTCGGCCTGCCGCCAGGCGCGGTAGGCCTCGCCCACGCCGGCGCGGTCCGGCTCCAGCCCGCCGAAGGCGTCGAGCAGGGCGGCGTGGGTGGCGGGGTCGGCGAGGCCGACCTGGTCGTGCTGGCCCTGCACCTCGACGAGCAGCGCGCCGAGCCGGCGCAGCAGCGCCACACCCACCGGCTGGTCGTTGACGAAGGCGCGGGAGCGGCCATCGGCCTGCACCACGCGGCGCAGCACCAGATCCTCCTCCACCTCGATTCCCTGCTCCACCAGCAGGGCATTCGCGGGGTGGTCGGGGGGGAGGTGGAAGCAGGCGGCGACCGAGGCCTGGGCCTGCCCGCCGCGCACCATGCCGGCCTCGGCGCGCTGGCCGAGCGCCAGGCCCAGGCTGTCCAGCAGGATGGACTTGCCGGCACCGGTCTCGCCGGTCAGCACGGTGAGGCCGGCGCCGAGCGACAGGTCCAGCCGGTCGATCAGCACCACGTCGCGGATGGCGAGCGAGTTCAGCATGGCGGGGCCTTGGCCGCGGCGTTCCCGGCCCGCCGGCTCAGAACACCGAGTTCCAGGCGCGGCGGAGGATGCCCGGCCGGTCCTGCGCCGCCGGTTGCGCGCCATCCACCAGCAGGGCGTAGGAATCCTGGTACCACGGGTTGCCGGGGTAGTTGTGGCCGAGCACGCTGGCGGTCCGCCGCGCCTCCTCGGTGAGGCCGAGGGCGAGATAGATCTCGGTCAGGCGGTGCAGCGCCTCGGGCGTGTGGTTGGTGGTCTGGAACTCCTCCACCACGCGCCGGAAGCGGCCGATGGCGGCGGAATACAGCCCCCGGGACTGGTAGAAGCGGCCGATGTTCATCTCCCGCCCGGCGAGATGGTCGCGGGCGAGGTCCATCTTCAGCCGCGCATCGCGGGCATAGGAGCTTTCGGGGAAGCGGTTGATCACTTCCTGGAGCCGCGCCATGGCGATCTCGGTGCCACGCTGGTCGCGCTCGGCATCGACGATCTGCTCATAGTAGGAGAGCGCGCGCAGATAGTAGGCATAGGCGATGTCGCGGTGCGCGGGGTGGAGCTGGATGAAGCGGTCCAGCGCGCCGATCGCCTCGGTGTAGCGGTTTCGCATGTAGTCGGAATAGGCCGACATCAGCTTCGCGCTGGTGGCCCAGGTCGAGTAGGGATGCTCCCGCTCCACCGTATCGAAATATTCGATGGCCTGGACGTATCGTTCCTGGCGCAGCGATTCGATGCCGGCGGCATACAGGGACTCCGGCGTCTGCTCGGCCAGCGGGGCACGAGGGCGCAGGGAGGTGTCTTTGCCATCCCACTGGGAGCAGGCGCCCGCCAGCAGCGGGGCGGCCAGGATCAGGGAGAGGCGGAGAGTCCGGTTCAGACGGGTGCGCATGGCGTCCGCTCTATATCATGCGCCCCCGCCAAGACGAAGGGGCCCTCTGGCCGGATCAGGCGGCGACCGGCTCGGCTTCCGGAACGCGCGTGGCTGCGGGCTCGGTGGCGGGCAGCAGCGGCGCGTCCTTCCAGCGCCAAGCGCTGGCATCGGCGAACAGGGCGCGCAGCAGCCGGTTGTTCAGCGCGTGGCCGGAGCGGCTGCCGCTGAAGCGGGCCGAGAGCGGCGCGCCGGCCAGGGCGAGGTCGCCCACCACGTCGAGCAGCTTGTGGCGCACGCATTCATCAGCGTGGCGCAGCCCGCCCGGGTTCAGCACCAGCGGGCCGTCGACCACCACGGCATTGGCCAGGCTGCCGCCCTGCGCCAGACCCATGGCGCGCAGCCGCGCCACGTCCTCGGCCATGGTGAAGGTGCGGGCATCGGCCAGCACGCCGCGGAAGGAGGCTTCCGTCACGCGCAGGGAAAGGCTCTGGTGGCCAATCGCAGTGGAGGGGAAGTCGATCTCCAGCGATGCCTCGAAGCCCGGCGTGGCGGTGGGGTGCAGCGCCACCCACGGGGCGCCCGGGCCTTCGCCATCCTGCACGCGCACCGTCTTCAGCACCTCGATCGTGCTGCGCGGCATGGCGCTGGTGGCGATGCCGGCGCAGTCGATGAGGAACAGGAAGGGAGAGGCGGAGCCGTCGAGGATCGGCACCTCGGGGCCATCCACCTCGACCACCACGTCGTCGATGCCGCTGGCCGCCAGCGCGGCCATCACGTGCTCGATGGTGCCGAGTCGCGCCTGCGGCTGGCCGGGCAGGGCAATGGCCGTGCACAGGCGGGTGTCGAACACCAGGTCGTAGCGCGCGGGGATGTCGAGGCCGAGATCGGTGCGGCGGAAGACGATGCCGGTGCCGATGGGCGCGGGGCGCAGGGTCAGCGCGGCGCGGCGGCCCGAGTGCAGGCCGATGCCGACGCACCCGATGGGCGCCTTCAGCGTCCTGCGTCGTTCCATGCCCACTGCGAGGAAACCGTCCATCATTGCCCCTGGCCATTCCTGGATCGGCGGGAGGCGGCCCTGCGGCCGTTCCGCCTGACCGTTACATGGCATTTGCGGCGGGGCATCGCGAGTCAACGCTTGTTTCCGTTTATTTCAGGTTAGCTTAGGCAGGTAAGCCTCTGATCTGAAACGGTTGGTGCGAAGCAAAAAGCCCCGCAACCTGCGTTGCGGGGCTGGTTCGTTACCGGGCTCGTCCGGCGTTCAGTTGTTCTGGCGGCGCAGGAAGGTCGGGATGTCGAGGCCCATCTCCTCGCCCTGCGGCGCCGGCTGCGGGGCGGGTGCCGCAGCCGGGCGCGACGCGGCAGGCTGCGCCGGGGCCGCGGCCACGGGGCGCGGAGCGGGGGCCGGCGCGGCGTCGCCCTCGGCCGAGAGGTTGCGGCGCATCAGGCCGGTGGCGCGGCGGAACAGGTTGAAGCCGCCGCCGCTGGCCGGGGGCGCAGAGACCGGCGGCGGCGCCATCGGGCGCGGCGCCGCGGCCTGGCGCGCCGCGGCATCCGGGTGCTGCGCCAGCGGGGCCGGCATGTCCTCGGGCGAGGGCGCCTCCGGCGCGGCCTCGTAGGCCACCGGCTGCGGGGCGGGCGCCAGTTGCTGCGCCGTGGCGGCGCCGGTGACCATGGCGGGCGCCATGCCGGCCGGGCGGCGCGGCGCGCCGGCAGGGCCGGCCGGGCCCACGCGCACCGGCGAGGCGGGCTGCGGCATCACCGGGCGCTGCATCGCCGGCGCGCCCGGCACGCCGCGCGGAATGGCGGGGGGGACCGGCGCGGTGGCCACCGCCTGCGTCGGTGCCGCGCCGCCGACGGCGACCAGCTTCGGCCGCTCCGCGCTGTGCTCCTGGATGGCGTCGATGCCGGTGGCGACAACCGAGACGCGCAGCCGGCCGTTCATGTCCTCGTCGACCGAGGAGCCGAAGATGATGTTCGCTTCCTCATCCACCTCGCGGCGGATGCGGTTCGCGGCCTCGTCGACCTCGAACAGCGTCATGTCGTAGCCGCCGGTGATGTTGATCAGCACACCCTTGGCGCCGAGCATCGAGGTGTCCTCGAGCAGCGGGTTGTTGATCGCGGCCTCGGCCGCCTTCACCGCGCGGTCCTCGCCCTCGGCCTCGCCCGTGCCCATCATCGCCTTGCCCATCTCGGCCATGACGGTGCGGATGTCGGCGAAGTCGAGGTTGACCAGGCCCGGATTGACCATCAGGTCGGTGACGCCGCGCACGCCCATGTGCAGCACGTCGTCCGCCATCTTGAAGGCTTCGGCGAAGGTGGTGCGCTCATTCGCCTTGCGGAAGAGATTCTGGTTCGGAATGACGATCAGCGTATCGACATAGGACTGCAGATCCTCGAGCCCCGCCTCGGCCGCCCGCCGCCGCTTCGGCCCCTCGAAGTCGAACGGGCGGGTGACGACGCCGACCGTCAGGATGCCGCGCTCGCGCGCCATGCGCGCGATGACCGGCGCCGCGCCCGTGCCCGTGCCACCGCCCATGCCGGCGGTGATGAAGACCATGTGCATGCCCTCGAGGTGGCGGGCCAGCTCCTCCGTCGCCTCCTCGGCGGCGGCGCGGCCGATCTCGGGCTTGGCGCCGGCGCCGAGGCCCTGCGTCAGGTGCGGGCCGAGCTGCACGCGGCGTTCCGCGCGGCTGTGCACCAGCGCCTGGGCATCGGTGTTGGCCACCAGGAACTCGACCCCGTCGAGGCCCATGGCGATCATGTTGTTCACCGCGTTGCAGCCCGCGCCGCCGACACCGACGACGGTGATGCGCGGGCTGAAATCAGTGTGCTGCTGGCGCGGGATCGTCAGGTTCAGCGTCATTGCAGCGTGTCTCCTCGGGTAGCGGGCGTTGGGCGTGGCGGTCGGGTGGCAGATTGCATCAGACGCGGTCGCGAAGCCAGTTGACGAAGCGGGCAAATTTGCCGTTTCCGCGCTCCGGGCCAGGATCAATATCGAGCAGCGGGCGGCCTTCGCCCGTGCCCCATGCGACAAGTCCCAGCGTTGTCGCAAAATCGGGACCTTGCGCGGTTTCTGGCAAGCCGCGCACCATCGCGGGGCGTCCGAGGCGCACGGGACGGTCGAGAATTTGTGCGGCCAGTTCGCGGAGTCCCACGAGCTGACTCGCACCGCCGGTGAGTACAACGCGCGAACCTGCATCGCGGCCGAGCGCGGCGGCGTTCAGCCGGTCCCGCACCAGCTCCAGCGTCTCCTCGATTCGCGGCCTGATGATGTTGACGATGCTGGCGCGCGGGATGCTGACGAGATGATCGTCGTCCTCGCCGACCTGCGGCACGTTCACCATGGTCTTCGCATCGTCGCCGCCATTCAGCGCGCTGCCGTCGAGAATCTTGATCCGTTCCGCATGCGCGATCGGCGTGGCCAGGCCACGGGCGAGGTCGTTGGTCACCTGCCAGCCGCCGACGGGAATCTGCGCGGTGTGCAGCAGATGCCCCTCGCCATAGACGGCGATGCTGGTGGTGCCGCCGCCCATGTCCACCACCGTGGCGCCCAACTGCCGCTCATCCTCAACCAGCACGGAGAGGGCGGAGGCGTAGGGCGCCGAGACCAGCTCCTCCACCTCCAGGTCACAGCCATGCAGGCATACGCCGAGGTTGCGCAGCGAGGCGGAAGCGGCATCGACGAGGTGCATCTGCGCCACCAGCGCCTCGCACACCATGTTGCGCGGATCCTCGACGCCGGACGTGGCATCGATGGTGAAGCCGAGCGCCGCGGCATGCACCGTCTCGCGCCCGTCATCGACGGCGCGGCGGCGGCCCTCGCCGAGCACGGCGCGCAGGTCCGCATCGACCACGGCGCGGCCGCCGATCGGCCACTGAATATTCATCAAACGTGAGCCGGGCTGGCCGCAGGAGAGGTTGACGATGGCGCCGGCCAGCTTGACCTCCGCGGCATCCTCCGCCTGCGCCACGGCGGCGCGGATGCACTGCTCGGCCTCGTGCAGATCGACGATGTTGCCGCCCTTGATGCCGCGCGCGCGCTGCCAGCCGCAGCCGAGGATGCGCGCCTGCCCGTCATTCTCCACGCGCGCGATCAGGCAGACGATCTTGGTGGTGCCGATGTCGAGCACGCCGAAGGGGCCGCTGCGCGCGCGCCGGCGGCGCGGTGCTGCGGGGGCCCCGGGCGGCGGCTCGGCGGTGGCGATGCGAGGCGGGTTCCTCATCCGCGGCTGCTCCCGCCGCGGCGTTTCGGCGGCTCCGCGATCGGCTCCGGCGCCGGGTTCTGCCGCACCACCAGCCGGTCCGGCAGGCGCAGGTCGATCGCCACCAGCGGGCGGTCCAGCAGCGCGCTGCTGCGCTGCAATTCACCCAGCCGCTGCACCGCCGCCGCCTCGTGCGCCTCGGGCAGCAGAACGTCGGTGCCATTGTGCAGGCGCAGGTTCCAGCGGCGCTCGTTCACCAGCACCAGCGCCTGCACGCGGCGGCGCACCTCGGGCTCGCGCGAGAGCGCGTCATACAGCGTGGCGCCGAGCTTGTGCGCGCCATCGCCCACCAGCAGCGGCAAGGGCCCGAAGGCATCCAGCGTGTCGGCCGAGACGACGCGGCCGTCGCGGTCCACCACCGCGAACTCGCCCTGGCGCTGCCAGATGGCGAAGGGCTTCCGCTCATGGATCTCGATCAGGATGTTGCCCGAGAGATGGCGCTGCACCTCGGCCTGCTCAATCCAGGCGATGCTCTCCAGCCGCGCCTTGGCCTGGGTCGGCGAGAAGGCCAGCAGCGGGTCGCCGCGGCCGACGCCGATGGCGGCGCGGATCAGCTCGCGCGGCGTGTTCTGCTGCCCGCGCACGACGATCTCGTTCACCGTCAGCCCGGCGGCGCCGGCGACCTCGGCCATGTTCTCGCCAAGCCAGGCAAAGCGGCCCGCCGGGTCCAGCGCCGACACCGTCACCGCGCCGGCGCCAACGAGGCCGAGGCCGAGCAGCGCGTAGAGCGCCGGGCGCAGCAGCCCGCGGCGGCGGCGCAGCCAGAGGCGCAGGCCGCTCGGCCGCTGCGGCGCCGCCATGCTGGGGCGCCCGCCATCGCTGGAGAGACGGGTGCGGTCCTCCGCGCGGAGGCGGGCGGGACTACGGGCCATGGCGTGCCTCCTGCACCAGCCAGGTGCAGAGCTCGGGGAAGCTGATGCCGCGATAGGCCGCCTGCTCCGGCACAAGGCTGGTCGGCGTCATGCCCGGCTGGGTGTTCACCTCCAGCAGGGCGAGGCGGCCGGTCGCGTCGTCGTAGCGGAAGTCGGAGCGGCTGACGCCGCGGCAGCCCAGCGCCTGGTGCGCGCGCAGCGCCGCATCCATCGCCGCCTGCGCCACCGCGTCCGGGATGGCGGCGGGGATGGTGTGGCGGCTGCCGCCATCGGCATACTTCGCGTCGTAGTCGTAGAACACGTGGCCGGTGCCGATCTCGGTGACGGCGAGCGGGCGGTCGCCCATCACCGCCACGGTCAGCTCGCGCCCGGCGATGTATTCCTCGGCCATGATCTGCCGGCCGAAGCGCCAGCCGCGGGCGATCTCGGCGCGGCGGTTGTCGCCATCCTTCAGGATCTCGACGCCGACGGAGGAGCCCTCGTTCACCGGCTTCACGACATAGGGGCGGTCGAGCGGGTCTTCGGCCGCCAGCTCCTCGGGCGTCACCACGCGGTGCTCGGCCAGCGGCAGGCCGTGCGCGGCGAACACCGCCTTGGCGGCGGACTTGTCCATCGCCACCGAGGAGGCGCGCACGCCGGAATGGGTGTAGGGAATGCCGAGCCAGTCCAGCACGCCCTGCACGCAGCCATCCTCGCCGAAGCGGCCATGCAGCGCGTTGAACACCGCATCCGGCTTCGCCCGCTGCAGCGTGGCGATGAGCGTGGCGAGGTCGCCCGTCACCTCGACGGGCGTGACCTCGTGCCCCGCCTCGCGCAGCGCGGCGATGACCTGCCGTCCCGTAGAGAGCGAAACCTCGCGCTCGGTGGAGATGCCACCGAACAGGACAGCGACATGGCTCATGCGGCGGGTTCCCCGATGCGCTTGATTTCCCACTCCAGCGTGACGCCGGACTGCGCGGCGACGCGCGCCCGCACCGTCTCGCCCAGCCCCTCGAGGTCGGCCGCCGTGGCGGCGCCGAGGTTGAGGAGGAAGTTGCAGTGCTTCTCCGACACCTGCGCGCCGCCCTGTCGCAGGCCGCGGCAGCCGGCGGCGTCGATCAGCGCCCAGGCCTTGTGGCCCTCGGGATTCTTGAAGGTGGAGCCGCCGGTGCGGGCGCGCACGGGCTGGCTCTCCTCGCGCGCCGTGCGGATGGCCTGCATCCGCGCGGCGATCGTGGCCACGTCGCCCGGCACGGCGCGGAAGCGCGCGCGCACCACCACGCCGCCCTCGGGCAGGGCGGAGCGGCGATAGGCGAAGCCCAGCTCGGCGGCGGAGAGGCGCAGCAGCCCGGCGGGCGTCGCCACCTCGGCCCAGTCCAGCACGTCCTTCACTTCCGCGCCGTAGGCGCCGGCATTCATCGCCACCGCGCCGCCGATGGCGCCGGGGATGCCGCTGAGGAATTCCAGCCCGCCGAGGCCGGCGGCGGCGGCATGCTCGGCCACCGTCATGTCGAGCGCGGCGGCGCCGGCGACGATGCCGTCGGCCTCCACCACGATGTCGGAGAAGCCGCGCGCCAGCTTGAGGACGATGCCGCGCAGACCGCCATTGCGCACCAGCAGGTTGGAGGCGGCGCCGATCACCGTCAGCGGCAGGTGCGCGGGCCGGTCGCGCAGCAGCAGCAGCAGGTCGTCCACATCCGCCGGGCGCACGAGGTACTGCGCCGGCCCGCCGACGCGGAACCAGGTGAAGGGCGCCAGCGGCGCCTCCGCCTGGACGCGGCCGCGCAGCGGCGGCAGGGCGAGGGTGGCGCTGTCCGGCATGGCGCGGCTCACCGGACCCCCCCGGCCATGCGCGGTCCGCGTGGCTGCAACTCGGCCAGCTTCTCCGGCAGCGCATGCGCCCAGGCGGTGATGTTGCCGGCGCCGAGGCAGACGACATAATCGCCCGGCTTGGCGATGGCGTTGATCATCTCCGGCAGGCTGTCCGGCCCGGGCAGCGGCACCACGCTGCGGTGGCCATGCGCGCGCAGGCCATCGACCAGCGAGTCACGGTCGGCGCCGGGGATGGGCTGCTCGCCGGCGGCATAGACATCGGCCACGATCACGGTGCCGGCGTCGTTCATGCACTGGCAGAACTCCTCGAAGAGCTGCTTCAGGCGCGAGTAGCGGTGCGGCTGCACCACGGCGATGACATCGCGCGCGCCGGCCTGCCGCGCCGCCTTCAGCACGGCGGCGATCTCCACCGGATGGTGGCCGTAATCGTCGATCACCTGGATGCCGTTGGTCTCGCCCACGCGGGTGAAGCGGCGCTTGACGCCCTTGAAGCCGGCCAGCGCCGAGCGGATGGTGCCCTCGTCGATGTCCATCTCGATGCCGACGGCGATGGCGGCCAGCGCGTTCTGCACGTTGTGCTGGCCGAGCATCGGCAGGCGCATCGGCTTCAGGCTGCGGCTGCGGCCGGTGGCGCGGTCCTGCACGATCACCTCGAAGGTGGCGCCCATGCGGTCGGTGATCAGCCGCTCGGCGCGCACATCGGCCTGCGGCGAGAAGCCGTAGGTGATCAGGCGGCGGTCGATATGCGGGATCATCGCCTGCACGTTGGGGTGGTCGGCGCAGAGCACGGCGAAGCCGTAGAAGGGGATGTTGCCGACGAACTGGGCATAGCCCTGCTTCATCGCCTCTTCGGTGCCCCAGTGGTCCAGGTGCTCCGCATCCATGTTGGTGACAACGGCGGCGACGGCGGGCAGGCGCAGGAAGGAGCCGTCGCTCTCATCCGCCTCCACCACCATCCAGTCGCCCTCGCCGAGGCGGGTGTTGGTGCCGTAGGCGTTGATGATGCCGCCATTGATCACGGTGGGGTCGAGCTTGGCGGCCTCCAGCACCGTGGCGACGAGCGAGGTGGTGGTGGTCTTGCCATGGGTGCCGCCGATGGCGATGCCCCATTTCAGCCGCATCAGCTCGGCCAGCATCTCGGCGCGGCGCACCACGGGGATGAGGCGCTGGCGGGCGGCCACCACCTCGGGGTTGTCGCGCTTCACCGCCGTCGAGATGACGACGACCTGCGCGCTGCCGAGATTGGCGGCATCGTGCCCCACGGTGACGGCGATGCCGGCGGCGCGCAGGCGCTCGACATTGTAGCCCTCGGCGATGTCGCTGCCCTGCACCGTGTAGCCGAGATTGTGCAGCACCTCGGCGATGCCCGACATGCCGATGCCGCCGATGCCGACGAAGTGGATGGGACCGATATTCAGCGGCAGGGCGCGCATCACGAGACTTCCTGAGAGCGGCGCGCCGTGGCGCGCGCGAGAACGAGATCGGCCAGCCGCGCGGCGGCATCCGGCGCGGCGAGGCTGGCGGCGGCGGCGGCGGCCTGGGCCAGCGCCTCCGGGGAATCGAGCAGGGCGGCGAGCTTCTCCGCCAGCGCCTGCGGCGTGCAGGCGGGCTGCGGCATCACCACCGCCGCGCCGCTGGCGGCGAGGGCCCGGGCATTGGCGCTCTGGTGGTCGTCGATGGCGTGCGGCAGCGGCACCAGCACGGCGCCGCGCCCGGCGCAGGCCAGCTCCGCGACCGTGGAGGCGCCGGCCCGCGCCACCACCAGATGCGCCGTGCCGTAGAGGCCGGCCACGTCGCCGAAGAAGGGGGCGAGCTCCGCCGGCACGCCGAGCGCCTCATAGGCGGCGCGCACGCGGGGCAGGTCCTCCACCCGGCATTGCTGCACCACGGAGAGGCGGCTGCGCAGCGGTGCCGGCAGCAGCCCCACCGCCTCCGGCACCACGTCGGAGAAGATGCGGGCGCCGAGGCTGCCGCCGATGACGAAGAGCCGCACCGGGCCTTGCGGCGGCGTGAAGCCCTGGCCCGCCAGCCCGGCCAGCGACGGGCGCACCGGGTTGCCCACCACGGCGGTGGTGGTGCCGGCCGGCACGCGGGTGGTGTCGGCGAAGGAGAGGGCCAGCGTGTCGGCGCCGCGCGCCAGCAGCCGGTTGGCGCGGCCGAGCACCGCGTTCTGCTCGTGCAGGATGGTGGCGGGGCGGCGCGCGGCGGGCAGGGTGCGCGCGGCCAGCAGCGGCGGCACGCAGGGATAGCCGCCGAAGCCCACCACCGCGGCGGGGGCGAGGGATTGCAGCAGCCGCCGCGCCTGCAGGGTGCCTGCGGCCAGCGCCACGGCACCCTCGGCCGCGCGCTTCAGCCCGCGCCCGGCGAGGCCGGCGCCCTTCAGCACGAAGCGCTCCGCCTGGGCGAAGGCGGGGCTGCTGTAATCGGCGCTGCGCGCATCGGTCATCAGCGCGATGCGGTGGCCGCGCCGCAGCAGCTCCGCCGCCAGCGCCTCGGCGGGAAAGAAATGCCCGCCGGTGCCGCCGGCGGCGATGACGATGGGGGCGCCGCTCATGCCTCCTCCGTCCGCGCGAGCCGCCGCCGCGTCATGGCCAGCAGCATGCCCATGCCGAGCGCCACCGCCACCACCGAGGAGCCGCCATAGGAGACGAAGGGCAGCGTCATGCCCTTGGTCGGGATCAGGTGCAGCGCCGAGCCCATGTTGATGAAGGCCTGCAGGCCGAACTGCGTCAGCAGCCCGGTGGCGCCGAGGATGATGAACATGTCCTTCTCGCCCAGCAGCCGCAGCAGGCCGCGCAGCACGACGAAGCCGAACAGCGCCAGGATCAGCAGGCAGATGGCCAAGCCGAATTCCTCGCCGGCGACGGCATAGACGAAGTCGGCATGGGCGTCGGGCAGCATGCTCTTCAGCCGGCCCTCGCCGGGGCCGACGCCGAGCAGCCCGCCATGGCCGAAGGCCTCCATGGCGATCTGCACCTGGTAGGTGTCGCCCGATTGCGGGTCGAGGAAGCGGTCGATGCGCGACTGGAAGTGCGGCAGCACGAAATAGGCGCCGACGCCGCCCAGCACGCCAGCGATGCCGGCGCCGGCCACCAGCGCCAGGTTGATGCCGGCGACGAAGAGCTGTGCGCAGAACACCGAGCCGATGACGATGAGCATGCCCATGTCCGGCTGCTTCACCAGCACCGCCGCCACCACCACGAACAGCGCGCAGGCGGCGGCGGTGGCGCGCCAGCCCATGCTGCGCGCCTCGGAGAGCAGCCAGGCGGCGACCACGGCGAAGAACGGCTTGAGGAACTCGGAGGGCTGCAGGGTCATGCCCGGAAGGTGCAGCCAGCGCCGCGCGCCCTTGATCTCGACGCCCATCGAGAGCGTCGCCGCCGTCATCAGCAGCGCGCCGAAGAAGCCGAGCAGCGCCAGGCGCCGCACCTGCTTCACCGGCAGCAGCGAGATGGCCACCATCACGCCCGTGGCCAGCGCCAGGAAGAAGACCTGCTTGAGGATGAACAGGTCGCGCGAGCTGGCGCCGATGCGCTCGGCGACGCCCGGGCTGGCGGCCAGCAGCATGACATAGCCGAGGCCGACCAGCGCCAGCAGCGCCGCCAGCGTCCACCGGTCGACCGTCCACCACCAGCGGCCAAGCACGGAGGTATCAGCGCGGGAGAGGGCCATCACACGTCCTCGGGCATGGCGGCGACGAGGGCGCGGAAGGCATCGCCGCGCGCATCGAAGCCGGTGAACTGGTCGAAGCTGGCGCAGGCGGGGGAGAGCAGCACCGTGCCCACGCCCTGCCGCCGCGCCGCGTCCCGTGCCGCCGGCACCGCCGCCGCCAGCGTGCCGGCCACCTGTACGGGCACGCCGTGCGCCGTGAGGGTGGCGGCGAAATCCTCGGCGCTCTGGCCGATCAGCACCGCCTCGGCGATGCGCGGGAAGAGCGGCGCCAGGCTGTCGATACCGCCCGCCTTCGGCACGCCGCCGCCGATCCAGACCACGCGGCCGTAGCTGGCCAGCGCGCGCGCCGCGCTGTCGGCGTTGGTGGCCTTGCTGTCGTTGACGAAGGCGATGCCGCCGCGCGTGCCCACCCGCTCCTGCCGGTGCGGCAGGCCGGGGAAGCTGGCGAGGCCGGCGGCGATCTCGGCGCGGGAGAGGCCGAGGAACAGCGCCACGGCGGCGGCCGCGGCGGCGTTCTGCGCGTTGTGGCTGCCGGGCAGGGCGGGCGCGGCGTCGAGATCGGCGATCGGGCCGGAAGCGTCGCGCAGCGTGCGGCCCTCCGCCCAGACGCCGCCCGGCTGCGGGGCGAGGCCGGAGATCGGCGCCACCCGCGCCGCGCGGCCCTGCGCGAAGGCGGCGGTCTCCGCGTCGTCCATGCCGATCACGGCGAGGTCGTCGGCGCCCTGGTGGCCGAAGATGTGCGCCTTGGCGGCGGCGTAGCCTTCCATGCCGCCATGCCGGTCCAGATGGTCCGGCGAGAGGTTCAGCAGGATGGCGGCATCGAAGTGCAGCGCATCGGTGCGCTCCAGCATGTAGCTGGACATCTCCAGCACATAGGCGCCGTCATCGCCGAGCAGGGGCAGGCCCAGCGCGGCGGGGCCAAGGTTGCCGCCCACCTCGGCCACGCGCCCGGCCCGCAGGAGCAGGTGGTGCAGCAGCGCCGTGGTGGTGGATTTGCCATTGGTGCCGGTGACGCCGAGGAAGCGCGCATGGCTTCCCGAGGCGCGCACGGCGCGGAACAGCAGCTCGGCGTCGCACAGCACCGGCACGCCGGCGGCCTGCGCGCGGGCCGCGGCTGGGTGCGGCTTCGGCAGGGTGTGCGGGATACCGGGGGAGAGCAGCAGCGCGTCGAAGCGAAAGCCCGCCGCCGCGCAGGGGTCGCCCACCGGCAGGCCGGCGGCCTCGGCCGCGTTCCGTGCCGCCGCGCCATCGTCCCAGCAGAGGATCTCCGCGCCCCAGCCCATCAGCCGCCGCGCCGAGGGCAGCCCGGCGCGGCCGAGCCCGACCACGGCAATGCGCTGCCCGGCGAAGGGCGCGAAGATGGCGGCAGGGGAGGGGGCGGGGAGGCTCATCTCAGCGGATCTTCAGCGTGCCGAGGCCGACAAGGGCCAGGATCATGGCGATGATCCAGAAGCGGATGACGATGGTGGGCTCGGCCCAGCCCTTCTTCTCGAAATGGTGGTGCAGCGGCGCCATCAGGAACACCCGGCGGCCGGTGCGCTTGAACCAGAAGACCTGGATGATGACGGAGACCGTCTCCACCACGAACAGCCCGCCGACGATGGCCAGCACCACCTCGTGCTTGGTGGCCACCGCCACGGCGCCGAGCGCGCCGCCGAGCGAGAGGCTGCCCGTGTCGCCCATGAACACCTTGGCCGGCGGCGCGTTGTACCAGAGGAAGCCGAGTCCGGCGCCGATCAGCGCGGAGAGGAACACCGCCAGCTCCGAGGTGCCCGGCACGCCGTTCAGCTGCAGGTAGTCGGCGAAGAGGCGGTTGCCGACGAGGTAGGAGATGAGGCCGAACACGCCGGCGGCCAGCATCACCGGCACGGTGGCGAGGCCGTCCAGCCCGTCGGTCAGGTTCACCGCGTTGGAGGCGCCCATCATCACCAGCATCCCCACCAGCGGGAAGAGGATGCTGAAATTGATCATCGCCTCCTTGAGGAAGGGCATGGTCAGGTGGCTGGACAGCTCGGGCGGCATGAGCTGCGTGATCCAGATGGCGGCGGCGAGGCCGACGCCGGCCTGCACCACCAGCTTCGCCTTGCCGGAGACGCCCTTGGTGTTGCGCTTGGTGACCTTCAGCCAGTCGTCCCAGAAGCCCAGCGCGCCATAGCCCAGCGTCACCATCAGCACGGCCCAGACGAAGCCGTTGCGCAGGTCCGCCCAGAGCAGCGTGGCCGGCACCAGCCCGAGCAGGATCAGCACGCCGCCCATGGTGGGCGTGCCCTTCTTGGTCAGCAGGTGCCCTTCCGGCCCGTCGGTGCGGATCGGCTGGCCGCCATTCTGGAAGCTGCGCAGCCAGCGGATCACGGCAGGGCCGAAGAACAGGGTGACGAACAGCGCCGTCATGCAGGCCGCGCCGGCCCGGAAGGTGACGTAGCGGAACAGGTTGAACAGGAAGAACCCGTCCGCGTACGGGGACAGGAAATTGTAGATCATGAATGCGCCCCTTCGCGCACCCCAGGTCGCATGTCCTGGGATGCCGATGTCAGGGCCCGGACCACCACCGCCATGCGGCTGCCCAGCGACCCCTTCACCAGAATGACATCGCCCGGACGCACGGCCTGCCGCACCAGCGGGGCCAGTTCATCGCTGCTGTCCCGATGCGCGCCGCGCCGGTTCTCCGGCAGGGCGTCAAACAGGCCGCGCATCAGTGCACCGCAGCAAAATACCACATCCGCCCCGGCCAGAACATCGGGGAGCAGGGATGCGTGCAAAGCGGGGCCATGCTCGCCCAGCTCCCGCATGTCGCCGAGCACGGCGATTCGCCGCCCGCCCGGGCCGGGGCGCTGCGCCCCCAGCACGCCGAGCCCGGCGCGCATGGCGGGGGGCTGGCCGTTGTAGCTATCGTCGATCAGCAGGGCCGGGCCGCCCGGCAGGTCCAGCGCCACGCGCCCGCCGCGCCCGGCGCCGGGGCGGAACTCCGCGAGCGCCGCCAGGAAGGCTTCGCGCCCGGCGCCCAGCGCCTCGGCCACCGCGATGGCGGCCAGCGCGTTCAGCGCCAGGTGCCGCCCCGGCGCCGCGAGATGCAGCGTGTGCGCCGCACCGCGCAGGGAGAGTTGCGCCACCCCGCCCTCGGCCGCGCCCTCATAGCCGAGCAGGCGGTAATCCGCCGCCGCATCCGTGCCGAAGGTGACGGCGCGCAGCCCGGCGGCCTCGGCGCGGGCGGCGAGGCGGGGGAACATGGCGGCGTCGCGCGGCAGCACCACCGGCGCGCCGGGGGCGAGGCCCGCCATGATGTCCGCCTTCTCCTCGGCGATCTCCTCGAGCGAGCCGAGATGGCCGATATGCGCCGCCTCCACCGTGGTGATGGCCGCTACATGCGGCCGGGCGAGGCGCGCCAGCGGCGCGATCTCGCCGCGGTGGTTCATGCCGATCTCGAGCACGCCGTATTCCGCCTCGCGCGGCATGCGGGCGAGGGTGAGCGGCAGGCCCCAGTGGTTGTTGTAGCTGGCCACCGCCGCATGGGTGCGGCCCAGCGCCGAGAGGCCGTGGCGCAGCATCTCCTTGGTGGTGGTCTTGCCGACGCTGCCGGTGATGGCGGCCAGCCGCGCCGTGCTGCGCGCGCGGCCCGCGGCGCCCAGCGCCTGAAGGCCCGCCAGCGTCTCGCCCACGCGCAGCAGCGGCGCTCCGGGCGCCACGCCCGGCGGGTCGCGGTCCACCAGCGCGGCGGCGGCGCCGCGCGCCAGGGCGTCGGCCACGAAATCATGCCCGTCCCGCACATCGCGCAGCGCCACGAACAGCTCGCCCGGGCCGGTGGCGCGGCTGTCGATGCCGACGGAGGTGATCTCCAGCCCGTCCAGGCCAGCGCCTTCCAGGGTGCCGCCGGTGGCCTCGCGCAGCTCGGCCGCGGTCCAGAGGGGGGCGCTCATGCCGCCACCCCCGCGAGGCGGCGCACCACCTCGGCATCGTCGAAGGGGTGCACCACGCCGGCGATGGTCTGGCCCGGCTCATGCCCCTTGCCGGCCACCGCCAGCACGTCGCCGGGGCCGAGCGCCGCCAGCCCGGCGGCGATCGCCGCCTCCCGGTCGCCGATCTCGGTGACCTCGGCCGCCCCCGCCATGCCGGCGCGCACGGCGGCGCGGATGGCGGCGGGGTCCTCGCTGCGCGGATTGTCGTCGGTGAGGATGGCGTGGTCGGCGAGGCGGGCGCAGACCTCGCCCATCAGCGGGCGCTTGCCGCCGTCGCGGTCGCCGCCGGCGCCGAACACCACATGCAGCCGCCCCGTGGTGTGCGGGCGCAGCGCGGTGAGCAGCCGCTCCAGCGCATCCGGCGTGTGGGCATAGTCGACATAGGCGGCCGCGCCATTGGGCAGGCGGGCGGCCAGCTCCATGCGGCCGCGCACGCCGACGAGGCGCGGCAGCAGCGCCAGCACCGTGTCGGCCGCCATGCCGGTGGCGATGGCGAGGCCGGCGGCGAGCAGCACATTGTCCGCCTGGAAGCGGCCGGGCAGGGCAAGGGCCACCTCGGCGCGGCGGCCGAAGGCCTCCAGCACCATCTCCTGGCCGTCGGGGCGCGGGGTCTGGCGCAGCAGGCGGATCGCCTCGCCGGCCTCGCCCACGGTGTGCAGCTTCAGGTGGCGGCGGCGGGCGATGCCGCGCAACGCGGCGAGGATCTCGGGCGCCATGTCGGCATTGGCCACGGCGGCGTCGCCCTGGTCGAGCAGCGTGTCGAACAGGCGCAGCTTGGCGGCGGCGTAGGCCTCCATGCCGCCATGGTAGTCCAGGTGGTCGCGCGTCAGGTTGCTGAAGCCGGCGGCGGTGAGCATCAGCCCGTCCAGCCGCCGCTGCTCCAGCCCGTGCGAGGAGGCCTCCAGCGCCACGCTCTGCACGCCCGCGCGGGCGAGTTGCGCCAGCATGGCGTGCAGCGCCACCGGGTCCGGCGTGGTGAGGGAGGCTGTCTCGGGGAAGCCCGGCGCGCGCAGGCCGAGCGTGCCGAGCGAGCCGGCCTTCACCCCCGAAAGCGCCCAGAGCTGGCGCAGGAAGTCCACCGTGCTGGTCTTGCCGTTGGTGCCGGTGACGGCGACGATCCGCGCCGGCTGGGTGCCGTGGAAGGCGGCGGCCATGCGGGCGAGCGCGCGGCGCGGGTCGGCATCGGTCAGCAGCGGGCGGGGCGGCACGCCGGCGGGCCATTCGGTGCCGTCCGGCGCCAGCACGGCGCCGGCGCCGCGCGCCACGGCCTCGGCGATGTAGGCGCGCCCGTCCTGCCGGGCGCCGGGCAGCGCCGCGAACAGGTAGCCGGGCGCCACCGCCCGGCTGTCCGCCGTCAACCCCGTGATCGGCAGCCCCGCGAAGGGAATGGCGGTGGCCGGGCGCTGCGATCCGAGGGCCTGGCGCATCAGGTCAGCGAGTTGCAAGGCTCGCCTCCCGCCGCGGAACCGGCGCGGACGGGTCGGCCGAGGTCATGCGCAGCGGCACGGGCGGCGGCAGGCTGCCGGGGCTGGCCGGCATGTTGGGCATCGGCACCGCGCGCGGCAGGGGCCGGGGCTGCACGGGCGCCGGGCCGGGCTGCGGCGCGCGCAGCGCCGGGGCCTCGGGCGCCGCGGCCGGGCGCGGCGCGCTGGCGCGCGGCGGCTCGGCCGGGCGGCTGGCGGCGGGCGAGACGGCGGGCGCCGCCGCGCGGGCGCTGGCGGTGGCGGCGCGCGGCCGGCCCGGCTGCAGCGGGATCTCGGTGGCGGCGACGATCGCCGGGTTGGCCGGGTCCTCCGGCACCAGCCCCAGGATGGGGGCGATGCGCGAGATGACGGTGTGCGCCGCCGGCGCCGCCACCCAGCCGGCGGTGGCGTAGCCATGGCTCTTGGCGTTCGGCGTCGGCTCGTCGACCATGACGTAGAGCGCGTAGCGGGGCGCCTGCATCGGGAAGGCGCCGACGAAGGCGGCGATGCGCTTGTTCATGATGTAGCCGCCGCGCGGGCCGGTCTTCTGCGCCGTGCCGGTCTTGCCGCCGACGAAGTAGCCCGGCACCTCGGCATTCTTGCCCGAGCCGTCGGTGACGACGAGGCGCATCAGCCGACGCATCGTCTCGCTGTTCTGCTCGCTGATCAGCCGCGTGCCCTCGCGCACCGTGCCGGGCGGCTGGGCCAGCAGCGTCGGCGCCCGCAGGATGCCGCCATTGGCGATGGCGGAGACGCCCGTCACCACATGCAGCGGCGTGACGCTGATGCCGTGGCCGAAGGAGATGGTGAACATGTTGATGTCGCGCCAGGAATTGGCGGGCGGCACCAGCGGCGCGGCGGCTTCGGGCAGCTCGATCGGCGTGCGCGCCAGCATGCCGGCGCGCTTGAGGAATTCACGCTGCCGCGCCGGCCCGAAGGTGGCCGCCATGTGCGCGGCCCCCAGGTTCGACGAGTAGGCGAGCATCTCGGGGAAGGTGATCCAGCGATTCTTGCCCTTGTAGTCGCTGATCGTGAAGCGGCCGTAGCGGATCGGGCGGGAGGCGTCGAAGCTGCTCGTGTTGACGTTGGCGGTGCCGTATTCCAGCGCCGCCGCGGCGGTGAACAGCTTGAAGGTGGAGCCCGGCTCGTAGACGCCGACCGTGGCGCGGTTGAAGCGCTGGTCGGGCGTGGCGCCGCCGATGTCGCCCGCGTCGTAGTCGGGCAGGCTGACCATCGCCACCACCTCGGCGGTGTTGATGTCGAGCACCACGCCGGCGCCGCCGATGCCGCTGAAGTCGCTGATCGCCTGGCTCACCGCGTCGCGGAGCGCGAGCTGCACGCGCACGTCGATCGAGAGCTTCAGCGGCGTGTCGCGCTCGGTGCGCAGCCGCTCGTCGAAGCGGCGCTCGATGCCGGAGAGGCCGTTGCCGTCCACGTCCACATTGCCGAGCACGTGCACGGCGGCGCGGCCCTGCGGGTAGTAGCGGCGCTCCGCCTCCTCGAAGTCGAGGCCGGCGATGCCGAGGTTGATGATGCCCTGCTGCTCGCGCGGGGTCAGGGCGCGGGCGACGTAGACGAAGCCGCGGTCCCCCGAGAGGCGCTCGATCAGCCGGTCGCGCTCGATCTGCGGCAGCACCGTGCGGATGCGGTCGGCGACGTGCTCCTTGTTCTCGATGACGCGCGGATTGGCGATCAGCGCCGTCACCGGCAGGGAGATGGCCAGCATCTCGCCGTTGCGGTCGGTGATCGGCGCGCGGCTGGCGGCGTGCTGCGCGGGCGGCTGCAGCGCGCGCACCGCGGCGTTCAGCCGCTTCGGCTCGGCCGGCATCACCACGGTGGACCAGGTGGCCTTCGCCGCCACGGCCAGGAACAGCGTGCCGAAGCCCAGCGCCGCGATCACCAGCCGGCCGCGGCTGCGCTCCAGCTGCGCGCGGCGGGCGAGGTCGGGCTGGGTGACGCGCACGACCACGCCGGGCGCCGGCGGCGCCGGCTCCTCATGCCCCACCGGGGCCTGCCGCGGGTGGCGGAGGGGCGGGGAATCGGGCGAGGGAGGCGGGACGTGCGGCATGGGGGGTTACTGCCTCCAGGCACCGGGCGAAACGGGAACGGGAGCGGCCAGCGGCACCGGCGGGGCGAGACCGCCGCCGGCCATGCCGAGGGCGGAGCCGCCTACGGGCGGGGCGAGGGGGCGCGGGGCCGGCACATGCGCGGCGCGCAGCAGCGGCACATGCGCCTGGGCCGGCCGGGCCTGCGCGGCCATCCCGAGCGAGGTCGGCGCAGCCTGGCGCGCCGCCGGTGCGGCGACCGGCGCACGCGGCGCGGGCGCGCGGTGCGGCGCCTCCACCCGGCTGGCGGCGACGGCGAGGCTGGAGGCGGGAGCGGAGACGGGGCGGATGACCGGCTCCGGCGCGGCGCGCGGCGACTCGGCCGGGCGCGCCGCGGCGGGGCGGTGATGCGTCTCGGCGGTGGTGCGCGGCGCGGCCACGGCGCTGGAGACGGCGCCGACCGCGGCGGCGGCCAGCACCGCCGCGCCCGCGGCACGGGCGGCCGCCGGCGGCTGCGGGGCGGCGGCCTGGACCGTGCCCTGGGTGGCCGGCTGCGGCGCGGCGGGTGTGGCCGCGGCCACCGCCACCTCGGGCGCCGAGCCGAACAGGCTGACCGGCCCGGCGAAGGCCACCGCCTGCGGCAGGCGCCGCTCCAGCTCGGCCATGCGCACGAACTGGTCGGGGGTCATGGTCTCCAGCGTCAGGTGCCGCTGCGCCACCTGACGCAGCCGCTCCGGCTCGTTCAGCATCGCCCATTCGGCGCGCAGCACCTGGGTCCGCTCCCGCGCCTGCTCGATGCGGCGGTTCAGGTCGCGCATCTCGCGGTCGAGCTGCGTCGCGGCTTCCTCGGCACGGTAGACGTGCCAGCCGACCAGGCTGAAGGCAGCGATGGCGACCACGGTCAGGGGGCGGAACATCAGGCCTCCTCCAGCTTCTCAAGGGCCCGCAGGCGGGCGGATCGGGCGCGCGGGTTGGCCGATGTCTCGGCGTCCCCCGGGCGCTGGGCGTTGTTCGTGACGAGGCGGAACCCCGCGCGCGTGACAGGGGCGTGCATGGCGGCCGGCGTGTGGCGCGAGGCGCCGGGCGCGCGGCCGGCGGCGGCCTGCATGAAGCGCTTCACCAGCCGGTCCTCCAGCGAGTGGAAGGCCACCACCACCAGCCGGCCACCGGGGGCCAGCAGCTTCGCGGCGGCGGCAAGGCCGCGCTCCACCTCGCCCAGCTCGTCATTCACCTTCAGGCGCAGCGCCTGGAAGGAGCGGGTGGCGCTGTCCATGCCGGAGGGGTCGCGCGGCATCACGGAATGGATGACCTGCACCAGCCGCCCCGTCGTCTCGATCGGCGCCTCGCGCCGGGCGGCGACGATGGCGCGGGCGATGCGGCGGGAATGCCGCTCCTCGCCCAGCTCCCACAGCACATTGGCGAGGTCGGCCTCCGGCAGGCGGTTCACCAGGTCGGCGGCGGAGGGGCCGGCCTTCTCCATCCGCATGTCGAGCGGGCCGTCGAAGCGGAAGGAGAAGCCGCGCTCCGCCTGGTCGATCTGGAAGGAGGAGACGCCGAGGTCGAGCACCACCCCGTCGACCGCCGGCACCGAAGCCTCGGCCAGCAGCGTGCCCATGTCGCCGAAGCGGCCCTCATGCAGGTGCAGCCGGCCAGCGAAGGCATCGCGCAGCGCGGCGCCGCGGGCGATGGCATCCGGGTCGCGGTCGATGGCGTGCAGGGTGCAGGGCGCCGCCTCCAGAATGGCGCGGGCATAGCCGCCGCCGCCGAAGGTGCCGTCGACATAGATCCCGCCCTCGCGCGGGGCGAGCGCGGCCAGCACCTCGGCCAGCATGACGGGGACATGGCCGCTCATGCCGCGCCCCGCGGCGTGGCGGGCAGGGTCATGCCCTTCGCGGAGGCGTTCTGCCGTGCCGCGAGATTGCGCTGCCGCCCGGCGGCGGGCTCCCACATCTGGAAGATGCGGCCCAGGCCGATGAAGGCGATGGAGTCGCTCAGCCCAGCATGGGCGATCAGCTCCTCGGGCAGCATGATGCGGCCCTCGCCATCCGGGCGCATGGGATAAGAATCGGCGAAGAGGGTGGCGGCGAGGTCGTCATGCTCGTCGGAAAACACTTCGAGCTGTTCCAGCTTGCCCGTCTCGGCCTCGAAGGCGGGCATCGGCCAGGCCTCCAGGCAGGAATGCTTGTGGGAAGGGCGCAGCACCAGCTCGTCGCTCCCCAGCCGGGTGAGCTCCGCACGAAAGGGCGCAGGCACGGAAACCCGTCCCTTGCGGTCCAGCCGATTGGTGTGTGTCCCCATGAACCGGGTCATCTGGCCGCCCTGTCCCCCTGCGGCGGTGATAAAGTCCCGGCCGGAAAGCGGCCGGCGAGGCCCCCCGACCCCGCCGGCTCACCCGACCATCCCCTTCACGACTCCCTCGCCCCCCCGAGCTACGGATCGTTCATGGGATAAGTTGGGATATCATGGGTTCAGTTTGGGCAGCAAGGGTAAAACCCCCGCCAAAGCCCATCCCGAACACAGGGAAAACATTGTCTTATCCAGCGCACCTTCGGCGCTGTGTTACGACTGTTCGGATTGTGAGTCGGATTGGGGAGTGTGCGTCAGATGGCCTGTAAGCCGGGTTCTGTCCGGGCAGGCGGCAAGCCACCTGCCCGGGGCGACCATTCCTCTGGGACATGCCTTGCGGCATGCCTCTCGCGGCCAACCCGGGTGGCGGGGCGGGAACGCCCCTGCGGCCGAGTCCCTCGCGGAACTCCCGCCGGCCACCCCTATTCGGCCTTGCTCCCGGTGGGGTTTACCGTGCCACCCCTGTTGCCAGGGGCGCGGTGCGCTCTTACCGCACCGTTTCACCCTTACCAGCGCGGCAAGCCGGGCTGGCGGTCTGATTTCTGTGGCACTTTCCCTGAGGTCGCCCTCGCCGGCCGTTGACCGGCACCGTATTCCCGTGGAGCCCGGACTTTCCTCCAGCCCCGGAACCTGCCCGGAGCCAGCGGCCGCCCGGCCATCTGACGCGGCGGTCCTGTGCGCCGGCGGCGCCGGGAAGTCAATGCGCCGCGGGTGCCCGGCGCCGGGGCCGGCTCAGGCCGGCGGATACAGCGCCGCCACGGCTTCCAGCCGCCGCAGGGTGCCGGCATCGGCCCGGCCATCGACGGTTTCCTGCCGCCAGCGGCGCTGGAAGGCGGCCAGCGCCAGTTCCGGCCGGGCCGGGTCCACCGGGTAGCCGATGCGGGCCAGCAGCGGCAGCGCCCGCGCCACGCCGCCCGGCGCCGGTGCCGTTTCCGCCCCGGTGATGCCGCGCGGCCACAGGCCGACGCCGTTGGCGGCCAGCCCTTCCCAGTCGAACAGCTCGCCCGGGTCCTGCTTCCGGTCGGGCGCGATGTCGCTGTGGCCGACCACGTTGCAGGGCGGAATCGGGTGGCGCGCCAGGATGTCGAGGCAGAGCTCGGCCACCGCCGCCATCTGCAGCGCGGGGAAGGGGCGGTAGCCCCATTCATGGCCCGGATTGGCGATCTCGATGCCGATGCTGCGGCCGTTCAGCGTCTCGTGCCCGCGCCAGAAGGAGATGCCGGCATGCCAGGCGCGCCGCCCCTCCGGCACCAGCCGCCAGATCAGCCCGTCCTCCTCCACGAGGTAGTGGCAGGAGACGCGGGGCAGCGGCGGCGGCGGGGCGGGGTCGCAGAGCCGGTCGAGCGCGGCGGCGGCGCTGGCCATGCCGGTGTAGTGCAGCACCAGCATGTCCACCGGCACGCCCTCGGGGCGCGAATCGTGGTTGGGGCTGGCGCGGTCCCGGCAGGGCAGGGCGGTGTCCAGAGAGGCTCCCGGGAGGGTCTGCCCGGCCGCTGCCGCCCCCCTCAAAGATTGCGCTCCCGCTTGATGCGGTCCCAGGCGGCGTTGATCTCGGCCACCTTGTCGGAGGCGCGGCGCACCTGCTCGGGCGGCACGCCGCGCGCGGCCAGGCTGTCCGGGTGGTATTCGCGCATCAGCTTGCGCCAGGCCTGGCGCACCTGGTCGTCCGTGGCGGCCGGCGGCACGCCGAGCACGGCATAGGGGTCCGGCCCGCGCGGCCGCACCAGGGCGGACTGCCCGGCCTGGGCACGCGCCTCGCTGGCATCGTCCAGCCGGAAGCTCTGCCGCACCTTCGCCAGGAACACCGCCTCGCTGCGCGTCATCGGCCCGTCGGCGCGGGCGATGTGGTGCAGCGCGGTCAGCACCTCCTCCAGCATCACCCTGTTGTCGGCGAAGGCCTCGCCCATGCGGTTGGCGAAGGGCTCGTAGCCGCCCGGCTCCTCGCGCGCCTTGTCGAACAGCAGCCCCACCTCCCGCTGGCTCTCGGGCGGGATGCGGAAGGCGCGCTTGAAGGCGTCGATCTCCTCACGCTTCACCGCGCCATCCACCTTGGCCAGCTTGGCCGACAGCACGATGACGCCGATCGAGAAGAGCTGATCGCGGTTGGTGATGCGGGCGATGGCCTCGGGCCGGCTGTCCAGCTCCGGCAGGCGCGTTGCCCCCTCGTCGGCCGCATGGCCGAGCGCCGCCCCGACCACCGCGCCGAACGGCCCGCCCATGGCGAAGCCCGTCACGCCGCCGAGGATCTTGCCCCACAAACTCAAGGCCCGCCAGCCTCCCGCCTTCGTGCTGTCAGCCTCTCCCTACCATGCCCGGGGGCAGCCTGCCATTGCCTCCGGTGGCGTCTCGGCCCTTGCATGGCGCGCCGCCGGGCGCCACACGGAGGCGGCGAGAATCGGAGAGCACGGGATGACCGCAGCGGGCTGGCAGTTCTGGGTCGATCGGGGCGGCACCTTCACCGATATCGTGGCGCGCGATCCCGCAGGGGCGCTGTCCACGCGGAAGTTGCTGTCCGAGAATCCGGGCCGCTACCGCGACGCGGCGGTGGCCGGCATCCGCGCCTGCCTCGGCCTGCCCGAAGGCGCGCCGATTCCGCCCGGCACCATCGAGGCGGTGAAGATGGGCACCACGGTGGCCACCAACGCCCTGCTGGAGCGCAAGGGCGAGCGGGTGCTGCTGCTGGTCAACCGCGGCTTCGCCGATGCGCTGCGGATCGGCAACCAGGCCCGGCCGCGGCTGTTCGACCTCGACATCCGCCTGCCCGAGCTGCTGCACGAGCGCGCCGTGGAGATCGGCGGCCGCATCGCCGCCGACGGCACCGAGATCGAGCCGCTCGACGAGGGCGCCGCCCGCGCCGCGCTGGAGGCCGGCTTCGCCGACGGCATCCGCGCCGTGGCCATCGTGCTGATGCATGCCTGGCTGGCGCCGGAGCATGAGCGGCGGCTCGGCGCCATCGCGCGGGCGGTGGGCTACACCCAGGTCAGCCTCAGCCACGAGGCCTCGCCCTTGCCGCGCATCGTGCCGCGCGGGGACACCACGGTGGTGGACGCCTACCTCTCCCCCATCCTGCGCCGCTATGTGGAGCAGGTGGCGGAGCAGCTCCCCGGCGTGCCGCTCTACTTCATGCAGTCCTCCGGCGGCCTGACGCGGGCGGAGAAGTTCCAGGGCAAGGACGCCATCCTCTCCGGCCCCGCGGGCGGCATCGTCGGCGCCGCCCGCACCGCCGCCATGGCGGGACTGGAAAAAATCATCGGCTTCGACATGGGCGGCACCTCGACCGACGTGGCGCTCTATGCCGGCCAGTTCGAGCGCGCCTTCGAGACGGTGGTGGCGGGCGTGCGGATGCGCGCGCCGATGATGGCCATCAACACCGTGGCGGCGGGCGGCGGCTCCATCCTCTCCTTCGACGGCGCCCGCTTCCGCGTGGGGCCGGAGAGCGCCGGCGCCGTGCCCGGCCCCGCCTGCTACCGGCGCGGCGGCCCGCTGACGGTGACGGACGCCAATGTCATGGCGGGCAAGATCCAGCCCGCCCACTTCCCGCCGATCTTCGGCCCGAACGGCGACGAGCCGCTGGACGCCGTGGTGGTGCGCGAGAAATTCGCGGCGATGGCGGCCGAGATCGCCGCCGCCACCGGCCAGCCGCGGCAGGACCCGCGCGCCGTGGCCGAGGGGTTCCTCCGCATCGCCGTCGCCAACATGGCGCAGGCCATCAAGCAGGTCTCCATCCAGAAGGGGCACGACCCCGCCGGCCACGCCCTGCAATGCTTCGGCGGCGCCGGCGGGCAGCATGCCTGCCTGGTGGCGGACGAGCTGGGCATGGAGACGGTGTTCATCCACCCCTTCGCCGGCGTGCTCTCCGCCTATGGCATGGGGCTGGCCGACCAGAGCGTGATCCAGGAGGCCGCCATCGAGGCGCCGCTGGCACCCGAGGGGATGGAAGCGCTGGCGGAGCGCATCGCCGGGCTGGAGGCGGAGGGCCGCGCGGCGCTGGAGGCCCAGGGCGCCGAGCCCGCCCGGCTGCGCGCCGAGCCACGCCTGCACCTGCGCTACGCCGGCACGGACAGCTTCCTGCCCGTGCCCTTCGGCGACCACGCCACGGTGCTCGCCGCCTTCACCGAGGCGCATCGCCGCCGCTTCGGCTTCGCCACGCCCGAGCGGCCGGTGCTGGTGGAGGCCTGCGTGGTGGAGGTCATCGCCCCCGGCGAGGCGGTGGAGGAGCCCCGCCTGCCGCCCCGCGCCGCGGGCGAGGCGCCGGCGGCGGTGGACACCGTGCCGCTTTTCACCGGCGGCACCGAGCACGCGGCCCCGGTGCTGGACCGCGAGGCGCTCCGCGCGGGCGACCGCATCGCCGGCCCGGCGCTGATCCGCGAGCGCACCGCCACCACCGTGGTCGAGCCCGGCTGGACCGCCGAGGTGACGCCGCTCGACCACATGATTCTCCGCCGCACCACGCCGCGGCCGAAGGCGGAGACGGCCGAGGCCGGGGACGGCGCCGCCGCGCGGCCGGACCCGGTGCTGCTGGAGCTGTTCAACAACCTGTTCATGAGCATCGCCGAGCAGACCGGCACGGTGCTGCAGAACACCTCGCTCAGCGTGAACATCAAGGAGCGGCTGGACTTCTCCTGCGCCATCTTCGACGCCGAGGGGCGCCTCGTGGCCAACGCCCCGCACGTGCCGGTGCATCTTGGCGCCATGGGGCAGAGCGTCCGCACCGTCATCGACAGCCGCGGCGCCACGCTGAAGCCCGGCGACGTGGTGGCGCTGAACAACCCCTACAATGGCGGCACCCACCTGCCGGACATCACCGTCATCACCCCGGTCTTCGACGAGGCGGGGAGGGAGATCCTGTTCTTCGTCGGCAGCCGTGGCCACCACGCCGATATCGGCGGCCTCACCCCCGGCTCCACGCCCCCCGATTCCCGCACGCTGGAGGAGGAGGGGGTGGTCATCGACGACTTCCTGCTCGTCGATGGCGGCGCCTTCCAGGAGGCGCCCTTCCGCGCCCTGCTGGCGGGCGCGAAGTACCCGGCGCGCAGCCCGGATGTGAACGTGGCCGACATCAAGGCCCAGGTGGCGGCCAACGAAACGGGCGTGCAGGAGCTGCGCCGGGCGGTCTCGCAATTCGGCCTGCCCACCGTGCGCGCCTATATGCGCCACGTGATGGACAATGCCGAGGAGGCGGTGCGGCAGGTGCTGGACCGGCTGCAGGACGGCGAATTCGCCTACACCATGGACGATGGCGCGCCGCTGCGTGTCGCCGTGCGGGTGGACCGCGCCGCGCGCCGTGCCACCATCGACTTCACCGGCACCGCGCCGCAGCGCCCCGGCAACTTCAACGCCCCCGAGGCGGTGACGCGCGCCGTGGTGCTCTACTGCTTCCGCTGCCTGGTGGGCGAGGACATCCCGCTCAACGATGGCTGCCTGGTGCCGCTGGAGATCGTGGTGCCGCGCGGCTCCTTCCTCTCGCCCGAGCCGGGTGCCGCGGTGGTGGCCGGCAACACGGAGGTCAGCCAGAACACCGCCAACGCGCTGCTCGCCGCGCTCGACGCCTGCGCCTGCGCCCAGGCGACGATGAACAACCTGCTCTTCGGCGACGACCGCTACCAGTACTACGAGACGGTGTGCGGCGGCACCGGCGCGGGGGAGGGGTTCGACGGCGCCTCGGCCGTGCAGACCCACATGACCAACACCCGCATGACCGACCCCGAGATCCTGGAGCTGCGCTACCCGGTGCAGCTGGAGGAGTTCGCCATCCGCCGCGGCTCGGGGGGGCGGGGGCGCTGGCGCGGCGGCGATGGCGCGCGGCGGCGCATCCGCTTCCTGCGGCCGATGCAGGCCATCATCGTCGCCAGCCGGCGCGAGGTGCCGCCGCACGGGCTGCATGGCGGCGCCGACGGCGCGCCCGGCCGGCAATGGGTGGAGCGGCTGGACGGCACGGTGCAGCCCCTCGGCGGGCGGGACCGCGCCGAGCTCGCCGAGGGCGAGGTGCTGGGGCTGGAGACGCCCGGCGGCGGCGGCTGGGGCGCGGCGGGGGAGGCCCGGTCCGGCTGATGCCACGGCCCGCGCCATCCGCCCCGCCCGGGCGCGGCCGCTGGCTGGCCCTGGGCGCGCTGGCGCTGCTGCCGCTGCTGGTGCTGGCCGGCCTGTGGTTCGGCCCGCGCCTGACGGACTGGAACGAGCACCGCGACCGACTGGCCATCCTCGCCGCCGGCCGGCTCGGCCAGCCGGTGACGCTGGCCGGCCCGGTGCGGCTGGCGCTGCTGCCGCAGCCCATGCTGGAGGCGGGCGGCGTCACCATCGGCGGGCCGGATGGCGAGATCTCGATCGAGGCGCGGGCGCTGCGGCTGCGGCTGGATTGGGCTGCCCTGCTGCGGCTGGAGCTGGAGCCGCGCGAGGTGGCGGTGGTCGGCGCCGAGATCCGCCTGCCCTGGCCGCCGGCGCCCGGCCAGCCCTTCCGCCCGCCACCCTGGCTCACCGGGTTGCAGGGCCGCATCCAGGATTCCCGCATCATCCTCGGCCAGGTGGCGCTGGAGCAGGTGGAGGCCGATCTCGCCGCCGGCGGCCCGGCCGATGCGCTGCGCATCGACGGCCAGTTCCGCTGGCGGCAGACCGAGGTGGCCTTCGAGACCACGCTCGGCCGCCCGGGCTGGGATGGCATCGCGCCGCTGGCGCTGACGCTGAGCGGCGCCCGCGCCTCCGTCTCCGCCAGCGGCGTGCTGCTGCCGGAGGGTGGCTTCGAGGGCAGCCTGCAGGGCGGCGGCAGCGACCTCGCGGCGCTGCTGCCGGCGCCGCCGGGCAGCTTCCGGCTGCGCGGCCGGCTCAGCGTCACGGCCGAGCTGCTGGCGGCGGAGGATCTGAGCCTCGACATCGCCGGCAGCCCGGCGCGCGGCGCCGCCACGCTGCGCGTCAGCCCCGTGCCGCGCCTCGACATCGCGCTGCAGACCGGCCGGGTGGAACTGGACCCGTGGGTGGCGGCGCTGCGTGGCGCCGGCGGGCCGCCCCTGCCATTCGGCCTGGACCTGACGGCGGAGGCCGCCCAGCTGCGCGGCGTGACGCTGCGCCGGCTGCGCGGCGCCCTCTCCCTGGATGGCGAGCGCCTGACGCTGACCAATATCGGCGCCCTGCTGCCGGGCGACACCGAGATCGAGCTGGACGGCGCCACCACCGGCCGGCCCGGCGCCGGCCGGCTGGAGGCGGCGCTGCGCTTCCGGGGCGAGGGGCTGCGCGCCACCCTCGCCGCCCTTGGCCTGCCGCTGGAGGGCACCGATCCCTCCCACCTGCGCCGTGGCGAGGGCAGGCTGCGCCTGACGCTGGACGAGAACCAGGCGGCCATTCCTGAATTCACCGCCACGCTGGACGGCAACCGGGTCTCCGGCGCCGGGGTGTTGCGCTTCGGCCCGCGGCCGGCGCTGGGACTCGGGCTGAATTTCGAGAAGCTGGCGCTGGATGGCTGGCTGCCATCCGGCATCGGCTGGCCTGCCATCCAGGCGCGCCTGGCCGGCATCGACGCCAATCTGCGCCTCTCCGCCGAGCAGGCTGAATGGCGCGGCCTGACCTTCCAGGGCCTCTCCGCCGACGCCGCGCTGGAGAATGGCCGCCTCACCGCGCGCCGCCTCGCCGCCCGCCTGGCGGAGAGCGAGCTGGCCCTCTCTGGCGTTGCGCAGCTCGGCCCGGCACCGCGGCTGACCGACCTGGCGCTGGAAGTGAGCGCTCCCGTCGCGGCGCCGCTGCTGGCGCTGCTGCCCGGCGGCTGGCCGGACCACATGCCGATCGCGGGGGCGCCACTCTCGCTGCGGCTCTCCGGCAGCGGCCCCGCCGGCGCGCTGGCGCTGCGCGGCGGGCTGGAGCTGGGCGACCTGCGGGCGGAGCTGAACGGCACGCTGGACCTCGCCCTGCCGCGCTACGCCGGCGCGCTGACGCTGCGCCACCCGGGCGCGCCCCGCCTGCTGGCGGAGCTGGCCAGCCTCGCCCTGCCTGGCTGGCTGGATGAGGGCTCGCTCTCGCTCATCGCCAATGTCGCGCTCTCGCCGCAGGAGCTGACGGCGGAGAATTTCGACCTGGTCGCCGCCGGGCTGCGGCTGAGCGGGCAGCTCAGCCTGGCGCAGGGCGCGCGCCAGCCACGCCTGACCGGGCGCGTCTCGGCCGAGCGGCTGCTGCTGCCGGGCCTCGACTGGCGCTCGCGCGAGCCGATGGTGCTGGAAGGGCTCCAGCTGCTGGATGCCGAGCTGGCGCTGGCGGCGCAGCGCGTGGAGCCGGTGGGGCTGCCGGTGCTGGAGCAGGCTTCCGCCACGCTGCGCCTGCAGGATGGCACCCTCGCGCTGGAGGGCCTCCGCGGCCAGCTTGCCGGCGGGCGCCTCTCCGGCGCGCTGCGGCTGGACGGTGCCGCCAGCCCGCCCACCCTGGCCGTGCAGGGCAATGTCTCGGGTGTCGCCCTGACCGGCCCGCTCACCGGCCTGCCGCTCGACCTCTCGGCCGGGCGGGTGGAGGGGGAGGTGCGGCTGCGCGCCACGGGCCACAGCCCCGCCGCCCTGCTCGCCACGCTGGAAGGCCAGGCGCGGTTCTCGGTGCGCGACGGCATCCTCGCCGGCGCCGACCTGCGCGGGGCCCTGGCCGCCGCCGAGCGTACCGATTCCGGCACCGCCGAGGCCGGGCTGCGGGCCGCGCTGGGCGATGGCGCAACCGCCTTCGAGGCATTCGACCTCGCCGCGCGCATCCAGTCCGGGCGCGCGGTGCTGGAGCAGGGGCGCATGGCCATGGCCGAGACGGCTGGCGCCACCCTGGCCGGCGAGGTGGACCTGGCACGGGCTGGCATGGACCTGATGCTGGCGCTGCGCGACGCGGAGGGGCCGGAATTCGGCCTGCGCCTGACCGGGCCGCTGCCCCTGCCGCGCCGTGTTCCGGAGCTGGCGCCCTGGCTGCGCTGGCGGGCGGAGCGCTGAGCGCCCCGGCTCAGCCGGGCGCGTCGATGCGGCGGTAGCGCGCCTCCGCGAACTCGAAGGCGCCGAAGGCGGCCAGGCCCAGCGCCACCACCCCGAACAGCACGCGGCCGAAGGGCTGCGCCTGGAGGGCCAGCAGGGCGCTGCCCAGGCCGCGCACCTCCTGCGGGTCGGACTGCCAGGCGGCCACCACCAGGAACAGCCCGATGATGAGGAACACCACCCCGCGCGCCGCGAAGCCGAGCCGGCCGAGCGGCACCACCCAGTGGGAGGCCTCGGCGGGGCAGCGCAGGTGGCGGGTGAAGGAGGCGCGCCAGCCGCGCGCCAGCATCGCCACGCCCACCCCCATGACGATCAGCCCGATCAGCGCCACCAGCACCTCGCCCGCCGGCTTGGCCAGCAGCCAGCGCGTCCAGTCCTGCGCCGACTGGTCGTCGCCGCCGCCGCCGCCGCCGCGGCCGAGCAGGAGGCCGAAGGCGGAGATGCCGAGGCCGGTATAGGCGACCGCCGAGATCAGGGCGCCGCCACGGATGGCCAGCGCCTTGGCGCCGTGGCCATGGTTGTCGGCATCGAGCAGCCCCTGCAGGGCCCGCCACAGGGCGAAGCCGAACAGGCCGAGCCCCACCACGCCCAGCAGGACGCCGCCGAAGGGGTGCAGCAGCAGCTCCCGCAGCGCCCCCTTCGAGCCTGTGGCCTGGCCGCCGGGCCCGACGGCCGCCAGCAGCGCCAGCGAGCCGATAATCAGGCTGACCGCGCCGCGCGCGGCGTAGCCGAGCCGCGCGAACATCTCGAGCGCATGGCGATGGGATGGCACGGGCAGGGCCTCCGGTGCGAGTGCGGGACCTCTGTAACGCCGCGACTCAGCTTTCCGATGCAGGCAGCGCCGAACTCTCTTCCGGCGGGTGTCGCCGCGCCGGCGGCAGACGTGCCAGCAGGAACAGCATGACCCCCATGGCCGGCAGCGCCGCGAAGGTGGTGAGCAGGAAGAAATCCGCCCAGCCCAGCCATTCGGCGAGGGAGCCGGAACTGGCGCCCAGCGTGCGCAGCGGCACCGCCGCCAGCGAGGAGAGCAGCGCGTATTGCGTGGCGGTGAAGGCGCGGCTGGTGAGGCTGGAGAGGTAGGTGACGAAGGCGGCGTCGGCCAGGCCGTCGGTGAAGTTCTCGACGCCCACCTGGGCCCAGAGCATGGGCATGTCGTGCCCGGCATGGGCGAGCGCCACGTACATCAGGTTGGAGAGCATCTGCGTCAGGCCGGTCAGCACCAGGGCGCGGGCGGTGCCGATGCGCACCACCAGCCAGCCCCCCGCCAGCGCGCCGAGCAGCGTGGCGAACAGGCCGAACACGCTGGAGACCGCCGCCACCTCGGTGCGGGAGAAGCCGAGATCGCGGTAGAAGGGCGCCGTCATCACCCCCGCCAGCGCCTCGCCCAGCTTGAACAGGGCGATGAACAGCAGGATCCAGAGCCAGTAGGGGCGGCGGACGAAATCGGCGAAGGGGTCCACCACCGCGGCGCGCAGCCGCGCCGACCAGCCCAGCGCCGAGGCGGGCGCCGCCGCCGGCTCCGGCCCGCGCCACACCGCGACGAAGCCGATGCCCACCAGCGCCGCGCAATAGGCGAAGGCTGCCGTCCAGCCGGCGAACTCGGCCACCGTCAGCGCGCCGGCGTTGGAGGCCAGCAGCGCGCCGCGATAGCCCCAGACATAGTAGGCGAGGCCGAGGCCCTGTTGCCGCTCCTCCAGGAACTCGATGCGGTAGGCATCCACCACGATGTCCTGGCTGGCGGAGAGGAAGGCCACCAGCACCGCGACCGCCACCGTGATCTCCGGCGCCACGGCCGGGTTGGTGAAGCCGAGCGCCAGGATGGCGAGCGCCAGCACCGGCTGGATGCTGGCCAGCCAGCCGCGCCGCCGGCCCCAGCGGCGGAAGAAGGGCGGCGCCGCATGGTCGATCAGCGGCGCCCAGAGGAATTTCAGCGAGTAGGAGAGGCCGATCAGCGCCGTCAGCCCGATGGCGGTGAGCGGAATGTTGGCTTCCGACATCCACTGCCGCAGCACGAAGGCGGTGAGCGGCAGCGGAACCCCGGCGGAGAAGCCAAGGGCCAGCATGATGAGGAATCGGCGGTCGCTGGCGATCGCGGGGAGGGGAAGGCGCATGGGCGCCCACCCTGCCATGCGCGGGGCGGCTTTTGAACCGCCGCCGCGCCGCCTCAGGCGGTGCCCGGCTCCGGGCGGTGGCGCAGGGCACGGCCCAGCGCCTCGGCCAGGGCGCCGCGCGCATAGGGCTTGCGCAGCACCGCCGTGGCCGCCGCGGCATGGACGGACAGCTCGGCATCGCTGCCATAGCCGGTGATGAAGATGATGGGCACCTGCCGCGCCCGCAGCACCTCGGCGAGCGGGAAGACCACCTCGCCGGCCAGGTTCACGTCCAGCAACGCGGCGCTCAGCCGCGGCGTGCCGGCTGCCAGGGCCAGCGCCTCCTGCAGGGTGTGCGCCGGGCCCACCGGCGTGCAGCCCATCTCCTGCAGCAGCACCGCCGCCTCCAGTGCCAGCATCGACTCATCCTCCACCACCAGCACGCTGGGCGGAGAGGAGGGGTCGTCGATCAGCGGCAGCAGCGCCGTGGCGGCCTCGGCCGGGGTGGCCAGGATCGGCGCGGCGGTGCGCCAGGCGGGGCCGTCCGGCGCGCTGACATGCCGGGCCGGCAGGGTGAGGGAGGCGCGCAGCCCATCCTCGCCCCAGACCAGGCGCAGCAGGCCGCCCAGCTGCCGCTCGGCCAGTTGCCGCACCAGCCGGAGCCCGAAGCCGGGGCGCGGTGGCGGCAGGTCGGGCGGCGCGGTGTCGGCCTGCGGCACGCCGCTCTCCTCCCACAACAGGCGCAGCCCGCCATCCTGGCCGGTGAAGGCCCAACTCAGCGAGAGGCGTCCCTCCGGGTGGCTCAGCGCGCCATGCCGCACCGCATTGGCGGACATCTCATGCAGCAGCATGGACAGCGGCTGCACGGCGATCGCGGCGATGCGGGCCGGCGGGCCGTCGATGCGGACGGCGCCCTGGTGCGCGGCCAGCTCGCCCTCCGCCACCGCGCGCAGCTCGGCCCCCAGCCAGGCATGGCTGGCCAGCAGCGCGTGCGCCCGCGCCATGGCGGCGACACGCCCCTCCACCGAGGTGGCGAAGCGCTCCGGCGGTACGTCGCGCGGGGCCAGCCGCACCAGGGAAAGGGCCACGGCCAGCGCGTTCTTGGCGCGGTGGTCCACCTCGCGCACCAGCAGCGCCTGGTTGGCCTCGGCCTCCCGCTTGGCACGGGCGCGCAGGCGCAGCGCCTCGCCGGCGCGGATCAGGCTGGCCCGCGCCATGGCCACCTCCCGCACCGTGGCGGAGGCACGGGCCGGGGGCGGTGCCTCCGCCAGGGCGACGGCGGCGGCGTCGATGCCCAGCCCCTCGATCTCCCGCCCCAGTATGCGGCCGAGCCACAGCGCGGCCAGCGCGGCCAGGAGGGCGGCGCACAGCCCGCCCACGCTGGCGAGGCCGAGCGCCCGCCAGAGCGGGCCGTCCACCTGCAGGCGCGGCGCCGCGTAGACCACCATCCAGGGCATGGTGCCGGTGCGGCGGACCGCGGCGTAGACCGGCACCTTGTCGTAGGAATGGGTGCGGACCAGCCCGCCCCGGCCCTGGCCGGCCTGCAGGAAGGCGCGGATCTCCGGCGTGGCGGGCTGCGCGAGCCACACCTCCTGCTCCAGCGAGCGCGCGACGACGATGCCGGAGCGGTCCACCACGGAGGCGATCCAGCCCGGCGGCGGCGACTGGTCCTGCAGGATGCGGGCAATGCCCTCGGGGCGGAGATTGGCCGCCAGCACGGCGATGGTGCGCCCCTCCCGCCGCACCGGCAGGGCCACGGCCACCACCCAGTTGCGCGCCAGGGCCGGCCAGTAGAGGTCCGAGACATAGGGCTCGTCCCCCTGCAGCACGGCGCGCATGAAGGCGGGGGCCTCCTGCCCGGCGGTCTCCGGGCGGGGCGGGAAGCGCATCGGCCGGCCGGCCGGCAGCACCGCGCCGGGGACCACCAGCGTGTTCAGCACCTGGCGGGCTGTCCCGACCGAGTAGAGGCTGACATTCAGCAGCGCCGCCGTGCGGCGCGCCACCAGCGCCGAGGCCTGGGCGTGGAACGAGGCCAGCGCCTGCTCCGCCGCCTCCTGCTGCAGGGCGCGGTCGAGGTCGGGCGAGGTGGAAAGCACCTCCAACGCCGCGATGGTGACGCGCAGCTCGCGGTCGACCGCGAGCTGCAACGCGTTGGCGGTGTCTGCCATGGCGCGCAGCATGTCGCCGCGCTGCTCCTGCGCCGTCCACACCGCGAGGCCGGCCGAGAGTGCCACCAGCGGCAGCGCCGTGGCGAGCACCAGCCGCAGGATGTGGACACGGAAGCGGGCAGGTCTTCGGGGTTTCGGCGCGGTCCTGTCCTGCAGCTTTCCAGTGCTCATGCCATGCCAATCTCTGAGGCTGCCTGCCCCCAGATGACCGCGCAGGACAATTCAGGCAGGCGTGACCGGCCTAGCCGAAACCCCTGCGGCGCGCGAAGCACATTGCGTTGTTCAGGCCACGGCCCCCGCAGTATCGCCCGCTTCGTGACGAAAACTTACGAAGCGGGCGATGTCGGCGAACGGCCTCAGGCCATGTTCACCATGATGGTCTTCTTGTGCGTGAAGTGCTCGAGCATCGATTCCAGGCTCGCCTCCTTGCCGAGGCCCGAGGCCTTCACGCCGCCATAGGAAAGGTTCGGCTGCACGACGAGGTTCTGGTTCACCTGCACCAGCCCCGCCTCGATGCGGTGGGCGAAGCCGAGCGCGATCTTGAGGTTGTTGGTCCAGACGCTCGCGGCGAGGCCGAACTCGGTGTCGTTGGCCGCCTCCAGCACCGCCTCCGCGTCGTCGAAGGGAAACACGACGGTGACGGGGCCGAAAATCTCCTCGCGCACCAGGCGGCTCTCCTTGTCGAGCCCGGTGAAGATGTGCGGCTGGATGAACAGCCCCTTCTTCAGCGCGGGATCGGCGGGCATCGCCGAGCAGGCGCGGCCCTCGGCGCCGGCGGTGGCCTTCCCCTCCTCGATGAAGCCCTGCACCTTCTCGAACTGGCCGGGCGAGATGATGGTGCCGATGTCGGTCTTCTCGTCCAGCGGGTCGCCCATCACCATGGCATCGACCCGCTTGGCCATCTCGGCCACGAACTTCTCGTAGATCGGGCGCTCGACGAAGATGCGGCTGGCCGCCGTGCAGCTCTGCCCCTGGCGGGTGAAGCGCATGGAGGTCAGCGCGCCCTGCACGGTCTTTTCGAAATCGCAATCGGCGAAGACGATCATCGGCGACTTGCCGCCGAGTTCGAGCGTGACGGGGATGAGCTTCTCCGCCGCCGCGCGGTAGATGATCTTGCCGGTCTCGACCGAGCCGGTGAAGGTCACCTTCTTCACGAGCTTATGTTCGACGAGCGGCGCGCCGCATTCCGGCCCCTGGCCGGAGAGGATGTTGAACACGCCCGCCGGCAGCACGCGGTTCATCAGCTCGACGATGCGCAGCACCGCGAGCGGCGCCTCCTCCGCCGACTTGACGACGATGCTGTTGCCGGCGACCAGCGCGGGCGCCGCCTTCAGCGCCATCAGCATCATCGGGATGTTCCAGGGGATGATGGCACCCACCACGCCGAGCGGCTCGCGCACCGTGATGTTCAGCACCTCCGGCGCGAAGGGCACCGTCTCGCCCTTGATCTCGCCGCCGAGGCCGCCGAAGAACTCGAAGATGTCGGCCACGTTGTTGGCCTCGACGCGGCTCTCCGTGCGCAGCGCCTTGCCGGTCTCGAGCGCCACCAGCCGCGACAGCTCCTCGACATGCTCGCGGATCAGCTGCGCCGCCTTGTGCACCAGCGCGCCGCGCTTGCGGGCGGGCACCTTGGCCCATTCCTTCTGCGCGCGCGCCGCCTCGGCCACCGCGGCCTCGACATCCGCGGCATCCCCGTCCGCCGCCTCGGCCACCGTCCCGCCGGTGGCGGGGTTCACCACCGCGAAGGTGCGGCCCGAGCGGGCCGGGGTGTAGCGGCCGCCGATGAAATGCACGCCCGAGAGCGCCTTCGCCAGGGCGAAGGGGTCCAGGCAGGGGGCCTCCGGGGCGGGGTTCGGGCGGTCGAGCATGGCTTTCCTCCTGGTTCGGCCGGAACGGCCCGGCCGCGGAAACGGTTTGGCCGCGGACGATGCGCCGGGCCACGCGCCAGGGCAACCCATGCCGGCAACCCATCCCGGCAACCCATCAAGTTGACCCGGCGCCCTGCCTCGTGGTGTGCGTCTTGTGGCGGGCGCGGGGCGGGGGCAGCATCCGCCCCCATGAGCCTTGCATCGCCCACCCTGGCCGAGACCATCCGCCTGCGCCTGGCCGACGACATCACCGCCGGCCGCCTGCCGCCCGGCAGCGAGATCGACGAGGGCGCGCTGGCCGGGCGCTTCGGCGCCTCCCGAACCCCGGTGCGCGAGGCGCTGCGCGAGCTGGCGGCGCAGGGCATGGTGGAGATCACCCCGCGCCGGGGCGCCCGGGTGGCGCGGGTCTCGCTGGAGCGGCTGGGCGAGCTGTTCGAACTGCTGGCCGAGACGGAGGCGATGTGCGCCCGCTTCGCTACCTGGCGGATGACGGCCACCGAGCGCTTCGCCCTCCAGGCGCTCCAGGCCGGCTTCCACCCCTGCCCGGAGGAGCGGCCCGGGGCGCTGGCGGCCTATGATGCCTACAACCAGGGCTTCCACGAGCTGATCTACCGCGGCACCCACAACGGCGTGCTGGCCGAGCACGCGGCGGGGCTGCGGCAGCGCCTGGCCCCCTATCGCCGCGCCCAGTACCGGGGCGACCGGCGCATCGAGCAATCCTATGCCGAGCACCAAGCGGTGCTGGAGCGTATGCTGCGCGGGGCAGGGGACGAGGCGGCGCAGCTGATGCGGGCGCACATGCTTTCCGCCAGCGCCGCGCTGGCGCGCTTCATGCAGGGTGATCTCCGGGAAATTGTGGGCGAAGCGAACTGATCCGCGGAGTTTTGCATACAAAAGTTCATGCGGAACGGGGCGCCGCATAATTTCCGGTTCCCGTACCGCCTGGCCTGCGCTCTACTGGCTGGCCTGGGGCTGCGGGTAGCACGCCCCGCTATGCGGGAGGAAGTTCCATGGCGCTGTCCATCACCCTTGGCGCGCGCACCTGGATCGAGCGGCTCTGGTCCGGGATCGCCGATCGCGGCCGGCCCTATGCCGACGTGCCCGGCGCCGCCACCCCGCCGCTGGACCGCGCGCGGCTGCTGGCCATGGCGCTGCTCTCCGAGCGGGGCGAGGCCTCCGGCGCGGCCGTGGCGCGCGAGCTGCTGCAGGTGCTGGGCACGCTGGAGGCGGGCGACCGCGCCGCCTTCCGCCATTTCCTCGCCGGCAACTTCCTGCCCGACCAGGAGAGCCTGCGCGCCGCCGCTGAGGCCTACCTGGCCGAGCCCTCGGCCGAGCGGGCCATGGCGCTGTTCGAATGCGCCGAGCCGCCCCGCCAGGAGCTGCTGCGGCGGATGAACATGGCGCCCGGCGGCACCGCCGCGCTGGTGGCGCTGCGCACCGAGCTGCTGGCCGGGCTGAAGCGCGAGCCGGCGCTGAAGCCGCTGGATTCCGACCTGCGCCACCTCTTCACCTCCTGGTTCAACCGCGGCTTCCTGGAGCTGCGCCGGATCGACTGGGACACCCCCGCCGCCATCCTGGAGAAGCTGATCCGCTACGAGGCGGTGCACGAGATCCAGGGCTGGGAGGACCTCCGCCGCCGCCTCGCGCCGGACCGGCGCTGCTTCGGCTTCTTCCACCGCGCCCTGCCGGGCGAGCCGCTGATCTTCGTCGAGGTGGCGCTGGTGAAGGGGCTGGCCGGCGCCATCCAGCCGCTGCTGGCGCTCAGCCGCGACCCGGCGCCGCAGCCGCCCGCCGGGTTCGACACCGCCATCTTCTACTCCATCTCCAACTGCCAGGAGGGGCTGCGCGGCATCTCCTTCGGCAACTTCCTGATCAAGCAGGTGGTGGAGGAGCTGAAGGCCGACCTGCCGGGGCTGAAGCACTTCTCCACCCTCTCGCCCGTGCCGGGCTTCCGCCGCTGGCTGAAGCGCCGGCTGGACCGCGATGGCCAGGCCCTCACCCCGGAGGAGCGGGGCGCGCTGGCCGCCCTGCTGCCGCCCGCGCAGGAGGAGAGCGTGGCCGAGGCCGGGCCCCTCTCCACCGCCGCGCTGCTGGAGCAGGTGGCCGAGGGCGAGTGGTGGCGCGACCCGGCGCGCGAGGCGGCGCTGCGCGGCCCGCTGATGCGGCTGGCCGCCGAGTACCTGACCCGCCCCAACACCGGCATGGGCAACATCGACCCGGTGGCGCGCTTCCACCTCGGCAATGGCGCGCGGCTGGAGCGCATCAACTGGCTGGGCAACACCGCGCCGCGTGGCCTGGAGGAATCGCACGGGGTGATGGTGAACTACCTCTACGACCCCGACAGCATCGAGGCCAACCACGAGGCCTTCACCCGCTCCGGCACGGTGGCGCGCTCGGCGGCGGTGGAGGCCATGCTGGCCCAGCCGCGCCTGCCGGCGCCGGCAACCGGCGGCGCCCGCGCCCGGCTGCCGCGCCTGCTGGGCGGCAGCGGCGGGGCGCCGGAGCCGGCCGCGCCCGCCCCGCCCCCGCGCGAGAACGCCGCCTCCTGACCCGCGGGGCCATGGCCCCGGCGGGCGGGACAGGCGGCGGGGGAGGGTTCCACCGCCCGCCCGTTCTGCCCTAAAGCCCCGGGCCAAGCGGCAGCGCGGCGCCGGGGGCACCGAACAGGAAGGCGGCCCCGCGCCGCGCCGCCTTTCCGCAACGCACAGGCGCCAAGAAGCCACCGGCAGCCCATCGGCCCCGTCCAGCCGCAGGAACGATCCAAGACCATGTCACCCGCTCTCGCCTCCACGATGGGGCTTGTCGTGATGTTCATCCTGGGCACGGCGCTGCCCATCAACATGGGCGCGCTGGCCTTCGCCCTGGCCTTCCTCATCGGTGTCTTCGCGGTCGGCATGACGGCCAGCCAGATCCTGGCCGGCTTCCCGGGCGACCTGTTCGTCACCCTGGTGGGCATTACCTACCTCTTCGCCATCGCGCAGAAGAACGGCACCATCGACCTGCTGGTGCACTGGGCGGTGCGGGCGGTGGGCGGGCGCATCGCCGCCATTCCCTGGGTGATGTTCGGCGTCGCCGCCATCCTCACCGCCATCGGCGCGGTCAGTCCGGCGGCGGTGGCGATCATCGCGCCCATCGCGCTCCGCTTCGCCCGCCACTACAACATCGACCCGCTGATGATGGGCCTGCTGGTGGTGCATGGCGCGCAGGGCGGCGGCTTCTCACCCATCTCGATCTATGGCGGCATCACCAACCAGATCGTCGAGCGCGCCGGGCTGCCGGGCGACGAGATGGTGCTGTTCCTGGCCAGCCTGCTGTTCAACCTGGCGGTCGCCGTGGCGGTGTACTTCGTCTTCGGCGGTGCCCGGCTGATCGGCCGGCGCGACGGCGTGGCGCATGACGAGTTCGAGGAAGGCGGCCGCCCCTCGCTGCCGGTGCGTGGCCATGGCGGCACCCCCGCCGCGCCGAAGGGCGGGGAGCCGCACGCCGTGCCCGCCCTCGACGCCCAGCGCGGCCTGACGCTGCTGGGGCTGCTCGTGCTCGGCGTCGGCTCGCTCGCCTTCGGGCTGAACGTCGGCCTGATGGCCATCACCGTGGCCGTGGCGCTGGCCCTGGTGGCGCCCGAATCCCAGAAGGGCACGGTGGACAAGGTGAGCTGGTCCACCGTGCTGCTGATCGCCGGCGTCATCACCTATGTCGGCGTGCTGCAGAAATCGGGCGCGGTCGATCTGGTGAGCGGCAGCGTCGTGGCCCTCGGCGCGCCGCTGCTGGGGGCGCTGCTGCTCTGCTACATCGGCGGCGTGGTCTCGGCCTTCGCCTCCTCCACCGGCGTGCTGGGGGCCATCATCCCGCTCGCCGTGCCCTTCCTGGCGGGGGGCGAGGTCGGGGCGGTCGGCATGATCGCCGCGCTGGCCATCTCGGCCACCATTGTCGATGTCAGCCCCTTCTCGACCAATGGCGCGCTGGTGCTGGCCAACGCGCCGGAGGGCGAGCGGGAGAAGCTGTTCCGCCGCTTCCTCGTCTACAGCGGCCTCGTCGTGGTGGCGGGGCCGCTGCTGGCCTGGGCGGTGCTGATCGTGCCCGGCTGGCTGTGAGAGGCATGCCGGAAGCGGCTTGGGTGGGCTGGCCCTCCGCCGCCGCTTCTGGCTTGATGGGGCGTGGCCGGAAAGCCGGCCGACGCCGCCCGACCCGTGGTAAGTGTTGACAGCAAACGGAAGACAGAAGCGATGACTGAGCCGACCGGCCCGCTGAGGGGCCTGCGCGTGGTGGACCTGACCCGGGTGCTGGCGGGCCCCACCTGCACGCAGATGCTGGGCGACCTGGGTGCCGAGGTGATCAAGATCGAGCGCCCCGAGGCGGGCGACGACACCCGCGGCTTCGCCCCGCCCTATGTGCCGAACACGCGGGAGAGCGCCTATTTCGTCGGCGTCAATCGCAACAAGCAGTCGGTGACGGTGGACATCGCCCGCCCCGAGGGCCAGGCCATCGTCCACAAGCTGCTGGAGACGGCCGACATCCTGGTCGAGAACTTCAAGGTCGGCGCGCTCGCCAAGTACGGCCTCGGCTGGGAGCAGCTGAAGGAAAAGTATCCGGGGCTGATCTACTGCTCGATCACCGGCTTCGGCCAGACCGGCCCCTATGCGCCGCGCCCGGGCTACGACGCGCTGATCCAGGCGATGGGCGGCGTCATGTCGCTCACCGGCGAGCCGGAGGGCGAGCCGCAGAAGGTGGGCATCCCGGTGGCCGACCTGTTCGCCGGCCTCTACGGCACCATCGGCGTGCTCGCGGCGCTGCGCCACAAGCAGGCGACAGGGCAGGGCCAGCAGATCGACATCGGCATGCTGGACACGCATGTGGCCTGGCTCGCCAACCAGGGCATGAACTACCTGGCCACCGGCGAGAACCCGCCGCGCCTCGGCAACCAGCACCCCAACATCGTGCCCTACCAGGTCTTTCCCACCGCCGATGGCTACATGGTGCTCTCCATCGGCAACGACCCGACCTTCGAGCGCTTCTGCAAGAACTTCGCGCTGGAGCACCTGCTGGCCGACGAGCGCTACGCCACCAACGCCGCCCGCGTCGGCAACCGCGCCCTGGTGACCGAGACGCTGACGGCGGTGACGAAGACCCGCCCCACCAAGGAGTGGATCGAGAAGCTGGAGGCGCTGAAGATCGGCTGCGGCCCGATCAACACGCTGAAGGATGTCTTCGCCGACCCGCATGTGGTGGCGCGCAACATGGTGGTGGAGATGCCGCACGCCTCGGGCGAGAGCGTGAAGGTCATCGCCAACCCGGTGAAGCTCTCCGCCACCCCGCCCGACTACCGCTCCGCCGCGCCGGTGCTGGGGCAGCACACGGAGAGCGTGCTCTCCGGCCTCGGCTACTCGGAGGCGGAGATCGCGGCGATGCGCCAGGGAGGCATCGTCTGAGCTTTATCGTCTGAACAGGCGGGGCGGGGGAGGGCGGCGGCGCCTCCTCCCGCTCCGGGCCGCAAGCGGGAGCCGGGCAACCAAAAGCGCCGGCCTGACGTTCCGCCCTCGCAAGGCCGCCCGCCGACACGCGGGTGGCTCCCGAGGAGATACTGATGACGATGATGTCCCGCCGCGCCAGCCTGCTGCTGCCGATGGGCCTGGCCGGTCTGGTGGCCGCCTGCGCCACCGAGCCGATGCCGCTGCCCCCCGCCGACCCGACCGGCAAGGCCGATCCGCAGATGCGTGCGCTGCTGGAGAGCCTGCAGGCGCTGAACCCCAAGCCGATCGAGACACTGAGCGCCGAGGAAGCGCGCCGCCAGCCCGGCATGGCCGACGCGGTGAAGCACCGGCTGCGCGCCCAGGGCCTGCCCGTCGCGCCGCGCCCGCTACCGGTGGTGCGCGACCTGGAGATCCCGGGCAATGCCGGGCCGCTGATGGCCCGCCTCTACAGCCCCGTGGAGCCGCCGCGCGCCGGCCAGCCGCCGCGCGCCCTGCTGCCGCTGATCGTCTACTACCATGGCGGCGGCTTCGTCATCGCCGACCTCGACACCTACGACGCCTCGGCCCGCGCCCTGGCCGCCGAGGCGCAGGCCGTGGTGCTCTCGGTGCACTACCGCCAGGCGCCGGAGAACAAGTTCCCCTCCGCGCATGACGACGCCTACACCTCCTACATCTGGGCGGTGCAGAACGCGGCGCAGCTTGGCGCCGACCTCTCCCGCGTGGCCGTGGTGGGCGAGAGCGCCGGCGGCAACCTGGCGATCACCACCGCCATGTCGGCCCGCGAGGCGCGCGCGCCGCTGCCGGTGGCAATGGGCCTGATCTACCCGGTGGCCGGCACCGACATGACCACGCCCTCCTACCGCGAGAACGCCATGGCCAAGCCGCTGAACGCGGCGATGATGCGCTGGTTCGTCGAGAAGTACACCAGCGGCCCGGCCGAGCTGCAGGACCCGCGGCTGAATGTCTATGGCCGGGCCGAGCTGCGCGGCCTGCCCAAGGCCGTCATCGTCACCGCCGAGATCGACCCGCTGCGCAGCGACGGCATGATGCTGGCCGACAAGCTGCGCGCGGCGGGCGTGCAGGTGGTGGCGCAGGACTACCCGGGCGTGACGCACGAGTTCTTCGGCGCCGATCCGCAGCTGCTGGCCCGTGCCGGCGAGGCGCAGCGCTTCATGGCGGGCGAGCTGCGCTCCGCCTTCGCCCTGCCGGCGCCGACCATCGTGCCGCCGCAGCCGCCGCGCCGCCCCGTGCCGCGCGGCTGAGGCACAGCGCCTGACCTGGCTGCGGAGGGCGGCTCCCGGCCAGGGGGCCGCCCTCCGCGCATCCGGCGCTTCCCATCCGGCCGGAAGCGCCAATACTGACCGGCTGACAGGAAGGAGATTCCGCCATGGAACTGCGCGAACTCGGCCGCTCCGGCCTGCGCGTCTCGCCCCTCTGCCTCGGCGGCAACGTCTTCGGCTGGACGGCGGGCGAGGCGGACAGCTTCCGCCTGCTCGACCGCTTCGTGGAAGCGGGCGGCAATTTCATCGACACCGCCGATGTCTATTCCGTCTGGGCGCCCGGCCACCAGGGCGGCGAGTCGGAGACGGTGATCGGCAACTGGCTGGCCCAGGGCGGCGGGCGGCGGGAGAAGGTGGTGATCGCCACCAAGGTGGGCATGGAGCTGGCGCCGGACCGCAAGGGGCTGGCCGCCGCCTATATCCGCCGCGCCGTGGAAGATTCGCTGCGCCGCCTGCGCGTCGAGCGGATCGACCTCTACCAGGCGCACAAGGACGACCCGGAGACGCCGCTGGAGGAGACGCTCGGCGCCTTCGCGGAACTGATCCGGGAGGGCAAGGTGCGCGCCATCGGCGCCTCCAACCACGAGGCGCCGCGGCTGCGGGAGGCGCTGGAGACCAGCGCCCGCCTCGGCCTGCCGCGCTACGAAAGCCTGCAGCCGCACTACAACCTCGCCGAGCGGATGCGCTACGAGGCGGCGCTGGAGGCGGTCTGCCAGGAGGAAGGGCTGGGGGTGATTCCCTATTTCTCCCTCGCGGCCGGCTTCCTCACCGGCAAGTACCGCTCGGAAGCCGATCTCGGGCAGAGCCCGCGCGGCCAGGGCGTCGCCAAGTACCTGGACGAGCGCGGCCTCGGCATCCTGGCGGCGCTGGACGCGGTGGCGGCGCGGCACGGCGCCACGCCCGCGCGGGTGGCGCTGGCCTGGATGATGGCGCGGCCCGGCATCACTGCGCCGATCGCCAGCGCGACGAAGCTGGAGCAGCTGGAGGAACTGCTGGCTGCGACGGCGCTCCGGCTCGATCCGGAAGATGTCGAGCGGCTGGACCGGGCCTCGGTGGGGTAAGGGAAGGTCGGGGGAGGGAACTCCCCCGAACCCCCTCCTTTTTCTGACAGAAAGAAGATGAGGGGGCCCGGGGGAGAATTCCTTCTCCCCCGGCCTTTCAGCGCTCGCGCAGCTTGCGCGCGGCATCCACCGCGAAATAGGTCAGCACGCCATCGGCGCCGGCGCGCCTGAAGGCCAGCAGGCTCTCCAGCATCGCCTTCTCGTGGTCCAGCCAGCCGTTGCGGACGGCGGCCATGATCATCGCGTACTCGCCGCTCACCTGATAGGCGTAGGTCGGCACGGCGAAGCGGTCCTTCACCCGGCGGACGATGTCGAGATAGGGCATGCCGGGCTTGACCATCACCATGTCCGCGCCCTCGGCCAGGTCGAGCGCCACCTCGCGCAGCGCCTCGTCGGAATTGGCGGGGTCCATCTGGTAGGTCTTCTTGTCGCCCTTCAGCGCGCCGCCCGAGCCCACCGCGTCGCGGAACGGGCCGTAGAAGGCGGAGGCATACTTGGCGGCGTAGGACATGATGCGGGTGTGGATCAGCCCGCGCCCGTCCAACGCGGCGCGGATGGCGCCGACGCGGCCATCCATCATGTCGGAGGGCGCGATGACGTCGATGCCCGCCTCCGCCTGGTTCACCGCCTGGGCGGCGAGGATGGCGAGGGATTCGTCATTGGCCACGTAGCCGTCGCGGATCACGCCGTCATGGCCGTGGTCGGTGTAGGGGTCGAGCGCCACGTCGCCCACCAGGCCGAGATCGGGGAATTCCCGCTTCAGCAGGCGGGAGGCGCGGCACATCAGGTTTTCGGGGTTGGTGGCCTCGGTGCCCTCGGCATCCTTCCGCTCCGGCGGCGTCATCGGAAAGAGGGCGATGGCGGGGATGCCGAGCTCCACCGCCGGCGCCACGTGCTGCGCCAGCCGGTCGATCGTCACCCGCTGCACGCCGGGCATGGAGCCCACATCGGAGATGCCGCCGCTGCCCTCCATGACGAAGATCGGCCAGATCAGGTCGTCCACCGAGAGGCGGTGCTCGGCCACCAGCCGGCGGGTCCAGGCATCGTGCCGGTTGCGGCGGGGGCGGATGGCGGGGAAGGCCCCCAGGGGAGAGGTCATGCTGTTGCTCCGGCGGCGGCCAGGGCCTGGCCGAGATCGGCCAGGATGTCGTCGATATGCTCGATGCCGATCGAGAGACGCACATAGCCGGGCGTGACGCCGGCCGCCGCCTGCTCCTCGGCCGAGAGCTGGCTGTGCGTGGTGGTGGCGGGGTGGATGGCGAGGCTGCGCGCATCGCCGATATTCGCCACATGGTAGAACATCCGCAGCGCCTCGATGAAGCGGCGCCCCGCCTCGGCGCCGCCCTTCAGCTCGAAGCCGAGCAGGCTGCCGAGGCCGCCCTTCAGATGCGCCGCCCGCTGCCGCGCCGGGCCGCTGGCCACGGAGGGATGGATCACCTTCGCCACCGCCGGGTGCGCGGCGAGGAAGGCCGCCACGCGCAGCGCGTTGGCGCAGTGCCGTTCCATCCGCAGCGGCAGCGTCTCGAGCCCCTGGAGGAAGAGGAAGGCGTTCATCGGCGCCATCGCCGCGCCGATGTCGCGCAGCAGGCAGGTGCGCATCCGCAGGATGTAGGCGACGGGCCCCATCGGCTTCGCGGCCTCGGTCCAGACGGCGCCGTGGTAGCTGGGGTCGGGCTGGTTCAGGGTGGGGAAGCGTGCCGGGTGGGCCGCCCAGTCGAAATTGCCGCCATCGACGACGATGCCGCCGATGCTGCTGCCATGCCCGCCGATCCACTTGGTGGTGGAGTGCATGACGATGGCCGCGCCATGCTCCAGCGGCCGGCAGAGGATCGGCGCCGCCGTGTTGTCCATGATCAGCGGGATGCCCATGCCCCGCCCGAGCGCCGCCACCTCGGCGATGGGGAAGACCTCCAGCTTCGGGTTGGGCAGCGTCTCGGCGTACCAGGCGCGGGTGCGGTCGTCGGAGGCGGCGGCGAAGGCCTGCGGGTCGGCCGGGTCGACGAAGCGGACCTCGATGCCGAACTGCTTCAGCGTGTTGGCGAAGAGGTTCCAGGTGCCGCCATAGATGGCGGTGGAGGAGACGATGTTGTCCCCCGCCGCGCAGAGGTTCATCACGCAGAAGCTGCTGGCCGCCTGGCCCGAGCCCAGCGCCAGCGCCGCCACGCCCCCCTCCAGCGCCGCCATGCGCCGCTCCAGCACGTCGAGCGTCGGGTTCATGATGCGGCTGTAGATGTTGCCGCCCTCCTCCAACGCGAAGAGCCGGGCGGCGTGGCCGGTGTCCTGGAACTGGAAGCTGGTGGTCTGGTGGATCGGCACCGCCACGGAGCCGGTGCTGGGGTCCGCCCGCCAGCCGGCATGCAGGGCGAGGGTTTCGGGGTTACTGGTGCTGGCCATACTGCGCCTCCCGCTTTTCGTGGGGGCTGTGGTGCCACGGGGCGGGGGCGGGGGGGAAGGGGCGATGCGCGCGGCCCTGGCCCGCCGGCCGCATGGCCACCCTGCGCCTTGCGCCGATTTCATGCCCGGCGGCGGCGTGGCGGTGGCAGCCTCGGCCGCATGCGCCGCCTGTTCCTCTCCCTGTTGCTGCCACTCCTCGCCCTGGCACCGCCCGCCGCCCGGGCCGTGGAGCTGCGGCCCGTCACCCTGCCCGGGCCGGAGGGCACCCCGCTGCGCGCCCTGCTGGCCCTGCCGCCGGCCGGTGCCCCGCTCGGCGTTCCAGTCGTGGCGCTGCATGGCTGCGGCGGCCTCGGCCCGCCAGGGGCGATGCGCGCCCCGGCGCGGGAGCGGGACTGGGCGGCGCGGCTGGTGGAAGCCGGCCACCCCGTGCTGTTCCCGGACAGCTTCGGCAGCCGCGGCCTCGGCCCGGCCTGCGGCCGGCCGGAGCACCCGGCGCGGCCGGACCCGGTGCGCGCGGCCGATGCCCTGGCCGCCGCCGCCTGGGCGCAGGCCCAGAGCTGGGCCGCGCCTGGCGGGGTGCTGCTGCTCGGCTGGTCGCATGGCGGCAGCACGGTGCTGGCGGCGGCCGCGCGGGCGGAGCCGGGGCTGGTGCGGGCGGCGGTGGCCTTCTATCCCGGCTGCCTCGCCGCCCGCCGGGCCGGCACCATGGCCGCCATTCCCCTCCTGCTGCTGCTGGGCGAGGCGGATGACTGGACGCCCGCGCGCTTCTGTCAGGGCTGGGCCGCGGCGCAGCCGCCGGGCCGGTTGGAGGCGGTGCTCTACCCCGGCGCCGGCCATGGCTTCGACGCACCGGGCGAGGCGCCGCCGCGCGCCCTGGAACTGCCCGACGGCCGGCGGGTGACGGCCGGCGCCCACCCCGCCGCGCGGGCGCTCGCCATGCCAAGAGCGCTGGCCTTCCTCGCCGCACATGCCGGCCCTGCATCCAGGCCCTAGGGCTTTGCATTTCCCGCCGCCGCGAGGCGTGGTAACGGGGGCGCCATGAATCCGGCCGACACCCCCATCGCCCTCGGCGCCGACCATGCCGGCGTCGCCCTGAAGGACAGCCTGCGGGCCGCACTGGAGGCGGCCGGCCACCCCGTGCTCGACTTCGGCACCCATGGCAGCGAGAGCTGCGACTACGCCGATTTCGCCCACCCCGTCTCCGAGGCGGTGGCGGGCGGCCAGGCGCGCTTCGGCGTGCTGGTCTGCGGCACCGGCATCGGCATGGCGATCGCCGCCAACCGCCACCCCGCCATCCGCGCCGTGGTGGTGCACAACACCACCGAGGCGCGGCTGACCCGCGCCCACAACGATGCCAACATCGCCTGCTTCGGCGCCCGCACCGTGGGGCCGGAGGTGGTGCTGGACGCGCTCTCCGCCTTCCTGACCACCCCCTATGAAGGGGGCCGTCACGACCGTCGCATCGCCAAGATCACGCCGCGCATCCTCGCCGCCGGCACCGCCCAGGAGGCCTGAACCGATGAACGAGCTGTCCCCCGCGCACCTCGCCGGCCGCTTCTTCGGCGCCCCGCTGGCCGAGGCCGATGCCGACATCGCCACGCTGATCGGCCGCGAGCTGACCCGCCAGCAGGACGGCATCGAGCTGATCGCCTCCGAGAACATCGTCTCCCGCGCCGTGCTGGAGGCCCAGGGCTCGATCCTGACCAACAAGTACGCCGAGGGCCTGCCCGGCAAGCGCTACTACGGTGGCTGCGAGGTGGTGGACGAGATCGAGACCATCGCCATCGAGCGCGCCAAGCAGCTCTTCGGCTGCGGCTTCGCCAACGTCCAGCCGCACAGCGGCGCCCAGGCCAACCAGGCGGTGTTCTTCGCCCTGATGCAGCCGGGCGACACCTTCATGGGCCTCGACCTCGCCGCCGGCGGGCACCTGACGCATGGCTCGCCCGCCAACCAGTCCGGCAAGTGGTTCAAGGTGGCGCCCTACACGGTGGAGCGCGAGAGCGGCCGCATCGACATGGAGGAGGTGGCGCGCATCGCGCGCGAGAGCCGCCCCAAGGTGATCGTCGCCGGCGGCTCCGCCTATTCCCGCGCCTGGGACTTCGCCCGCTTCCGCGCCATCGCCGACGAGGTGGGCGCCACCTTCATGGTGGACATGGCGCATTTCGCGGGCCTCGTGGCCGGCGGCGCGCATGACAGCCCGTTCCCGCACGCCCATGTGGTGACCACCACCACCCACAAGACGCTGCGCGGCCCGCGCGGCGGCATGATCCTCACCAACGACGAGGCGCTGGCCAAGAAGTTCAACAGCGCCGTCTTCCCCGGCCTGCAGGGCGGCCCGTTGGAGCATGTGATCGCCGCCAAGGCCGTGGCCTTCGGCGAGGCGCTGCGCCCCGAGTTCCGCGCCTATGCCAGGGCCGTCGTCGCCAACGCGAAGGCGCTGGCGGACGAGCTGGTGGCCCAGGGCGCCGGCATCGTCACCGGCGGCACGGACAACCACCTGATGCTGGTCGACCTCCGCCCGCTGAACCTGACCGGCAAGGCGGCCGAGGCGGCGCTGGGCCGCGCCCACCTGACCTGCAACAAGAACGCCATCCCCTTCGACCCGGCCAAGCCCTTCGTCACCTCGGGCATCCGCCTCGGCACGCCGGCCGGCACCACGCGTGGCCTGGGCGAGGCGGAGTTCCGCGAGATCGGGCGGATGATCGGCCGCGTGCTGCTCGGCCTCTCCCGCGCCAACGAGCCGGAGGGCAATGCCGCGGTCGAGGCCGAAATCGGTGCCGAGGTGCTGGCGCTCTGCCAGCGCTTCCCGATCTACCGCTGAGCGGCCGGGGCAGGGGGGCGGGAGATGCGCTGTCCGTTCTGCGGCAGCGAGGACACGCAGGTGAAGGACAGCCGCCCCGCCGATGACGGGGCGGCGATCCGCCGCCGGCGGTCCTGCCCGTCCTGTGGCGCCCGCTTCACCACCTTCGAGCGGGTGACCCTGCGCGAGCTGACGGTGGTGAAGTCCGACCAGCGCCGCGTGCCCTTCGACCGCGACAAGCTCGCCCGCTCCATCCGCATCGCGCTGCGCAAGCGGCCGGTGGACGAGGACCGGGTGGAGCGCATCGTCAACGGCATCCAGCGCCGGCTGGAGGCCGAGGGCGAGAGCGAGATCAGCTCCCGCGCCATCGGCGAGATGGTGATGGAAACGCTCAAGGAACTCGACCAGGTGGCCTATGTGCGCTTCGCCTCGGTCTATCGCAATTTCGGCGAGGCCGCGGATTTCCAGGCCTTTCTCGGCTCGCTCGACCGCAACGGCTGACAGACCCATGGTGATCCTCTTCCATCCCGCGGCCCGTGCCGCCGGGAATGCCGCCGCCGTTCTGGCCACGCTGCGCGAGGCCCTGCCGGGCGACCGGGCGGCGCTGGCGGTGATGGCCGCCGCCGCCTTCGCCCAGGGGCCGGCGGCGCTGATGCCGGCGCGGCTGCGCGCCCGCGCCGATGCCGGCCGCTTCGCCGCCCTCTTCGCCGCCCATGGCCCGCTGCTGCTGGCCGAGGCGGAGGGCCGCCCGCTCGGCTGCATCCTGGCCGAGCCGGCACAGCCCGGCGAGCCGGCGCGCATCACCGGGCTGTGGGTGGCGCCCGGGGCGGCCGGCCAGGGCATCGGCTCCGCCCTGCTCGCCGCCATGGAACGGCATCTGGCCGCGGCCGGGGCGGAGAGCCTGCGGGTGCGGGTGCCGAGCGGGCATCTGCGCGCCCTCGGCCTGTTCCGCCGCCGCGGCTACGCCATGCAGGCGGCCGGGCAGCGCACCGAGCCGGTGCTGCAGGTGCCGCTGCCGCACACCGTGCTGGCCAAGCCCCTGGCCGGCGCCACGGCGGGCGGCACGCTGCCCTGCGCCGCGGCATGAGCACGGGCGCCGGCCAGGACCCGGGCCAGGCGGCGGAGGCGGCCGACGAGGCGCATCTGCGCGCGGCGCTGGCGCTGGCCGCGCGTGGCCTCGGCAACACCTGGCCCAACCCGGCGGTGGGCTGCGTCATCGTGCGCGATGGCGCCGTGGTCGGGCGCGGCTGGACCGCCCCCGGCGGCCGCCCGCATGCCGAGACGGAGGCGCTGAAGCGCGCCGGGGCGGCGGCGCGCGGCGCCACCGCCTATGTCACGCTGGAGCCCTGCTGCCACTGGGGCCGCACGCCCCCCTGCGCCGATGCGCTGGTGGCCGCCGGCGTGGCCCGCGTGGTGGTGGCCATGCGCGACCCCGACCCGCGGGTGGACGGCGCCGGGCTGGCGCGGCTGCGCGCCGCCGGCATCGCCGTCTCGGTGGGGCTGCTGGAGGCGGAGGCGCGGGCGCTGAACGCCGGCTTCCTCAAGCGCCTGACGCGGAACCTGCCGCTGGTCACGCTGAAGCTGGCCACCACGCTGGATGGCCGCATCGCCACCCGCACCGGCGAGAGCCAGTGGATCACCGGCCCCGAGGCGCGGCGCATGGCGCACGCCCTGCGCGGCCGGCACGACGCCGTGCTGGTGGGCAGCGGCACCGCCCTGGCCGACGACCCGGATCTCTCCTGCCGCATCCCCGGCTATGCCGCCGTGCCGACGGTGCGCGTGGTGGCCGATGCCCGGCTGCGCCTGCCGCCCACGGCGCGCATGCTGCGGGAAGGGCAGGGGCCGGTCTGGGTCGCCACCCGCCCCGGCCACCCGGATGCGGTGCTGGAGCCGCTGCGCGCCGCCGGCGCCGAGATCGTCGAGGTGCCGGAGGCCGAGGGCGCGCACGGGGTTCCCCTGGGGCTCGACCCCGCCGCGCTGCTGCGGGCGCTCGCCGCGCGGGGCCTGACGCGGGTGCTGGCCGAGGGCGGCGCCGCGCTCGGCGCCGGGCTGCTGCGCGCCGGGCTGGTGGACCGGCTGGCCTGGTTCCATGCCCCTGGCATCATCGGCGCCGATGGCAGGGCCGCGCTGGACGCTTTGCCGCTGGAGGTTTTGTCGGCCATGCCCAGATATCGCCGCACCGCCCTGGCGCTGCCGGGGGCGGACCTGCTCAGCGAGTATGCCAGCGAGACCCATTCCAGCCAGATCGGGGCCGACTGAATGTTCACCGGGATCATCACCGCCCAGGGCCAGGTGGCCGAGGTCACGCCGATCGGCGGGGGGCAGGACATGCGCCTCGTCATCGCCACGCCCGGGGGCTGGCTGGAGGGGGCCGCGCTCGGCGCCTCCATCGCCTGCTCCGGCTGCTGCCTCACCGTCATCGCGCGCGACGAGCGGCGCTTCACCGTCGAGGTCTCGGCTGAGACGCTGGGCAAGACCACGCTTGGCCAGTGGCGGCAGGGCGGCACCATCAACCTGGAGCGCGCCCTGAAGATGGGCGACGAGATGGGCGGCCATGTCGTCTCCGGCCATGTGGACGGAGTGGGGGAGGTGGTCTCCGCCACGCCCGAGAACGGCTCGCTGCGCCTGGTGGTGAAGCTGCCTGAGGCGCTGGCCCGCTTCGTGGCGCCGAAGGGTTCGGTCACCATCGAGGGCGTCTCGCTCACCGTGAACGATGTCGAGGGCAGCCGCTTCGGCGTGAACCTGATCCCGCACACGGCGCAGGTGACGACGCTCGGCGGCTTGCGGCCCGGCGCGCCGGTGAATATCGAGATCGACATGCTGGCGCGCTATGTCGCCCGCCTGCGTGAGTTCGAGGCGGGCGATGCCCGGCGGGGGGAGACCAAGGCATGAATATTCTGACCCAGCGCACCTCCTTCTCGGAGTTCCTCAGCCCCACCGAGGAGCTGCTGGAGGAGGCCCGGCGCGGCCGCATGTTCATCCTCGTCGATGACGAGGACCGCGAGAACGAGGGCGACCTCGTCATCCCGGCCCAGTTCGCCACGCCCGACGCCATCAACTTCATGGCCCGCCATGCGCGCGGGCTGATCTGCCTGGCCATGACCAAGGCGCGGGTGGAGCAGCTCGGCCTGCCGCTGATGGCGCAGAGTAACGGCACCCGCCACCAGACCGCCTTCACCGTCTCGATCGAGGCGCGGGACGGCGTGACCACCGGCATCTCGGCGGCCGACCGGGCGCGCACCGTGGCGGTGGCCATCAACCCCGAGGCACGGCGGGAGGAGATCGTCACCCCCGGCCATGTCTTCCCGCTGGTGGCGCGCGAGGGCGGCACGCTGGTGCGCGCCGGCCACACCGAGGCGGCGGTCGACTTCGCCCGCCTCGCCGGGCTGAACCCCGCCGGCGTGATCTGCGAGATCATGAACGAGGACGGCACCATGGCCCGGATGCCGGACCTGGTGGCCTTCGCCCAGCACCACGGCCTGAAGCTCGGCACCATCGCCGACCTGATCGGCCACCGCCGCCGCACGGAGCGGCTGGTGCGACGCGTCGAGGAAGGCCGCCACGCCGGGGCGCCGGGCGGCGAGTGGCGCTCCGTCGTCTATGCCAACACGCTGGAATACGGCGAGCATGTCGCGCTGGTGAAGGGCGACCTCGCGCGCCCCGGCCCGGTGCCGGTGCGGATGCACGCGGTGAACCTCTTCGCCGACATCGTCGGCGCCAACGGCGCGGCCGAGCTGCACCACGCCATGGAGGCCATCGCGCGCGAGGGCCGCGGCGTCGTCGTGCTGATCCGCGACGTGAAGCCCACCGCCCTCTCCGAGCGGGTCCGCGCCGGGCGCGACCGCAGCGAGCAGCCGGAGCTGCGCGACTACGGCATCGGCGCGCAGATCCTGGCCGATCTCGGCGTGCGCGAGATGATCCTGCTGACCAACCACCCCAGGGCGATCGTCGGGCTGGAGGGCTACGGCCTGACCGTGGCCGAGACCCGGCCGATCGAGCACCAGTGAGCACCTGAATTCATGAGCACCATCGACGCGCCGGAGCGCGCCACCCCCGCCATCCCGGGCCCGCCGCCGCGCATCCTGCTGATCCAGGCGCCGTATTACGAGGCCGTGGTCTCCGGCATGCGGCACGGCGCCGAGCGCGTGCTGGCCGAGGCGGGGGCGACGCTGGAGGTGGTGGACGTGGCCGGCGCCTTCGAGCTGCCCGCCGCGCTGCGCCTGGCGCTGAAGGCGGCGCCGCAGGGCGGGGCCGGTAGCGGGGCCAGGGGCGGTGACGGGGGCTGGGACGGCTTCCTGCTGCATGGCTGCGTGGTGAAGGGCGAGACCGACCACTACCAGTTCATCTGCGAGGCGGTGTGCCAGGGTGTCATGGACATCAGCGGCGAGACCGGCGTGCCGCTGGGCTTCGGCCTGCTGACGGTGGAGACCCTGTCCCAGGCCGTGGCCCGTTCCTCCAACGACCGCCACAACAAGGGTGCCGAGGCGGCGCATGCGCTGCTGGCGCAGGTGGCGCTCGCGCGCCGCTGGAACGTGAAGTGGGGCGCGAAGTGAGCGGCTCCGGCAAGGGTGCCCCCAAGGGCGGCCCGCAGGGCAAGCGCCCGGCGCCGCCGCAGGGCCGCCCGCGCACCGGCTCGCGCGTCGCCGCCATCCAGGCGCTGTTCCAGAGCGAGCAGACCGGCGAGGCGGCCGAGACGGTGCTCGACCAGTTCGTCCGCCACCGCATCGGGCCCGATGCCGGCGGCTTCGAGGATGGCCGCGTGCCGCTGGCGGACGTTCCGCTCTTCGCCGAGCTGGTGCGCGGCGTGGCGCGCCAGGGCGATTCGCTGGACGAGATCGTCGGCGGCCATCTGGCGGGCGACTGGACGGTGGTGCGGCTCGACCCGGTGCTGCGCGCCCTGCTGCGCGCCGCGGCCTTCGAGCTGTCCTCCGGCACGCAGCCGCCGGCCCGCGTGGTGATCAACGAATACATGGACATCGCGCACGGTTTCTTCAGCGGCGAGGAGCCGCGCTTCGCCAATGGCGTGCTGGACGCCATGGCCCGCTCGCTGCGCGCCCCCGAGTTCCAGCGCTGAGCCGGGCGGGGGAGGCGCCGCCTCCCCGCCGGGGCGGAGAGCCTTCCCCATGACCCTGCTTCCATGACCCTGCCGCCGGAATTCTCGCTGATCGCACGGCATTTCCGCCCGCTCGCGGGCCCCGGCGCGCTGGAGCTGGAGGACGACGCCGCGCTGCTGGCGCCGCCCCCAGGGCGGGAGCTGGTGCTGGCGGCGGACGCCATGGTGGCGGGCGTCCACTTCCTGCCGGACGACCCGCCGGAGACCATCGGCCGCAAGCTGCTGCGCACCAACCTCTCCGACCTCGCCGCCATGGGCGCGGCGCCGCTCGGCTACCTGATGACCACCGGCCTGCCGCGCGGCCTGCCGGATGGCTGGCTCGGCGCCTTCGCCGCCGGGCTGGCGGCGGACCAGCGCGAATTCGGCCTCTCCCTGCTGGGGGGCGACACCGTCTCAACCCCCGGCCCGATCCATCTCTCCCTCACCATCCTCGGCCATGTGGCGCCCGGCGCGGCGCTGCGCCGGGCGGGGGCGCGGCCGGGCGACGAGATCTGGGTCTCGGGCAGCATCGGCGACGGCACGCTGGGCCTCGGCGTGCTGCAGGGCGAGTTCCCGGCCGATGCGGCGGGCTTCCTGGCGGAGCGCTACCGGCTGCCGCGCCCGCGCCTGGGGCTGGGGCAGGCGCTGGCGGGCCTCGCCCGCGCGGCGATGGATGTGTCGGACGGGCTGGCGCAGGATCTCGGCCATCTCTGCCGCGCCGGCGGCTGCGGCGCCGTGCTGCGCGCGGCGGATGTGCCGCTCTCGCCGGCGGCGCGGGCGCTGCTGCGCGGGGCGCCGGCGCTGCTCCCGCGCATCCTGACCGGCGGCGACGATTACGAGCTGCTCTTCGCCGCGGCGCCCGGGGATGCGGAGGCCATCCGCGCCCAGGCCGCCGCCTGCGGCGTGGCTGTGTCGCGCATCGGGCATTTCGCGCCGGGCGAGGCCGTGGTTACGGTGGTGGATGGAGCCGGGGCGCGCCTTGACCTCGGCCAGGGGGGATGGAGCCACTTCTGATGGCAGGAACGGAACCGGCGGACGCCGTGGGGAACGCCCGGGCGGACGCCGAGATGCGCAGGACGGTCTGGCTGATGTTCGCCTGCCAGGCGCTGATGAACGCCTCCGTGGTGGGGCAGGTGGCGATGTCGGCGCTTATCGGCCACAGCCTGGCCAGCGACAAGGCGCTCGCCACCCTGCCCATGGCGTTGCAGATGGCCTCCACCATGGCCGCCTCCATCCCGGCGGGGCTGGTCTTCGCCCGGCTGGGGCGGAAGGCGGGCTTCGTGCTGGGGGCGGTCGGTGCCTGCCTCGGCAGCCTGACCTTCGCGCTCGGCGTCTGGCAGGGCGATTTCCTGCTCTACTGCCTCGGCGCCATCCCGGCGGGCCTCGGCTTCGGCATCTCGCAGCACTACCGCTTCGCCGCGGCCGAGGTGGCGACGCCCGCCTACCGCCCGCGCGCCATCTCGCTGGTGATGGCGGGCGGCGTGCTCTCCGCCATCTTCGGGCCGGAGCTGGTGAAGCACAGCCGCGACATGCTGGCGCCCTTCCTGTTCCTCGGCACCTACCTGATCCTGGCGCTGCTGCCGCTGGTCTGCCTGGCGCTGCTCTCCCGCGCGAAGCTGCCGCCGGCGCCGCCGCGGCCCAAGGTGGCGACGCCGATCGGCGAGATCTTGGCCCGCCCGGCCTTCCTCACCGCCGCCATCACCGGCGCGGTGGCCTATGGCACGATGAACCTGGTGATGACCTCGACGCCGCTGGAGATGATGCTCTGCGGCTTCGGCGTCGGTGCCAGCGCCACGGTCATCCAGCTGCACGCCGTCTCGATGTTCGCGCCCGGATTCGTCACGGGGCGGCTGATCGCCCGCTTCGGCGTGCGGCGGATCATCGCGGCGGGGGCGCTGCTGAACCTGTTCTGCGTCGCCGTGGCGCTGTCGGGGCGGGAGTTCGGCCATTTCAGCGTGGCGCTGATGCTGCTGGGGCTGGGCTGGAACTTCATGTTCGTCGGCGCCACCAGCCTGCTGGCCGAGGCGCACCGGCCGGAGGAGCGGGTGCGTGCCCAGGCGGCCAACGACTTCATCGTCTTCGGCACGGTGGCGTGCACCGCCTTCGCCTCCGGCGCCATCCATGCCCAGGCGGGCTGGATGGTGCTGAACCTGGCGCTGCTGCCCGCCGTCGGCCTGGCGCTGCTGCTGGTGCTGCTGCAGGCCCGTCGCCCGAGCGCCGCCTGAGCAGGCGGCCGGCGGCGCAAAAAAAGCCCGGGAGGCTTCCCGGGCTTTTTTCATGCCATGGCGGCGGGGAAGGGGGAGGGCCTAGAGCAGATCGCGAGCAGGCTGCTTCGCCTGATCGCGTGAAGATGCTCGCGAAAACAATGAGCTAGAGCCTTTTCCGTGAGCCAGTACGAACGGAAAAGGCTCTAGCGCCCCGGCCCGCCGCCCGGCGCCGTCTCCGAGCCGAGGCCACCGGCGCCGACGCGCCCGATATTGCCGAACAGCGCCTGCAGCACCGTGCGCTCCGTGCCCGGCACGGGGGTGGTGCGGCCCACCATGTCCACGCTGCGCATGTCGTCCTGGCCCACCTCGCGGATGTCGCGCAGCGTGCCGCCCTCGTCGAAGCGCATGGCGATGACGCGGCGGTCCTCGACGGTGAAGTGGCTGGCCGGGCGCATCCGCGTCACCGAGCTGATGTAGTACCACATGTTCCGGTCGAAGGTGCCGGTGGCGGTGGGGGAGCCGAGCAGGGCCTGCACATCGGCCTGGGTCTGCACGCCCGGGGTGAGCTGCGCCAGCAGCTCCGGGTCGGCGCGGTTGCCGCGCTGCACCGGCGGCGCCTCGAAGACCGAGCAGCCGGCGGCGGGCAGGGCCAGGATGAGCGCGAGCAGCGCGGCGCGGGCCTTGCCGGCCGGCCGCGGGCGGAACATGCTGCGGGTGGTGTCGCTGCTGGTCACGTCGCTGTTCACGGGGCGCCCCAATTCCTCTCGGCCTTCGCCCCGCGCGGCACCCGCCGGCGGGCCGGTCGGATTGACCAATGCGGGGTTGCGGTCCATCTGCACGGTCGATTGCCACCGCCCCGCATCGGGGTCAACCGGCCTGTGCCGCCCGGGGAACCGACCCGGGGTTTCGCCCAGGGTTTCGAAGGAGCCTGTCCCGACCATGGCCTTGTTCGGCCTGTTCCGCCGCAAGCCGCATGAGCGGCAGGGATTCGAGCTGTACGGCGCCGCCGTGCGGGCGGCGCGCCACCCCGTCTTCTTCGCGCATTATGGCGTGCCGGACACGCTGGATGGCCGGTTCGACCTGATCGGCCTGCAGGTGGCGCTGCTGATCCGCCGCCTGCACCGCGACGCCGACCGGCGCGGCGCCGTGCTGGCCCAGGCGGTGTTCGACGCCATGTTCGCCGACATGGACTTCAACCTGCGCGAGATGGGGGTGGGCGACATGTCCATCGCCAAGCGGGTGAAGAACATGTGGGAGGCCTTCCACGGCCGCGCCCGCGCCTATGAGGCGCCGCTGGAGGCGCGCGACACGGCGGCGCTGGCCGCCGCCCTGGCGCGCAATGTGTGGCGCGGCGCGGTGGCGGAGGACGCGCCGGCGCCGCGCGCGCTGGCCGCCCTGGCCCTGGCCACCGACGACGCCCTGGCCGCGCAGGGGCTGGATGCCCTGCTGCGGGGCCAGGTCACCTTCCCCCCGCCCCGGGACGAGATCCCGCAGTGAACGCAGGAGGCCGCATGACCGACCAGCCCCTGGAATTCTCCCGCACCCTGCCCTGGGTCGCGGTCGGCCCCGAAGGGCGCCGCCAGACCGTGCGTGCCACCGAGGCGGAGTGCGCCGCGCTGGCGCGCCGCTTCGGCATCCCCGCCGTCAATGCCCTGGGCGCCGAGCTGGAGCTGCGGGTGGAGGGCGGTGGCGCCATCCGCGCGCGGGGGCGGCTGCGGGCCTCCGTGGTGCAATCCTGCGTCGTCACGCTGGAGCCGGTGACGCAGGCGCTGGATGAGGCGGTGGACCTGCGCTTCCTGCCCTCCGGCAAGGAGCCGTCGGACGAGGACCCGGACGGGCCGGACGAGATTCCCACCGAGCGCGGCGTGATGGAACTGGGCGAGGCGCTGGCGGAGCAGCTCTCCCTGGCGCTCGACCCCTATCCGCGTGCCCCGGGCGCCACCCTGCCGGCCCTGGATGCGGCGGAGGAGGCGGATGAGCCGGCGCCGAAGCGGCCCAACCCCTTCGCCGTGCTCAAGGGCGGCAAGCCTTGAGCGTGGCGCGAGAGGGTTGCGTTTCAACCCTCTCGAAGCCTGCGTAACAACGGCGTATCAAGACTGGCGGCGGCATTGGCCCGCCTGTATGGAGAGCTCCATGCGCCGGAGAGACCTGCCCGCCTTGCTGCTCGCCGCGGCAATGCCCCTGCCTGCCTTGTCCTCGCCCGCCCTGGCGGCCGCGCCCGCCGCCCGCCCCCGTGCCGAGGCGGAGGCGATGCTGCGGCTCGCGGCCCGGCTGCGGCTGCTGTCGGTCGATGGCCTCTCGCCCCGGCTCTACGACATCCCGCCTGATGCCCGCCTCGGCGCCGACCCGCAGGGCCATGCCGCCGCCCTCTATGCCGCCGCCGGCGCCGCGCTGGCCGACCTGGTGCAGGGCCGCGTGACCGAGCAGCCCGGGCGGCCGGATCTCCGCCGAGACCTTTCCCCGGCCCGGCTGGCGCAGTGGCAGGCGCAGCTGCTGCGCAGCCCGGAGCCGGCCGAGGTGATCGAGCAGGCGGCGCTGAGCCACCCCGACATGCCGGCGCTGCGCCTGGCCCTGCAAGCCGTGCGCGCCCGCGTCGAGGCCGGCGGCTGGCCGCTGGTGCCGCCCGGCGGAACGCTGGACCCCGGCATGGCCGACCCGGTGCGAATCCCCGCCCTGCGCGCCCGCCTCGCCGCCGACGACACCACCCTGGCCGCCGCCCCGGATGCCGGCGAGCTGTTCGACACGGCGCTCGAGGAGGCGGTGCGCCGCTGGCAGGCCGCGCATGGGCTGGACGTGGATGGCCGCGTCGGCCCCGCCACGCTGCGGCTGATGAACCGCCCGGCCGAGGCCTGGCTCGGCCAGGTGCGGGTGGCGATGGACATGCGCCGCGGCGCCGCCGCCCCGCCCGCCGGCCGGCGCATCGAGGTGAACATCCCCGAATTCCGCCTCTGGGTGATGGAGGGGGCGCGCACCCTGCTGGAGATGCCGGTCATCGTCGGCAAGGCGGCGCGGGCCACGCCGCCGCTGGCGGTGAAGATGACGGCGGTGCAGTTCAACCCGCCCTGGGGCGTGCCCGAGCGCAACGCGCGCGAGGATTTGCTGCCGCGCTTCCGCCGCGACCCGCGCGCCATGATGGAGAAGGGCTTCCGCCTGTTCACCGTGGTCGGCGGCGAGCGGGTGGAGGTGGACCCGATGACGGTGGACTGGGCGAGCGTGAACCCGCAGCGCTTCCCCTACATCGTGCGGCAGGATGCGAGCGATGTGAGCGCGCTCGGCCGGCTGAAATTCGTCATGCCCAATGGCGACGACATCTACCTGCACGACACGCCGGACCGCCACCTGTTCAGCCGCGGCGACCGCGCCCTCTCCTCGGGCTGCATCCGCCTCAGCCAGCCCATGGAGCTGCTGGCGCTGGTGCTGGAGAACGCCCCCGGCTGGAACCGCGAGCGCGCCCAGGCGGCGCTCGACAGCCGGCAGACCAGCTTCGTCGGCCTCGCCCGCACCCTGCCGGTGCGGCTGGCCTACACCACGGTGACGGTGGAGGACGGGCTGGTGCGCGTCCGCCCCGACATCTACGGGCTGGATGCCGCCTATCTGCGGCTGCTGGACCAGCGCCGCCCGGCGCCCGGCGCGGCACCCGGCGCGGCCCCCGTGCCGCTGGCCCAGAACACGGCTTCCAGCACGGCCGGAGCGCCCTCCGCCATCCCCGCTCCGGCGCGCCCGGCGCCGGAACAGCCCCGCCCCGCCCGCGCCGAGGCCCCTGGCCCCGCCGAGGCGACAAAGGTTGCGAGCCCCTGATGCTGTTCGGACGACACAAGCCGCAAAGCTGCCCCTGCTGCGACCCCGCCCTGGCCGGGCGGCGCGAGGTGATCACCGCCGGCCTCGGCCTGCTGGCCTGCGCGGCACTGCCACGCGCCGCGCGGGCCGCCCCGCCGCTCGCCCCGGTGCGCAGCCTGCGGGTGGAGCGCAGCTACACGGAGGACCGCTTCGAGGGCGTGTACTTCCGCGATGGCCGCTACGACCGCGAGGCGCTGCACAAGCTGGACTGGGTGTTCCGCGACCTCTCCGCCGCCGAGGTGACGCCGATGGACCCAAGGCTGTTCGACGTGCTGCACGCCGTGGCCGAGCAGCTCGAGGCCTCGGAGGCCTTCGTCATCTCCAGCGGCTACCGCACGCCGGAGCGCAACGGCCAGCTCCGCACCCGCCGCGTCTCGACGGTGAGCCTGCACATGTCCGGCATGGCGGCCGATTTCCGCCTGCCGGGGCGCGACGCCTATGGCGTGGCGCGCGCCGCCGCGCAGATGCAGGTGGGCGGCGTCGGCCTCTACCGCCGCGAGGGCTTCGTCCACCTCGATTGCGGCCCGCCGCGCCGCTGGTAGCGGCGCCCCCGGCTCAGCTGCGCCCGGCTCAGGCGCGCCAAGCTCAGATATGCCCGGCTCAGGCGCCGGCCAGCTCCACCAGCGCCGCCGCCAGCACCCGTGTTCCCCGGGCGAGCTGCTCCGGCGAGGAATACTCCGACGGGTGATGGCTCACGCCATCCCGGCAGGGCACGAAGATCATCCCCGAGGGGCAGAGCGGCACCAGGAACTGCGCGTCGTGGAAGGCGCCGGAGGGCATGCGCAGGGATTTCAGCCCCTGCGCCGCCGCCGCGCGCTCCACCGCGTCGGGCACCTCGGGCCGGAAGGTGACGGGCAGGGCGTGGAAGGTCTCGGTGACGGTGGCGGTGCAGCCGCGCAGCGCGGCCTGGATGACGCCGGGAATGGCATCGCCCCGCTTCAGCAGCACATCCTTGTCCGGGTGGCGCAGGTCGATGCTGAAGCGCGCCAGGTTCGCCACCGTGTTGGAGGCGTTGGGGAACACCTCCACCCGGCCCACGGTGAAGCGCAGCACATCCGCCGGGTCGTGCGTCAGCGCGTTCAGGGCGGCGATGGCGCGCAGCATGTCCTGCACCGCATCCTTCCGCTGGCCGAGGGGCGTGGTGCCGGCATGGTCGGTGCGGCCATGGATCTCCACGGTGAACCAGCGGCTGCCCTGGATGCCGGTGACGATGCCGATGTCCAGCCCACCCGCCTCCAGCCGCGGCCCCTGCTCGATATGCGCCTCCACATAGGCGTGCGGGCGCGGCGTGCCGAAGGGGCGGCGGGGCAGGTCGGCCTCGGCCGCCAGATGCTCCTCCAGCGCGGCGCGGAAGGTGGTGCCCGCCGCGTCGGTCACCGAATCCCAGCTGTCGGCGGGGCGGAAGCCGCTCCAGGCCATGCTGCCCATGCAGCCGGGGGCGAAGCGGCCGCCCTCCTCGTTGGTCCAGGCCACCACCTCGATCGGCCGGCGGGTGGCGATGCCGGCCTCGCGGATGGCCTGCACCGCCTCCAGACCCGCCAGCACGCCCCAGATGCCATCGAACCGCCCGCCATTGGGCTGGCTGTCCATGTGGCTGCCGGTCAGCACGGGGGCGGCGTCCGGGTCGGTGCCCTCGTGGCGGAGGAACAGGTTGGCCAGCCCGTCGGTCGCCACGGTCAGGCCAAGCTCGCGTGCCCAGCCGATCAGCAGCCGGCGCGCCTCGCGGTCGAGCGGGGAGAGGCAGGGGCGGTTCACCCCGTCGCCGGGGATGGCGCCGAGCTGCGCCATGCGCATCAGGCGGTCCCATTGCCGCGCCTCGTCCACCGCCGCGATCAGGTTGGGGGGTGCGGCCATTGTGCTGTGCTCCTGAGAACCAGCCGTCATGGATAGGGGAAAGGCCGGGGAGGGGGAATTCCCCCCTGGCCTCCCTCCTGCCGCCGTCAGCCGGCCAGCTTGAGGCCGATGATGCCGCCCGCGATCAGGGCGATGCAGAGCAGGCGCGCGGCCGTGGCGGGCTCGCCGAACAGGGCGATGCCGAGCAGCGCCGTGCCCACCGTGCCGATGCCGGTCCAGACCGCGTAGGCGGTGCCGAGCGGCAGGCCACGCAGGGCCAGGCCGAGCAGGCCCAGGCTGGCGGCCATGCTCGTCACCGTCAGCACGGTGGGCACCAGCCGCGTGAAGCCGTGGGTGTATTTCAGCCCCACGGCCCAGCCGATTTCCAGAAGGCCCGCCAGGGCAAGGTAGATCCAGGACATGAGGGAACGCCCCCCTTTCCAAGGTGGCGGGGTCGTCCCTGCCGTGGTCGATGCGAGGGGAGGTCGTCCTCCCGCCCCTCATCTAGGCGATCCCGGCCGGTCTTGCACCGGCCGGGCGCCGGCTCACCCGGCCGTGTTGTTCCCGCCGGGCGCCGCGGCCGCCGGAGAGGATGGCTCGGCGCGCAGGAAGTCGAGGTCGCAGCCCTCGTCGGCCTGCAGCACCTGCTCCGTGTAGAGCCGCGCATAGCCGCGCTTCGCCGTGGCGGCGGTGGCGGGCTGGGTGGCGCGGCGGCGCTCCAGCTCGGCCGCGTCCACCAGCAGGTCGATCCGCCGCTCCTTCACCGAGAGGCGGATGCGGTCGCCATCCCGCACCAGGCCAAGCGGCCCGCCCGAGGCGGCGTCCGGCGAGACGTGCAGCACGATGGTGCCATAGGCGGTGCCGGACATGCGGGCATCGGAGATGCGCACCATGTCCTTCACCCCGGCCCGCGCCAGCTTGGACGGGATGGGCAGGTAGCCTGCCTCCGGCATGCCGGAGGGCGAGAGCGGGCCGGCATTCTGCAGCACCAGGAAGTCGTCCGCCGCCACGTCGAGATCGGGGCTGTCGATGCGCGCGGCGAGGTCCTCCAGCGAGGTGAAGACGACGGCGCGGCCCTCTTGCTCGAACAGCGCCGGGTCGGCCGCCGCCCGCTTGAGGATGGCGCCGCGCGGCGCCAGGCTGCCGAACAGCGCGACCAGCCCGCCCTGCGGCTGCAGCGGCTCCTCCCGCGCGCGCACCACGGTGCGGTCCACATAGCCCGGCTCGGCATCCAGCCGCTCGCCCAGCGTCTGGCCGGTGACGGTCATCACGTCGAGATGCAGCATCGGCCGCAGCTCGCGCAGCACGGCGCCGATGCCGCCCGCCGCGTAGAGATCCTCCATGTAGAAGGGGCCGGTGGGCTTGAGGTCCACCAGCACCGGCGTCTCGTCGGACAGCACGTTGAGCCGGTTGAGGTCCACCTTGATGCCGGCGCGGCCGGCGATGGCGGCGAGGTGGATGATGGCGTTGGTCGAGCCGCCGATCGCCAGCAGCACGCGCAGCGCGTTCTCCACCGACTTCTCGGTGACGATCTGCGAGGGGCGCAGCTTGCGGGTGGCCAGCATCATCGCGGCGGTGCCGGAGGCCTCGGCGGCGCGGATGCGGTCGGCGTGCACGGCGGGGATGGCGGCGGTGCCGGGCAGCATCATGCCCAGCGCCTCGGCGAGCGACGCCATGGTGGAGGCGGTGCCCATCACCGCGCAGGTGCCGGCGGTGGTGGCCAGGTTGCCCTCGATCTCCTCCACCGTCTCCTGGTCGATCTCGCCGGCGCGGAACTTGGCCCAGAAGCGGCGGCAATCGGTGCAGGCGCCGAGCCGCTCGCCGCGCCAGCGGCCGGTGGACATCGGCCCCGTCACCACCTGGATCGCCGGCACGTCGGCCGAGATGGCGCCCATCAGCTGCGCCGGCACGGTCTTGTCGCAGCCGCCCACCAGCACCACCGCGTCCATCGGCTGGCCGCGCACCATCTCCTCGGTGTCCATCGCCATCAGGTTGCGGAACACCAGGGCGGTCGGGTTCAGGAAGGGCTCGCCGAGCGAGATGGTGGGGAACTCGCGCGGCAGGCCGCCGGCGGCCAGCACGCCGCGCTTCACCGCCTCCACCAGCTCCGGCACGCCGCGGTGGCAGTTGTTGAACTCCGAATAGGTGGCGGCGATGCCCACCACCGGCTTCTTCAGCAGGCTGGAGGACAGGCCCATGGAGCGGGCCATGGACAGGCGCAGATAGCGCGCGAAATCCATGTCGCCATAGTTGGTCAGGCCACGGGTCAGGCCGACGGGCTCGGGCTTCTCGGTCATGGGCAGGGGTTTCCTCCGGAGATCTTTGGTGTTCAGGCCAGCAGCGTGGGGTGCTGGCCGAGATAGGCTTCGCGCGCCGGGCGGAAATGCGCGACGCAGAGCGCCAGCAGCGCCGCGCGGTCGCCGGCGCGCAGGGCGCCGAGCATGGCGGCGTGCTCGTCGCGCGCCCATTCCATGCTCGCCTGGCTGCGCAGGTTGGCGTAGCGGATCACCTGCGCCCGCTGGCCCAGCTCCTCGATAGTCTCGGCCAGGAACAGGTTGCCGCAATGGGCGTAGAGCGCGCGGTGGAAGGCGAGGTCGGCGCGGAACACGGCGCGCGTATCGCCCTCGGCGACGGCGGCGGCATGCTGCTGTTGCAGGGCGTGCAGCGGCGCCAGCGCGTCTCCGGCCAGCGGCAGCGGGATCAGCGCGGCGGCCTGGGTCTCCAGCATCTCGCGCAGGGCGTAGAGCTGCCGAACCTCCTCGGGGCTGTAGGCCTTCACCAGCGCGCCGCGATGCGGGATGCGCTCGATCAGCCGCATCCGCTCCAGCTCGGCCAGGGCCTGGCGCACCGTGTGGCGCGTGGCGCGGAAGCGCTCGGCCAGCTCCTCCTCGATCAGCCGCTCGCGCGGGTGGAGGCGGCCGAAGACGATATCCTCCTCCAGCGCCGCGGCGATGGCGGCGGGCAGGGGCAGGGCGGCATCGTCTCGGGCGGCATCGGCCATGGCGCGGCTTCCGTGGAGCGGGGCGAGGACAGCTTAATCGGCGACGGGATTGTCGACAATGCCGTTGACTCATCTGCCGCCGCCGGGAAGAGTGCGGCGCAGAAGAAAACCCCTGGAGGACGTTCCATGCGCAAATCCGCTTCGCAGGGCGGCTTGCCGCGCCGTGGCCTCGGCGCCATGGCCCTGGCCGCCACCGCCCTGGCCGCCGGCTTCCGCCCCGCCCATGCCGCCGCCTATCCAGACCGCGCCATCTCCGTCGTGGTGCCCTTCGCGCCGGGCGGCGCCACCGACCTCGCCGGCCGCCTGCTGGCCGACCGCATCGGCCCGCTGCTGGGCGGGGATGGCCGCGCCCTGGTGGAGAACCGGCCCGGCGCCGGCTCCAGCCTGGGCGCCGACTATGTCCGCCGCGCCAAGCCCGATGGCTACACGCTGCTGGTCGGCTCCGCCTCCACCCTGGCGGTGGCGCCGGCGGCGCAGCCCAACATCGCCAAGTACCATCCGGTGGAGGATTTCACGCCGATCGCCATCATCGGCACCAGCGCCATGGGGCTGGTGGTGCCCGCCGCCTCGGGCATCAAGAGCGTGCCGCAGCTGATCGCGCGGCTGAAGGAGAAGCAGGGCGCGGACGGCTTCGCCAGCTCCGGCGTCGGCGGCGTGTCGCACCTGGCGTCGGAGCTGTTCGTCAAGCTGGCGGCGGCGCCCGCCAACCACATCCCCTATCGCGGCGGCAGCTCGGTGGCCGAGGCGCTGCTCAAGCAGGAGGTGATCTTCGCCATCGACCAGATCGCCTCCATCGTCGGCCAGATCCGCGACGGGGCGCTGACCCTGCTGGCGGTGACCACCGAGACGCGCGACGCCAACTTCCCCGATGTGCCGACCCTGGCCGAGGCGGGGGTGCCGGGCTACGCGCTCTCCACCTGGACGGCGATGGTGGGGCCGAAGGGCCTGCCGCCCGAGGTGGCGGCGGCGCTGAACAAGGCGGTGAACGCGGCGCTGAGCGAGCCCGCGCTGCGCGAGCGCCTCTCCAGCAGCGGCACCGACCCGCGCAACGACAGCACGCTGGAAAGCGCGGCCGCCTTCCTGGGGCAGGAGTTCAACCGCTTCAAGGCGGTGGTGGAGCGCACCGGCCTGAAGCTGGACTGACGGCAGCTGGACTGACCGCAGCTGGACCGACGGCGGCTGGTCCGACGGCGCGGCGCGGCCCTTCCCGCCGGAAGGGCCGCACGGGCGGCATGGCTCAGGCCGGCACCGCCGCCTCGGCCTCGCTCTCCGCCGGGGCGGGCGGCAGGGCGGCGAGGGCGGTGCGCATCGCCTGTTCCGCGTCCGGCCAGCCGGTCTCGATGTCGTCACCGGCCAGGGTCAGGCTTTCCGGCGAGAGCAGGGCGCGCAGATGCTGCTCCCGCCAGGCCTTGGGCTGGTCGCGCTTGGCCAGGCCATAGGCCAGGGCGCGCACCACCCGCATCACCATGGCGCGCTCCGAGATGGTCTGGGCGGCGCTGGTGGCGGCCTCGGACTCCACCGTCGCGGGAGCCAGGGCCAGCAGGCGCTCCGCCAGCGCCGGCACGGCGGGGTAGGCGAGGTTGATGTGGAGCTGGTGCGTCTCGGCATAATAGGCCGCTGCGCGGTGGGTCAGCTCGCGGTCCGCCAGCTCGGCCGGGTCGCGCAGCAGGAACAGCGCCGGCGGCGTCTCCAGCACCGGCGCGGGCGGCGGCGTCTCGGGCTTGGCGGCGGCGGCGGGCGGCGCCGGCGGCTGCGCGCCGGGCAGGCCGGGCTTCGGCGGCGGCCGGCGGCGCTGCACCTCCATCTGCTCCAGCATGGTGCGCATCATCTCGCGCACCTCGTCGAGGTAGAGGGCGTCCGGCGAGGCATCGGCCAGCAGCCTCGACAGCCATTCCGGAATGTGGCGCGACACGAGGCCCGCATAGTCCATCAGCCTCACCTGCGCCTGGGTGGCGGTGCGGTAGCGCAGGAATTCGCGATAGGCCTCCGGCTGCACCGGGTAGTCGGCCGGCAGCTCGACCAGGACGATGACGCTGCGCGCCGCGAAGGGAATGCCGAAGCTGGGCGCCTCGCGCCGCCAGGCATTGCCGCGGGCCACGGCATACATCTCGTTCTGGTGCACGACGGCGCCGAGGCTCTCGTGCAGCATCACGCCTTCCTTGCGCGGCAGGTCCGCATCGTAGGCGTAGTGCAGCACGATGCCGTCCGGACCCTTCACGGCCTCGTAGTGCTCGAGCTGCGCCAGCCGCTCGGCCAGGCTCACCACCCGCAGCGGCTGCGTCAGCCGGGCGATGCCGGGCTTGATGATGACCTCGGTGCCGGCGGGAAAGCGGAAGAAACGGTGGCCGATGGTCTCGATCAGCCAGTGGGCCGGGCTGCGCGGGTGGCCGTTGTAGGGGTCGAGCGCCGTGTTCTGCTCCGGCGCGTTGCCGAATAGCACGACCTCCGTCCATTCCTGGTCGAGCGGGCGGCCCTCGGCGGCGGCGCTTTCGGTGACGTGGATGACCTCGCGCATCTGCCCGTCCGTCCCCGGGCGCAGCAGGCGGCCATAGACGCCGCCGAACTTGCCGATCATCACTTCCTGAACCATGCCCTTGCGGGCCGAGCGGTAGCGCATGCCGTTCTGGTTGGAGGGCAGGGAGGCCACCTTGGCACCCATGCCGAAATTGCGGTCGAGCCCGGTTTCCTTGCGGATCGAGGCGGCGATGTCGCACATCCGGTAGAGTTCCGGGCCGGTGAGGCCGGTGCCGCTGTTCCACACCGCCAGCTTCGGCGTGCCCTCGACCGGCACCGTGGAGAACTCGACACGCCGCTCGCCCTCGGGGGCAGAGCCCGCGGCCTCCAGCGCGTTCTGGAGCAGCTCGCGGATCATCATGCTCTTCGGGCAGCGCTCGATCATCGAGGCCACAAGGAAGTCTTCGTCCTTGACGCGCAGCTTCGTGACGGTGGTGCTCATCGTGGCAGTCTCCCCTGCAGCGGCTCGCTGGTGGCATGGCCCAGGCCAGGTTCCGCGCTTGCCTCCTGGCGGGACCACACGGCATGTTGTGCATAGCAGCAGACGGCGCAGCCTCGCCAGGGACAGTTCAAAGCATGCCGGCCGCACTCGCGAGACTAGAACAGGACATCCGGCAGCAATTATCGCTGGTGGACTACCCCGCCCGCCCCTGGATGCGGCCTGCCGCGGCGGATGTGCTCGACGTCGCCATCATCGGCGCCGGACAGACCGGATTGGCAACGGCCTTCGGGCTGCGCCGCCAGAAGGTGGACAAGCTGGTCCTGTTCGACCGTGCACCGCCAGGCGGCACCGGTGTCTGGATCACATTTGCGCGAATGCGCACCCTGCGCACGCCCAAGCACGTCACGGGCCCCGATCTCGGCCTGCCGGCACTGACCCCGCGCGCCTATTTCACCGCCCGCGACGGCGAGGCCGCCTGGGACAGCCTGCACAAGATCGGCCGCGAGGACTGGCAGGACTATCTCGACTGGTACGCCCGCGTGCTGGAACTGCCGGTGCGGCACGAGCACACGCTGCTGGAGATCGGCCAGGAGGCGGAGACGGGGCTGCTGACGCTGCGCTTCGCCACGCCCGGGGGCGAAGTGGTGCGGCGTGCCCGCAAGCTGGTGCTGGCCACGGGCATGGATGGCGCGGGGGCCTGGCAGATCCCGCCGCCCTTCGGCGCCCTGCCGCCGGGGCGGGTGCTGCACACCGCCCAGGCGATCGACTTCGCGGCGCTGGCCGGCAAGCGGCTGCTGGTGATCGGCGCCGGCGCCTCCGCCTTCGACAACCTGGCCACGGCCCTGGAGGCCGGCGCGGCCGAGGCCACCATGCTGGTGCGCCGCCCGCGCATGCCGCGCGTCAACCCGTTCCGCTGGATGGAGCAGGCCGGCTATCTCGGCCAGTACCATGCGCTCCCGGACCTGCTGAAATGGCGCTTCACGCGGCACATCTTCGAACTGAACCAGCCGCCGCCGCAGGAGAGCTGGGACCGCGTGGCCGCCGACCCGCGCTTCCGGCTGGTCATGGGCGCGCCGGTCGAGTCTGCCCGCATGGAGGGCGGTGCTGTGGTGCTGGAGACGCCGCGCGGCGCCTTCGGCGCCGACGCGGTCATCCTCGGCACCGGCTTCACCTTCGATCTCGGGCTGCGGCCGGAACTGGCGCCCTTCGCGCGCCACATCCGCCTCTGGCGCGACGCCTTCACCCCGCCAGCGGGCGAGGAGAGCGCCCTCTGCGGTGCGTCGCCCTACCTCTCGCCGGATTTCGCCTTCCAGGAAAAGGTGCCCGGCGCCGCCCCGCTGCTGCGCCATATCCACTGCATGACCTATGCGGCGACCCTCTCCATGGGTCTCTCGGGCGCCAGCATCAGCGGCATGAAGTATGGCGTGCCGCGGCTGGTGGACGGGCTCTGCCGCGCGCTCTGGCTGGAGGATGCCGAGGCGCATCTCGCCGCCCTGCGCGCCTTCGACCTGCCGGAACTGACCGCCCCCATCCCGCAGGAACACGAGACCCCGGAGGAGCGCCGGGCCGGCGCCGCGGAGTGAGCATGAGCAGACCCAGCGCCCTCTCCACCCACATCCTCGACACCGCCTCCGGCCGCCCGGCCGAGGGGGTGCGGGTGCAGCTGTGGCGGATGCAGCCCGTGCCCGCGCTCCTGGCGGAGGAGCACACCGATGCCGATGGCCGCGCCGGCGGCGCCCTGCTGCCGGCGGAGCGCTTCCGGCCCGGCCGCTACGAGTTGCGCTTCTTCGTGGGCGACTACTTCGCCGCGCGCGGCATGGCTGGCGGGCCGGAGGAGCGCTACCTTGACGTGGTGGCGGTCAGCGTCGGGCTGCGCGAGGGACAGGGGCACTACCATGTGCCGCTGCTCTGCACGCCCTGGTCCTACACCACCTATCGCGGCTCGTAGGGCGAGGGATCGTCCAGCTCGGGCGGCGGCTGCGCCTCCGGGTCGCGGGCGATCAGCCCGGCATCGTTCTCCGCGAAGCGGCCGACGCGCGCCGGCACTGGCCAGCAGGCGAGGTCCCCGGCCGGGCTGGGGCGCAGCAGGGCCAGCGGGTCGCCCTCCGCCTCGCCCAGCCAGGCGGGCCAGTCGGCGCGTGGCAGGATCACCGGCATGCGGTGATGCACCAGCGCCTGCTTGGCATTCGCCGCCGTGGTGATGATGCTGAAGGTGCGCAGCCATGTGCCGTCCGGCTGCTGCCACCCCTCCCACAGCCCGGCCAGCGCCATCGGCTCGCCGCTCGCCAGTGCCACGGCGTAGGGCTGCTTGCGCGTGCCCTCCTGCCGCCACTCGTAGAAGCCGTCGGCGGGCACGAGGCAGCGGCGGCGGGCGAAGGCCTCGCGGAAGGAGGGCTTTTCCGTGATGCCTTCGCTGCGGGCGTTCATCAGCTTCGCGGCGCCGGAGGCGTCCCTGGCCCAGCGCGGCACCAGCCCCCAGCGCAGCGGGCCCAGATGCCGCGCGCCGCTCTCCGGGTGGCGGCGCACGACCAGCGAATCCTGCGTCGGCGCCACGTTCCAGGAGGGAGGATGGTTGGGGAGCGGCGGCGCCGTCTCGAAATACTCCGCCAGGCGCTGTGGCTCGCGCTGCAAGAAGTAGCGGCCGCACATGATGGGTCTCCCTTCGGCCATCCAGCATAGCGGCCCGGGCGGCCGGCCGCGAGGTGGCGGCCGCGCCGCGCCGAGACAGGGCGGGGCTCACGGCAAGGTAATTTCGAAAACAAATCGATATTCGGTAGAGCCAGGGCCCGGCCCGAAAAAAACACAGGCCGGATCCGCTCAAGCTGGGAGCCGGTCAGGAACTCCCCGATGCGGATCAAGGAAGGGAGTTCCGCCTATGAGCTTCGGCAGATTCTTCACCTCGGACTGGATGCACTACACCCGGCCCGCGCTGGACTGGTTCAATTCGAAGCTGGTCTATGGCACCCGCGGCGACGACACCATCGGCCGCGACGGCAACGGCCTGCTCGTCTTCGGCCTGGCCGGGGATGACCAGATCACGGTGGATGGCCGCGCCAACCCGGATGGCGCCGGGAACAAGGTGCTGGGCGGCTCCGGCCGGGACAGCATCATCGCCTCGGGCAACAAGAACCTGCTGCTGGGCGAGACGGGCAACGACAGCATCACCGCCACCGGCAACGACAACACGGCCTTCGGCGGGGCGGGCGACGACGTCATCGCCATGACCGGCCAGAACGCCAGCGGCAACGCCGCCCATGGCGGCAGCGGCAACGACACGCTCTCCGCCTTCGGCTACGACAACCGGCTGTATGGCGGCGCGGGCGAGGACGTGCTGAGCAGCCGCAGCTTCAGCGTCGGGCAGGGCATCCAGGTGGGCGACGGCACGGTGATGAGCGGCGGCTCCGGCGCCGACCGCTTCGTGCTGAACAACACCAGCGCGCTCTCCGTGCTGGACAATGGCGACGACGTCGTCTCCGCCGGCGACACCTTCCGCGGCGTGATCGACGTGATCACCGACTACCGGGCCGGCGAGGTGATCGAGACCGGCGCCACCACGCGCGTGAGCGGCCCGGTGGCGCTGGACGAACTGCAGACCATTCCGCCCGGCAATTTGGGCGCCGTGCTGGCGGCCGGCGAATACGCCCTGTTCCATGGCGCGCTGACCGAGGCCGGCGTGTTCTCCGTGGCGGCGGCGGGGCCGGACCTGCTGATGATCTACGAGACCGCCAACAGCGCCGACCCCACCGCCAGCGGCGCGGTGGTGCTGCGCGACTATGCCTCCGATAGCGTGCTGATCGCCTGAAGGGCCGGCGTGCCGGGCGGGCCTGCGCGGCCCGCCCGGGTCAGGATCAGTCCACGATGAACAGCGTGGCGCCCGTCTCGGTGACGGAGCGGTGCGCCGCGTCGCCGAAATCGGACACCATGTAGCTCATGCCGGCCTTCAGCTCCGTGCGCCGGCCGTCCTTCAGCTCGCTGACCAGGGTGCCCGCGACCACGTGGATGATGTGGCCGCGGTCGCACCAGTGGTCGGCCACGTAGCCGGGCGAATACTCCACCAGCCGCACGCGGATGTCGCCGAGAGTGAAGGTGCGCCACAGCGCGTGGCCGGATTCGCCCGCGTGCCGGGTCGGCTCCACCGCCGACCAGTCGATGGCGGTGAAGGGCAGGGGCGGGATCTTCACGGGTGCCGCCTTCAGCCGCGCGGCAGCAGCTGCTCGGCCAGCGCCGCGAAGAAGCTGGCGCCGACCGGCAGGACCGCGTCGTTGAAGTCGTATTTCGGGTGGTGCAGCCCGGCATCGGTGGCCGAGCGGCCGCCGCCCAGCATCAGGTAGGAGCCGGACTTGGCGTTCAGCATGAAGGCGAAGTCCTCGCCGCCCATGGTCGGCTTGGGCAGCTCATGCGTGTTGGCCTCGCCCACCACGGCAGCGGCGGCGCGGGCGGCGAGCTGCGTCGCCTCGGCCTCGTTGATGGTGGAGGGGTACATGCGGAAGAAGCGCACCTCCGCCTGCGCGCCGAAGGCGGTGGCGATGCCGGAGGCGATCTCCGTCACCTTCTTCTCCAGGATGTCGCCCACCTCGGGGCGGAACCAGCGGGCGGTGCCGCGCAGGCTCACCGTCTCGGGGATGACGTTGAAGGCGTTGCCGCCCTCGATCTTGCCGATGGTGACGACGCCCGCCTCCACCGGCTCCACGTTGCGCGCCACGACGGATTGGAGCGCGGTGACGATCTGCGCCGCGATCACCACCGGGTCGTTGCCCATGTGCGGCATGGCGCCATGCGCGCCCTTGCCGGTGATGGTGATCTCGATATCGGCCACCGCCGCCATCACCGGGCCGGTGCGCCAGTGCATCTCACCCGCCGGCAGGTTCGGCCAGTTGTGGATGGCGAAGACGCGGTCCATCGGGAAGCGCTCGAACAGCCCTTCCTTCACCATCACCTCGGCGCCGCCGCCCATCTCCTCGGCGGGCTGGAAGATGACATAGACGGTGCCGGCGAAGTTGCGCGTCTCGGCCAGGTACTTCGCCGCGCCGAGCAGCATGGTGGTGTGGCCGTCATGGCCGCAGGCGTGCATCTTGCCCGGCACGGTGGAGGTGTAGGGGACACCGCTCTCCTCCAGGATCGGCAGCGCGTCCATGTCGGCGCGCAGGCCGATGGCGCCGCCCGGCGCATTGCCGCGGATGACGCCGACCACGCCTGTCTTGGCGATGCCGGTGATCACCTCGTCCACGCCGAACTCGCGCAGCTTCTCCGCCACGATGCCGCTGGTGCGCACCTCCTCGAAGGCCAGCTCCGGGTGGCGGTGGAAATCCTGCCGCCAGGCGGTCATCTCGTCGTGGAAGTCGGCGATGCGGTTGATCACGGGCATGGGGCGGGTTCCGTCCGGTCGGTGTGGTCGCGAAGGCGTGCAGCTTTGCGGCGAGTGCCGCCGCCCCGCAAGGGGAGGGGGGTTCCCCGGAGCGCCGGCGGGACCATCTGAGGGCGGATGCTCCGCCGGGTCGTGATCCTCCTCCTGCTGCTGTCGCTGCTGGCGCCGGCGGGCCTCTATGTCTCGGGCCTGTGGCGCCCGCCGCCGCGCTGGGACCCCTGGGCCGTGCTCGACATCCGCGACACCCCCAATTTCGTGACGCCCTGGAAGCTGGCCCGGCTGGAGCGCGAGCCCGCGGCCTGCTTCGCCGCGCTGGAGCAGTCGGGGCTGGCGATGGCGCGCCTGCCGGACCGTGCCTCGGATTCCGGCTGCCCGCTGGAGAACACGGTGCGGCTGGAGGGCGGCCGTGCCGCGCTCAGCCCGGCGGGGCCGGTGGTGACCTGCCCGCTGGCGGTGGCCTGGGCGATGTTCGAGCGGCACGCGCTGCAGCCGGCGGCGCGGGCGCATTTCGGCCAGGGCGTGCGTGCCGTGCGGCAGCTCGGCACCTACAATTGCCGCAACGTCTATCACCGCGCCGAGGGCCGCCGCAGCCAGCACGCCACGGCCAACGCCATCGACATCGCCGGCTTCACCCTGGCCGATGGCCGCGCCATCACCCTGCTGCGCGACTGGGAGGGGGCGGGGCCGGAGGCCGCCTTCCTGCGGGATGCGCGGGACGGCGCCTGCCGCTTCTTCAAGGCGGTGCTGGGGCCGGACTACAACGCGCCGCACCGCGACCATTTCCACCTCGACCGGGGGCGGTGGTCGCGCTGCTCCTGAGGCCGGGATGGCTACGGTATCATGATACCACAGCTTTTTCCCTTGACCTCCCCGGGCGTTGCGCCGATAACCCGCCCCATCTTTCCAGGACTAAGCAAAGCAGATCATGCTCACCACGCAGACCCGCTCGCTGAAGCCGGCGGAGGTCAAGAAGGGCTGGGTGCTGATCGATGCGGACGGGCTCGTGCTCGGCCGTCTCGCGGCCCTCGTTGCCAATCACCTCCGCGGCAAGCACAAGCCGCAGTTCACGCCGCATGTCGATTGCGGCGATCATGTTGTCATCGTCAACGCCGAGAAGGTGAAGGTGACCGGTAACAAGGCCGAGCAGTCGGTCTTCTACTGGCACACCGGCTACCCCGGCGGGATCAAGGAGCGCACCGTCCGTGAGCGCCTCGAGGGCCGTTTCCCCGAGCGCGTGATCGAGAAGGCCGTGGAGCGCATGATCACCCGTGGCCCGCTGGGCCGTCGGCAGATGAAGAACCTGCACGTCTATGCGGGCGCCGAGCACCCGCATGCCGGCGCGCAGCCCCAGACGCTGGACGTCGCCGCCCTGAACCGCAAGAACAAGGTGGCCTGAGATCATGAGCGAACAGACCACCGCCACTTCGCTGTCCGAGCTGAAGAACCTGGTCGCCGGCACCCCGGCCGCCGGTGAGGCCGCCGCCGCGCCGCGCGAGCCGAAGAAGGACCAGTTCGGCCGCTCCTACGCCACGGGCCGCCGCAAGAACGCCATCGCGCGCGTCTGGGTGAAGCCGGGCAAGGGCACTGTCGAGATCAACGGCAAGGCCGCCTCTAAGTACTTCGCCCGGCCGGTGCTGCGCATGCTGATCGCGCAGCCCTTCCTGGTGGCCGACCGCTACCAGCAGTTCGATGTGTACTGCACGGTCGTCGGCGGCGGGCTCTCCGGCCAGGCCGGCGCGGTGCGCCACGGCATCAGCCGCGCCCTGACCAACTTCGAGCCGGCCCTGCGGCCGATCCTGAAGAAGGCCGGCTTCCTGACGCGCGACCCGCGCGTCGTCGAGCGCAAGAAGTACGGCAAGGCCAAGGCCCGACGCTCCTTCCAGTTCAGCAAGCGCTGACGCTGGCGGGCCGGCGTACGCGCCGGCCCGATCAAGGGCTGTTCATCGGCAAGGGCGGGTCCGCGAGGACCCGCCCTTTCTGCATTCTGCTATCGTCACCGACCCTGAAGGAGGGCCAGATGGCCAAGGGTTCCGTTCCCGCGATCTTCATCGACGGCGAAGCCGGCACAACGGGGCTGGGCATCCGCCAGCGCCTCGAGGCGCTGCCCGGCATCGCCCTGCGCTCGATCGACCCGGCGCAGCGCAAGGACCCCGAGGCCAAGCGTGCCCTGATGGCCGAGGTGGACCTGGTGGTGCTCTGCCTGCCGGACGAGGCAGCGAAGGAGAGCGCGGCCATGGCCGCCAGCCTCGGCGCCGACGCGCCCAAGCTGCTCGACGCCTCCACCGCCCACCGGGTGAACCCGGACTGGGCCTATGGCTTCCCCGAGCTGTCGGCGGCGCAGGCGGCGGCGGTGGCGGCCAGCCCGCGCGTTTCCAACCCCGGCTGCTACCCGACGGGCGGCATCGCCCTGCTGCGGCCGCTGGTCGATGCCGGGCTGATCCCGGCCGACCACCCTATCACCGTCAATGCCGTCTCGGGCTATTCCGGCGGCGGCAAGGCGATGATCGAGGCCTATGAGGGCGGCACCGCGCCGGCCTTCGAGCTGTACGGGCTGGGGCTGGAGCACAAGCACCTGCCGGAGCTGCAGCTCTATTCCGGCCTGACGCGGCGGCCGATCTTCGTCCCCAGCGTCGGCAACTACCGGCAGGGGATGCTCGTCTCCATCCCGCTGCATCTCGACACCCTGCCGGGCAACCCCGCGCCGGAGGATCTGCGGGCGGCGCTGGCCGCGCATTACGAAGGCTCGCCCTGGGTGCGGGTCGTGCCGGCGCCGGCCAATGGCAAGCTGGAGCCCGAGGCGCTGAACGACACCAACGGGCTGGAACTGCGGGTGTTCGGCAACGCGGCGCGGCACCAAGCCGTTCTGGTGGCGCGGCTGGACAATCTGGGCAAGGGCGCCTCGGCGGCCGCGGTGCAGAATATCGGCCTGATGCTCGGGCTGGAGCAGGCGGCGCGGCAGGCCGCCTGAGACGCCGCCGGCGCGGGGCGCGGGGGGGCACCCCCTTCCGCCCGGCGCCAGCGGGCAGGATGATGCGGGCGAGGGGGGCAGCCCCTCCCGCCCATGCCCGCCGCCAGGGTGGCGGGCCAACCCTGGCGGGCCAACCCCGCCGCAGCGCGAGGAACCCGTCACGCCCATGGCTCCGCTCCATCCCTTCGAAGGGCGCCTGCCCACCATCGACCCCAGCGCCTTCGTCGCGCCCAGCGCCGCCGTCATCGGCGATGTCGAGCTGGGGGCGGATGCCAGCGTCTGGTATCACTGCGTGCTGCGCGGCGACACCAACTTCATCCGCGTCGGCGCCCGCAGCAACATCCAGGACGGCAGCATCGTCCATGTGAATGCCGGCACCCACCCCACCATCATCGGCGCCGACGTCACCATCGGCCATGCCTGCATCATCCATGCCTGCACGCTGCACGACCGCGCCTTCGTCGGCATGGGCGCCACGGTGCTGGACGGCGCGGTGATCGAGGAGGGCGGCATGCTGGGTGCCGGCGGGCTGCTCGCGCCCGGCAAGCGGATCGGCGCCAACGAGCTGTGGCTGGGCTCGCCCGCCCGCAAGGTGCGGCTGATGGAGGCGGAGGAGCGCGCGCGCTGGGACCGCACCGCGGCACACTATGTGGAACTGGCCAAGCGGCACCGCACCTCGCTGGTGACCGGGGGCGCATGATGCCGCGCCCCGCCGTGTCGCGGCCCGCCCTCGGGCTGGCGCTGGGGCTGGTCCTCGCCGGCTGCGCCCTGGCGCCGCCCACGCCGCCCGTGACGCTGCCGGCCGCGGCGGCGCGCGGCGCGCCGGCTCCCGCCACGGCGGCCATCCGCGGCGCCGCCGCCGCCTTTTCCGCGCCGGAGCGCCTGCATGGCCGCCCGGCGCTGGCGGCGCTCGCCGTGGCGCAACTCGAATACATCGCGGTGGAGCTGCCCTCCGGCCGCTTCGGCGATGTCGGCATGGTCTCGCCCTCGCTGCTGGCGGCGCGGGACGAGGTGCGCGGCGCGCTGGGCATTCCCTCCACCGCGCCGCCGCAGGCGGTGATCGACGCGATGGCGGCGGCGGCCACCGCCCCGGGCGGCGACCCGGCGGGGCCGGCCGCGCTGCCACCGGGCCTGTTCCCGCTCGGCGGCGCCGAGGTGTGGCGCCGCCTCGGCCAGCTGCCCCGGCTGCCCCAGGCCAATGCCGGCACCCTGCGCGCCCTGCGCCACTGGGAGTTCGGACCGGAGGAGCCGTTCGAGATGAGCAGCCTGTCGCGCCGCCGCTGAGCCCGCCCGCGCCGCCGCTTTGGCACGCCGCGCCGGCTGCGGCATTCTGCCCGCCTGACCTGATCGGAGTGCCCCGCATGCGCCGAGTCCCCGCCCTTCCCCTGACGGCGCTGCTGCTGGCCGCCCTGGTGCTGCCCGGCTGCGCGGAGCTGCGCACGCCCCGCCCGCGGGTCAGCCTGCCGCTGGAGCTGGTGCCCAATGCCGAGGACCCGGTGCGCAGCGCCGCCCGCCTCGCCTCCGCCGCCTTCGCCGACCAGGGCGCCGCGCTGCAGGGCCACCCGGCCGAGACCGCCCGCGCCGCCGCGCGGCTGGAATACCTGGCGCAGACCCTGGCCGCCGATCCGCGCTACGCCGCCCTGCCGCCAGGGCTGACGCTGGCGCTGCGCGGCGCGGTGGGCGAGGTGCGCGGCGCGCTGGGCCTGGCCGAGGCGGCGCTGCCGGAGCAGGCCATCGCGGCCCTGGCGCAGGCCGCCCGCGCGCTGGAGGGCCGGGACGATGCCGCCGCCGTGCTGGTGCCGCCGCTCTTCCCCGCCGGGGCGGAGGCCACGCTACGCCGGCTGCGCGAGCCCGGCCCGCTGCCGGAGGCCGCCATCGCCACCGGCCGCACGGAGGAGGCGATCCGTGCCCTCGACATCGGCACCGGCTGGACCCTCTCGCCCGAGCGCTCGACGCTGCGCTGAACCGCGCCCCTCCATCCTTTCGCTTCAAGAGCGGGGGCGGATGTGCAGAATGCCGCCCTTCGTGTTCCGTAGATCTGGGAGTTCCTCATGCAGCGACGCAGTTTCCTGGCCGGCACCGCCGGCCTGACCGCCGCCGCGCACCTCGCCCGCCCGGCCCTGGCGCAGGGCGAGGCCAATCAGGTGCTGCGCTTCATCCCGCAGGCCGATCTCAGCATCCTCGATCCGCTGAACACCACCGCCTACCCGACGCGCAACCACGGCCACCTCTGCTGGGACACGCTGTACGGGCTGGACCTCGATTTCCGCCCGCAGCCGCAGCTCGCCGCCGGCCATACGGTGGAGGATGACGGCAAGCGCTGGACCTTCACGCTGCGCGAGGGCATCCGCTTCCACGACAACGAGCCGATCCGCGCCGCCGACGCCGTGGCCTCGATCAGGCGCTGGATGCTGCGGGACACGCATGGCCAGACGCTCTCGCAGCGTGTCGAGGAGATCCGCGCGCTGGACGACCGGCGCTTCGAGATCCGCCTGAAGCGCCCCTTCGGCCCGATGCTGGACGCGCTGGCCAAGGCCTCCTCCTATCCCTGCTTCATCTACCCCGAGCGCTTCGCGACGCAGGACCCGGGCCGCGCCTTCACCGAGGTGGTGGGCTCCGGCCCCTACCGCTTCGTGGCCGAGGAGCGAGTCTCGGGCAGCCAGGTCGTCTATCGCCGCTTCGAGGGCTACAAGCCGGCCGGCGGCGCCGTCAGCCTGACGGCGGGGCCGAAGCTGGCGCTGTTCGAGCGGCTGGAATGGAAGCACATCCCCGACCCCGCGACAGCCGCCGCCGCGCTGCAGGCCGGCGAGGTGGATTGGTGGGAGCAGGTGGCGCCCGACCTGCGCCCGCTGCTGCGCCGCGGCCGCAACATCACGGTGGACCGGCTGGATTTCGGCGGCACGGTGGCGATGCTGCGCCCCAACCACCTGCACCCGCCCTTCGACAACCCGGCGCTGCGCCGCGCCCTGCTGCCCGCCATCCGGCAGGCCGACTACATGACCGCCATCATGGGCGACAACCGCGACCTGTGGCGCGAGGGGATCGGCTGCTTCCCCGAGGGCAGCCCGATGGCGTCCGACGCCGGCATGGAGGCGCTGACCGGCCCGCGCGACTTCGAGGCGGCGAAGCGCGCCGTCCAGGCCGCCGGCTACAAGGGCGAGAAGGTGGTGATGCTGCACCCCACCGACATCGTCAACAACAACAACCTGACCGCCGTGGCGACCGACATGCTGCAGCGCACCGGGCTGAACGTGGAGAGCGCCACCTCCGACTGGGGCACGCTGCTGCAGCGCCGCGCCAACAAGAACCCGCCGGGCCAGGGCGGCTGGAGCGCGCTGATCGTGCTGTTCGGCGGCATGGACCTGGCCAATCCGGGCGGCCACCCGCTGCTGCGGGCGAACGGCCAGAATGCCTGGTTCGGCTGGCCCACCGCGCCGAAGCTGGAGGAGCTGCGCGACCAGTGGTTCGACGCGCCGGACCTTGCCGCGCAGCAGCGCATCGGCCGCGAGATCCAGACGCAGTTCTTCCAGGACGTGCCCTACTACCCGCTGGGCCAGTACCTGATCGACAGCGCCTGGCGCAGCAACCTGACCGGCCACCGCAAGGGCATGGCGCTCCCCCTCAACGTCAAGCGCGCCTGAGACTTACAGAAGAAAGATGGGGGCCCGGGGGAATTCCTTCCCCCGGCCTTCTTCTGCTCAGCAGCCTTCCGCGAGAAAAACCCGGCTCGGCGCCACGAACTCCTCCTGCGCCGCCACGGTGAGGATCTCGCGCGACGCCGCCTCCGAGGTCCGCCGCAGCAGCCCGTAGATGGAGGAGGCGGCGGCCGCCAGCGCCGCGCTGGCGCTGCCGCTCTTCACCCGGTGGAACAGGAACAGCGCCGCGATGGCGTCGCCCGCGCCGTTCACCGAGAGCGGCAGCATCGGCGTGGCGACGCGGTAGAACGCACCCCCCTCGGCCGCCAGCATCTCGATCCGGTCCTCCGGCGTCTCGGCCACGCGTAGCGAGGTGACGAGCACGCAGCGCGGCCCGCCCGGCGCCATGGTGGCCTGCAGCGCCGCGACCGCTGCCTTGGCCTCGGCCAGGGTGGTGACGGGCATCCCCGTCATCCATTCCAGCTCGAACTGGTTGGGGGTGAGGATGTCGGCCGCCGGCACGGCGCGGTCGCGCATGAACTCCGGGATGCCGGGGCGGACGAAGACGCCGCGCCCGACATCGCCGATCACCGGGTCGCAGCAATAGAGCGCGGCGGGGCTGGCGGCCTTCACCTTGGCCACCGCCTCCAGGATCGCCTCGCCGATGGCGGCGTCGCCCATGTAGCCGGAGAGCACGGCGTCGCAGCGGGGCAGGGCGCCGCGGTCCTCGATGCCCTGCACCAGGTCGCGCACCAGATCGGCGCCGAAGACCTGCCCGCGCCAGGAGCCGTAGCCGGTGTGGTTGGAGAACTGCACCGTGTTCACCGCCCAGACCTCGGCCCCCAGCCTTTGCAGCGGAAACACCGCCGAGGCATTGCCGACATGCCCGTAGGCGACCCAGGACTGGATGGAGAGGATGTTCATGCGCCTGACCCGGTGGTGGAGGCGGGGCCGCGCCCCGCGGCGGCAAGCTGTAGGAAGGGGCGCCCGGCCGGTCAATCCGGCGGCGGAATCGGCGCGCCGCGCGGCCTGCTCGGTTGCACCGGGGGGGCGCTGCCTGTAGAAGCGGCGCTTCCGTGCGGCCGGTCGGCATCGGCTGCTCCATAATCAGACGAGTGCGCCATGAAGCCCGACATCCACCCGGACTATCACGAGATCAACATCATCATGACCGACGGGACGACCTACAAGACCCGGTCATGCATGGGCAAGCCGGGCGAGACGCTGCGCCTGGACATCGATCCGAAGTCCCACCCGGCCTGGACCGGCGTGCAGCGCGTGATGGACACCGGCGGCCAGATCGCCAAGTTCAACAAGAAGTTCGCCGGCATCGGCGCCCGCAAGAAGGGCTGATGCGCAAGGCCCCGCAGGGCCTTCCACCGACGCGGATTTTTGAGCGCCACTCCCTTGAAGCAGGGGGTGGCGCTTTCCATTTCCAGCCCTGCCAGCGGTGCCCGGATCGGGGCCGCCGGTGTGATCCAGACGCGACGGGGCCGCCCTTGTGGGGCCCGCATGACGCGGCGGATCGCAACGCAACGGACCCTTGCTTGGATTGAGAAGGCTCCTGACCATGAACGCTTTCGACACCGCCCCCCTGTTCCGCTCCGCCATCGGCTTCGACCGCCTGACCCGGCTGATCGACACCGCCCGCGCCGCGTCCGAGGGGCCCTCCTACCCGCCCTACAACATCGAGAAGACCGGTGAGGACGCCTATGTCCTGACCATGGCGGTCGCCGGCTTCGGCCCCGAGGACCTGGAGATCACCGCGCAGGACAATGTGCTGGTCGTCTCCGGCAAGACCGCGCCGGTGAACGAGCAGGAGCGCCGCTACCTGCACCGTGGCATCGCCGGCCGCGCCTTCGAGCGCCGCTTCGTGCTGGCCGACCACATCCAGGTGGAAGGCGCCGACCTCGCCAACGGCCTGCTCAACGTGGCGCTGAAGCGCCAGGTGCCCGAGGCGCTGAAGCCCCGGCGCATCGCCATCGGCAGCGCGCAGCCGCGCCAGCCGGTGCTGGAGGGCAAGTCCGAGAGCCAGCTCGCCGCATAAGGGCTGGCCGGACCGAGTGATGGGCCGGGGTGGCGACACCCCGGCTTTTTTCATGCCCGGCCTTTTTCCCGCGCCAAGGCTTGCCCGGCGCGGAAGCCTCGCGGAAGCTGGGGCTGCACCTTCCGCAGCCGGGCCATGATCCAGGATCCAGAGAAATTCCGCACGGTGACGGCGCTGGGCATCGCCCAGACCCTCGCCTGGGCCTCCTCCTACTACCTGCCCGCCATCCTGGCGCGCCCGATGGCGCAGGATCTCGGCCTCTCCACCTCCACGATCTACGCCTACTTCTCCATGGCGCTGCTGCTGACGGCGCTGCTCGGCCCGCTCACCGGCCGCATCATCGACCGGCGCGGCGGGCGCGGGGTGCTGGCGCTCTCCAACCTCGTCTTCGCCGCCGGGCTGGGCACGCTGGCGCTGGCGCAGGGGCCGCTGGGGCTGGGGGTGGGGTGGGGGCTGCTCGGCATCGGCATGGCGCTGGGGCTGTACGACGCCGCCTTCGCCACCCTGGCCGGCCTGTATGGCGCCCTGGCCAAGGGGCCGATCACCGGTGTCACGCTGTTCGCCGGCTTCGCCTCCACCGTCGGCTGGCCGCTCAGCACCTTCCTCGATGCCGAGTTGGGCTGGCGCGGCGCCTGCCTGGTCTGGGCGGCGCTGCATCTGGGGCTGGGGCTGCCGCTGAACCGGCTGCTGGTGCCCGCCGCGCCGCCCCCCGCGCCCAAGGCCGCCGCCGAGGGGCCGGAGAGTCCGGCGCCTCCGCAGGCCATGTGGGTGCTGGGCTTCGTCTTCGCCGCCACGGGCATCATCACCGCCGCCATCGGCGCTCACCAGCCGGCCCTGCTGGCCGCCGCCGGCGCCTCGCCCGAGGCCGCCCTGCTGGCCGCTTCCCTCACCGGGCCGGCGCAGGTGGCGGCGCGCTTCCTGCAATTCAGCCTGCTGCGCGCCCTGCATCCGCTGTGGATGGCGCGGGTGGCCTGCGTCATCCAGGGCCTCGGTGCGCTGGCCCTGCTGTTCCTGGGCGGGCCGGCGGCGGCCGCCTTCGCCCTGCTGCATGGCGGCGGCAACGGGCTGCACACCATCGCCAAGGGCACGCTGCCGCTCGCCGTGTTCGGGCCGGTGGGCTACGGGCAGCGGCAGGGCATCCTCTCCGCCCCGGCGCGGCTGTTGCAGGCGGGGGCGCCGCTGCTGTTCGGCCTGCTGATGGAAGCCCATGGCGCCGGCGCGCTGTGGCTGACCACCGGGCTGTGCTTCGCCGCCTTCGCCGCCCTCTTCGCGCTGCGTGCGCGCTGAGGGCGGCGCCTCGGCTCAGGCGTTGCGCCGCAGCGCCTCCGGGTTGATCAGCGCGTCCGGGTCCGGCTGGCCCGCCAGGAAGTCCAGCACGTTGCGGGCCGAGGCGGTGGCCATGCGCTGCAAGCCCTCGGCGGTGCTGGCGGCCACATGCGGCGTCATCACCACGTTCGGCAGGCCGAGCAGCGGGATGGGGCTCTGCATCGGCTCCACCTGCACCACGTCCAGCCCCGCCCCCGCCAGATGGCCGGAGCGCAGCGCCGCCTCCAGCGCCGCCTCCTCCACCAGCGTGCCGCGCGCGGCGTTGATCAGCACGGCGCCGGGCTTCATCGCCGCCAGGAAGCCGCCATTGACCATGTTCCGCGTCTCGGCGTTGGAGGGGCAGTGGAGGGTGACGATGTCCGCCTCCGCCAGCGCCGCCGGCAGGTCGCGCGCCGGCTCGTAGCCCAGGCCGCGGATGGTGTTGGCGGGGATGAAGGGGTCGTGCACCCGCACCCGCAGCCCGAAGGCGGCGCAGAGCCGCGCCACCCGCGTGCCGATGCGGCCGAAGCCGATGATCAGCACGGAGCGGCCGCCGAGGTCGAAGGTGGCGGACTGGCCGGGCACCCGCCACTCGCCGCGCCGCACCCCGGCGTTGAAGGCCACCACCTGGCGGGAGAGCGCCAGCATCAGCATCAGCGTGTGCTCGGCCACCGAGGCGGCGTTGGCCTCCGGCGTCACCGCCAGCAGGATGCCGCGCTCGGTCAGCGCCGGCACGTCCACATTGTCGTAGCCGACGCCGTGGCGGCAGACGAAGCGCAGCCTCGGCGCGCGGTCGAGCAGGGCGCGGTCCACCGTCATGCCGCGCACGATCATCGCCTCCGCCTCGGCCAGGTGGCCGGGCAGGGTCTCGGGCGTCAGCGCCTCGGGCGTGAGGAGGCGCAGGCCGGGGGCCTCGCGCAGAATCTCAAGCCCGTCGCGGTGGATGGGGTCGGGCACCAGCACGGTGTGCAGGGAGAGATCGGCCATGGCGGTCACCCGTTGCCCCAGGGGCGGCGGCGGAAGAGGTCCTTCACGCCCTCCGCCTCGCGCAGGGCGGCGGCGCGGTATTCGGCGCCGACGAGGGGGCGCATCGGCAGGTTCAGCTTCGCCGCCTCCTCGACGAAGGCCGGGTCGGCCAGGGTGGCGCGGAAGGCGGTCGCGAGCGGCGCGGCGATCTCCTCCGGCAGGCCGGGCGGCGCCACGAAGCCGCGCGCCGAGCCGCCGACGACATCGAAGCCCTGCTCCCGGAAGGTGGGCACCTCCGGCATGGCGGACCAGCGCTCCGGCGCGGCGGCGCCGAGGCAGCGTGTTCGCCCCTCCTGCAACAGGGAGATGCCCTCGCTGAGATTGTAGGAGGCGACGTCGAGCTGCCCGCCCAGCAGGTCGCGGATGACGGGGGCGGTGCCGTTGTAGGGCGCGTGCAGGGCGCGGACCTGCGCCACCTCCTCGAAGGCGAGCAGCAGCTGGTGGTCGTCCGAGCCGATGCCGGCGGCGGAGCCGACCGAGACGGCCTCCCGCGCCTTGGCGGCGGCGGCCTTCAGGTCGCCCAGGCCGCGCAGCGGGGAATCGGCGCGCACCCAGAGGGCGCCGGGATCCTCCACCAGCTGCGCGACGTAGGTGAACTCCTCCATCTTCCAGCGCACCGGCCGTTCCAGCGGGATGGAGCTGAGGGAGAGGCTGGCGATGGCGCCCAGCGTGTGGCCATCGGGGCGCGCCGCGAAGATCGCCTCGTTGCCGGTCTGCCCGCCCGCGCCGACGCGGTTGGTGACGACGAAGCGCGCGCCGGGGAGATGGTTCGGCAGGTGCTTGGCCGCCAGCCGCGCCATGATGTCGATGCCGCCGGCCGGCGGGTAGGGAACGATGATCTCGATCGGCCGGGCGGAGGGCCAGGCGGCCTGGGCCAGGGCAGGGCGGGCCAGCAACGGCAGGGCCGGCACGGGAAGAAGGCAGGCCAGGAGGCCCCGGCGGGTGGGCATGGTGTCGTCCTCGGACTCGTTCCCCGGGGCGTTCTGCGGCCCCGGCCCCCGGGAGGGGGGCTATTGCCGGCAGGCTAGACCATGGCGGCCGCCCTGGCCATGGCTGCCCCGCGTCCGCGTCTTCGCACTTGCGTCAAGGCCCCGGCGCGCGCATATGAGCGACGCCGGCCTCCATGGGGAAGTGCCGGCCGCGCCCTGGCTGCGTGAACGGACCGCCCGCCCTTCGTCGGCGGCGGCCATGCCAGGGCCCCGGGACAAACCCCCCGGACCTTCTCCCTTCGGTACGACCCATCCACGCGGGGCGTCCTGACCCGCAACCGGTGCGGCCGTCATGGCGTGCGCCGAATCTTGGATATGTTGATGACCGATTTCACGTCCCTCGGCCTGGCCGAACCGCTGCTGCGCGCCCTGGCCCAGGAAGGCTACACCACCCCCACCCCGATCCAGGCGCAGGCCATCCCGCTGGTGCTCGAGGGCCGCGACCTGCTGGGCATCGCCCAGACCGGCACCGGCAAGACCGCCGCCTTCGCGCTGCCGATCCTGCACCACCTGGCCGACCGCAAGGCGCCGGCCCCGCGCGGCGGCTGCCGCGTGCTGATCCTGTCGCCGACGCGCGAGCTGGCCTCGCAGATCCATGACAACATCCGCGCCTATGGCCGCTTCATGGGCCTGTCCTCCACGGTCATCTTCGGCGGCGTGGGCGCGCGGCCGCAGGTGCAGGCGCTCTCGCGCGGCGTGGACATCCTGGTGGCGACGCCGGGCCGCCTGCTCGACCACGTGCAGACCGGCGCCGCCCGCCTGCAGGGCGTCGAGGTGCTGGTGCTGGACGAGGCCGACCAGATGCTCGACCGCGGCTTCTGGCCCGCCATCCGCAAGCTCACCGGGCTGATGTCCAAGAACCGGCAGACGCTGTTCTTCAGCGCCACCATGCCGGAGGAGATCGCCAAGATCGCCAACGAGCTGCTGAAGGACCCGGCGCGCGTCTCCGTCACCCCCGTGGCCTCCACGGCCGAGCGGGTTGAGCAGCGGCTGATCCATATCGACGCCAGCCAGAAGCGCGTGCTGCTGGCCGAGATGCTGCGTGATTCCGCCATCGGCCGCGCGCTGGTCTTCGCGCGCACCAAGCACGGCGCCGACCGCGTGGCCAAGCACCTGGTGGCCGAGGGCATTAACGCCCACGCCATCCATGGCGACCGCAGCCAGGGCCAGCGCGAGCGGGCGCTGGCCGAGTTCCGCAACGGCCGCGCGCCGATCCTGGTGGCCACCGACATCGCCAGCCGCGGCATCGACGTCGATGGCGTGACGCATGTCTTCCAGTTCGACCTGCCGGACACGCCGGAGGCCTATGTGCACCGCATCGGCCGCACCGCGCGCGCCGGCGCCAGCGGCGAGGCGATCGCCTTCTGCGCGCCGGACGAGGTGGTGAAGCTGAAGGCGGTGGAGAAGCTGATCGCCATGAAGATCCCGGCCGAGGACCGCCGCAGCCCGGCGGCGCGCGCCGAGGCCGAGGCGGCGCAGCCGAAGAAGCAGCCGCCGCGCGGCCGTGGCCCGCGCCCGCAGGGCGCGAGCGGCCGGCCGCAGGGCGCCGCCCCGCGCGGTGGCCGCGGCATGCCGCCGGGTGCCGCCGGCGCCCGCAAGGACCGCAACTGGCGCGACAGCGACTTCCGCAACTCCTCGCGCTGAGGCGTTGACGACCGGGCCGGAGGCACCCCCTCCGGCCCTTTTTTTGTCCCGCGCCGTGTTGCCATGCGGGCGGGACGGGGCAAGGCTGGCGCGGTTCGCAACCGCCGGAGCCGAACCCATGCCGCAAGAGACCGACCCCCGCCTCGCCGCCATCGCCGCCGAGGCGACGCAATGGCGCCGCCACCTGCACGCCAACCCGGAGCTTTCCTTCGAGGAGCACCGGACCAGCGACTTCGTCGCGGCGAAGCTGGAGAGCTGGGGCATCGCGGTGACGCGCGGCATCGCGGGCACGGGGCTGGTCGGCACGCTGCGCGGCAGCCGCGGCCAGCAGGGCGCCAATGCCGGCCGCGCCATCGGCCTGCGCGCCGACATGGACGCGCTGCCGATGCAGGAGATGACCGAGGACCTGCCCTACAAATCCACCGTGCCGAACGTGATGCATGCCTGCGGCCATGACGGCCACACCGCCATGCTGCTCGGCGCCGCGCGCTACCTCTCCGAGACGCGGGATTTCGAGGGCACGGTGCACTTCATCTTCCAGCCGGCCGAGGAGAAGGGCGGCGGCGGCCGGGTGATGGTGGAGGAGGGGCTGTTCACCCGCTTCCCCTGCGACGCGGTGTACGGCATCCACAACGGCTCCAACGTGCCGAAGGGGCAGTTCGTCATCACCCGCGGCACCACCAACGCGGCGGCCGACACGGTGAAGCTGACGGTGCGCGGCCTGGGCGGCCATGCCGCGCGGCCGCACCAGGCGCTGGACCCGGTGCTGGTGGCCTCGCACATCGTGGTGGCGCTGCAGAGCGTGGTGAGCCGCCGGGTGGACCCGCTGGATTCCGCCGTGCTCTCGCTGTGCAGCATCCATGGCGGCAGCGCCTGCAACGTCATCCCCGAGGAGGTGGTGATCGAGGGCACGGTGCGGACGCTGCGCCCCGAGACGCGCGACGAGATGCAGCGCCTGCTGACCGAGGTTGCCACCGCCACCGCCCAGGCGCATGGCGCCCGCGTCGAGATCGACTATGAGCGCGGCTATCCGCCCGTGGTGAACAGCGACGCCCCCGTGGAGCGCGCGCAGCTGGCGGCGGCGAAGCTGGCGGGGGAGGGGATGCTGGTGCGCGAGGCGCCGCCGACCATGGGGGGCGAGGATTTCTCCTACATGGCACGCACCGTGCCCGGCTGCTTCATCCGCCTGGGCCAGATGGACCCGGCCAGGCCGAACTTCTCGACGCACCACCCGCGCTACAACTTCAACGACGACATCCTGCCGACCGGCATCGCCTTCTGGTCGTCCCTGGTCGAACAGGAACTGACTCCCGCCTGACTGGCAGAAAGAAGATGGGGGTCTGGGGGAATTCCTTCCCCCAGCCTTTCCCTGTCCCTCAATCGGTCCCGATGACCTTCACATAGCTCCCCGGCGCATCCTCGATCGCGGGCAGCCCGCCTTCGCCCGGGATGCGCGCCGGCACCTGCGCCTTGTCCAGCCCGCTCACCCAGCGGTGCCAGTCCGGCCACCAGGAGCCGGCGAACTCGGTGGCGGCGCCGAACCAGTCATCCGGCTCGGCTGGCAGGCTGTCGGCCACCCAGTGGCTGTACTTGCCGGATTCCGGCGGGTTGGCGACGCCGGCGATGTGCCCTGAGGCGGCCAGCACGAAGCGCACCGGCCCGCCATAGATCTGCGTCGCCTTATAGGTGCTCTTCCAGGGCGCGATGTGGTCCTCGCGCGTGGAAAGGATATAGGTGGGCAGCTTGACCTTGCGCAGGTCGAGCGGCACGCCGGCCAGGGTGATGCCGCCCGGCTTGGCCAGGTCGTTCTGCTGGTACATGCGGCGCAGGTAGAAGCTGTGCATCGCCGCCGGCATGCGGGTGCTGTCGTCGTTCCAGTAGAGCAGGTCGAAGGGGAAGGGTTCCTGCCCCATCAGGTAGTTCTGCACGACGAAGGACCAGATCAGGTCGTTGGCGCGCAGCATGTTGAAGGTGGTGGCCATCTCGCGGCCTTCGAGGTAGCCGCGCTTCTGCATCCGCTCCTCGAGCGACTGCAACTGCTCCTCGTCGATAAAGACGGAGAGTTCCCCCGCCTCGGCGAAATCGACCATGGTGGTGAAGAAGGTGGCGGACTTGATGCGGGTGTCCCGCTTCTCCGCCATGTGCGCCAGCGTCGAGGCCAGCAGCGTGCCGCCGAGGCAGTAGCCGATGGCGTTGACGGCCTTCTCGCCCGTGGCCTTCTCGATCGCGTCCAGCGCCGCGTAAGGGCCTTCGAGCATGTAATCCTCGAAGGATTTCTCCGCCAGCCGCTCGTCCGGATTGACCCAGGAGACGACGAACACCGTGTGCCCCTGGCTCACCGCCCAGCGAACGAAGCTGTTCTTCGGCCGCAGGTCGAGGATGTAGAACTTGTTGATCCAGGGCGGCAGGATCAGCAGCGGCCGCTTCAGCACCGTCTCGGTCGTCGGGCTGTACTGGATGAGCTGCATCAGCTCGTTCTGGTAGACGACCTTGCCGGGCGAGACGGCGATGTTCTCGCCGATCTTGAACTTGGTCTCGTCCGTCATGCGGATGCGCAGCTTGCCCTTGCCGCGCTCGAGATCGGAGAGCAGGTTCTGCAGGCCGCGCAGCAGGTTCTCGCCGCCCGTCTCGGCGGTGCGGCGCAGCACCTCCGGGTTGGTCATCAGGAAGTTGGACGGGCTCATCGCGTCGACGAACTGGCGGGTGTAGAAATCCACCTTCTGCGCCGTCTTGGGGTCGAGGTCGTCGGCCGCGTGCGCCACGTTGGTGAAGTAGCGCGCAGAGAGCAGGTAGGACTGCTTGATGAAGTCGAACACCTCGTTGTCCCGCCACGCCTCGTCCTTGAAGCGGCGGTCCTTCGGGTCCTCGGCGATGACGGGGCTCACCTCGCCGCCCCACATGCGGCGCGCGGTGTTCTGCCACAGCGTCATGTAGTCCTGCCAGAAGCCGAGCTGCGCCTGCATCAGCCGCGCCGGGTTGGTCATCAGCCGGGCGGTCATCTCCATGAAGGCGGTGCCGATATGCATCGGGTCCGGCCCGTCCGCCCCGCCGCCCGGCGCCTCGCCCGCCTGGCGGCGCAGGAAGTCGGCCACGATGCGCTGCCCGCGCTCCGCCACATCGGCCATGGTGCGGGAGACGAGGGCGGGGTCCGGCAGGCGGAATGCGCCCGGGTCCGGGGGGGTGTCGTCCTTGGCCATGCGTCCCTCCGCGCCTTTGGCGCCTGCTTCCTGCGATTTCGCGAGCCCGCCTTGTGGCACGCGGACCCTGAAGCCTTCGTTTCGCCACACGGGGAACCCGGGCTTGGCTGCACGGTTCCGCGCGGCCTTCCGCCGACCCCGCCTTTCGGGCTAATGCCCAGGGAATGGGCGAGAAGAGGCGGAGCATGGACCAGCGCAGCGACCGAGGCCGTCTGCAAGGTAGGGCTGGCGCGAGGGGGCATCAAGCGGCCTGCGGCATTGTGCTGCTCGCGCTCTCGCTCGCGGGTTGCGTGGGCTCCCCGACGGAAGGGCCGCGGGAATTCTGGAAGAACGCCTTCGGCCCGCCGCTGGAGGGCCGGCCCCTGCCGCCCGGAACGGAAGGGGCCTACCCCAACCTGGCTTCCGTGCCGCCCGCCCCGCCGCGCGGCGCCGCCTCCGAGCGCGAGGCGCTGCGCGACGCGCTGGCCGATGCGCGCAGCCAGTCCCGCCAGCCCGTGGTGCCGGGCCAGCCCGTGCCGCCGCCGCCGGCGGGCGCCGAGAGCGCGGGCCAGGTGCCGCTGGCGCCGCCCGGGCCGCCCCGCCTGGCCGCCGCCCCGCCGCTGCGGCGCGAAGCCCCCGCCGCCGCGCCGGGCCTGCCGGACTCGGCGCCGGCCCTGCCCGCCGATCCCGGCGCGCCCCCCGCCCCGCCGCCGGCGGAATTCCTGGCGCCCGCGCCGCCCGCCGGCGACATGGCCGCCCCGCCGCCGCCGCGGCTGTAGCCCGCCGCGCGGCCGTTTCCGCGGGGGGGCAATCCGTTCTATGGTCGCGCCCCCGATTCACCTGTCTCTCTGCCCGCTCCAGTCGCACGGACCCCCAAGGCCATGACCGAGGAATTCCACCGCATCCGCCGCCTGCCGCCCTATGTGTTCGCCGAGGTGAACCAGGCCAAGGCTAGCGCGCGCGCCGCGGCCGAGGACATCGTGGATCTCGGCATGGGCAACCCGGACAGCCCGACGCCGCCGCACATCGTGGCCAAGCTGGTCGAGGCGGTGCAGAACCCGGACACGCATGGCTACTCGGCCAGCCGCGGCATCCCCGGCCTGCGCCGGGCGCTGGCCGGCTACTATGCCCGCCGCTTCAACGTGAAGCTGGACCCGGAGACGGAGGTGGTGGCCACCCTCGGCTCGAAGGAGGGGCTGGCCAACCTCGCCGCCGCAATCTCCTCGCCGGGCGACACCATCCTGGTGCCGAACCCCTCCTATCCGATCCACCAGTTCGGCTTCATCATCGCCGGCGCCTCGGTGCGCTCCATCCCGCACACGCCGGATGACGAGATGCTCCAGGCGCTGGACCGCGCGGTGCGCCACTCCGTGCCGAAGCCCACCGCGCTGATCGTCAACTTCCCCTCCAACCCGACGGGGCTGATGGCGGGGCTCGACTTCTACAAGGAGATCGTGGCCTTCGCGAAGCGGCACGAGATCTTCGTGCTGTCCGACCTCGCCTATGCCGAGCTGTACTATGGCGACAAGGTGCCGCCCTCGATCCTCGAGGTGCCGGGCGCCAAGGATGTGGCGGTGGAGTTCACCTCCATGTCCAAGACCTACAACATGGCCGGCTGGCGCATGGGCTTCGCCGCCGGCAATCCGCGCCTGATCGCGGCGCTGACGCGGGTGAAGTCCTATCTCGACTACGGCGCCTTCACGCCGATCCAGGTGGCCTCCACCGCCGCGCTTAACGGCCCGCAGGACTGCATCGACGACATGCGCAGGCTCTACCGCGAGCGGCGCGACGTGCTGGTGAAGGGCCTCAAGCAGGCCGGCTGGGACGTGCCGGTGCCGGAGGCCGGCATGTTCGTCTGGGCGCCGATCCCGGACCGCTACAAGCACCTCGGCTCGGTCGAGTTCAGCAAGCTGCTGCTGGCGCGCGCCAAGGTGGCGGTGGCCCCCGGCCTCGGCTTCGGCGAGCATGGCGACAGCCATGTGCGCATCGCCATGGTGGAGAACACCCACCGCATCCGCCAGGCGCTGCGCGGCATCCGCGCCTTCCTGGCCACCGACAATGGCGGGCCCGTCACGGAGCCCGCCGCCGCTCCTGCTGCTGAACTGGTGAAAGAATGACCCGTCCGCTTTCCGTCGCGGTCGCCGGCCTGGGCACGGTCGGCGCCGGGCTGCTCGCCCTGCTGCGCGACAACGCCGAGATCATCGCCGCCCGCGCCGGCCGCCCCGTCGTCGTCACCGCCGTCTCGGCGCGCGACCGCAACCGCGACCGCGGCGTCTCGCTCGACGGGCTGCGCTGGTACGAGGACCCGGTGGCGATGGCCGCCGACGCCCAGGCCGACGTGGTGGTGGAGCTGATCGGCGGCAGCGACGGCCCGGCCCGCGCCCTGGTGGAGGCGGCGCTCGCCGCCGGCAAGCCGGTGGTGACGGCGAACAAGGCGCTGCTCGCCCTGCACGGCACCGCGCTGGCGGGCATGGCCGAGGCCAGCGGCGCCACCCTCGCCTACGAGGCGGCGGTGGCGGGCGGCATCCCCGCCATCAAGGCGCTGCGCGAGGGGCTGGCGGGCAACCAGATCCGCCGCGTCACCGGCATCCTGAACGGCACCTGCAACTACATCCTCACCAACATGCGCGAGCAGAAGCGCGAATTCGCCGACGTGCTGGCGGAGGCGCAGAAGCTCGGCTACGCCGAGGCCGACCCCTCCTTCGACATCGACGGCATCGACGCAGCGCACAAGCTGGCCATCCTGGCGGCGCTGGCCTTCGGCCGCCCCGTCTCCTTCGCCGACGTGCATGTGGAGGGCATCCGCGCCGTCTCCGCGCTCGACATCCGCCTGGCGGACGAGCTGGGCTACCGCATCAAGCTGCTCGGCATCGCGCAGCGGGAGGAGGGCGGCATCGCCACCCGCGTGCACCCCTGCATGGTGCCGGCGGCCCACCCCATCGCCCGCGTGGACGGCGTGTTCAACGCCGTGGTGGCGGAGGGCGACTTCGTCGGCCGCGTGGTGCTGGAAGGGCGCGGCGCCGGCGCCGGCCCCACCGCCAGCGCCGTGGCGGCGGACCTCATCGACATCGCCCGCGGCCGCCACACCCCGGTCTGGGGCGCCGCGCCCGGCGCGCTGGATGGCGCGCCCGCTCTGCCCATGGAACGGCACCACGGCGCCTACTATCTCCGCCTGATGGTGCTGGACCGGCCCGGCGTCATCGCCGACGTCACCGCCACGCTGCGCGACAACGGCATCAGCCTGGAATCGATGATCCAGCGCGGCCGCGCGCCGGGCGAGGCGGTGCCGGTGGTGCTGACCACCCATGATTGCCGCGAATCCGCGATGCGCGCCGCGCTGGCGCGCATCGGCGCGCTGGAGGCGGTGCTGGAGCCGCCGGCGCTGATCCGCATCGAATCCCTTTGACACGCGTTGGCGGGGCGGTTGCAAACCCCGCACCGGGACAGACAGGAGCCACCATGCGCCGCGACACCACCCCCGTTGACCGCAATCTCGCCCTCGAACTGGTGCGCGTCACCGAGGCGGCGGCGCTGGCCGCCAGCCGCTGGATCGGCCGTGGCGACAAGAACGCCGCCGACGGCGCGGCGGTGGACGCCATGCGCAAGGCCTTCGACACCATCGCCATCAGCGGCACCGTGGTGATCGGCGAGGGCGAGATGGACGAGGCGCCGATGCTCTACATCGGCGAGAAGATCGGCCTCGGCGGCCCCAAGGTCGACATCGCCGTCGATCCGCTGGAGGGCACCAACATCTGCGCCACCGGCGGGCCGAACTCCATCGCCACCCTGGCCGTGGCTGAGGATGGCGGTTTCCTGCACGCGCCCGACATCTACATGGACAAGATCGCGGTGGGCCCCGGCCTGCCGGCCGGCATCGTCGACCTCGACGCCAGCCCGGCCGAGAACCTGCGCGAGCTGGCCCGCGCCAAGAAGGCCGAGATCAACGACCTCGTCGTCTGCATCCTCGGCCGCGACCGGCACAAGGAGATCATCCGCGCCTGCCGCGAGGTGGGCGCGCGCATCATGCTGATCCCGGATGGCGACGTGGCCGGCCTCATCGCCGTCTCCCAGCCGGAAACGGGCGTGGACCTCTATCTCGGCTCCGGCGGCGCGCCGGAGGGCGTGCTGGCGGCCGCCGCGCTGCGCTGCATTGGCGGCCAGATGCAGGGCCGGCTGCTCTACGAGGATGACAGCCAGATCGCCCGCGCGCGCGAGATGGGCATCACCGACCCGCAGAAGAAGCTCACCGCCGAGGACATGGCGCAGGGCGACGTGATGTTCGCCGCCACCGGCGTCACCGGCGGCCCGCTGCTCAAGGGCGTCCGCCGCGGCCCGACCTCGGCCTACACCCACTCCATCATCATGCGCAGCAAGACCGGCACGGTCCGCTACATCGAGGCGCACCACAATTTCTCCCTCAAGCCGAGCGCCTTTGTTGACTGACGGGCTGGCCCTGTCCGGGACCGGCATGGGCGCCGCGGTGGGCGCCGCGCCGGTCCTCGGCGTCTCCCACTCCGCCCAGGGGCGGCGCTGGATCTGGCGGCAGGGCGATTCCCGCATCGGCCTCGCCATCGCCCAGCGCCTCGGCCTGCCGGAGCTGGTGGGGCAGCTGCTGGCGGCGCGCGGCATCGGCATCGAGCAGGCGGCGGTGTTCCTGGAGCCGACGCTCCGCGCCCTGCTGCCCGACCCCTCCGTGCTGCTCGACATGGACCGCGCCGCCGGGCGCCTGGCCCAGGCGGTGCAGGCGGGGGAGTCCGTCGCCGTCTTCGGCGACTACGATGTGGATGGCGCCTGCTCCGGCGCGCTGATGCTGCGCTTCCTGCGCGGTCTCGGCTGCCCGGTGCGCGCCTATGTGCCGGACCGCCTCAAGGAGGGCTACGGCCCCAACCCCGCCGCCATCGCCGCCCTCTGCGCCGAGGGCGCGACGCTGATCGTCTGCGTCGATTGCGGCATCGCCGCCCATGCGGCGCTGGAGGCCGCGCAGGGCCGCGCCGACGTGGTGGTGCTGGACCACCACAAATCCGAGGGCCCGGTGCCGGTGGTGGCCGCCGCGGTGAACCCCAACCGGCTCGACTGCACCTCCGGCCTGCGGCATCTCTGCGCCGCCTCGGTGGCCTTCATGGCCGCCATCGCCACGCTGCGCACGCTGCGCCGCGCCGGCTTCTTCGCCAGCCGGCCGGAGCCCAACCTGCTCGGCCTGCTCGACCTCGTGGCGCTGGCCACGGTGTGCGACGTGATGCCGCTCACCGGCCTCAACCGCGCCCTGGTGACGCAGGGCCTCAAGGTGATGGGGCGCGGCGAGCGGCCTGGCATCGCCGCCCTGCTGGAGGTGGCGCAGGCGCGAGAGGCGCCCTCCGCCTACACGCTGGGCTTCCTGCTCGGGCCGCGAATCAACGCCTCGGGGCGCATCGGCGAGCCGGATCTCGGCCTGCGCCTGCTGGCCTGCGACGATCCGATCGAGGCGCGCGCCATGGCCGAGCGGCTGGATGCCGTCAACCGCCGCCGGCAGGAGGTGGAGAGCGAGGTGCTGGCCGCCGCCTTCGCCCAGGCCGAGGAGCAGGCGGAGGCCGGCCACCCGGCGCTGCTGGTCTGCGGCGAGGGGTGGCACCCCGGCGTGGTGGGCATCGTCGCCGGCCGGGTGAAGGAGAAGTTCAACCGCCCCGTCTGCGTGGCCGGCGTGGCGGCGGGGCTGGCCAAGGGGTCCGGCCGCTCCGTGCCGGGGGTCGATCTCGGCGCGGCGGTGATCGCGGCGCGGCAGGGCGGCCTGCTGGAGACGGGCGGCGGCCATGCCATGGCGGCCGGCTTCTCCTTCCGGATGGAGCAGCGGGAGGCCTTCCACGCTTTCCTCGACACGCAGCTCGCCCACGCCGCCACCCTGCCGACCAGCGCCGACCTGGTGGTGGACGGCACCCTGCTGGTGCCCGCCGCGACCGTCGCGCTGGTCGAGCAGGTGGCGCGCCTCGGCCCCTTCGGCGCCGGCAACGAGGAGCCGGTCTTCGTCTTCCCACGCACCCGCATCGTGCGCGCCGACCGCGTGGGCAAGGAAGGCAACACCATCCGCGCCTTTGTCGAGGGCGAGGGGGGAGGGCGGCTCAAGGCGGTGTGCTTCCGCGCCAAGGAGGGGCCGCTGGCGGATCTCCTGCTGAACAGCCGCGGAGCGCCTGTGCATCTGTGCGGCACGCTGCGGGCCGAGAGCTGGAACGGCAATGTTTCGGTCGGCCTGCATGTGCAGGATGCCGCCGCGGCATAGCCGTGATGCCCACCTTCGCCACGGCGTTTTCCTGCCTGGCGAGGGCTGGACGTCCGGTTCCGTCTGCGGTAGTAAGCCGCCGCTGCCGCGGGCCATGTTTCCTGGCCGGACGGCTTGCTTGGCGTAGGTCCCCATCGTCTAGAGGCCTAGGACACCAGCCTTTCACGTTGGTAACACGGGTTCGAATCCCGTTGGGGACGCCATTCTCTCTCAGATCCACTAATCCACTGTTTTTGGTAGATTTTCTGAGATGAGCGATGTGGAATTACCCACCTACTTTACCCACCAGAAAAACTGCTCCGCTGGCGTTGTGTTATGAAGGGGGCTGAACTGCTCAAGGCAGCCTTTCAGGCAGCGCTGGGGCAAACTCGCGCAGATGTGGATTCTGCTGTAGGGCCGGATAGAGCCTTTGTCCGGATTGGGTGATCTTCAGAGACTCACAGACACCCTTAGATTAGTGAGAATGGTTGATCCACTAACACTCTAACCCTGAGATTGACCCACAGGGACCCTGAGAGGTATCTAGAAACATTAAGGATGCTGTAGGACTTTGAAGTGTCTGCCTTGTATGCCCCGTTGCCAGCCGAGATTGCGTCCACCTTCCTCGATGCAGCCAAGCCGCTTTCCTTCTCCCTGGTGCCAGCCTCAGCAGCCGCTGAAGGGCTAGTGGAGGCCATCGCGGGTCAGGTCGCGGAATACGGTGCAGCAGGCCGCAAGAGGCAGCCCAGGAAGAAGCTGGGGGATCAGCATAGGGCTGTAGGCACCATCACCGGCAGCCTGCTGAAAAGGTGGAGTGCAGAACAGCCCGCCTGTGTGTGGCATTCGGCTAAAGCGGAAGGCTTCACGGAGCTTCCTGTGGGTTATCGGCTGTTCAAGGCCGCCCAGGAAGGCATGATTGCGTTGGGCTATGTGAGCCATGCGCCCGGCATCAGGTTCAATGCTTCGGGTTTTGATAGTGGGCCCTGGTCAGGCCGTGCTTCTCGTATGTGGCCCACGGAGAAGCTGTTGGCTTTGGCGTGTGAGCATGGCGTCACCCCTGGCCATGTGCCAGATGCCTTCAGGTTCCAGATGCCTTCAGGTTAGAGCCGTCCAGCAAGCCGCCAGTGGTGAAGCAACTGGTGGAACTGCGTGGCCTGTCCAGCTACGACGGTGCGAAGAAAGTCAAAGGCCAGGAGCTACCTATTCCGGTCGATGATCCTGAGTTCATCCGCATCCGGGAAGGTGTTGAGGCTCATAACGCCTTCGCTGCGGGCTTTACGGTCGAAGGCTGCACCCCTCCACGCTTCTACCGCATCTTTACCGGAGGCTGGCAGCTTCATGGCCGCTGGTACGCCGCTGGTGCCGACCAAACCACGGTCTATCTCCACATGCCGGAGAGGGAGCGGCTGAAGCTGCGGATCAGTGGTGAGGCCGTGGCGGAAGTGGATGTGTCGGCTTCCCACCTTTCCATCCTCCATGGCCTGTTCGGGTTTCCCCTGCCTGATGGTGACCTCTACAGCATGGTTCCCGGCGTTCCTCGGGGAGCTGTGAAGGCGTGGCTCACCATCACCCTCGGAAGAGGCAAGGCCAAGCCGAAGTGGTCCGATGAGACCCCGGAGAAGCACCGGTTACACGATGCCGGCCTGATCTGCGCCAAGATGGTGGAGGCTTACCCTTTCCTAACCAAGCTAGATGAGATTGTGCCTGCGGACGTCAGGGCGGCTCATTCAAAGGGGGCGCACTCTCTCCCTTCACTGGTCCTCCAGGGTATCGAAGCAAAGGCCCTGACAGGCGCCATGGAAGTGCTTCGTAACCGTGGCATCCTGGCGCTGCCGACTCATGACGGCCTGATTGTTCCCGCATCTGCCGCTGAAGAGGCCAAGGAAGCCTTCAAGGGTTCCTTCGGCTACTTTGCCAAGATCCAGCCACGGCTTGATGTGGAGCCGAAGGAGAGAGTCTGATGGGGCAGTATCAGATGGCTCTGTGAGGCTGTAGGAAGCCCACTAGAGGCCTTGCAGAGCTTCCGCTTGATAGGAAAGGCCAGCGGCCTCCAGAAACGCCCTGGCGGGGCTTGTTTGGACGCCAGGAATATCTGCCTGCCCTGGCCTCCTGAGGCGTTACCCGCAACTCGTTTTGACGCCCCCCTTCGGCAGCTTGAGGTGGTATGGGTACCGGGGGCTACGAGGAGTCCTTGAGGCTGACAACAAGGCCAATGAGATGAGGCTCGGCGCGAATGGGCCAATAAGCCATAATAAAACTGCCCGGCATTTCGCGAAGACGGGGTTATAGGGACCCCGACGGGGGCCTGTTATGGGAACCCTATCGTTGCTATATCGAACATGCTGCTTTTCTGGCGACCACGGGCACTATCCGGCTCTTGTGAAAGAGAAGCCTGGATAACCACACAAGCCCGGTAGATGATTCAAGGGCGGCTGGTCATCACACAGCAGGGCTTCATGGTAGCCTTGGAACAGAACAACGGCGCCAGAGAGGGACCGATATCCCTGACGCCGCTGCTACTGACATGCCGTTCCTGGGTGTGCCGATAGTATGCACGTTCGACCTAACCGTGATGGTCCCTTCTGGTTCCGCAGAGAGTGTTCGAAAGCGCACAAAGATCATTCCCAGCAGCGCTTTCCGTGCCAGCAAAGCGGCGGGAGCAGCCTGTGGCAGCGGCCTTCAGTAGAGGGTTGTGTGACAACAGAGGGCCGTGTGAGCCAGCCAGAAGATGGAGGCTATGCTGATAGCTACGCACCCCAGGGAAACCAGATAAGTCTGTCGCATGCCATGCCCCCCCAATTGTTGATCTTTGCTCCGGTTCATATCCCAATCGAATTGATACGAAAACAGGAAAAAGCAACCCAGTAGTTTTTTCGGCCTAGGGATAATCGCGTGACTGGGCTGGTGTCCCACAAGAGCTTGCCCATGTGAGTCAGGCCAGAAGCCCTGGAATGTGTCTCACACATGTCCAAATTGACTTTTGGAACGGTACGCCTCACTATGTCTAAAGGTCATTTGGGACATAGGACATGGCTAGCAGGGTGAAGCGGACCACCACCAAGCCAACTCCCGAAGTCGGGGCACCGTCTGCGAAGGGCCATCTGGTGGGCTATGCCAGAACCAGCACGGTTGAGCAGGAAGCCGGTCTAGAGGCCCAGGAACGGGACCTGAGGGCTGCTGGCTGCACCAAGCTGTTCTGCGAGCGGGTATCATCGGTGGCCAAGCGGGAGAGGCTTGAGGCGGCCCTAGAGTACGTCCGTGAGGGTGATATGCTGGTTGTCACCAAGCCTGACCGGCTGGCCCGCTCCACCGCCGATCTGCTGGCCATTGTGGGCCGCCTAGAGGCCAAGGGCGTGGCCCTGCTGGTCCTCTCGATGGGTGGACAAGCGGTGGACACCAGCACGCCTACAGGCCGCCTGATGCTGACCATGCTGGGGGCTGTGGCTGAGTTTGAACGGGCTCTGATGCTGGAACGGCAGCGGGAGGGCATCGCCAAGGCGAAGGCGGAAGGGGCCTACAAGGGCCGGAAGCCGACTGCTAGGGCGAAGGCTGACCAAATTCGGAAGTTGAATAGCGAGGGAGTAGGGGCAGCTGAAATTGCCAAGCTTCTGAAAATCGGACGGGCTAGTGTCTACCGAGCATTCCATGCAGATCACAAACGCAAAAAAGAAACGGAGCCGTCTTGATCATTCACGTCGCTCACGCTCAGGCTACATCAGCCTTTAGTGTGATCTGACTGATTCAGGAACAGAAAGCTAAACCTAAATCATGGTCAAAGAAAGCGCGAAAAAATGGCTCAAAACTGCCGTGCATGGGCCAGCAATAGAGAAAGAAAAATATCTCTCAAATAAGAATGTATCTCATTATACATCAGCAGAAGTAGCCATAAACATTCTTCGATACAAAGAGATATGGATGAGAAATGCGTATGTCATGAATGATTATTCAGAAATCCAACATGGGGAGAAATGCTTAGAAGCTGCGTGGCAGAGCGATGCCGGTAAAAGGTTTTGGGAACTCCTAGATCAAGGAGTCCCAGGTTTAAGCGCATCAATAAAAAAAATTCACTTGGATGATCACCTTGCCTTTCGCTCAAAAACTCACATTGCATGTTTCTCAGAGCATGGAAGCCATGAGAGCAATCTAGGGCGGTTATCCATGTGGCGAGCTTATGGCGGCGAAAATAGTGTCGCGCTCGTTTTCAAGCCATCATTTCTGTTTCCGCAAGAAAAAGAACCAAGAAGCGATGCGCCTGATGTTAACGTAGCTCCAGTATTTTATCAGACCCCCTTGGAGTTCACCTATAGCTTCAAGGTTATGGCCAAGAAATTTGAGGAAAATTTACAGTATCTTGGTCATTTAAATGGCAGTGAAGTAGCAAACGCACTTCTAAATAGATTTAGATTTACAGTACTAAGCACAAAACACCCTGGTTTTATCGAAGAAAAAGAAATTAGACTTATTGTAAATCCAGGATTTAAAGAAAACATGGAAGTCAATAGTGATGTGAAAGCTATTAATGGCGTGCCTCAGATTATTTACAAATTTACTTTAGATGTTTTAAATGATTTGGATCATATTATCATTGGTCCGTGCCGATATCCCGTAGCAATCTTTGATGCCTTTGTGTCGGAACTTAGCAAAATCGGATTTAAAGAGCCTAAAGAGAAAGTTGTTATCTCTGAGATACCACTCAGGCGTTAGCCTAAGCTTGAGACTATAGTGTCTATTATAGCCACAATATGCCACAAAGGCATTTTGATTGAAGAGAATAAAACTTATTTTATATTTAATATGTCGATAGGGAGCCTTAGTGTCGAGGCTGCATGAAGCAGTTGTTGATCGCTGGGGCCCCGACTGTATCGACCTAAACCCTCACCAGGGCGCCGATGTCCCATAAGAGCGTCTGCGACCCAAGGGTCAATGCCTCCATGCTCAAGAAGTGTGCGTGCTCTGTGCCGCCAGCTATGCCCAGCTACGAGAGTCTCATCAGACACCAGATGCTTGTCTAGATATCGTCCAAGTCGCTGTGAGACTGCGCTAGATCGCTTGCCTTTGCGGCCATTGGATTCCGTAAAATCAGGCAACTCATAGAAGATGAAGCCATCGGTGGACGCCTCACTTCGCCGTCCCAGCATTTCAACCACACTGGACTCAACTACCGGAAACCGTCTCTTAGCCGCTTTGGTCTTTCCACCGGCCACGGATACCCAAGCTGTGCCATTCTGAATCACAATGTCCTGGCAGCGAAGAGAGCAAGCCTCCGATAGCCTCAAGGTAGAGGTTGCTAACAAGCTCACAATATCCAAGTCCAACGGCAACTCGCCTGATACTTGTGCAACGATCCGCAGGAACTTAGCCGCTTCGGCCTCAGTGAAGGGCCTACGTCCATCGCCGTTCTGATCCTGCTCATCGTGACGGGCCACAGAACGGTTCAGACCGGCCCAGATATCTATCCCGGCTTCGCGATAGCCATGGGTCTCCAACCACCCCCAGAACTGCCTGATCGAAGTAAGCATCCTGTTGATGGTGGCTGGATCACGGCTCGGCGCCAGAACATCGCTTACGAACTGCGAGGCAGCCCGTTTGGTTAATTCCTGCACAGTCTTATGCCGCTGGAGTAAAAGCCCTACTGCCTGCCGGTCCATAATCTTCGTCTTATCTCTCACTTGTCGGTCGGCCAGCCACAGGCCCACCAGGGGCGCCATCTCCGTCAATTGGCCTGTAGCAAGCTGGTAGAGCCGCAGAGCTTCGGGGTGTGCCTCAGCAGCTTCCTCAGGATCATTGGGGTTGCTTGGAGCAAGCGCTTCAGCCTCGTCTTCTAGCAGGCTGAGGATGATCTCCCGGCCCTCCGCTGAAGAGGCCTGAGCAAGATGCTGCCGATAAAAGGCGGCACGAGCAATTACCTTATCTCCACCACGTGCCCTGTCGATCATGGCTTGCCACGATGCGATGAGCAGAGGGGCACGCTTCAAGGCCTCTCGCTCGCTGGCAGTCCTGAGCGACTTTATAAATCGGCGTTTCCCATCAAACTGGGACCGTAGGGGCTTAGGAATGTCCAGGCTGGCATACCAAAGCCCATTGCGGACTTCGATGTTCCTCGGTGCCTGCTTACGGATGATGGCTGACTTACCGGACACGGCATTACCCACCAAAATTACCCACCTCTATATCGGAGATAGCGCAGGAAATCCATTGATTTAGAGTGTTAGGGCAGGGTTCTTATCCCCTCCCGTTGGGGACGCCATCACTTCCAGACAGCCATTAAATTCCGCATGTCGGCTCTTCTGAGGGCCGCTGGTCTGGAAGCTGCTTGGATGGTGCTGACACAGTAGGCGCTGTAAATGATCAAGGCCAAGGCAATAAAGGCAGAGAATTTCTGCTTCCTGCCCTCGAGCTTGCCTGCCTGAACAGCTGTTCAAAGCGCCTCCTAGACTGTCCTTCAGACTTGAGATCTGCAGTTCCTCCCAGAAACGACGCTTGGGAATTCCATGCGGCATATTTTGAAGGCTGTTCTGGATCTGCGGCGAGCCGGGCGGCCTGCTTGGGCGTGTGGCGTGCAGCGCCGGCAGGTGATCCGGCGTGCCGGCTGTCGGGTGCAGCTTGGAACGCGCCTTCCGCTTGGCACCTTCATATCCGGAGCGGGTTTCGCTTTCCGGCATGGAGCGCAACGTCCTGTTGTCCAGAAGGGCAGGGCAAGGCAGGGCCTGCCCTCCGGTGGCCAGGCACGGCACGATGCGCAGATCCTTGGCCACCGCCTCGAAGCAGCCTGCCGCCAACCAGCGCTGCGCCTGCTGGTCGACAAGGGTTGTCCACTCCGGAAGGCCATTCGGCATCCAGCGCCCGGTACACCGCTCTTCACAACATAGCGCAGGCCATGGAACACCTCGCGCCGACTGCGATCACGCCGCCCTGCGTCTTGCGGCAGAAGAGTCAGAAGGTGCAACCAGCGCCCAGGCTTCATCAGATCCATCGTTCGGGTACGCCTTGCAGGCAATCACATGACCATGGAGCGCGGCCTGCGCTCTCGCGGAAAAATCTCTCGATAACAACGGGCTGATGTCCACGAGGCAGATGGTGGACGGAAAGATGCACGCGTAGGGGCCATGGCGCATGGCGAGGCGGCGCCAGCCCTCAGAGTCCGCCGAGCACGCCCTCAATGCGGCGCCACTGGCGGTAGAACTTCCTGCCATGCGGGAGACGCCGCCTGCTGCCGCTCCCGGCACCCTCATCGGGCGTATCTCCCTTCATCCCCCTTCCCGATCGGGCGGCGCGGGGCTTCGGCGGCCTGTCCGGCGCGTCATCTGTCCTAAGGCAAAAACTGTCGGGAACCTTCGGGGCTCTCGGCAACTGCGTCCTTTGTCGATCGCCCGCCCTCGGGTTCTGATCAGGATGACGAGTAGAAAAGGGCCAGAGCATGAGCGGACATTCTCCGCAGACGCCATCTCCCTCCACAACTCCGTTCGGCGCGAAGCCGACGGAGCAGGAGGGAAAGACGCGTGAGGCGATGCCGGATATCCGGCAGGATGCCAAGGACGCCGCCGCCAGCCTGGCGGAAGAGGCGAAACAGAAGAAGCGCGACATCACCGAAGCCGCGACCGAGCGGGCCGAGAGCCTGGCCGAGCAGGGCAAGGCCGCTGGTGCCGAGCGGGCCGAAGGGCTGGCCCATGCCGTGCGCCGCGTAGCCGACGACCTCGAGGACAGCTCGCCCGAGATCGCGCGTCATGTGCGCGCTGCGGCGGAATCCGTCGAAGGCATTTCCTCAAGCCTGCGCGAGCGCAGCGTGGGTGAGCTGGTGGAGCAGGTCAACGGCTTCGCCCGCCGCCAGCCGACGGCCTTCTTCGGTGCGGCGGTGCTGGCGGGTTTCGCCATCACCCGTTTCGCGCGTGTGGGCCTGTCGGAGGGCATGTCGGGTGGAGCGCGGACGGGCGGCGCGCAGCGGTCCAGCCATTCTGCCGGCATGGGCGCTGAACCCGCCATGGGCGCGGGCCGCACGGGGTATGGGACAGGCACGGGCAGCACCGGCACCGGCACCGCAGGTGCGGCCGGCCCGGCTCCCGGATGGGTCAGCAACCCGGCTGCGCCCGGCGCCCCTTCCAAGCCGGTGACGATGCCCGCCGCCACGCTGGGTGGCGCCGCGGCGCATCGCCCCGGTACCGGCCAGCCCGGCAGCATGCCGCGTGGTGATGAGGTGACATCCTGATGGCAAACGAAGGCAACCGGACCGTCCCCGATCTGCTCGGCGACCTGGTCCAGCAATCCTCGACCCTGGTCCTCAAAGAGGTCCAGCTGGTGCGGGCCGAGATGAACGAGGCGGTCGGGCAGGTGGGGCGCGGGGTCGGCAGCATCGCTGTCGCCGCCGCCCTGCTGATGGCGGGCCTGGTGATCCTGCTGCAGGCCCTGGCGGCCTGGCTGGTCACGCTGGGGCTGTCCACGGCGCTCTCCAGCCTGATCGTCGGCGTCCTGGCCGCAGTGGTCGGCTTCGTGCTGCTCCGCACTGGCGTCAATCGCCTGCGGGCAACGCAGCTGATCCCGCAGCGCGCCGCCCATCAGGTGTCGCAGGATGCTACCCTCGCCAAGGAGGCCGTGCGATGAGCCACACCAACGACCAGACCACCGATCCCCGTGGCCAGTCGGCCGCCGAGATCGAGAGCGATGTCGAGCGCACCCGCGCGCGGGTGAACGAGACCATCGAGGCCCTGCGCGGCAGCATGGCGCCAGGTCAGCTTGTCGAGCAGGCGCTGGATTATGCGCGGAACGCCGGCGGCGCGCAGTTTGCGCGCAATCTTGGCCAGGCGGTTCGCGACAATCCCTTGCCGGTCCTGATGATCGGCGCCGGGATCGGCTGGCTGATCATGTCGGGGCGGGATGGCGGTGCGCCGCGCAGCAGCCACTACATGCCGCCGCCGCGCGATCTGTCTCCGCCGCGCCAGCCTGCGCTGCCGGCGCCCACGGTCACCACCACCTCGGCTTCCAGCCATGGCACGTCCTCCGGCCCGAGCGCACCGGGCCTGGGCAGCCGGCTGGGCGACGCCGTGGCGGGCGCGAAGGAGAGCGTCAAGGACGCCGCCGCCTCCATCGGCCAGACGGCTTCCGATATGACGGACCGTGTCTCCAGCACGGCCGGAAGCGCGGGAGACAGGGCCCGGATGTACCAGCATGATGCGCGCGATGCCGCCTCGCATCACTACAACCGCCTGGCGGAGGGCACCGGTCATCTCGGCCGGCAGGCCGGCGAAAACTGGAACCGCATCACCACCGAGCAGCCTCTGCTGATCGGCGCGCTGGGCCTGGCAGTCGGCGCCGCGCTGGGTGCCCTGCTGCCTCGCACGGAAACCGAGGACCGGCTGATGGGTGAGGCCAGCGAGGCCACCGCCCGCCAGCTCCGCGAGACGGCGGAGACGCAGTACGAGCAGGCGAAGGATGCGGTCACCACCCAGGCGCAGGGCATCGGCCAGGCACTCGCCGAGACCTATGAGCATGGCAAGGAGAAGCTGAAGGAGCAGGGTGGCGGCACGGTATCGGCCACCGGTGGTGCGGTGGAGCAGGCGGTGCGCGGCACCGGCACCGGCACCGGCGCTGGTACCGGCACTGGCCCTGGAACTGGCAGCGGCACCGGCGTCGCGGGTAGCAGCAGCAGCGGTACGGCGCACAAGGATGCCAGCACCTCCACCACTCTGGGGCAGAGGTGAGGCAGCGCTCAGGCGCCGAAGCCTGATGCCTTCCTAGCCATCCGCCGGCCGGCAGTATGCCGGCCGGCGGACACCATCATGCGGGTCTATCTCCCCCGCGTGGTTGCTGTCCGCTGGGAGAAGGCGGGCCCGGGCGTCACGAGCTGGGGCGTCACCGGAAGGAGCGTCACCGGAAGGAGCGTCACCGGCAGGAGCGTCACCGGCAGGGTGGTGGACGGCCTTCCGGGCAGGGGTGGCCAGCCAAGCTGATGAAGTTCCGCCTCTGGCGCCCTCATGCGCCGAGGCTGCTTGTCAGCCCGTGCCGAACCCGGAGCCTGCGACGCGGTATTCCGGCCGCGGCGGGCTGAAGATGTCGAGCACCCGCGCGCCCTCCGGCCCGGCCCGCATGGTGTGCGGAACCCCGCCGGGCGTGCGCCAGAAATCGCCTTTCCCGACGTGGATTTCCTCCCCGCCCTGGATGCGCACGGCGCTGCCTTCCAGCAGCACGCCCCATTGCTCCTCCGGGTGGGAATGCACCTTGCCTTCCGCATTCGGCGCGATTGTCACCACGGAGAGCATGGCCTGCTCCCCCGCGAAGATCCGCGTGGTCAGGCCGGGCGCCAGTTCGCGCAGGATGCCGCCTGTTCCTGAATCGAGATTGTGGAATTCATCGGCTTGGCTCATGGCGCCTTTTCCCTCCAATGCTCAGCCCGTGCATGCCGCGGGCATGCCGGAAGCGGTTCTTGACATGGGCGCCGTCCCGGGGCGGGTGTGCGCGCGGTGGATTGTCCGTCCTGATCTCCGCCGCCGCAAGCGCGCGTCTCGCCGGGCCGGCCTCCGGCGGCTCCGTGCCCGGCATCCGGATGCCCTGCCCGGCGAGGAAGGCTTCCATGTGGTGCTGTTCCGCCGCTCCGGACCGCTGGCGGCGGCGCTCTACGGCGCGGCGCTGCCGTTCAACCTGCTGCCGCGGATGGCAAGCGTGCAGATCCGGCGCACCCGGGGCTATGCGGCTCGAGGGCGCCTCCGCCCTGGCGCAGATGGATGGCGATCCGGCCGGCGCCCTGCCGGTGAAGGTGCCGGACGCGCCCGGGCCGCTGCGCGTGCTGCTGCCACCCTGACGCGCTGCGCCCGGAAAGCCAGTTCAGGCAGGCGACTCAGGCGGCGAAGGCGCGGGCGGTTTGCGGCACCAGGCGGCAGGGCTGCCCCACGCGCAGCAGGCCAAGCGGCGCCTCCGCCTCGATGACATGGCCCGCAAGGTCCAACTCCACATGGGCATGGCCGCCAGCGGGGCGCTGGCTGCGCAGGGTGGCGTTGGCCTCCCCCTCCGGCGCCGGCGCCACCGCCCATTCATGCGCGCGGATGAAGGCCAGGACCGGCCCGTCCTGCGCCGGGGCGGCGCGCAGGGCGGCGCGCGGCAGAGGGGGCAGCGGCACGCCCCCGAAATGCAGCGCCCCCTCTGCCAGCCGCCCCGGCAGCCGCGCCGCGTGGCCCAGGAAGCCAGCGACGAAGGCGGTGGCCGGCGCCTCCACCAGCCGCTCCGGCGTGTCGATCTGCACCAGCCGGCCGGCCTCCATCACCGCCACGCGGTCGGCCAGCTCCAGCGCCTCCTCCTGGTCATGGGTGACGAAGAGGCTGGTCAGGCCCATCTCGGTGTGCAGGTCGCGCAGCCAGCGGCGCAGGCCCTTGCGCACCTCGGCGTCCAGCGCGCCGAAGGGCTCGTCCAGCAGCAGCAGGCGCGGCTCGATGGCCAGCGCCCGCGCCAGCGCCACGCGCTGCCGCTGCCCGCCCGAGATCTGCTCCGGCATCCGCCGCTCCAGCGCGCCGATCTGCATCCGCTCCAGCAGCGCGCGCACGCGGCGGCCGATCTCGGCCTCGCCCGGGCGGGCGGCGCGCGGCCGCACGCGCAGCCCGAAGGCCACGTTCTCGAACACGCTCATGTGCCGGAACAGCGCGTAGTTCTGGAACACGAAGCCCAGCCGCCGCGCCCGCGCCGGCACGGCGGACATGTCCTGCCCCTCGATCTCCACCGTGCCGCTGTCGGCGAAGTCGAGGCCGGCGAGGATGCGCAGCAGCGTCGTCTTGCCCGAGCCGGAAGGGCCGAGCAGCGCCACGAACTCGCCGGGCCGGGTCTCCAGCGCGATGTCGCGCAGCGCCGCGGTGGGGCCGAAGCGGCGGGTGAGGCCGCGCACCGCCACGCTCATGCGGCCGCGCCCCGCGCCGTGCCGCGCTCCACCAGCGCCTTGGCGCCGAGGGTGACGAGGGCCAGCAGCGCCAGCAGCGCTGCCACCGCGAAGGCGCCGACGAACTGGTACTCGTTGTAGAGGATCTCGACATGCAGCGGCATGGTGTTGGTCTCCCCGCGGATATGGCCGGAGACGACGGAGACGGCGCCGAACTCGCCCATGGCCCGGGCGTTGCAGAGCAGCACGCCGGAGAGCAGCGCCCAGCGTATGCCGGGGAGCGTCACGCGCCGGAAGCTCTGCCAGCCGGAGGCGCCGAGGGTGGCGGCGGCCTCCTCCGCCTCGCGCCCCTGCTCCTGCATCAGCGGCACCAGCGTGCGCGCCACGAAGGGGAAGGTGACGAAGAGCGTGGCCAGCACCAGCCCCGGCACGGCGAAGATGATCTGCAGGCCGCGCGCCTCCAGCCAGGGGCCGAACCAGCCATGCGCGCCGAACAGCAGCACCCAGACCAGGCCGGACACCACCGGCGAGACGGAGAAGGGCAGCTCGATCAGCGCCAGCAGCAGGGCGCGGCCGGGGAAGCGGTAGCGCGCGATGCACCAGGCGCCCGCCAGCCCGCCCAGCGTGTTCACCGGCACGGCGATGGCGGCCACCAGCAGGGTGAGGCGGATGGCCGCCAGCGCGTCGGGGTCGGAGAGCGCCTGCCACATGGGGGGCCAGCCCCGGCGCAGCGCCTCGGTGAACACCGCCGCCAGCGGCAGCAGCAGGAACACCCCGAGCAGCAGCGCGGCGAGCAGGATGAGCAGCCAGCGCAGGCCGCGCGGCTCGGTGGTGGAGGGCGTCATGCGCGGCGCCAGAGGCGCTGCACCAGGTTCAGCGCCAGCAGGAGCAGGAAGGACAGCGCCAGCATCGCCACCCCCACGGCCGCGGCGCCCGCGTAGTCGAACTGCTCCAGCCGCACCACGATCAGCAGCGGCGCGATCTCGCTCACCATCGGCATGTTGCCCGCGATGAAGATGACGCTGCCATACTCGCCGATGGCGCGCGCCGCCGCCATGGCGAAGCCGGCCAGCAGGGCGGGCGCCAGCGCCGGCAGCACCACGCGCCACAGCGTCTGCGCCCGGCTGGCGCCGAGCGTCGCCGCGGCTTCCTCCGCCTCGCGCGGCAGGTCGCGCAGCACCGGCTCGACGGTGCGGACGATGAAGGGCAGGCCGACGAAGGCCATGGCCAGCACCACGCCGAGCGGCGTGTAGGCCACCTTCAGCCCCAGCGCGGCCAGCGGCGCGCCCAGCCAGCCATTCGGCGCGTAGAGGGCGGTGAGGGCGAGGCCGGCCACGGCGGTGGGCAGGGCGAAGGGCAGGTCCACCATGCCGTCCAGCAGGCGCCGGCCGGGGAAGCGGTAGCGCACCAGCACCCAGGCCACCAGCAGGCCGGGCGGCACCGTGGCCGCCGCCGCCGCCAGGGCACCCAGGAAGGACAGCCGCAGCGCGGCCAGCACGCGCGGCTCCGTCACCGAATGCCAGAAGCCCGCCGGCCCCAGCTCCAGCGGCCGCAGCAGCAGCGCCAGCAGCGGGATCAGGACGAGGCCGAGCAGCCAGAGCAGGGTGACGCCGAGGCTGAGGCCGAAGCCCGGCAGCGGATCGCGGCGCCGCGGCGTCATTGCCCGGGCTGATAGATGCGGTCGAACAGGCCGCCATCGTTGAAATGGGTGGCCTGGGCCCGTCTCCAGCCGCCGAGGGCCGGGTCGTCGATGGTCACCAGCTCGAGCCTGGGGAAGCGGTCTCCGGCGGCGGCGAGCGCCGCCTCGTCGCGCGGGCGGTAGTGGTGCCGCGCGGCCAGCGCCTGGCCTTCCGGCGCGTAGAGCGCCTGGAGATAGGCCTCGGCCAGGGCGCGCGTGCCGCGCCGGTCCACGTTGCGGTCCACCACCGCCACGGGCGGCTCGGCCAGGATGGAGAGGGAAGGGTGGACGATGTCGAACTTGTCGGTGCCGAACTCGGCCAGGGCGAGATACGCCTCGTTCTCCCACGCCAGCAGCACGTCGCCCTGGCCGCGCTGGACGAAGCTGGTGGTGGAGCCGCGCGCGCCGGTGTCCAGCACCGGCACGTTGCGGAACAGGGTGGCGAGGTAGTCCTGCGCCGCGCGCTCGCCGCCCGGCTGGCGCAGCGCCCAGGCCCAGCCGGCCAGGTAGTTCCAGCGCGCCCCGCCCGAGGTCTTGGGGTTGGGGGTGATGACGGAGACGCCCGGCCTCGCCAGGTCGCCCCAGTCGCGCAGGGCCTTCGGGTTGCCCTTGCGCACCAGGAAGACGATGGTGCTGGTGTAGGGCGCGCTGTTGTACGGCAGGCGCTTCTGCCAGTCCGGCGCGATCAGCCCGCGCTCGGCGATGGCGTCGATGTCATAGGCCAGGGCGAGGGTGACGACATCGGCCTGCAGCCCGTCGATCACCGCGCGCGCCTGCCGGCCGGAGCCGCCATGCGAGGCATTGGCGCGCACCGTCTGGCCGGTCCTTGCCTTCCACTGCCCGGCGAAGGCGGCGTTGAAGGCGCGGTAGAATTCCCGCGTCGGGTCGTAGGAGACGTTGAGGAGTTGGGCGGCGCCCTGCGCCCGCGCGGCGTGCGGCGCGGCGGCCCCCAGGGAGGCTCCCAGGGAGGCCCCCAGGGCTGTGCCCAGCAGCAGGCGGCGAGGCAGAGCAGGCAGGGTCATCGGGACCTCACTCTCTCCAGGCACGGATCATCCAGCCTGGGCCGCCGCGATGCAATGTTTCCGTGGAGATGCCCCACGCGCCCTCCGGCGGCCGCGCCCGTCTCAGGCGGGCGGAAGCGTCACCCGGGCCTTGAGCGGAAGATGGTCGGAGGCCCGCCGCGCCAGGGGCGTGTCATGGGCCACGACCTGCGGCGCCAGGTGCGGCGGGTGCAGCAGGATCCGGTCCAGCGCCAGCCAAGGGCGGAAGGCGGGGAAGCTCGGCGGGTGCGGCGGCGCGCCGAAGACCGGCTCCAGCACGCCCAGCGCCGAGGCGCCCGGCCGCCACTCGTTGAGATCGCCCAGCAACAGGGTGGGGATGCGGGGACCGGAGCCGGTCCGCATCGCCGCCAGCAGGGCCTGCGCCTGGAGCCGCCGCCGCGCCGCGCCGAGGCTGAGATGGGCCGAGATCAGGCGGAATGGGCCGGCGCCGAGGTCCAGCTCCGCCAGCAGCCCGCCGCGCGGCTCCATCCCGCCCAGGCGCAGCCCCTCGGGCGGGCGGAGGAAGGTGGCGTCGCGCCGCACCAGCACCACGTTGCTGCGCCAGCCCTGCTGCGCCGGCGCTTCCGCCACCCGCAGCGGGCGCAGGCCCAGCGCCGCCACCGCGGCCTCCCCCAGCATCGGGGTTTCCCGGCGCAGGTAGTGCTGCGCCTCCTGCAGCGCGATCAGGTCCGGGCGGATCTCGGCGATGACGGACAGGATGCGCGCCGGGCGGAACCACCCCGCGGGCCCCCGGCCGCGATGGATGTTGTAGGTGGCGACGAGCATATGGCGCTCAGCGGCGGCAATCGGAGAGGCGCGGCGCCCGCGGCGCGGGGGCTTCCCGCCACACCGCCCAGGCGGCCGCGAGCACCGCGCCCAGCGCGGTCAGCGCCACGTCCGTCACCGTGTCCACCCCGTCGCCGATCAGCCCAGTCGCCCATTCGAACACCTCCCAGCCGATGGCCAGCGCCAGGCCGAAGGCCGCCGCCGCCCAGACCAGGCCGCGGGCGGGCCGGTGCCGCCCATCCGCCCGCAGCAGGGCGAGGAAGACGGCGCCGGCCAGCACGCCGTTGACCAGGTGCACCACCTCGTCATAGGGGCCGGGGCGGTAGAACCACCCCAGGCCATAGCCCGGCGTGGAGAGCAGCGTGGCCAGCACGGGCGTGGCGTCCAGCCCGCGCGGCAAGGCCCGCAGCCGGTGCGGCAGCACGCCCATGCGCTCGCGGGGTGGCAGGACCAGACCCAGGCAGCCCAGCAGCGCGGCGGCGGTGCCCAGCGCCGCGCCCTGCCGGCCCAGCAGCCAGAGCCCAAGGCCGGTGCCGGCCAGGGCGAGCAGGCAGGCCCAGGCGAAGGCCGAATGGGGCCGCAGGTCGTCCTTGGTCAGCAATGACATGGCATCTCCTCTCCTCTCCGCGCCTGGGCCTGGGCCTGGGCCTGGCCCGCAGCCATCGGCCGGGGGCGGAGCCTTAACGTGCGGCGGGCACTTTCGGTGCAGGCCGGCCTGCCGCCGCAATCCCCGGCCGGTCCGGCAGGAATGCAAATTTCATAAAACCGCGCATGTCGGCCCGTTAAGGCCTGGGTAAGGCGCGGCCAGGATCAGCGGATCGGGAATCGCGCCATGACGGGACTGACGTCTACCTCGCTCTGGAGTCATGACACCGCCAGCGGCGGCACGGCCGGGGGCGCGGAGGTGGTGGCCTTCGACGAGGCGCGCCAGCTGGTGCTGGTGCTGGGGCCGGATGGCGTCGACGCGCTCCGCATGCAGGATGGCAGCCTGGCCTTCTCGCTGCCGGCGGCCGGAGCCGGGCCGTTCGGCACCGGCAACAGCGTGGCCGTGCATGGCGACGTGGTGGCGGTGGCCTATGACGGCGCCACCCCCGGCAGCAATGGCACCGTGGCCCTCTACCAGCTCGACGCCGCCGGCACCGGCGCCACGCTGCTGCGCAGCGTCACGGTCGGCGCCGTGCCGGACATGGTGACCTTCACCCCCGATGGCAGCCGCCTGCTCGTCGCCATCGAGGGCGAGCCGACCGACGACTACGCGGCGGACCCGGCCGGCGGCGTGGCGGTGATCGATGTCGCGGCCGGCACCAGCACCTTCGTCGATTTCGGTGGCTTCGACACGGCGGCGCTGCGGGCGGCGGGCGTCCGCATCACCGGCCCCGCCGGCACCCTGGCCGCGACGGATCTGGAGCCGGAATACATCGCGCTCTCCGCCGATGGCCGCACCGCCTATGTGACGCTGCAGGAGAACAACGCCGTCGCCGTGCTGGACCTGGACGGCATGGCCTTCACCGCCGTCCACGCCCTGGGCACGAAGGACCATTCGGTGGCCGGGCAGGGGCTCGATCCGTCGGACCGTGACGGTGGCCCGGCCATCGTCACCGCGCCCGTCTCCGGCCTCTACATGCCGGATGGCCTTGCCACCTTCACGCGGGACGGCAAGACCTACCTCGTCACCGCCAATGAGGGCGATGCGCGGGAGTGGGGCGACTACGCGGACACCGACCGGCTGAAGAACGTCACCCTCGACGCTGACAGCTTCGGCGGCGCCGCGGCGGTGGCGGAGCTGCAATCCGACACGCGCCTCGGCCGCATCGACGTGCTGACCACCGAGGGCGACACGGATGGCGATGGCGATATCGACGTCATCACCACGCTCGGCGGCCGCTCCTTCTCCATCTGGGAAGTGACCGACAGCGGCCTGACGCAGACCTTCGACTCCGGCGACATGATGGAGCGCGTGCTGATCGAGCAGTTCCCCGCGCTGTTCGACGACGGCCGCTCCGACAACAAGGGGCCGGAGCCGGAAAGCGTCACCCTGGCGGAGCTTGATGGCGTGCTGCACGCCTTCGTGGCGCTGGAGCGCACCGACTCCGTGATGGCCTTCCGCATCGACTCGCCCACCAACGTCACCTATGCCGGCCTCATCCCGACCAGCGACGCGCCGGAGGTGATCCAGGTGGTGGACACCGCCGGCGGCCCGGTGCTGATCGCACCCGGCGAGGGCGACGGGCAGGTGCAGGCCTCCCGCCTCGAGGTGGAGGGCGACGGCACCTACACGCTGCAGATCCTGCACGCTTCCGACTTCGAGGCGGGCCTCGCGGCGGTGGACCGCGCCAGCCGCTTCGCCGCCATCGTCGACAGGCTGGAGGACAGCGTCGCCAACAGCATCACCCTCTCCTCGGGCGACAATTTCCTCCCCGGCCCGTTCATCGCCGCCGGCACGGATTCCGGGGTGAGCGGCGCGCTGCGGCAACTCTACGCCACGCTGCTCGGCGTGCCGGTGGAGCAGCTCTCGGGCCTCGCCGCCAACCCGGCGGCGGCCGACATCGCCATCATGAACGCGCTCGGCATCCAGGCCAGCGTGTTCGGCAACCATGAGTGGGACCTCGGCTCCAACGCCCTGGCCTCCGCCATCGACTTCGCCAAGGGCAGCGGCAGCACCGCCGCCGCCGTCTCCTCGATCGGCGCGCTGTTCCCCTACCTCTCGACCAATCTCGACTTCAGCGCCGACCCGGCGATGCGCGCCCTGTTCACCGCCGCGCTGCGCGACGCCGCCAGCTATGCCACCACGACCGCGGAGCTGGGCGACGCGGCGGCGCTGGCCACCGAGGCGGCCGACGCGCAGATCGCGCCCTGGACCACCATCGAGGAGAATGGCGAGACCATCGGCGTGCTGGGCGTCACCACCCAGCTGCTGCAGAGCATCTCCTCGCCCTCCGGCACGGTGGTGAAGGACCCCGCCGGCGATGGCGGCGCCAACAACACCGACGAGCTGGCCAGCATCCTGCAGGCCTATGTCGACCAGATGGCGGCGCAGGGCCTCGACAAGATCATCCTGCTCAGCCACCTGCAGCAGTACCAGCTGGAGCTGGACCTGGCCGGCAAGCTGAGCGGCGTCGATGTCATCGTCGCCGGCGGCAGCCACGCGGTCTTCGCCGACGGCACCGACGCGCTGCTGCCGGGCGACAGCGCCGCGCAGGGCTACCCGGTCTTCGTCCAGGGCGCCGATGGCGGCACTGTCGCCGTGGTCAACACCGGCAGCGAATACTCCTATGTCGGCCGGCTGGTGGTGACCTTCGACGCCGAGGGCCGCATCGTCCGCGACAGCGTCGATGCCGGCCAGTCCGGCGCCTACGCCACGACCGAGGAGACGGTCGCCGCGCTGTGGGGCAACGAGGACGCCTATGCCGAGGGCACGCGCGGCGGCATGGTGCGCGGCCTGACGGACGCCATCGGCACCGTGATCGACCAGAAGGACGGCCAGCTTCTCGGCTACACCGAGGTGTTCCTCGAAGGCCGCCGCGGCGAGGTGCGCACCGAGGAGACCAATCTCGGCAACCTCACCGCCGACGCCAATCTCTGGCTGGCGCAGCAGGTGGATGCGGCGGTCAGCGTCTCGATCAAGAATGGCGGCGGCATCCGCGCCGAGATCGGCAGCATCGGTACCGGCGCCGAGGCGGGCGAGCTGCCGCCGCTGGCCAACCCCGATGCCGGCAAGCCGTCGGGCGCCATCAGCCAGCTCGACATCGAGAACTCGCTGCGCTTCAACAACGCGCTCTCCATCGTCACCGTCTCGGCCGAGGAGCTGCTGCGGATCGTGGAGCACGCCGTCTCCGGCATCGCGCCGGGTGCCACGCCGGGCTCCTTCGGCCAAGTGGGCGGCCTCTCCTTCTCCTACGACCCCGCCGGCACGGCGCAGCGGCTGAACGCCGATGGCAGCGTGGCGGTGGCCGGCACGCGCATCCAGAACCTGGCGATCGTCGATGCGGACGGCTTCGTCATCGAGACGCTGGTGCAGGATGGCGCGCTGGTGGGCGATGCGTCGCGCGGCATCCGCATGACCACGCTGAGCTACCTGGCCGATGGCGGCGACGGCTACCCGATCGGCGTCTACGCCGAGGACCGCATCGACCTGCAGGGCAGCGATCTGCTGGCCGAGGGCGCCAGCCGCTTCGCCACCCGCGGCACCGAGCAGGACGCGCTGGCCGAGTACCTGCTGGCCCGGCACGGCAGCGCCGGCACCGCCTTCGACGACGCCGACACCACCGCCGCGCAGGACAGCCGGGTGCAGAACCTCGCCCTGCGCGAGGATGGTGTGCTGGCGCAGGAGCAGATGGGCGGCGCGGACGCCGACAGCCTGGCCGGCACGGCGGGGCGCGACATCCTGCGCGGCGGCGCGGGCGACGACCGGCTGGCCGGTGGCGGCGGCTCCGACATCATCGACGGCGGCGCGGGCTTCGACACGCTGGTGCTGGGCCAGGACATCCTGTCCTACAGCGTCTCCCGCGTGGGCGGGACGGCGATGACGCTGCGCGGGAATGGCGAGGTCATCCGCGCCGAGGGCATCGAGCAGATCACCTTCGCCAACGGCACGGTGCGGCTCGACCAGGGCGGGGCGCTGTTCGACGCCATCCACTACGCCGCGCAGAACCCCGACGTGCTGGCGGCCGGCGTCAACCTGCTCGACCACTACAACCAGCATGGCTGGCGCGAGGGGCGCGACCCGAACGCCCTGTTCGACACCGACGCCTATCTGGCGGCGAACCCCGATGTGGCGGCCTCCGGCATGCTTCCGCTGGAGCACTACATCCTCTTCGGCTGGCAGGAGGGCCGCGATCCCTCCGCCTGGTTCGACGGCGAAGCCTACCTGGCCCGCAACGCCGATGTGGCGGAGGCCGGGATGCTGCCGCTGACCCACTACCTGCTGCACGGCGCGGTGGAGGGGCGCATCGTCACGGCCGCCATCGGCGATGTCTCGGCGGACGGCTTCGACGCCGGCTACTACCTGCTGGCCAACCCCGATGTGGGCCTCGCCGGCATGGATGCCCGCCAGCACTGGGAAATCTATGGCCGCGCCGAGCAGCGCGACCCGAACGGCTATTTCGACACGGACGCCTACCTCGCGGCCAATCCCGACGTGGCGGCGGCGGGCATCGACGCCCTGGCGCACTACAACGCCTTCGGCTGGAAGGAAGGCCGCGACGCCAGCAGCCGCTTCGACACGGATGCCTATCTCGCCGCGAATTCCGACGTGGCGGCGGCGGGGATGAACCCGCTGCTGCACTTCCTGGAGTTCGGCAGCGCGGAAGGGCGCACGCCCTACGCCGTCATCGCCTGAGGCCCGGGCGGGGAGGGGAGCGACCCTCCCCGCCTTCCGGGCGGGGCCCCAGCCGCCCGCCACGCCCTGCGTGTTGCCGCAGACGGCGTAGAGCGCCTTGCCGGCCGTCCTCTTCGCAGGGGATGAGGCGGTCTTGCCGGTCCTGGCTGTGGCTGTTCGGGATGTCGGGCCAGGTCAGGCCGGCCGCCGGGCCGGAGGCAGCCCCCGCGCCAGCCTGCCCCGGCCCGGCCCGGGCCGGGGCGGAGCAGGCCGGCAGGGCGCCGCCGCGCGTGGCCGGAATGCCGGGGCCGCACCGCATGGGCCTGCACGCCATGCGGGATTTCCGCAGGACGATCTGCGCATTGCGCGCAAATTCTTGCCGCGCCCCGGAATGGCACTATGTTCGCCCCTTCCTGTCCGCGGAGACCTGTCCCTGGCCAGCCCCGGAGCCGACCGATGCAGCGCTGGCTGATCCTCGCCGACGACCTGACCGGCGCTGCGGATTGCGCGGTGTCCTTCGCGCGCCGCGGCCATGCCGCCGCCGTGGCCTGGGGCCCGGCAGGAATCGCGGAGGAGACGGTGCTGGCCATCGACGCCGACAGCCGGCGCCTCCCGCCCGCGCAGGCGGCGGCGCGCCACGCCGCGCTCCTGGCGGCGCCGCCGGGCCCGGGCGCCGCCCTCTACAAGAAGATGGATTCCACCCTGCGCGGGCAGCCGGCGGCGGAGCTGGCGGCCAGCCTCGCCACGCTCCGCGCCGCCGGGCGGCCGGCCCTGGCGGTGGTCTCGCCCGCCTTCCCCGCCACAGGCCGCACCATGGAGGATGGGCGCGTCCGGCTGCAGGGCGCGCCGCTGGAAGCCTCGCCCCTCTGGCGGCGGGACCACACCTACCCCGATGCCGATCTGCGCGCCGTGCTGGAAGGGGCGGGGATGACCACGGCGTTGCTGCCGCTCGCCGCCCTGCGCGCCGAGCCCGGCGCGGCGGCGCGGGCGGTGCGCGCGGCGCTGGAGGCCGGCCAGGATGCGCTGGTCTGCGACGCGGCCACCGAGGCGGACCTCGCCGCCATCGCCCACGCCACCCTGCCGCTGGCGGGGTCCGTCATCTGGGTGGGCTCGGGCGGGCTCGCGGCGGCCCTGGCCGGGGCCCTGCCCATGGGGCATGCGCCGCCGCCTTCGCGCCCGCCGCCGCGCCGCACCGGGCTGCTGCTGGTGGTGGGCAGCATGGCCGAGGCCTCCCGCGTCGCGGCGGCGGAGGCCCTGGCAGGGGGAGGGCTGCGCCGCTTCGGCCTGGCACCCGCGCTGCTGCGCGCCGGGCCTGGGGAATGGGCCGGGACCGCCGGTGCCATCGCCGCCACCATCGCCGCCGGCGAGGACGCGCTGGCCATCATCGAGGAGGAGCCGGGCGCCGATCTGCGCCAGGGGGCGGCGCTGGCCGAGGCGCTGGCGGCGCTGCTGCGCCCGGCGGGGCTGGCCGCCGGCGGCCTCTTCGCCACGGGGGGCGAGACCGCCCGCGCGCTGCTCGCGCAGCTCGGCGTCCACAGCATCCGCCTGCTGGAGGAGATCGCCCCCGGAGTGCCGCTCGGCCTCGCCCAGGGCGGCCGCGCCATGCCCGTCATCACCAAGGCGGGCGGCTTCGGCGGCGCACAGACTATCGGCCATGCGCGGCAGCGCCTGCGTGCCTGGCTGCAGCAGGAGGCTCAGGCATGACCACCGCGAACGACACCCGCCCGATCATCGCCATCACCATGGGTGATGCCTCTGGCGTCGGCCCCGAGATCATCATGAAGGCGCTGGCGCGGGCGGATGTCCACGCGCTCTGCCGGCCGCTGGTGGTGGGCGATGCCACCCGGCTGCGCGAGGCGGGGGCCATCACCGGCACCGGCCTCGCGGTCGCCGCGCGCGCCGCCCCGGCCGAGGCGCGCTTCGCCCGCGGCACGGCGGATTGCATCGACCTCGGCCTGATCCCGGCCGGGCATCCCTTCGGCCAACTCTCGCCCGTCTCGGGGGAGGCGGCCTACCGCTACATCGAGCGCGCCACGCGGCTGGTCGAGGCGGGGGAGGCGGACGCCATCTGCACCGCGCCGCTCTCGAAGGAGGCGCTGCACGCCGCCGGGCACAAATATCCGGGCCACACCGAGCTGCTGGCGCACCTGACCGGCACGCCGGAGGTGTCGATGATGCTGGTGGCGCCGAAGCTGCGCGTCATCCACGTCACCACGCATATCGGGCTGATGGATGCCATCCGGAAGATCGAGCCCGGGCTGGTGGAGCGCGTCATCGCCCGCGGGCATGCGACGCTGGTGAAGGCTGGCATCGCCGAGCCGCGCATCGGCGTCTGCGGCATCAACCCGCATGCGGGCGAGAACGGGCTGTTCGGCCAGGGCGAGGAGGAGGAGAAGATCATCCCCGCCGTGCGGGCATGCCGGGCGAAGGGCTGGAAGGTGGACGGACCGCTGCCGGCGGACACGCTGTTCTTCCGCGCCGCGCGCGGCGATTTCGACCTCGTCGTCGCCATGTACCACGACCAGGGCCATGCCCCGGTGAAGGTGATGGGGCTGGAGGCGGGGGTGAACATCACCGTGGGCCTGCCGGTGATCCGCACCTCGGTGGACCATGGCACGGCCTTCGACATCGCCGGCCAGGGCATCGCCGACGAGGGCAGCCTGGTCGAGGCGCTGCGCCAGGCCTCGGAACTGGCGCCGAGGCGCGGCGCCTGAGGCGCCCCCGCGCGCCCGTTCCCTTCCACGGCGATCTGCTCCGGGAGCCCGCCATGCGACAGAGACGCGCGCGCCAGGATTCGATCCTGGCCGCGATCGCCGCCGGCGAGGCGGATGTGGACCGCCTCGCGGCGCGCTTCGCCGTCTCGCCCTCTACCATCCGGCGTGACCTGCAGCACCTCTCGGCGCGCCGCGCCGTGGCCCGCACCTATGGCGGCGCGATCCTGGCCCCGCCGCTGCCCGAGCAGAGCCTCGGCACGCGGGAGGCATCGAACGGCGCCGCCAAGGCCGCCATCGCCGCGGCGGCGCTGGCCCGCATCCGGGATGGCGAGACGCTGATCCTGGATGGCGGCTCCACGGTCGCGGCGCTGGGGCGGCTGCTGCGCGGGCGGCGGCTGCGCGTCATCACCGGGAACCTGCCGCTGATCCCGCTGCTGGCCGGCGAGCCGGGGATCGAGCTGATCGTGCTGGGCGGGGTGGTGCGGCCGCTCAGCATGGGCACCACGGGTCCCCTGGCCGAGCAGGCGCTGCGGCAGATGACCGCCGACAAGGCATTCACCAGCGCCGACGGGGTGGTGGCGGAGCGCGGCCTGTGCGAGGCGACGCTGGAGCAGGCGGCGCTGAAGGCGCTGATGACGGCGCAGGCGGCCGAGGTGTTCGTGCTGGCCGATGCCACCAAGCTGGGCCGCGCCGGGCAGCCCTGCTGGACACCGCTGCGGCCGGGCTGGCACCTGGTGACCGACGCGCCGGCGGCGGCCTGCGCCGCCTTCCTGGCGGGCGGGCTGCGCATCCTCCCCGCCGCATGACCGATCTCGCGGCCTATGGCGGCCTGTTCCTGGCCGCGCTGGTGGCGGCCACCATCCTGCCCGCGCAGTCGGAGGCGCTGCTGGTGGGGCTGCTGCTGGGCGGGGAGCACCCGGCGGTGCTGCTGGTGCTCGCGGCCAGCCTGGGGAATGTCGCCGGCTCGGCGGCCAACTGGTGGCTCGGGCGCTCGCTGGAGCGCTTCAAGGGCCGCCGCTGGTTCCCGGTCTCCGCGGCGGGGCTGGCGCGGGCACAGCGCTGGTTCGGCCGCTTCGGCCTCTGGTCGTTGCTGCTGGCCTGGGTGCCGGTGGTGGGCGATCCCCTGACGGTCGTTGCAGGGGTCCTGCGTGTGCCGTTCTGGCGCTTCTTGCTCCTGGTGGCGCTGGGCAAGGTGGGGCGCTACGTGCTGCTGGCCTGGGCGAGCATCGGCCTCGGTTGAGAGCGGGGCGGACAGGCGGCGGCTTTTCGCGCGGAGCGGGTAAAAATGACCTACACCCTTCTCCGAGATTGTCACAGCGTAAGCGTTGCTCTACCAAACCATCCATGGAGCGTGAGCGGCCTGCGCCGTCCCTTTGCGGTGGGGCTACACCGGCATTCCGAGAGAAGCGAACCCGCCACGCCACGCTGCGGGCGCGGCTCTGCTTGACCAGAACCTGCCGGTGAAGCGGGCGCAACATCTCGTCCTGGTGGCGGCGGTGCTGGTGCCAGCCAGCGTGTTCGCCATAGCCGCCTGGTGGAACCGCGCGGAAGTGCTGCGGGAGGGTAGCGACGCCATGGCCCGGAGCGCCGCGGTGCTGCACGAGCACGCCGCCAAGGTGTTCGACACGGCCGAGCTGATCCTGACCCAGGCGGAGCAGCATGTCGGGGGGATGGAGCCGGAGGCGATCGCCGCGCCCGGCGTCAGCGATTACCTGAGCCAGCTCGCCGCGCCGCTGGAGCAGATCGTCTCCATCTGGGTGGCGGATGAGCAAGGGAAGGTGCTGGCCGGCAGCCAGCCTTGGGACCGCAACGTCAGCATTGCCGGCCGGGACTTCTTCCTGGGCGCGAGGGAGCAGGGCGCGCCCGGCACCTATGTAAGTGCGCCCTTCGTCGGCCGCGCCACGCAGGAGGCATCCTTCGCGCTCAGCCGGCCCCGCCTGACGCCGGAGGGCCGCTTCATCGGCACGCTGCACGTGGCGATGAGCCCGGCCTATTTCGCGCAGTTCTACAAGGAGACGGTGCCGCCCTTCCTGCGCTACGCGGCGCTGGTGCGGCTGGATGGCACCATCCTCGCCCACCATGCCGCGCCGGGGCGCTCCATGCCGCTCGCCCGCTTCCCGGCGGGCGGCCCCTTCCAGCAGGCGGTGAGCCGCAATCCGGATGGGAGGGTGGCCATGGCCACCTCCCCGCATGACGGGGTGGAAGCGGTCTTCGCCTACCGGCGCATCAGGAACCAGTCCGCCTTCGTCGCCCTGCGGGCCGATGTCAGCAGCCTGCTGGAGCGCTGGCGGCGCAACATGATCGCCTATGGCACCGTGGCCGGCGTCGCCTCCCTGACCCTGCTGGCCACCGCGGGCATCGCCATACGCCGCACCCAGGCGGAGCGGGTGGCGCTGCAGCGCGTGGCGGAGGAGAGCGAGCGCCGGCTGGCGATGGAGGAGCGGCTGCGGCAGGCGCAGAAGCTGGAGGCGCTGGGCCAGCTCGCCGGCGGCGTGGCGCACGACTTCAACAATGCCGCGGCGGTGATGCTCGCCGGCATCACGCTGCTGGAGAAGCGCCATGGCGCCGCCCTGCAGCAGCAGGAGCCGGAGGCGGCCTATCTGCTCGCCGGCCTGCGCGAGGGCGCGGGGCGGGGTGTGGCGGTGGCGCGGCGGCTGCTGGCCTTCGTCCGGCGCGAGGGGCTGCGCGCCGCGCCCATCGTGCCGCTCTCGCTGCTGGAGGAGGTCCGGCAGGTCGTCACCCCCACGCTGGGGGCGGGCCAGGTGACCCTCTCGGTGCAGGCCGGGCCGGACCTGCCGCCGCTGCTGGCCGACCGCGGGCAGCTGGTGACGGTGCTGATCAACCTCGTGCTGAATGCACGCGATGCGATGCCGCAGGGCGGCCGGCTGGTGATGAGCGCAAGGCTGGCCGGGGCGGGCGACCCGCCGCCGGACGCCGCCGATCCTTCCCGCGCGGCACTGCCAGAGCTTTCGCAGAGGCAGTTCATCCGCCTGGATGTGACCGATACCGGCCTGGGCATGGACAGTGAGACGCTGGCCCGCGCCACCGAGCCCTTCTTCACCACCAAGCCCCCGGGCCAGGGAACCGGGCTGGGTCTGGCCATGGCCTTTTCCTTCGCCGGCCAGTCCGGCGGCGCGCTGGCGATCCGCAGCCAGCCGGGGCAGGGCACCACCGTCTCGCTTTGGCTGCCCAGCACCAGGACGGATTCTCCGTTGGCCTGAAAGGCCCTGATTCGATCCATAAGGTTGCGTGAGGGGAAAAAACCGTCAGCTCCGCCAATTTTTTCGGGCAGGGAATGTCTGGCCCGCGCCCCCGCCGCCCGAAGGGGCTGCGTGGAAGCTGCGCGGACGGCACCGCGCCGGCAGGGACGCCGAAATGATGGAGGCTGGTTTACCGGCCTGTAACCTATGCTTTTCCTCCCCGGCGCGGCATCGGGCCACCTGCGATGGCGACAGGGGAGAGGCCCCATCCTTTCAGCGCCAGCAATCCAGGTTCAGGGCCGAAAGCCACCTGAGGTTGAAAAATATCCGGGAATATTCGGAAAATCGGAGTTCATATTTCGATAAATTCTCGTCAGGAAAATAGATTTCCCGAGAACTGAAAGATGTCGTTGGTTTCATGCGCGAACGCACGATCCGGTGCGCTCGACACAATGTGAGAAATAATCTAGGGCTTCGGCATTCCCGGATGCCTGCAAAAAAGCGCGGGCATGATCGGGAGAGCGCCACAAGACCGGACGCTTCCGGACTTTCCTTTGCATGACAGAGGAATTCGGGACTCCGGCGACGCTTGACAGGATTCAAGATGACCCTTCTCGGCGTGTACGTCGGAAACGAGCCTTCGCAGCTCAACAATTTCGAGAAATGGCTGGGGCGCGATGTGGATGTCGTCCACGCCGTCGTCGGCGGTGCCAACTGGAAAGACTTCACCAACAGCGCCGAGTGGATGGCGGAGCGCCTGTGGAACAATGCCGGGCGCGACCCCTTCTGGTCGGTGCCGCTGATCACCTATGACGGTGCCACGCTGGAGAAGGCCGCCTCGGGCCAGTACAACCAGTATTACCGCGAGGTCGCGCAGACCCTGGCGGGGGCGCAATCCGGCAACGACCCGATCTATGTGCGCACCGGCTGGGAGTTCAACGGCGGCTGGTTCCCCTGGAGCGCGATCGGCAAGGAGGAGGCGTTCAAGGAAGCCTTCCGCGAGTTCGTGGACACCTTCCGCTCCGTGTCGGACCGCTTCAAGTTCGAGTGGAACGTCAACGAATCCTACGGCGGCATGGATCCCTCCAGGGCCTATCCGGGCGACGGCTATGTCGACATCGTCGGCATGGATTTCTACTGGAACACCCAGTTCGCCGACCGCGATCCGGCCAAGGCCTGGAACAACGTCGTCAATCAGAAGTACGGGCTGAAGTGGCACCAGGACTTCGCGGACGCGCACGGCAAGCCCACGGCCTATTCCGAATGGGGCGTGATGACCGACGCCGCCAGCCCCTTCGTCAAGGCCGCCAAGGCGTGGTTCGATAGCCACGACGTGGTCTACCATGCCTACTGGGATTCCAACTCGTCCTTCCCGGGCAAGATCTCGGACAACAGCGACCCGACGACGGGCGCCACGTTCCGCTCGATGTTCTCCGGCAAGACGGTGGATCAGCCGGAGTGGAACGACAAGCCTGATCAGCCCGTGCCCGAGGCGCCCGCCGATTCACCGGATGCCGATTCACCGGATGAAGGCAACACGGCCGGGAACGATGGCGAGGCCGCTCCGGGTGGCGCCGCCGCGTCCGACGCGCCCACCCGGCAGGCCTGGGGCACGCGTGGCCAGGACACTTGGTTCGGCACCGATGCGAACGACAAGTACTTCTCCCTGGGTGGCGGCGACGCCATGCATGGCGGCAAGGGTGACGACACCTACGAGGTCTCCAGCGCCGGCGACCGTGCCATCGAGAAGGCGGGCGAGGGGGTGGACAGCGTCCTGACCTGGCTCTCCGCCTACACCCTGCCCGAGCATGTGGAGAACCTGACCTTCTTCGGCACCGGCTGGTCGCAGGGCACAGGGAACTGGCTGGACAACATCATCATCGGCAATGACAGCCAGAACCGGCTGAACGGCGCCGGCGGCAACGACATCCTGACCGGCGGCGGCGGGCGTGACGTGTTCATCATCGGCAAGGGCGAGGGGCACGACACCATCACCGACTTCCGCCGCGGAGAGGACAGGCTGGAGCTGAAGAATTTCGGCTCCGACGTCAGCCTGTGGAACGAGGGCTCCACCTGGAGCATTCGCGCCCAGGACGGCTCCGTCACCAAGCTGACGCTCGACGGTGTCAGCAGCCTGTCGGGCAGCGACTACTACCTGGCCTGAGACAGTGCGCCAGGGGGCCGCAGGGCCCCCTGGCCGCCAACGGACCACCCGCGCTTAAAAAGACGCTCTTGTATCGAAACGTCAACATTGCCCCCTCACAAGGCGCTGGCTTTGCCATTGGCGGCGTTTTTCTCTTCTTGTGAGGCGAAAAATTTCACGCTCGCGTGAGATTGTGGTTCAACTCTTCTGTTAAATTGCCCATCGTTCGTCACTGCGAACAGGGAGGGGCAAGCGTGGCCGAGTTTTGGGCGGATTGGGGGGCGCTGGCTTATCTCGCAGCCGCGGCCTGGGCATTCTTCGAGGGCGAGACCTTTGTCATCCTGGCTTCCGCCGCCGGGCATGCGACAGGCCTGATCAATCCCTGGATCCTGATGGTCTCCGTCTGGCTCGGCTCCTTCCTGGGGGACCAACTCTGGTTCACCCTCGGCCAGCGCTACGGCATGCGCGCCGTCCGCAAGATCCCCGGCGCCGAGAAGCGGATGGCCACCGCGCTGCGCTTCCTGGACCGCTACGGCACGCTCTTCGTCCTCTCCTTCCGCTTCGTCTATGGCGTGCGCAACGTGGCCTCGGCCGCCTGCGGCATCGCCGGCATGCGGCGCATCCGCTTCGCCACGCTGAACTTCATCGCCGCCGGGCTCTGGGCCGCGTCCTTCGTCGCCGCCGGCTGGTTCCTGGTGGCCTGGCTGGGCGAGCGCTACACCAGCTACGCGCTGGCCGGCATCGGTGGCGCCGTGGTGCTCTACCTGATCTTCCGCTTCGTCCAGCACCGCCGCCGCGGCAGGGCGGCGCAGCCCGCGGCCGAGCCGCAGCCGCATCCCTTGCCGCAGGGGGGCGCCACCCTGCCGCCTGGCCCGGAGAAGGGCCGCACGCTGAACCGGCTGGCCGTCTGAGCCGGCTCAGCCGGGCAGGAGGGGCGTCATCTCCTCCTTCAGCCCTACCCCGGTGAGTTGGCGCGTCAGCGCCTCGCGCGCCAGCCAGGCCAGCTTGTCGGCCGCCACCTCATAGCCCAGCCCGCCCTGGCCATGGATGTTGGAGATGCAGTTGCGCTCCGCATCCGCCCGCCCGGGACGGGGCGCGTAGGTCACGTAGACGCCCAGGCTGTCCGCCACGCTCAGCCCCGGCCGCTCACCGATCAGCATGACGCAAAGCCGCGCCCCCAGCGCCGCGCCGATGGCGTCGCCCAGCGCCACCCGCGCCTGCCGCGCCACCACCAGCGGCGCCACGCGGTAGGGCCGCAGCCGCGCCAGCGCCGCGCGCAGCAGGGCCGGGGCGTGGCGCTGCACGGCGGTGGCGGAAAGCCCGTCGGCCAGGATGAAGGCGATGTCGTGCTCCCCCGCCGGCAGCTTTGCCGCCTCCTCCGGCGGCAGGCGGCGGCCCAGATCCGGGCGGCGCAGGTAGGTGGCGCGGTCCGGTGCCGCGCTGTGCACCGCCACGAAGGCGAGGGGCGCGAGGTCCGCCGCCAGCGCCTCCAGCTCCAGCGCCGCGTGCACCGCGTCGCGCGCCGCGGCATGGGCCATCTGGAAGGCCAGCACGTCGCGCAGCGCCAGGGCGTCGCCGGCGCGGCCCAGGCCGATGCGCGCCCGGGTGGCCATCCGCAGCCGGTCCCAGCCCGCCATCAGCCGGCCTCGACCAGCCGGGCGAGGCGGGCCGTGCCGGGGTCGAGGGCACGCATCCGCCCCTGCGGGTCCAGCATCTCCATCCGCTCCAGCCAGGCCTCGAACTCGGGCGCCGGGCGCAGGCCGAGCAGGCCGCGCAGCGCCAGGATGTCGTGGAAGGACAGGCTCTGGTAGTTGAGCATGATGTCGTCCGCCCCCGGCACGGCGATCAGGAAGTTGACGCCGGCGACGCCCAGCAGCGTCATCAGCGTGTCCATGTCGTCCTGGTCGGCCTCGGCGTGGTTGGTGTGGCAGACATCCACCCCCATCGGCAGGCCGAGCAGCTTGCCGCAGAAATGGTCCTCCAGCCCGGCGCGGATGATCTGCTTGCCGTCATAGAGGTATTCGGGGCCGATGAAGCCCACCACCGTATTGACCAGCAGCGGGCGGAATTCCCGCGCCACGGCATAGGCGCGCGCCTCCACCGTCTGCTGGTCCACGCCGTGATGCGCCTCGGCCGAGAGGGCGGCGCCCTGGCCGGTCTCGAAATACATCACGTTGTCGCCCACCGTGCCGCGCTTCAGCGAGAGCGCCGCCTCATGCGCCTCGCGCAGCAAGGCGAGGTTGACGCCGAATCCCGCATTGGCGCCCTCCGTGCCGGCGACGGACTGGAACACCAGGTCCACCGGCGCGCCGCGCTCGATCATGGCGATGGCGTTGGTCACATGCGTCAGCACGCAGCCCTGCACCGGCATGTCGTGGCGCAGCCGCAGCCGCTCCAGCATCTCGGTCAGGGCGATGCCGTTGGCGATGTTGTCGGTGGCGGGGTTGATGCCGATCACCGCGTCGCCGCTGCCGAGCAGCAGCCCGTCCAGCATGGCGGCGGCGATGCCCTGCGGGTCGTCCGTCGGGTGGTTGGGCTGCAGCCGGCTGGCCAGCCGTCCCTCCAGCCCGATCGTGTTGCGGAAGGCGGTGACGACGCGGCACTTCCGGGCCACCGCGATCAGGTCCTGGTTGCGCATCAGCTTGGAGACGGCGGCCACCATCTCCGGCGTCAGCCCCGGCGCCAGGGCGGCGAGGAAGGCGGCATCCGTCTCATGCGCCAGCAGCCGGTCGCGCAGGCCGCCCACCGTCAGGTGGCGGATGGGCGCGAAGGCGGTGGCGTCATGCCGGTCGATGATCAGCCGCGTCACCTCGTCCTGCTCGTAGGGGATCAGCGCCTCGTTGAGGAAGGCATCCAGCGGCAGCTCGGCCAGCGCCATGCGGGCGGCGACGCGCCGCGCGTCGCTCGCCGCCGCGATGCCCGCCAGCTCATCGCCCGAGCGGCGGGGGGAGGCGGCGGCGAGCAGGGCCTTGAGATCCTCGAAGCGGTGGCGCTCGCCACCGGCCAGGCTGGTGCGCGTCGTCATGCGTGGCCTCCTCCGGCGGCATGCTGCCACGGACCGCGCCCGGGGCGCATCCCCTTGGTGCATCCCCCTGGTGCACCCCTTGGGCGCGCGGGCGCCTCACGCCGGCTCGGTCTCCGGCGGCGTGGCGTCGCCCTCCCCGAGTGCCCGTTGCAGCAGCACGGAATCCAGCCACCGCCCATGCTTGCGGCCGACGCTGCGCAGCGTGCCGACCAGGGTGAAGCCCATCGCCTCATGCAGCCGGATGGAGGCGATGTTGTCGCTGTCCCCCACCACCGCGATCATCTGCCGGGCGCCCCGCGCCGTGCAGGCCTCGAGCAGCGCGCCCAGCAGCAGGCGGCCCAGGCCGCGCCCCGCGGCATCGGCGCGCACATAGATGGAGTTCTCCACCGTGTCCCGGTAGGCGGCGCGGGGGCGATAGGGGCCGGCATAGGCGTAGCCCAGCACCACGCCATCCTGCTCCGCCACCAGATAGGGCATGCCCTGCGCCAGGATGGCGGCGAAGCGGCGGCGCATCTCGGGCAGGTCGGGTGGCGCCGTCTCGAAGGAGGCGCAGCCCTGCCGCACATGGTGGCCATAGATGGCCGTGATGGCGGGCAGGTCGGCCTCGGTGGCGGGGCGCAGCAGGGTGGCGGCAAGGGTGGTGCTCATGGTGCTGTCCGGCGATGCAATCCTCGCGCCAGGGTGCGGCCGGGCCGCGCGGGGGCCAAGAAAATCTTTCTGATACGCCGCATTCGGATCACATTGCCTTATGGCTGCTCCGACCCTGCGCCAGCTCCGCGCCTATCTCGCCATCGTCGAAGCCGGCAGTGTCTCGCTGGCCGCCCGCTCCCTGGGCCTCACCCAGCCGGCGCTGAGCCAGCAATTGCGGGAGCTGGAGCGGCTGCTCGGCCTGCGGCTGCTGGACCGGGCGGGCGGCCGCTCCCTGCCCACCGCGGCCGGGCAGGCGCTGCTCGGCCCCGCCCGGCAGGCGATCGAGGCAGCCGAGGCGGTGTCCGCCGCCGCCGCCCGGCATCGCGGCGGGCTGGCCGGGCGGGTGCGGCTCGGCACCGGCGCCTCGGCCTGCATCCACCTGCTGCCGCCGGTGCTGGCGGCGGTGAAGCGGGCGCATCCCGGGCTGGAGATCGTGGTGGCCACGGGCAACTCGGCCGAGATGGTGCGGCGGGTGGAGGAGGGGGCGCTGGACCTGGCGCTGGTGACGCTGCCCGCCGGCGGCAGCCGCGCCCTGCAGGTGACGCGGCTGCGCGCCGACCCGCAGCTCGCCCTGCTGCCGGAGGCCATGGCGCCGGCCGCCGCCGCGCTGCGCCCGGCGGAACTGGCCCGCCTGCCGCTGATCCTCTATGAATCGGGCGGGACCAGCCGGCGGCTGGTCGATGCCTGGTTCGCCCGTGCCGGCCTGGCGCCGCGCCCGCTGATGGAGCTGGGCAGCGTGGAGGCGATCAAGGGACTTGTGGCGGGCGGGCTGGGGGCTTCGGTGGTGCCCTCCCTCGCGGTGCCGGTGGCGCCGCCGGGCACGGTGCTGCGGCCATTGCGCCCCGCCTTGCCGCGCGAGCTGGGCCTGGTGCTGCGGCGGGAGAAGATCCGCGAGCACGGGCTGCGCGTGCTGCTGGAGGGGCTCCAGGCCCTGCGCGCCACGCCGCCCGTTCTCCAGGGCCAAGGGGAGGCTCAGGGGGAAGCGCCGGGCGCAACCGGCCCGGCGAGCATGGCATTCACACGACGGCCCGGCACCTCCGCGCCGGGGACAGGGGATCTTCCGTGCCTGGATTGCAAAGACTGACCTGCTGGCTGGCGGCGGCGCTGCTCGGCCTGGGCCTGGGGCTGCCCCTGGTGGCCCGCGGCCAGGGCGCGCCCGCCGCGCCGGCCACCACCGCCCCCGCCACCAACACCCCCGCCGCGCCCGACCCGGTGGCCGCTCTTGACGGCATCCTGGCCACGCTGCGCAACGACGCTGAGCGCGCCGCCTTCGTCGGCCAGCTCGAACAGCTGCGCGCCAGCCTCGCCGCGCGTGGCCAGGGCAGCGCCGATGGCACCGCCGCCGACGGCACCACCCCGGCCGGAGCCGCCGCCGCCCCCGCCGAGCCGCCGCCGGAGGCCGGGCTGCTGGGCGCGGTGGCGGCCGGGCTGACCGATGTGGGGCAGTCGGTGCGGGAGCAGGTGGAAGGCGGCGCCCTGGGGCACCGGCTCACCGCCGCCGGCGAGCAGTTGGCCGGCCGGCTGGGCACCGCCTGGCGTGATGGCGACCTGTGGCACTTCGTACTCTGGGCCGGCGCCGGCTGGGGGCTGGCGGCGGCGCTGCTCTACGGGCTTTCGGCCCTGAGCTGGCTGCGGCCGCGCCGCGACGCCGAGCGCTTCCAGCCCGAGAGCCGCGCCGCGCTGTGGCGCACCGCCGGCCTCGAGGCGGCCCGCCGGCTGGCGCCGCTGCTGCCGGCGGCGCTGGTGATCTTCGGCTGGCAGGCCATGGTGCCGGGCGGCTGGCAGGAGGCGCGGCTGTTCCTGGCAGTGGCCACGCCCTTCCTGCTGGGTGCGCTGGTCTGGCGGCTGGGGCATCCGCTGTTCTTCCTGCTGGGCCCGCTGCGCGGCTGGCAGATCGCCCGCTACGCGCGGCGGCGCGTGCTGCCCTGGCTGGTGGCGCTGGCCGCCCTGGCCGCCGCCAGCTCCAACCTGCGCGACGCCGAGCTGCGCTGGATCATCGGGCCGGATGCGGCCCTGCTGGCCGGGCTGGCGCTGGATGCGGCGCTGGTGGTCGTCTCCATCCTGTTCGTGCTGCGCCGCCGCCGCGCCGTGCGCCGCCTGCTGCTGGACAGCCGCGACGAGGCGGCCACCGGCAAGGGCGGCACGCTGCGCGCCGTGGGCCGCACCGTGGCCGACAACTGGCACTTCCTGGCGCTGATCCTGGTGGCGGGGCACATCATCTCCCGCCTGCTGGGGCTGGGGCAGGGCTCCTTCCTCGGCCGCGCGCTGCTCACCATCGGGCTGATCGTGCTGGTCATGGCCGTCACCTTCGCGCTGTCGGGCATGCTGGGGCGCATGGTGTCGGGCATGCAGCAGGGCCGCGGCGGCCTCGTCCGGCAGTTGCAGGGGCGCTATCTCGGCCTGCTGCGCCGTCTGCTGCGCGTGGTGGCGGGCGTGCTGGTGGTGGCGCTCTGCCTGCGGCTGTGGAACTTCGACGTGCTGGCCTGGATCAGCGGCGGCATCGGCTTCGCCATCTTCCGCCCCATCGCCTCCATCGCGGTGGCGGTGCTGGTGGGCTGGGTCATCTGGATCACGCTGGACACGGCTGTGGAGCACGCGCTGCTGCCGAGCGACGCCAGCGGCCGCCCGCGCGACCACAGCACCCGTGCCCGCACCCTGCTGCCGATGCTGCGCAACTTCGCCTTCGTCGTGCTCTGCGTGCTCACCGTCATCGCGGTGATGAGCAATCTCGGCATCAACGTGGCGCCGCTGCTGGCGGGTGCCGGCGTCGTTGGCCTGGCCATCTCCTTCGGCGCGCAGCAGCTGGTGCAGGACGTCATCACCGGCCTGTTCATGCTGATCGAGGACACCATCGCCATCGGCGACACGATCGACACCGGCGACCGCGCGGGGGTGGTGGAGAGCGTCACCATCCGCACCGTGCGCATCCGCGACGGCGAGGGCGCGCTGCACACCATCCCCTTCAGCCAGATCAAGGCGATGAAGAACCGCTCGCGCGGCTTCGGCGTCTACACGGTCAAGGTGGTGGTGGGCTACGACGCCGATCTGGACCGCGTGATGGAGATCATGACCGAGGTGGGCGAGGCGCTGCGGGCCGACCCCGAGTTCGGCCCCAACATGCTGAGCGGCCTGCAGATCTGGGGCGTGGACCAGTTCACGCCGGAGGGCATCACCATCATGGGCGGGCTGCGTACCCGCGCGCAGCAGCAATGGGGGGTGGGCCGCGCCTTCAACCTGCGGCTGAAGCAGCGCTTCGACCGCGAGGGCATTCCGCTGACGCCGCCGCGCCCCTCCCTCCTGCTGCCCTCCCGCGCGGCCTGGCCGGAGCCGGAGACGGGGCCGGAGTCCGGCACCGAGGCCCGGCAGCCGGGCTGAGGCTTCAGCCCTGGCCGGGCGCCCCGGCGGCGGACAGCCAGCGCGCCGCGCCCTGGCCGGCCCGGAGCCCGGTGGCGAAGCAGGCCTGCAGGAGGTAGCCGCCGGTCGGCGCCTCCCAGTCCAGCATCTCGCCGGCGGCGAACAGGCCGGGGCGCTCCCGCAGCATCAGCCACGCGTCCAGCGCCGCCAGGGAGAGGCCGCCGGCCGAGGAGATGGCCCGCTCCAGCCCCTGCGGCGCCACCAGCCGCAGGGGCAGCGCCTTCAGCAAGGCGGGCAGCGCATCGGGCGCGGCGCCGCCATGCAGGGCCTCCTGCACCAGCCCGATCGAGACCGGCGGCAGCGCCAGCGCCTTGCGCAGGAAGGTGGAGAGCGACTGGCCCCGGCGCGGCGCCGACAGCCGGCGCGCCACCTCCTCGGCCGGGAGGTCCGGCCGCAGGTCGAGCCGTGGCACCGCCACGCCATCGGCCGCGATGGCCTCGCGCAGCGGGGCGGAGAGGGCATAGACCGCGCCGCCCTCGATGCCGTCGCGGGTGATCACGGCCTCGCCGCGCACGGTGCGGTCCCGGAAGTGCAGGGCGATGCGCTTCAGCGGCGTGCCGGCATGGCGCGCGGCGAAGACGTCCGACCACGGGACACGGAAGCCCATATTGGCCGGGCGGAGTGGCGCCACCGGCAGGCCGGCCAGCGCCCGAACCCAGCTTCCATCCGCCCCGAGGCGCGGCCAGGAGGCGCCGCCCAGCGCCAGGACCGTGGCGGCGGGGCGCGGCAGCGCAGGGCCGGCGGGCGTGTGGAAGCGCAGCGCGCCATCCGGCGCGAAGCCCTGCCAGTCATGCCGCGTCCGGATCTCCACGCCCTGCGCGGCGAGCCGCGCCAGCCAGGCGCGCAGCAGCGGCGAGGCCTTCATGGCGCGCGGGAACACCCGGCCGGAGCTGCCGGTGAAGACGGGCTGGCCCAGCGCCTCCGCCCAGCGCATCAGCGCCTCGGGCGGGAACGCCTCGATGAGCGGCGCGAGAGGCCGCGCCGCCGCGCCGTAGCGGGCGATGAAGGCGGGCAGCGGTTCGGTGTGGGTGAGGTTCAGCCCGCCGCGCCCCGCCATCAGGAACTTTCGCGCCACGGAGGGCATGCGGTCGAACACCACCACGCGGTGTCCGGCCTGGGCGAGGGTCTCGGCGGCCATCAGCCCGGCCGGCCCGGCCCCGAGCACGGCGGCCCAGGGGGAGGAGATGTCATTCAGCACGCCCGCCTTATAGCGGATCGGGGAGGGTGGGGCAGCGCATGCCTCGCCCGCGCATGGCGCGGCATTCGGGGGCAGCGCGGCCGGCCTTTCTCCTGTATTTTGCCCGGCGGCAGCGCGCCCGCCGGCGCCCGACCCCTGCCGCCCCATCAGAACCGCAGAGTATCTCCCCCGCGATGACGCTTCCCATTCCCGCCGGCCCGAGCCAGGACATCCAGAGCCGGGACACGCAGAGCCTGGCCAGGCTGCGCACCGACCATGTGCTGACGCTGACCTGCGCCAACCGCCCCGGCATCGTCGCCGCGGTGGCGACGGCGCTGTTCGAGGCGGGCGGCAACATCCAGGAGGCGCAGCAATTCGACGATACCGCCACCGGCCGCTTCTTCATGCGGGTGGTGTTCGACGTACCGCCGGAGGCGGAGGCGGCGGCGCTGCGCGCGGCGGTGCAGCCGGTGGGCGAGCGCTTCGGCATGCAGTGGACGCTGCGCGAGCGCGCCGCGAAGCGCCGGGTGATGCTGCTGGTGAGCCGGTTCGACCATTGCCTGGCCGACCTGCTCTACCGCTGGCGCATCGGCGAGCTGCCGATGGAACTGACCGGCATCGTCTCCAACCATCCGCTGGAGACCTATGCGCATCTCGACTTCACCGGCGTGCCCTTCCACCACCTGCCGGTGACGCGCGCCACCAAGATGGAGCAGGAGGCGGAGATCTGGCGCCTGTTCCAGGAGACGCGCTCCGACCTGATGGTGCTGGCGCGCTACATGCAGGTGCTGTCGGACGGGCTTGCGGCGAAGCTGCCGGGGCGCTGCATCAACATCCACCATTCCTTCCTGCCCGGCTTCAAGGGCGCGCGCCCCTACCACCAGGCGCATGCGCGCGGCGTCAAGCTGATCGGCGCCACCGCGCATTTCGTGACGGCCGACCTCGACGAGGGGCCGATCATCGAGCAGGACGTGGAGCGCATCAGCCACCACGACACGGCCGAGGACCTCGTCCGCAAGGGGCGGGACATCGAGCGCCGCGTGCTGGCCCGCGCCATCACCTTCTTCCTGGAGGACCGCGTGATCCTCAACGGCAACAAGACGGTCGTGTTCACCGGCTGAAGCGCGCCCGGTAGGCCGCCGGGCTGCTGCCCAGCGCGGCGCGGAAATGGTGCCGCAGCGCCGCGGCGGTGGCGAAGCCGCTGGCCTCCGCCACCGCCTGCACCGGCAGGCGGCCGGTCTCCAGCAGTTCCCGCGCGCGGGCGAGGCGCTCGGCCAGCAGCCAGGCGCCGGGGCTCTGGCCGGTGGCGGCACGGAAATGCCGGTGCAGGCCGCGCGGGCTCAGCGCCGCGGCGGCGGCGAGCCGGCCGATGTCCCACGGCTCCGCCAGGCTGGCGCGCACCGCGTCCAGCAGCGGGCCGAGGCGGTGGCCGCCGGCGCGCTCCCGTGGCACGGGCCGCTCCACATACTGCGTCTGCCCGCCCTGCCGGTGCGGCGGCACGACCAGGCGCCGCGCCACGCTGTTGGCCACGGCCGCGCCCCAGTCCCGCCGCACCAGGTGCAGGCAGAGATCGAGCCCCGCCGCGCTGCCGGCGGCGGTCAGCACCATGCCCTCGTCCACATAGAGGACATCCGGCACCACGCGCAGGCCGGGGTGGCGGGCCGCCAGCGCCGCGGCATGGTGCCAGTGGGTGGTGGCGCTGCGGCCTTCCAGCAGCCCGGCCGCCGCCAGCACGAAGGCGCCGGAGCAGAGCGAGAGCAGCCGCGCCCCGCGCGCCGCCGCCGCCCGCAGCGCCACGGCCAGCTCCTCGGGCACCGGCGCATCGATGCCGCGCCAGCCGGGGATGACGATGGTGCCGGCCTGCTCCAGCAGCGCCATCCCGCCATCGGCCAGCACCCGCACGCCGCCGGTGGCGCGCAGCGGCCCCGGCTCGATGGCGGCGACGGCGAAGCGGTACCAGTCCGGCTCCAGCTCCGGGCGGGGCAGGCCGAACACCTCCACCGCGCAGCCGAACTCGAAGGTGCAGAGCCCGTCATAGGCCAGCAGCACGACGAGGCGGTTCCGGGGCGGGGCGGGGTTTGGCACGATCTCGACGATAGGTGGCATTCCGGCCACTCACCAGCCCCGGCGCGGCGGGCGCAGCATGGCCGGGCCATGCGATCCAGCAGAGGAGCCGAGGATGCCCAGCCCCGTCGCCGCCATACCCGCCGCCGCGCCCGAGGAGGCGGCCGCGCATTTCGCGCGCCGCCTGGCGCTCGAGACCGACTGCGCCGACGTCCACGCCGCCCTGCGGGCGGGTGCTGCGGATTTCGTGCTGCTCGACGTCCGCGGCCCGGGCGCCTTCGCGCGCAGCCATGTGCCGGGGGCGGTGAACCTGCCGCATGCGCGGATCGACGCGGCGGCGCTGGAAGCCTGGCCGGCGGAGACGCTGTTCGTCGCCTACTGCGCCGGCCCGCACTGCAACGGGGCGGATCGCGCGGCGCTGCGCCTCGCCCGGCTGGGGCGGCGGGTGAAGCTGATGCTGGGCGGCATGACCGGCTGGGCGGATGAGGGCTTCGCCTTCGCCGAAGGCGCGGGCTGAGCCGCGCCGCCCCTCACTCCAGCCGCACGCGCGGGGTGCTGGCGCGGCGCAGCAGGTCGGAGGCCCAGAACAGCAGCGAGCGCCAGAAGCCGTGCAGCGCCAGCTGGTGCTGGCGGTAGAGCGAGGCATAGCTGATCTGGGCGATGCGGCCCTGGATGAAGGTGCCGCCGCCCAGCAGCCCGCGCCGGCCCAGGCTGCCGAAGGCGTTGTAGTGGCCGATGGCCACCAGCGCCCCGCGGTGCTGGTAGTCGAACTCCGGCAGGGGCCTGCCTTCCAGCAGGGCGGGAATGGCGCGCGCCAGATGCTTCGCCTGCTGCTGCGCCACCTGCGCCGTGGCGCCGAGCGGGCGCTCCTGGCCGGGGAGGGTGAGGGCGGCGCAATCGCCCATGGCGAAGATGGCGTCGTCCCGCGTGGTCTGCAGCGTCGGGCGCACCACGAGCTGGGCGTTGCGCTGGCTTTCCAGCCCGTCCAGCTCGTGCAGGAAGGCAGGCGCGGCCACGCCGGCCGCCCAGACCTTCAGCCTGGCGGGCACGCGCCGGCCATCCTTCAGGTTCAGCCCCTCGGCATCCACCGAGACCACCTGCGCGCCGGTCAGCACCGTGGCCTTCTGCCGCTCCAGCTCCTGGCGCGAGGCCTCGGCCACGCGCTCGGGCAGGGCGCCCAGGATACGCGGCGCGGTCTCCACCAGGGTCAGCCGCAGCCGCTCGCGCAAGCCGGGGAAGCCATAGGCGGCGGCGAGGTCGAGTGCGGTGTTGATCTCGGCCGTCAGCTCCACCCCCGTGGCGCCCGCGCCGACGATGGCGATGTCGAGCGTGGCGCCGTCCGCCGCCGCCAGGCAGCGGATCACCTCGGTGCGGAGCGCGGTGTTGAAGTCCTCCGCTTGGTTGCGGCTGTCGATGAAGTGGCAGTGCTCGCGCACGCCGGGGATGCCGAAATCATTGGCGCGGCTGCCCACGGCCAGCACCAGCAGGTCGTACTCCACGGTGCGGGGGGGCAGCACCTCGGTGCCGGCGCGGTCGCGCAGGGGGCCGAGCTGCACCTGCCGCGCGGCGCGGTCCAGCCCCACCATCTCGCCCGGCAGGTAGCGGAAGCCGTGCCGGCTGGCATGGGCGATGAAGCCGAGCTGCTCCTGCCCGGTGTCCAGCGTGCCGGCCGCCACCTCGTGCAGCAGGGGCTTCCAGATATGGCTGGAATCGCGGTCCAGCAGCAGGATCTCCGCGCGGCCGCGGCGCCCGAGGAGGTGCCCCAGCCGTGTGGCCAGATGCACCCCGCCCGCGCCGCCGCCCACGATCACGATGCGCTTCGGCACCGCCCGGGCCGGGGCGGGCGTGACCGCGAGGGGGCGTGGCGAGGGCTCGGAGGAAGGGCCGGGCATGCGCGTATCTCCACATGGAGAAGGGGCGCCATGCAGGATGGCGCCCCTTCGTTTTCGTCCTGCTGTCGGGAGGTGAACCGGCGGGGGGCGAATGGGTTGCCCCCCGCCGGCCGGGCCAGTGCGCCGGGCCTCAGTGGGCCGCCGGGCCGTGCCCGCCGGCGCCGGCATGGCCCGTGCCGGCATGCTGGCCCCGGCCGAGACGGCGGTGCGTCGCCTCGCGCATCCGCTGGAACACCACGTAGAGCATCGGGATCAGGAAGATGCCGATGGTGGAGGCGGCGATCATGCCGGCGAAGACGGGGGTGGAGACCGCCCGCCGCGCCAGCATCGAGGCGCCGCTCGCCCAGACCAGCGGCACCAGGCCGAGGATGAAGGCGATCGAGGTCATCATCACGGCGCGGAAGCGCAGGCGGGCGCCCATCTCGGCGGCCTCCAGGATGGAGCGCCCGGCCTCCCGCTGCTCCTTGGCGAACTCGATGATCAGGATGCCGTTCTTGGCCGCCAGCGCGATCAGCACGACGAGGCCGATCTGCGCGTAGAGGTCCATCGACAGCCCGGCGAAGGAGATCGCCCCCACCGCCGCCATCACGCCCACCACCACGGAGAGCAGCACGGGGATGGGGATGACCCAGCTCTCGTACAGCGCCACCAGGAAGAGGAAGGCGAAGAGGACCGCCAGCGCCAGGATGTAGACCGTCTGGCCCTGGGCCTGGCGCTCCTGGAAGGCGGTGCCGGTCCACTCGAAGGCGTAGCCGGCGGGCAGGGTGTTGCGGGAGATCTCCTCCATCGCCTGCAGCGCGGCGCCCGAGGAGACGCCCGGGGCCGGGCTGCCCTGGATGGTGATGGAGCGGTAGTTGTTGTAGCGCGTGATGGTCTGCGGCCCGACCACCGTGCGCACGGTGGCGATGGCGCGCAGCGGCACCATGACGCCGCGCGCGTTGCGGATCTGGATCTTCCAGAGATCCTCCTCGCTGCGCCGGTCCTGCGCCTCGCCCTGCACCAGCACCTGCCAGGTGCGGCCGTAGAGGTTGAAGTTGTTCACGAAGCTGCTGCCCAGCGTGGATTGCAGCGCCGCGAACACGTCGGTCATGGTCAGGCCCAGCGCCTGCGCCTTCTCGCGGTCGATGTCGAGGTAGAGCGAGGGCGCGCGGGCGGAGAAGGTGGAGAACACCTGGGTCAGCCGCGGGTCCTGGTTGGCGGCGGCGAGCAGCCCGCCCATCACCTGGCCGATCTGCGCCGGGTCCGCGCCTTCCAGGCTCTCCAGCTGGTACTCGAAGCCGCCGCCGGTGGACAGGCCGATGATCGGCGGCAGGTTGATCGGGATGATCTGCGCGCCGCGGATCTGCTGGCTCTCCATGAAGATCCGGCCGATCAGCGCCTGCACGTTGTCGCCCGGGCCGGTGCGCTCGCTGAACTCCTTGAGCTGCACGAACATGGTGGCGGCGGAGGAGGAGTTGCTGCTGTCGAGCAGCGACAGGCCGACGATGGCGATGGCGTCGCGCACCTGCGGCAGCTCCTTCAGCCGGCGCTCCATGTCGGCCACCACCGCGCTGGTGCGCGGCTGCGCGGCGCCGTCGGGCAGCTGGAAGGCGATGATGAAGGCGCCCTGGTCCTCGGAGGGGAGGAAGCCCTGCGGCACCTTGCTGGCGAGGGTGAAGGCGCCGAAGCCGAAGGCGCCGACCAGCACGATGCTGACGATGGCCAGCCGCAGCAGCCGCCGCACCAGCCCGGCATAGCCGTCGCGCACATTGTCGATGCGCCGGCTGATCCAGCCCATGATGCCGCGCCGCTCGCCGCCATGGCGCATCAGGATGGCGCAGAGGGCGGGCGAGAGGGTCAGCGCGTTGATCGCCGAGATCACCATGGCGACCGAGATGGTCACCGCGAACTGCCGGAACAGCACGCCGGAGAGGCCGGGGATGAAGCCGATCGGCACGAAGACCGAGAGCAGCACCAGGGTGATGGCGATGATCGGCGCGGTGATCTGCGCCATCGCCTTCTTGGTGGCCTCGGCCGGGGAGAGCTCCGGCTCCTCCTCCATCACCCGCTCGACGTTCTCGACCACCACGATGGCGTCGTCGACGACGATGCCGATGGCCAGGACCATGGCCAGCAGCGAGACGGTGTTGGCCGAGTAGCCCATCACCAGCAGCACCGCGAAGGTGGTGATCAGGCTGACCGGCACCGCGATGATGGGGATGATGGTGGCGCGCAGGCTGCCGAGGAACAGGAACACCACCACGCCCACCAGCACGAAGGCCTCCACCAGGGTCTTGATGACCTCGTGGATGGTGTCGGAGACGAAGATGGTGGTGTCGAACACCGGGCGGACGGTCATGCCTTCGGGCATGCGGGCGCGCACGCGCTCCAGCGTCGCGCCCACCGCCGCGGCGGCGTTCACCGCGTTGGCGCCGGGGGCGAGGTAGATGCCGATGCCGACGCCGTCCTGGCCGTTCAGCCGGGTGCTGACGTCCTGGTTCTGCGGCCCCATCTCGACCCGCGCCACGTCCCGCACCCGCAGCAGCGAGCCGTCCGGGTTGGCGCGGATGACGATGTCGCCGAACTGCTCGGGCGTGGACAGGCGGCCCTGGGTGCGGACGTTCATCTGCACCGCCTGGTCCCTCGGCACCGGCTGCGCGCCGATGCGGCCGGCGGGCGCCTGCACGTTCTGGGTGCGGATGACGTTGATGATGTCGGACGGCGAGAGGTTCAGGCTGACCAGCCGCTGCGTGTCGAACCAGATGCGCATGGCGTAGTTCTGACGCGAGAACAGCGTGGCGGAGCCCACGCCCTGGGTGCGCGAGATCTCGTCCAGCAGGTTCAGCGTGGCATAGTTGGTCAGGAAGAGCGGGTCGTACTCCCCCGCCTCGTTCGCGTAGAGGAACAGCACCTGCAGGATGGAGGAGGACTGCTTGCGGACCTGGATGCCCTGCTGCTGCACCTCCGTCGGCATCAGCGACAGCGCGGCCTGCACGCGGTTGTTGACGTTGACGGTGTTGATGTCGGCGTTGCTGCCCAGCCGGAAGCTGACGTTCAGCGTGTAGCTGCCGTCGCTGCCGCTGGTGGAGCGCATGTAGATCGAGTTCTCGACGCCGACGACCTGCGCCTCCAGCGGCTGGCCGACGGCCTGCTCCACCACCTCGGCCGAGGCGCCGGGATAGGTGGCGCTGACCTGCACCTGCGGCGGCACGATGTCGGGGAACTGCGAGACAGGGATGCGCGTGAGCGACAGCGCGCCCGCGATCGTCATCACGATGGCGATGACGATGGCGAGGCGCGGGCGCTCGACGAAGATTGCGGAGAACACGCGCTCAGCCTCCCTGGCGTGGCGCCGCGGCGCCGCCTGGCTGCCGCGGCTGGCCTTGACCCTGGCCTTGGCCCTGGCCTTGGCCCTGGCCCGCCGGCTGGACCGGCGCCGGGTTCACCTCGGTGTTCGGCCGCACGCGCTGCAGGCCCTCCACCACCACCTGCTCGCCCTCCTTCAGGCCCTCGGTGACGACGGCGAGGCTCGGCGTGGATTGCGAGCCGAGCCGGACGGCACGCCGCTCGGCCTTGTTGCCCTGGCCGATGACGTAGACGAAGTCACCCCGCTGGTCGGTGCTCACGGCGGCGCGCGGCACGGTCAGCAGCTGCACCGGCTCCACCGCCTCCAGCACCACGCTGACGAACTGGTTGGCGGTCAGCTCGCGCCCGCCGCCCGGCGAGCCGGCCAGCGGCGGGTTGGGCATGCGGCCGCGCATGGCGAGGCTGTCGGTGTCCTGGCCGACGCTGACATCGACGAAGTCCAGCTTGCCGGTCTGGCCGTACATGCGGCCATCCTGCAGGCGCAGCTTCACCGACACGGCGTCCAGGCCGCCGCGGCTTGCATAGCGGTCGCGCAGCTGCAGGACGGTGCGCATCGGCACGCTGAAGGAGACATACATCGGGTCCTGGCTGACGATCACCGCCAGCGGGCCGGAGGAGGGCGTCACCACGTTGCCCGGCGTCACCACCGCGCGGCCGATGCGGCCGGAGATGGGGGCGCGGATCTCGGTGTAGTCGAGGTTGATCTGCGCCTGGCGCTCCTGCGCCTGGGCGGAGAGCAGCTGCGCCTGGGCGCCGCGCTGCGCCGCCAGGGCGGTGTCGACGGTGGAGCGCTGGCCGGCCACGGTGTTCAGCAGGGCCTGGGCGCGGTTCAGCGTCACATTGGCGTTCTGCAGCTGGGCCTCGGCCTCGGCCACGCCGGCGCGGGCGATCTGCAGCTGCGCCTCGAACGGCCCGCGCTCGAGGCGGAACAGCAGGTCGCCCTGCTTCACCTCGGCGCCCTCGTTGAACTCGCGCTTCTCCAGGAAGGCGGTGACGCGCGCCATCAGTTCCACCCGGTCGGTGGCCTCGACGCGGCCGATGAACTCGTTGGTCTCGGTGATGGCCCGCTGGGCCACCGGCGCCACGCCGACAGCGGGTGGGGGGCCGCCGGGCATCTGGGCCAGAGCCGGACCGGCCAACAGAAACAGGCCGAGGGCGGCTATCCCGCGACGGTGCAGGAGCTGCATGGATCCTCCAGGGAAACGGTCCGCGGCGTCGCCGGCGGCTTGTAAAGATACCTTCAAGTATGTATATAAAGAAGGGTAACGCAGCTGCAAGGTTGGAAATGGCGCGACGCACAAAACAGGAAGCCGATGAGACGCGCGAGGCCCTCCTCGACGCGGCCGAGCAGGTCTTCCTGGAGCGTGGCGTCGCCCGTGCCTCCCTCGATGAGGTGGCCCGTGTCGCGGGCTGCACCAGGGGGGCGGTGCATTGGCATTTCCGTGACAAGCTGGGCCTTTTCCTGGCGCTGGACGAGCGCCTTGTCCTGTTGCAGGACGAGATGAAGCAGCGCCTATGCTCCGAGGAGGATGGCTCCCTCCCGACCATGGCGCGCGCCATCACCACCGCTATCAAGGATTTCGAGGAGAATCCACGCCGGCGGCGGCTGCTGACGATCATGTTGCATCGTTGTGAATATGTGGCCGAGATGGCGCCGGCCCTGTTGCGCCGCCGCCAGGCCGATGCCGAAGTGCGCGAGACGCTGCGCCAGCGCTTCCAGGAGGTGGCGGAGCGCGGCGGCCTCTCGCCCGCCTGGCCGCCCGAGCGTGCGGCGCTGTTCCTGTATGCCCTGGTCAGCGGCTTCCTGCACGAATGGCTGCGCGGGGAGGCGGATTTCACCCTTTCGGGGGAGGTGAGTGACGCCATACGGTCCTTCCTGGACTGCGTCGCCGCCCGCCCCGGTTCCGGAGGAGAGAAATGATGCAGCGCATTCTGCGCATCGGTCTTTTGGCGGGACTGCCGCTGCTTGCCGTGGCCTGCTCCGGCTCCGGCGCCGGCCCGGAGATGGCGGGGGGCAGCACGCTGAGCGCCGTGCGGGGCGACGCGGGCGGCTCGGCGCCGCTGCGGCCTGAGCCGGGCAATATCTGGGCCGAGGGGCTGCAGGCCGAAGCGCCGGCGCGCATGCCATGATCCTCGCGCCTTGCCGATTCTCGTTGAAGGTTTCTTGCCCATGAATCCGTTTCGCCCAGGTCCGTTTCGCCCAGGGGTGATGCCGTTTGCGGTGGTGATGGCGGCTGTGGTGGCCTCTCCGCTGCTGGGGGTGGGTGTTGCGCGCGCGCAGACGCTGCAGGAGGCGCTGAGCCAGGCCTACGCCAAC
>NZ_PDOA01000039.1 GCF_003116135.1 Teichococcus aestuarii | reverse complement strand
GTCTGTCGGATAGCGGCGCCGCTCGAAGGCTGCCTGGCGGGCACGGTGTTCCTTGGTCCACATCCAGCCCATCTGGGCACACGATGTCCCCTGAACACCTCAACACCCGCATTCTCAAACGGGCACTAAGTCCCGTCGTCATAGCAGTCTCGATGCCGCTTGTTGGAGTTATTCCGGGCCGGGATAACCTAGATACCTCGACAGGCACAATTCCGGGCTTCATATTGCTGGCCTCCCGGGGGGAGTCCGATTCGCGGGCTGAGAGGCAGGGATGGGCCCTGCGACCCCTAGAACCTGATCCGGGTCATGCCGGCGAAGGGATCGGTGATCGCAATGGCGCCCTCGCTTGGCGTTTCCCTGCCTGGAATCCGTCTCGGCGGCCGTGCCGTGCTCGGCCGGCTCGCGCTCGATTTCGCCGGTGGCGAGGTCACGGCGCTGCTCGGCCCCTCCGGCGTCGGCAAATCCACCCTGCTGCGGCTGCTGGCCGGGCTGCTGCCGGCGCCCGAGGGCACCCGCATCGCCCCCGCCGATGGCCTGCCGCTGGCTGGCCGCATCGCCTGGATGGGCCAGCAGGACCTGCTGCTGCCCTGGCTGACGCTGGCGGAAAATGTCGGCCTCGGCGCCCGGCTGCGCGGGCAACGCCCCGATGCGGCGCGGGCGCGCGACCTGATCGCGGCGGTGGGGCTGGCGGGGCGCGAGCGCGCCCGCCCGGCCGAGCTTTCGGGCGGCATGCGGCAGCGCGCGGCGCTGGCCCGCACGCTGATGGAGGACCGCCCCTTCGTGCTGATGGACGAGCCCTTCTCGGCGGTGGACGCGCCGACCCGGCATCGCATGCAATCCCTGGCTGCCGGATTGCTCCAGGGACGCACCGTGCTGCTGGTGACGCACGACCCGCTGGAGGCGCTGCGCCTCGCCCACCGCGTGCTGGTGCTGCGCCCCGGCGAGGACGGCGCCGTGCCCGAGGATCACCCGATGCCCCCTTCCCCGCCGCTGCGCGCCGCGCACGACCCGGATGTGCTGGCCGCCCAGGCGGCGCTGCTCGAGCGGCTGGCGGAGGCGGCATGAGGCCGCTCATCGCCGCGATCGGCCTGCTGCTGGCCTGGGAAGGCTATGTGTGGTGGAGCGAGGTGCCCCCCTTCCTGCTGCCGGCGCCGACACGCGTGGCCGCGGCGCTGGTGGCGCGGTGGGACATCCTGCTCGGCCATGCCGGCACCACCGCAACCGAGATCGTCCTCGGCCTGTTGTTCGGCACGCTGCTCGGCGTCGGCACGGCGCTGCTGCTGGCGGCGTGGCGCGGGGCGCGGCGCTGGGTGCTGCCGCTGCTGATCGCCAGCCAGGCCATCCCGGTCTTCGCCATCGCGCCGCTGCTGGTGCTGTGGCTGGGCTATGGGCTGGCCAGCAAGGTGGCCATGGCCACGCTGATCATCTTCTTCCCCGTCGCTACCGCCTTCTATGACGGGCTGCGCCGCACCGAGCCGGGCTGGCTGGACCTCGCCGCCACCATGGGCGCCGGGCGCGCCGCGGTGCTGTGGCGCATCCGCGTGCCGGCGGCGCTGCCCGGCCTGGCCTCCGGCCTGCGCGTGGCCGCCGCCGTGGCGCCGATCGGCGCCGTGGTGGGCGAGTGGGTCGGCGCCTCGGCCGGGCTCGGCTACGTCATGCTGCAGGCCAATGGCCGCAGCCAGACGGACATGATGTTCGCGGCGCTCACCCTCCTGGCCGCCATGGCCATGGCGCTGTGGTTCGCCACCGACCGGCTGCTGCGGGCGCTGCTGCCCTGGCAGCCCGACCAGCTCTCCGAAGAAGCGTGAGGAAACCGATGACCCCGATCTCCCGCCGGGCGCTGCCGGCGCTCGCCGCCCTCGCCCTGCCCGCCGCCACCGCCGGGGCCGCCCAGGCCCAATCCCCGGCCCAGTCCCCGGCGCCCGCCGCCACCGCCACCCCGGCCAAGCTCACCCTGCTGCTGGACTGGTTCGTCAACCCCGACCACGCGCCGATCATCGTGGCGCAGGAGGGCGGCCACTTCGCCCGCGCCGGGCTGGAGGTGCGGCTGGTGGCGCCGGCCGACCCGAACGACCCGCCCCGGCTGGTGGCGGCGAAGCAGGCCGATCTCGGCGTCTACTACCAGAAGAACCTGCACCTGGCGGTGGACCAGGGCCTGCCGCTGGCGCGCGTCGGCACGCTGGTGGCCACGCCCCTCTCCACCCTCTCCGTGCTGCGCGACGGGCCGGTGAAGCGGCTGGAGGACCTCAAGGGCAAGAAGGTCGGCTTCAGCACCGCCGGCTTCGAGGAGGTGGCGCTCGACACCATCCTGGGCACGGTCGGCCTCTCCTCGCGCGACGTGACGCTGGTCAACGTCAATTTCGGCCTGTCCTCGGCGCTGATGGCGGGGCAGGTGGATGCCATCCTGGGCGGCTTCCGCAATTTCGAGCTGCACCAGATGGAGATCGAGAAGCGCCCCGGCCGCGCCTTCTATCCCGAGCAGCACGGCATGCCGATCTATGACGAGCTGATCTACGTGGCGCACCGGGACCGGGTGAAGGACCCCGCGCTGCGCCGCTTCATGGACGCGCTGGAGGCCGCCACCACCTTCCTCGTCAACAACCCGGAGGAGAGCTGGACCATGTTCATCGCCGGCCAGCGGCGGGAACTGGACAGCGAGCTGAACCGCCGCGCCTTCAAGGATACGCTGAACCGCTTCTCCCTCGCCCCCGCGGCGCTCGATGCCAACCGCTATCAGCGCTTCGCCCGCTTCCTGGAGGGGCGGAAGATGATCCGCGCCGTGCCGCCGCTGGAGCAATATGCGGTGGAACTGCCGGTGGCCTGACGGCGTCATTACCGATCTAGGTATATATTCCTTTACTACGGCGCAGCCCTTTTGCTAGGAAAATAAGCCTTAGCGAAGGGGTCCGCCATGCTCTCCGCCGCGCAATTCCAGCAGCTTTTCCCCGAGGCGCCCGAGGCGCACCGCAGCGCCTTCCTCGCCTCCGCCACGGCGCTGTTCCACCAGGCCGGGCTGCACGCCCGGCCGGCGCGCTGCCATTTCTTCCTGGCCCAGCTCGGCCATGAATCGGAGGGGCTGCGCCGGGTGGAGGAGAATTTGTCCTATTCCGCCGCGCGGCTGATGCAGGTGTGGCCGGCGCGCTTCCCCACCCTGGCGGCCGCCACGCCCTGCGCGCGGAACCCCGAGGCGCTGGCCGAGCGCGTCTATGGCGGCCGCATGGGCAATGACCGGCCGGGCGATGGCTACCGCTACCGCGGGCGCGGCTACCTCCAGCTCACCGGGCGGGATGCGTACCGCGCCGTGGGCGCCCTTGCCGGCCTGCCGCTGGAGGCACAGCCCGAGCTGGCCGCCTCGCCGCAGCACGCCCTGGCGGTGGCCTGCGGCGTCTGGGTCTGGAAGGCGCTGAACCCCTATTGCGACGCGGGGGACTTCACCGGCCTCAGCCGGCGCATCAATGGCGGGCTGGTGGGGTTGCAGGACCGCTTCGCCTGGCTGGCGCGCGCCCAGGCCTGCCTGCCCTGGCCGGGGCTGGAGCAGGTGCGCGCCGTGCAGCGCCTGCTCCGCGCGCGCGGCCTGTATGACGGCTCGATCGACGGCATCCTCGGCCGCCGCAGCCTGGCCGGGCTGGCGGTGCTGCGCGCCGAGGCCGGGCTGCCGCCGGGCGGGCTGGATGGCGCGGTGCTGGCCCTGCTGCCGGCCGGGGATGGCGCCGCGCCGGCACGCGCCGCCTGAGCGGCCCCACACTCTCAAGTTGACTTTAGCCCGGCCGCCATGCGCTGATTTCGCCCGACAGGGAGGAAGAAGCAGGCGTGGCCGACCGGGCGAAGCTCTGGTCCGTCTCCGCGCTGGCGCGCGAGTTCGGGCTCACCGCGCAGGCGTTGCGCTTCTACGAGGCGCGCGGCCTGCTGCATCCCCGCCGGCAGGACGGGGCGCGGGTCTATGACTACCGCGACCATGCCCGGCTGCGGCTGATCCAGAAATTCCGGCGCCTCGGCTTCTCCCTGGAGCAGATCGGCGAATACCTGGCGCAGTACCGCGCCGGGCGGCCGAACGCGGCGCAGTTCCGCCTCGGCCTCGCCCGCATCGAGGCGCGGCTGGCCGAGCTGCGGCAGATGCGCCGCGAGCTGGACGAGACCATCACCGAGCTGGAGGCGATGCATGAGGATGCGCAGGCGCGCCTCCGCTGCGCCTGCCACAACGCTGCCTGAGGGAGACCGCCCCGCATGCCCGCCTACCACCCGCCCACCGAGGAGATGCTGGCGCTGCTGGAAGAGGTGCTGCAGGCCGGCCCCGCCCTGGCCGCGCTCCCCCCCCTTTCACCGGATGGCGCCGAGGGCGACCCCCTGCCCCTGCTGCGCGACGTGCTTGAGGAGGCGGGGCGCTTCGCCGCCGGCGTGCTGGCCCCGCTCAACCGGAGCGGCGACGAGGAGGGCTGCCGGCTGGAGAACGGCGTGGTGCGCGTGCCGCAGGGCTTCACGGAGGCCTATGCCGCCTTTGTCGCGGGCGGCTGGGGCGGGCTGTCGCAGGCGCCGGAATGGGGCGGCCAGGGACTGCCGCGCGCCGCGCAGATCCTGCTCGACGAGATGATGGCCTCCGCCAACTTCTCTTTCGGCCTCTTCCCCGGCCTGACGCGCGGCGCGGTGGAGGCGATCGAGCGCCACGCCTCGGAGGACCTCAAGGCGCGCTACCTGCCGAAGCTGGTCTCGGGCGAATGGTGCGGCGCCATGGCGCTGACCGAGCCGCAGGCGGGCACCGATCTCGGCCTGCTGCGCACCCGCGCCGAGCCGCAGCCCGATGGATCGCTGCGCGTCACCGGCGGCAAGATCTTCATCACCGCCGGCGACCACGAGATGGCGGAGAACATCGTCCATCTCGTGCTGGCGCGGCTGCCGGACGCGCCGCCCGGCGTGCGCGGCATCAGCCTGGTGCTGGTGCCGAAATACCTGCCCGACGCGGAAGGCCGGCCCGGCGCGCGCAACGCCATGTCGGTCGGCGCGCTGGAGCGCAAGATGGGCATCCACGCCTCGCCGACCTGCGTCATGAACTATGACGGCGCAACGGGCTGGCTGGTCGGCGCGCCGCACCGGGGGCTGGCGGCGATGTTCACCATGATGAACGCCGAGCGCCTCTTCGTCGGCATCCAGGGGCTGGGCATCGCCGAGGCCGCCTATCAGGGCGCGGTGGCTTATGCGCGGGAGCGCCGCCAGGGCCGCGCCGCCGGCGAGAAGGGCGAGGCGGCGCAGCCGATTCTGGTTCACCCCGACGTGAAGCGGATGCTGCTCACCATCCGCGCCTTCACCGGCGCCGGGCGGGCGCTGGCGCTGTGGGTGGCGCTGCGGATGGAGGAGGCCGCCCGCCACCCGGACCCCGCCGCGCGGGCCGAGGCGGAGGGGCATGTCGCGCTGCTCACCCCCGTCATCAAGGCGGCCTTCACCGATCTCGGCTTCGAGGCGGCGGTGCTCGGCCAGCAGGTGCTGGGCGGGCATGGCTATGTGCGCGAATGGGGCATGGAGCAGCTGGTGCGGGATGCCCGCATCGCGCAGATCTATGAGGGCACCAATGGCGTGCAGGCCATGGACCTCGCGGGCCGCAAGCTCTCGGTGGAGGACGGCGCGCTGCCCGCGCGCTTCTTCGCGCTGGTGCGGGCCGAGATCGAGGCCGCCGGCGGCACCCTCGGCGCCGAGGCCTACACCGCGCCGCTGGCCGCCGCGCTGAAGCGGCTGGAGGCCGCCACGGCCCGCCTCACCCGCCGCGCCGCCGCCAACCCGGCTGAGACCGGCGCCGCGGCTTCCGACTATCTGCGGCTCTTCGCGCTGGTGGCGCTGGGCTGGATGTGGGCGCGCATGGCGCTGGCCGCGCTGCGGGCCGGGGGGGCCGCCACGCCGCGCCACCGGGCCTGGCTGGATGTGGCGCGCTTCTTCATGGCCCGCCTTCTGCCGCAGAGCGTGGCGCTCGACCTCGCTTTGGCCGAGGGCGCCGCGCCGCTGCTCGCCCTGCCCGAGGAGGCCTACTGACCGCGCCGACCGCCTCCGCCGCCACTGCCCGACAATCAAGAAAATCCCAGGGAGGAAACACGATGCGAGGGCTGATGATGGACGTGCCGCTGCTGGTGCCATCCCTGCTGCGCCACGCCGCGGAGTTCCACGCCGACACCGAGATCGTCTCGCGCACCGTCGAGGGACCCATCCACCGCACCACCTATGCGGAGACCCATGCCCGGGTGCAGCGCCTGGCCAACGCGCTGGTGGCACTGGGGCTGGGCGCGGGAGACCGCGTCGGCACCCTGGCCTGGAACGGCTACCGGCACCTGGAGATCTACTACGCCACGGCCGGCGCCGGCATGGTCTGCCACACCATCAACCCGCGCCTCTTCCCCGAGCAGATCGCCGGCATCATCGACCATGCGGAGGATTCCATCCTTTGCGCCGACCTCACCTTCCTGCCGCTGCTGCAGGGGCTGGCCGGCCGGCTCGGCACGGTGCGCGCCATCGTGGTGATGACGGACGCCGCCCACATGCCGCCCCAGGCCGAGGGCCTGCCGCCCTTCCTCTGCTACGAGGCGCTGCTGGCCGGCCAGCCGGCCGAATTCGACTGGCCGGCGCTGGACGAGAACGAGGCCTGCGGCCTCTGCTACACCTCCGGCACCACGGGCGCGCCGAAGGGCGTGCTCTACAGCCACCGCGCCACGGTGCTGCACGCCATGGCCTCGGCGATGCCGGATGTCTTCGCCATCGGCGCCGCCTCGGTGGTGATGCCGGTGGTGCCGATGTTCCACGTCAATGCCTGGGGCATCCCCTATGCCGCGCCGATGGTGGGGGCCAAGCTGGTGCTGCCCGGCCCGAAGCTGGACGGCGCCAGCCTGCACGCGCTGATCACCGCCGAGGGCGTCACCTTCTCCGCCGGCGTGCCCACCGTCTGGATGGCGATGCTGGACTGGATGGCGGCGAATGGCCGCGATGCCGGCCCGATGAAGCGCGTGGCGATCGGCGGCTCCGCCTGCCCGGCGGTGATGATCGAGCGCTTCGAGGCGATGGGCGTCTCCGTGCTGCACGCCTGGGGCATGACCGAGACCAGCCCGATCGGCCTCGCCGCCTCGCCCAAGGCGAAGCACCAGGGCGCCACGCCAGCGCAGCGCCTGGCGCTCGCCAGCAAGCAGGGGCGGCCGCTCTACGGCATGGAGTTCCGCGTCGTCGGCGCCGACGGGCAGGATGTGCCACGCGACGGCACGGCCTTTGGCCGCATGCTGGTGCGCGGCCCCTGGGTGGCCGCTGCCTATCACGCGGCGCCCGACAGCCCGGCCCACGCCACCCCCGGCTGGTTCGACACGGGCGACGTGGTGACGATGGATGCCGATGGCTATGTCGCCATCGTCGACCGCACCAAGGACGTCATCAAGTCCGGCGGCGAGTGGATCAGCTCGATCGAGCTGGAGAACATCGCCGTCGCCCACCCCGCCGTGCAGGAGGCCGCCGCCGTGGCGCGGCCGGACCCGAAATGGGGCGAGCGGCCGCTGCTGGTGGTGGTGCTGCGCCCCGGCGCCAGCCTGACGAACGAGGAGATGCGCGCGCATTTCGAGGGGCGCGTGGCGCGCTGGTGCATCCCCGACCAGATCCGCATCGTCGAGGAGCTGCCGCACACGGCGACGGGCAAGCTGCTCAAGTCGCGCATCCGGCAGCTCTACGCGCAGACGGCGGACGTCTGAGGAAGCAAGGCGGGGGGAAGGAATTCCCCCGGACCCTCATCTTTTTCCGGCAATGACAAGAACAACAGGGAGCGTGCGTCAGATGAATATCATCCTTCCGCGTCGTCATCTGCTCGCGGGCACGGGTGCCGCGCTGCTGGCCGGGCGCTCCGCCCGCGCCCAGGCGAAGCAGACCATCCGCATCGGCGTGCTGACCGACATGTCCGGCCCCTACCGCGACCCCACCGGGCCGGGCAGCGTCGCCTGCGCCCGCCAGGCGGCCGAGGAGTTCATGGCCGCGCATCCGGGCATCACCGTCGAGGTGCTCTCGGCCGACCACCAGAACCGCGCCGACACCGGCTCCACCATCGCCCGCCGCTGGTACGACCAGGAGGGGGTGGACATGATCCTGGACGTGCCGACCTCCTCCGTGGCGCTCGCCGTGGCCGGCGTGACGCGGGACAAGGACAAGGTCTTCGTCAATTCCGGCGCCGCCACCACCGACCTGCACGGCGCCCAGTGCAACCCCAACACCGTGCACTGGACCTACGACACCTACATGCTGGCCAAGTCCACCGGCGGCGCGCTGACCCGCGCGGGGGGCGATTCCTGGTACTTCATCACCGCCGACTACACCTTCGGCCACCACCTGCAGCGGGACACCACCCGCTTCGTCGAGGAGGCGGGCGGCAAGGTGCTGGGCGGCGCGCGCTACCCCTTCCCCTCCACCACCGACTTCTCCTCCTACCTGGTGCAGGCGCAGGCCAGCCGGGCCAAGATCATCGGCCTCGCCAATGCGGGGGCGGACACGGTGAACGCGGTGAAGCAGGCGCGCGAATTCGGCCTCACCCGCCGCGCCAAGATGGCCACGCTGCTGATGGCCATTGCCGACGTGCACGGGCTGGGGCTGGAGAACGCCCAGGGGCTGCTGCTGACCGAAAGCTTCTACTGGGACCTCAACGACCGCACCCGCGCCTTCGCCAGGCGCGTGACGCCGAAGATGCCGGCCGGGCTGCCGATGGGGATGATCCATGCCGGCTGCTACGCCGGCGCGCTGCACTACCTGAAGGCAGTGGCCGATCTCGGGCCGGAGGCGGCACGCCGCTCCGGCCGCGCCGTGGTGGAGCGGATGAAGGCCATGCCGACCGATGACGATGCCTTCGGCGCCGGCACCATCCGCGCCGATGGCCGCAAGCTGCACCCCTCCTACCTCTTCGAGGTGAAGTCGCCGCAGGAGAGCAAGGGGCCGTTCGACTACTACAAGCTGGTGCAGACCACCGCGGCCGAGGAGGCTTTCCGCCCCATGGCCGAGGGCGGCTGCGCGATGACGCGGGCCTGATCGGGGGGCCGCTGGGAGAGCGGCCGGGGCGGCGCTAGAAGGGCGCCGCCCCGGCGGCCTCCCGCCAGCCGGGGGGAGATGCAGGCCATGCCCAACCCTTCGCCCGCCCCGGAACGGCAGCCATGAAGGCCGTCGCCACCAGCCTGGCGCTGCCGCTGCGGCAGATCACCGACCCCGGCTTCCGCGCACCGCTTCTGAAGGGGCTGGGCCTCTCCATCCTCGCCTTCGCCGGGCTCGCCTTCCTGGCGGATTGGGGCGTCGGCGTCCTGGCCGGCGGCGAGGGCTGGCTTGCCACCCTGGCCGGGCTGCTGGGCGGGGCGCTGGTGCTGGTCCTGTCCGTGTGGCTGTTCGTGCCGGTGCTGCTGGCGCTGACCAGCCTGTTCCTCGACGACGTGGCGGAGGCGGTGGAGCGCCGCTTCTACCCCGGCCTGCCGGAGGCCCGGGGGGCTTCGCTGGCGGCGCAGGTCTGGGCCGGCCTGCGCATGTCCCTCCGCCTGCTGGCGCTGAGCCTGGTGATCTTGCCGCTCGGGCTGGTGGCGCCGCCCGTGGGGGTGGTGCTGTTCTGGGCGGTGGCCGCCGTCTCGGTCGGATACGGGCTGTTCGATGGCGTGGCGCAGCGCCGCCTGCCGGTGGCGGAGGCCAACCTGCTGCGCCGCGCGCGCCGCACGGAGGTGCTGGCGCTGGGCGGCGCGCTGGCCGCGCTGGCGGTGGTGCCGGTGGCCAACCTGCTGGTGCCGGTGCTGGGCACCGCCGCCATGACCCACCTGTTCCACCGCCGCGCCGACGGCACTCCGGCCCCGCGCGCCTGAGCCTTCCGCTCGATGCCGGCTGGACGCCTGCATCGGGCTTTTTCTATACTGCCTTCGGTATACAGAATAATAGCAGCCACGAACCTGCGCCGAAGGAGACGCCCCATGCAGTTCCAGACCCTGTTCCAACCGGCGCTGGAGCGGCCCGTGCAGGCCGCCCTGCTCGGCGCCGGGGAGTTCGGCCTCTCGCTGATCGCCCAGGCGCGGCGGATGCGCGGGCTCGACATCGTCGCCGCCTACGACCTCGACCCCGCCCGCGTCTCGGCGGCGCTGACCGAGATGGGCATGCCGCACCGCCGCTGTTCCAATGCCGCCGAGGCGGAGGCCGCCCGCGCCGCTGGCGCCCTGGCCCTGTGCGAGCGGCTGGACGACCTGCTGCGCCTGCCGCTCGGCATGGTGGTGGAGGCCACGGGCCATGCCGAGGCGGGCGCCGCCCATGCCGAGGCCGCCATCGCCGCCGGCATCGGCGTGGCCATGGTGAGCAAGGAGGCGGAATGCGTGGTGGGGCCGGAACTGGCCCGCCAGGCCGCCGCCGCCGGCGTGCCCTACACGCTGGTGGATGGCGACCAGCCGGCGCTGCTGATCGGCCTCGTCTCCTGGGCGCGGCTGCTGGGCCTGCCCATCGTCGCCGCCGGCAAGAGCAGCGAATATGATTTCGTGCTGGACCCTGCGACCGAGACGGTCACCTGGCTGGAGCAGCGCGTGCACGCCCCCGGCATGCTGCGCCACTGGGCGCTGGGCCAGGATGCCGCGGCCACCGTGGAGGCGCGCGAGGCGCTGCTTTCCAGCCTGCCGCTGCGCACGGTGCCGGATTCCTGTGAGATGACGCTGGTGGCCAATGCCACCGGCATCCTGCCCGACCGCGACACCTTCCACGCCCCCCTCGCCCGCACCGTCGAGTTGCCGGAACTGTATGGCCCGCGTGATACGGGCGGGCTGCTCTCCGGCCCTGGACGGCTCGACGTGTTCAACTGCCTGCGCCGGCCAGACGAGGCGAGCTTCGCCGGCGGCGTCTACGTGGTGGTGGAGCTGGCCGATGCGCGCACCGGCGGGCTCTTCGCCGGCAAGGGCATCCCCGTCTCGGCCGACCGGCGGCGGGCGCTGATCTACAATCCGTCCCACCTGCTCGGCGTCGAGGCGCCGACCTCGATCATGGCGGCGGGGGCGATGCGCCATTCCATGGTCGGCCCCGACTACGCCCAGCGCGTGGACCTGCTGGCCCAGGCGACGCGCGACCTGCCGGCGGGGCATGTCCTGGCCATCGAGGGCACGCGCCATGCCGTGCCGGGGCTGGAGCCGCTGCTGCGGCCGACCATGCCCGAGGCGCCGGACGCGCCCCTGCCCTATTACATGGCGGTGGGCCTGCGTCTGCGCCGCGCCGTGGCCGCCGGCGCCGTGCTGACGCGCGACATGGTGGAGCCCCCGGCCGGCAGCACCCTGTGGCGGCTGCGCGCCGCGCAGGAGGCACGGTTGCCCGCCGGTTGACCGCGGCCCGCTGACCGGACGATACGGAAGGCGGGCCGGCGCCGCCTTCCCGCGGCGCCGCGGAACGGACCGGATTTCCACGCATGCTGCGGCGCTTCTTCGCCTATTACCGGCCCCATCGGGGGCTGTTCCTGCTCGATTTCTCCTGTGCCGTGCTGGCCGGGCTTCTGGAGCTGGGCTTTCCCATCGCGGTGAAGCTCTTCGTCGATGAGCTGCTGCCGGGCGGCGACTGGGGATTGATCCTGTTGGCTGCCGCCGGGCTGCTGGCCATCTACCTGGTCAACACCGGGCTGATGGCCGTGGTCACCTACTGGGGGCATGCGCTCGGCATCAACATCGAGACGGAGATGCGCCGCAAGGCCTTCGACCACCTCCAGAAGCTTTCCTTCCGCTTCTACGACAACCAGAAGACCGGCCATCTCGTCGCCCGCGTCACCAAGGATCTGGAGGAGGTGGGCGAGGTCGCGCATCACGGGCCGGAGGATCTGTTCCTGGCGGTGATGACGCTCATCGGCGCCTTCATCCTGATGTTCACCGTGCATGTGGAGCTGGCCTTCCTCACCGCGCTGGTGGTGCCGGTCATCGCCTGGGGCTCGACGCATTTCGGCGCCAGCATGACCACCACCTGGCGGCAGCTCTTCGGCCGTGTCGGCGCCTTCAACGCGCGCATCGAGGAGGCGGTGGGCGGCATCCGCGTGGTGCAGGCCTTCGGCAATGAGGACCATGAGCGCGCCCTCTTCGCCCACGACAATGCGCGCTACCGCACCACCAAGCTGCAGGCCTACCGCATCATGGCCGCCAGCCAGTCGCTGAACTATCTCGGCATGCGGCTGACCCAGATGATCGTCATGATCGCCGGCAGCTACTACGTGCTGAACGGGCAGCTCTCCAACGGCGCCTTCGTGGGGTTCCTGCTGCTGGTCGGCGTGTTCTTCCGCCCCATCGAGAAGATCAGCGCCGTCATCGAGACCTATCCGAAGGGCATCGCCGGCTTCCGCCGCTATACCGAGCTGCTCGACACCGAGCCCGATATCGCCGACGCGCCGGATGCGGCCCCTGCCCCACCCCTGCGTGGCGAGATCCGCTACGAGAAGGTCTCCTTCAGCTATGGGAGCGGCGCGCCGGTGCTGCGCTCCATCGACCTCACCATCCGCGCGGGAGAGACGGTGGCCTTCGTCGGGGCCTCGGGTGCGGGCAAGACAACGCTCTGCTCCCTGCTGCCGCGCTTCTACGAGGTGCAGGAGGGGCGCATCACCATCGACGGGATCGACATCCGGCGCATGACTCTGGCCTCGCTGCGCGCGCAGATCGGCATCGTGCAGCAGGATGTGTTCCTGTTCGCCGGCACGCTGCGCGAGAACATCGCCTATGGCCGGCTCGGCGCCAGCGAGGCGGAGATCCGCGACGCGGCCAGGCGCGCCCGGCTGGACAGCGTGATCGCTGCACTGCCCGAGGGGATGGAGACGCTGATTGGCGAGCGGGGCGTGAAGCTCTCGGGCGGGCAGAAGCAGCGCCTGGCGATTGCCCGCATCTTCCTGCGCAACCCGCCCATCCTGATCCTCGACGAGGCCACCTCGGCGCTCGATACGGAGACGGAGCGCGCCATCCAGGAATCCCTGGCGGAATTGTCGCAAGGACGCACCACCCTGGTCATCGCCCATCGGCTGGCGACGATCCGCGACGCGGATAGCATCGTGGTGGTGGATGGCAGCGGCATCGCCGCACGCGGGTCACACGAGGATCTGCTCAGGCAATCCCCGCTCTACCGCCGTCTGCATGCGGTACAGGCCGGGACGGCCTGAAAGCGGGTGGGAAGGCCATGAGCCTTCCCACCCGGGGATTTTCATGACGCCAGAACCGGCCCCCAACGCAGAAAGCCACCCTTTTGGGGTGGCTTTTTGTGTGATTTGGATGCGGGGACAGGATTTGAACCTGTGACCTTCAGGTTATGAGCCTGACGAGCTACCGGGCTGCTCCACCCCGCGGTGGTGAGAGTATCCGTGTGTTTGTTAAGTTCCGGCTTGGTGGCCC
>NZ_PDOA01000038.1 GCF_003116135.1 Teichococcus aestuarii | reverse complement strand
ACCTCGGCGATGACGGCGCCGGGTGCGAGCGTCTCCGCGACAATCTGCGCCTTGGCCTCCTCCGACCACCGGCGACGGCGTCCAGGACCCGTCAGCACCTCTACCCGGCGATATCCGCGGCCACCCGTGTCGTCATTAACGTCGACCATAATGTCGGCTCGAAGCTCCCCACCTGAAGGCGAGGCACCACAGCACCGGCACGATTGGGAAGAAGGGTGTTCCGGCCGCGCTTACCCCTTAGCCGCGGTTGGGACGGCGCACGACAGACACGCCGGCGCGTCAGCCTCGGCGACCGCGGTGGCGGAAATTGTCAGGCCGGCAGGGCCGCCCGCGCGCCCGCTGCCTGCCATCGGCGCAGGGGAGAGCGGGGTCGTGCGGCTGACGGGCGGGAACATCAGGAACGGTCACGTCTACCTGCGGACGGTCCGATACCTGCTGCCCGACGACGTTATCGGCGGGCCGAACGCAGAGGCGGCGGCTCCCAGCCTCCTGACGGTCACCTTCGAGCCGGGACCGACGATCACCACGGACGTCGCGGGCGACAAGATGATCCTGCGTCAGCGCGGGCCGGTGCGGGAGTTCTTCCGGGCGGCCGGGGCGCGCGAAGGCGAAGACGTTGTCGTACAGCGAACCGGGCCGTATTCGCTCAGGATTGCGCTGCTCCGGGTGGCCCGGTAGCGCGGCGTCCTCAGGCGAGGCTTTCGCGCAGCATCGCCGCGAGATCGTCCGGCCGCGCGTCCGGCGGCATGAGCGCCTCCCTCATTAGCCTCCGCTTGCGCTCAAGCAGAGCGTGAAGATTCTCGTCGAAGGACGGCTTGCCGCCTGGCAGGACGGCGAGCGGAACATGCACGGTCACCGGATGCTCCTGGCCGATCCGGAGCACCCGCCCGGTGCACTGGTCCTCCACCGCCGGGTTCCACCAGCGAGCCAGGTGGATGACATGGTTCGCCCGCGTCAGGGTCAACCCGACCCCACCCGCACGCGGCGACAGCAGCATCACGTCGAAGCCACCCGGCGCCTCCTGGAACCTGTCCACGCGCGCCTGCCGCGCCGCGCCCGCGACCTTGCCGCTGATGGTCATCGGCGCCGTGGGAAGCCGGTATCTCCGCTGGAGCAGCCCCGCCAGCCGCGCCATCATCGCGAGGTCGTCGAGGAAGACCAGCGCGCGCTCGCCGCGTTCCGCGACGGCGTCAAGAGCGCCGAGCGCCACGCTGAGGCGAGCGGAGCCTGCGATCAGATCGGCGTCGTCCGCCGCGGACTCTGCGTCCGGGTGCAGGCTCACCGCACGCAGGCGCTGCAGCGCCTCTAGCACGCGCCCCGCGCCTTGGTCGCTCCGACCGAGCGCTACGGCCTCCTCGTAGGCTGCGAGCTGAGCGCCGCGCATCTCGGCGCGCATCACGGTGTCGCTGCGAGGCGGGAGGTCAGGGAGGCGATCCTCCTTGAGGCGGCGAAGCAGGAGGGGCGGTCGACCGCCGATCGGGCGGTCCAGCGAGGCCTTGAGTTCCGCGAGGCGCTCCACGGTGGGCGAGGCCTCGTATGTGGAACTGAAGTGCCGCAGATCCCCGAGGTGGCCAGGGGCGACACCGTCCACGATGCACCAGAGGTCGGCAAGGCGGTTCTCGACGGGCGTCCCCGTCAAGGCCACGCGGAAGTCCGCGTTCATAGCCTTCGCCGCGTCGGTCAGCCGAATCCCGGGTGTTTTCACCTTCTGCGCCTCGTCCAGCAGCATCGCGGCGAAGCGGACCGCCCCGAAGTCTCGGTCGTGGTCGCGCAGCGTCTCATAGGTGGTCAGGACCCAGTCGGCGCCCCTCAGCGCCGCCAGATCGAGTCCCACCGGTCCGCCGGAGGGCAACCGAAAACCCGCCAACTCTTTCCCGTACGCCTGGACCAGCGCGCCCAGGCCGGGTGCGACGAGGTGGCGCTCGTGCTCCGCGCGCCAGTTCTCGAGGAGCCCAGTCGGCGCTACAATCAGCACGGGCGCACGCGCAATTTTGCCGGCCGCCATTCCCTCGCGCAGCCACGCCAGGAACGCCAAGCCCTGCAACGTCTTGCCGAGCCCCATGTCGTCCGCGAGCAGCACGCCCGGGCTGCCCGCCGTCCAGCTGCGCTGGAGCCAGGCGAGCCCCTCCCGCTGGTGCTCCTTCAGGGGTGTCCGGAGTGACATCGGAGCCGCGGCGCGCGGTGCCGGGCGCCGCTGCACCAGCGCCTCGATGTCCCTCGACGTCTCATTGGGCTTGATGATCAACACCTCGGCGGGTGCAGGGACCCCCTGCTCCCCGCCGTCGCGCCGCCGCGGAAGCAGCGGTGCCAAGGAAGCGGCCGTCGCCTCGCTCGCGGGTACGTCGACCGGTCCGTCCGGCGTGTCGACCGGCACATTTGGGCGGCCGGCGGCGATCGCGTCCCTGATCTCGGCAGAGAGCCGCTCGGCCTGTTGCGGCGTCAGCGGCACGCGCCGGTCGCCCACGAGGATGCCACGCTGGCCCGCACCCTCCTCCGTGCTCGCTTCGCCGCCGCCGAACCAGTCGTTGCCGGAGACCTCGACCCAGGGAAGGACGCGGGGTTGCCAGAGCCCGAGGCCCACGACGCGCTCCGACCACGCCGGCGTCTCGACGACGAGGGAGTCGAGCACTGCGGCGTCGGCCTCGTCGCCGATGGCGGCGCGGATGGCGGCGCGCGGTTCCCGGAGAAAGGAGCGCCGCTCGGCGGGCGGGCCCGCCGCGATGCGCCGGGCCACCTCGAGCGCCTGCCGCAACGGCGGCGACAGGACGACGTATACCCCACCAGGGAGCGTGTAGACTCCGCGTGCGGTCGGCCAGCGGAGGAACTGGTCCCTGCCGAAGGAGCGCTGGCGGTCGTCGGGCAGGAGCGGGGCCTCGCCGTCGCCGGCGCGGTGCAGCACCGGGACGATCTGCAGGTCATCGCCCTGGCCGATCGCGTCGAGGGATAGCGCATCCGCCTCGAGGATCATAACGGTGCCAAGCAGCCCGCTCGCCTCGGCGGCCCCAGTCACCGCCGCAGCAGGGAGGGCCTCCCGCAGGGCCGCGAGCGCGCGCAAGCGGGGCGCGTCGCCCTCTTGCGCCTCCGCCGCGTAGCGGTCAACCGCCTCTGCCACGGCGAAAAGGGTTTCAGGCAGCCGCCGCCAACCGTCCGCCTCCCGCAGCCATGCGCCGACGCGCTGCACACCAAGGACGTTCTGACCGCCCGGGCGTGTCCAACGCAGTGATGCGGTGAAGTCGGGCCGCAGCATGATGCCGCTGCCCTCGACCACCGCGCGCAGCGCCGTAGCAGGCGGCAGGTCCAAGCGCGCAGCTTCCGCCGCCGTGAGCCTTGCAACTGCTGCGTGCTCGACGAGCAGATAATCGTCGGCCTCAATGGCCAAGTCCTCAAGTACGAGCCGCCGTGCAAGGTCGGCTCCGGGATGGCCCGAGAGGCCCCACGACACGGGCGGAACCACCTCGCCGCTCACGACGAGGCGCAGCTCGGTGCCAGCAGCGACAGGCGATGCCGCGAACCGGAGCGACGTGGTCATATCGTCATGTAGTCCTTGGGCGTGAGGCGGAGTTCGGTGTGGTTCTGCAGGAAGGCCGCCGCGCAGCCCTGCCAGAGGCCATTGCGCGGCGTGTTGTGCCGCAGGCCTCTCCCATCAAACGAGCCGCCATTACCGAAAATGGGATGATCGGGAAAATCGAGGCCCTTCGCGCGAAGCTCCTCCACGCCATAGCGTTGGCTGTACAACGCGGGGCAGCGTGCGTCGCCGATCTCCCAGGCCCGCACGGGCCCCACGTTGCTCCACTCGCTCAGCACGATATTCCCAAGCCGCAGGAGCAGCACGGCCTGCTCGCCGTACTGCCCCGAGGCCTCCATTCGGCCGTGGGCGTTCGCGAGGTCCTTCACTGCCTTCGCCCGTGCGGCCATCCCGGGGCCGAGCACCACCCACACCTCGGCGGGACGGTCTCTCGGCATCTTCCGGAGGCAGGCGCGCCAGAACGCACGCCTGTACCGCCACTGCGGGTCGTCGTTGGTCTCGCTGATCAGCGAGAAGAAGGTCTCGAGAGATGCGGCAGCAAGCCAACTCCGCATGAGTTGGGCGCATGCCTCAGGCGCCGCGCGCCAGCGCTCCGGCCGGAGCCGCGGGTCGCCCACCACACGCAGGAGGAAGGCTTTGATTTCTTCTCGTGGGGCGCTTGGCGCTGGCGGGTCGCGTAGCCACGGGTTGAGGCAAGCTGCGATGACCTCTCCCGCCAAGTCGGGTACGCGTAGCGTTGGCTCTGTAGATTCGCGCCCCGACCTGTCGCGTCGTACGCGCTGCACCTCCAGGATGGCGGCGGCCCGCGCCCAGGCCTCGCCCGCGCCGGGGCTGCGGAGCGCAGCCGGCAGCGCCGCCAGCATCGCCTTGACGGCGGCACGGAAGAAGCGGCCTTCAGCCCGGATAGGGTCATCCATTCCGGTTTCGGAGAGAACCGCTTCCACTGGCTCGGCACCACTGAGCAGGGCGGATCCGACGCGCTCGGGTCCGCGCGCAGCGTCGAACATGGCGTAGCGCCGATGCGCCCGATCCCAGGGCTGGAGCCGCGGATCGCGCGTCAGCGCCAGCAGATTCGCCGCCGCACGGCCAGCCTCGGGAAGGCGCGCTCGATCCGGGCCAAAGTCGCGCAGCCAGGCCTCCATGAGTTCGCGGAGCCAGCGAGGCTTCGCCGCCGCCGCCTCCAAAAACGTCTCTAGAAGACCAGGGAAGGCTGCGGCTTGGGGGTCACGGTCCCAGAACACCATTGGGGCGCGACGGAGCATGCGCGCGGGAAGTTGCGACGGCGCCCCAGCCGCGCAGGCCTGCCGCAGTTCCTCCCGCAGAATTTCCAGGACCTCTCCGGACGGCAGGGCCGCTGCCTGTTCCTTCCGGAACAGATCAGCAGATTGTTGGAGGCAGGCCGGATGCTCGGGCAGAGCCGGCTTTAGCTGGAGCAGGTCCCGTAGCGCGGCGAGCTCGCGCAGGGCGGCAATAGCTTCAGTCATCTGACGCCCCCCGCCTGTAGTGCCGCGATATCCTCCAGCAGCCGCCGGATCTCGTCGGAGGTGCGGGCAGAAAGGATGAAGCGCAGGTCGATACGCCGGTTCTGCGCGAGGTGCGCCTCGGAGAGTGTAAGGGCCTCAGGCAGCGGACGCCGCTGGCCATATCCGGACACGCCGAGAAGCGGCTGCTCGGATGGGTTCCTGAGATCGTCGAGCATCCGCTGTTGCTGCCGGAGCTGGGCGAAGACCGTGAGGGCCCGGGCGGTGGAAAGGAGGTCATTCCGTGCCTGAGATTCCGCCGCGGTCATGTTGGCGAAGGGCTGGCGGTCGGTGTGCCCCTCGACGAGCATCGCTTCGAGGATCGGCATGTCAGTCTCATCACAGTTCTGGCGCGGCGTGCCATGTGCGAAGCATGGCAGCACCTCGGCCAGCACCTCCCCGAGCGCAGTCACCGTGCGTCGTGCTATGTCGGTGAGTTCGCTGCCCCCGGTCGGGAACGGGACGGCATCGGACAACCTGAGGACGCCCGACCTTGGATCCAGAATGAACTGGATCCGCCGCGCTTCCAGCCCGCGAGCAAGGCGCTGCAGAAGGGCGTTCCGCGCCGCCTCGCGATCGGCGAGTTCGCGCCGGAGCTTGTTGGCGGCCTCCTGCAGCCGTGCCCGCAATGCCTCGTTCTGCGCCCGGAGCCGGGCGGCTTCCTCTTCCTGCGCGCGGGCCCTTGCCGCCTGCCGCTCGGCCTCTGCCAGCTGGCGCTCGGCCTCCGCTCGTGCGGCTTCCGCGTTGGCCTTCTCCACCTGCGCGGCCTGCTCGGCGCGCTCCGCGCGGGCGATCAGCTCGTCGAGGCGCACGCTGTCGTCGCGAAAGTTCAATGCCAAGACGGTAAGCATGAGCAGGAAAACGAAGAGCACGCCCACCATCAGGTCACTGACGGAGGCGAAGTAACCTTCGGATTCGGCCTCCTCCGCCAACCCGTGCTCGCTCATCGGCCGCCGCCCGCCCGCCGCTGCGGCCGCTCACCGCCGAGTTCTTCAACGGAGTCCTCCAGGCTATGCGCGACGGCAAGGAGGCCACTGACACTCTTCTGTAGGCCTTGGTCGAGGCCGGAGACGAACTCGACAATCTGCCGCTGGTAGCCGGCCAGAGCTTCCTGCAAAGCGCGCAGCGTCCTTGCGAGGCCCTCGTCGAGCCCGCCGAAGCGCTCCGTCGCCTGAGCAAGGCGCACAGAAAGATCACCGGCGCCGCGCTGGGCGGCTTCCATTGCCGCCGCGGCGCCGAGCAAGCCGTCTACGGCGCTGCGGAGCGCCTGGGCGGTGTCGCGCCAGGGTCCCAGCGCGTCCCGCGCAGCCTCAGCCGCCGCCCGTAGGTCAACTGTCGCGGCCGCCACCGGTGCTGTCGCCGCTCTCAGCGCCTTGTCGAGTGCCTCAGTCTGCCGCGCCAACTCCGCTGATGCGTCACCAAGCGCGCCGAGCCGTTGGCCCAGCCCCTCGCTACCCTGCCGTAGCGTGCTTGCTGCCTCCGTCATGCCGACGCTCGCCGCGCTCCCGCCGTCACGCAACGCGGCCCCTGCCGCCTCCGCCGCTTCCCGCAGCTTGGCTGCGCCTGCGATAACATCCTCTCCAAAAGCGGCAGCCGCACCCCTCAATGCGTCCCCGCCGGCCTCCGCGCCTCTCGTCAGGACCCGGCTGCTGTCGTCGAGCGTCGCGCCGAAGCGGGCTAGAACCTCGCGCAAATCGTCCCGCATGGCCTCGGTAGCGGCGACCAGCCGTCCGCTGGCATCAGCAGCTCCACCGTTGAGAACTTCGGCGACCTTCGACGCCGTGCCTTCAAGCGCCGTCGCCGTACGACCGATCGTCGCGGCAAGCGCCGCGGTGGATTCGTCGCCCGCGCGCCGCTGACCCTCCGCGAGTTCCCGCAGTTGCTGCAGCAGTGCCTCGATCGGGGCTGTCAGGCGCGAGATCCCGTCAGCGGCTCCCTCCTCCAGACGGGATTGGAACGCGGCAACGGCGGCGGTGAGCGCATCGGCTGTCTCTGCCATCCTGCGCGCCATGTCATCGCCTGCCACGCGATTACTCCGCCCCGCCTCCTCGGCGGCCTCGCGGAGCCCGCGCACCAGAGCCGTCATCTGCTCTGTGATGCCTCCGAGGGCCGCCTCGGTACCCCGGCCGAGCCTGGACGCCATGTCCTCGGCAGCGCGCCCCATTCGCTGCGCAGCGGCATCCATCGCGCCCTGAAGGCCGTCAAGGCGGCTGCCGAGGGCCTCGAGGGTGGCCGCAGTCCCGCGCATGCTCTCGCCAACGGCACCTTCAAGCTTCTCGAGAAAGGCCCGAAGCATGGCCTGCAGCGCGTCTTCGTTCTGATTGGCGAGCCCGGATGAGAGCCTGTCAATTGCCTCGGTCAGAGGCTTGATATGCTGCTGAAGGCCGGCGTCGAATTCGCGCTCGAGGGTGCTGCCGAGGTTGACAAAGAAGTCGCTGCCGATGCGCTGCACATCCGCATACTGCTTTGCAAGAATCACGTTAGCCTCGGCCTGCAGCGCCGCCTGCGTCTTCAGGGGCAGCCGCTCCTGCAGCGCAGCCAGGAAAGCCGACATCTCCGTCTCGGCGGCCTGTAGGCGCCCCTTCCGGTACAGGGCATACCAGATGGAGAGGCCGAGCCCGGCGAGAGAGGTGACAAACTTCACCGATGCCGAGCCGAGGAGGTCACGCAGCGCCGCGTTGCGGCGCGCCTGATCCACGCCCTCGGCAACCACCTCGCCCGCCGCCGAGAGCGCCGCTGCAAGGCCAAGGAACGTCACGAAGAGGCCAGCGCCGACCAATAGGCCCGGAAGCGCAGCATGATAGCGGAGATCTGCACCAGCCGACCGGAAAAGCGCGGCGAGGTCGAACCAGCGGCGCGGCTCGGTCGTGCTCACGACGGGCTGACCCGCCCCGGAAGGCACAATCAGGCTTTGCCGGAGGCGACACCATGAGCCCCCCAGCAGTGGATCCTGCGCCAGAGTGGATGAGGTACTCTCGTACGAGTAGGCGAAAGCGACCGGGTCCGGGTCATCGCCAAGAGCACGACGAGCGTCGGCGAAGGCGCTGCACAGACCAGAAGTAGCTTTCCGGAGCTGGACCGCGGAGTAACCGGCCCAGATCGAAAGGAAAGCCAGAATGGAGTAGATGACCGGCTCCCAGGCCAGATATGGCGCCAGCGCCCGAAGCAACTCTGTCAACACCCAGAAAGCCCTCTAGGAATATATACTTAAAGTGAAATAGTTCCATATGATGTAGCATTTTTTAAGCGATGCGAAGCGAGATTGAAATTGCGGTCTTTGACGGCGAAACCCTGGTACAGCGCTGTCCCTGCACCCTTCGGGATCTGCCTGGCGGGAGGCCGGGCGCCGTCTGGCGTGGTGTCGTTTATCCGCTGCTTCCCGGTGATCGGATTGATGTTAGCGCGGTGGAGGCTGAGGCTGCACCAGGGCAACCATTTGCCGTGCTCGGGGGCGAGGGCTCGACCTGGGTTCTGATCCGGGGACTAGCCGGCGCGCTTGCTGAGGCACAGGCCCGGCTCGGGGCTGCTGGCATCCGAGTCTCTCGCTCGGGGCGTTGGCTGGGCGATCCGATGGGAGACGTCGCGTTCGACTGGTTTCTGCGCTGCGAGGGTACGCTCGAACCGGACCGGGTAGGCGAAGTGCTCGGCCAGGGCAGCGTGGCCGACGTCACTGCGGAGGCGAGGGTAGCCGTTCTCGAGCAGCATTTGTTCGAAATGAAGGCGGAGCTCGCGCGGCTAGCAGAGCAGCTTAACGAGGCAGCACGGCCGCCATCCGTCCCAGCGCAGTCTGTTACACCGGTCGCGCCGGAGCGCGACGCAGCGTTAGAAGCGGCTCTGGAGAGGGTACGGGAATTGCAGGCACGGCTCGACGCGGTCCCATCACGGCCGGCGCCGTCGAGACCAGCCGTGGCACGACTACAGGAGGAACTCGCGGCGGCGCTGGCAGCGCTCAGACCCAATGTGAACCTGCTCCGTGACAGCCTCCAGGTTGTGGTCGGGGAATTTGTCTCTCGCACAACCTTCTATCGCATTCTCCAGGAACTACCGGTTCAGGGTGGACGACCAGAGGGATGGAAGGCCCTCCGGGGGGCCGAACGGTGGTGGGAGCGACATGTCTCCACTGGCCAGGATGACAGCGGTCGAGCCTACGCCCGTTTTGATCCCGTCGGCCGCAGGTGGGACCTGCTCATGAGCTGGAAGGGGGAACAGACACGGGACATCGAGTGGCTGAGGCGAAAAGCCTGAACGGCTCGTCGCCCGCGTCCCGCTTCGGCGGCCGCGACCGGCACTACGGAATGCGGCGCTTCGTGACCTGCACCGAGAGCGTGGCCGGGCTGAGATCGAAGGTGGCTGAGGGCGAGATGTTGCGCGCCATCACCCGGACCATGTTGTTGGTCCAGGCCGCAGCGTCGAGCTCGATGAAGCGGGTCGAGGAGGCCAGCGCCGCCTGCGCCAGGTCGCCCTGCCGGCAGCCGGTGACGGTGACGGTGACGTCGAGCAGGCTGGTCGCGCCCGGCGCCAGGTTGGGCAAGTCCCAGGACACCTCCGCGGCGAACTCCCGCTGGCCCACCGGCAGGGTGGGCGTGCCGCAGAGCAGCGCCGGGGCGTGCTCCGGCAGGCCGTAGAGGCGCAGCGCCTCGAGCTCGATCTGCCCGTCGAAGCCGACGATGCCGATCTGCGCATAGACGACCGCCTCGGCCAGCCGCACCGTCATCCGCCGGTTCAGCGAGGCGTCGGCCATCACCGCACCGCCGGTCCAGGCCTTGGAGGGGATGTTCCACTGCATGGTGGTCAGCGAAGCCAGCACGTCGCCGGCGATGTTCTCCCGGACGGTCATGGCCGCGTCGAAGCAGCGCACGAACAGCCGCCCGCCATCGGCGCCGCCCACCAGCCAGTGGGCGAGTGCGAACTCCTTCGCCGCGCGGGTGTCGACCACGAAGGCGAAGCCCTTCTGCGCATCCAGCAGCAGCCCCCGGCTGGTGGCGGCGATGCCGTCCAGGCCGTTGAAGGACAGCCCGGCCAGGGTCGTCGCGGCGGTGGTCGAGGTGGCGACCGCGGCCAGGCCCTCCACCCCGATCTCGGTGGCGCTGTGGCGGAAGGCGGCGGCGCGCAGGTTCGGCACCGCCCCGAGCAGGCGGAGGTGGCGCGAGGCCGGGGCGCGGTGGCGGTTGAGGACGGCATTGCCGCAGCGGGTGGCGGTCGCGGTGTAGTCGATTCCAACCGCGTAGGTGTTGGCCCAGGCGACCTCGTACTCGCAGTCCTGCGCTGCCCCGGTGTGCCGGGCGACGATGGGCGAGCAGGCCTCCATGCGCAGCGCCCGGCCGATGATGGCCGAGCCGTTGGTCTCGTTCAGGAAGGGGATGGCGACGTTCGGGTCGAGCTGGCGCAGCTCGAAGTTCGGGGCGTCGAAGACGTGCCGGTTGTGGTTGGTGTAGGCCCCCGGCTCGGCCGAGAGGCGGATCCCGAAGCGGTCGAGCGTGGGGTTGATGCCGGTCGCCACCGCGAAGTGCCCGCCGTAGTAGCGGACCGAGGTGTTCCAGGCGGTGGCCGTGGCGCAGCGGATGTCGAGGCCGATGCGGTTGTTGAGGAAGCGGTGCAGGTAGAGCGTGCTGTCCTCGAAGCCGCGGCCGTCCCCGAGGGTGCGCAGGCCGATGGTGAAGCCCTGCACCAGGCGGACATCGAGCACGCTGGCATCGAGGTTGCGGGCCAGGATGCCGATATCGGCCTCGCTGCCCCAGTCCGACTGGGTCTGCCGCACCACCTGCAGGTTGGCATAGAGCTTCTCGCCGTTGCGGGTGGTGCCGCCGTCGCCGAGGGTCAGCACCGTCGCGGGCACGGTGCCGGTGTAGCGGAGCACCCCGCGCATGATCAGGCCGCGGGCACCGCCGCCGAGTACCACACCAGCCGAGACGTTCCAGGTGCCGGGCGGGATCACCGCCATCTTGCCGTCCGCAGCCGCCCGGTCGAAGGCGGCCTGGATGGCGGCGCGGTCGTCGGCCACGCCGTCCCCGAGCCCGCCGAAGTCGCTGGGCAGCACCGCCTCGCGGTCGCGGAGATACTTGGCGAAGTCGGTCTTGCTGAGGTTGGCATTGAGGACCAGCAGGTCGTCGATGCGGGCGGGCATGGCGCCTCCGGATCAAAGGGCGGTGGCGGAGACGGGTCCGGCCAGCGCCGAGACGTTGCCCTCGGCCGAGACGGCGCGCAGCCAGTACCAGCGGGTCTGCCCGGCACTAAGCCCGGTGCGGTCGAAGAACAGGCCCGTCGGCTCGGCCGCGAGCTTCGTGGCCGCGGCCAGGCTGTTCGAGGCCGCCTCGAACACCTGCAGCCGCACCGCGTCGGCCGGGAAGCCACCCGAGAGCCGGATCCCGCCGGTGATGCCGCTCGCGGTGGCCGCCGAGACGGTGCCTGGCACCAGGGCCTCGCGCCAGCCCGAGACGGCGCCGCTGCGGGCCACGGCGCGGGCCCGGAAGGCGGTTGGCTCGGCGGTCGGGATCGCGGCGGCGGTGGCGCCCAGCCCCGCCCCGTAGCCCTGCCAGGCAGCGACCGAGGCGGGCTGGAACTCGACCTCGTAGCCGGCGAGATGCGCGCTCGGGACCACCGCCCAGGACACCGCCAGGGCGGCGAAGGCGGTGCCCTGCGGCGTCTCGACCGCGATCGAGGCCGGCGTGGCGATGACGCCGGGGTTGGGCAACACCACCGAGGGGCTCACGTTGGTGGCGCGCTCGTCCACCGCCGGGTCCCAGCCCCACACGGCGGCGTCCTCCTCGGCCAGGGTCAGGTTCACCCCGCCATCCGGCGACAGCGACCAGCCGGTCACCCGCGCCGGAAAGGGCACCAGGCGATCGAGTGCGACCATCGCCCCCTCCCAGGGCCGCAGTCGCAGGGCGGAGAGGTTGGCCGGGAAGGCCACCTCGCGCTGGCGGCGGTCGCGCTCCAGCTCGGCCTTCATGATCCGCTGCACCGTGCTGACCGAGGTGGTGAGCGGGAACTCCATGTCGCGGTAGATCGCCTCGCCGCCGTCCTCGGCGACGTAGTTGCTGGCCAGCAGCGGCGGCGCGTCGGTCGGCTGCCAGTTGGCGGCCGGCTCGACATAGACCGCCCGCACCCCGTTGAAGAGGTCGCGCCGCGGCCGGCTGCCCTGGATGGTGACGTCGCCGCGCAGGTCATCGCTGGTCAGCGTCGCCGCTGGCAGCGCCGGCGCCCCGGCGTGGATGAAGAAGCGTCCGCCCGAGACCACCAGGGCGCCGGCCATGGCGGAGACCAGCTTGCGGGTGATGGCGATCTTGCCCTCGCCGAGCGAGACCCGGCCGTTGCAGGTGTAGCGCCGCTCGTAGACGCCGCGGCGGGTGCCGACCAGTTCGTCACAGACATTGGCCGCGGCGATCAGGGCGGGGATGTCGATGTCGGCCCAGGAGGCGCGCCAGCCGAAGGGTGCGGTCAGGTACCAGGCGAGGCACAGGGCCGGGTTGTCCGACCATCCCACTTGGCCGGTGCGCGGGTCGAGGATGGTATCCGCCCCCTCTACCATGGCGGCGATGTTGGGCGGGCCGGAGGGGAAGGCCTCGGCGGTGATCTTCAGCCGGACCGCGATGTAGGCCCGACCGCGGCCGCGGTGCGCGGCCGTCCACTTCCCGCCGGTCTCGGCCACCAGGTTGGCATTGGCCGCCTGGTCGGGCGCGCCGAGGTGGCGATCGACCCGGACCAGGCCGGCAAACTTCGCATCGTTCGCCAGTGTGTCGCCGAGCCAGAGCTCGCCGATGGCCCGCACCTGGTGCGCGGCCAGCACCACGACGGCGTAGAAGTAGCCGTCCGCCCGTCCCTGATCATCGGTGGCCGAGTGCAGGAAGACGATCGGCCCGGAGACCTTGCAGCGGCCGAAGACGATCTGGTGCTCGGTGATGGGCTGGCGGAAGGACTGGGTGCGGCCGGCGCCGGGCGCGCTGGCGTCGAAGCCGGTGGGCGCCGGGGTGGTGGGCGCGCTCGGCTTCTTGGATGGGAAGATGGCGCCGCCGACGGCGGTGACGACCAGGGCGGCCCCGGCGCCGACCAGGGCGCCGACGATGCCGCCGCCGACCGCGGCCGAGGCGATGCCGGAGGCCACGACGGCGACAAGGGGGATGGCGGCGGGCATGAGCAGACCTCACGGCATCGCGGCAGAACGAGGGGCAGGTCACGGAAGCGGATCAGCCGCACTGCCGCGAGGGCTCCGTCAGCCGATCCTCCAGGCGGTGGTGCAGGTGGTGAGCGGCTGGCGCACGAGGCCGCGGGGCCCGACGAAGGCAGCACGGCCGCCCTCCACCACCACGCCGAGCCGTGGCGGATCGCCGGCGAGCACCACGTCACCCGGTCGGGCGAAGGTCGGTGGGAAACGCGGGAAGCCGGCGCTGTCGGCCGTGGCCTCGAGACCGGGCAGGATGCGGATCCGTGGTTTCTGCCCGAGGCAGGCTTCGACCGCGGCCAGCGCAAAGCGGCCGCAGTTCCAGCACCGCGCGTCGAAGGGACGCGCCTCAGCCACTGCCAGCAGGGCTGCCAGCCGAGCGGGCCAATTGGGTCGGCGCGGCATTATACCAGCCGCCCTGACGGATGACCGCTCGAGGCGGTTAGCGGCTGTCGAGGGTTTGCCACCTGAACATCGGCTCTACCTTTGTGAGCAGACCTAGACGCAAGCCGCCTGGGCTCACACCCGTGGCGTAGTCTGGCCGTTTGCAGACCAGCTACTTCGCAGGAACTTCGGCGGAAAAGCCGAGGCATGGCGTACCGACGTCACCCAGGCAGATGCCATCCAGGAGAGCCTTGATTGTCACCGAAGAGGAGGTGGTGGTGTAGAGGATCCCTCGTACTGTGTTGGCCGACCTTGTAAGTGCCCGTTTGAGAATGGTCATGGGTGGGCGATGCGCCTGATGAGGAGCGCGCCCATGCCGACGTGGATCATGGCTTCGGAGACGTCGCAGCGGCGCTCGTAGTCGCGAACCAGGCGGCGCCAACG
>NZ_PDOA01000037.1 GCF_003116135.1 Teichococcus aestuarii | reverse complement strand
TTCGCTCAGGCTGCGAAGATGTCGCGACCCTCGGCCCGGCCGAACTGCAGGTAGTGCTCGAGCGGGTTCAGCCCGGCCTCGGCCACGTCCGCGTTGGCGGCGAGGTAGGCGTCGCCGTCGAAGGCCGCACTCGGAACCCGGTGCTCGGCGGCGCCGTGCGCGAGGTAATGCTCGAGCGGGTTCACACCGGCCTTGGCCACGTCCTGGTAGGTGGCGAGGTACCAGTCCGTGTCGAAGAACGCATTGGCGTCGCGGCCTTCCGTCCAGCCCGCTGACATGAAGTGCTGGGTGGGATCCACGCCCTCCTTCGCCACGTCGCCGTAGGTGGCGTAGTAGAAGGAGGCATCCACCAGGGCGTTCTGCGGGCCGGTGGTCTTCGGTGCCGCCTGGAACGCGTCCCGGCCCTCCGCTTCGCCGTGCCGGAGGAAGTGCTCCAGCGGGTTCATCCCGGCGGCCGCCACGTCAGCGTTGGCCTCGAGGTATGCATCGCCGTCGAAGGCGAAGGAGGCATCACGTCCCTCCTTCCAGCCCGTCGCCATGTAGTGCTCGAGAGCGTTCACCTCGGCCGCCAGCACGTCGGGGTTCTGGTTCAGGTAGAACGAAACGTCGAAATGGCTGTTCGGGTCGCGGCCCTCCTTGGCGCCCCATTCAAGGAAGTGCGCGAAGGGGTCTAGGACGGACGCGGCCACGTCGGGGTTGCTCGCCAAGTAGTGGGCGACGTCGAACAGGCCGTTGGCCGCCGACCACTCGTGCTTGACGGGCGCAATTGGTGTTCCGGGCTGCACGGGAGCTTCCGGATCAGCCGGGGGCTCGGGCTGCGTCGGCACCTCTGGTCCGGCAGGCGTGTCGGGGGTGGTGGGCACCTCGGGCTGGGTCGGCGTCTCGGGATTGGGTGGGCAGCCGCAGTCGGTTTCACCACCATCGGCATGGAAGGGCAGCGAGGTCTGCCTGGGGAAGCTGTCCCTGTAGTCCTCTGCGATCAGCTTGGTGCCAGCCGCCGTCCCGTCCGTGACCCACAGCTCCTTGCGGTTCAGCTCGTAGTCCGTCCCGATGAACAGCGTGCGCCCGTCAGGCATCTGCGTGTAGGTGACCAGGTCGGCGGGCGGGTTGTCCATGCTCGCGGCCTTGAGCAGGACCCTTTGCTCACCGTCGAACAGCCAGATGGAGGACGGCCCACGGCCCCCGCCTTCCGGCTCCATGTGGATGGCTTGCCCATCCCCGATCGGAATGAAGCTGGATCCAGGCGTTCCGCTCCAGTCGCCTTCGACGGCGAAGGTGCCTTCCGCAGTCCCGTCGGTCACCCACACCCTGCTGCTGTTCGACCCCATGGCCCCGTGCACGCTGACGAGCGTCCGGCCGTCGCCGAGATCCGTGTATGCCGAGGTGCCGACAAGATGGCCTTCGGGCACCTCGAACAGGCGGAACGTCCCGGTCTTCGTGCCGTCCGTGATCCAGATGGCACCTGCGATGGCGCCGTCCTTGCTCCCCGGCACGCTGACGATGACCTTGCCGTCAGCCGAGGGCGTCATGTCGGTGCCCGGAATCCTGCCGCGGACGTCATCCCACGGAACGTCAAGGATGCGAGTTCCGGCAGCCGTGCCGTCCGTCACCCAATACTCACCGCCGGTGCCGTCATACTTCATCTCGTTGTGGTAGACCGCCTTGCCGTCGCCTAAGGCGACCGCGGTCTCCACGTTGTTGTACGACAGACCATAGGTGAGGAGATGGGTGCCCTGCGCGGTGCCATCGGTCACCCATACGCCTGCCTTGTCGGAGTTCTCGCTCGCGACGAAGGTGACCCGCCCGTCGCCCAGCGGGACGAACCCCTTGAACGACGACCATTGGTGCGCCGGGAACAGGTCGGTCACCATGCGGGTGCCGTCTGCGGTCCCGTCTGTCACCCAGATGCTGTAGCCGTTGACACCGTCGTTGGCGACGAACAGGGCACGCTCGTCGTCGAGGCGCGTGAAGCTGTGTGGGTAGCCCGCGGGCGGCTGGCCAGCCGGAGGGTCGCCACTCGGGTGGATGTCCTTGAGCATGGACGTTCCCGCCTCGGTGCCGTCGGTCACCCACAGCTCGTCGCCATGCGTGCCGTCGTTGCCGATGGCGATCAGCCGCCCCGGGGCAAGCTCCATGATCGGGCTCAGCAGATGCTCGGAGATCAGGCGCCGCTCGCCGGTCTCGGCATCGCTCAGCCAAAGCCCTGGGCGGCCCGTCTCACCGACGGGACCGGAAGTTAAATACGTGCTCGACGTGACCATAAGCTATTCCACCCTTCTCGGTCCGCATAAGGATTGGCAGGCATCAAATACGTCCCAGGTCCCCGTCACCCGCCATCGCTAGGTCGGCTTTCCGAAAGCGAGCGCAGCGCCTCCCAGTGCAGGATCTGCTGCCGCCTAGTCCAGATCGGACACCTCAAAGGAGGTGTCCGATCTGGGTCGCCATTGGAGACAAATCAGCCCGCGAAGATGTCGCGCCCCTCGGCCCGGCCGAACTGCAGGTAGTGCTCGAGCGGGTTCATGCCAGCATTGGCGACATCCACGTTGGCGGCGAGGTAGGCGTCGCCGTCGAAGGCCGTGCTGGGAGCGCGGTGCTCGGCGGCGCCGTGCGCGAGGTAGTGCTCGAGCGGATTCATCCCGGCCTCGGCCACGTCTTGGTAGGTGGCGAGGTACCAATCCGTATCAAAGAATGCGTTGGCGTCGCGGCCCTCCTTCCAGCCGGAGGTCATGAAGTGCTGGGTGGCATCCAGACCCTCCTTCGCCACGTCGCCGTAGGTCGCGTAGTAGAAGGAGGCGTCCACCAGGGCGTTCTGTGGCCCGGTGGTCTTCGGTGCCGCCTGGAACGCGTCCCGGCCCTCGGCTTCGCCGTGCAGGAGGAAGTGTTCCAGCGGGTTCATCCCGGCCGACGCCACATCAGAATTGGCTTCGAGATAGGCTGCGCCGTCGAAGGAGAAGGAGGCGTCACGCCCCTCTTTCCAGCCTGCCGACATGTAGTGCTCGAGGGCGTTCACCCCGGCTGCCAGCACGTCGGGGTTCTGGTTCAGGTAGAACGACACGTCGAAGTGGCTGTTGGGATCGCGCCCCTCGGCCGCGCCGAACTGCATGAAGTGCGCCAGCGGGTCAGCTCCCGACGCCGCGACGTCGGCGTACTTTGACAGGTAGAACGCCTTGTCGAAAACCGACATCTCCGCCGCCCATTCATGTGTGGGCTGCGTCGGCGTCTCGGGCTGCGTCGGCGTCTCGGGGGTGCTTGGAACCTCCGGCGTCACAGGATTATCCGCGGACGCTCCAATGGGTGCGAAATTCCCCTTCCAAAGATCGAGGCCCGCCAAGTCAGGGGCAAGATGCGTGCCCTCGGCGGTCAGGTCCGTACGCCATGTCACCGTCTCGCTGGTCGCCGAGGACCGGGTCTCCAGCAGGTAGGTGCCATCAGGCAGCTTGGCGACGGCCGTCGGATACATCCCCAGTGCATCGTCCGGACCGATGAGGGTGTCCAAGCCACCATGACCAAGAAGCATGATCGCGCCGTTCATGCTGGACACGGCCTGACCGTCTCCCGCAGGCACCCATTTGCCGCCGCTCGGGAGCGCCGCCGTGCCCTCCTCGGTCCCGTCCGTGACGAAGACCTTGGGCACCCCGTCGACCGTCACCGCCAGCACCGACCTTCCATTCCCAAGGTCCTGCGTGTATCCGCCCCGCACCATGTCGGCCTGCATCAGGAGGCGGGTGCTGGTCCCGTCGGTGGTGTAGAACTGGAGGCCACCCGGAATGCTGGGTCCGGCCTCGCTCCAGCCACGCGGCGTCACCTTGATCAGAACGCTGCCTTCACCGACCGGGTGCAGGAAGTCGATGGAGACGGCACTGGGATCGGGTAGGCCGCCAATGGTCCGCGTGCCCTCGGCCGTGCCGTCCGTCACGGTGATCTGGCCGCCCCCGCTGTTGAGGAACATCCTCCCGTCTTCGAGCAAAACATTGTCGCCGAAGTACCGGGTCACAGCCTTGGTACCCTCGGGCGTTCCGTCACTCACCCAGAGCGTGGCGCCGATGTCCTCGCCCGGCGCCGGAACGTTGGTCGCGAAATAGAAGCGGCCATCGGCAAGCGGGTGGATCCCGCCGGTGAAAGCCGTGCTGTCTGCACCCGGCGCCAGGTCGAGCATCAGGCGGGTGCCCTCGCGGGTGCCATCGGTCACCCACAATTCGCTGCCGCTGCTGGAGTTGCTGGCAGTGAACACCACACGGCCGTCGGACAGGGTGGTGAGCCCGGCCGGGCGCTGCGAGCCGTCCGTGTCGTTGATGTCGTACAGGAGGACGGTGCCCTCGGCGGTGCCGTCGGTCACCCAGAGCTCATAGCCGTGCTCGGGATCCTGCGCCGTGAAAACCGCCCTGCCACCGGCCGACGGGGTCAGGCTCTTGATGTCCGATCCGTGAGCGCCCGGCCAGATGTCCTTCAGCACCCTGACAGATGCGCCGGAATGGTTCCCCAACCAGAGTTCAGAGCCGTTTTGGATATCGTTGCGGACAAACACGAAAGGGTGCATCGGTGAGGGTCTCACGGGCTTCTGAGACCCCTCCGGAGCGGAAGTCTCTTTGAGGCAGGCCTACCGGGGCCCCTGGACGCTCCGCGCACAGGCTGTGGTAAATTTAGTAAATATTTAGATTGATCCGTCAATTCGGGACCGTTTCACGTTTTCAACAGCGTAAGCTCTACTGTCCCTGATACGTGTTCTGAGGCCTTTTTGCCGCCTTGCCTGGATCGCTGAGTGTCCGGGTTGCTCTGCCGAAGCGACCCGTAGAGTTAATTGCCCCCAACGGGAGGCTCCCCAAAACTTTTTTGTTCGCTTTATGTTCTCTTTGGTTGATAGAGGGAGCCATGGCGATTCCAGGCAAGGCGGCATTGCTGAATGAACTGCGTGAGCAGGTGGCCCGTATCGAGGGCCATGGCGATGCACGTGCCCGCCCGACGTTGGCTTTCGGACTCCCGGTGCTGGATGACGGGCTGCCGCATGGCGGCCTCGCTCGCGGTGCCCTTCACGAGGTCGCGGGGGCTGGCGCCAACGTCGAGCACGCCTCGGCGGCCGCCCTGCTCGTGGCGGGCATCCTGGCCCGTGCCGGTGGGCCTGTGCTGTGGGCGTCCGAGCACTTCGACCTGTTCGCTCCTGCCCTGGCCGGGGTGGGGCTGCCAGGCTCGCGAGTCGTGCACGTGGAGGCAGGCCGCTCGGTGCTGCTGGCCATGGAGGAGGGCCTGCGCCATCGCGGTCTGGCCGGGGTGGTCGGGGAATACTCGGGTCGCCTCAGCCTGACGGCATCGCGGCGCCTGCAACTCGCGGCCGAGGCATCGGGCGCCATGGCTTTCCTGATCCGGCGCGGGCCCAAGCTGAACGACCTGCTGCTGTCCGAACCCACGGCCGCTGTCACCCGCTGGAAGGTTGCCTGCCTCCCCTCGCCACCCCCTCTACCCCACTCGCCCGAGACTCCAGGTCTGGGCCGGGCGCGGTGGCAACTCGACCTGATGCGGTGCCGCGGCGGTATGCCCGGCTCCTGGATACTGGAGGCCTGCGATGCGCAGGGTCATCTCGCTCTTCCTGCCGACTTGGCCCACCGACCGGCTGCGACGGCGCCAAGCCGCTTCCACAGGCGCGCGGCCGCCGACCGAGCCGCCGCTGCTTGAGGCGCCGCTGGTGACCCGCATGCACGACGGCAACCGGCAGGTCATCGCCGCCGCGAACCAAGCGGCGTTGGCGCTGGGCCTGCGCCCTGGTATGGCGCTGAGCCACGCGCAGGCGATGGTGCCCGGGCTGGAGGTGGCCGAGGCCGACCCGGAAGGCGATGCCGTGGCGCTCCGCGACCTGGCGGCTTGGTGCCTGCGCTGGTCACCGCTGACCTCTGCGGCGCCGCCGGACGGCCTCTGGATCGACGCCACCGGCTGCGCGCACCTGCATGGCGGCGAGGACAGCCTGCTGGGGGCCATCGTCACCCGCCTGGAGCGGGCGGGCATCGCCGCACATGCGGCCATTGCCGACACGCCCGGCGCCGCCTGGGCCATAGCCCGCTATAGCACCAAGCCCATCACGGTCATCGCACCCGGCGGGCAGGTGGATGCCCTGGCGCTGCTGCCGGTCGCCACCCTGCGGGTGGATTCTGGGACCGTTGCGGCGCTTCGGCGCCTCGGCATCGACCTCGTCGGCCAGTTGCTCTCCATGCCCCGTGGTCCGCTGGCCCGCCGGTTCGGCGGTGACCTCCTGCGGCGCCTGGACCAGGCGCTTGGCTGCGAGAGCAAGCCGATCACACCGGTGCTGCCGCCCGATGCCGCACAGCACGCCGCCGCCTTCCTGGAACCGCTGCTGACCGCAACGGCGCTGGCCATCGCGGTCGAGCGCCTCGTCGCGCCGGTCTGTGCCCAACTGGAGGCGGGCGGCCTGGGCGCCTGGCAGATGGACCTGCTCTTCGAGCGTGTGGACGACGCCGTGCAGGTCGTGCGGATCGGCACCTCACGGCCGTCCCGGGACGCGCACCACCTCGGGCGCCTGCTCAAGGAAAGGCTGGACACCGTCGAGCCAGGATTCGGCGTCTCCGCCATGCGCCTGGTGGTCACGCTCGCCGAGCCCATTCTGCCGACCCAGGTGCGCTCCTCCTTGCACGGGGACGACGAGCAAGGAGTCGACTTGGCGCCGCTGGTGGACCGGCTGGCCAGCCGCTTCGGCGAGAACCGCGTCTTCAGCGTGCTTCCGCGCGAGAGCGATGTGCCCGAGCGCGCCATCGCGGTCGGCTTCCCGATGGCGGCCGAGGCCGAGGCCATCTGGCCCAAGGATTTGCGGCGCCCGGTGCGGCTGCTGCACCCGCCGCAGCCGGTGGAGGCGCTATCGGCGCTGCCGGACCACCCGCCCGCCACCTTCACCTGGCGCCGCGTCCGCCATCGCGTGCGGCGCGCCGACGGCCCCGAGCGAATCGCGGGCGAGTGGTGGCGCCGCACCGGCGAGGTCGCCGCCGTGCGCGACTACTGGGCCGTGGAGGACGAGGACGGCAACCGCTTCTGGCTGTTCCGGCGCGGCGACGGCGCCGACCCGGCCACCGGCGACCTTTCCTGGTTTCTGCACGGCATCTTCTGACAAGGATTTCTGGCCATGGTCGACCAACCACCCCTCGCCCCCGCCTCGGCCGACGAGATCGCGGATTCCTTGTCCTACGCGCTGCGTTTCGACGGCCGGAAGCGCGTCCACCATGCCGATGAGGCGATGGCACGCATCACCGCCGAGCGCCTGGTGCGGCATCTGGAGCGCTGCGGCTACGTGCTGATGCGCAAGCCTGAGGCGGCGGCGCCGTCCACCACGCCGCACCACCGGCGGTGACGGCGCCCTACGCCGAGCTGCAGGTCACCACCAACTACTCCTTTCTGCGCGGCGCCAGCCACCCTCAGGAACTCTTTGCCCAGGCCGCCGCGCTGGGCGTGCCCGCCCTCGGCATCACTGACCGCAACAGCCTGGCGGGCATCGTCGCCTGCCACCGCTACGCCAGGGAAACCGGCGTGCGGCTGGTGGTGGGCTGCCGCCTCGGCCTGACGGACAGCCCGCCCGCCCTGGTCTACCCGACCGATCGCGAATCCTACGCCCGCCTCTGCCGCCTGCTGTCGCTCGGCAAGGCACGTGGCGGCGCCGGTCGCTGCGAGCTGGGGTGGCGGGATCTGGCCGCGCATGCCGAGGGACTCATCGCCATCCTTGTCCCAGGGGCTGCGGACAAAGATTTGCCGCCTGTCCTGCAGCGGCACCGCACCACCTTCGGTGACCGCGCCTATCTGGCGCTGACGCTGCTGCGGCGCCCGGGCGACGCGGTGCGACTGCGCTTGCTGGAGGACATGGCGCAGGCGGCAGGCGTGCGCAGCGTCGTCACCGGCGACGTGCTCTACCACCACCCGGACCGGCACATCCTGCAGGACGTCGTCACCTGCATCCGCGAGGGCTGCACGGTCGAGGCCGCCGGGTTTCGCCGCGAGCGCTCGGTCGACCGGCACCTGCGCGAGCCCAAGGAAATGGCGCGGCTGTTCCGCCGCCATCCCGAGGCACTGGCGCGCTCGCTGGAAATCCTGGAACGCTGCCGCTTTTCCTTGGACGAGCTGCGCTACCAGTACCCCGACGAGGTCGACGATCCTTCCATCACGCCGCAGCAGGCGCTGGAGGATCTGGTCCACGAGGCGGCACCGCGCCGCTATCCGGATGGCGTGCCGGACGACGTGGCGGCGCAGATCCGCCACGAGCTGCGCCTCATCAGCGGCCTCGGCTACGCGCCCTACTTCCTGACGGTTCATAGCATCGTCCGCCACGCCCGCAGCATCGGCATCCTGTGCCAGGGCCGCGGCAGCGCGGCCAACTCGGCGGTCTGCTACGTGCTGGGCATCACCTCCATCGACCCGGTCCGCTCCGGCCTCTTGTTCGAGCGCTTCATCTCGGCTGAGCGCCGGGAGCCGCCGGACATCGACGTCGACTTCGAGGGCGAGCGGCGTGAGGAGGTCATCCAGTGGATCTACGGCCGCTACGGCCGGGACCGGGCGGCGCTCTGCGCCACCGTGATGCGTTTCCGCGCCCGCGGCGCCGTGCGCGACGTCGGCAAGGTCGTGGGGCTGACCGAGGACGTCACCAGCGCCCTGTCCTCGCAGGTCTGGGGCTGGTCCGAGGAGGGCGTGCAGCCGGAGCACACCGCCGAGCTCAACCTCAACCTGGCCGACCGGCGCCTGCGGCTGACGCTGGAGCTGGCCCGCGAGCTCATCGGCTTTCCCCGCCAGCTCGGCACCCATCCCGGCGGTTTCGTGCTGACGCGGGACCGGCTGGACGACCTGGTGCCCATCGCCCCCGCCGCAATGGCCGGGCGGCAGGTCGTCGAGTGGGACAAGGATGACATCGACGAGCTCGGCTTCATGAAGGTCGATGTGCTCGGCCTGGGCATGCTGGGCTGCCTGCGCCGGGCCTTCGAGCTCATCGAGGAGCATCGCGGCCTCGGCCTCGACATGGCCTCGGTCCCAGCGGAGGACCCGGCGACCTACGCCATGATCCGGCGCGCCGACACGCTCGGCACCTTCCAGATCGAGAGCCGGGCGCAGATGGCCATGCTGCCCCGCATGAAGCCGACCACCTTCTACGACCTCGTCATCCAGGTCGCGATCGTCCGCCCCGGCCCGATCCAGGGCGACATGGTGCATCCCTACCTACGGCGCCGCGAGGGGCTGGAGCCGGTCAGCTACCCGAAGCCGGAGCTCAGGAGGGTTCTGGGCAAGACGCTCGGCGTGCCGCTGTTCCAGGAGCAGGCGATGCAGGTGGCGATCCACTGCGCCGGATTCACGGCGACCGAGGCCGACCAGTTGCGGCGGTCCATGGCCACCTTCAAGTTCACCGGCGGCGTGTCGGTGTTCCGGGACAAGCTGGTCAACGGCATGGTGGAGCGCGGCTACACCCCAGAGTTCGCCGAGCGGACCTTCGGGCAGCTGGAGGGCTTCGGCTCCTACGGTTTCCCAGAGAGCCATGCCGCCTCCTTTGCGCTGATCGCCTATGCCAGCGCCTGGGTGAAGTGCCACCACCCGGAGGTGTTCTGCGCCGCCCTGCTGAACAGCCAGCCCATGGGCTTCTACGCGCCCGCCCAGGTGGTGCGAGACGCGCGGGAGCACGGCGTTGAGGTCCGCCCGGTCTGCGTCAACGCCTCGCGCTGGGACTGCACGCTGGAGGCTGGCCGCAGTTCACGGCTGGCGGTGCGGCTCGGCCTGCGGATGGTGAAGCGCCTGAACAACGCCGATGCCGCCCGGCTGGTCGCCCACCGCGGCGCCGAGCCCTACCGCGGCATCGAGGAGGTCTGGCGCCGCGCGGGCACGCCGCCTGCCGCGCTGGAGCGGCTGGCGGAGGCGGACGGCTTCGGCGGCCTGGGCCTGGACCGGCGCCGGGCGCTGTGGGAGGTGCGCGGGCTGGCCGACGCGGCCCTGCCCCTGTTCGCGGCGGCCGACCGGGGCAGCATGCCGGAACCCGAGATCGTCGAGGCGCCGGTCAGTCTGGCCGCCATGCGCGAGGGGCAGCAGGTGGTGGAGGATTACCGCAGCACCGGCCTCAGCCTGCGGCGGCATCCTCTCGCCTTCCTGCGGCGGGACCTCGCGGCCATGGGCATGGTGACCTGCGGCGACCTGGCCACGACCCGCGACTATAAGCGCATCCAGCTCGCGGGCATGGTGCTGGTCAGGCAGAAGCCGGGCTCGGCCAAGGGCGTCATGTTCATCACCGTCGAGGACGAGACCGGCGTCGCCAACCTGATCGTCTGGCCGTCGCTGTTCGAGGAACGGCGCCGCGTGATCCTGACGGCGGGCATGATGGGCATCCGCGGCCGGGTGCAGCGCGAGGGCGAGGTCATCCACGTCATCGTCAAGGAGGTGGAGGACCTCACCGGCATGCTTCAGGGCGTCGCGCAGCGGGAGGGCGGCCAGGGCGATGCGCCGGACCCGGCTGTGCACCGGGTGCGGGACATCTACATCCCGGACCTGCGGCTGGGGTCAGGAATCAAGGTGCCGACGCGGGATTTCAGGTAGAAAGAGCTTCCTCTTCGCCGTCACAGACGTCGCAAACACCTGTTTCTGGCCCGTTCAATCGAGGCGGCGACCTAGTCAAGAAGAAGAGAAATCCCTATGGCAGCGCGAACGCGCGCTCGGGTAGCCTCAAAGGGCTCGTTGGGCGGCAAAGGCCCAAGATATGGAAGTGCCTGCTCATACTGAGCGCGTGCAGCGACACGCGACACCGAACGACCAGCCTCAAGTCGCGCTGCCAAGGCCTCCGGAGAGTCGCATCCTTCTCGTATAACGCTGCCCAACGTGGCGAGCACCGCAGGAATTTCAGGATCTAGGCCCGGAGAGGTTGCCGCAAACCGTGCAAGTAGAAGTCTGGCTGGTAAGCCAGCAACAAAAGCAAGATCTGGGGCTACCCGCGTAGCGAAATGGCGGGCGGTAACGCAGTAATTCAAGCTTGTGGTTTTTCCCTCCACGGCGGCTTCAATGGAACAAAGTGGTGCGCCAGACATCCAGATTGGGAGGATTTTTTCAATCAAGTCCAACGCCTGCAGCGCACGATCATGATCGGTCTCCAACTCCTTGTAGGCGTCGCCGAACAATCCCTCCAAGCTCTCGGGGCGAACTAAATCCATCAAACGTAGTGGGAGCTGCCGCATCCACGCGAACAACTCCGCCATGGCCTGTTTAGCGTTCCCGGCAAACGCGCTACTATCAACGAGAGCAAGAAGGCTCTGTAGGAGCTCGATCGACAACCCTGTAGAGGCGGCCACCAAGCCCAGCCAGTGAACATCAGTAGCCGCGGCTGCTGGCCGCGCCTCGAGGGCTGACGCAACTCGCGAGAGAATCCATTCAGGATCGCCTGACTTTGCCTTAGCATAAGCGGCGAAGGATCGCTTCAGCATGGCTTCAGCAGGATCAGGCCCGCCATCCGCCCTCGCGACCGGAAGTCGCCCTAGCAGATACGCCGCGAGGCCTGTCCGAGTGATCCCATCGTGGATATCGTCGAGCACCGCCACCATTGGATCTTCGATAACCAAGCACTGGTCCGACTGCTGAAAAATGGCGCGGAGATCCATCCAATCCTGGCTTATGAGTGACTTTGCCTGATCAAAGCCAATGACATGACTGGGCACGAGGAGAACGAAACCTTGGGAACCTTCTCCTGCACGGCCCGCACGGCCAGCCGCGTTCAGCAGTTCATGCGCTTCAAGCTGCTTCAGCTTGTCAGACTGCGGATCAAAACGGCTGTCGCCACAAATGATCACCACCTCACTCGGTAGGTTCATGCCCTGCGCAAGTGTCGACGTTGCGAATAGCGCGTGGATCCCATCCTTCCGCCGAAAAATGCTTTCGTGAAGTTCACGCTCCTTCGCGAGTAGCAGTGCATGGTGACTGGCGGCGCCAGCACTGACTTTTCCCGTGTCATCAACAGCAAGGTAGCAGTGCTCTGGTCCGCCCATCTCTTCGACGACAAGCGCACGCAAAGCTGCCTCCTCATCGGTGAGAGCAACCTCCCGAGGGGCGAGGTGCTTTGCGAAATCCCTAACGCATTTGGCGGATGCAACCGTATTCTGAACGAAAACAAGAGTCTTCATGCCAGCACCGACCGAGTTTGCCGCTATGGCTGTACTAACCTCATTTCCATTCGGGGTCAGATACCATCTGGAGCCTGTGCTAGTACCCAAAAGCGTCGGGGTATCGAGTAGAAGTCGCAGAGCGTAGTCTCGGCGGTCGGTCGAATTCCAGGTCTGCCGCAGACCGAAGAACCCGAAAGGTGCCGCCGAAAGACTGCGCTTCACTCCAGCGGGAACAGATTTCTGAGATGGCTTCGCAATCCGCGCTACACGCAACTGCTCATTCAGCTTCCTTAGCTGTTCCATGTCGTAGACGACACAACCTCGTGCTTGCCGCGTCGGCTTCCAGGCCAAGTCTAGAGACAAGCAGTCGCGGCCAGTCAGGGTCTTGAGCCAACCAGCGAGCTCCGCAGTATTCTTCATCATCGCTGACAGCAGCAGCAAATCTGCCTCTGGCGCAGCTTGGGTTAGGTTGAGGAGACACAGCATACTGTCCAGCCCGCGTCGGCTCCTGTCGTCGGGGCGTGCGTGGATCAGGTGACATTCGTCGAAAACGATGAGACCGAGACCTGCGAATGCTTCTGGCTGGATGGCCAGCAACATCAAGCAGCGTTCCGGTGTCGTCACGATGATTTCAGGAAATTCTATCTCCAGCGAAAGAGCTATCTCGTCGTCAACATCACCAATCACGGACGCATCGTTGAAGGTCTTCTGAAGTGCCTTCGCGGTCTGCGCCACCAGCGCGTGTGTAGGAGCAAGGAAGACGACTTGTTGTCCCCGCAGGAGAGCCGTAGCAATTTTAAGCTCCGAAAGCGTTGACTTCCCAGCCCCCGTTGGAAAGCTGATCGCGGCGGATTGCCCTGGCTCCAGAAGGCCTTGCCCAATGGCCATTCTATGATTCCGCCACAGAAACGGACGAGACCTGACCATACGCTTCAAAATCCCGACCCAGCCCTCGACGCCAACTCCTGACGGCGCGGGCAAATGAGCGAGGGCCGCTGTGCCAATATCCCTCTCGGCAGCGATCAACAGATTAGCGAGATGTAACGGACCGGAGAATACGCTGTAGGCTGCACGGCCGTCACCAAAAGGATCAGCGAGTTCGTCGATGCACAACGCTTTAACACGCAGGAATATTTGCCGCGCGGCAACTCCTTCATCGGCCAAAGCGGTGTTGCGTAGCTGGCGAGCTAAGGCGCGCACGCCGCGCAGCAGGAGATTGAGGAGGCTCTCCAATGCGCGATCTTCAGAAGCCGTAGCGGTAAGGTCCGGAAGAGAATCGGATATAATCTCAGCCAATCGGCCTTCTGACAGCTTCCTCAGTGCGGTTAACAAGGCCCTTTCAGTTGATCCGACAGCGAGGTCATCGACTACAATTCGCTTGGCAGCCTCCGCCGCGTCTGGATAAGCTTCGGCGACAAGGAACAATAGTGCTGCGCTAATTTCCGAACTTATGCTTGTGGCGTTGATCCGAGTTGCGGGCTGCACGCCTACCCGAGCGAGCCGACGAGCTTGATGCGCGGACGCCGCGACAAAGGCCGCAGCAGCTCGATTGTCCCGATCCGGCATAAGGGCGACGTGGATTTCATGGGTAGCAGCCAACCGGGTCAGCAGCGTCAGGGTATCCGCAATCTCAGTACCTTCGGGATCAGGCACCCCAGACCGCAGGCGGATTCGAGCGGCGACAACCGTGGCGAAGGCATCAGTTAGAACTTGCGGTAAAGCCGCTAGATCAAGACCCTCTAGCGGTGGAGCCCGCTGGATCAGCTCGACCGTCTCCGGATCAAACATTGTCAGGCAGGCCGTTAATCTTGGTGATCACTAGGTTTGCAAAGGCCTGCATCCAAGGCCGTAGGTCAGACACATGCATTGTCTCTGCAAGACGCCGACTGGTGTCGCCAGGAGCGTGGCTGTCGAAGTCTTTGAACAAGGCCATCCGCAGCTTGGCGTTGGCGTGCGACTTGTCTACGGTGATTGCAACACGGTAGCGCCTCGCTTCCTTCCACGCGATTTCCTGCACCGCAGCATCGACGTCTAAATCTGGGAAGGACTTCAACTGAGTTTCTAGAAGAGCACTGACCTCCTGGCTCAGCTCGTTGCTGCGCTCGCCCTGTTCAAGGCGCACGATGCCCGGCCATACATCATCGCGGATGGTGTCTCGTGGATTGTCAGTTGCTTTATCCTCGAAGACGACTACCGCAGTGACCGCACCAGTATCGCTGAACTCCAATTTCAGCCCATCGAAGCCCTTATGTGCTTTGATTAGGTGGGGGGCTCGGATCGCGACGCTTCCGTCGCTGTGAGCGGCAATCCAGGAGATCGCCTGAAAGACCCACCCGTCGCGATGCCAGGGCTTTTCTTCAGGTTTGAGCGAGAGAAGGGCAACGGCGTCCTTCTTCGCCGCTTGGATGACGTTGGCGGCTGACGCGCCCGCACCAAGCAAGATCCTGGCGACATGACGATATTGACCTACGGCGATCCGCGCAATCTGCTCGGCTAAGACGTCCTGGTCGACCACAGTCCACTCAGAGCCTTCACAGAGGTCGGGTGCCTCCACCCTTTGAAGCGTCAGTGTCACTCGGTAACCATCCTGCTTGAACACGCCGCTGGCGGAGCAGGCGCCCGATCTCTATCACGGGGCGAAAGCTATAAAACGCATCTGGAATCGTTTCAATTACCAATGATTATAGGCTTTGAGGCGATAGGAACCTTCCTAACTGCCTGTTTGAGAATGCTGGTGGTGAGGTGTTTGGGCGTCCCTGCGTGGCCAGATGGGCTGGATGTGGACCAAGGAACACCGTGCCCGGCAGGCAGCGTTTGAGCGGCGGCGCTACCCGACAGAT
>NZ_PDOA01000036.1 GCF_003116135.1 Teichococcus aestuarii | reverse complement strand
TGTTCACGCCGCACCTGGTGCCGATGACCCGCGGCATCCTCGCCACCCTCTATTGCCGCGGCCGCGCCAGCACGGGCCAGTGCCTGGCGGCGGCCCGGCGCTTCTATGCCGGGCGGGCCTTCGTCCGCGTGACCGATGCGCCGCCGCAGACCAAGTGGGCCACCGGCTCGAACCTCGCCTTTGTCAGCTATGCGGCCGATCCGGAGCGCAACCTGGTGATCGCGATGGGGGTGGTGGACAATCTCGGCAAGGGCGCGGCCGGCCAGGCGGTGCAGAACGCGAACCTGATCTGCGGCCTGCCGGAAACCGCGGGGCTGGAGGGGGCGCCTCTCTGGCCCTGATAAAGGCGAACCCTCAGTCAGCTATCAACAAAATCGGCCGGTTTGTGTGCTCGATAGGCTCTGCATGGGCCGGAACAAGGTGTGTGCTGTGGTAGCCACCCTGGTGGGGCGGTGCGATGGTTAACCCGCCTCCTGCGCCTTCCGCACCCCATCCAGCACCGCCTCGTGCGTCGCCAGGATCCGCCGCAACGTGGGTTTGCCTTTGTCGCTCGCTTCAGCGATGCCCTCGTGCATGTCCTCGATCCCCATCGTCATCTGCTCGGCCAAGCCCGAGAGTCGCTCCTGCAACTGCTCATCGTCGTCTTTGAGCTCGGCCGTCCAGATTGCCAGGACGCGAGAGAGTTCGGCGGCAGCGCGCTCGGGTGAAACACCCGCTTGCAACAGCTTGATGAGAGGAGCCAGGTCGGCAGCAGGGGAACGGGGCATGCGGGGGAAGATAGGGAGGCGGACTGTGGGCGGCTAGACCACGAGGGGTTGCCGGGTGGCAATCGCAGTGGGAGCAGCCATCACGGCCATGGTGTCCTGCTGCACATGCGGCAAGACCATACCTTGATATCCTGACAGGCATTCTGTGGAACGGTTCGATCGAGGCCGGATGGACCCGCACGGATCACTGCTGGATCCCAAAGATGATTAGGTGTTCTGGCCAATCGCGACTAGAATGGCAGTATGATCTCCCACAAAAGCGATGCTTTCGGCGAACGGCTGACAACAGCAGCCCGGGCGAAGGAGGCTATGCTGGAACGCTTCCGGGCGCGTCCAGGACCAAACGATCCTGCGGTTGCCGCACAGGCGGCCGCACGCAAGGCCACCAGCGAAGCGCGCGACGCCAGGAATGCCGCTCGCAAGATCGCCTGTGACGCCGAGACCGCGCGTCTCAAGTCTGAGGCGGCGGCAAAGGCTGAGGAGAAGCGGGCTTTGGCCGTTCAACAGGCTTTGGAAGCCGAGGCGGCGGCCAAGCACGCTGCTGAACTGCCGGCACAGCAGAAGGCGGCACGCGACGCGCGGTATGCAGCGCGGAAGGCTCGCCAACGTTGAGCGCCACACCATAAGCTTCAACAACAGAACAGCTTATGGTGTGAAGATCCGCGACTAGCGGCGCGCCTTGCCTTTCTGCAGCTCCCGCTCAACGGCACTCCGCTCTGTGGATCCAGCGCGGCGCATGATTTCGCGGATAATGGCAGGTGATACCCGGTGCCGCTTCGCGAGGTACAGCACCTCGACCTCCTGATCAGCGTCAGCAACCGGACTGACGCTGTCGGTCTTCATGTTTTTGGATTGCACGGATTGTTCCTGTCGTGCTGCTTGCCCTGAAGCAAGGCCGGTCGGGATGATCGGCTATGACATGACGCGGATTCAGCATGATCGAGCCCGCATCAGAAAAAGCCTCGGATGGACAGGTCCATCCGAGGCTTCAGACCACCACAGCGGAGGCGCTGCGAAGGTTGTTCAGGGAGTGGCGCGGCGGCCACTCAACCTTCAGGCGTTGCGAAGATTGCCGGCCGAGACCTTGCCCTGCTGACCCTTCACCAACTCGAACTCCAGCCGGTCGCCTTCACGCGGCTCCTGCAGGCCGGAGCGCTGCACGTCGGAGATGTGCAGGAACACGTCCTTGGAGCCGTCTTCAGGCTGGATGAAGCCAAAGCCCTTGGTGCTGTTGAACCACTTTACGGTGCCGATCGGCATGAGAATATTCCCATCAAAACAGAAAACCACCGAGCACGATTGCGCGGCGGATCATCTTCGCTCTGAAACGGAAACAAGCTCAAAGCCCAAATGGTTGGACAGGAGGAGTAAACCGGAACAACGAAACTGACGCCACTTATCTAGAATGCCGCATGCTATTTTACAAGATTGATTATGACGTGATCCCAAAAGGTTGAGCTTCTCTTTTTGCCCTGTTCTGATCTTTGCAGGTCAATCCAGGAGCAAGACGGCCTCCCCACGGGCGCTGCCGCCCGCGACGCAGCAGGCCATCAGCCCAAGGCTTGGTTTGATGTGCCAGGTCAAGCTTCTTCCATGCTACCTGCCATTGTCGGTCGAACGCCCTGAGGTGATATCTTGCATCAGCAGATGGCATGAGACCCCCAGGCACTGCTGGCAGCGGTACCGCCAATAGGATTAGTCACCATGAGCGATGCGAAGTTTGAGGTCGGCCAGGCCGTAGCCTTTGGTCGAGGCACCGGGGACGCCCACATTCCAGCCGGTGATTTTACCATCACCCGGGTTATGCCGCAGGAGGGCGGCTTCCGGTCCTACAGGGTTCGCGGCAAGGACGGTGTGGAGCGCGTCATGCAAGAGAGCCAGCTGCGGCCCGCATCAGGTTCTGGTGCATCTCAGACGGGGCAGCGGCGGGCCGAAAAAACCGAGGTTTGGCCAACCTGAGCACCGTGAGTACGAGCAAGAAAAGCCCGCTGATCGGCCGGCTTTTCCATCGTCCTGCGCCAGGGATTTGCCCAGATCTCGTCTTCAATAGACCGCAAGCCGTCTCCTTCAGCCGCGCCACCAATCGCTCAGCCGCCAAACTGGCCGTGAGCCACATGACGTACGACCTGGATGCCGCAATTCCTGATGAACAGCCGGCCAAGGCCGGCTTGGCGAAGGGCTTCGAGGTCAACCTCGACTACACGGCCGAGCCACCCTTCGCAGACATCGCCCAGGCCATTCAAGCCAACCTCGCTTTGATCGGCATCGGTCTGTGCATGAACCCGGGGGGGCAGCCGGCAAGTCGTCAGCCGGACACGCGCCCGGCAGCATGACCTCGCCCAGGTGCAGTGGGGCAGCGACTACTTCGAACCCAACACCAATGCCGAGGCCTTCCTGATCAACACCGACAACTCCGATGATGCCCGGAACAGAACTTCGGCCTGGCGCGCCAACTGGAGCATCCCGGAGATCAGCGCTCGTACCCCGGCTGCCCGCAAGGAGCCTGACGCCGCCAAGCGTGCCGCAATGTATGAGGTGCTACAGCGGGAAGGGCAGCAGACTAGTCCGTTCGTCATGCTGTTCCAGCTGATCGACAATTCCGTCACCCGCGCCGCCGTCATCGGCCTCGACACCGGGCCGATGGGTGATCGGTACCGCTACGCCGGTATCACAAAGGTGTAGCGGCCAGAACCTCACCAGAACGTCGAGCATGTGGCACTGACGTGCTGTGCCTGGTCTGATGACAAGGATGTTGCCATCAGACCGTTGGCACAAGGTTGGGGGAAAAGGGTGCCAAGATGTCTGATGCCGCAGCCGCGCCGTCGCGCGGCGTGCCGTTGCTGACTGTTTTTGCCGAGCCCGATTTCCGTCGCCTCTGGATCGTCGGGCTGGTGATCTTCGGCGTCCGATGGATCGAAACCATCGCAGTCGGGGTCTTTGTCTACCAGGAGCGCGGCTCGGCCCTGCTGGTTGCCACCATGATGCTGCTGCGGCTGGTGCCGATGGCGCTGCTCGGCGCCTTTCTCGGCGCCTGGGCGGAGCGGATGGAGCGGCGCACTGCGCTGCTGCTGATCGTGCTCGCCTCCTTCGCCACGTCCCTGGCACTGGGGCTGCTGGCGATAGCGGAGGCGCTGCAGGTTTGGCACCTCGCGATGGCCAGCCTCATCAACGGCGTCAGCTGGGCGGCGGACAACCCGGTGCGCCGCATGATGCTCGGGCAGGTGGTCGGTGCCGAGCGGATGAGCATCGCCATGTCGGTGGATGTGGGCACCAACAATGCCAGCCGCATGCTGGGCCCAACGCTGGGCGGGGTGCTGCTGGCCACGACCGGCATCCAGGGCCCCTTTCTGCTCAGCGCGCTGTTCTACCTCGTGGCGATCGGCGCGACGCTGCGCCTGACCTACCGCAACGAGGCGCAGGCGCCCTCCGGCGAGGGCGTGCTGGGCCGGGTTGCCGCCGGCGTCAGGCTGGTGCTGGACGACCGCCGGCTGACCGCCATCATGATCATTACGCTGATCTACAACATCTTCGCCTGGCCGACGACAAGCATGGTGCCCGTGATCGGGCAGGACCGGCTGCTGCTCGGCGCGGAGGGCGTCGGCTTCCTGGCCAGCATGGACGGCGTCGGCGCCTTCTTCGGTGCGCTTCTTATTGCCTGGCTGGCGCGGCCGGACCGCTATGGCCGCCTTTATGTCGGCGGCGTCGCCTCCTATTGCGCGCTGATGGCGCTCTTCGCGCTGCTGCCGCATGTCCTGCCCTCCGGAGTGGCGCTGCTGCTGGCGGGGCTGGGCGGCTCGGGCTTCAGCATCATGCAGACCACGCTGGTGTTTCTCGCCACGCCGCCGGAGATGCGCAGCCGCGTGCTCGGCCTGCTTTCCGTCTGCATCGGCGTCGGGCCGGTCGGCTTCATCCATCTTGGCCTGCTGGCGGATGCGATCGGCGCGCACTACGCCGTGGCGCTTTCCGCCGCCGAGGGCCTGCTGGCACTCTGGCTGACGCGCCGCTGGTGGCGAAGCATTTCCTAGTGCTGGTTTGAGAATGCTGGTGTTGCGGCTGATGCCGGCAACCCGGAATGGACCGAGCAGGACCTTGCCGCCGCTCGACCTGCCGCAGAGGTGTTGCCTGCCGCATTCCTCGCCGAGCGGAAGGCGAGGGGCCTCCAGAAGGCGCCGGCCAAAGAGATGGCCTCCTTGCGGCCAGACCGTGATGTGCTTGATGCTCTCCGTGCGTCCGGACCCGGATGGCAGAGCCGCGCGAACGCGGCTCTGCGGAAAGCCTCGAAGCTGGATTCGTGACGGACGGGGAGGGGCCTTCCCGACCCAATCCGCTCAATGCCCATCAAACTGGCTCCCGGCCAGAGTCGTCCCGGTTTGCAGGCTCATGCGCACCAGATCGCTGCCAGGCATCTGCGCCAGGCGGCTGGCCGTGCCCTACGCCGCGTGCCGGGCCTGCATCCCACCGGGAACCTCGCTTGCCTGCCGGACAGCCATGGCGCCGACAGCCTTACCCGCTGCACCGCCGGTCATGCCCATCACCTGGGCGACCGAATTAAGGAAAGGCTGCCAAGATGTCTGACGCCGCAGCCGCCGTGCCTGCCTCCGGTGCGGCAAGGCACCAGATCGACCGCTGCGGCGCCGAGAGCAGCCAGAGGCTTGGCAGGAAACGATGGGTTATTGATGTGGCCCCGGTCCGGCCTGCTTCGGCATGATCAAATCCGGGACAGTTCCGTTGGTGCGCGGCGATCACACGGCGTTCTGCTTGCACCAGGCGGCCACCTCGGCATGGGTCGCAAACCAGCAATCCCCCTTCGCTTTGGCGGCTGCAATGACCTTTTCCAGGACAGGCATGCGGCTGCGGTGGCCGATGTGGTGCGGGTGCATGGTGAGCAGATAGAGGCCGCCCTCGGCATAAGCCCCCTCCAGCTCCGCCAGGAAGACCTCGGCGACGGCCGAAGGCGGCGTGTAGGGGCGCAGCCCGCCGAAGCGGTTCATGTTGAAGTAGACGGCGTCGTCACGGATCCACTCCGGCGGCAACTCCACGATGCCGGTGGGCTCGCCATTCGCTGTCAGCTCGTAGGGGTCGTCATCGGCCATCAGCGAGCTGTCGTAGAGCAGGCCCATCTCGCGGATGATGTCGAGGGTGCGTAGCGAGAAGTCCCAGCTCGCCGTGCGCATGCCGACGGGCCGCTGGCCGGTGACGCGCTCCAGGGCATCGGCGGCACGGAAGGCGAGGTCGCGCTCGACCTCGTAGGGCAGAGCCGTGTTCCGCTCATGGATCCAGGAGTGGATGCCGATCTCGTGCCCATCCCCGGCCACGCCGCGCGCCTCCTCCGGGTGCAGCATGGCGGAGACAGCGGGATAGAAGAAGGTCGCCTTGACGTTCTCCCGCGCCAGCAGGCTGCGAATGCGCGGCATCGCGGCACGCGCGCCGTACTGGCCCTGGCTGATACGCATCGGGCTTTCATCCGCGTCGCGCAGCGGGATGGTTTCATGGTCGGCATCGAAGGAGAGGGCGACGGCGCAGCGTGCGCCATTCGGCCAGGCACGCGGCCGCAGGTTGCGGCCGGCACGCGCGCGCTCCACCACGCCGCGCCAGACATGCTCCGGCCAGTCCCAGGGTGCGCCGGCGGGATGGTGCTGCGGTTCGGTCATCGTCGTCGTTCCTCCGGGCTTCAGTGCTGCGCGGCGACCCGGGCCAGCGCGTCGGCGGCCTCCGGGCCGATGGCGCGCTCTCCGCGCTCGATCTCGCCGATCAGGCGGACCAGCGCATCGGCGATGGGGGTGGCGAGGCCATGGCGTCGCGCGGCGGCACGCACCGGCGCCAGTTGTGCCGCCACGTCGGTCTGCCGCTTGCGGATGGCGAGGTCACGCCAGATCCCGCTGCGCGGCTTGGCGGAGCCGCGGTTGAAGGTCTCCATCCGCTGCATGCAGGCGGCGATGGCCGCCTCGTCCCGCCGCAGGAAGGCGATCGGGTCGAAGCCATCGAAGCCCAGCGGGGTCACGCCCTCCGCCGCGGCCACGGCCAGGATCTCCTGCACCAGGCGGCGGATGAGAAGCTGGCGCTCCGGCGCGGCGATGAAATCGGCGATGGTGTCGTTGGTCAGCGCCGAGGCCTTGAGGATGGCGCCATAGCCCGCCTTGCCCCAGAGATAGCCGAAGACGTTGCCGCTCAGCACCGCGTCCTCGTCGAACTCCCGCAGCAGGGCGTGCAGGGCCTCCAACCGAGGAGTCCGCGCCCCGTCCAGCTCGCCCACCACCACGGCGCCACGCTTGGCATAGGCCAGGTGGCCGGGCGCCAGATAGTCGGCGTAGAAGTTCACGAATGCGCCGATCGTGCGTTCCCGTCCGACGATCTCGGCGATGGTCAGCTCGTTGAGGCCGTTCTGGCAGGACACCACCGCCCCGTCCTCGGCGAGGTGCGGGGCGAGAGCCCGGGTTGCGGCTTCCGTGTGGTGGGCCTTGACGGCGAGAATGACCAGCCGGTGCCGGCCCCGCACATCCTGGGGCAGAACGGCGGGGCCGCCGGTCATGAAATCGGCGACTGGCCCCTCGATGTGCAGCCTTCCCTCGCGGATCGCGGCCACATGCTCTGGCACCACGTCCACGAAGAGCACTTCATGCCCGGCACGGCGCAGGAAGGCGCCGATCGTGCCGCCGATCGCCCCTGCGCCCCAGATCACCACGGGTTCCGCCATCGGTCATTTCCTCCACCACTCAGGCTCCCAGTCATCGGGGAGAGCGGAAGGCGGGTCAAGAACTTGACTGTTTGTCATACAATAATTCATCCTGTCCCGGATGGAACCCGTCAACGACAGCATGTCCTTCCAGGTGGCCGCACAGGTCGTCACCCTTCGCTCGGTGCTCAGTGACACCTTGCGCGCCGCCATCGTCTCCGGCCGCTTCGCGCCGGGGCAGAAGCTGGTGGAACGTGAGCTCTGCGCCCTGACAGGGGCGAGCCGCACCTCGGTCCGCGAGGCCCTGCGGCAGCTGGAGGCCGAAGGGCTGGTGACCTTGCGCCCGCATCGTGGCCCCTCTGTCGCGGCAGTGACGGCGGAGGATGCGCGCCACCTCTACGGCGTGCGCGGCGTGCTGGTCGGCTACGCCGCCCGGCTCTGCGCGGAGGCCCGCCCGGCGGCGGCGCTCGCCGCCATCGCCGCCGCGACGGTCGCCCTGGAGCAGGGCGCGGAAGCGCAGGACCATCGCGCCATCGTCCGCGCCGGCGACGCTTTCCACGCGGCCATCGGCGAGGGCAGCGGCAACCCGGTGCTGCAGCAGATGCTGGTCTCGGTGCACAACCGGCTGGTGCTGCTGCGCAACCTGTCGATGGCGCTGCCGCACCGGGTGCGGGAGGGGCTGGCGGCCTACGCCGCCATCCGGGACGCCATTGCCGGTGGTCGCGCGGCCGAGGCGGAAGCGCTCTGCGCCGCCCATAACGACGCCGGGGCGGAACTGGCGCTGCGGATCCTGGACCAGGCGGAAGCGAAGAACACCACGCGGGAGAAGCGGGCAGGATGACACTGGATTTCAGCGGCAAGGTTGTGGCCGTTTCCGGGGCGGCGATGGGCTTCGGCCGCGCCATCGCCAGAAGCTTCGCCGAACGTGGCGCGGAGGTTCACGCGACCGACCTGGATGCGGCGGGCCTCCAGCAGACCGCCGCGGGCACGACGATCCGAACGGCCCCGGCCGACCTGACCGACCGGGCCGCCGCGGCCGGCTGGATCGCGCAGGTGGAGCAGTCGGCGGGGCGTGCCATCGGCGTTCTGGTCAACAACGCCGGCGGCATGATGGGCCAGCATCACCGCCCGGTGGAGGCGGTGCCGGACGAGGACTGGGATGCCATCATGGCCCTCAATCTCGGTGCCACCTTTGCCACTATCCGCGCCGCTGCCCCGGGCATGAAGCGGGCCGGCGGCGGGCGCATCGTGAACATCAGCTCCGGCGCCGCCTTCCGGCCCTCCCGCACCCGCATCCAGGCCTACTGCACCGCCAAGCACGCGGTCCTGGGATTGACGCGGCAGATGGCCATGGAACTCGGGCCCTACGGCATCACGGTGAACAGCGTGGCGCCCGGCCTGGTGCTGACCGACGCCGGCAAGCTGCACAGCTGGGAGACGCAGGGGGAAGAGCGGCGCGCCGCCGCCCTCTCCGGCATCGCGCTCGGCCGTCTCGGCGAGGCGCAGGACATCGCCGACGCGACGATGTTCTTCGCCTCGGACCTCGCGAAGTTCGTCACCGGGCAGCTCCTGCCCGTCAATGGCGGATCATTCTGACCACTGGCCTGACCACTGGCCAGCGGAACAGCCGGCGGAAACGCCCGAAACACTGCGAACCACGCAGGAGCGAAGAGACATGACCCAGATGAAAAGCGGCCACCCGATGCTTGCGGTACAGCGGCGCGGCCTGATGGCGCTGACAGGTGCCGCATTGATGGCGCCGGCCGTCCTGCGCGCGCAGACTGGCGGCAGCTGGCCGAGCAGGCCAATCACCCTGATTGTTCCCTTCGGGCCCGGAAGCGGCACCGACATCACCATGCGCCTGCTGGCGCCGAAGCTGAGCGAATTGCTGGGGCAGAACGTCATCGTCGAGAACAAGCCGGGAGCGGGCAGCGTCCTCGGCACCGATTTCGTCGCCAAGGCACGGCCGGACGGCTACACCTTCGTGCTGGCCACGCTCTCCTCCACCGGCGTGGCGGCGGGGCTGTACCGGAACCTGCCCTACGACCCGGTGAAGGACCTGACGGCGATCGCGCCCACCAACTTCATTCCCATCTGCCACAGCGTCGTCACCAAGGGGCTTGTGGTGCGCGATACGGCGGACTGGATCGCGCAGCTGAAGGCCAATCCCAACAAATACTCCTATGGCAGCAGCGGCATCGGATCGACCGGGCACCTGGCCTCGGCCAATTTCCTGCAGCGCATCGGTGCCGAGGCTGTGCATGTGCCCTATCGTGGCGCCGGGCAGGTCTTTACCGCGTTGCTCTCCGGCGAGATCCAGTTCAACAGCGACATCCCCAGCCTGATGCTGCCCTACAACCGCGATGGCCAGATGAAGACGCTGTTCGTGGCGACGGACGAACGCTCCAGCATCATGCCGGATGTGCCGACTGCCGCGGAAGTTGGCCTGCCCGGCTACAAGGCCTACTCCTGGTACGGAATTTTCGGACCTGCCGGCCTGCCCAGGCCCATCGTCGAGCGCATGGCGGCGGCGGTGGATGCTGCGCTCGGGGATGCCACGATCGGGCGGCGACTGGAGGAGATGGGTACACCGATGATGCGTGGCTATACGCCGGAACGCTTCGCGCAATATGTGAAGGACGAGGTCGACCTCTGGGTGCCTATCGTTAAAGCTTCCGGGGCTTCGGTCAACTAATCCTGCCTGAGCGCCGCGGGGCTGAGGCCGGTCTCTCAACCTGCTGGATGACACAGCAGGCAGTGACGATGCCAAGGCCCGCGGCTATAGCGCGAACTCGACAGCCGATGCTGTAGCCTCCGGCGGCAGATGAGACTTCGAACTGTCTGCTGCTGCGCGGTATCCGAGAACAGGAACGTGCTTCAGTTCATGACGCTCCGACGCTGACGAGCGTCGGGGGACTGGCTGGATGCGGCCGGTGACGTTCCTCGCGTGGGCTGTGAGCCTATACGGGCGCAGCTCATGTGCTGAGCCAGGCGAGGCCGAAAAGGTGTAGGCGAGATCGGTAATACCGGTCCTCACCCACGCCCTGGCCGATGATGCGCATGCACAGCCTGGCGTGGCTCCTGTTTCAACCGGGCACGGCGCATAGCCACGATCGCCCAGGCTCGTGCCTATGCCGAACAACCCGATGCATGTCTTGCCTCCTGCGCTCATAGCGTCGTCGGCTGGCTGTTGCCGCAATCTGGGGCTTGAGCATAATCTGGTCAGTCTGGTTCATATCCTGCGGCGGTGAGGTGGCTGGCACATTCCTGGGGCGGGAACTGCGGGAGCGCATCTCGGATCATGTCCCAGAGCGCGCCGATGGTGCGGGCGGCAGGAACCGCAGTGTCGCGCCCGCAGCCTGGGTGGCTTCCCGGACCGCAGCGCCCCCTGTGGGCGGCCAGGTTGTCGAGGATGACGATGTCACCGGGGCGCAGGGTGGATGTCAGGATCTGCCGGGCATGGGCGGTGAACCATTCGCCTGTCATCGCGCCGTCCAGCACCATCGGCGCGGTCAGGCCAGGCAAGCGCAGCGGTGAAGGTGGTCGTCTTCCAGTAACCGTGAGGCACGGGTGCCCGGCAGCGGGCGCCACGTTTGGAGCGGCCATGGAGCCGCGCCATCTTGGTGGAGGCGCTGGTCTCATCAATGAAGACCAGCCGCCCGGGAATCCCTGTCCGACCCGGTCAGGTCAGATCATGCTCTGCCCTCAACGCCGCCGGCGGCGGCCTGCTGAGTGCTTCTTCCCTGCCTTGAACTGCGTCTTCATCGGGTATGCCGATGTGCAAAAGGCGCTGCTCCTCGCCGACAAAGGCAGAGAACTGGCGCATGATCGCTGCTGGGGAAGGCCCAGAGACACAAATCTGCCGAACCCAAAAAACAGAAAAGCCCCGGTCGGGGATCCGACCGGGGCTCGAGGCCCATCAAAGCGCAGGCGCTGCGATGGCTATAGGGGGAGCGGCAAGACTGCCGCTCCTGCCTTCAGGCCTGGCGAAGATTGCCGGCCGAGAGCTTGCCCTGCTGGCCACGCTGAACATCGTACTCGAGCTTGTCGCCCTCACGCACGTCCATGCCAGCGCGCTGCACGTCGGAGATGTGCAGGAAGACATCGTTCGAGCCGTCCTCGGGCTGAATGAAGCCGTAGCCCTTGGTGCTGTTGAACCACTTAACGGTGCCGATAGACATGAGGATATTTCCGATCAAAACGGAAAGCCGCCGAGCAGTATTGCGCGACGGATCATCTTCAATTTGAAACGGAAACAAGCTCATAACCCAAATCAATGGGCAGGACCAGCAAACCGGAACAACGAAACTGACAAATCCTATGTAGAGGATGGTCTTCCATTTTACAAGTATTATTTTGCTTGCTGTGACAAGGATAAGCTTATCATTTTATCAGGCCTGATCCCTCCTGATTGGCGTCGCTGCGGCGAGCCGCGACACAAGGCGGAGTTCGCACCGTTCCTGGACGTCGAGGATGCGGCCCGATCCATGCTACTGAAGTGCCCATGGAGACCACACCCCCTATCCCCTGCGCCATCCTTGTCGGCATTCAGACCCCGGAGGTCGATGACATCGCGCACCAGGCCAGCCTTGAGGAGCTCGGACGTCTGGTGAAGACGCTGGGCTACAAGGTGGTCGGCACGGTGTCCCAGCGCCGCGAGGGCACCGGCGCCAGTGCCTTGCTGGGCAGCGGCAAGCTGGCGGAACTGGCGGCGCTGACCGGCGGCCCCGGTGTGGTCGCGTCGATGGCGGTGGCCCCAAAATCCAAGGCGTCGCGACGGTCCGAAAACGCAGCTGAAAATGCCGAGCCCGAGCTGGGAGCCAGCAACAAGCCGGAATTTGTCATCGTCGACCATGAACTCTCGCCCAGCCAGATCCGCAACCTGGAGCGTGCCACCGGCGCCGAGGTGTTGGACCGCACTGGCGTCATCGTTGAGATCTTCCACCGCCATGCCAATACACGTGAGGCGAAGCTGCAGGTGGAGATGGCGCGCCTGAAATATGTCGCGCCCCGCCTGCGGGAATCCTCGGGGGGCGGCGAGCGGCGGCAGGGGCCGGGCGCGGGCGAGAGCACCCTTGATCTTGACCGCCGCAAGATCCGAGACCGGCTGGCGGAGCTGAAGGATCAGCTGGAAGCGGTGCAGCGTGACAGCGACCATCGCCGCTCCGCCCGGCGCGACCAGCTGCGCGTGGCGCTGGTCGGCTACACCAATGCGGGCAAGTCCTCGCTGATGCGGGCGCTGACCGGTAGCGAGGTGCTGGTGGAGGACAAGCTGTTCGCCACCCTGGACACCACCATCCGCATCCTGCAGCCGGAAACCCGGCCACGCGTGCTCGTTTCCGACACGGTGGGCTTCATCAAGCAATTGCCGCATGACTTGGTCGCCTCGTTCCGCTCCACCCTGACGGAGGCTCTGGAGGCTTCGCTGCTGCTCTTCGTGGTCGATGCGTCGGACCCGACCTATGAGGCGCAGCTGGAGGTCACCCGCAGCGTGCTGCGTGAGATCGGCGCGGAGACCGTGCCGTCCCGGCTGGTGCTGAACAAGATGGATCGCGTGGACAATGTCAGGCGCGCCGCCCTGGCCGAGAAACATCCCGATGCGGTCCTGCTCTCTGCCCACAGGCCCGAGGATGTCAGTGCGCTGCGGGACATCATCATCGCCTTCTTTGAGGCGGCTATGGTGGAGGATGTGCTGGTGCTGCCCTATGCCACCCAGGGCCTGATCGGCGAGGTCTATGACAGCGTGCGGGTCTTGTCCGAAGAATATGACGAAGCCGGCCGGGTGCTGAAGGTGCGCGGTCTGCCTGGCGCGCTGGCACGGCTGCGGCGGAGCTTGGCCACACCCTGAGCCTGGAAGCCTTTAGCCAAGTGAGCCTGCGTTACTGTAGATGGTGATCTTCCCCTGATTTGATGGGCAAGAATCAGGCGGCAGCGTTCTCCATCTGCTCGGAAGTTCTGCAGCCCAGGTTTTGATAGGCGCTGTAACTCAGGCTTCCGGCACAGCAATGCGCTGTTAGTTTGCCGACCCTGAAAGAGGGGAGCATTTCTGCTCCCCTTTTCTGCGGCCAGTGATCAGTATCGGTTTCTAGGCGCAGTAAGCGCACCACCTGCTGCGCCAAGACCGCCACCAACAAGTGCGCCTGTGCCTGCGCTGCCGCCGGTTAGAGCTCCAACACCAGCGCCGGCACCCGCTCCCAGCAATCCGCCAGACACAGCACGTCCACCAGGGCTATCACCACACGCTGCCAGCCCGAACACCAATACGCCAACACCCGCAAGCTTGATGACGCTGCGCATTGTGCTGATCCTCCCTTGTTGTGTGTCAGCACAGCGATAACAGCGCCCCTTCAGCTAGGTTGCTGGGACAATGCCAAAAAATGACACCCCGGTCCCCCTCCTAGGCTTTAAGTGAACGCACGGACCGGTGAGCAGCGGCAAGATCACCAAATTGAATGCGGTTGGACACTCCGAAGAATTCATCGGTGCGCCCGATCGGAGGCAATCTCGGGCGCGGAGCCAAGTCAGGCGGCTGAAGCTGTGGATGAGATTGGCCATGCCGGTCTTCACCCGCACCCGGGCGATGCCGATGGTGCGGACGAAGAGCGCCATGCGGTGCTTCTGCGCGGCGAAGACATGCTCGATGCCGGAGCGGATCCGGGCGCGCGACGCATTGGCTCTCGCCAGCTGCTCGGAGAGTGAACGCCGCAGGGGATGGCGGAACTGGATGCGTTCACGCAGCCGACGGCGTTCCAGGGTCTCCAGATTGCGCCTCGCCCGGTAGGCGGTGTCCGCCCAGACGTGGCTGGCGGCGTTCTCAGGATCAAGCACGCCAGCAAAGCTACGGCTGTCCTGTTGAGCCGCATCGATCACCGTCCAGCAGCGGATCGGGCCATGCCGCCGGTCGATGCCGATATGGCTCTTGTACCCGAAAACAGGCGCCGCGATCTGGATGGTTTGGCGCGGCGCACCCTCGGGTCCTGGCGTGGTGGGGATTGTCAGGAATTTTGCGTGAGGCGGGGCGTAGTAGGGGAGAAGGAGACCTCCTATGGCCTGACGGAAAGAGCCTCGGACCCCGGATGCGCTCCTGGACCAGTTGCTGGCTGGTGCTGATGCCGGGACACCTTTGAGCAGGGCGGCCTGACCAGCCCCCATCAACTGGTCCGGGCAAGATTTTAGTGGAGCATGGTCAGAGGCGCCGGCGCTGAGCCATGCCATGCGGACCCTGGAGGGCAGGCTGGACATCCGCCTGCTGGACCGCACCACCCGCTCACTCTCGCCGACTTCTGCGGGTGAGCAACTCCTGCTGCGGCTGCGCCCGGCCCTGGCCTCCGTGGAGGACATGCTGGCCGAGCTGGACCAGGCGCGCGACCGGCCGATGGGTCGGGTCCACATCAATGCGCATCGGCCAGCGGCCGTGCATGTGGTCCTGCCCGCCTGGCGACGCTGGCGCAGCGCTAGCCGGAGGTGACGGTGGAACTGGTCATCAACGACGGGCTCGTCGACATTGTGGCCGAGCGGTTCGATTGCGGCGTGCGGCACGCGGGCGGGTTATAGGGCGACATGATCCCGGTGCGGATCAGCGAGCCCATGGAACTCGTTTTCGCGGCGGCACCAGCCTATCTCGCCTCGCACGGTGTGCCCGCAACGCCGGATGACCTCGGCGCACATCGCTGCATCAGTTGCCGCCACACTTCGTCGGGGGCGCTCCACCGCTGGGATTTCGTGCGCGACGGCGAGATGTTCGGGCGTGCGGTCCCCGAGACCTTCATTACCAACGATGTCGACCTGATGCGTGACGCGGCACTGTCCGGGCTTGGAATCGTATGTCTGCTGCGTCTCCAGGCTGCCCCGTATCTCGCCGCCGGGTCGCTGGCTCAGGTGCTACCGGGATGGGCACCGGTATTGGCGGCCAACCACCTCTATTACCCAGGCCACCGCCAGCCGAGCGCTGCATTCCGTGCGTTCCTGGAGGTCATGCAGGCCTGACCGCGAAGCCCCGAGATCTGGGCGGGTTCCAGCAGCCGTGGCAGAAACCGTCACCTCGGTCCGTCGAAGCGGAGTGCGCCATGTCCGCCTACCGGAAGGGCGGCGCATGCAGCCTGCGACCGGGATGGGCGCATAGCGACCAATCACGGCACGTGTCGGCCAGCAGCCCGACGGGCACTCTGCCCCAAACCTAGCCGAATCTTGCCTGATGAGGTCCTGCGCTGCCAATTTCCCTCTAGCAGGAATGTATTAATTATGAGAATAGGATCGAAATAATATCCACCGCAACTGGCGGCCTGCCCCCGATCCCAGCAGGCCGCCACCTTTTTCCGCCGACTTATCGGGCATGTGTTGGTTCTGCCATGAAGCGGCGGGCGGGCTTGCCAGTCAGTCCAGGAAGTGCGGATCGTGCCTGAGGCGCTGCGCGCGGCTGCGGTGGATGACCGGCACCGGATGGCGGGCGAACACCGCGCGCACTTCAGCAGCGATCCTCTGCATTCATGCCCCGACCTCAGGTGGGATGCCGCTTGTTCCGCAGGACCAGCGCCTGACGGTGATCTGCTCCACCCCCAGGACACGAGTCACCTCTGCCGGCTTCCAGTGGAGATTGGCCAGGTACTGCCGGAACTCTGCAGGCATCAGACGAGATGTACAGCCGGCCGCGCGCTATAGGGCTGTGCAGCCACCACAGGCGGTTTAGCAATCGTCCAGAAAATAAGATTAATATTTTAATAACGAACCGTTGAAGCTCGGCGACACAACTCTGGATTGCGTGTCGCCGGCTCTGCCTTGAGTATTGTGACGGCGCCGAACCGGCGCAGCGATCCAGCGAATGCCAGGACGTCATGCTTCCATGCCGTATTCACTCTATGAAATACGCCCTTGTCCCAATGGCTTGATGGACGAAGCCTGGCACGGCAGCCCATTCCAGGGCCCCTGCTGGGTCATCACGACATCTCCCACGCGTGCCCGCTTCTGGGCCGCAGGCGCTTTCACGAAGTCCCTGGCTGAACCAGCCGGTGCGGCAACACCCTCGCCCTGGCTGCGGCCCTCCCTGGTCAGCGTCTACGAGCGAGAGCGATGCGCGGCAGCAGATCCCCGGCAGGAGGGTATTGTCCTGGTGCAGGATCGGACCGGCTCTGAAGTGCTGCACTCTTCGATGAGTGTCAGCTCTTGGGTCGTCCAAGCAGCCTCTTCTGCGCAAGCCGGTCGCGACAGGCAGGCCAGTTTGTGCCTGGTGATCTCGCAGACCCTGGCTTTGACAGGAGCAGCTCCTCCAGCGCGACGCCCGCACCCCTTCAAGGCATACAGTGACCGCCAGACCGGCCTTCGTATCACCCTGGCGGGCTGCGATCTGTTCGTCTGAAATCCACCCCGCCGGAGTGCTCCCCCTGCAATTACCCAGGCCTCCTGGCCTCTCTTCCTGCAGGCCAGTTCGCAGTGACCATCAGGCTGGAGAGCGGCTGCCCTTCGCTGCCCCTTTGAATCTGGGAGGCGTTTAATTGGGCGAACGACATCTCGCACCCCCCGACGCGCCAGGGCGTTGAGGGCCTGCACACGGCGCTTCCAGGCCTCGCGCCAGCCGGTGCCGGGCGCGCTGGGCGCGCGGCGCTCTTCCTGGCCTGCCCGCACGGCCTCCGGCGGCGGCAGCACCGCCTCCAGCAGCTCCAGCACCACCATGCCGCGCTGGACGTCGTAGCGGTGCTTCAGGTACCCGGCCGCGCGCAGCTGGTGGTAGGCGTGCTGGATTGCGCGGCGCGTGTAGCCGAGCGGGGTGGCTAAGGCCTGTTAGAGCTTGAATGCTACTCCCATGTTTTGGGTATGGCGAAGGGCAAGGACGAGCAGCTTCTCACGGATGCGACCTGGGCGGTGTGGGAGCCGCTGATCGAGGCGGCCAGGCCTCACGGT
>NZ_PDOA01000035.1 GCF_003116135.1 Teichococcus aestuarii | reverse complement strand
GCACCGGAGGTGATCATGCCGGAAAGGGCCAGACCCGTGCCCCACCCCGGTTCCAATGGCTCATCGCCGCCGCCTCTGACCATGCTCCACTAAAATCTTGCCCGGACCAGTTGATGGGGGCTGGTCAGGATGTGACGACGCTGAACATCGATATCGAAGGCGCACACGCGCTGCTCAAGGCGGCGGTTGCAGACCTCAAGAAGACGGGGCTGCAATGGGGTAGTCCTGCCGAACTGACCCTCAGGCCTGCTCCGCAGCTGACAGACGCCATTGTTCGTTCGCGGAACGCCGAGCCCGACGCTGACGAGGAGGAGTAAGGTGCAGGCCGTCTCCAGCCATGACGGGGCCTCCCGATCAGGAGGCGCTGATGTCCCGCTCGTCATCGAGGCCCGCTTCGTATCCGACCGGATCATGGCCGCCACGAAGGATGACCGGTCGCAGGCGGAATGGCCGTTGCACTGGGGGCGCTGCTTCAGCGCGCATGTCGCTGCCCTGCACGAGATGCCACCAGGAGACCCAGGGTTTGCCGCTGCAGAAGATGCTGTCTGCTGGCTGGAGACGCTTGGTCCTCCGGAGATCCATGCCTGCGAGGGGCACAGGATGCCGAGCTTGCAGTCCTTCGTTCCGGTGAATGACGGGCTTGCTGATCCGAGGAACTTTCTCCCCGACTCATCAAGCCGGAACAGGTCGCGGGAGTTCCCCGGCGTCACGGTCCGACATCCCGTCCTCCGCTACGCCTGGCGTGTCGGGCGCGATGACATTGCGCGGCACCGGGTAGCGCTGCAACGGCTGCTCGCCGGCATCACCTACCTCGGCCGCAGCGTCAACTTCGCTTTCCTTCGCCTTCTGGAGGTCGACGCCTCCGAGCTGCCCGAGGCTGGAAAGCTAGTTCATTGGATTCCGGATCCCAGGGGAGACACGCCCATGCGGACGGCGGCACCGGGCCGCCTTGCATGGCTTCGGGAACTCCATGCACGAGGGCAGGGAACAGATCGCGGTCCTGTCGCCTTCTATGCCAGGCGCTCCGAGCTGGCGGCACGCTCGGCTGGCGTCGTCGCAGGTCCCTGGAAGCCGGTCTGGGCGGCATTTGCCCTGCCGCAGGCCTCGAGATTCCTCTCCGTCGAGACCGAGCCCGTCGCCAAGGCAGTGCGCGCAGAGCTCGTCCGCCGCCTGCGTGATGTGTCTCGAACATCTGAAGGGGAAGCATCCTTTGCCGTGGATCCCTTCTTCAGCGGGCATGCGGAAGATGGCGCACCCTGGAGAGGCGATCGCCTCGCCATTGTCCCGCTTGCCAATGTGCTGCATTCGCACGCTGACGGGCGCCTGCTCGGCTTCGCGGTGCTCATGCCAGACAGCGCCGATGCCGAGCGATGGCGAATGGTGTCGGAGCTGATCTACGGCGGTGGGGATTTCAACCTGCCGCTGCTGGAAAGCTTTCTGTTCGACCGGAACGGCCACAGCATCAGAGTTCCCCTGTTTCAGGCAGGGCAGGGGGCACCCTCTGGCCTTGGTCCCGGACGATATGTCGCAACTTCCCGCCGCTGGACGACCATTACCCCGATCCTGCTCTCCCGGCGTCCTGACAGTGGGCGCCGCAATGCAGGCCATGCCGACGAGGACACGGTTCGTGAGCTTGTGGCTAGGGACTGCGAGCTGTCAGGCCTGCCCAGACCTGCGCTGGTCGAGGTCAGCGCGACATCTCCCATGCCCGGAGTTGCTCGCGCCGCCAGCTTCCGCCAGAGCCGTGGCGGCAATCAGAGATGGTCCACACACGCCCTGCTGGAGTTCAACACGCCCGTGGCAGGGCCCCTCCTCGTGGGAGCAGGCCGGTACAACGGCCTTGGTCTCCTGACCCCCGTGGGTGATGGACCTGACCCAATCTCGGCCATGGAGATGTCGGCCAGTGAACAATGATCCCGGTCATGTGGTCAAACTCACCCGCAGCGACTTTTCTGCCTACTTCCGCGCGATCCATGGCAAGGACAAGGAACCATTCCCATGGCAGGAGCGGTTGCTCGGCCAGGTGCTGGACCACGGCTGGCCGGATCTCTGCGGTCTTCCCACAGCATCGGGCAAGACGGCCTGTATCGACATCGCTGTCTTCGCGCTCGCGCTCAACCTCCAGGAAGATGCGCGGCGAATGCCAATGCGCATCATCTTTGTCGTGGACCGCAGGCTGGTGGTGGACGACGCCCGGGAACGCGCAAAGCTGATCGCGGGACGGTTGTCCAAAGCCCTGTCGGAGCCGGCGGCTGCAGACCCCGATGCCGCGGTGTTGGCCACTGTCGCGCAGAAGCTTATGAGGGTGTCCGGCGCCGTTCCCCTGCAGGTGGCCACCCTTCGCGGAGGCCTGCCCCGCGACAACAGCTGGGTTGAGAGCGCACACCAGCCCACCGTGGTCCTGTCCACCGTGGATCAGATCGGATCCCGGCTGCTGTTCCGCGGCTACGGTGTGACCTCGCGCATGGCTCCGGTTCATGCCGGGCTGCTTGGTGAGGACTGCCTGCTCCTGCTCGACGAGGCCCACCTCAGCGTTCCCTTTGCACAAACCCTGGACGCGGTGCGCAGGCTGCGACGTCGTGCAAGCAGCCCGCTCGGTCTGCCCTACGCATTGGTGCAGCTGAGCGCGACCCCGGTGGGCGGTGTGGCGCCTGCCTCGGAATTCACTCTCGATATGGACCGGACAGGCCCTGATCGTGCCGGTGTGCCAGTCCTGGATCAACGCTTCGCGGCTACCAAGATGGCCCGTCTTGCCCGTGTACCGGCGGCGGGAGGGCTGGAGGCTCAAGCCAAGGCTTTTGTCGATAAGGCTTTGGAGTGTGCCCAGGCCAAGAAGGTCGTTGCTGTCGTCGTGAACCGGGTACGGCTGGCCCGGAAGATCCATGAGATCCTGTCTCGTCGCGTCGGTGAGGTTGGCGATGATCCAGCTCAAGGTGGATCGCTTCTGCTGACGGGTCGGTGCCGACCGCTCGAGCGGGACATGCTGCTTGGCCTGGACACGGCATCGGGTACGCCGGGGCGGGTCATCGACCGCATCCGTACAGGACGTGACCGTGGCGCTCAGGCGCTACACAAACCAATTTTCGTGGTGGGAACCCAGTCCATCGAGGCTGGCGCTGACCTCGACTTCGACGCACTGGTCACCGAGATGGCGCCGTGGCCCTCGCTCCGCCAGCGCTTCGGCCGCCTCGACCGTGCAGGCGAGCTCGGCCACACTGAGGCCTGGATCCTCTGCACCTTCAACCTCCCGGCAGCCGATCCTGCCGCGCAGGACCGGGTCTACGGTGCGGCAGGATGGAACACCCGCCAGTGGCTCTGGAAACTGGTCGGTGGCTTGCCCGATGGCCTGGAAGCACCGGAGGGAGCACTTGATCTGGGCATCGACGGGCAGGCACGGGTCGGCGCGGCACCAGAGGGAACCTCTCCTTCCGCTCCCTCGGCACCGTCCCTCCCGTCTTCAATCATGGATCTCTTCGCGCAGACCTCACCGCGCCCCTATCCTGACCCCAGTCCCTCACTCTGGCTGCACGGACCTGCTTCGGGATCCGCCGACATTCAGGTGGTCTGGCGTGCCGATGCGCCGGAGGGCAAGGATGGGGAGGAATGGAGGAGATACGCCGAGAACGTCCTGTCAGCCATGCCACCCACTTCAGCCGAGGTCCTGTCCCTGCCGTTTGGCGCCGGCCGTTCCTGGCTCTGTTCGATGGTTGCCGACGCCTCGGACCTCGAGGTGGAGATGGCTCCGGATGCCCGGCAGAGATCACGCAACTCCGCGATGGTGCCTGAGGTGTTCGTCTGGCGCGGCAGGCGCGTTGAGGACGGTTCAGGGCTGGTTCCGGCAGACAGGTTGCGCCCAGGCGACACGGTTATCCTTCCTTCTGCCTGTGGAGGATGCGACCGCTTCGGTTGGCTTCCGGAGCCTGCTGCACCAGGGCAGGCAGTTCGTGACATCGCCGCGGAAGCCATCCTGAGGTCTCGCGGCCGCCACATCATCCGACTGCATCCGGCGCTGCTTCCAGAGGCCGACTGGAACAGGGTTCGTACCGTGGTCAAGGAATGGGAGCCGGAAGAGGAGGGCGAGGCTGTCCTGGTGGAGCGTCTCCTCCGGGCCATCCCGGACATCGGGCGGCGCCATCTGGGAGCCAAGCCTGAGGTTGCCTTCTATCCTGAAGGTGCGGCCTTGGGCGGTGTTGTCCTGGTAGGCCAGGCAACTGCACGCCAGACAGATGTCGATGTCCGCACCGACTTGCTGGACGACGACGACCTGGCATTGCTTGCAATGGATCAGGTTCCCCTCGGCAGCCACTGTCAAGGCGTCGCCCAGGACGTGACGGACGCCAGCAGGCGGGTGGGGCTGCCAGAGGCACAATGCGGGGATCTTCGACTGTCCGGAGAAGGGCACGATGTTGGCAAGGCCGAGGTGCGCTTCAAGGCATTGCTGAGGGGGGAGGATGTCCTCGCGGCAGTGGCAAGACCGCCGCTCGCCAAGAGCGTGCTGAGGCAGAGCGGTGCGAACCGCCTGGCCGCCAGCTTCAAGCGAGTGGGTCTCCCGGACCACGTGCGCCATGAATGCTGGTCGGTGGAGATGCTGAGGGGTTCCGCGGCACTGGCAAAGGCCCATGATCCTGATCTGGTTCTCTGGCTGGTCGGCACCCATCATGGACGGGGGCGGCCGTTCTTCGATCCGGTGGACGATCCCAAGCCTGTCTTTGACCGGATCCAGCTGATGGCAGAACTGGCGGGCGAGAAGGTCCGGCTCGACGGTGCAGTGAGGCATGATCTCGCAGATGCCTCTTCAGGATGGACAGACCTTTTCGATCGCCTCCAGGGGAGGTACGGCTGGTGGGGCTTGGCCTATCTCGAAGCGCTTCTCCGCCTGTCCGATGCGCGTCGCTCCAGGGAAGAAGCCATGCGGCTCTCAGGAAATCAGGGCAAATCCCCTTTCGTGGAGCAGAGGGCATGATTCCAGCCGAAGCCGGAACCAGGGAAGACACGCAGGTGGTCCTCGGAGGGTTGCAGGGCGAAACCCTGACAGGCTTCCTCGCGGCGCTTGGTGTTCTGAGGCTGCTCACGGAGGCAGGGGATGGCGTCAAGCTCTTCTGGAATACGCAGCCACCTCACCATGCCGTGCTGGAATGGGGCAGGCCGGACGGGCAGTCCCTGGAAGAGCGTCTGGCCGGCCTTCTGGAAAGCAGGGTCGCACCACTCGCGCTCTTCCCTGGCAGGAAAAAGATCAAGGAAGTGAGTCCGGAAGAGTACCGGGAAGCGCTTTTGGAGGCTCAGTCGTTGGGAGACGAACTGCTGTCAGACCTGCTTGCCGCCTTGACCAGCGACGCTACGGCTCGTGTGACGAAAGTAGAGAAACCGGAGAACGGGCGAAAGCAGCGTCCTCCTGATCCGGAAGGCAAGACATTGGCCCCGGTCTCGGCGCTTGCTGATCCACCATGGTGCGCCCTTGATGGTTCGCAGCAGAAGAACCTCTTCCTGACGGTCCGCCGCTTGCAGGAGCTGGTACGGCCTCCGGTACCCAAACGCGGAAAGGAAATTGCCTCAGGTCTTGCCGAACGGCTCCGAGCCACGTTGCAAGGCCCCTGGATCGAGAAGGACGAGAAGGCTTCGCTCTACCTCGAGCCAAGCCTGCGGGAACACGCCTACCGCTGGACGAACCCCACCCTCGATCCCATGCGCTTCGAAGGCTTGGCGAACCTCCTGGCCCTGGTCGGATTGTCCCTCTGGCCCGCTGTTCCCGAAGAGCGTCGCGGGGAGGTCGTGCTGGGCTCGCCCTGCTGCTTTGAGAAAGGTGGGGGACGGGTAGAAGTGTCGTGGCCGATCTGGCGCGGTGCCCTGTCTCTTGCCGCAGCACGCCGCCTCATCCTCCTGCGCGACATCACGGCCTCGGTGCAGCCTACGAATTTGGCCGCCAGGGGTGTGACCGCCGTCTACCGGGCTGAGGCCTATCGTCTGGAAAAGGGAGCGAAAGTCTTTGGTTCCTCAAAGGCGGCTTGGCGCAGAGAAGATGAAGCCGCCTAAATACAGTCATTTCCAGTTCAGCTTTCATCAGAAGAATTTTTCTGAGGAACATGATGTCAAATTCGGCCCGCTGGCAAAAATCAGCAGGTTTAGGGAACCTAAATTTAAAATTTATAAGCTGAAACTGCCGTCCTTCAATTGGGCCCGTACAATAAAATGGGTGCTGTCAGGTGGATCACTCTCCATCTTGCATGATCCATTTGAAAATTCAGGAGTGGTGGGAACAAGATGATGCAGCATAAGGACTATACAGAGCAATTCCGATTCCAGGCGGAGCTGAGCTTCCTGTGGCAGGAGATCTACGGCCGAGAGGTGGAACTGCCGATGCGGCGCCCCACGGCCCATGAGCGCTTCTCGGGACGTGAATAGGAACTGTCGCTGCGGGATGCCCCGCATCAGGTCCATCATCGCATGAACAAGCTGATAGCTTGTACAATGATAAGCTATTAGCTATCATTTTCTGATGCCGCTGATCTTCTCCCGCTCAGCCGTGAAGGCACTCCGCACAATGCCCAGGCGTGAGGCGGGCCAGATGATGGAGCGGCTGGAAGCCATTGCCGCCGACCCTGCCGCGCAGCACCCCAGCGTGATCGCCATGCAGGGGGAGCCACCCGGCCGCTTCCGGCTCAGGCAAGGCGATTGGCGTGCCGTGTTCCGCATCGAGGATGCCGAAGTGGTGGTGGACCGCATCGGCCATCGCAGGGAGGTCTATGACTGATGGCCCATATCCAGCCAATCACCGAGACGGATGAGACCGTCACCCTGTCCCGCATCGACTTCGAGCGCCTGGTGGCCGCAGCGGAGGATGCGATGGACCGCGCTGCCCTCCATCAGCAGGAGGCAAGGGAAGCTGCCGAGGGACGGGAAGCTGCTCGCGCTGACTATCTGCCAGCCGACCTGGTGAAGCGTCTCCTGGCCGGGGAAAGCCCGGTGCGGATCTGGCGCGAGCATCGTGGCATGAGTGGCCGGGCGCTCGCCACAGCCGCCGGCGTCAACGCGGTGTATCTGGGCGAGATCGAGCGTGGCCGGAAGCCGGGCTCAGCGGCGGCCATCATCGCCATCGCCTGTGTGCTGGGGGTGGAGCCGGCCGAACTGGTGGAGTGATCGGATTGATGCCCGGAAGGCGGGGAACCAGGGGGTGCCCATAGTGTGGACACCTCCACTCCGCTCAGTAAGCGCCTTCTGGATTTTCTGCGAAGAAGTGGGTGGCTGCCCTTCCAGCCCACCGTAACGCTGATGGTCCACCACTCTGCAACCTCTTCAGCGAGTCTGCGGGCGGAAGTTTACGACTATATGGTGAAGCTGCCGGTACGGCGGATCACCGCCTATGGTCGCTTTTCAGAACAGGGCTGATCTAGAAGCCCCCAGGACCAGATTTTGTACCGATCGCTGCAAATCTCCTACAAACAAGGTGGGTGGGTTGCAATTTCTCAAGTTCGGCCGCCTGTTCCTGAGCCAGACCCATCACCAGAAAATCGAGATATTTCTGGCAAGTGCCGCGCAATCAACGGCTTGGCTACGCGTGCGAGAGGACAGACAGATGAAGTGGCTATGGTCCCTGCCCATGGCACCACATCTGTCATGCATGTAGCCTAGGCGCATCAAAGCCGCATCCCCAGAAGCAATGCGGCGATTGGGAGAAAACAGAATGATCAATCGTCGTACTCTAATGCTTGCTACAGCATCTGCCTTGGCGGCACCCAGGATTGCACGTGCAGATGCCGTCTCCTCCTATCCCGACCGTCCGATAAAAATTGTCGTTCCTGCGCCCCCCGGAGGGCAGTCTGACATCACCATTCGCCTTGTTGTCGACGGTATTCGTGAGAGCTTCAGGCAGCCCTTCGTCATCGAGAACCGCGGTGGAGCCAGCGGTGCGATCGGCATTGACTATGCAGCAAAGCAGCCAGCCGATGGCTACACCTTGCTGGTCAGCGTTGCCGGAGGATTGGTGGTGAACCCGCTGTTTGACAGCCGCGTTCCCTTCAACGCCTTGCGTGACTTCGCGCCAATAACCCAGTTCGGCCTGTCGACGAACTGCCTTTTCGTGCGCTCGGGCCTTCCAGTGAAAAGCTTGCAGGATCTGGTGCAATACGCGAAGGCGCGTCCAGGCGAGTTGACCTATGCCTCTATCGGCAATGGAACCATCTCCCACATCTATACAGAGCTCTTCGCGAAGACCGTGGGAATTGATCTCCTGCATGTTCCCTTCAAGGGAGGCTCCGCTGCGGTACAGGAGCTCATTGCTGGCCGCGTGGATATGATGATCATTGACTTCACCACCGGTGACCAGCCGATGCGGGAAGGCCTGTTGCGCGGCCTGGCCGTGACAGGCACCAAGCGCTGGCCTCTCTCCGCCGAGATCCCGACCTTCCAGGAGCAGCAGGTGCCGCTGACGCTCATCGGCTGGAATGGCCTCTTCGCACCCAGGGGTACACCCCAGCCCATCCTGAAGCGCCTTTCAGAAGCAGCCAATAAGATGGTGCAGGATCCGGAAAATCTCGACCGTCTCCTGAAGATCGGCCTTATTCCGAGTGGCACGACACCGGAGGAGTTCGAGGCCATCATTCGCTCCGATACGGAGCAATGGCGCGAGGCTGTGAAAATGTCAGGTGCCAAGCCTGAGTAACCGGCCCAGCGATGAGCAAAGCTGTCCGCTTGTCCGGCCAGTCAACGTCAGCAAGCCTGAACCGCAAGGACATGCAAGATGAGACGCAATAAGCTCCGTGAGCTCCTGTCAGCGGGCCAGCCTACCTTGGGCACGCATCTGCTTTCCACTTGGCCCACACTGGTTGAGTTGGTTGGCGCGGCAGGAGCTTTCGACTATGTCGAGTTCACGGCCGAATATGCGCCCTTCGACCTCTATGATCTGGATAACCTCGGCCGCGCTCTTGAGCTCAAGGAGCTTACGGGCATGATCAAGGTCGAACAGACGCAGTGGACCCATCAGGCCATGCGTGCCATCGGCTCTGGCTTTCAGTCCGTGTTGTTCGCTGACGTCCGGACGGAGGAGGATGCCCGGGCTTGCGTTGCAGCCGTCCGTGCGGAGGCACCTGGAAAAGGAGGGCGCCTCGGCGTCGGAATGAGGCGTGATGTTGGTACCGTGCTTGAAGTCGGACGCCCCTCCTATGTCGAGGCTCTCGATCAGGTCGTCATCGCGCTGATGGTGGAGAAGGCTGAATGCGTAGAGGATCTTGATCGCATTCTTTCAGTTCCAGGGATCGACATGGTCCAGTTCGGTGCAGCGGACTATTCCATGAGCATCGGCCTGGCTGGTCAGTTTGCCCATCCAGACATCAGGAAGGCCGAACGCCGCACTATCGAGTTGGCGCTCAGCAAGGGCTTGCATCCGCGCATCGAGCTGCACGATCTGGAGCGTGCGCCCGAGTACATTGAAATGGGTGTAAAGCACTTCTGCATCGGATGGGATGTACGCATCCTCTACAACTGGTTGTCTGCCAACGGCAGCGCTATGCGGGCTTTGCTGGGCCAATCTGCATCAGCAGCATCCACGCCACAGCCCAGTGGAGGCATCTACTAATCGCGGGCTTGAGCAGGAGTTCGGCATCCATCACACCTTGAGTTCTGCGTTGCTGAACGATGGATTTTCGTCGTCTTGTTCCAAAGCCTTGCTTCCTTGCGCAGCATCAAGCGGACTGGAATCATAGCAGCATGAAGTTCAACCACGTCGCCACCCGCCTCGACCTCCGGCATTTCGAGCTTGTGGTTGAGATGTTCAAGGTAAAGCTTGGCTTCGTGGAGCTGCGCCAGACTGGGCGGGCCGTTTGGTTGCGCCAGCCCGAAACCAATGTCGACCTGCAGTTCAGCCGCAGCGACACAGTGCACCGCGATGCCGACAAGCTACGATCGCAGGTGTCCTTCCTGAGTGAGACGCCGAAAGACGCCCTGGAAGATTTGGCGGCTTGGCTACGGGCAGGCGGGACTGAGGCGTCAGTCGGCAGCTATTCAGAGAAAGAGTTCTTCCTCGATGCGCCTGCTGCTTTCGTGGACTTCGTCATCGAGGCAATGGTTCCGGAACTGGCTGATTACCCTGTAAAGATCTGACGATAAGCGTCGGGGGACTGAACGGCACATTATGCCCGATGCCACCAGTTCCTTGACCTCGAGCAGCGTTCCACCTGGCTAAAGGATGAGGATCTGTCGCGGATTGTCCCTCCGCCAGGAGGATCAGGCTCCCGCCTCATCATCGAGAGGCGCTACTCGATGCCGCGCCGGATCTCGCACCCAGCCTCCGCCACTTCCTGATACCAGTTCCATATGCGGATCACCGGCTGTGGCCAGAAGGCGCCTCAGTGTACCGGCCCCGCCGAAAGCTGTCGCCCGCACCTGCGGCCCCAGTTGTCTATGCAGCCGGCCACCCAGTGTCGGCAGATGCAAAGGCCAGGACGACCGAGCGAGTTCAGCCGCGATATGAGACAGGATTGCTTCCCGGGTGGCAGCCGGATCCATAGGAGCTTCAAGCGTGCCTTCCTCCGGCAACGCCGGCGGCGTCATGCCGGACTCTCCGGCATCTGCTGATCGAGGCGGAAGCGCTTCCGGAACAGGCTGCTCTTGTATGAGGCCCAGCCCGTCCCGGATGAACACCTCTGGTCCGATCACCTCGTCCGCCGCTGCCCGATAAGCGTCGGCAGCACTGCCTATCGATACGACCACAGTTCGCCGGTCATGCGCGCGGAGCCGCTGCAAAACTGGGGTGAAGTCAGCATCGCTGGAGACGATGACAAATGTATCGAAGTGGGTGCTGTGGTGAATGGCATCCAGCATATCCATGACCATGACGATATCGGCACTGGTCTTGCCGCCGCGGGTCAGGGGCGGGCAATCGGTGACCTGGAAGCCCGCGCGCACCAGATTGGCGCGGAAGCTGCCGAAGAACACGCGCTCACCATTCTGCAGGAGCAGCGAGCCATTCGGGTTCAAGTAGCAGCGCCTGATCAGGATGCGGCCGGAGGAACATGTCCCGTCGGTACCCTCAGAGGGCCGGCCTCCAATCCACGCAAGCCATCGGGCGGGCTCCAGGACAAATGCCTCCGCCGCTTCTGGAGCCTGGGCGCAGAGCGCGCTGAACACGTTATCGAAGTCGACATACAGGGCAAGGCGATGCGGCAAGTGCCGGGCTCCCATACTGCGGGCTCAGTATATCGGATCAGTTGCGATCCACCAGTTTGAGGGACTTGAAGGCCATTTGGCGTAGCCAAGTGTCCGAACATTCGAGCATCTCGGCAAACAGCTTCCTCCCCCAGCGTGTCTCTGAGCCGCAACCAGGCGTCCAAGCCCCTCGCCTGCTGGGCTGCCGAGGCCATCCGCACAGGCACGACCTGCCTTTCCCTCCCGCTGGTGTCCAAGCCGCCCTCGATGCCGCCACTACCTGCTGCCGCGACGCACAGGCTGCGGAGGACGCGTTGGAGCGCTCTGTGGACATTGCCCAAGGCATCCGAGCCCGGCAGCAAGCAAGAGGTCTACGCGGCGGCCACAGCGGCCGAGGACGCGACCCTGATCGATCGCGCCACCTGTGACGAGGCAGTGGCCACCCTCACCCGCAGGAGCACGATATGAGCAACGGTTGGCAGCCCATCTCCACCGCCTACCGCACCGGCCACTGGATCAACGCCCGCTGGCCCGGTCCCGACGGCGTGCTCGTCGAGGGCCGCTGCCACTGGTCCACCGACTGCGCCGGCGGCGGCTGGACCACGGATCCGAATGGCACTGAGGCAGGGCAGGTGTGTCCGGTGGACTGGCGGCCGGCCGAGCGGACGCCGAACAGCGACTGGATCGAGGCGGGGAAGCGGATGGAGGGATAGGGCGCTGCTGGCCGTAACCTCGCAACCATGAAACCGTGCAAGCATGGTTACAACCATGCAACCTTGTAACCAATCAACCAAACAGGCCGGATAGACTCCTGCACGAACCGTGGTTACAACCTTCGCACCATGTAACCAAAGGGGCGGTGGTGCAGACAATCGTTGTGGCAAGCCAGAAAGGCGGTGCGGGGAAAACCACCCTCACCAGCCATCTGGCGGTCGAGGCCGAGCGGCAGGGGGTCTCTCCTGTCGCGGTCATCGACACGGACCCTCAGGCCGGCTTGTCGGGCTGGTTCCGCGTGCGAACCTCCGATACGCCTGCGCTGGTGAAGGTGCTGCCGGAGGGGCTGGCGGCCACCCTGGCAAAGCTGGCTGAGGGCGGGGTCCCGCTCTGCATCATCGACACTCCGCCCGCCATCACCGAGAGCATCGCCAGCACTGTCGCTCTGGCCGATCTGGTGCTCATCCCGGCCCGCCCATCGCCTAACGACCTGCGGGCCGTCGGCGCCACGGTGGACATCGTGGAGGAAGCCGGCAAGCCGATGGTGTTCGTGGTCAACCAGGCCATCAGCCGGACCAAGATCAAGACCGAGACCATCAAGGCCCTCAGCCAGCATGGCCCCCTGGCGCCGGTCGAGATCCACCACAGGGTGGATTTTGCTGCCAGCATGACAGACGGACGCACAGCCGGCGAACTGGACATCAAATCGGCCAGCGCCGCCGAAATCACCGACCTCTGGACCTACCTTGCAGACCGCCTCGCGCGGAGGAAACGTTATGGCCTCACCGCCCGCTAAGATCGACGCCTCTCTCCTTGCTCGGAAGAGTGATCTTCCGACCACGGTCGCGCCGCCCAAGCCCGAGCCAGCCGTCACCCCGTCCGGCGCCCCCGTGCGCGAGGGGCTGACCATTCGCATCCTGGCCACTGACAGCGAGCGGCTGCGGACGCTGGCTTACAAGACGCGGCAAAAGAAGCAGGCTCTCCTGGACGAGGCCATCCGCCAGTACCTCGACAAGATGGGCGTCTGAACCACGCAACCATGGTTACAATGCACCTTGGTTGTAACCATGAAACCAGCGTTCGAACCATGCACGGTTGAACCGTTGTAACGCATAAACCGCTGAAATTATTAGCTTGTCATGCTGGGGCGCGGCTGGAATCATTCTCCGGCCGCGCAATCCCGCCGGCCAGAAATAGAAAAGGGCCGGCCCCGCCGAAGCAGAACCGACCCCCTTCCAAGCACCATGCGCCATGGGCGCCGGCACGGCGTGAGAACCTGACGGTATCCCTTGGCCTATGAAATCGCAAGCCTCTTGCGGTGTGGGGAACCTGCGTCCTGCGGGCTGGCAGATGCCATGCCTATCCATCACTGCCGGCCCGCGCGTGCCGGCTGCCAGTCCGTCGCCGCCTGGCAGCGCCAGCAGCTCGGCCGCCCGGCCCGCCGGGCCATCATGACTGAGGCCCGCCGCCTCGAGCGTGCCACCCATCGCCGCGGCTCCGGCCGGCATGGTGGCGCCTTGCGCGAGACCGGCCTGCGCGTGCTGTGGACGCTGCTGAATCGAGGCTGGGGCAGGGCAGGGGCCTGCGACCCCTCCCTGGCGCAGATCGCCCAGGAGGCGCTGCTGGCGCGCTCTACCGTACAGCAGGCCATCGATCGGCTGGAGGACCTCGGCATCCTGCTGCGGGTGCCGCGACGGGCCGTGGTCGAGGGGAGGGCGGTGCAGGTGACGAACGCCTACCTGTTTCGCGAGCCAGCGAGGTGGCGGGGTTCTGATACCGGCTTCCGGTCAGCCTCAGATTCTTATGTAAAACCAAAAGAAGAGCGGGAGAGGGAGGTAGTGCTTTGGGAGGGGCATGCGCCGCCCCTGATCGCGGCCGAGAGGCTGCGGGAGATGGAGCGGAGGCTGGGCTTGTAGGGGCAGGTACAAGACAAGCACAGAATCCTCTCGTTCATTGTTCATTCGCCTCATAGGGTCAGCGGAAGGACATGTTGGCGTCTGCCTCGCCTGACCATGGAGATGCCCCGCTATGGCCGCCCGCCCCGCGAAGCGACCCCCCGCGCCAATACGCCCTGACCCCCTGCGGAAGCCGGGCGATCTGGCCGGCCGCGCCGTTGGACCCGACCGGATGCGCCGTGAGGTGGAGGCCATGGTGGCCGATCTGCTGAGCGGGGCAGGGGAGGGCGAGCGCATCGAGATCCGCGCGCAGCTGGGCTAGATAGTCGACCAACTGGCCAATGGCGTGGATGCAGTCATGGAGGCCACAGCGGATCTGGACAGCGCCGACCGTGCCGGCATGCGCTAGGCCGAGGCCAGCCTGGCCGCCTTGGGTGCCGCCCATGCGGCGCTCGCCGCCGCCCGGGAGCGTGTCTGAGCGGACCGGCTGCCATGGCCTGGGACGGCTATACCGAGGCCGAGACGACGGGGTTCGTCTCTCCGGCTTCTGACCACCTCGAGGGGCCGGTCGACCTGTCCAAGGTGCTGGGCAAGGCGCTGGTCGAGGGCGACATCCTCCCCCGGCAACGTGCTGGACCAAGCCCAGCAGACACTCCCAAACACCAGCTGGATGCTGTGCCACTTAGCGTCGTTCTGATGCCGCCAGAGGATAGCCGAAATCGTCCGCCACAGCTTCTTCGGCGGTGTCTTGCCGTAAGGCCTGACCTCCTCGATCAGCGGCTCTCACACCGTTCAGGCCGTATTTATGTAAAGCCTGATTGCCGCTGCTCTCCATCATGCGCAGGGCACAGGAACAACAATCAAGCTCTGGTAGAGCTCAAGGTGAATAGCCAACTCGGAACCTTCATAGTAGATTTAGGAAGCCTATATATCCACTTATGGAGGAAGCGTGTCTAATTATACCATTGGCCGAGGCAAGAATGCCTGGGCACCTCTGTCCTGGGATGGCGGCCTTTTTGAAAGCAGCCATAGCGTTTACTACAGCAGTGGAATACTTTCGGTATATTACGGCCGCGGAAATGAGCTTATATACTATCCAGGCGCCGTGACCATATCCGGAATTTTGATCAATACCGGATCTACACTGGTCCATGACCTCATATACTATATGAGGAATCCGGATGTTTATAGCGCAGGCATGAATGCCGACACGCACTATGCGCAGTTCGGCTGGCGCGAAGGCAGGTCCACCGGCTCGCTGTTCGACAGCGGCTATTACCTGCACGCCAATGCTGATGTGCAGGCAGCCAATGTCAATCCGGTTGAGCACTACCTGACCTATGGCTGGAAGGAAGGGCGCGACCCCTCGCCGCTGTTCGACACGGATTTCTACCTGACGCGGAACCCCGATGTGGCGGCCGCCCGGCTCAACCCACTGGAGCATTACCTGGAGTTTGGCCGCTTTGAAGGCCGTGATCCGAACGCCCTGTTCGACAGCGCCTTCTATCTGCAGCAGAACCCTGACCTAGCCGAACTCGGCGGCTCGCCATTGGACCATTATCTGGAGAGCGGCGCTCGAGCTGGTCTTGCAGTCTCGCGCCAGTTCATCACCAAGGTCTATCTGGCGCAGAACCCGGACGTGGCGGCGGCCGGCGTCAACCCATTGGCGCATTACCTGGAATGGGGCCGGCATGAAGGGCGCCCGCTGAGCAGCGGCACCCCCGCCACGATCACCGGCCTGACCAGCGGCGTGATCTCGGAGGACAGCCGGGGGCCGCTCCATGGCCTGATCACCGTGCAGGACATTGACCCGCTGGAATCTGGCTTCCCCGCTACCTTCGGCGGCTGGGATGCCATCTTCCACGCCCGGTTCTGGAATGAGGAAGGCGTTCTCCAAGGCTATGGCAGCACCCTGACCCTGAAGTCTGATGGCTTCTGGACCTTCACTCCCGATACCGACCTTTATCAATCCCTGCGTGCCGGCGAGACAACAGAGGAGGTGTTCACCCTGCGCACCATCGGCCAGGACCTGGTGACCGTCACCATCCAGATCCTCGGCCAGAACGATCCGGCCCGCTTCTTCGGCAGCACCAGCGCCCGGCTGGACGAGCGGGCCAGCCCGCATGCCTATGGCGAGCTCCGGGTGGTCGATCCGGACACGGACGAAAGCGGGCTGCTGGCCGGGATCCACCAGGGAACCTATGGCACGTTGACGCTCGCGGAATCCGGGCGGTGGGACTATCTGTTCGCCGGCAATGCCGAGCAAGGGATCACGCCGGGCGTGGCGCATGCGGCGCTGACCGACAGCATTACCATCCGCAGTCTGGACGGCACGGAGCAGGCCATCTCCATCAGCATCGCCGCCCTCGACGCCGTGCTCTGACACCCCTTAATGCTTCTCGTTTTCTAGAGGCTGGCTGGAAACGGGATCGAAATGAGGATTGGCTGGCCAGGGAAGGCGTGACTCCAACGAGTTTTCGAGACCAAGTTGGAGTGCCTGATGTGGACCCTGACCAGCCGAGTGCAGCATAGCCGAGCCAGGCTGCGCATCGCCGTTGCGGCAGTGCTGGAGCCGATCACGCCTGTGACTGGTCGAAAGCAGTGCGCTTATTGGATGTTCCTGGATCCTCCAGCTTCAGTGCGCGCAGCTGGTAGCCGAAATCGATCTGCTGCTTTCCAGCTTCATTCAGATCTCGTTCATCGAAGAGCCCGAGGTAGCCGCAGACGAAGCGCTCGACGTGCATAAGCAGGAAGCCAAACTCCCGCCAATCGTGAGCGTCCATCGAGACGCCCGCCATCTCCCTCGTCGCGGCGCATCTTACTGAGGACCGGAAACCATCCGCCGGAGAGACAGTGTCGTCCTCGGCGATGACATGAGCGATCCGGATCGAGTTCTTCATGGTGGGGCCCGTGGCAAGCATCAGCCTTACCGTGACGAGGTCCTCGCACAGAGAGAGGCGCCCCTGCTCGAAGGCGGAGAATTTTCGGCTAGAGCCGGCGCCATAGGATGTCGGTAGAACATTGCGGAAGAATTCATCGACTTCCTCGATCGGCTTGAGAACATCACCAAGCCGGTCCCGGCTGGCCACCATTGCGGGCCGGCCAAGGCAATAGCCGAAAGAGACATCACCCTTCGACATTACCCGCACAAACTTCTTGAAGACGAAGCGATCGCTCTTGCGTCGGGTGAAGCCAAACATTCTATCTCCAGTCAGAAGTACCCCTTCCCCGCTGATGGTTGTCAATCAGCTTAAGGAAGCGTCGTCCAAACCGCTGGATGCCCCACCGTTTTCAATTTTTCAACCAGTACGTCTGTTCGGCAGATTGATAAATCTGGGGCTGAGTTCATTACAGTACCCTGGCGGATTCTAAAGAATCCGATCGACACCTCTAAAAACCCCTTCCGCAGCCTCTCTGTGGACCCTAAACCTTTGATCCTGCTCAAGCCACGATTTGCACCCAGGAGGTTTTTAGAAGTGTCCAGGTGCTGTTAATTTGGTTTATTTGAGTGTCATTCATGGGCGCACGTCCCACGATACAGGTCATCATCGAAATCTATATAGTAGAACCTTATCGGATGCCTCCAAGATTGGATGTGGAGAACAGATACGGCGGTTGATGCAGGGCCTCGATAGATGCGAACTGCCTTCCATCCATTCTCGGCGCCACCATTCTGCGTTACGGTCATAGTCCATATATTGTCGGACCTACCCCATCGTAGTGCGCCGGTATTGGTATCGAAAGTTAGTCTCGCTCCTTCAAACAGGCTCATATGGCGGGGCTGTGAGGCAGCCTTGGATAGCGTCACCTTCTCGGCTGTTTCAACTATGCAGCCGAAAAATGGACCAGCAAATACTGGATATGAGAAGGTCAGAATTACCAGAAGCAATAAGGACGAGCACCATCTGTTCGTTTTTTAATTCATTTTTATTTTCCTTATATTCTATCTATTGAGCAGCAACGTACTCTTAGAGCCCGCTTTGCTCTGTTGAAAGGCTCATGCGGTTGCGGCGAGGAGCATCAGCTTGTGGGTGAGGACGCGCAGAATGAGTTCGCGCCGCTGATTCGGCCACCAAGGTGACGAGACCACGATAATCGGTCCGCAGGAACTGGCGCAGCGTAAGCGCTGTCTGGAGGCCCTACGCGGGGGCGCTTGACGTTTGCTCACTGGCGCTGGCCCAGCACCATGGCATGAGCTCGTCGATGCGACTGTTGGGCCAGCCGTTGACGAGCCGGGTCAGCAGGTCGGTGAAGTAGCGCTGCGGATCGACGCCGTTCAGCTTGCAGGTCTCCACC
>NZ_PDOA01000034.1 GCF_003116135.1 Teichococcus aestuarii | reverse complement strand
GTGGCACGGATCCCCCGGCGGTGGTGTTCCGCTACGCGCCCGGCCGCGGGCAGGAGCATGCCAGGGCGCTGCTGCAAGGCTACCGCGGCATCGTCCAGTGCGACGGCTACGCCGCCTACAAGGCGCTGGCCGGGGAGGTGACGCTGGCGTTCTGCTGGGCGCATGTGCGGCGCGGGTTCTTTGACCTGGTCAAGGGCGGCGCGGCGCCGATTGCCAGCGAAGCCTTGCAGCGCATCGCCGCCCTCTACGCCATCGAGGCGGAGATCCGCGGCCGTCCTGCCCTGGAACGCCTGGCGGTGCGCCAGGCCCGCAGTCGGCCCCTGGTGGCGGAGCTGTTCACCTGGCTCGAAGCCCAGCTCACGCGCCTGCCGCGGAGCAGTCCGACGGCGGAAGCGATCCGCTACGCGCTGAACCACAGGACGGGACTGGAGCAGTTCCTCCACGATGGCCGCATCGAGATCGACAACAACACCGTGGAGCGGGCGATCCGCCCGATCTGCCTCAGCCGCAAGAATGCCCTGTTCGCCAGCGGCGACGATGGTGGCGCCCGCTGGGCCGCCATCGCCTCGCTGGTGGAGACCTGCAAGCTGAACGGCGTCGATCCGCAGCGCTATTTTACCGACCTGCTGACCCGGCTCGTGAACGGCTGGCCCAACAGCCGCATCGACGAACTCATGCCATGGTGCTGGGCCAGCGCCAGTGAGCAAACGTCAAGCGCCCCCGCGTAGGGCCTCCAGACAGCGCTTACGGTCCAGCCGCTCCAAGGTGGCCAGGGTCTCCGCCTCGGTCAGGTCCGGTGCCGCGGCCCACGCTGCTCGCCAGGTGCCGACGATCACCTCAGGCTGACGCAGTAGCACCCGGACCTGGTCCACCACCGCCGCCTCGATCTCGGCCGCAGGCAGGCGTCGGACCGGGCAATCGTCGGCCGTCCCCTTCGTAAGCGTCGCGCCAGCAGCACATTGCAGCGTTGGATAGGGTTGTGATGCAAACGCGTTATGGGCAAGACGCTGCCATTGCAGATTATCGATGCTGAGGACGCTCCTACGTTTAATCGTAGGAGTGTGCGCGAGACGCCGGTCGAGGTGATCACCCGCGGTGAGCGGCGGCGGATTTGGACGCCTGAGCAGAAACGCGACACCGTTGTGGAGAGCCTGGAGCCGGGCGTCTCCCCGATCGCGGTCGCCCGGCGGCATGGAATTGGCAGGGGGCTGCTCTACACCTGGCGTCGGCAGATGGTAGAGGGTCAGCTCAAGGCGCGGCTGCCAGTCCCACCGGGATTTGTGCCGGTTGCCGCGCTCCCAGACGACACAGGCGCGGCGGCGGAGCCGCCGGTGCGGCAGACCGCAGCCTCGGCCGCACTCCCAAGCGACACCTCCGCCTTGATCGAGATCGTGCTGCCGGATGGCGTGACAGTGCGGGTTGGTGCGGCGGTGAGCGAGGTGGCGCTGCGCCGCGTGTTGTCCGCACTGGGCCGCCGGTGATCGCGCCACCGGCCGGACTGCGGGTCTGGCTGGCCTGCGGCGTGACCGACATGCGCAAGGGCATGACAGGCTTGGCGATGCTGGTGCAGCAGGGCCTGGCAGAGGATCCCTTCAACGGCGCGGTGTACGCCTTTCGCGGCCGTCGGGCTGGGCTGATCAAGCTGCTCTGGCACGATGGGATTGGGCTGTGCCTGCTGACCAAGCGGCTGGAACATGGCCAATTCCCCTGGCCGACCACCGCCACGACGGGCTGCATCGCCTTGTCCACGGCACAGTTGGCGGCGCTGCTCGATGGCTGCGAATGGCGTGCCCTGGGGCCGCGCCGCAGGCCGGAGCTGGCCGGGTAACAGCGCTGCGACGAGGACGGAAATGCTGGCTGCGACGCGGCAGCATCCGGCATCATCGTGGCGTGGAGATCGACCTCGACAGGCTGCCCGATGATCCCGCCATCCTGCAGCATATGCTGCGCGATGCGGTGCATCAGCACGGCGCGCTGCATGCCGAGAACGACAAACTGCGGCTGCTGATCCAACATCTGCTGCGACAGCAGTTCGGCCGCCGGTCGGAACAGCTCAGCCCGGACCAGTTGCAACTCCGGCTCGAGGATCTCGAGCAGACCGTCGCCGAGAACCAGGCGGGGCAGGATGCGGCAGCGGTCCGGCAGGGCCGCCGCCAGGCGCCACCCCGGCGTAACCACGGCGCCTTGCCAGAACATCTGCCACGTTATGAGGTGCTGCTCGACGTCGCCTGCCAGGACTGCCCCTGCTGCGGCGGCGCACTGCATGTCATCGGTGAGTTGCGCACCGAGCAGCTCGACATCGTGCCCGCGCAGTTGCGGGTCCGCGTCACCCGCCGCCCGCGCTACGCCTGCCGAGCCTGCGAGGGCTGTGTGGTCGTGGCGCCCGCGCCGGAGCGGCCGATCGACGGCGGCATGGCCACCGAGGCGCTGGTCGCGCATGTGGTGGTGAGCAAGTTCTGCGACAGCCTGCCGCTGTACCGCCAGGCGCAGATGCTGGCGCAGCTTCGGGAATTCTTCGACGGGCGGGGAGACGCGGCGTGATATGAACGATTCAGTATCAGAAAGGCTGCTCGGGAAGAAAGACCGCTCGGTAACCTCGTGTGAGGCGGGGCAGGGTGAGGACGAGGACGAGGAGAACGGATTCGGGAGCCGTCGGCGAAGGGCGACAGCCTGAAACAGATTGCTATGCCGCCAGAGATGGTTCGACTCAGGTTCCTCTCGCCACACCATTCCTCCAAATTTCCATCTAAAAACAGATGAACAGATGAAGCGTCCGCCTGACCTGGAATGCGGTTGGGCAAACGACGTTCATGAATCGCCGCCAGTGATCTGCAGCATGGCAGCGATGGCTAAGGTCAGGACTTGCTGTCCGAAGAACATGGCGGCCGCGAGGCGGATGGCTGGCATGGCGGTGCGGGCGGAGCGGTCATGACGCAGGGCGATGCGACGCAGCCCTTGAGCCTGCCGGACATGGTCTCGATGCGGTGCCGCTTCGGGGTGGCGCGGGCCAGCCGCGTGGCCGGCCCGCGCGACTGTCACGAGGCGGCGTCCTGCGCATGCTCCAGGAAGAAGCGGAGCATCTCGCGCGAGGCATCGGGTCCGCGCGGGTCGGTGTAGGAGCCGGCGGGGCTGCCGCCGGACCAGGCATGGCCGCCGCCGTGGATGAGCCATTGCTCGAGCACCGTCTGCCCCGCGGCATCGGCGTGCAGGGTGCGGCTGTAGGCGTGCCCGTCCGCCACCTGCCCGCGCTGCGTCTCGGTGCGGAGCCCGCTGGGCGCGGCGGCAGCCGATTGCGCGATGACCTGGTCGCCGTTGCGGGGATGCACGGTGGTGTCCCGGTCGGCATGGAAAACGATCGTCGGTATCACCCGCGCCGCATCCCCGGTCCGGAGGGGCGTGCCAGCGGCGCCCTGCCGCATGGCGGCGAGGGCTGAGGTGAGGTCGCGGGCCGCGCCGCAGGCCAGGCCGGAATGCACCCCGACCGCGGCATAGAGGTCCGGATAGGATTGCCCCATGATGGCGGCGGCCGCCCCGCCAGCCGACAGCCCGGCGACGTAGACCCGCCGCGGATCGGCTGCGTGTTCGCGCATGACCTGCCGGGTCATGCCCGCGATCAGCGACGGCTCCCCCTGGTCGCGCTGCTGGTCGCCCGGGCTGAACCAGTTCCAGCACTTCTGGGCGTTGGCGGAACTCGGCTGCGCCGGATACAGGATGAGCACGCCGTGCTCCTCGGCGAGCAGGTTCATGCGTGTCCCGGCAGCGAAATCGTCGGGTGACTGGGTGCAGCCGTGCAGCATGACGACCAGCGGCACCGGCCCGCTGCGACGGGTGCTGGGGATGTACAGCTTGTAGGCGCGGCTCCCGGCTTTGGCGCCGAAGGACCCCGCCACGAACCGCGCCCCCTCGGGCATTGGCCCGGGCGCGGCGGCCGGCCCGCGCCGTGCCAGCCCGTCCAGCCCCTGTCCCAGGCCGCCCTGGTTGATCTGGTCGAGGAAGCCGCGCAGCGCCTCCGGCATTTGCGGCAGGGGGGCCTTGCCCATACCGGCAGCCGGCCAGGGGCCGCCCGCCTTCCGGCGTGCTGCGGCGGCAGCCGGGGCCGGCGCCGGCTCCGACACCTCGCCGGTCTCGGGGTTCACGTCGATGATGCGCGGCGGCCGCGCAGCCGGGAGGCCGAGGTCGCCCTGTGGCGTGGCCGCTGCAGGATCAGCCGCCGCATTGCCTTGCAGGAGACACTGCAGCAGCGCGGAAGCTTCGGCGAGCCGGCCTTCGCGGGTGAGGCGGGCCGCCTCAAGCATGTCCTTTGGGAGCATCGCGTTCATGTCTGGTGCTTTCAATGCGCGGAGACAGGCCAGCCATCCTTGCAGGGAGGCTCGCTCTGCATCCCGTCATGGGAGGCCGGTGGCGGAAAACGTCGGCCGCCATCCCGATGCGAGGCGGCGGTCAGTGGCGTGCGGTGCGTTTCGGGACGATCAGCGGGTGCGGTCGGCCAGGGCGGCCTTCACCGCGGCGCTGGCCTGAAGTGCGCCCAGGACGGAGACCGAGCCGATCGCCGCTCTGGCCAGCTCGGGCGTGACGTCGGCCGCGATGCTCGCGAGGCCCAACACCCGGATGTGGAGCATCTGCCCGGCCTCGCGTGCCGCCTCGAGATCCTCGCGGCTGTAGTGCCGCAATCCGAGATCCAGGTTCTTCCGCGTGACCGACTGCCTGGCCGCGTCGGCATGCCGCTCGATCTGGTTGCGGATGGCGGTGCGGATGAAGTCGGTACGGTTGGAGTAGAAGCCGTCCTGCACCAGCAGGTCGATGTGGCCGAGATCGACATAGCCAAGGTTGATGGTGATCTTCTCGGTGTCGCCACCCGCCTTGGGCCGCAGCTCGCGCACATTGCTCGGCATCGTCCTGCCATCCTCTCACCATCCATGTGGATGGTAGATTGGGTGCCAAGATGGAGAATGCAAGCAGCCGGCATCTCTGGTCGTGAGGAAGGGCATCCTGGCCTTCTGCGCCATGGCCCTCCCCGCCCGGTCGTTGGAAGCTTCGGCCAGCCCGGAGCGGGTTCGCCCGGTGGCGTATGCCGGGCTGCGATGATGCTTGATGCATCGGAGGGCAAGGTATAGATTTCAGGGCATGGAAGCCCTGCGCCGTTCCCCTCCGCCCCGTGTCGATTATGCCTCCCGGGATTACTGGGCGGGGACGATCAAGATGGGCCTGTCCAAGTTCTTCATCCTGCGTGTCCTGCACGAGGGGCCGATGCACGGCTACGACATCGCCCGCGCCGTCGAGCGCACCACCGGCGGCTGCTGCTCGCCGACCGAGGGAACCATCTATCCCGTCCTCCGCGAATTCGAGAGCGGCGGCTTCGTCACTGTGGCCGAGGAGGTCGTCAGCGGCCGCCAGCGCAAGGTCTATGCGCTGACCGAGGCCGGCCGCGCCGCCTTCCGCGTGGCGCTGGAAGCCTGGATGGAGGCGACCGCGGCCCTGCAGGATACCGGGCGGGCCTTCGCCGCCGCCGACCGCGCGCGCGCCGCGCGCCCCTCCGGCGGGGATTGCTGCGGATGAGCCATCGCGCGGCTTCTCACGCCACCATACCTTACCCTCCGATGTATCAGGGAGCGTGCCCATGACCACCTCCAGTCTTCCGGTCGCCATCATCGGCGCTGGTCCCGTCGGGCTGGCCGCCGCCGCGCAACTCCTCGCCCGCGGGATCGAGCCGCTTGTGCTCGAGGCCGGGCCAGCGGTGGGCCATGCGGTCCGCGCCTGGAGCCATGTGCGGATGTTCTCGCCCTGGGCCTTCAACACCGATGCCGCGGCGCGGGCGCTGCTCGCGGCGGAGGGCTGGACGGCGCCCGACCCCGGCCACTACCCGACCGGCGTGGAGCTGGTGGCGGACTACCTGGCGCCGCTCGCCGCCACGGCGGCCCTGCGCGGGCGCATCCGCACCGGCGCGAAGGTGTCCGGCGTGGCGCGCCGCGACCTCGGCCGCCTGCATGACGGCGCCGGGCGCGAGGCCACGCCCTTCGTGCTGCATGTCGAGACCTGCTGCGGCACCGAGGCCATCGAGGCGCGCGCGGTGATCGACTGCTCGGGCACCTGGAACGCGCCGAACCCCGCCGGCAGCCACGGCATGCCCGCGCCGGGCGAGGCGCGCCATGCCGGGCGCATCGCCTATGGCATCCCCGACATCCTCGACGCGGAGCGCATGGCCTATGCGGGGCGGACGACGCTCGTGGTCGGCGCCGGGCACTCCGCCATGAACGCGGTGCTTGACCTGGCCGAGCTGGCGGGGGAGGCGCCCGGCACGCGCATCCTCTGGGCCTTCCGCCGCCCGCTCGGCGCGGTGAGCTTCGGCGGCGGCGCCAGGGACGGGCTCGCCCGGCGCGGCGCGCTCGGCGCCCGCGCCCAGGCGCTGGTGGAGTCCGGCGCGGTCACCGCCCTCGCGCCCTTCCTGATCGACCGCATCGCGGAGCGGGATGGCGCCCTCGCCGTCACTGGCCGGCAGGCGGCGGGGACGGTGACGGTCGGCGCCGACCGCATGATCGTCGCGGCCGGCTTCCGCCCGGACCTGTCCTTCCTGCGCGAGGTGCGGCTGGCGCTCGACCCGGCGGTGGAGGCGACGCCGGCGCTCGCACCGCTGATCGACCCCAACCTGCATTCCTGCGGCACCGTCCGCCCGCATGGCGAGGCCGAGCTGCGCCAGCCGGAGGCCGGCTTCTACATCGCCGGCATGAAGAGCTACGGCCGCGCGCCCACCTTCCTGCTGGCGACGGGGCATGAGCAGGTGCGCTCCATCGCGGCCTTCCTCGCCGGCGATCTGGCGGCGGCGCGCCGTGTCGAGCTGGTGCTGCCGGAGACCGGCGTCTGCTCCACCGAGCGCGCGGCGCCCGCCTGCTGTGCGCCGGCGGAGGCGCCGGTAGCGGCGCCGGTAGCGGCGCCGGTGCCGGTGCCGGTGAAGGCCGGCGGCTGCTGCGGCTGAGGGCGCGACGGTGAGCACCGCCCCGCCCGCGCCCCGCGCGGCCGGCGGGCCGCGGATGGGGGTGATCACCGCCATCGGGCTCGGCCAGATCCTCTCCTGGGGCTCGACCTACTACCTGCCCGCCGTGCTGGCGGTGCCGATCGCCGAGGAGACGGGCTGGCCCCTCGGCTGGCTGTTCGGCGCGCTCTCGGCCGGGCTGGTGGTCTCGGGGCTGGTGTCGCCGCGCGTCGGGCGGTTCATCCACCGGCATGGCGGCCGCCCCGTGCTCGCCGCCGCGGCGGCGCTGATCGCGCTGGGCCAGATCGGGCTCTGGGCGGCGCCGAACCTGGCGGCCTTCGTTGCGGCCTGGGTGGTCATCGGCCTGGGGATGGGGGCGGGGCTCTACGATCCCGCCTTCTCGGCGCTGGGCCGCCTCTATGGCGAGGCGGCGCGGCCGGCGATCACCCGGGTGACGCTGTTCGGCGGCTTCGCCAGCACGCTCTGCTGGCCGCTGACGGCGCTGCTGGAATCCTGGCTGGGCTGGCGCGGCGCCTGCCTCGCCTATGCGCTCCTCCACCTCGTCCTGGTCCTGCCGCTCTACCTCGCGATGCTGCCGAAGGAGGCGCGCGCGCCCGAGCCGGCCGCCACGGTGGCGGGCGCCCCGCCGCCCGGCCACCTGCCGGCGGAGCAGCGCTTCGCCTTCAACCTGCTCGCCGTGGTGTTCACCCTCGCCTATGGCGTGATGACGGTGATCGCCGTGCACCTGCTCACGCTGCTGCAGGCGCGCGGGCTGGAACTGGCGGCGGCGGTCGCCCTCGGCGCGCTGGTCGGGCCCGCGCAGGTCGGCGGCCGCCTGCTGGAGATGGCCTTCGGCGGGCGGGCGCACCCTGTCTGGACGCTGGTGGCCTCCTGCGGCCTGGTGGCGGCCGGCGCGATCCTGCTGCTGGCGCTGCCGGGCTGGGCGGCGGCGGCGATCCTGCTCTACGGCGCCGGCAGCGGGCTGCGCTCCATCGTGCGCGGGACGGTGCCGCTCGTGCTCTTCGGCAGGGAAGGCTACGCGATCCTGATGGGGCGCCTTTCGGTACCGACGCTGCTGGCCACGGCGGCTGCGCCCATGCTCGGCGTCTGGGCGCTGGAATGGCTCGGGGCCGAGGGCACGCTGGTCGCGCTGGCGGTCGCGGGGGTGGTGAACCTTGTCCTGGTGGCGCCGCTGGTGCCGCTCGCGCTCAGGCCGCGCGGCCGGGCCGCCGCGGGCTGACGCCGCCTGCCGGGCGGGGCGGCGGAAGCGGCCCGGGCATGGCCTCGGCCCGCCACCCGGCGCGCCACATCCTCCGGCTTCGGCAGCCCGCCCGCATACACCACCACCCCGTCCACCGCGATGCCGGGCGTGGCGGCGATGCCGTAGCCGGCGATCGCGGCGTAGTCCGTCACCACCCCCAGCCGCCGAGGCCAGGGCATGGCTCGTCCCTGCGTGCCGCCCGGCGAGCAGGGCACGGGTGCGCCCGGGGCAGAAGAAGCTGCGCACCATGCCCATGAGGAAGACCACGGGCACCAGCAGCAGCAGGATCTTCGGCACGCCGTAGAGGAAGAGGCGAAGGCCGCGCCCAGGCGCGGATGCCGCCCGACCGGCAGATGCTCGGCCATCCATTCCGGGGCGCGGATGAACTGGCCGTAGAGCAGCGCTCAGGCCCTCAGCGCCAGCGCGGTGCCGGCTGGCCAGGAGAGGGAAGGGCGGGGGTTGCCGCTGGCCAGGCTCATGGAGGGCCTCCTCAGGCCGGCGGCGCCTCGCAGGCCCCGGGGGGCAACCTGGACGCCCAGGGCCGGGCCGCCTCGATCCGGATCAAGGGGAGGGGCATGGCCCGGAGCTTCACCAAAGCTTCACGCTGCCACCTTTGTATTTCGAGCATGCTGGAAATATGGAATCGACGCAGGCTGCCTTCGCCTTTGCCGCCCTGGGGCAGGAAACCCGGCTGGAGCTGCTGCGCGCGCTGCTCGGCGCCGGGCCGGCCGGGCTGGCGGCGGGCGATATCGCGGCGCGGCTCGGCGTGCCGGCTTCCACCCTGTCCTTCCATCTCCGGGCGCTGGAGCAGGCGGGGCTGATCGGCGCCACGCGGCAGGGGCGCCACCTGATCTACGCGCCGCGGATCGCGCATCTGCGCGCCCTGCTGGCCTTCCTGGCCGATGCCTGCTGCGGCGGAGACCCGGCCCGCTGCGGCGACCTCCACCGCCTCTTCGAACCCGATGGGGAGAATGCCCGCATGACTCCGGCACCCTTCAACGTGCTGTTCCTCTGCACGCGCAACTCGGCCCGCTCGATCATGGCAGAGGCCATCCTGAACGGCATCGGCCAGGGCCGCTTCCGGGCCTTCTCGGCCGGCTCCGCCCCGCTGTCCAGCGGGCCGCTGCCCGAGGTGCTGGCGCATCTCAAGGCGCATGGGCACGACGTCTCCAGGCTGTGCTCGAAATCCTGGGACGTGTTCACCGGCCCGGCGGCGCCGCGAATGGATTTCGTCATCGCCCTCTGCGACACGCTGGACCTCCAGGCCTGCCCGGACTTCGCCGGCACGCAGGTCACCGCCGCCTGGCCGCTGCCGGACCCGGCGAAGTTCACGGGCAGCGCGGTGGAGCGGGCGACGCTGCTGAACGAGCTCTATGCCGCCCTGCATCGCCGCCTCGACCTTTTCACCAACCTGCCCTTCACCGCGCTCGACCGCATGGCGCTGAAGGCGCGGCTGGACGAGCTGGCCCAGCCCCTGGCGCTGGGGAACCGGGCATGATCGAGGCGCGCGCCATGAAGGTCGGCATCAACGGCATGGGGCGGATCGGGCGGCTGGCGCTGCGCGCGGCGCTTGGCGCGGCGGAGCGGCCGGCGGAGGATCCGCGCGCCGGCAACCGGCTGGATGTCGTGCACCTGAACGAGGTGAAGGGCGGCGCCGCCGCGGCGGCCCATCTGCTGGAATTCGACAGCGTGCAGGGCCGCTGGCGCGCGCCGATCGAGGCCGAGGGCGACGGCGCCATCCGCATCGGCGGCCGGCGCCTGGGCTTCTCGGAGCATGCGCGGCCGGGCGACATCCCCTGGGGCGATCTCGGCGTCGACCTGGTGCTGGAATGCACCGGGAAGTTCCTCACGCCCGAGGCCCTGCAAGGCCATCTCGACCGGGGGGCGAGGCGCGTCATCGTCGCGGCGCCGGTGAAGTTCGACAGCGTGCTGAACGTCGTCATGGGCGTGAACGAGACGCTCTATGACCCCGCGCGCCACCCGGTCGTCACCGCCGCCTCCTGCACCACCAACTGCCTCGCCCCGGTGGTGAAGGTGGTGCACGAGGCCATCGGCATCCGCCACGGCCAGATCACCACCATCCACGACCCGACCAACACCAATGTCGTGGTGGACGCGCCGCACAGGGATCTGCGCCGGGCGCGCTCGGCCATGCTCTCCCTGCAGCCGACGACGACGGGCAGCGCCACGGCCATCGCGCTGATCTACCCGGAGCTGAAGGGCAAGCTGAACGGCCATGCGGTCCGCGCCCCGGTGCTCAACGCCTCGCTGACCGACTGCGTCTTCGAGATGCGGCGCGAGACGAGCGCGGAGGAGGTCAATGCCCTGTTCCGCGCCGCCGCCGCCGGGCCGCTCGCCGGCATCCTCGGCCACGAGGATCGCCCGCTGGTCAGCGCGGACTATGCACGGGACACGCGCAGCAGCATCGTCGATGGCCCTTCGACCCTCGTCACCGACGGCACGCTGCTGAAGATCTACGCGTGGTACGACAACGAGATGGGCTATGCCTGCCGCATGGTCGATCTCGCCTGCCACATGCGCGCGGCCGGGATCTGACGCCATGACGGCCCGCGCCGCCGCATCCGGCACCCGCGACTACGTCATCGTGACGCTCGCCTACTGGGGCTTCACGCTGACCGATGGCGCGCTGCGGATGCTGGTGCTGCTGCACTTCTTCCGCCTGGGCTACTCGCCCTTCACCCTGGCCTTCCTGTTCCTGCTCTACGAGGCGGCGGGCATCGGCGCGAACCTCGCCGGCGGCTGGCTGGCGACGCGCTTCGGCATCACGCGCATGCTGGCAACCGGGCTGGCGACGCAGATCACGGGCTTCCTGCTGCTCTCGGGCCTGTCGCCGGGCTGGGGGGCCGTGCTGTCGGTGGCCTGGGTGGTGCTGGCCCAGGGCGTCTGCGGCGTCGCCAAGGACCTGACCAAGACCGCCTCGAAATCGGCGATCAAGCTCACCGCCGGGGGAGCGTCCGGCCGGCTGTTCCGCTGGGTCGCCTTCTTCACCGGCAGCAAGAACGCGATGAAGGGGGTGGGCTTCTTCCTGGGCGGGCTACTGCTGGAGCTGCTCGGCTTCCGCGGCGCGCTGTGGCTGATGGCGGCGGCGCTGGCGCTGGTCCTGCTGGGGGTGCTGGCGGCGCTGCCGCCCCTGATGGGCAGGGCCCGCGCCTCCCGCTCGGCGCGGGAGCTGTTCGCCAGGAGCGCCGGCGTCAACCTGCTGGCGCTGGCGCGGATCTTCCTGTTCGGCGCGCGGGATGTGTGGTTCGTGGTGGGCCTGCCGGTCTTCCTCTACGCCAATGGCTGGAGCTTCACGATGGTGGGCGGCTTCCTGGCGCTCTGGACCATCGGCTACGGCCTCGTCCAGGCCAGCGCGCCGGCGCTGGTGCGGCGCAGCGAGGACGGGCTCTCGGCCGAGGTGCCGGCGGCGCGGGGTTGGTCGCTGGCGCTGGCCGCGCTGCCCGCGCTGCTCGCCGCCATGCTCCTGGCGGGGTTGCCCCATGCGGCGCTGTTCGTGCCCGTGGGGCTGTGCGTGTTCGGCCTCCTCTTCGCCGTGAATTCCTCGGTCCATTCCTATCTGGTCCTGGCCTATGCCGGCGGCGAGAAGGCGGCCGAGGATGTCGGCTTCTATTATGCGGCCAATGCGGCGGGGCGGTTCGGCGGTACCCTGCTCTCCGGCCTGCTCTATGGCTGGGGCGGCCTGGCGGCGTGCCTGATCGGCGCCGCGGCCATGCTGGGCCTCTGCTGGGCCACCACCCTGTTCCTGCCGGTGCGGGAGGAGAGGAAGCCGGCCCTGTAGACGGGGCGGGCCGGTGCATCCGTGCCGCTGGCGCGGTTCCTGGCGCCGTTGCCGCCGAGCGTGCCCGGCTCGGGCGGCAGAAGGCATGCCGGCAGGGCGTCCCGGTGATGATCACGAGATGTTCGGCGGATTCACGAAGGCATAGCGATTGCGGAAGAACATGAAGATCTGTGGCTGGGGCAGGTTGAGATTGTGCTGGATGGAGGGGAAGGCGAGCTGCTCGGCATCAAGGGTGATCATGCGCAGGTGGTTCGTCGGCACCGCCGGATTGTAGGGCGCATTCGGATCGTAGATGCCGAGGCTGACCTGCGAGCCGTTGCGCACATAGGAGTAGGCCGCGACCTGGTGGTTCTGGCCGAGCTTCGGGATGCCGTCGAAGATGTTCGCCGCCTGGGCCGCCACGATGCCGAGCGCCGCGGGGCGGCCTGAGGCGATGTCGGCGCGGATTTTCGGCAGGGCTTCCTTGATGGTGGCGCGCGCCCGGTCGGCGTTCGATTGCGACATGCCGCCGAGATAGGCGTTGAGCGTGCCGATCCCGAGATCCTCATCGATGTGGAAGCTGTCGAGCAGCCGCGACGCGATGTACTGGTACACCGGGTCCTGGTCGGTCGCCGGCACCGCCGTGCGCGGCGGAATCGGCCGCCCGGCCAGGAAATAGTCGATGGCCGAGAAGACCATGCCGCCGCACAGGCCGTTGGAGGCATTGCCGATGCCGATATTGAACGGCGGCGGCAGGGTGTAGACCGGAAGAGAGGGCCAGCCGCCATTGGTGAAGCGCCAGCCATGGATCTCCGGCTTGAAGCTGGTCTGCAGCACCTTCGCCGCCTCGATGGTCACCGTGACCTGCGCGTTGTCGCCATCGCCGCCCGCGTAATGGGCGTCCATTCCTGGCGGCACATGCTCGACGAGGTAGCTGTTCGCGCCGGCCCAGGGATTGCTCCAGCGGAAGGTGAACAGGTTCAGCTCGCCATTGAGCACGACGCTGGAGAACGTTACCTGCCCGGCGGTGCCGGTCATCAGCCCCGAGGACTCGCTGGCCAGCACCATCTGGTCGGTCTCCAGCAGCAGCGCGCCCTGCTGCGGGGCCTGGCCCGGGGACCAGATCCCGTGGTCGAGCGAGGCGCCGGACAGCACGAACTGGCTGTCGCTGCGGTTCCGGATGGTGAGCCTGATGCTACGGGCGGCCATGCCTGCTTCTCCCTTCTCTCCCTGGTGTTGCTCCCGGCTGCCGGCGCGAGCCTCACGCCGGCGCCGTCACGCTGACCGGCTCCGCCATGCGGCCCAGCGGGTCGATCACCGCGACGAACAGTGTCGCCGGTGCCGCCCCGGGGCCGGGCCGGGCCGGGCCGGTCCATTGCAGCGGGCTGCCGTCGAGCTCGACATCCGGCTCGGCCGGCTCGATCGGCCCGTCGCCCCATCGCTGCCAGATCCGCAGCGCGTAGCGGCCCACGGCAAGCGGGTGCGCCGCGGGCGGCGATGGCACCGTCAGCGCGAGGCTGTGGCCGCCGGGCTGCGCCAGCACCGAGACCTGCAGGCCGTCGGGCGGCTCCGGCGCGGCGGGCGCGTGCAGCGCGGCGGCGGGTGCCGAGACCGGGCTGTAGGCGGCCGGCATGTCCGCGATCTGCGCCGGCGAGAGCGGCGCGATGCCGGCGGCGGGCGGGAGGTCCGTCCGTTCCCTCGGCAGGCGGCGCTCCGCCGGCATCCGCACCTCCGCCCAGTAGGCGTAGCGGACGAAGGGCAGCAGCGGCGCCGGGTCGGGGAACTCCGCGGCGAGGAACGGGCCGTCGGGACCCTGCTCGAGCCCGAGCGGCCGCTCATCGACGATGCGGGCATAGACCGGGTCGGCGACGGGGCCCGCCGCGCGGCGCAGCCGCAGCTCGGGCGCGCGGGCCCCGGCGGCCGGCGGGGTGTCGAACAGGCCGGGCTCGCTCGCCTGCAGCGCCACGAGGTCGAGGCCCGGCGCCTCCACCCGCAGGGTGGCGCGGCCGGTCGCGGGATCGACGCGCACGGTCAGGCGCGGCGGGGGAGGCCGGCGCTCGGCCGGCACCGCCACGGCGACCACCGGGCAGCTCTCGAAGGGCGCCTCCTGGCCGGCCGGGCCCAGCGGCACGATGCGCAGAAGCTGCACGGCCGAGAGCGAGCGCGGCAGCCGCGTGTCCAGCACCGCCCGCCCATCCGGGCCGGCGGCGAGGGGCGGGTCGGTCAGCAGGCGGAAGGAGGACCGCCCGCCAAGCTGCCCCTGCCGGTCGCGGTCGCTCGCGGCCACGGCGATGGCGGCCCGCGAGGAGCCCGGCAGCCCGAGGCTCTTCGCGTCGGCGATGAAGGCGCGGTACAGCGCCCCTGGCGCGGCCGGCCAGGCGAGCTTCAGCTCGACCTCCTCGGCCGGGCCGGGCCGGCTGGTCCAGATCAGCCCCGCCGCCGCCGGCACCACCGGCGGGTGGCGCCGGTCGGTGCAGGAATAGGGCAGGGTCGTCTCCGGCGATGCCACGCCGGCCGCGTCCAGGAAGCCGAGCCGCACGGTCCCCCGCGCCGTCTCGCCCGGCGCTGTTTCCGGCAGCGCCTGCGGCGGAAGCGGCAGCATGCGGCCCGCCCCCGTGTCCGGCCCCGGGACGGGGTGCGACGCCGCCGCCTGGCCGTCCAGCGCGACCGTGACCGCCACGATCTCGCGCGTGCCGGCGGCAAGGCCGGCGGCGGCAGGCACCGGCACGGTGATGAGGAGGTGCCCGGGCGAGGCCTTGCCCGCTGTCCCGTCCTGCGGGCCGTCCGGCACCACCTGCAGCTGCGGCGCCGGTGGCGGCGGCGGCGGGCGCGGGGGGGGCGGGACGTCGAGCTCCACGGCGGGGCCGAAGCGCCCGAACAGGTCGGCGGTGGCGATGCGGTAGCGCATGGGCGGGTCGGCCTCCGGCACCGGCGCGTCCGACAGCAGGCCTCCGGGCAATTGCGGCGGACGCTCCGCGGTGCGGCCGGGCAGCAGCGGCAGGGCGCGCGAGGGGAACTGCGCGCCCGCCGGCAGGGCCACGCTCCGGTGCCGGCTCACCCAGCCGTCCGCCTCCTTCCGGCCCAATGCCACCAGCGCGCCCAGCTCGGGGCGCGGCCAGACGAAGTCCTGGCGGAAGGCGGTGGAGACGCCGTCCGCGCCGATCCAGGCGGCGCGGCCAAGCTCCGGCAGCGGAGTTCCGGGCGGGTCGGGCGGCGGCACCGCGGCCGCGAAGGCGACCAGCCCGCGTGGCTCGAGGCCGTGCCGCGCGGCGGTGTGCTCCGCCTGGCGCAGGGCTTCCTCGGGCCGGGGGGTGCGCACCGCGAGGCGCGCCAGCCGCCCGGCCAGGGCGGCATCCTCCGCCGAGGCGGCGCCGAGCGCGGCGCCGAGGGTGCGCAGGCCGGGCAGCGGCGCCCCGGGATCGGCGGCGAACAGCCCGAACGCGGCATAGGCGGCGGGCTGGGCGGGGTCGGAGCGCTCCCCGACATGCCCGAGCAGGCCGAGGAAGCGGCCGAGGCCGGGGTCCATGGCCTGCAGCAGCAGCCCGCCCTCGATGCGCACCGAGGCGGCATGGCGGTGGCCACGGAGCATCGACACCGCCGGCGGCAGCGCCGCCTGGCGCGGAGAGGTGCCGGGATCGCGCAGCATCGTCTCGCAGGCCTCGACGATCGCCTCCGCCTGCGTGCCGACGCGCAGCACCTCGTCCTGCGGGGGAAGCGCGTCGAAGGGGCCATCCGGCTGGTCCGGCGGGCCCAGGCGGCGCGGCGCGGCGCGCTCGACCCGCGCCAGGGCTTCGTCCCGCCCGCGGCCGCCGGCGTACCAGGGCCGGTCCCCGTCCACCGGCAGGCTCAGCAGCTCGGCCGGCCCATGCCCGAGCATCTCCTCCAGCGCGCGGGACAGCCGCACCTGCCACAGGCGGAGCCGGGCCTGGCCGCGCCCTTCCAGCCGCAGCCGCTCCACCCGCGGGCCGCCCAGCGTGTGGGGGGGCCGCGAGGCGCGGGCGAGGATCCGGTCGCCCATCCGGTCGAGCAGGAAGGCCGTGCCCTCGAACGCCTCCACCGTGACCGCGACAAGGGCCGCGAGGCCGCCCTGGCCGGCCGGCCGGACGATGTCGGCGAAGAGGACGCCCTCCGCAGGCTCCAGCTCGCCATTCTCCCGCGGCCGATGCTCGCGGTCGCGCCAGATGATGCGCGCCTCCGCCGGCTCGGCCGTGACGCGGAAGAGGCCGAAGGGCGCGAGCGGGAAGCCGAGGGCCGGCGAGGGCAGCAGGCGGAGATGGGTGCCCGGCGGCAGGTCGGGGTCCGCCTCGGCCGCGATGGCCAGGGCGGCGAACAGATCCGGTGGCGCCAGCAGCGGCATGGGTCAGGCCTCCCCGGCGAAGCTGGGCCGCTCGCGCAGCGCGAGGCGGCCGGTCACCGTCGCGCCGGCCCGGAGATCCGCGAGCGGCAGCAGGAGCATCGGCGGCACGATCTGCCGCGGCAGCGGGCGCTGGAAGCGCTGCGGCGCGAAGGGGGCCGTGGCGAGCAGCAGCAGCCGCGTGCCGCCGCGGTCCCTGCGCCGGACCGGCAAGGGCAGGCCCTGTGCCGGCGAGGCGCGGGTGAGCACGCGCGGGGCGCCGAGCTCGGCGCGGCCCGGCCGGTGGATGGGCTCCGGGGCCTCCACGAGCACGCCGGCGCAGCGCCAGGCGGGCCCGGCGCCGGCGGAGGGGCGGAGCCAGAGCTGGCTGACGCGCGGCGCCTTGCCGGCTGGCGGCCAGCCCCGCAGGCCGAGCGCCTCCATCGCGGCCTCGAAGGCGGCATCCTCGCCTTCGAGCACCGGCTGGGGGAAGGCCGGCAGGGCGGCGATCTCGATATCCCCCTGCGGGCGGCCGGGATCGCCGGCCGGCGGGAAGCCGAGCCCCGCCATCATCTCGGCCGGCGAGCGCCAGCGCGAGGTGCGGAAGGTCACCCCCGGCAGGCGCCCGTCGGCGCCGCCATCGCCGGCCCCGCCATCGCCGGCCCTGGCGTGGACATGGACCTCGTACCAGGCGCGGCCTTCCAGCGGCTGCTGCGCCTCGAGCGTGCCGCCCGGCCTGGGCATCGGGCAGGCGGCCCGCCCGGCGCGCTCATGGCGGATGCGGTCGGCGGGGCCGAGCAGCCCGGGCGCGCGGAGCGGCCCCCAGGCCGGCTCCAGCAGGAGAAGCCGCCCCCGGCTCGCCGGGTCCGCCGGGTCGTGCGGCACGTCCACCCGCCGCAGGCCCAGCCTGAGCGCGAAGCCATAGGCCCTGGCGAGGGCGGCCACATGGCCGGCGTCGAAATGCGCGGCCACCGGGTCGTCGCGGAAGCGCGCGGTCTCGCTCTGCGCCGGCGTGTAGCCGAGCAGGTGGCGCTGCAGCATCTCCGGCTCGAAGATGTCGCGCCGGCTGGTCAGGAAGGCGAGGCGCTCGGGCGTGCCGTAATCGGGGCGGCGGTCGGGCACCGGCCCGGCGCCGGCCGGCCGCTGCGGCACCCTCGCGGTCCGGAAGAAGTAGGCCCGGGCGGTCGGCTGGCTCCCCTGGCCCCGGGGCGCGTAGCTCTTGCCCTCCTCCGCCGTCGCCGTCGCCACGGCCTTGCGCGCGCCGGACTCGTCCTGCTCGTAGAGCGTGCCGGTCCAGCGCAGGTCCAGGTCGAGGCGGTAGGTGCGGCCGGGCTGCAGGATGCAGCGCACCGCCGTGCCTGTCGGCTTGTCTGGCGGCTGGGGCCCTGCCGCGGCGGCGAGATTGGCCGCGGCCGCGGCGGCGGCGGCATTGGCCGCGATTGCGGCCGCCCGCGCCGCGCGGGTGATGCCGCCGAGGCCGAGGATGGCCAGCCGCGTGCCCGCCGCCCAGCGCACCAGCACCAAGGCGATCTCGGCCCGGCCGGGCGTGGCCGGCGCGAACCGCACCGCCACGCGGCCCCCCGGCACCGGCAGGGTGACCGTGGCCCCGCCCGCCCCCCGGGCCGTGCGCCAGACGCCGCCGGCCCCGTCGGCCACCGAGACGGCGGGCCCCTCGTCGCTCCAGCGGTCCACCACCAGCCAGAGGCGGGGGCGGAGGAGCGGCGCCGAGGGCCGGATCTCCGCCACATGATCCTGGCGCTGCCCACGCGGCGCGGCCTCCCGCGGCCCGTCCGGCGGCACCTGCCCGAGCTGAAGCCAGCCCTCGAAGCGGCGGTCCGGATCCAGGCCGGGGTCCACCACGAGCGGCGGGTCGAGCCGGCCCGGCTCGGGCGGCTCGTAGCGCAGCGGCGGCGGCAACAACGCCGCGGTCGCCGCCCCCAGCGCCACCCCCGGCAAGCGGTCATGCCGGCAGGTCACGAGGGCGGAGAACCGGCTGGCGGCGGGGTCCGGGAGCATCGGGTCGGGCGGCAGGCGCATGCCGCCCGCCTCCGCCGCCGCCCCGGCGCCGACCGCCCAGCCGATCCTCGCCGCATGCTCGAAGCGGCAGATGGTCTCGGGGTCCTCCGCCGGGGAAGGCGGCAGCGAGGCGCCGCCATCCGCCAGGCGGTCGAGCCAGAGGTCGTTGACGCAGGTGAGGAGGACCAGCTCGCCAGCCTGCGGCCGCCTGCCGGGATCGCCGTCCTTGCCCTTCTGCCAGGCGGCGCTCAGCGGCCCCGGCACGGGCGTGCCGGGGCCGTCCTCGTCCCCCGTGACGTCCCGCAGCGAAAGCCCGTGCAGCGACCAGCGATATTCCAGCATCTGGCTGCCGGCCGGCTCGGCTGGCGGCGCCTGGGCCTCCGCCTGGGGGAACTGGCCGCCGGTGAAGGCGCCCACCGCCTGCGGCGTCTGCGCGAAGCCGAGGTGCAGCAGCGTGTCGGGCCAGACCGTCGGCGCGCCGGCCGCGCTGCGCGACAGGGGGGCGATGCGCTCGTAGTGATGGTCGATCAGCTGGGCCAGGTCGCCCGTGGCGGTGTCGCCCTCCAGCCGGTCGAGCGGATGCTGGCCGGGCGGCGGCACGCTGCGGGTCGGCGCGGCGTTGATTGTGATGTCGGCGCAGCCCTCGATGTCGGTGAAGAACAGGTCGATGCGGCCGCAGATCCGGGCCGCGAGGCCGGCGGGCGCGTTCTCGGCGATGATGAAGGCGACATGCGCCTCCACGCCGATGGAGAAGGGGCCGAGATGCAGCGACCCCGCCAGCCGGCCGAAGCCGGCCAGGATGAGGGGATGGGTGGCGAGCAGCAGGTCGGCCCGCGCCTGCACCTCGGCCCAGGCAAAGGGGCGCGGGCCGAGCGCGATGTCCACGCCGAAGCCGAAGGCCAGCACCATGCCATCGGCGATGGTCAGGCCCGGCTGGCCGCGTGGCCAGCGCTCGATGCCCTTGCCGCGCACCATGAGGTAGGCATCGGCCGATTGTTCCAGCAGGCCCGGCAGGATGACGGCCCGCGCCGGGCCCATGCCGCGCCCCTGGCCGGCATAGCCATCGGCGCCCAGGTGGATGAACCAGTCCGCGGCATCCACCCCGGGCTGTCCGCCGGCCGGGAACCAGGCGCCGAGCGGGATGGCGGCCCTGAGCAGCGGCGGCATGTTCAGCTCGCCGCGCAGCGCGATGGTGACGCCGTCGCGTGGCGCGATCACGGCGGCGCCCTTGAAGGCCAGGCCCATCTCCGGCCCCGCCGGGCGGTCGTCGATCCCCGGCCGCGGCGACATCACCTTGCTCCAGAGCGCGGCGCGGATGGCGAGGTCGGGCACGGTCAGGAACAGGCCCGCCTTGGTGGAGAAGGAGAAGCCGAGATCCGGGACGGTGCCGATCACCGCCTCCCCGCCGAGGGTGCGGGCCCCGGGCTGGAAGGCGAAGGCATCGGCCGCCGTGGAATCCCAGCCGAGCTGCTGGCCGATCGGATCCGCGCCGGCCGGGGGCGGCAGCCTCGGGGCGGCGTTGATGCCGAGCGAGCCGGCGAGGCCGTAGATGCCGAGGCCGGTGTTGGCGACCGGGAGCGGGCCCGGCAGATCGGCCCCCAGGCGCAGGAACAGCAGGTAGCTGCCGCCCTCCGGCTGGTAGAGCACCGTCGCCGAGGCGCCGAGGTTGAGCGGGAGGATGGCCAGGCCGAGCCTCGCCGCGAAGCCGCCCTCCCTGAGCAGCTGGAACCGGCCGCGCCCCTCCACCAGCGCCGGGATCGAGACCGCCGCGTCGAGCCCCTCCAGCGAGGCGGTGATCCTCCGGGTGGCGGGATCGAGCGTCGCGCGGATGGTGGCGCCCGAGACCTTCACCGGCCCCAGCTCCAGCTTGAAGCGCAGGTCCACCTCCAGCCACATCGAGCCGCGGCCGGACCGGGTGCCGAGGATGTCGAACAGCGAGGCCGGCCCCTGCACCTGCCAGGCGCCCGGATCCTCGATCTCCATGTCGGCGCGGCTGAAATCGAGGCCGAACATGGCCAGGCCGCCCTTCGACGGATCGATGGTCAGGCCGACATGGCGGTTGCGCACCCGCATCGGCTGCTCGTCCCGGATCCGGACGCTGAGGGCGCCGAGCTCGATCGGGACCACCACCACATCCACCGAGTAGTCGATGGTGAACTTCAGCGGCTGGCCGAGCGGCAGGCCATGCCCGGCCGCGTCCAGCTCCACCCCATGGAGCGTGACGCTGCCCTTGTCCTTCAGGAAGGCGGTCAGGCCGAGGCCGGCGACCAGCAGGGCGTGCAGGACCACCCCGCCGGAATCGGCCTCCGCCGGCGGGCGGTCGGCGACCAGGGCGGTGGCCAGGGCGCCGGCGCCGATCGCCGCCCGGGCGGCCGGGCCGCCCTGCGGCGCATGGATGCTGAGGATGCCTTCCGCGCCCTGGGCCTCGACGCCGAGCGTCAGCCGGGTCAGCGGATCATCCGGCCGGCGTGCGAAGCGGAGGCGGGCGGTGACGGGCCTGCCGGCCGAGAAGGTCAGCGCCTGCCCGCCGACATCCTCCTGCCGCCCGTCGAGGGGCAGGGTCATCGCCGCCTCGACCAGCGTCGGCACGAAGCCCTGCAGCGCGGAGGCCGCCGGATCCTGGCATTCGATCAGCACCTCGATCCCCGGCCGATGTCCGGTGGCGGCGACCCTGGCGTGGACCGCCAGGGCGATGCCCGGCGGGTCGAGCCCGATCTCGACATGCGCGTCCACCGCATGCGCGCCGAGGAAGGGCACGCTTTCCGGCAGGAAGAAGCGCGCCGCCCGCACGACGAGGCCGCGCCAGGCCGGCACGTCCGCCGGCACCGGGACGGCCTGCCCGTCGATCCGCGTCTCTCCCTCGGCCTTCGCCGTCGAGCTGTCGTCGAGGACGAGGCCCTGCGGCAGGTCGAGGCCGAAGCCGGTGTCGCCGATCAGCACGGCCGTGGGCTTCAGCGCCAGGGCGACGATGCCCTCCGCCTGCTCGCCGGCGGGCGTCAGCCGCAGCCGCGCCATGCCGCCGGCCGCACCCTGCACCAGGATCGAAAGCGCCGCGCCTTCGAGCGTCACCTCGCCCGCCGCGGGGACCAGCCATTCGCGGTCGCCGTCGCTCATGCGGCTCGCCGGTTTCAGCGCCGCGCCCGGGGCGCCGGCCACGAACCCGAAGGGGATCCTGACGCCCGGCAGCGCGCTCACCTTCAGCCAGAAGCGGAAGGACGGGCCTGCCTCGAACAGCAGGCGGAAGCCCACCGGTGGGACGGGTGGCGTGAGAGCCAGCGAGAAGAAGCCGAGCGGCTTCGCGCCGGCGCTCATGGCGACATCCCCGCTGATGTCGTCGCCATCCGGGGCGGCCCCTTGTAGCTGGCAACTCTCGAGCAGCGCGCGGATATGTGCCGGAAAGACGATGGCCGCATCGAGCCTGCGGGCGGCCAGCAGGTCCCAGATCGAGGCCATGCCACTGCCCTCCCGGCTTGGGGACCCGGCGCTGGCCGGCTGCCGGCCGGAGCGCCATTCGGTACGATATTGTAATCAGAATCCTGGCTGACGGCGTAAGCCGAGACCGCGGCGCTGGCGCAGTCGTGAACATCCATGCCGGCCGGTTACGGTCATCCCGGCGCATCCCGGCGGCGGCGTTTCGTCATGACCTGCCCCCTTAAAAGTGGACCGCCGCTGATGTGAGATTAGCGGGACGCGGAGGGGAGGAGGTTGAGATGGCGAGGAAGCAGCACAAGCCGGAGGAGATCGTGGCCAAACTGCGTCAGGTCGAG
>NZ_PDOA01000033.1 GCF_003116135.1 Teichococcus aestuarii | reverse complement strand
ATCTGTCGGGTAGCGCCGCCGCTCAAACGCTGCCTGCCGGGCACGGTGTTCCTTGGTCCACATCCAGCCCATCTGGCCACGCAGGGACGCCCAAACACCTCACCACCAGCATTCTCAAACAGGCAGTCAGATCCTTGCAGGTCCTGATCCGGCGCTCGAAACAGAACCGGATCAGGTGTCCTCACCATCCTACCCACGCAGCTTGGTCAACGCTGCAGCAACGGCCGCGGCGATCTCGGTTGGCGTATAGGGCTTTGTCAGCCAGCCGAGGGGTGCCGCTGCTCCCTCGCCTCGGGCCCGGGTGGCTGCATCGGAGTGTGCGGTCGCGAACAGGCTGGGGATGCCGAGGCTGCTGCGGATCTCCGCCGCAGCGGAGATTCCGTCGCGCGCGCCCGTCAGTCGAATATCCATCAGCACGAGGTCGGGGCGCTCGGCCCGGGCGATCTCCACCGCCTCCTCGGCCGTTGCCGCGACCCCGACCACCTCAAAGCCGGCGGAGGCCAATGCATCCTCGGCGTAGAGCGCGACGAAGTACTCGTCCTCCACCACCAGCACCCGGCCACGGGACGGCGCGCCCGCCCCCAGGCAGCCCTCGTCCTGCACGTGAAGCGGGGACGGCCATCTGGCGGAAGGCAGGCCCGGAAGGCAGCGCCTGGAGGCAGACGCGGCGTGCCATGTCAGCGCGGTCATGCCTTGCCTTCCGCCGCCGACGCGGACTGGCCTTGGAAGCGTACCACGCAGCGCGCACCCCCGGCCCGGCTACGCCCAACCGAGAAGGTCCCGCCGATCTGACGCGCGAGGCCGCGTACCAGGCCGAGGCCGGAAGCCCGCCTGACCACGCCGGCGGCCGGCTCGAAGCCTGGCCCCTCGTCCTCGACCCAGAGTTCGACACTGTCATCGGGCGCTGCGGACAGGCCGACCCAGATCCGGCCCGGCGTGCCATTGGTGCGGGCCCCGTGCTTGACTGCGTTCGCCACGAGTTCGTTCAGGACAAGCGCGAGGGGAATGGCTGCGTCGTTCCCGATCCCGACCGGCTCCGCCTCGACCACCAGGCACCCACGCGTGCCCGATGCCTCTGCCACCATAGTGGCGATCTTTGCGACGAACTCTTCCCCAGGCACGCCTTGGAAGTTCGAGCCCTGGTAGAGCATCTGGTGCACCGCCCCGACAGCCGCCAGTCGGCGAGAGGCCTCCTCCAGCGCCGCAGCCGCCTCCGGCGCGCCGGCCTCGCGCCGCGCTGCCGAGAGCATGCCCGAGAGCATGTGGATGTTGTTTTTCACCCGGTGGTGCAGTTCCCGCAACAGCAGGTCACGCTCGCCGAGTGCCTGTTCAAGCAGGATCTGCGCGCGGCGGCGCTCCATGATCTCCTCATTGAGCTCGCGGATCTTGCGCGTGAGCACGGAGAAGCGCCTGTCCGCCTCCGAAAGGCGCAGGAGCAGGAGCGGCGTCTCGCCCTCCTCGGCAGGAATCAGCAGCCCGGCCTCGCACCGGAAGCGCACCATCTGCCCAGCCGAGTCTCGCAGATCCGCCGCGCCGGGGAGGGCGCTTCGCGACCCGGAGCAGCGGAGCAGGTAATGCCGGAGGGCCGACCCGGCCTCGGCGCCGGGGCAGAGCACAAGAAGATCCCCGCCGGCCTGGACGCCTGGGCCCAGGCGCGCGAGGGCTGCGCGGTTGGCGAAGAAGATCCGCCCTGGTGTGCCGACGAGGAGCGCCGGCTCAGACAGGGCCTGCAGGGCGCGCGCGGCGCCCTCGTCAGGCGCTGGCATGGTCACGGCGGAAATACTCGCGGAGACCCGGCTGGGCCTGCGCGGAGGGCCGGAGGTGGACGACCACCCGGCACCCGGCATGGCCCTGGGCAATGGTGCGCTCGAGCTCGACTCCGGCATAGCCCAAATTCTCCGCTGCGATGGAACCGAAGACGTTCGATGTCATCATGCAGAGCGAGGGGCGGCCCAGGACGAAGTCGCCAAAGGGGCAGGCGCGGTTGCCGAGCACCAGGCGGTCCTCCGTCTCCTCGATGACGAAGAAATCGCCGCGGATGCGCTGCTTGAGGTCGACCAGCACCGCGGCCACCTGCGTGCGGGAGAGGCGCTCGACGGCGAGGGCGCGGCGGTACTCCGCGTCGATGTGCTCTCCCATGGCAGCACCGACGACACTGATGTAGCCGGAAGCCTCCTCGAGGCCGACGATCTCCTGCAGCGTGCCCGCCAGCTCACGCAGGAGGCGCCGCAGGAAGATGTCGCGGTCAAGCTGAACCTCGCCGGCCTCGGCCGGGGCCGTCGTGATCGCAGTCATGGCAGTTCTCCCAGTGGCGCGCGCAATGTCACGTCCTCGAGCCGTTGTTAAGGCCGTCACGATCATGCATCAACACCGGTATCCGCGCAGCGCTCTCGTCGGCACCCGGCGAGGGCATCCGGGAGATCTGCCTATCCGGTCTGCGCCCGCCCCTGCCTCGCTCCCCGTGCATCGGCCACGGCGAGCGAAGCACCCCACGGCAGCAGCCGCCAGGAGCCAGGGATTCAATGCCTTAGGCGGTGGGTGCAGGGATCCCCGGCACCGCCGGGTCAGCCTGGCTGCACGCCCCAGAACTTGGTGAAGCCGGATTGCAAGCCCTGCAACCCGCGCGTCGCGGTCTGCTGCTTGAACTGGCCGAGGGGGTAGTAGGGCACTTCCTCCATGCACACGCGCTGGATGTCCCGGCAGACGGCCTGGCGGCCCGCAAGGTCCGGCGCATCGAACCAGTCGTTGTAGAGGCTCTCCAGCCGGGCACTCTCGTACCAGCCGGCATAGCCTGCCGTGCCATTGCCACGCACGCCCACATGCGTCGCCGGGTTGAGCAGGTCGGTTCCCGTCCAGCTTGTGGCGAACAGGCTCCAGCCGCCGGCCTCCACCGGACCGCGGTTGTTCCGGCGCTGCAGCATCGAACCCCAGTCGGTCGCGACGTAATCGACGTTGACGCCGACCCGCCGCAACATGTCGGCCGCGACATCGCCCAGCGCCTTGATCGTCACGTAGTCGGTCGGCACCAGCAGCACGACCTTCTCGCCGTTGTAGCCGGCGGCGAGGATGTCACGCTTCACCGCCTCGTCGCTGAGCGGCTTGCGGAGCGGGTCGAGCCCGACCTCGCTGGCCATCGGCGTGCCGGGGCAGAAGAAGCCAGTGGGCACGTGGTAGCTGGCGCTGTCGTTGCCGACGATGGCCTGCATGTAGGCGGCCTGGTCGATGGCACCCATGAGGGCACGGCGGATGGCCGGGTTGTTGAAGGGGGCCTGGGTGCAGTTCGGCCGCAGCATGCCGAGGGTGCCCGTCTCCTCCTGCACCCGCAGCCGGATGCTGCGGCTGCGCGCCAGCATGGGCTTCAGGTCGTGCGCCACCTGCTCCCACCAGTCATGCTCGCCGGTCATCAGCGCGCCGGCGGCGGTCGAGGCATCCGGGATGGTGGTCCAGACCACGCGGTCGTAATGCGCGACCTTGGGTCCGGCGGTGCCGAGCGCTGGCCCGCCCTCCCGCGGCCGGTAGCCGTCGAAGCGGGCATAGACATTGCGCGCGCCCTGCAGCCGTTCCTCCTGCACGTAGCGGAAGGGACCGCTGCCGATGATCTCGGTGATCTGTGTGCCAGGGTCGGTGCGCGCGATCCGCTCCGGCATGATGGCCGGCATCATGGCCGTGGTCTTGGCCAGCGCGTCCGCCAGCAGGGGGAAGGGCTTCCTCAGGCGGAAGACGATGGTGCGGTCGTCGGGGGCGGCAATTTCCTCGCTCACCCGCATCAGGGCGCCGCCGAAGGCGTCGCGCGCGCCCCAGCGGCGGATGCTCGCCACGCAGTCCCGCGCCAGCACCGGCGTGCCGTCGTGGAACAGCAGCCCCTCGCGCAGGCGGATCGTCCAGCGCCGACCGTCATCCTCCACCACATGGCCTTCCGCCATCTGCGGATAGGGCACATCGTTCGGGTCCAACCCGTAGAGGGTGTCGAACACCATGAAGCCGTGGTTGCGCGTCACATTGGCCGTGGTCCAATGCGGGTCGAGGAAGGCAAGGTCGATCTGCGGGATGAAGCGCAGGGTGCGGGACTGCCCCTGCGCCAGGGCCGGAGCGGCAAGGGCGGCGGTGGAGATGGCCATCCCCTGCAGCAGTGAACGACGACGCATGAAAGCCTCCTTCAAGGGCTGCGGGTCAGCCACGATACGCGGCTTTCACCGTTGGCCCCAATGCTGCTGATTCGAGCGGCGCTTGCAAGGGCCAGGTTCTTCGCGATGACGCCGCTCATGCCGCCGCTCCCGGCCTTCCGGCCATGCGCTCGGCGATCGCCACGCGTGTCGGGCGGGTGCTCGCGCTTGGCACCTCCGGCATAATGGAGGCGTCGGCCAGGCATGGGCCTGTGCAGCCCAACACGCGGCACTCCGTGTCCACCATCATGCGTGGATCGTCAGTGGCGCCCATGCGGCACGGACCGATAGCGTGCTGCGCGTCGCCGTATCCGCTCAACAGCCAGTCCTCGAGTCCGGCGTTGCTCAGCGCCTCCACCCCGGGTCCACCACGCGGTCCGTGGCCGTGGCCCGTGGTGGCGATGTGCACATGGTGATCCTGGCCCGCTGCACTGCTCCACCCGGGTTGCGGTTCTTCCGGGCACTGTAATTCCCGGGTCTCTGCTGAAGCCAGCGCCCTCGCGGGCCGGGCTCGCCCACGCCGCCTCAGGCTTCCTCGAAGGACAGGCCGGGCAGCGCGACAATCGCCTCGAGGCCGCCGGCGGCAAGGTTGCGCAGCGTGAGGTCGCCGCCATGGGCGCGGATGATGCTGCGGGCCGAGGTCAGGCCCAGCCCCATGCCGCCGGTCGAGGGATTGCGGGCCTTGCTGAGCCGGTGGAAGGGCATGAACACCTGCTCCAGCTTGTCCGGATCGACGCCCGGCCCCCGGTCGCGCACCGTCAGCTCGGCCCCGCGATCCGTGATCCGCAGCGCGATGGCAGGCGGCGTCGCGTGTTTCAGGGCGTTCTCGATGAGGTTCTCGAACACCCGCCGCAGCGCGCGGGGCCGGCCTGTCCACCGCGCGTGGTGCGGTCCCGTGTAGTCGATGCGAATGCCCTGGTCGCCATAGTCGTCGATGATGGTCTTGATGAGCTCGGGCAGGTCGAAGCTCGTCGCCGGCTCCTGCCCGGCATCATCGCGAAAGAACGACAGGGCCGAATCCACCATGTTGCGCATTTCGTCGACATCGCGGAACAGCTTCTGCTGCTGCACGGCATCGCCGATGAACTCGGCGCGCAGCCGCATGCGCGTCAGCGGCGTGCGCAGGTCGTGCGAGATCGCGGCCAGCATGGTGGTGCGGTCCTCGACGAAGCGCCGGATCTGCCCCTGCATGGCATTGAAGGCGACGATCGTCTCGCGGATTTCGACCGGGCCGCTCACGGGAATGTCCGGCGCCCGTGGATCGACGCCGAAGCGGCGGACTGCCCCGGCCAGCTGCGCCACGGGAGAGGCCAGGGAGCAGGCGGCCGCGGCCGAGCAGCCCAGGATCGAGGCGGCGGCGAACAGGACGATCAGCACGCCGCGCAGCGGAGTGGCGATGCCCCAGCTCCGCTCGGCGGCGGAGAAGGTGATCCAGCTGCCGTCTCGCAGCGCGACACTCACGAAATAAAGCTGGCCGCGCCGCATGAACTCCGCGGCCAGGGCGCCTCCCTCGATGGCGGGATGCCCGCTGTGGAGGAACAGGATGGCCCGCGAAGGATCCTCGAGCAGCGCCCGCAGCCGGTCCCGCCCGGCGATGTAGCTGTCCTGCTGGGCGGCGCTTGGCTCGACCAGCGGCGCCGCGTGCCAGGCGACGTCGTAGAGGCGCGTCCCGGCCGAGCGGGCCAGGGCGGCGCGCTGCTCGGGTGGCTGGGACTCGATGATCCGCACCGTCGCCGCGGCCGCCTCCGGGAGGCCGCTCTTCTCGAAGGAAGGCTGACCCCAGACGCCGGAAAGCGTGACGAAGGCGCCGTTCATCGCGACCGTCGCCGCCAGGACGACGAAGATCGTCAGGACGAAACGGCGCGTGATCGTGTCCCGCATCCACAGCCGCGCGATCATGAGCGCGTCACCGGGGCCATGAGGATGTAGCCGCCGTTGCGCACCGTGCGGATCAGCTCCGGGCTCTTCGGATCGGCCTCGAGCTTGCGGCGGAGGCGGCTGACCTGCACGTCGATGCTGCGGTCGAAGGCGGCGTGGTTCTCGCCATGCGCCAGGTCCATCAGCATGTCCCGCGTCAGCACGCGCTGCGGCTTCTCGGCGAAGGCCAGGAGCAGGTCGAACTCACCGCCCGAGAGCGGGATCAGCGTGTTGTCGTCCAGGCGCAGCTCGCGCCGCCTGATATCCAGGCGCCATCGGCCGAAGCTCAGCATGGGGTGGGGGTCTGCCGGCTTCGGCGCGGTGCTGGCCTCCGCGCGGCGCAGCACGGCCTTGATCCGCGCCAGCAGCTCACGCGCGTTGAAGGGCTTGGTGATGTAGTCGTCGGCGCCGATCTCGAGGCCGACGACGCGCTCCAAATGGTCGCTCACCGCGGTGAGCATGATGACGGGTATGGCCGAGGCCATGCGCACCTTGCGGCAGAGCTCGAAGCCGCTCTCGTCCGGCAGCATGACGTCGAGGACGATGACGTCGACGCCCTTCTCCTCCAGCGCCGCCAGCATCTCCGCGCCGCTCCGCGCCAGCGAGACGCGACAGGCGTGGTTCTGAAGGAACTGCGTCAGCAGCATCAGGATGTCCTCGTCGTCGTCCACAACCAGAACGTGGGGCATCGGTGTCATGTCCCTCTTCTACCACCGGGCATGGCGCGGCTTATGACCGGTTTTTATGCTGATTGTGTCTGTGCTGAAACATGGTGTGGATGCTGTCAAACACCGCACATCATGGGGAGGCACAGGCTCCCTAGTCTCGCTCCTGGCAACCAGGAGCACCGCCTTGGCCTCTTCCCTTCCCTGCCCTCCGTCCGGCCGGACCCGCCCTGCCGGCGCTGCAGGCCCCTCCGGCAGGGCGGTTCCCCTGCCCCCGATCTGGCCCGGCTGGCGCGACGGCCACATCGCCAGGATCCACCGTCAGGCCGGCAAGACGCGGAGCCCGGCCGGCGAGGCGGGCGGCGCGGCGCTCGCCGCCCCGCTGCCGGCCGCCGGCACCGGTGGCCGCTGACCATGGATCCGCTCGGCAGCCTCGTCGCATGGGCGGCCCCGCTCGGCTTCGCCGGCCTGTTCGCCGCCGCGGCGTCGGAGCGGCTCGTCCCCATCATGCCCTCCTACGGCCTGCTGGTGGCGGTCGGCATCGGCGCCGGAGATGGCCTGTGGCCGGTGCCGCTCGCCCTCTCCGCCGTGGCCTCCGGCGGCGTGGCCGGATGCCTCGCATCCTACGGCCTCGCGGCCGCGCTGGGGGAGGCCCGCGCGCTCGCCCTGCTGCACCGGGGCGCCCGTCTGGCCGGCCTGCCCGCCGCACGGCTGGACCGCTGGGTGCAGGGCTACCGCCGCCAACAAGGCGCGATCGCCTTCGCCGCGCAGCTCGTGCCAACCATCCGGCTGCTGGCGCCGCTGATCGCCGGCCTGCTTGGCCACGGGTTTCGCGCCTTCCTCCTGGCCACCACGGCGGGCGTCATCGTCTGGAGCGCCTTCTTCGTCGGCCTCGGCTACCTGGCCGCGCAGCGCTCCGCCGGGGCCAACGCCTCCCTCCTCGCGCTCCAGCTCCTGCTGATCCTGCTGGCGGCGGAGGGCGCCGCCCTCCTGCTCGCCTGGCGCCTCCGGCGCCGCCGCCCGCCGCACCCTGTCCTGCTTCCCCTCGAGGACCGCATCCCATGAGCTTCGCCGCCGTGAGCGAGACCTACAGCTTCTTCCGGGCCTGGCTCCTCGATCCATTGCGCGTTGCGGCGGTCATGCCCTCGGGGCAGGCGCTGGCGCAGGTCATCACCTCCGAGATCACCGCCGGGACCGGCCCGGTGATCGAGCTGGGCCCCGGCACCGGCGCCTTCACCCGCGCCCTGCTGGCGCGCGGCGTGCGCGAGGAGGATCTGGCGCTGGTCGAGTTCGGCTCGGAGTTCGCGGTGACGCTGCGCCGCCGCTATCCCAGGGCCCACACCCTCTGGATGGACGCCCGGCGCCTGCAGGGCGTGGAGCTGTTCGGCGGCCGCCCTGCCGGCGCCGTCGTCAGCGGGCTGCCCGTGCTCTCCATGAAGCCGCGCAAGGTGATCGCCATCCTGGAGGGCGCCTTCGGCAAGATGCATCCGGCCGGCGCCTTCTATCAGTTCACCTACGGGCCCGCCTGCCCCATCCCGCGCATCCTGCTGGACCGGCTGGGGCTGAAGGCCATCCGCATCGGCGGGACGCTGGCCAATGTCCCGCCCGCCTCGGTCTACCGCATCCGCCAGCGCCAGCCCCGCCCCCCGGCGCAGGACAGGCCCGCCACGGGCCTCCCTGCGGCGCCGCGCGGATGAGCGGCGGCACGCGGCCAGCACAACGGAATCCGGAGGACAGCATGATCTCCCTCATCGTCAATGGCCGCCCCGTGCGGGTGGACGCCGCCCCGGACAAGCCCCTGCTCTGGGTGCTGCGCGAGGAGCTGGGCCTGCTCGGCCCGAAATACGGCTGCGGCGTCGCCCAGTGCGGCGCCTGCCGCGTCCTGCTCGACGGCCAGTCGGTGCCCTCCTGCGTCACCCCGCTCGCCGAAGCCGCCGGCGCCGCCGTGGTGACGGTGGAGGGCCTGGGCGGGCCGGAGGACGGCCTCTCCGCGCTGCAGCAAGCCTGGATCGACGAGCAGGTGCCGCAATGCGGCTTCTGCCAGCCGGGCTTCCTCATCGCCGCCACGGCGCTGCTGGCGCGCACGCCCCGGCCGACCGATGCCGAGATCGACGCCTTCATCGACAATGTCTGCCGCTGCGGCACCTATCCGCGCATCCGCCGCGCCATCCACCGCGCCGCCGCGGCGCCTGGCCAGGGCTGAGGGGCGCGCCATGGCCCGCCTCCTCTCCCGCCGTGCCGCCCTGCTGGGGGGCGCCGCGCTCGGCGGCACCGTCCTGGCCGCCGCCGCCGCCGGCACCGGCTACCTCGCCTTCGTCGACATGGACGGCCCGGACCCTCATATCGACGGCGACCGCGCCGTGCTCAACGCCTTCGTCGCCCTCCACGAGGATGGCCGCGTGGTGATCCAGGCGCCCCGGACCGAGATGGGCCAGGGCATCCACACCGGCCTCGCCATGCTGGTGGCGGAGGAGCTGGACATCCCCTTCGATGGCCGCATCCGCGTCGAGCACCCGGTCGAGCAGCTGCCGGTCTACGCCAATGCCGGCGCGCCGCTCCGCACCCGCCCCGAGGCGATGCGCGGCCCCCTGATGTGGGCGGCGAGCCGCGCGCTCAGCGTGCTGCCGCTGATGAACACGGCCGGCTCCACCTCGACGATGGGGCTGTGGGTGCCGATGCGCCGTGCCGGCGCCGCGGCGCGCCACATGCTGGTCGCGGCCGCCGCCGCACGGCTCGGCGTGCCGGCCGGCGCGCTGACGACGGCCGAGGGCTTCGTCCGCCACCCCGCCACGGGCCGCAGCATCGCCTATGGTGCCCTCGCGCGCGATGCCACGGCATTCGCCCCGCCGCCGGACCCGGCCCTGCGCCCGGCCTCCGCCTGGCGGCTGATCGGCCGGTCGCAGCCCCGCCTCGACCTGCCGGCCAAGGTGCGCGGCGAGCCGGTGTTCGGCGCCGATGTGGTGCTGCCCGGCCTGCTGCACGCGGCAATCCGCCAGGCGCCGGTGTTCGGCGCGGCCGTCGCGCGCCTGCGCAACGCGGCGGCGGTGCGCGCCCGGCCCGGCATCCTCGACCTGGCCGTGATCGACGGGCGCGGCGTCGCGGTGGTCGCCACCTCCTGGTGGGCGGCCGAGACGGCCGCCGCGCAGCTCGACATCGCCTGGACGGAAACGGCGGCGGACCGCGCCAGCAGCGCGACGCTGGCCGCCGCCCTGCAAGCCGCGCTCGGCGATGAGAGGGCGCATGAGCATCTGCGGGAGGGCGCGGTGGAGGCGGCGTTCGGCCCCGGCGCGGCGCCGCTGGTCAAGGCCAGCTACACCGTGCCCTTCGTCGCCCATGCCTGCATGGAGCCGATGAACGCGACCGTGCTGATCCGCGAGGACGGCACGGCCGAGGCCTGGTGCTCCTCGCAATCGCCGCTCACCATGCGCTGGGGCGTCAATCGCGGCGCCGGCTGGGCTGGCGTCGAGCCGGCCTCGGTCGCCTGCCATGTCACCATGACTGGCGGCGCCTTCGGCCGGCGCGGCGAGCTGGACGTGGTGGCGCAGGCCGCCTTCCTGGCGGCGCGGCACCGCGGGCGCCCGGTCAAGCTGATGTGGTCGCGCGAGGAGGATATCGGCCGCGGCGTGTTCCGCAGCCACGCCGCCGCCCGGCTGCGCGCCGCCCTCGGGCCTGACGGCTTGCCCGCCGCCTATGACGCGCTGGTCGCCGCGCAGGCGGTGCAGCAATCCGCGGCCAGCCGCACCCTGCCATTCGGCCAGGGCGGCAGCCCGGTGGGCGACCGCTTCACCGTGGAAGGGCTGGAGAAGGCCTACTACGCCTTTCCCGCCCGGCGCGTCCGCAGCCGCCATGTGCCGAGCCACCTGCCGGTCGGCGTCTGGCGCTCCAACGGCTATTCCTTCAACACCTTCTTCACCGAATCCTTCATCGACGAATGCGCCCTGGCGGCGGGCCAGGACCCGCTGGCCTACCGGCGCGCCCTGCTGCGCGCGAGCCCCCGTCACCGCGCCGTGCTGGACCGCGTCGCGGCGATGGCCGGATGGGGCCGGCCGATGGCGCCCGGGCGCGGGCGCGGCATCGCGCTCGAGGCCGCCTATGAGAGCGTGGTGGCGCAGGTGGCCGAGGTCACCGTGGCGGCGGATGGCGAGGTCCGGGTCGACCATGTCTTCTGCGCCGCCGATGTCGGCACGGTGGTCAACCCCGATGCCGTGGCCGCGCAGATGGAGGGCGGCATCCTGTTCGGCGCCACCACGGCGATGATGAGCGCCCTCACCCTCGATGCCGGCGCGGTGGTGGAGTCGAACTTCCACGACTTCCCCCTGCAGCGTCTCGCCAACGCCCCGGGCGTGACCGTCGAGATCCTGCCGAGCGGCCTGCCGCCCGGCGGCGCGGGGGAGCCCGGCGTCGTTCCCGTCGCCGCCGCCATCGCCAACGCCATCCACGCCGCCACGGGCCGGCGGCTGCGCGCGCTGCCGCTCGCCGTCACCGAGACGATCGGCACCCGGCGCACCCGCAGCCTCCTGCCAGGCCATGCCGCCTAGGGCCATGGCAAGGCACCGCCCGCCGGACCACAGCACCCGACACGCCAGCCAGGACCAACCATGACCACGCACTGGACGAACAAGGACATCCCCTCGCAGCGCGGCCGCACCGCCGTGGTGACGGGAACCGGCGGCCTTGGCTTCGAGACCGCTCTGGCGCTCGCGCGGGCCGGGAGCCGGGTGATCATCGCCGGGCGCAACCCGGCGCGGGGCGCCGAGGCCGTCGCGCGGATCAGGCACGCGGTGCCGGATGCCGCCCTGGCCTTCGAGGAGGTGGATCTCGCCGACCTCGCCTCGATCGCCGCCTGCGGCGAACGCCTCAACGCCGCCCATGCGGCGATCGACATCCTCGTCAACAATGCCGGGGTGATGACGCCGCCGCGCCGCCAGACCACGGCGGACGGCTTCGAGCTGCAGTTCGGCACCAACCATCTCGGCCATTTCGCGCTGACCGCCCATCTGCTGCCGCTGCTCCGGCGAAGCGCGGCGCCGCGCGTGGTGACGCTCTCGAGCATCGCCGCGCGGCGTGGCGCGATCGACTTCGACGACCTGCAGGCCGAACGCGACTACCGGCCCATGCGCGCCTACAGCCAGTCCAAGCTCGCCTGCCTGCTGTTCGCCTTCGAACTGCAGCGCCGCAGCAACGCGGCAGGGTGGGGCGTGACGAGCCTCGCCGCGCATCCCGGGATCTCGCGGACCGACCTCCTGCACAACGCGCCGGGCCGGTACAGCCTGCAGGGCCTCGCGCGGTCCCTGTTGTGGTTCCTGTTCCAGCCACCCGCCCAGGGCGCGCTGCCGGCCCTGTTCGCGGCGACGGCCGCCGAGGCCAGGAGTGGCGGCTATTACGGCCCGGGCCGGCTGGGCGAGACGCGGGGCCATCCGGCGGCCGCCAAGCCCCCCGAGGCGTCGCTCGACGTCCGCGCGATGATCCGCCTCTGGGAGGTCTCCCGCAGGCTGACGGGGGTGGAGTTCAGCCAGCCCAGGCTGTTGCCGAGCCTCGTGCGGCAGGCTGCGCGCGGCGCCTGAGGCGCGGCGCGCGGGCCTGAAGGCCCGCGAGCCTGCGGCGCTAGCGGCCGAGCTCCTCAATGGCGACAGGGAACCGCCGGATGCGGGTGCCCGTCGCGTGCCAGATAGCATTGGCGATCGCGCCGGCGGTGCCGGTGATGCCGATCTCGCCGACGCCCTTGATGCCCAATGCGTTCACATGCGGGTCCTGCTCCTCCACCAGGATCGCCTCGACGGATGGGACGTCGGCATTCACCGGCACGTGGTACTCGGCCAGATCGGCATTCATCACCCGCCCCGTTCGCGGGTCCATCGCGGCGCGCTCATGCAGGGCGAAGGACAGGCCCCAGATCATGCCGCCGTAATACTGGCTGCGCACCAGCCGGGGGTTGATGATGCGGCCGGCCGCGAAGGCGCCGACGAGGCGCGTGGCGCGGATCTGCCCGAGCTCGGGGTCCACCTTCACCTCGGCGAACACCGCGCCATGCGCGTGCATCGCATAGCGCTCCGCCGCGGCCGGGTCCGCCGCGGCGCTGCCGCGCCCCTCGACGCTGTCGAGACCGGCGCGGGCGAGGATGTCGGCATAGGCCTCGCCGCGGCTCTCGTCGTCCCGCCGCAGCAGCCGGCCGCCGCGCGCGACGACGCCGACATTGCCGGCGCCGAAGAGCGGCGAGCGCGGGTCCGCCACGGCGATCTCCGTCAGCCGCGCGATGGCCTGCGCGCCCGCCGCATGGATCGCGCCGCCGGCCGTCGCGGTGTGGCCGGAGCCGCCGGCGATGCCGGCATTCGGCAGGTCGGAGTGCCCGGCGCGGAACTCCAGCCGGTCGAGATCGAGGCCCAGGCTGTCGGCGCCGATCTGCGCGAAGGCGGTCCAGGCGCCCTGGCCCATGTCGTGCGTGCCGGATTCCACCAGCCCCGTGCCGTCCCGCCGCAGCACGGCCCGCGCCTCGGCCTGGAACATGATCGCCGGGAAGGTTGCCGTGCCGACGCCCCAGCCGACCAGCAGCCCGTCCTCGTCGCGCATCTGCCGCGGCGCCAGCGGGCGGCCGGCCCAGCCGAAGCGCGCCGCGCCCTCCGCGTAGCATTCGCGCAGCGCCTTGGAGGAGAAGGGCTTGCCGGAGACCGGCTCCACCTCGGCATAGTTCCGCAGGCGGAACTCCAGCGGGTCCATGCCGCAGGCATGGGCCATCTCGTCGATGGCGCTTTCCAGCGCGATGCTGCCGCTCGCCTCGCCGGGCGCGCGCATGAAGCCGGGCGTGCCGGTGTCCAGCCGCACCGCCTCGTTGGTCGTCGCGATCGCCGGCGCGGCGTAGAGCGTGTGGCTGACGCCGGCGGAAGGCTCCAGGAAATCGTCGTGGCGGCTGGTCGCGGTGCGCACATGGTGGTGGATGGCGGTCAGCGCGCCATCCCGCGCGGCGCCGAGGCGCAGCGTCTGACGGGTCGGCGAACGGTGGGTGACGGGGCCGTACATCTGCGCGCGCGTCAGCACCAGCTTCACCGGGCGCCCGACGAGCCGCGCCGCCAGGATGCCCAGCACCTGCGGCCCGGACAGCAGCTTCGACCCGAAGCCGCCGCCGATGAAGGGGCTGCGGATGTGGATGTCCTCCGCCCGGATGCCGAGCAGCGCGGCCAGGCGCATCCGCGTCAGCGCCAGGCCCTGCGTCGGCATGTCGAGCGACAGCGCATCGCCTTCCCAGGCGGCGACGACGCCATGCGGCTCCATCGCGTTGTGGAACTGCAGCGGCGTCTCATAGGTGGCCTCGATCCGCCGCGCCGCCGCCCGCAGCCCGGCCTCGACATCGCCGTGCCGCATCTCGCCGGGGTCGCCGACGCCGACGCTCTCCGGCACATAGCCGCCCGGGGCGTCCAGCGTGACCTCCACAGGCCCGGCCTCGTAGCGCGGGGCAAGCAGCGCGGCCGCCTCGGTCGCGGCTTCCAGCGTCGCCGCGATCACCACGGCGATGGGCTGGCCGGCATAGCGCACGCGGTCGTCCTGCAGCAGGTCCAGCTTGAAGGAGAAGGGCACGGATTTGTCGTCCGGGTGCAGCGCCAGCGCCAGACGGTTGGCCGTGACCATCACCTCCACCACGCCGGGATGCGCCCGCGCCGCCGGGAGGTCGAGCGCCGCCACCCGGCCGCGCGCGATGCGGCTGACCGCCAGCACGGCGTGGAGCAGGCCGGCGGGGTGGTTGTCGGCGGCGAAGCGGGCCTGGCCGGTGACCTTCAGCAGGCCGTCGCGGCGGGTGACGGGCTGGCCGATGCTGGAGCCATGCCGCATCTGGCGTGTCTCAGACATGGCGACCTCCGGAAAGGGGGGCGAAGGGAGAAGCCGGCAGCGCCGGCAGCCGCTCCGGGGTGCCGGCGGCGGCCAGGGTGAGGGCGCGGACGGCGATGCGCCGCGCCAGCTCGATCTTGAACGCGTTGTCGCCCGAGGGGCGCGCCGCCGCGAGGGCGGCTTCCGCCGCGCGGCGGAAGGCCGCGGCCTCCGGCGCGGCGCCGGCCAGGGCCGCCTCCGCTTCCTCCGCCCGCCACGGCTTCGCCGCGACGCCGCCGAGCGCCAGCCGCGCCGCGACGATGCGGCCATCGACGATCCTTAGGGCCGCGGCGGCCGAGACCACGGCGAAGGCGTAGGAGGTGCGCTCGCGCAGCTTGGCGTAGCGGGCATGCGCGGCAAAGCCGGCCGCCTCGGCGGGCAGCCGGAGCGCGACCACCAATTCGCCCGGCGCCAGCACGCTCTCCCGCTCCGGCGTGGTGCCGGGCAGAAGGTGGAAGTCGCGCAGCGCGATCTCGCGCCGGCCCGTCGGCCCCTCGACCTCCACCACCGCGTCGAGCGCAGCCAGCGGCACGCAGAAATCGGAGGGGTGGGTGGCGATGCAGTGCTCGCTCCAGCCCAGCACGGCGTGCAGCCGGTTCTCGCCGCCGCGCGCATCGCAGCCGCTGCCGGGATCGCGCCGGTTGCAGGCGCTGGCCGTGTCCTGGAACCAGGCGCAACGGGTGCGCTGCAACAGGTTGCCGCCGACCGTCGCCGCGTTGCGCAGCTGTGCCGAGGCGCCCGAGAGCAGGGCCTCCGCCACGGCCGGAAAGCGCCGGCGGAAGCCGGGATCATGCGCCAGATCGGCGTTGCGCACCTGGGCGCCGATCCGTACCGCGCCATCCGCCTGGTGCTCGATGCCATCAAGGCCCGGCAGGTGGTTCAGGTCGACCAGCCGGCCCGGCCGCGCGACGCCGATCTTCATCAGGTCGAGCAGGTTGGTGCCGGCGGCGAGGTAGGCGCTGCCCGGAACCGCGCCGGCGGCGACGGCCTCGGCCACGCTGCGCGGCCGAACATATTCGAAGCGGTTCATGCCGCCCTCCCCTGCCCGTCCGCCGCCATGGCCCGCGCCGCCTCCACCACCGCCTCGGTGATGCCGCGATAGGCGCCGCAGCGGCAGAGATTGCCGCTCATGCCCTCCCGCACCCGCTCGGGGTCGGCGCCGGTCTGGCCCTCGCCGACGAGGCCGATGGCGCTCATGATCTGCCCCGGCGTGCAGAAGCCGCACTGGAAGGCGTCATGGGCGATGAAGGCCTGCTGCATCGGGTGCAGCGCCTCGCCCTCCGCCAGCCCCTCGATGGTCAGGATCTCGGCGCCGTCATGGCTGAGGGCCAGCGCCAGGCAGGCATTCACGCGGCGGCCGTCCAGCAGGATGGTGCAGGCGCCGCACTGGCCGCGGTCGCAGCCCTTCTTGGTGCCGGGAAGGTCCAGCCGCTCGCGCAGCAGGTCCAGCAGGGTGATTCGCGGATCGTCCAGCTCGAGGGTGCGGGGCACGCGGTTGATGGTGAGCGTGATCGTGTAGCTCATGCGGAGCCTCCGATGGGGGGGCGCTTCCGGGCGGGCCGGCGGGCCTGTCCAGTCGGCTGCCAGAGTGGCATAAGCGGAGTACGCCTCCGCCTGCAAGACTAAACGGAGGCATACTCCGTTTATTGAAGAGGAGATCGGAGCCGACCATGACCGACCAGCCCAGCCGGCCGCGCAAGCCACGCGCCGATGCGATCCGCAACCGCGAGCGCGTGCTGGAGGCGGCGAAGGCGGTGTTCAGCCGGGGCGGCACGGAAGCAGGGCTGGAGGGCGTGGCGCGGCAGGCCGGCGTCGGCATCGGCACGCTCTACCGCCACTTCCCCACCCGGGAGGCGCTGTACGAGGCGCTCTACCGGCGTGAGGTGGAGCAGCTGGCGGAACTGGCACGCCAGCTCTCGGCCGAATTGCCGCCCCTGGCGGGGCTGCGCCGCTGGATCGAGGCGCTGGTGGAGTTCGTCGGCACCAAGAAGGGCATGGCCGCGGCGCTGGCCCTCGCCGCGCACAAGCCGCCCGAGCTGATGGCCTACACCTCCGCCCGGCTCTACGAGGCGATCGGGACGCTGCTGCGCCCGGCGGCCGAGGCCGGGGAGATCCGGCGCGACATCGGCGCGGAGGATCTGCTGCGGACGGTGATCGGCCTCTGCTACCTGCACGAGGGGCCGGGCTGGCAGGCGCAGGTGATGCGGCTGGTCGATGTCTTCCTGGACGGGATGCGGGTGCAGCCCGGTCATCCGCCGGCACCGCCCCGCGGCTGAGCCCGGCGGCGCGCCGGGGCTCGCCTCACGGCAGCAGCCGGGCCCTGGCGCGGGCCTGGGAGGCCCGGATGAGCCCCTGGTACATCCCCTCCTTGCCCGGATACCACGGCATCCGGCCGACATCGCCGAAGCCGGGGATCGTCTCCATATGGGCGACCATGCGGCGGCGCATCGCCTGGTCCGGCAGCGGCCCCCGCAGCGCCTGCGCATTGTCGGCGGCGTGCTCCGGATCGGCGGTGCCGCAGAGCACGCAGGTCACGGCCGGATGGCCCATCGCCCATTTGAGGAAGAACTGCGCCCAGCTCGTCGCGCCGAATTCCCGCGCGAAGGCCGGCAGGGGGCGGCCTTCCACCACCCGCATCAGCCGGGCCTTCTCCAGCGGCAGGTTCACCAGCACCCCGACGCCGCGCTCGGCCGCGGCCGGCAGCAGCCGGCTCTCCGCGCCGCGGGAGAAGATCGAGTAGTTCGTCTGCACGACATCCACCCCGCCCCCCTCGACGATCCGCGCCAGCTCCTCCTGGGCCGCGGTCTCGTGGTGGGTGACGCCGACATGGCGGATCAGCCCCTCGCGCTTCCAGGCCTGCAGCAGGGGGAGGATGACCGGCGCGTTGACGAGGCTGTGGCACTGCATCAGGTCGATCGTGGCGCGCCAGAGGCGGAGGCGGGACTGCTCCAGGCTCGCCAGCGCATGGCTCTCATCGCCGAGGAATGCGCCGGTCGACCAGATCTTGTTGGCGACGAAGACCTCCGCCGCCTCGGGCAGGCCGGCGAGGAAGGCACCGGCGTTCACCTCGGCCGAGCCGTAGAGCGGCGAGGTGTCGATCAGGCGGCCACCGCCGGCGACGTAGCGCCGGAGCACCTCGCGCAGCCCGTCCCGCCGGTCGCCCGGCATCAGGTCGTAGGTCAGGAAGGTGCCGAGGCCGAGCGCCGTCACGGTCTGGCCGGTCCGGCCGATCCGGCGCGTGATCACCGGGTCCGCGGCGGCGGCCATGGGTGACGCGCCATCCCTGGCCTGGGCGTGGGCGCGGGGCGCGCCGGCCAGGGCCGCGCCGAAGGCCGTGGCCCCGAGGAAGCCGCGCCGGCCGGCGCGGGAGGCGTCATGGGTCATGGGAGCGTCTCTCCTGCGCCGTCCGTCAGAACCGCCAGCTGGCCGGGACCCAGGCATAGCCCGTGTCCGTCTTCAGCAGCCGGCCGATGCCGGGGAAGGGAAAGTGGAAGCCGAGCACGGGAATGCGGTCGGCGGCCGCCCGGTCGAACAGGCTGCGCCGGGCGGCCAGGGCGGCGGCGGGGTCACGGTCCGGGCCGGGCCGCCAGGGGCGGTCCACATTCACCACCGGGTGGTAGGCGAGGTCCGCCGTCAGCAGGAGCTGGTCACGCCCCGAATGGACCAGGAAGGCCGCCATGCCGGGCGTGTGGCCGGGAGCCGCGATGGTGGCGAGGCCGGGCAGGATCTCGGCCCCGCCCTCGTAGAGCTCCACCTCCCGCGCCACGGGCTCGACGCTGCGCCGGATGGCGGCGGCGAAGCGGCGGCGGAAATCCTCCGGCACGGGCATGTAGGACAGGTCCGGCTCGCCCCGGACGAAGAACGCCCAGTCGGCCCGCGGCGCGAAGACCGTGGCGCGCGGGAACGCCCTGCCGCCCTCCGCCGTGCGGAGGTTGCCGACATGATCGGGATGGGTGTGCGAGACCACCACCGCGTCGATATCCTCGGGCGACAGCCCGATGGCCGCCAGGTTGGCGAAGAGCCGGCCGCCATTCGGCCCCATGGTCTGCCCGGCGCCCGCCTCCAGCAGGATGCGCCGGCCGCCTGTCTCGATCAGCAGGGTGTTCAGGTTCAGCGCCAGATGATCGGCCGGCAGGAAGGCGCGCCGCAGGGCCTCCTGCAACTCGTCATCCGGCGCGTCGATGGCGTAGATCCGGGGGGGGCCGCCGATCAGCCCGTCGCTCAGCACGGTCGCGGCGATGCCGCCGACCTGGAAGCGGTAGTGGCCGGCATTGCCGGCCGGCGGCAGCACGGTGCCCTGCGCGGCGACGGGGCGGCTCCGTGCGCCTCCCGCCAGCAAGGCCGCCGTGCCAAGCGCGAGCGCCGCCCTGCGCGGCAAGCCGATGACGTTGTGCATCCCAGACCTCCTTCCCGTCACGCCGCCCGCCAGGGCGGGACACGGGCGGAGCCTGGGGAGGGTCCGGCGATCCATGTCTCCGCAGCCATCGCGGCGGGCTGTCCGGCCTCAGATGCGCCGCCTGGACTGTCTGGAAAACCGGTGCAAAACTGCGCGGCCCGATAAGCAGGACTTCGCAATGCAGCCCTGTCGCCTGGACAGCCTGGACGCCTTCGCGGCGGTCGTCCGGTGCGGCGGCTTCCGCGCGGCGGCGGCCGAGCGGGGGGTGTCGTCATCGGCCCTCAGCCAGACCGTCGCCTCGCTCGAGAAGGCACTCGGCATCCGCCTGCTGAACAGGACAACGCGGAGCGTCTTTCCGACCGAGGCCGGCGAACGCCTGCTGGAGCGCCTCGCGCCGGCCCTGGGCGAGATCAGGCAGGCGGTCGCCGATCTTGATCAGTTGCGGGAGAACCCCTCCGGCACGGTGCGCATCAACGCCCCCGGGCCGGCCGCCGACCACATCCTGTGCCCGCTGGCCTTCGGCTTCATGCAGGCCTATCCCGAAGTCAGGGTCGAGATCGTCAGCGACGCGGCGATCGTCGATATCGTCGCCGGCGGTTTCGACGCGGGGGTGCGCTTCGGCAGGCAGGTCGAGAAGGACATGATTGCTGTGCCGCTCGGCCCGCCGCTCCGCTACGCCATCGTCGCCTCGCCCGGCTATCTCGCGCGCCGGGGCACGCCCGCCACGCCGCACGACCTTGTCCGGCATGATTGCATACGCCGCCGCTTTCCCGGCGGGAGCCTTGCCACCTGGCGCTTCGCGAAGGATGGCGAGGCCATCGACCTCACGCCCCAGGGGCGCCTGACGCTCGGCTCGGCGCACCAGGAAATGCAGGCGGCCCTTGCCGGCCAGGGCATCGCGCATGTCTTCGAGGATTATGTGGGCGAATGCCTGGAGCGCGGCGATCTCGTCGAGGTGCTGCGGGATTGGGGCCCGGAATTGCCCTGCTGGTTTCTCTACTACCCCAACCGGCGGCATACCGGTGCGGCGATGCGGGCCTTTCTGGATCACCTGCGCGCCTATGACTGGGGCCGCAAGGCGGCTGGCCGGCCATTGGCCGGGCCGTGAGGCGCTCGAGACGTCAATCAGGCGCGCCAGGCCTGGATGGTTGGAAGGTCGTTTTCTCGATGATCCGCGCGCAGCGTGCTCGTCAGGCTGCCGGCCTGCTTTCGCCGCGATGGCGGCGAGGCGCCCCTCCCGGGCATCCAAGTGGCCAACCGGCTCCTTGCAAGGAGACCCGCGCCTCGGTCCATGAACGAACCGGGCCGGATGGGAAGCGGACATGCCCAGGCGGCCTCGGCGCGGGCTGCCCGGGCGGAAGATGGCCGGGGCGGCGAAGCTCGGCCGCCCCGGGTTCCGCCGTCTCAGGCGCCGAAGCCGCCATCGATCGTGTGCATCGCACCCGTCACGAAGCCCGCCTCCGGCCCTGCCAGCCAGGCCACCATCCCTGCCACGTCCTCGGGCCGCCCATGGCGCTTGATGGCCATGACGGCGTGCTGGATGTCCTTCATCGGCCCGTCCGCCGGGTTCATGTCGGTGTCGATGGGCCCGGGCTGCACGACATTGACCGTGATCCCCCTCGGCCCGAAGTCACGTGCCAGCCCCCGCGCCATGCCTTGCAGCGCCGACTTGCTCATGGCGTAGGCGCTGAGGCCCGGAAAGGGAATCCGGTCGCCGTTCACGGAGCCGATCACGATGATCCGCCCGCCTTCCGGCATCCGCCGTGCCGCCTCGACCGCCGCATGGTAGGGGGCGGCCACGTTGATGCGGATCAGCCGGTCCACCGCGTCCGGATCCTGCTCCAGGGGATCGCCGAAGGCGCCCACGCCCGCATTCACCACCAGCACGTCCAGCGGCCCGCTGTCCCGCACCCGCGCGATCACCGCGTCCCGGTCGGCGCTGTCCGTCACCACCGCCGTGCTGCCCGTCTCGGCTGCCAGCCGTTCCGCCGCCTCACGCGACCCGGCATAGGTAAAGGTCACCGTGGCGCCATCCGCTGCAAATCGCTGCACGATCGCCGCCCCGATACCCCGGCTACCACCGAGCACCAGAACGGACTTTCCTTTGAAACCGCCCACGCGGATCTCCTTGAGATTGAATGTAGTTGTGACTACATAATTCTAAGGGAGGATGTTTGGTCAAGGAGATTCTGTAAGGGTGACTACAAATATATCGCGCCCCCGGGGCCGTCCGCGCCGCTTCGACCCGGAGCAGGCCGTTGCCATCGCCCAGCGCCTCTTCCACACCCAGGGCTACGACGCCGTCAGCGTTGCCGACATCACCGAAGCGCTCGGCATCAATCCGCCCAGCTTCTACGCCGCCTTCGGCAGCAAGGCCGCCCTCTACGCCCGCACCCTTTGTCGCTACACCGGTACCGAGGGCATCCCCCTGGCCGAGATCCTGCGTCCCGGGCGACCCCTGGCGGAGGCCCTTTCGGCGGTGCTGGAGAGCTGCGCCCGCCGCTACGGCGCGGACCCGGCCGCTGCCGGCTGCCTCGTCATCGAAGGCGCCCGCTGCAAGGACCCCGAGGCACGCAATGCCGCCCGCGCCCTGAGCACCACCGCCGCGGACACCATTCGCCAGTTCATCGCCGCGACGCATCCGGAGGCTGCGGAGCGCCTGACCGATTATGTCGTCACGCTCATGGTCGGCCTTTCCACCATGGCGCGGGAAGGTCATGGCGCGGACCGCCTTCTTGCGACCGCACGCCTTGCCAGCTTGGCCCTTGAGCAGGAATTGGGCGCCTGAGCGTTCCGCCATGTGAGGCTGCCAGAGAGGCCGGTATAGGTCGGCCGCCCTCGAAGCACCTCTGGGAACGCTGTCCACGTCCTCACGGCTGAAGCTCGAGAACAGCCAGGTGGACTTTGGCCAGCGTCAAGCATCGGCAGACAATGTCGGAAGCGATGATCCTAAATCCGACGGCTCCTGGAACAGCCTCAGTGTTCCGGCGTTCTAGGGAGGCAGAGGCGATAGGAGGATGAAATGGCCGACCACGCTCCCGAAGGACCCAAGGCGCACCACACGGCTGAGCAGGCGAGCGAAGGCTACATCCAGAAGCCTCCCTCGCCAGAAGACCTGAACAGGATCTCCGAGGCTCAGGCCCAGATCACGGACGACTGGACTGGCGAGCCGCCTGCACAGAAAAAGCCCTCTTCGAAGCCATAAAGCAGATTCCGCGCAGCGCGGGGCGCCATCATGAAGATGATAACCTTTGATTATCATGTCTTAGGTCCGGACGCCATAAACGGCCTCCCTTCGGCGGACGGGGGGAGACCTTTTCTGCGTGTATGCCCTGCGGCACAAACTCTCCTTGAACGGGGATGCAGGTGCGCCTGGAGTCTGGATTTTGATGCCATCTTGCTCGGGTTTGACCGGAGCCTGTCTTTATCAGGTCACTATTCGCCTCAGAATGATAATTATGACAACTTACGAGTGAGACATACCAAAATGAGCCCGTCAGACGCAGCCTTGCAGGTCTGCCGGTGAGGTCTCTCGGCGAAGATGGGAATCGGCATGGCAAGGCCGCTTTTCGCCGGCAGCTACCGGTTCCATCGGTTTTACTGCCTGTTTGAGAATGCTGGTGGTGAGGTGTTTGGGCGTCCCTGCGTGGCCAGATGGGCTGGATGTGGACCAAGGAACACCGTGCCCGGCAGGCAGCGTTTGAGCGGCGGCGCTACCCGACAG
>NZ_PDOA01000032.1 GCF_003116135.1 Teichococcus aestuarii | reverse complement strand
CTTCGGCAAGGGCGCCAGCATCTACCACGAGGGCAGCAGCGTCTTCGCCATCAAGGCAGCCGATGGCTCGGTGGACCATGTCACCCTGCAAGGCGTCACAAACCTCGCCAGCTCCGACTACATGTTCGGGTGAGGTAATGCTGCGTGAGAGTGGTCGCTGACCAAGGACATGCTCCAGGGCAGCGACCACGCCTTTTCCTGCACTAACTGAAAGGCCGCTGCGGAGACGGCAGCAGCGCCTCGACCGTGTGATGCAGATCCACGCGCACGCAAGCCCTGACCAACAGCACACCGTGGAAGGGCATTGTCACGTTGTTTGGTGATCAGGCCAGATAATCAGGAGGCGCAACTGATAGGCCTCATCAAAATCGGCGAACGGAAATCAGGTTCAAGCGAAGATAATATCGCCCGCATGCAAGCCGCTCACGCCCTCGAGCAGGATCTCCCCCGTCTCATAGACGGCAAGGAAGCTCAGCAACAAGCCCTTGGTGGTCTGGTTGATGGTAAGGTCAGTCGATGAAATATTGTAGCCGCTGAGATCGACCTTGTCGGCCCCGGACTGGAAATCCCGGATAATGTCACGGCCGCCATTCGCATCCGAAGCACCGGTGGCGCTGTACGTGTAGATGAAGACATCGCTGCCGGCACCACCTCGCAGAATGTCGGCGCCTTCGCCGCTCGAGATGATGTCGTTGCCGTCTCCTCCGTCAACGATGTCGTTCCCGCCTTCACCATGGAGAATGTCATGGCCGGCGCCGCCCAGGAGATGGTCGTTGCCGCCCCCACCGAAGATGCTGTCGTTGCCAGCGCCCCCATTCAGAACATCGCTGCCGTCGTATTCAGCATAGGCCGCGGTGGCACCGGCCGTCAGGCCATCGGCTCCATAACCGAAGATCGTGTCGTTGCCAGCACCGGCTCGCACGATGTCCCTGCCATAGCCGGCATAGATTGTGTCGCTGCCAGAGCCGGAGTGGATCGTGTTGTTGCTTGAGGACGCCGAGTAGTCATCCAGGCCGTTGCCGTAGATCGTGTAGTCTGCCGTACGCATAGAGAGATTGATGATGTCAGCTTTTGCGGAACCGTAGAAGATCGGCATGGTCTGGTTTCTCTCGGCGAAGGAAGGGAAGCTCTATGATGATTTCTAGCCACAAAACCCCTCTTTTAGGTTGTTTAAATTGTTTAATACGCACGCATAGGTAGTAAAGACTCTGTGATACTTTAAAGGCTGTTATGGATCTGCGGCCAGTCGAGCGGCTTGCTTGAGGATGATGCAAGCGAAGGCGAGGAGGTGGAGATCAGCAAGAGTGGTGGCGTAGCGCTCGTAGCCCTTCACCAGCCGCCGAAAGCGGCTGGCCCAGGCAAACGACCGCTCCACCACCCAGCGCTCCGGCAGAAGCACGAAGCCGCGCCTGGCCTCCGGCAGCTTCACCACCTCCAGTTCGATGCTGTACGCCCTGGCAGCCTCGGCAGCCCGCGCGCCGGTGTAGCCCTGATCGGCATAGGCCAGTTCGACGCTCTGCCCGGTGGAGGCCTGTACCGCCCGGGCCAGCTGCCCGACCTCAGCGCGGCCATCCGCGCTGGCGGGCGTGACATGGAGAGCCAACAGATGGCCCAGCGTGCCGACCGCCAGGTGCAGCTTGGAACCCTTCTTGCGTTTGGCGCCGTCATACCCCGCCCGCTCGCCGCTCTCGGGAGAGGAGCGCAGCGTCCGACTGTCCAGGATGGCAGCGGTGGCTGCGCCTTTCGCCCGGCCGCCAGGCGGGTGTCATAGCGGTTCTCGCGGTAGGCGGTGCCGTTGTGTGGCCGCAGGCAAAGGCGGCCCAGTCCAGCGCCACCAAGTGCCGCGCGTCGCTCTCCGCCATGGCGGCCACGAAGGCCTCCACGTTGGTGAAGCCCGCCGCTCTCGCACGAGAAGCGGTGCGCCTCGAACAGGATGGCCGGCCGGAGCCATCGGTCAGGAAGCCACCGAGGCCGCCGGTCTCGACCTCACAGTGCTGCCGACGAAGTACTTTTAGGAGCTGGCGCGGTTGCGCTGCATCTGCACGGCGGTAACCTCCTGTCAGCAGACACTCTGCTCCACAATTGGGAGGAAAACTCATGCATCGACGCTCGCTCCTACTGGCAACTGGAACAGCCGCGCTGTCGCTGGCAATGCCAAAGGTCTCCCGGAGTGCTGCAGGCCGCACGCTGCGCCACGTTCCGCATGTAGACCTGGCTTTTCTTGATCCGCACTGGACCACGGCCAACATCACCCGAAACCATGGCTTCATGGTCTTCGACACGCTCTACGGACAAGACGAAAACTACGCCGCAGCCCCTCAAATGGTCGAAGGCCACGTTGTTGAGAATGACGGCAAGCTCTGGACGCTGCGTCTGCGGGAGGGGCTGCTCTGGCACGATGGAGAAAGAGTGCTTGCGCGGGACTGCGTCGCCAGCATCCGCCGCTGGGCACAGCGTGATGCCTTTGGCGGCGCCCTGATGCGGGCAACGGATGAGCTTTCTGCGCCTGATGACCGGACTATCCGCTTCCGTTTGAAGAAGCCTTTTCCGCTTCTTCCTGATGCACTGGGCAAGTCGCCCGTCTACATGCCGGCGATGATGCCAGAGCGCTTGGCCAAGACTGACGCCATGCAGCAGATCACCGAGATCGTCGGCAGCGGTCCCTTCCGCTACAAGGCGGATGAGCGGCTGCAGGGATCGCGCAACATTTATGAGCGATTCGCGGGCTACAAGCCGCGAGAGAGCGGCACGCCGAGCGGCACGGCCGGTCCCAAGGTTGCTTATTTTGACCGCGTCGAATGGACCACGATCACCGATGCTTCCACCGCGGCCGCGGCGATGCAGTCGGGTGAGCAGGATTGGTGGGAGCACGCCAATCATGACCTCCTGCCCGTATTGCGGCGCAGCCGCTCGATCAAGGTCGAGGTGGTGGATCCGGCCGGCATCCTGTCGATGATGCGGCCCAACCACCTTCAGCCGCCCTTCGACAATCCGGAGATCCGCCGCATCGTCATGCGCGCGATCGACCAGGAATCCTACATGCAGGCGATCGTCGGAGACGATCCTTCGATGTACCACACGCCCATCGGCGTCTTCTGCCCAGGCACTCCGATGGCGAGCGATGCCGGGCTGGAGCCGCTGCGCGGCCCCCGCAACTACGACAAGGTCAAAGCGGATCTCAAGGCGGCAGGCTATGCGGGCGAGAAAGTCGTGCTGCTTGTGCCCAGCGATTACGCCGTCATCAAGCCGCTCGGCGACGTGGCGGCGGACATGTTCAGCAAGATCGGCATGAACGTGGAATACGTATCGACCGACTGGGGCACGCTGCTGCAGCGGCGCACCAACAAGGGCCCTGTGGAGCAGGGCGGCTGGAACTGCTTCGTGACGAACTGGAATGGCACGGACTGGATGACGCCGGCCACACATATTGCCATGCGCGGAACCGGCGAGGCCGGCTATGCCGGCTGGTCCACGAGCCCGCGGACGGAGGAGCTCTACGAAGCTTGGTACGAGGCGCCCGACGATGCTGCACGGGCCAGGATCTGCCAGGATATTCAGCGCCAGTGCATGACAGACGTGCCCTTCTACCCTCTCGGGCAGATGCGGCAGCCGAGCGCGTGGCGCAATAACATCACTGGGGTCCTTGGCGGCTTTGCCAAGTTCTGGAACGTCCGTCCGGCCTGAGCCGCCGTACGGGAGAGGCCGCGCGGGAGATCTCGCGCGGCAGAAGGCGAAGGCCAGGAGGGTGGTGGAGTTGGACGAGATCTGCTTTCTGTCAGCCACGGCGCTGGGTCAGCGTTACGCGGCAGGCAATCTGTCGCCGGTGGAGGTTGCCGAGCGGCATCTGGCACGTCTTGAGGTGCTGGAGCCAGCGCTGAACGCCTTCCAGGCGGTGGACCGGGAGGGTGCCCTCCACGCAGCGCAGGAGGCCGCCCAGCGTTGGCGGCAGCGGGCGACCCGCGGCCCTCTGGATGGCGTGCCCGTCACGATCAAAGACAATGTGGACATGAAGGGATGGCCGACGCGTAACGGGTCGACCACCTCCTCGGCCATCCCGGCAGCCGAAGATGCGCCCGTGGTCGCGCGCCTGCGAGAGGCCGGGGCGGTGATCCTCGGAAAAACGACCACGCCGGAGTTTGCCTGGAAAGGCATCACGGACAGTCGGCTCAAAGGCTTCACACGCAATCCATGGGCGCTTGGCCGCTCCAGCGGCGGCTCTTCCGGCGGGGCGGCGGCAGCCTTGGCTGCCGGCATTGGCACCATTGCCCACGGCAACGATGCCGGTGGGTCCATCCGCATTCCCGCCAGCTTCTGCGGCCTCTTCGGCTTCAAGCCTAGCTTTGGGCGGGTGCCGCATCACCCGGCCGAGGGCATTTTTGCGACATTGAATGCGGGCGGGCCGCTCACGCGCAACGTCGCCGATGCGGCACTTGCTCTGCAAGTCATGGCACAGACGGACCGTCGCGACTGGTACGCCCTGCCGGAGCCGCCGGAGCACTGGCTGACTGCACTGCGCCCGAGGCTGCAGGGCCTGCGCCTGGCCTACGCACCAAACCTCGGCGGGGTAGAGCCCGACCGGGACGTGCGCGCCTGCCTGGAGCAGGCCATGGCCTGTCTGCGCGAGGCGGGTGCTCATATCGAAGATGTCGGGCCGGTGATCCAGCCACTGCAGCCTGTCTTTGAGGATTTCTGGGTCGCAGGCTTCGCGCATCTGCTGCGAGGCGTGCCACGGGAACGCTGGGGCGAGCTTGACCCTGAGTTCCGTCGGATTGCCGAACGGGGCCTCGACTTGAGCGCCGAGCGGCTGCTCGCCGGCGAAGCGGCACGCGCACGGCTCCATCGGTGCTTTGCAGCGCTGCATGAGAACCACGACCTGCTGCTGACTCCAACGGCGCCACATGTCGCGCCGCCGGTCGAGACTGTGTATCACTCCCCGGCCTATGATCGCTGGCGCGACGGCGTGGCCTACACCTTGCCCTTCAACCTGACCGGGCAGCCTGCCGCGTCCATTCCCTGCGGCGTGTCGAGAGCGGGCTTGCCTGTTGGCCTGCAGGTGGTAGGGCCCAGATATGGCGAGAGGCTGGTGTTGGAGAGTTGCCTGGCGGCCGAGGCTCTGCTGCAGCAGCCGGTGCCGCATCCACACTTGCTGGCGAATTTGGAGGGGCTTGGCTGCTGAAGCCCATTCACAGTGCCTTTTGTTTTATTGAAGCCCGATGGAGCGCTGGAGCGGCATCTGGGATCTGGTTACGAGATCATCGATGCGCGGGATGACGAAGCCGGCGGTACGGGTCACGCGTGAGGCGCTGGCCGTCGGGCGGCGAAGCTTGCCAGCTATGGCAGTCGGACCTCCCGGCATCGGGCGCAGCATCATTGCCCTGAACCGGCGGAATACTGGACAGCGCTGGCCGAGAACGCCCTGCCGGCGTGCTCTCCGCCAGCACTTCCCTCGCCCCATCTACAACCAGCGCTGGCGCATCGCGAGCGGCTTCAGCCAGCACAAGCGCCGCCTCGGCTCCGCCCTGACCGCGCGCGGCCATCAGGCTCAGCGGCGTGAACTCGTCCTGCGCGTCCCCACCCACAACCTCATGATCCTCAGAGGTTGGTCAGGAAGATTTCAACAGAGCAAGAGGCACTGTGTCAGGCTGCCGGCAGGAAAAAGCTGCCTGTCCCCTGCCCGGGTTAAGGTCACCAATGGTCGTGCTCAGGTGGCCGGCGGGGCTATTGTCGGGCGGGACAGCGCCAATCCCTGAGCAAGACCTGGCAGCGGGCCATTGGCGGCGCAATGCACCGCTACCCGCGCGGTGCTGGGCCAACGGCCTTGCAACCTGCCAAAGCCCAAATTGATCGGCTCGCCATCCTGTCGGTGCTAGGATGCCCACTTCACGTGAGAGTGCCGCCTTTGATCGAACAGTACGGCTGGTCCGACGCGCTGCAACTGGATTTCGAGCCGCATGCGCGCGCCGGTCACCTCCCCGGGCGTATCATCGTCCAGCAGCGCGAAGCGCATCTGGTGGTCACGGATGGCGGCAACCTGAGCGCCAGGCTATCCGGCCGCCTGCGCCACGAGGCTCGGGAGGCAGGTCATCCGGCCGCCGGCGACTGGGTGGCGCTGTCGGCAAAGGCTGGCGAGGGCAAGGCCACCATCCATGCCGTCCTGCCTCGCCGCACGGCCTTTGTGCGCCGGGCGGCCGACAGCGTGCAGACGCTGCAGGTCATCGCCGCCAATATCGACGTCGTCTTCGTCGTCACCTCGATGAACGCTGACCTCAATCCGCGCCGGCTTGAGCGCTTCCTCGCCGCTGCCTGGCAGAGCGGTGCGCGGCCGGTGGTGGTGCTGACCAAGGCCGATCTGTGCGAGCAGCCCGAAAGCCAGGCCGCCGAGATAGCCGCCCTGGCGGCAGGCTGCCCGGTGCTTGTCGTCTCGGCGCGTCAAGAGCTGGGTCTGGACGCCTTGATGGAGCACATCTCGCCGGGCGAGACCTGTGTGTTGATCGGCTCGTCGGGCGTCGGCAAATCCACTCTGGTGAACGCCCTGCTGGGTGAGGAGCGGATGGCGACCCAGGAAATCCGCGCCGCCGATGCCCGCGGGCGCCACACCACCAGCCACCGGCAGCTCATCCTGCTCCCCGGTGGAGGGCTGATCCTCGACACGCCCGGCATACGTGAAGTGGGCCTGGTGGACGCGGATGAAGGTCTCAGCACGGTCTTCGACGACATAGAACAGCTTGCCCGGAATTGCCGGTTCCGCGACTGCGGGCACAGCAGCGAACCGGGCTGCGCGGTGCGCGGGGCGCTGGAGGAAGGCCTTCTCGACGCCGGCCGCTGGGCGCATTTCCAGAAGCTGAGCCAGGAGCTGGCGGCCTTGGGGGTAAAGAAGGACCGGATGGCGCAGGAGGTCGAACGCCGTCGTCAGGCCATGCTGCAGAGAGTGTACCGGTCCGCGAAGAAAGACCTGCGCTCGTAGCGCCCTGTCGGCGGCCAGGGCACCGGGGCCCGGGCGCATTGCGCAAGGAAGCCGGCTTTGCCCGACCGCGCCGCTCGCTCCATACACGCCTGGGCCATCCTGTGCCGCAGTGACGCGCCCGCTGCTATCAGGGTTTCGCCGCGCCCAGGCGCCAGAGCGAGGTCGTCTCCTGAAGCCGCGCCGCGTGCAGCGGGTCGCTGGCGTCGAAGGCCTTGCCATGGCGCGGCCGGGTGTCGAGCCGATCGATGACCACCAGGCCGGCCGCCTCGATCATGCCCAGCAACTGGTCGCGGCTGCGCAGGCCCAGATGTTCCGCAAGGTCGGACAGGATCAGCCAGCCTTCTCCGCCCGGCAACAGATGCGCCGCCAATCCGCCCAGGAAGCCGCGCAGCATGCGGCTGTCCGGGTCATACACCGCCTGCTCAAGGGTCGAGGACGCCTTGCCGGGCAGCCAGGGCGGATTGCACACCGCCAGGGCGGCGCGCCCCGGCGGGAACAGGTCGGCCTCCTGGACCACCACCTGCCCTGAGAGGCCCAGCCGCTCGATATTGGCGCGGGCACAGGCCAGGGCGCGCGGCGACAGGTCGGAGGCGATGACCATCGGCATGCCGCGCCGGGCCAGAATGGCGGCCAGCACGCCGGTGCCGGTGCCGATATCGAGGGCGGTCCCGCCCATCGGCAATGGTGCGCGTGCGACCAGATCGAGGTATTCGCCGCGGATCGGTGAGAACACGCCGAAATCCGGGTGAATCGTCTCGCCTGCCAGAGCCGGGACCGGCACGCCGTTGCGGTGCCATTCATAGGCACCCACCATGCCCTGCAGTTCGCGCAGCGATACGATGGCGTTGCCTTCCGGCAGGTCGAGCGCATGGCGCAGGGCCGCGCGCACATCCGGCGCGCGCCGCAGGGGAATCGCCTGGGCGGCATCGAGCGGGATCAGCACCATGCCCAGGGTGCGCGCCCGGCGCGCCTGGCCCTGCCGGTAGCGGTTGAAGCGCTCGCGCATGGGCATGTCATCGGGCAGGCGGCTGCGTTCCGTCTGCTTGTTGAGGCGGCGCGTCATCGCCTGGAGCAGCTGCCGGGCGTTCTGAAAATCGCCGCCCCACAGCAGCCCGACGCTCTCGGAGGCCAGACGGAAGGCATCGTCGGCGCGGATCGTGTCATCGACGGCGACGACGCGGCGGGGAGGGAGAGCGCCCGCCCCGGACAGCCAGGCCGCGTCATGAGCGGCGGTGCCCGCGGTCCATTCCAGGCGGGGAACACTCATGCGCACCGCGACGCGCGCACGGCGCACAAGGAGACAAAGAGGGGCATCAGCGGCATCTCTTACGTGGAAAATCGAATCTAACGCGGTCCGCCCGACGCCACAGCGGACCATGGCTCTGAACCGGGGCGGCTTCTCCCGTGGCGGGGAGCGAGGTTGAAGCAGGATGGGATAGGTTACGAGCCATAAGGCGAGAGGGGGACACCGTCTACTGGTGCCGAAAGCCCGCTTTCAGGCATCCTCGACCTAAGGTTGTTGCCGGAAAGGGGCGCATAGCTGTCTATCGCGGCAAATGCTAGCCGGTAGCCTAACGGGCACCCGGCTCAAGGGGTCAGATCCTCGCCGCCGCCACCCAGTATGGAATCGCTCTAAAATTACATAGCTTGTCCGGCATGCTTTGCGCTGCTGAGACACTTCACAGCTCGTGCTTGGTTTCTCGGGGCGAGAAGCGGATTACTGCCCGCAAGCCGCTTGCGGCGAAGTCCAGGGTAACCCTTGCTCCTGGTCCAAGGTCGTGCAGCAGGGCACGTTCAAGGAGCCGGGTTCCGAAGCCTCGTCTTGTAGGCGGTCCGCAAACAAGCGGCCCACCCGTCTCCGTCCATTCGATTTCCCCACTCAGGCCGGCCGGAGCGGCACAGCACCTGACTTCGACGCGACCTCCGGGCACGGATAGGGCACCATGCTTGACAGCATTCACGGCCAACTCATGCAAAGCCATGGCGAGCGCCTGAGCCTGGCCTGGTGCCGTCCGCGGTATCGGAAGGTCGCAGGGGCAACTCACCACGAGGCGCGGCTCAGCTGCCGCCTCGTCCGCAGCGAGCCAGGGAGCCAAGCCGGCCGTCACGACGGCGCCCAGCGCGGCACCTTCCCACGAGAAGGCCGTCAGCAGGTCATGTGCCCGCGCCAGAGCCTGCAGGCGCGAGGTGAAAGCCTCGGTGAAGCGCGCAGGGTCTGCACCGGCATCGCTGCGCGCGGTCTGGAAAGCGAGCGACTGCACGGTTGCGAGAGCATTCTTGGCACGGTGGTCCAACTCGGCGACGACGAGCCGCAAGCGGCGCTCGCTGTCCACCAGGGCGGCGGTCGCCGCACGGCGGCGGCGAGCCTCGTCGAGATGCGCGAGCGCCAGCGCATCGGCTTCCGGCAGGCCCAGGCCGGCTGGCGCCGGACCAGGATCGTTGTCGTCCGGTGCGGCGGTGCGGCGGAGAAGGTCCCGAATCGGCTGCAGGACGCCGCGAGCGATCCAGTGGGTGTAGGCGAGCCCCAGAGTGAGCAGCGCCAGCCCCACGAAGAGTGATGTCACCGCGGCCCGCCGCGCCGGTCGTGCAAGGTCTGCCACCGGAACCGCGACCGCAACGCCCCAGCCCAGCTCGGGTACCCGGCTGAAAGAGGTCAGCGTGCGGGCTCCCTCCGGAGACGAGGATTCGGCGATCACCTCCGTATTGCCTGACAACCAGGCCTTCCGCATGTCGGGCGCCACTGGGCTCCCAATATAGCGCTCGGAAGACGGCACGCTGGCAACGACGATGCCGGCCCGATCAAAGATCGCGATGGTCCATCCAGGATCAGGAAGCTGTCGTCGAACCAGGGGCTCGAAGGCATCGAGCGTGGGGTTCAGCGCGAGCACCAAGACGACCCGCCCATCCGCGTCCCGCACCGGCACTTCGACAGCCACGAGGGGCCGGCGCAGCACAATTCCGAAGTAGATGTCCGAGACAGACGGGCGACCGGTGGCAAAGACCTGGCGCTGGTTTTCCAGGTACTGTCGCACCGGTAAGGGCGCGCCGGGCGCCAGAGCCGTATTGAGTACCTGCTGCCCGTTCTCGCGCAGAAGCAGGATGTTGGAGCCTGGCGCCTGCTGAGCGACCACGGCTTCAGCCTGCGCACGAAAGGTGGTCAGATCCCCGTCCACGAGCGAGCGCGACAGAGCAAGGACCTGGAGCACAGCAATGCGGGCGCGGATCTCACCCTCGACGGACAGCGCCAAGCCGCGTGCAAGGTCGAGCGCCTGCTGGGAGGCGCGCGCACGGTCGTCTCGATAGCGGTCATAGATGCTGACGAGGTTGAAGGCGAGCAGCGGAAAGACACCCGCAATCACAAGACATATCAGTCGCGTTCGCAGCGTTAGCCGACGCATACCCGCCACCGAAATATTTGCATAACTTGGGGTTCACCTTACGGACGCCCGTACAACGTCCGGCGCCTCCCTTTAATGTCGTACCTTCTCGTTCAAATTGTTCTCACTTTTCAATGAAAAGAGTAATTGGCTATTTTTGATGCAAGAGGCCCATATCGATTTCTGGTGCCGCACATGACATGCAAGTTTGCGCTATTTGCATCCGGCAGGAGATTCTTCACAGAGCTGACCAGCCGCAGTTTAAAGACGCGGGCACAGAGCGTTAGCTGGCTCCATTAGTGCCGTCGCGAGATGCTATGCCACGTTCTGGAAAACGTGGCGACCGGGGTGGCCATTCAGACGAGTATGGCCGCGCTGATCATTGTGCCTGATAAGCAGTGAGCAGATCCCGTTATGGCCTGTTGAGGGCCCTGCCGTGCTGACACACGCCGATGGAGAAACGCCGACAGTTGGCGCTGCTTCAGCGGCAGCTTTCTCCTTGGCGGCGGAAATCCAGCACTCGGTCGTCGCGAACTTCGAACGTGACAATACACGGAGCCGCCTCATAGCCAGAACCACCAAGCGGAATGCCAATCCCAATCCCAGTGCCGATACCGCCACCACGTCCGTAACGGCCACCGCCGAAGCTTCCTGCACCAAGGCCGAAGCTGAAACCTGAGGATGCAGGAACAGCCTTGCTGCCAAAGTCATACTCCAGGAAGCGCCGGCCCTCTGTCTCATAGACACGCTGGGGCACGCCCAGCCCCTCAACCAGGCGCACTTCCGGTTGGCCAACATAGGTGGACATAGTTTGGTCGAACCCCGCAGGACCGTGGCCTGCGCAGGAAGCCAGGAGCGTTAGACCAAGGAAAAGGATGCTACGGGCGAGGAGCTGTCGCATGATCCTGGATCCTCCGGTCAGCGGAGCAACGTGTGACCACCACAGGCGGTTGCCAGGGGTTGTCGCGTGAGATTTGAGCGACTGCACTCCTATTTGTCCTGTTGGCCTTAAACCGGAAAACCGGCCCGGTCCTTGCGGGAGTTTTCCGGCTTATGGCCAATCCTCCCCAACGGATCGCGCCTTGCCAGGTTGACGATGCCTCTCAGCTCTGTCCACGCGACAGTCGTGCCTTCAGCGGGATGCCCAGCAGCGACAGCGCGGCCAGGCCCAGCAGCGCGCCCACCACGCGCGGCGTCAGCACGCCGGAGATCTCTGGCGTGCCGCCTGCGGCCAGCACCTCGCCGAGCCCAGCGCCAGCGAGGCTGAACACCGCCGTGCCGGGCAGGATGCCCAGCAGCGTCGTAGCCACGAAGACCGGCAGCCTGACGCCCACGAAGGCCGGCACCAGGTTGACCAGGAAGAAGGGAAAGACCGGCGCCAACCGCAGCATCAGCAGGTAGGAGGCGGCATTGCCGCGCATGTTCTCGCCCAGCTGCCGCGCCCGCTCACCCAGCCGGTCCAGAGCGTTGGCGCCGAACAGGCGCCGCGCCATCAGGAACAGCAGCGTGGCGCCCGCTGTGGCGCCCACCAACGTCAGCCCCGTTCCGGCCACGGCACCGAACAGGAAGCCGCCCGCCAGGGTCAGCACCGTGGCACCGGGCAGCGACAAGGCCGCGACGCCGACATAGACCGCGAGGTAGCCCAGCGCCGCCAGCGCAGCGTGCTCCGCCACCAGCCGCGCCAGCGCCTCCTGATGCCGCGACAGGGTTTCGAGGGAGAACACCTCGCCCAAGCCGCTGAAGCGCAGGGCCAGGAAGGCGGCGACGAGGCCGAGGCCGATCCACAGCCGGCGGTTGCCCAGCAGCCGCGCCGCGCGGCCGCTCACGGCAGCCACCGCTGCACCAGCCCGACAAGGCGCCGCGCCCGTTCGCCGTAGAGCCGCGGCGTGTAGTGGCCGCCTGCCGCGCGCTTCGAGATCTCGCCCATGGTCGGGTAGGGCGGCAGCGAGGCGGCGATGGCGCCGATGCCGAGGCGCTTCTGGATCGCCAGCCCCCAGAGCGCAATCATCTCGCCCGCGCGTGGCGCCACGATGGTAACGCCAAGCACGCGGCCGCGCCGCCCCAGCACAGCCTTGATGAGGCCCTCCGTCGTCCGCTCCGCCTGGGCGCGGTCGTTGCCGGCGAGCGGCTCGGCGAGCACCGTCACGGCGTGACCGGCATCGCGCGCGGCGGCCTCGGTCAGGCCGACATGGGCCAGTTCCGGGTCGACATAGGTGACCCAGGGCAGGGCGGCGTAGTCTACCCTGGCCGGCAGGCCGAACAGCGCACGGCGGATGACGATGCCCGCGTGGTAGCCCGCGACATGAGTGAACTGTGGCCCGCCCGCTACGTCGCCGATGGCGAAGACGCGGCGGTTGCCGGTGCGCAGCCCCGCATCTACCCTGATGCCGCGCTCATGCGTGGCGATGCCTGCCGTCTCCAGCCCCAGCCCTGCGGTGTTGGCGCGACGTCCGGCGGCGACCAGCAGGTGGGTGGCCTGCACCGCCCCCGCGCCCTCCAGCCACAGCCGCACGCCGCCCGCGTGGTGCTCCACCGATGTGGCCCGCGCGTGCTCCAGCAGCGCGACCCCCTCCCGCCGCAGCGCGGCGCGTAGGATGGCCACGGCCTCCGGCTCGTCCCTCGGCAGGATGGTGCCATGCTGCACCAGCGTCACCGCGCTGCCGAGGCGGCGGAACGCCACCGCCATCTCCACTCCGATCGGCCCGCCGCCGAGGATGGCGAGGTGGCTGGGAATCTCGGCGAGGCCGAAGATGGTCTCGTTGGTCAGCACCGGCCCATCGGTCAGGCCGGGGATGGGAGGCATGGCGGCGGAGGAGCCGGTGGCCACCACAAAGCGCCGTGCCCTTACGCGGGTGCCGCCCGCCTCCACCTCGTCAGGCCCGGTGAAGCGGCCAGCGGCGCGCAGCACGGTGACGCCGAGCCCCTCGAACCGCTTCACCGAGTCATGCGGCGCGATGGCAGCGATCACGCCATGCACATGCGCGTGCAGGCGGGCGGCATCCACCACCGGCTCGTGCGGTCGTATCCCGAAGCGGCCAGCCTCGCGCATGGCCTGCGCCGCATGGGCGGCAGCGAGCAGCGACTTGGAGGGCACGCAGCCGGTGTTGAGGCAGTCGCCGCCCATCAGGTTTGGCTCCACCAGCACCACGGCGGCGCCCATCTGCGCCGCGCCCGCCGCGACGGACAGCCCGGCCGAGCCGGCGCCCAGCACGCAAAGATCTGTATGCAGCACGCCGCCTCGGCTCTCCGGGCGGCGGCCGCGGCTGGCCTGGGGATCATCCATGGTGGTTCTTCCGTGCTGGTCCGCCTGCCTCTTCGGTGCCGCCGGCGCGCGGGTTACAGGCGCGGCGCGGCGGCGCCCAGGCGGCGCAGCAGCCACGGCCCGCAGTTCCACGCCACGGCAGTGACGCAGAGCATCGCGACCCCGTGCCAGGCCAACACCATCAGCGCGGCGTCGAGGTGGTGGACGCAGCTCAGCCCCACGCTGGCCAGCGCGGCGGCGGACAGGCCGCCCAGCGCCACCACGGGTCCCGGCCGCAACGCAGCCGCGTGGCGCGCCATGAAGGCGATGCCGGCCGTGAGCGGCAGGCCAAGCGCGGTGATGAAGCCGAAGCAGGCGAAGCTGGCGCCGAGCCGCAGGGCCGCCGGCCCGATCCGCGCGAGGTCCGCCAGGCACCCCCAGCCCATGCCCGTCAGCCACAGCAGGACGGCCGGCAGCGGCAGCAGCCCCCAGCGCCCGTCGCGGTCGGGTAGGGCGAGTTGGAAGGCCGAGAAGCCCGCCAGCAGCCCGGTGGCCACCGCCGCCAGCAGCGGCAGGGCGCGGTCGGGCGCGGCAAGGTGCGCCATTAGGTCCTCGCGCGGGCCCATGAGCAGCACCGCCGTGCCCACCACGCAGGCAGCCAGCGCGACCCAGGCCGCGGTGAGAGCCAGCGGGCCGGGCAGGCGCCGCACCGGCCGCAAATCCCTTGCCAGTCTGGAGATCAGCTCCTCGCTGCGCATCGCTCGTCAATCCTCCCCGCTCAGGCGCCGCCGCAGGGCATGTAGGGCGCGATGGGTCGCGACCTTCAGCGCCCCGACCGACATGCCGGAGCGGCGGCTCGCCTCGGCCAGCGAAAGCTCCTCAATTTTCGTTAGCATCACGGCGGTGTGCTGGGCCGGCGGCAGGCCCTGGGCAGCCTCGCGCAGCCGCGCGGTGTCCTGCCGGTCGGCCAGCGTTTGCTCCGCGCCCGGGCCGGGCTCGCGCGGTTCCTCCGCCTCCTCCACCGGAGGGGTAAGCCCGCCCTGGCGCGCCAGCCTGCGGAGCCGGTCGGCCACCCGCCGCTCCGCGATCGCCATCAGCCAGGGGCGGAAAGGGCGTGCGGGGTCGTAGGTGTGGCGGACCCGGTGCAGGCTGAGCAGCGTGTCCTGGACCGCGTCCTCCGCCTCGGCCGGCTCGCGCAGGCGGGCGCGGCAGACGGCGCGCAGCAGCGGCAGGCATTCGCGCAGCAGCGCCTCATAGGCGCGCGCATCGCCCGCCTGCGCCCGCGCCATCAGCGCCGCCCAATGCGGGTGGCGGTCCTGCGCCGTGGCCCGCGCCCCGCTCAACAGGCCAAGGCCCGCGCAGGATGGGATGGCCATGGCGCCCGACATTCGATCCCCGCTGCCGCGCGGCGCGCCGCCACAGGCGCTCCGGATGGTCCCATGACCGGGTTCTCCTGCCTGTTCGCCATGCCGGGAGGCGAGGTTACCTGGCGTCGGACGCGGCACCCCGGAAATTGTGCCTGCTCACGCCGTGGCAAGCAGCCCGACGAGGATTGGCATTGCGAGACGGCGGCGCCAGGGACGGGCTCGCACAAGGCGCGGATGCCTAGCGGCGCGGCGGCGCGGCGGCACGGGCGGCGCGCAGGCGGCGCCACGCCCCCCAGGCCTGGAGGGCGGTGAGGCGCCAGTGCAGCCAGGTCGTGCCGAGCCAGCCTCGGCAGGCATATTTACGGGCCGAGGTGGAGAGCGCTGCCCCCACCGGCCGCACCGGCAGCCGCGCCGTGTGGGCGGCCCAGACCAGCAGATGGTCCTCGCCATAGGACGCCGCCTCGTCATAGCCGCCGAGGGCGCGGAAGCTGTCTGCCGGCAGCACGAGCCCCTGGTCGCCAAAGGGCAGGCCGAGACAGGCGGAGCGGCAGTTGGCGCCCCAGGCATTCAGCTGCGTGGGCCAGGGGCCGTCGGCGCGGAAGCGCAGCGTGAACCAGCCCAGCGCCGGGGCGCCGCGCGCCGTGAAGCGCAGCAGCGCCGGCAGCGTGCCAGGCAGCAGGCGGCTGTCCGCGTGCAGGAACCAAAGCCATTCGCCGCCCGCCAGGAGGGCGCCGGCGTTCATCTGCCGTGCCCGCCCGGCCGGGGCCTCGGCATGGCGCAGCAGCAGGTGAGGCGGCCAGGGGCCAGGATCGAGCGGCGCCTGCCCGGCGGCGCGCACAAGGATCACCTCCTGCCCCGGCGGCAGGGCATGCAGGGCAGCAAGCAGCCCGCCATGCTCCGCCTCTCGCGGCGCCAGGGGGATGACCACGGAGAGATGCGGGGCCTCCGTCACGGCTGCGCCTCCCCGGCGGCGCGCATGCGGCGGACGAAGCCAAGATCGAGCCGCCGCTTCAGCCACAGCGCGGCGCGCCCATGCCACCAGAGCCGCCCGCGCGCGGCCAGCCCGGTGCCATCGCCGAGGTCGAGAATGGCCAGCCAGCGCCGCTGCGGCCGAAAGGCGGCGGGTTTCCCACCGGCGGCATGAACGGCAAGGTTGTGGTGCAGCACCGGTGCGGCGCGCACGCCGAACACGCCCACCATAGGCCGCGGGTGGCCCTCGACCACGGCGCAGTCCCCCGCCGCGAAGATGGCAGGGTCGGCCACGGAATGCAGGGCGGAGGTCAGGCGCAGCCGGCCGCGCGCATCCACCGGCAGGCCGAGCTCCGCCACCAGCGCGTGCGCGCGCAGCCCGGTGGCCAGCACCAGCATGTCGCAGGGCAGGTCGGTGCCGTCCTCCAGCACGCAGGCGCCGGGCCTGCGGGCCACGGCACGGCCTTCCACCAGGGCGATGCCCTGCCCGGCGAGGTTCCGGCGCAGCGTCCGCAGCGCGGCGGGCGGCGCCCAGCCATCCTTGCCACCGGGGGCGGGTCCAAGCAGCGCCACGCGCGGCGCCACCCCGTGCCGCCGGGCCAGCGCGGCGAGCGAGGCCGCGACCTCGTGCGCCGAGGCGCCGCCGCCGGCCACCACCAGGGCAGGGCAGCGTTCCCGGGCCTCGATCTCCGCCACCAGCCGCCGCCGCAGGGTGGCGAGGCCGCCGAGCGGCTTCACCGCCCAGACACCGGGCGCGTCCAGCAGCGCCGCCGGTGCCGCCGCGACGCTGCCGAGATTGAAGGAGGCGAGGTCGAAATCCATCCATCGTCCATCCGCCAGCCAGGCGCGACGGGCTGCGGTATCCACCCGCTCCAGCAGCCCGTCCAGGTGCGGCACGCCGCGCGCCGCCGCCAGCGCCGCGACATCGACGGTGTTGGCGCTCTCCGGCAGGGCGCCCGCCAGCACGGCGCCGGCGAGGCCCGAATAGTGGAACCGCGCCGGGCTGATCAGCACGGGGGCGAGGCCCGCCGCGCGCAGCGCGGCCGCGCGGTGCAGCAGGTGCAGATGGGCGTGCCCCGCCCCCGCCAGGAGCAGCCGCGCCGGCATCGGCTGGCCGCGCCGCCTCAGGCGGTGCCGCGCACGGGGTAGTCCTTGGCCTGAATGAAGCGCAGCCCCTTCAGCAGCGCCGCGAGATCGGGCCGGGCGAAGGGGGCGTTGGAGACATCGACAATCTGCACCGTGCCGTCCGGACGGATGGCGAAGATCGCCGGCTCGGGGAAGGGCCGGTCCGTCTCCTCGGGCGAGCGGGGCGTGGAGACGTAGAGGCCGAGCTGGCGCATCTCCTCCACCGTCATGCCGTAGCCCACGGGAAAGCTCCAGCCCTGCTCCGCCGCCTTTGCCTCAGCTTTCTCCTTCGGGTTGCCCGAAACAGCGGCGACGGCGATGCCCGCCGCGCGGAACTCGCCCAGCAGCCCCTCCAGGGTGCCGAGATAGCTCTCGCAGAGCGGGCAATGGGCGCCGCGATAGACGACCAGCAGGCGCCAGCCCCGCATCCCCGCAGGGTCCAGCCGGCCGCCATCGGTCTGCGCCCAGGTCATGGACGGGAAAGCGGCGCCGGCGATGAACTGGGTGGTGTCGGCCATGGCTGCTTCTCCTCTCAGCAGGGGAAGCGTCGGGGTGCTGGCCCGAGCAACGGCCGCGGCGCGCGCGGGATGCCCTGCTGGCGGCGTTCCGCCTTCGGCAGCACATCCCGCGAGGGCCAGAGGCCGCTGGCGAGCGCGTCGTGGCAGACGCGCGGCAGGCTGGCTGCGCACCTCGCCTTCGAAAGGCAGCAGCCCGGCGACAGCGCGCAGCAGGGGGCGGCGATAGAGCGTCATTCGGTGCGTTTCTCTCCCGGGCCCGGGATGGAGGTCAGCGGCTGCAGGCAGCGCCGCCTAGCACACAGAAGCGCGCACAGTGCGGATGGTTCAGCGCGACGGGCCGGCTTGCCTCGGCCAGGGTTCCGCCCAGTTCGAACTGTGGGTCGTAGGCCAGCAGGGTGCAGGCCAGCACCGCCGGTCGCTCGGCGCCGCGCCGCTTCACCACCATGCGGGACGAGCTGCACATCACGCTCTGGGGCGACTTGCCCAGGATGCCCCAGCAGGCCGTGGTAATCTCCGGAACATCGGCCTCCGGATCCATCTCGGGGAAGAGCACCAGGGCGCCCGGATCCTCGGCGTCGATCGGCAGCCCCTCGGCGGCAAAGAGCGCGGCGAAGCCCCGGCGCAGCACGGCCTCCGGCTCGTGCCCGAAGGCGGCGCGGCCGGCGACACTGACGGCGAAACCCTTCTCCACCAGCCAGCCCAGCCCCACCAGGCTCTTGCCGAAGGTGCCGCTGCCACGCTCCGCATCGTGCAGGGGGGCGCCATAATGGTCCAGGCTGACCCGGACCGCCAACTGGTCGGGATGCGCCGCGTTCAGCGCCGCCAGTGCCACCGCGTGGCGCTGCATGGGCCGCATGGCGTTGGTCAGCACCAGGGCGCGGAAGCCGCGCTCCAACACTGTCCGCAGCATCGGCAGTATGTCCGGGTTCATGAAAGGCTCGCCGCCGGTGAAGCCGATCTCCTCCACCGGCAGGTGGCCGGCGGCGATCTCATCCAGGTAGGCCACAACCTCGTCCAGCCGGATATAATCCAGCGCATCGTTGCGCGGGCTGCTCTCGATATAGCAGTTGGCGCAGGCGAGGTTGCACAGCGTGCCGGTGTTGATCCACAGCGTCCGCAGAGCGGAGAGCGAGACCCTCGCCCGCGCCTCTCCCTTGGCTGTCACGGCCGGATCGCGAAACTTGGGTGGCGGCGAAAGGGTGTCGGGCATCATGATGCCTGATCCTCCAGGTACGTGACGCCAGCCTGCCGCGGAAGCGCCTCGATCCAGGCACGAAGGCGCACCTGTTCCGGTAAGGGTTGCGGAAGGGCCGCAAGGGCGGTGGCCAGGGGGGCGAGGTCGCCTGCCTCGTCCACGTCCCGCAGGGTGGGTAGGAAGCCGGTGCCGCCGATCGGGACGAGGGCGGCAAGCAGGCGCTCCGCCGTGTCCGGTTGCGAATAGGGAACGGTCATCCATACCTCCGCAGGGATGGGCAAGCGCCCGCCGAACAGCCAGAAGCCGCCATCCTCCGCGCGGCCCATGACAAAGGGGTGCGGCCCGGTCTCCAGTGCGCGCGCCGCCGCGAGCAGTTTGGCCGGGCTGATCTGCGGCGCGTCGCAACCGAGCAACAGGACGCGCCCGTGGCGCTCCTGCAGGGCGGCGTAGATGGTGTGGAGCTTCCGCCCCAGCCCGCCTTCCCCCTGCCAGAGGGTGGGATGGCCCTGCCAGTCTGTGTGGCCGAGCCCATCTTGTTCCGCCACGGCCCAGTAGCCGTGCAGAAGCGGCGCGCAGGCGGTGACCACCGAGCCGCAGGCCCAGGCGGAAAGTCGATGGAAAACGGTGGCAGTGTCAGGGCCGATAGCGGCAGCCAGCCGGGTCTTGACCGGGCTGAGCGCGGCCGTCTTGGCGAAGATCGCGACCGCTGTCATCGATAGCTATCTCCTATGCCGCCGGGAGGCTGAAAGCCTGGTTGCATGTCCTGTTCGTCCAAAGGCCGGGCCAGGTTACGCAGCACGGCACCTACAACGCCTTTTCTCATGATATGGCGAAGCGGGAGCGCTGAAATCGCCCTTTGATAGTGACGAGCGGCTATTGAAGTACAGAAATAATTGACTGCCACCGCATACTCGAAGCTTCCGTGCGGAATCGATCGCGCCACAACGATTTGACGAAGGCATTGAACTACACGTCCAAGCGTTGGGTCTCGTCCACCGTTGGAATTATTGTTTCCAATTCTCTGCGATGGCCAGATCGATTCAACAAATAACGCTGCCGAACGCGCGTTCCGCAGTGCGGTCCACTGTAGAAAGACTTGGCTGCTCGCAGGCAGCAACCGTGGCAGCAAGCGCCGCGATGATCTACGTGCTTATCGCCGCAGCGAAGCTGAATAGGGTGGAGCCCCGCGCTTGGCTCGCCGATGTGCTCGCCCGCATCGCTGACCATTCTGCCTCCAGGCTTGACGACCTTTTGCCCTGGAACTGCAAGCGCGCTCAGACCCTCGCATTTGACGCCGCTCAAACGCTGCCTACAACGTCCGACGACAGCGGGTCTTGCAGGGCCGGACCCCGAACCAGATCGTCGCGGAGCGCCTTGCCGCCCGACGAAAGCTCCGCAGAACCAAACCTGCCGGGCAAGCTGGGCCGCAGGACATCGCCAAGATCTGCACCATCGTCGAAAACGCCAAGGATGTCTCACAACCAGACAGATAGGTAGTGCTGGAGATAGTAGGTACAGATACAGAACTCGCCCTGGCTGCGGGTGTACGCAGGATCCAAGATCCTCCAGCAAGCCCGCTTGATGGAATTGCGGCGAAACCATGGCGAGGCGCGGTGGTTAGCCCAGCATGCAGCCATAAAGGCTGCGCAGCGCCGATAAGGGTGCGGCAGTAGCAGCGGACTCGCTCACCTGCCAATGGGCTCCGCCTCAACGAGCTGGTGACACTACCGCCGTGCTGGCGTTTCCTGCAATCAAACCGAATTGGAGAACATCATGGTCGACAAAGACCGCGTTGAGGGCAAGGCGGAGCAGGCCAAGGGCTCGCTCAAGAAGGGAGCGGGTGAAATGATGGGCGACGAGAAGATGAAGGCCGAAGGCCAGGCCGACAAGGCGGAGGGCAAGGTGCAGGACACCTATGGCGCCGCCAAAGACAAGGCTCGCGACACCCTGAACAAGGGCTAAGCGCCGGGTGCGCTTGGCACCCGCCAGGGCGGCGCTCCGGCGGATAACCAAGCTGCACCGCTCTTGCCGTATGCTCGGCTGCAAACCAGGGCGGGCGCCTCGACCCGTCCGCAGGCTTAGGGGGATGAATCATGCCATTGCTGCTTTGGCTGCTCGGCGTGCCGGGCGTAATCGTCATTTTGCTTTGGGTGACGGGGGTCATCGGCTTCTGAAGCGCCGCGGCGGCCGGCCAGCAGCCGCCTGGCAGCTTTTCGAACCACTGTAAGGTCACGGCCCGGAGCCCGGCGCCGCGTGGCGGCGCGCGGTCAGCCTCCAACAGGGAGATTGATGTCGAGCATGGTTTCGCGGCTGGATTCAGCCAGTCGCAAGGAGTTCACGACGCTGACCGCGTTCCGCGGCTTCGCCGCGCTGCTGGTCGTCGTGTTCCACAACTCTGGCAGCTTCCTGCCCAACCTCGTATTCACCGATCCACACCGAGTTCTTCGAGAAGGGCTATCTCTGGGCCGGCTTCTTCTTCCTGCTGAGCGGCTTTGTGACCAGCCATGCTGATGGGCGGAAGTTCGTCGAGGGTGTGCGCTGGGAGAGCTTCAAGCAGTTCGCCTTTGCCTGGCTGGTGCGCATCTACCCACTGCAGGCCTTCGTGCTGCTCGGCTTTCTTCTGCTCGAGCTTTTCCGCGTGCCGCTCTACGACGCCGGCTACCTGCACACTGAGCCGTTCACCAAGGACATGAGCCCCTACCTGCTGGGGCTCAACCTTGTCATGCGTCAGACGATCGTCGGGAATGCTGCGCCACTTGGCGCCGTTCTGGTGCCGCCAGAGGATCGCTGAGATGGTCCGGCGCAGGTCCTTTGGTGGTGTCTTACCGTGGGGCTTGGCCTCCCCGATCAGTGGCTCGCAGATCGCCCAGGTCGCATCCGTGAAAACCTGATTGCCATTGCTCTCCACCATGCCCGGAACATGTGAACAGCCATCAAGCTCTAACAGGCCTTAGCCCGCCTGCAACTGGCATGGTCAGCCCCTGTTCAGTCGGCACGAATCATTCCTGGCGCTGCGGCGCCAAACCCTAAGGGATTGCAAATCATGAGACACTTTTTCCTCGCCGCCGCGGCCGTACTGATCGCCGCCGCGCCCGCTGACGCCGAGCAGGTCGGTGAAATCAGCACGGACTGGACAGGTAACGACATCGTCGTCGAGGCGCTCACCGATCCCGAGGTGCAGGGAGTGACCTGCCATCTGACCTACTTCAGCCGCGGCTTCATCGACCGCGTCTCGAAGGGGAACTGGTTCGAGGATCCGTCCAATTCCTCGATCGCGTGCCGCCAGACCGGCCCTATCGTCATCGGCGAGATCGAGACGGATAAGGGCGGCGAGGAGGTGTTCAGCGAGGGGCGCAGCCTGGTGTTCAAGTCCCTCCGGGTGCGCCGCATCTATGACCGCCAGAACAACACGCTGATCTACGTGTCCTACGCACGCCAGATCAAGGACGGCAGCGCGAAGATGGCGGTCTCCACCGTGCCGCTCTTTGATCGGCAGGTTTCTTGGAGCCAGGGACGGCCAGACTGAGGCTTTGGAAGGAGGCAAAACGGTCAGCGGTCGAGTCGTTCCTGGGCGTGCCGCCCGTGGGCCTGGAGAATCTCCAGGTCCCTGGCTGAGGCGATGCTCCTCTCGTCGTCAGCAAGGACCATGGCGAGTTGCTCCAGCAGGGACCGCCGCGCATGCTCCGGCAGCGCCACGGAGCGCAGCCGCGCCATGGCATTGGCCATTCGGATTAACAGCGCCTTTCAAAACCGCCCCTGAAGCGCGTTGAAGCAGATGAGGGAACAGGCGAGCGCGGTGAGGGCATAATAGATGTCGAGCCTGCGCTCGTAGCGGATGGTCAGGCGGCGGAAGCGGTTGATCCAGGCGAATGTGCGCTCGATGACCCACCGGTGCTTGCCCAGCCTCCGGCTGCTCTCGATGCCGCGGCGCGCGATCCGGTGTTTGATCCCGCGCCGAAAGCAGGCGCGGCGGCAGCGGCGATGATCATAGGGCTTGTCAGCGTGCAGCTTGTCCGGCCTGCGATAAGGCCTGCCCGGCTTGCCTGGGATGGTGGAACGGCGTCGAGCAGGTCGCCGAAGGGCCTGCTTGCGTGTTGGCGCCGATCAGCAGGAAGGCCAGCGGGATGCCGCGCCGGTCGGTGAGGAGGTGGCGCCTGGTGCCTGCCTTGCCACGGTCCGTCGGGTTCGGCCCGGTTCCGGCGCCCCCCTCTTGGCTGCAATGGACGCGCTGTCCACGCAGGCACGGCTCCAGTCGACCCGGTCCGCCTGGTGCAAGCGGCGCAGCAGCTCCCGGTGCAGCCGGTCCCACACGCCAGCCTCCTGCCAGTCCCGCAGCCGCCGCCAGCAGGTGACGCCGGATCCACAGCCCATCTCCCGCGGCAGCATCTCGCAGGGGATGCCAGAGCGCAGCACGAAGAGGATGCCGCTCAGGGCAGCACGGGGCGGTACGACCGGCGGTCCGCCCTGCGGCCTGGGCCGTTCGGGTGGCAGCAGCGGCTCAATCACCGGTCAGACTTCATCCGAGATCAGGGGCTTCGCCATTGCCCTTCAGATCGGCGCAGCCCTACCGCTTTTCTGTTTTGAAAGGCGCTGTAAGGCAGGGATAACGGGTGCAAGCGCTTTTAGCGGCCACTCACGAAGAGCCAGTGAGTTTGTGGCCCACTGATAGCCACCCTCGTACTGGGCTGCAAAGAACATAAGGCTGGCACCAAGCATGCTCCAGAATCCAACCAAACTGAGATGAGGACCCTTCCGGCAGAAAAAATAACGGCCAACAATAATCATCCTCCTGCGGGGCCATACACTTACTGCCTGTTTGAGAATGCTGGTGGTGAGGTGTTTGGGCGTCCCTGCGTGGCCAGATGGGCTGGATGTGGACCAAGGAACACCGTGCCCGGCAGGCAGCGTTTGAGCGGCGGCGCTACCCGACA
>NZ_PDOA01000031.1 GCF_003116135.1 Teichococcus aestuarii | reverse complement strand
GTGGCACCGATCCCCCGGCGGTGGTGTTCCGCTACGCCCCTGGCCGCGGGCAGGAGCATGCCAGGGCGCTGCTGGCGGGCTACCGCGGCATCGTCCAGTGCGACGGCTACGCCGCCTACAAGGCGCTAGCCGGGGACGTGACGCTGGCGTTCTGCTGGGCGCATGTGCGGCGCGGGTTTTTTGACCTGGTCAAGGGCGGCGCGGCGCCGATCGCCAGCGAAGCCTTGCAGCGCATCGCCGCCCTCTACGCCATCGAGGCAGAAATCCGCGGCCGTCCTGCCATGGAACGCCTGGCGGTGCGCCAGGCCCGCAGTCGGCCGCTGGTGGCGGAGCTGTTCACCTGGCTCGACGCCCAGCTCGGGCGCCTGCCGCGGAGCAGCCCGACGGCGGAAGCGATCCGCTACGCGCTGAACCACCGGACGGGACTGGAGCAGTTCCTCGACGACGGCCTCATCGAGGTCGACAACAACGCCGTGGAGCGGGCGATCCGTCCCATCTGCCTCAGCCGCAAGAACGCCCTGTTCGCCAGTGGCGATGATGGTGGCGCCCGCTGGGCCGCCATCGCCTCGCTGGTGGAGACCTGCAAGCTGAACGGCGTCGATCCGCAGCGCTATTTTACCGACCTGCTGACCCGGCTCGTGAACGGCTGGCCCAACAGCCGCATCGACGAACTCATGCCATGGTGCTGGGCCAGCGCCAGTGAGCAAACGTCAAGCGCCCCCGCGTAGGGCCTCCAGACAGCGCTTACGATCGATCATCTTATGGGGCATGAGCACCGGCCACCTCCCTAAGAGTCGCTGCCACATGGCGCACCCCCGCATCGCCTTCCCGCCGGCGGTGCCAAGCGAGGTGGATCGAGAAGCCTTCCACCGCGACCGGCGGCTCCAGCACCGCAAGCCCGTCGCGCATCTCGGACGCGATGGATCGGCCCGGCAGCAGCGCGATGAGGTCGGAACCGAGGAGCAGCGGCGGCACCAGCAGGAAGTTTGGCACGACGAGCCCCACACGCCTCACCCGGCCATGACGCGCCAGCGCCTCGTCCAACGCGCCGTGCACCTCCCCGCGGCCGGAGACGAGCACGTGCGGATAGGACAGCCAGCGGTCGAGGTCGAAGTCTGCGACGGCGGGGTGGTCGCGGCGCATGGCGACGACGTAGCCCTCCCGCAGCAGCTCCTCGCGGCGGATGTCGGGGCCAGCCGAGGGGAAGACCGACGCCGCGAGGTCGAGCGTGCCGCGCGTCAGCGCCTCCATCGCCGCCGGCGCACCGTGCCAGGGCTGCACGACAAGGTCGAGGCCCGGTGCGGTGCGCGACAGCGTCGCAACCAGCGGGTCGAGCAGGAGGGCGGCAAGGCTGTCTGCCATGAGGAGCCGCACGGTCTGGCGGAGATCCGCAAGCAGCACCTCCGACGGGGCGAGCAGGTCCACAAGGCCGGCCAACGCGTCCTTCAGCCGCGGTCGAAGCGCCTCGGCCTTGGGCGTGAGGCGCATGCCCCCGGCCGCGCGCTCCAGCAGCCGGTCGCCGAACAGGTGGCGGCAGCGCTCGAGCGCGCTGGAGGTCGCGGGCTGCGACAGGCCGAGCCGGTCGGCGGCGCGGGAGACATGTGCCTCCTCGAGCAGGGCGTCGAGCACGACGAGGAGGTTCAGGTCGACGCCACGAAGGTTCATGGTGTGGATAATGGCATATACAGATTATCTGTTGGAGTGATCTCGCGTGGCCTCCCACTCTCCGCCCAGCACACAGGAGGCCACGATGTCCCGAACCCTGATCCTCTTCTTCCACCCCACCCCCTCACGTTCGAAGGCGAATGCCGCCTTGCTGGCCGCCGCACGGCCTCTGCCCGGCGTCGAGATCCTCGACATGGGCGCGCTCAACCCCGAGGGCGCGATCGACATCGAGGCCGAGGTCGGGCGGCTGCTCGCCGCCGACCGGCTGGTGCTCCAGTTCCCGGTGCAGTGGTACGCGACGCCCCCGCTGCTGAAGGCCTGGCAAGACGCGGTGCTGACCTGGCTGTTCTACATCCGGCCGGAGGAGGGGGCGCGGCTGCACGGCCTGCCGGTCACCCTCGCCGTAACGGCGGGAAACGTACCAGAAGCCTATGGACCGGCGGGCGTGAATCTCTACCCGCTTGAGGAGCTGTTGCGGCCGCTGGAGGCCACCGCGCATCGCTGTGGGATGACCTGGTCGCGGCCTTTCCTGCTCTACCGGGCGAACAAGCTTACGGTCGAGGAACTGGCGGCGGCGGGCGAAGCCTATGCCGCGCACCTGAAGCGGTGGATTGCGGCGACGGCGGAGGCCGTCTCTGCCCGCGAGCCCTCCTTGCGCATCCTAGCGGAGGCCTGAGCCATGAGGCGCGTCCTCGATACGCTTCCTGACCTCGCGCAGGGCACGCCGGGCACCTTCGTACTGGCCGCCCGCGCACTTCCCCTTGGGCTGCTGGGGCAGTTCCTCGTCGCGGGACAAGCGCTGTTCCGCGACGTGGAGGTCTGGAGCGCCCATGCCGCACTCGGCATTGGGCTGGTCCTGCCGGTTATCGCCTTGCTAGGTGGAGTGCTGCTGATGCGGCGGCTGCGCTGCTTCGCTTGGTGGACCGGCCTCGTTGCCCTCCTCTACGCCATGCAGGTCGCGCTCGGCGCCGGGGGCGAGGCGCTGCCGCTCTCGCTTCATCCGTTCAACGGCGCGCTCCTGCTCGTGGCAAGCCTCGTGCTGCTCGCGAAGGTGGAGCGCCGACGAGCCGCGTTGGCGGCCAACGCCGCGGTCGCTACGGAAGAGCGCCTGCCGCCCAGCTAGATCAAGCCAGAATGATCGCCTGACCCGCATTCCGGACTCGTTCACCTTTTGCGTTGTCTATCTGACAACCGACACTACGCCCTCTGTTGACCAGCCCTCCAACTCGGCGCTACTGGCGCAGCAGCGCATGGATGCGTCGATAATTTTTGAGCAGGGTACTCGTCAGGCTGCCGGCCGGTCCGCGCCATGATTAGTGATTTTGCGCGCATGGCGTGAACCTGCCCTGCACTTCTGATGTAAGATGCCTCTACCGCTTGAGAGCGGACCTCTGCAGGTTGGTCATGAGGACCGCGTCGGGTTGGCAGCCGTCGAGCGCGCCTCCAGCACCATGTCCGCTCCCTCACCTCGGGGCTCGAAGTGGCCAGGTGGCTTCCGGCCCATCTCTGATGTCATTCAAGCGTATCCAGCTTAATAGTGCTTGCTATCCGCCTCCGATCTTGGCGCAGAGAATTCAGGATCAAGATGCCGATCCGTCGTGAGCTACGTTCTCTTTATCCGCCGCACTGGCGCGCGCTGAGCGCGGAGGTTCGCTTTGGCCGCGCCGGCGGCCGGTGTGAGCGCTGCGGCCGCCCTCACAAGACACTGCTGCGCTGTCTGCCGGATGGGCGCTGGTTCTGCGAGCGCAGTGGCACTTGGCGCGACGGTCGCAACCGCCCTGCCCGCTGGCCCAATCTGCTCGACGCGGTGCAGATCCGCACCACGAAGGTGGTCCTGGCTACCGCGCACCTGAACCACGACCCGCGCGACAACCGCCTGCGCAACCTTCATGCCCTTTGCCAGCGCTGCCACCTGCTGCACGACCGCGCCTACCACCGCGCGCAGCGGTGGAAGACCATGCGTCGGCGCTGGGCCATGGGTGACCTCTTCCTTGGCCTCTACGCGTGACCGAACCCTGAGTTGGATCGGCCTGTAGCCTCCCACCTCTTCCTAAGCGGAAGTGAAACCGCCGATGCGGCAAATGACAAGCGGGGCGATCCCGTGTCTGACAATGCTCTATCCTGCTGGGGCTGGCTCGGCGCGGAGCGGCGAAGAGGGCAGCCGGTGAGAGCATGCCCGGCGAGGGTCTTTGCCGGAGGCGGGCCACCTCCTTCCCCTCACCCTAGGCGAGACGCTCAGCTCCGGCACCTTGCTCAAGTGCGGGCAACGGACGAGGCCGCCGGGGCGGTACACCAGGGCATGGCCGGCGACGCGGTTTCCGGCGGGGACAGGCTCTCCTGCAGCGCCTCGTCGACGGCGTCGAGGTCGTGCGCCGGGTCCTCGGCGTGCCAGACCCGCTCCGCCAGCGGCACCTCCACGCCCATCCCGTCGAGCAGCCGGTGCAGGGCCAGCCAGGCCAGGAAGCGCTCGCCGCCGGCTGTGCTGGACCGACTCCTTTCCTTCCGCATGCGCGGTTCTCTGATGCACTTGAGAAGGCGCCGGATAAAGCTTGCAGCCCGAAGCGGACGATTAAGGAGATGGACCAGGGGGTTGATATCCCAAATGCCTCCATACCCTGTATCCCCCTATCCACGTAATCCCATAGCTTCCTTGCCCCCTAGGCGCTTCTATGCGCCTATCCACAAAGGGCGACTATGGGGATAGCCGCCTAATGTAGGGATAGGGGGATATGGGGACTATTATAACGGTTGCCTCAGGCAAGGGCGGCTGCGCCAAAACGACCACGGTGATGATCCTAGCAGCCAACTTGGCGGCAAAGGGCTTCAAGGTCGCAGTGGTCGATGCTGACCGGAACCAGAGTTTCGCATCATGGCATGCTGCTGCCTATGAGGGACCTCCTCTCACCTGCCGCAGCGAGGTGGATCATATCAAAGTGGTAGACCTTGCAGCCGAGTTGGCTGAAGGCCATGACATCGTATTGGTTGACACCGCCGGTTTCGAAAACCTGACCGCTGCCTCTGCGATCGGCATGGCCGATCATGTTCTTATCCCCTGCATGCCCGACCGCGGCAGCGTGCTTGAAACAATGCGGACTGGCCGGCAGGTTGGTAGTCTCTCTAGGGCGGCTAGGCGGTCTATCCCATATAGCGTGGTGCTGACTCGCTGGAAGCCGCGTGGACTTTCAGAGCGGGCTGCTCTGGAAAGCCTCCAGGAAGAAAAGATCACTCCACTTCAGCAAAGTTTTGGAGATCTGGCCGATTTTGCAAAAATGTCCTTCAGCGGCATGGTTCCGACCTCTGGGAAGGTGGGCCAACAAGCATCTAGCCTGATAGAGGAACTAACCGGAAAGGGGGCTATTCCCCTTACACCAAGTACTTCCGCTAAAGAGGTGGCGGCATGAGCAGCTTCAAGCCTAAGCGGGTTAGCGGCGCGGATCTGGCTGCTCAGCTTTCCGATGCCACTCGGCACACCCCAGCAGCGGTGGTTACTCAAATCCGCCCTGAGGCGCAGCCTGTCCCGACAGCCGTGGAGGCCGCCAACACCCAGGTCAACTTCAAGGTCACGGCCGCCTTTGCCGACCTAATTGCGGAGGAAGCGGCGAAAGTCGGCAGTACCCGGCGGCTCTTCGCACGGCTGATGCGGGATGCTGGCTATCCAGTGCCTGAGGCGGACGTGAATCCACCTGAAGGACGTCGCAGGGGGCGTAGGGAAGATAGTCGGAAAGGGGGATAGGCCGTCTACCCGCATAGCCGGGTAGAGGAAACTAGTACCGGTATCTTATGCCCTGGCCATCCTTGTGGAGTCGCGCGCCCATCTACTGTGCCTTCTTGCGAGGGGAGGCCGTTGACAACCCTCAGGGTTCCTGTGCTTTTTTGCGATGAAAATGTGCCTTCTTGCGAGGAGCACTCTGAGCGAATCAAGGGCTTCTCGAGTTATCCCGTGCCTTCTTGCGAGCAAACTAATAGTTAATATTCCCCAAATAGCTTCCTCGCAAAAAGGCACGGGGACGCGCTGTACCAGCATATGGCAATAGGGGATTGAGCTGGCGAGCGGCTACAGGGGCGGCCTGAGCATGGGCACAGTGCATGAATTGCTGGAGGCCAAAGGGAAGACCGGCGCCATCCAGGCAGGGCTAGATCGTACCATCGTGGAGGCAGCCAGCCTCTACATGGCAGATGAAGATGGTAGCCTAGGCTTTGCCTTTAGCGGCTGGGCTCAATGCGCTCTTCCGCACCGTCGCTTGGCTCCGAGTGACCGTTGGGAGATCGCCGGAGAGAGGGTCCGGCTGGTTGTTGAGCCAGGCCTGCGGCCCTCTGACAACGATGGTCCTATGGAATACGTCGGAGTCCCATACGGCTCGATTGCCCGGCTCATTCTGCTGTTCCTACAGACCGAAGCACTCCGGACGGGCTCGCGCGAGATCGAATTGGGCGGCAGCCTGCGCCAATGGTTGTCTAGGCTCGGCGCTAGCATCGGTGGATCGAACGCACGCGCGGTGCGAGACCAAGCCGAGCGCATCAGCCGTTGCCGCCTGACTTTCCATATCCAAGGTTCTGGCAAAGTCGGACTGGTTAATCAGAGCATCGTTGACCGGGCATTGTTCATTGACGACGAGATGGCTGGCCGGCAAGGCCGCCTCTCACTTGAGACTGCCAAGCTAAGCGAGGGCTTCTTCGAGCAGCTCCAGAAGCATCCAGTGCCGCTGGAGGAAGCCGCCATCCGGGCCATCAGCAACAATCCAGCTGCTCTCGACGCCTACCTTTGGCTGGCCTACCGCCTACATGTGCTTTCTGGCGATAAGCTTATCACTTGGAAGGCCCTCAAGGCGCAGTTCGGCGCCGGCTATAAGGAACTGTTCCACTTCAAGCCTCGCTTCACTCACGCATTGAGCTTGGCGGCCGCCGTTTATCCCAAGGCGAAAATCGACGTAGTGGAGCAGGGAGTGATCCTAAAGCCGTCACCACCGCCTGTACCCTACAGACAGTTCGCTATCCGCTAAAACCCCCCCCCCCTCGCAAAAAGGCACACACTGGACCTGCTGCGCGAGACAATCTGCGTCGGTGGATATGCGGCGCAACGGTTTACGAGGCCAAGGCTCGAGGTCTCGGTCGGAGATTGACGATCAGGCAAGGGATACCGGATCCCACCTCTCTGGTGGACGCGCGGCTGCGGGAGGTGGGCCCTCAGTTGCCTGACCTTGCGCCGTTGAGGATCGATGCCTGGGAGAGGCGTTTGAACGTCTGATGCCGGCACAACCCGGTACCTTCGCCGAAGCGGCCGAGTAGGGCAGCTGATACCGTGCGCGTCGCCGCAGTTGCCAACCAAAGCGGGCGATCACGGCGCCGTCGCTGGTCGAAGCAGGGCAGGGGGATCGTCTCTCGGTTGGCGCCCAGGACCGTCTGCGCTGCACAGCCTATGGCCATCGCGGTGCACCGTGGCAGCGGTGAGGTTGTTGATTGGGCCCCGGCCTGCCAACCAGGCGGGGACGGTCGAGGCAAGGATGTGGCGAATGTTCCAGCCCGATGGGCCCGCCTGAAGCGTCCTCTTTGAGCGGGGGCTAGACGCGGCAATGGCCTTCTCCGCCTACCGCCCGAACAACTGGCCCAACACCTCCGCGGGGTTGCGGTGGACACCGTCGCGATAGCCGTCCCGACGGCCCTGCTCATAGGCCCGGCGGCGTTCGTACTCGGCGCGACGCGCCCGCTCCTCATGCCGCCAGTGGCGCTCGACCCGCCGTTCCCGCTCGTGCCAGCGGCGCTCCTCATGGCGGTCCCAGCGCCGCTCGTAGCGGCCATGGCCGCTCTCGTCCTTCCAGGGATCCGCCACGGCCGAGCTCAGAGGGGCCGTCAGGAACGCTCCGGTGATGGCCAGCAGAAGAAGCCGTGTGGTCTTCATGGTGGTTCTCCCAGGTGATCCGCAGAACCCTGGAGACCGACGAGGGCGCGAATAGGGTTCCGATGTGGCACGGGTACCGCAAGTGTGGCAGAGCAGCGCTTTGAAAGAGCAGGAGAAGGATGTGACCGCTGCTGGCTCTGGGCATGAGCCCTGGGTCAGTCATGACCGCTTTGCTGCACTGCGAGAGCCGAAAAGCCGCTCCGCCTCTGACTGGGGAGATCCTTCATCATTTCTGGCGAAAATGAATTATCAGACGCGACTGTGGCAAAAGAATCATCTTAGTTTTACAAGCACGATAATGAAGGATTATCGTTAGCCCCTGCTCTCCAGCAGGGCCCAGAACCCGGCTTTGCGGCCGTGCTCGCGCCTGAGACGCGCCAGAAACACGTCATGGTTCTCGAAGCCGGGCTCCGCCGGCAGCAGCGGCGCGAGGCCGGCGCAGGCTTGGACATCACGCACCGCGTACGGGTACTGCCGCGAAGAGGCCCGCCGCAGCACGTCCTCGGCCAGAGTCCGGTGCAGCAGCGTGGCGGCAGCCGGATATCGCTCGGCCAGCGCCTCAGCCGCGGGGCGGAGGCGGCCATAGTCACGCCCGTCCATCTCGCCATGATGTGCCCGCACCAGCCGGTCCGCCGCTCCGAGGTTGGGCCAGCCGGCTAGAAAGCTGAGTGCCAGATTGCGGTCGGGATGCGCCATCGCGTGCGCCACTGCCCGGTCCTCCGCTTCCATGTCGTCGAAGCCTGGCAGGGCGCGAAGATAGGGGCGCAGGTGCTGCGGCGTCAGCCAGCGGCGGAAGGCCTCCCACCGCAGCGCCTGGGCCTCCTCATGCCGCCCGAGCGCGTCGAATGCCGCGATGCGCAGGTCAGCTTGGCGGACCTCCTCGCCCTCATGTCGTTCGGGCGCCCGGTCCAGCCAGGCGAGCGCCTCGCCGGAGCGCCCATGAGCGATCAGGCGCTCGGCGATGTCGCTGGCGAAGTTCTCCGCCCGGCCGCCTGCTTCGGCGGCCGCGATATAGGCGTCAACGTCACCCTCAAGGTCCGCCAGGTCGCGCAGGCGGAAGGCGATCTGACCGCGCCCGTGCCAGCTCTCAAAGGCGTCGGGCTTGCGGGAACGCGGCAGCGCGGCGAGACGCGCCTCCAGCAGCCGGCGCAGTTCCGCCCGGCCCTCGGGACCGAGCGCCGGGCCAGCCGCTTCCAGCAGCCGGTCGGTCTCGCCGTAGCCGTCGGCGTCCCAGAGCGCCAGCACCTCGCCGGCCAGCGCCACCGGGTCGGGCTGGGGCAGCAACGCCCAGAGCCGTCCGAGTTCGGCGCCTGCCTGCCGGAACACCTCGCCTAGCATTCCGCTGCCGTCGTCGCTGCGCTCAAACACGTTGTCGGCCAAGCCAAGCAGCAGCCGCATCTGCGCCACGGCCGCGCGCGGATCCGTCTTGGCCAAGGGGCCGGCGATCGTCTCGCGCAGGCTGTCGAGTTCGCGGGCGAGGGGGCGCACTTTGTCCCATTCGATGAATCCCCGCGAGCGCCCAATGGTGCGCAGCCGCTTCTCCACCTCGGTGGCAAGCCGGCCAGCGCCATCCGTTCCGGCGAGTGCCAGGCGCAGCGTGCGGGCCAGGGCGGCATCATCCTTGGCCTGCACCATCAGCAGCTCGGCCAGCCGTCGCGCACCCAGCTGCTCCAGTGCCTCAGCGCTGAGCGCACGCGAACGCGGTGCGGCCTTCTTCGGCTTGGGATGGTCAGGGGAGGGTGCTGTGGGTTCCTCATCGGACGCTGGTGGTGGGGTGAGACGTGAGCGGGATACCCGGGCGCGTGGCGGCATGCTCAGCTCCTTGCAGCTATGGTGGCGAGGAAGGAGGCGTCGCCTGGTGCCAACCACTCCCGGAGCTTCGACCAGCGCCGGCGCGCACCCTGGTTGCGGATGGCAATGGCCAAGGCCCGGCGCTGCCCGACCAGCACCACCAGCTTCTTGCCCCGGGTCACGCCGGTGTAGAGAAGGTTGCGCGCCAGCATGGCGTAGTGCTGCGTCGTAAGGGGGATCACCACGGCCGGGTACTCCGACCCTTGCGCCTTGTGGATGGTGGTCGCGTAGGCCAGCACCAGCTCATCGAGTTCGCCGAAGCCGTAGATGACAGGACGGCCGTCAAAGCTGACCGTGAGTTCACCCTCGTCCAGGTCCATGCCCATGATCACGCCTAGGTCGCCGTTGAACACCTCGCGCTCGTAGTTGTTGGCCACCTGCATGACCTTGTCGCCGGGGCAGTAGGTCCAGCCGAAGCGCTCAACCCGGAGCTCGCCCGGCGGGTTGAGCGCCTGCTGCAGTTCGGTATTGAGCGCCCGCGCGCCAAGACCGCCGCGGTTCATCGGGCAGAGCACCTGGACATCGCGGACGAAATCGAGCCCAAAGCGGGCCGGGATGCGTTCGCGCACCATGGCCAGCAGCTTGCGGACGCCGTCCTCGGGCTCGTTGGCCTCGACGAAGAAGAAGCCGCTGCCTGTGGTTGTCTTGAGCTTGAGCATCTGGCCACGGTTGATGCGATGCGCATTCACCACGACCTAGCTCTCGGCCGCCTGGCGGAACACCTCGGTCAGGCGCACCACCTGGACGGCGCCCGAGCCGATGATGTCGGCCAACACCTGCCCAGGCCCGACACTCGGCAGCTGGTCCACATCGCCCACCAGCAGCAGCGCCACCTTATCGGGCAAGGCCCGGAGGAGAGCGCGCATCAACGGCACGTCCACCATCGAGGTCTCGTCCACCACGAGCAGCTCGCAGGCGAGCGGGTTCGCCTCGTCACGCTTGAAGCCGCCTGTTGCTCTGTTGAAACCTTCTGATTCTGGCGACGCTGCGAGGATATTTGGACTCTGGATGCGAGGTTGTCGATGCGCAGCATGACGAAGTCGGCGGTCGGGGTAGCGCGCGAGGCTTTGGCTGTCGGGCGCCAAACATTCCCGGCCTATGGCAGCCGGACCTCGCGGCATGACTTCACCCAAGCCCAGCTCTTCGCGTTGCTGACGCTGCGCCAGTTCCTGCGAACCGGTTATCGTGGTCTCGTCACCTTGGTGGCCGAATGGCAGGAGCTCCGGAAAGCCCTGGGGCTGCGGAAGGTGCCGCATTATTCCACCCTGGCCTACGCAGCACGCCGTCTCATGCCCGAGGCTGAAAAAGGGGGGTCTTCCACCACCCCCAGGTAGTCATCATTGAGCGTGCCCGGGCTGCCGGCCTGATCAACGCCTCTCCGACGGCCGCGGTCGACGCCACGGGGCTGGCAACGCGCCATGTCAGCGAGCATTTCGGCAAGCGCCGAGGGGATGGCAAACGCTCGGGCCATCGACAGCGTGCCTGGCCCAAGCTGACTGCGGTACTCCATACCTATTCGCACCTGATCGTCGGCGCGGTAACCGGCATCGGTCCAAGCCAGGACTCGCCAGACTTCACGCCCGTCATGCGCCAGGCTTCAAGCATCATGGTTTTTGACACGGTGCTGGCCGATGCTGGCTACGATGCCGAACACAACCACCGCCTTTGCCGCAAAGACCTCGGCATTGCTCGCACCGTCATTGCCCTGAACCGCCGCAATACCGGGCGGCGCTGGCCAAAGACGCCCTACCTGCGAGCCCTCCGGCAACGCTTTCCTCGGGTGCTTTATCATCAGCGCTGGCACATCGAGAGTGGCTTTAGCCAACACAAGCGTCGCCTCGGCTCAGCGCTGACCGCGCGAGGACATCAGGCTCAGCGGCGCGAACTCATTCTGCGCGTCCTCACCCACAACCTGATGCTCCTCGCCGCAACCGCATGAGCCTTTCAACAGAGCAAGATGCCTTTGCAACGTCGCCTCTGCGGCGTCCTTGGAAAACCTCTTGGATGCAGGAGTCTAGTTGTTTCGATACGGCCTCGATGCTGTACACTGCGGAAGATTTCCTGGCATTCTCGGCAAGGTGCTCATAGAACCTTTTGTCATCCGCCAGGCGTTCGAGATGAGAAGCCAAAGCTGCATCGTCGCCAGGCTCTATACTCAGACCGGTAACTCCATCTTTTACATTCTCGGCCAATCCTCCGATGCGGGATACGATGGCCGGCACGTTGAAAATCGTGCCTTCCACGCTCACGCGCCCGAACGGTTCCCGCCAGAGGGACGGAACAACGACCACGTCAATCTCGCCAAAGAAATCCTTGGACGCCATCCAACCAAGAAAGCTTGTCGATGACGCAGGGAAAGCGGTGCGCAGCATGGCAGTGTAGACCTCCTCGCCCCTGCCGGCGATAGCGAAGGAAATGTCGCCACGCCCTTCGAGGCGCCTAGCGGCGGCGGCCAGGACCTCGATACCCTTGTTAGGCGTGTGCGTGCCGATGTAGCCCACCCTGAGGCGTCCTGCCTGACGCTGCCGCCGCGTGCCGCTGCCCTCAATGGCACCGGGGATGACGTAGGTCCTGGCATGGCGGAAGTATCCCTTCTCAAGATGGGCATCGCGCAGGAACTCGGTCTCGGTGATCAGCGCATCCACATTCTGCGACATGGCCTTCTTGCCGACGGAAACGGCCTTACAACCCAGGCACTGGCTGCAATTTCCTGACGCGTTGAACAGCGAGCCACGCCAGCACATCAGGAAATAGCTTTGCGCGACATGGATGCATGGAATGCCGCGCTGCCGCGCGGCGAGCCAAGTCGCCACATTGATATTCTCGACACTGACCGTCATCAGGATGTCCGGAGCAATCTCCTCGATCAGCTCGCCCAACCGCAGAAAGGAGCGCGGGTTGAAGTTCTCGATGGCGTGCCAGAGCAGCTTCTTCCAGGCCGGGTTCGGCTTGTAGTAGTTCCAATAGACATTGAGGCTGGGCACGGTTTCAACGGTCAAGCCATCGGACTCGGTCCGGCTCGCCTGATCCGCCACTGTCACCACATGCACCTCGTGTCCGGCTTTGACGAGCGCCTTGGCTAGCATCTGGCTGCCGATTGGCCCGCCGCCACGGCCCTGCGGCGGAAAGGAAGCGCAGGCCAGGAGAATACGCATCTCAGAACTCCGATGCGGCACAGCCGCGTGAACAGATCATCGGCCCGCAGAAGAACACAGTGGGAAAAAGCACAGCGAGAGGATGCACGGCGCGTCCCTCCCTCACAGAGCCACCCGCCCCAGGACAGCGCGGCTGGAGAGCACGCCGACGGCGCCGATGGCCACGGCCTCCAGCACGTTGATCGCCGCGACAGCCAGCAGCGAAGCAGCCCAGGCGGCGACCAGCTTTGCGGCCAGCGCCATTAGAAACACCACGATGCGCGCCCGGGCATAGCCGACTTCCCCACCGCACATGGCGGGGATGACGTGGTTCATCCCCGCCAGGGCCGCCACCACCGGGCTGGCCGACAGCAGAATGAGAACCAGTGAGAAGGCTGCAAATTCCGGACGGAACAGGCTCATCGCCTCTTCCCGGAACAGAACCAGCACCAGAGCGACCAGGAGCACGGCCGCGCCCATGCCGCGCGAGGCTTGGCGGGACAGCCGGACGATCTCCCGAACGTCGCCCTGCGCCCAGGCAACCGGAATGCGCGGTGCATTGGTCATGTTGACGCCGAAGGGGATGAAGTAAAGGAGCTGAGTCAGGCGCTGCGCTGCGAAATAGGCCCCGAGCTCCGCGCCCTGGAAGCCCGCAGCGATGCCGAGCACCAGCGTATCGACCTGAACGCCGGCCTGGCTAACAAGGGAAAGCAGCAGTAGCGCCACGGAGCTTCCTGGCACGGCGGCGGCGGTTTCCCCGTCCCGCTCCGGCGGCGCGCGGCGCCACCAGCGGGCGATGCTGAACAGGAATAGTGCCAGGGACGCCGCCAGGCCCAACGCGTAGAACGCCGCAAGGGTGGCCGCGCTGACCTCGACCGCCAGGAACCAGAGCACCGCCATTGGAACCAGAAGAACCAGCTTCCACAAGATCTCCCGGGCCGCCACGGCGCCGAGGACACTGCCGCTTCCCCGATCCGCACCGAACAGGAACTCCGTCAGCCCATTGGCCACGACCAGCACCGCCAGGAAGCAGAGCACGGACGCGGAGGGATCGGCCAGGGACATCCAGCCATACAGCCCCGCCGCCGCCGTGCACAGAATGACCCCAAGTCCGACCATCCGGGCCGCGCGGCGCAGCGCCTTGCGGTAACCGACCTGCCCGTGCTTCTGCAGGATCGGCAGCACCCGCAACATCTGCTGGTCCTGCCCCAGAGTGGCCACGGGTCCGAACAGGCCGACAGCGGCGAAGATCAGGGCAAAATCGTTGAATCCTGCCACATCGGTGACGCGGGCCGCCAGGGCGAAGAGCAGGTATCCCAGGCCGGCGCTGAGGAAGCGCATACCCAAGGCGAGCACCGGTACGGCGCGTGGCCCGAGTGGAACCATCCAGGCGGAAATGCGCCCGGCAGGCTGAGCCCGCATCATGCCGCAGGCCTCGTGCCGCGCGCGGTGCGATGACGGGAAATCTCCGCCCCGATCACCCCCGCTATGATCATCTCCGCCCGGGCCATGACCGGGTGCGTGACAGCACCCCCGCTTTCCCTGCGCAGAATCATGCCTGGGAAACCGGTTGGGAGCGCAGAAGCCGTGAAAGCTCCTCCGCCAGGCGAAGGATCTCACCCGCCTCTGAGCCCGAAGGCTGCGGCACGCCGGCGGTGTCGCGGCCATAGGCTCGCCGTCCGATCCGCAGCGCCTTCCGCATCAGCGTTCTCGCTTCCCCTCCCAGGGCTGGATGAATCATGGACAGCGCCACTACGAAGGTGTGCGGGCCGATGATGGCGGGCGCGTAGAAGCGCGACGTCAGGATGCGCCAAGCCTGGCCGCGCTGTCCGGCATCGGCGGCATCCAGCACGGCGCCGCCGGAGATCCGCCGAAGCAGCGCGGCTTTCGCCTCAATCGCCTCGGCGGAAACTTGCATGGCAAGCACCGCTTCGTAGAACAGGTGATGGCCCTGTCGCACCGTGTCCGACCGCAGGATGGAAACATCGCTCAGCCGGTAGGCCGACACGAAGCGGTCGATGAAGCGGACGGTGCCGGCCGGTGCCGCTGCGCCGAGGCGGATGGCAAAATCCGCGTCCACGGCGTGCCCGACCTCACTTTCCGTTCTGTATCCTACGCTGCGAGCGAGCTCGGTGCACACCAGGAAGCCGTTATTGGGAATCCGCTGCGCGAGCCCCGCCTCCAGGCCGGAGCGCTGGGACCCCGCCTGCCGGGCCGTGCGCTGATAGCTGCAATTCAGCGCGATGGTCTGCCCCGCATTGGCCCGGCCGCCAGCGTCGACCACGATCTGCTTTCCGAAAACGCAGATACTGGGCGGATGCCCCTGCCAGTCCTGCACCATCAGGTCGATCGCCTGTGGCAGCAGCAGGTCGTCATCATGCAGCAGAACCAGCCTGGGCGAAGCGGCATTGCGGAACAGCCAGTTCACATTGGCCGACTGGCCCTTGCGAACGCTCTCCCGCTCATGCCGGAGGGTGACGCCCTCCGGCAAGGCGAGGCCGGCCGTGACACGCTCGCTGGCATCGTCCGGCGAATTGTCGCCGATCAGGATCTCCAGCGGCCTGTGGTTCTGCAGAAAGCAGCTCCTGACCGCTTCTTCCAGCAGTGCCGGCCGGTTCATGGTGGGGATGCAGATGGTGATGGCGTTCGGATTCATCGGCGGGTCCGCTTGCTATCTACCCTTACGACTAGCTGGGCAGAAGAAAAACTCGATTGAGCGATGCGCGTCATTATTCCTGCCTCGCATAGCGGGACAGCAGGGCCAACTGCGGCTTGCCGGAAGCACCCGGCGCAATGGCGAAGGGGTCGTCATCGGCCCATCCGAGCCCGGCGGCCCAATAGGTCCAGCCCATCCAGACATCCCGGTTGGCGGCCATGTAGGAGAGCAGCGTCGAAAGCTCCGCCGTGCAATCCACACCTGGCCCGGCAGAGAACTCGCCGAGAAAGCCGCGCGCCCCGATCCGCCGCGCCCAGCTCGTGAAAGGCTCCAGCAAGGCGCCGCCACGTCCGGCGACGCAGCTGGCACTCCGGCCGGAATGATCGGCGTCGAGATACTGGTGCACGTCGAAGGCGATGTTGTCGGCCGGATCGACAATGTTCGAGAGCGCGTCGGCCGAGCCGGAACTACGCCAGGCATGGGCACCAGAATAATGTGTGCCCGACAGCAGGATGAGGTTGCGCGCGCCCTGCTGACGGATGGCCCCGATGGTCCGGTTGTAGGTCACCGCCAGGGCGCCGAGATCGACCTCGTAAGGCTCGTTCATGAGGTTGAACACCACACCGGGATTGTTGCGGTAGATCACGGCGAGCGCCGCCCAGAACCGCGCGAATTCGGTGGCCGGCACGGCGGGGTCCTCACCGATGATCCGGGGCCTGCCGCGCACCAGCCGGCGCATGTAGTTGTGGCAATCGATGACTGCGTGGCCGCCCATGCTGCCGGCCTCGTCGATGATGGCGTTGAGGTAAGCGAGATAGCGCCTGTCGAAGCTGCCTCCGAGTTCCGGCTGCAGCCTTTCCCAGAGCACCGGAATCCGGAAGGCCGTGAAGCCCTGTCGCCGGAACGCCGGGATCTGCGCCTCCTGTCCCGCGAAATACCCGCCCGGACGGTCTCGCTCCCCCGGCCGCTCCGTGCCGAACTCCAACCCGGCCAGGTTGACGCCGGCGAGAAAGGGGCCGCCATGGTGCCACTCCTGCTCCTCCTGCGGCGCGATGCCGTTAGGAAACAGCGCCAGCCGTGTCAGCTGCGCCGGGCACTGCGCGGAGAGCAGGCCGGATGGCGCGAGCGCGAGCCCGGCGCCGCGAGCCAGCACCCTGCCGCCCTCTCCTGTGCCACGCAGCAGGCGGGGGGAAAGCCGCACCTCGTCCGCCGGGCGCATCATGCCCGTCTCGGGGATCCAGGAGGAACAGCCCGCCTCACCCGCTTCGACCTGCGCGCCGAGCACGTCGAGATGCGCCGCGCCGTCATCCGAGGCCGGTGTCAGGCGCAAGCGCGTGGCCCTCTCCTTCCCTGGATGAAACACGAAGCTTATCTCAGTGAGACCACCCTGCCGCGGCAGGACCTGAATGGCCGAGAACCGACCCGCTCTGTCATGAGCCGAGGTGAAGAGGACGGAGCTGCGCGCACCCTCGAAGAAGGCCTCTGCGCCATCCGCCGCGCGCGCCGCGACGCGGAACCGTCCCGAACTGCCGATCATCAGCCAGATCCGCACCGAGACTGGCTGCCCTGGCGGGAGATCGCCGGTGAACTCGCACCCGGCGTGCCGCGCAGCCGACATCATGCGCGCCGCCCGGAAGGCAGGATGGACTGCTGAGCCGAGATCCATGGTCCTCACCGTGTCCCATCGTCGCCAGCTGTTCGGGTTCATCGGGCTGAGGGCGAGTTGCCTGCTTTCCGGCTCCATCAGGAGGCCGCAGTCCGTAATACGGGGCGCATGGGCCGGGAAGGCCACCAGCGTGCCGTCCCGCGCCTCGGCATAGGCCAGCGGGACATCGCGGCGAACCTCCAGCAGGCCGGCCAGCGGCCGGCCCGGCGGCGCGGCGCCGATCACCCCGGCCGGATCGTGGATGCGGCTAAAGGGAAGGTCCACTACAAGGGCTTGGTGAGATGCTTCCAACGGCCTGACCCAGGCGGGCGTGGCGCCTCGCGCCTGCGATGTGCGCGGCGCCAGCACACCAGTGGCCAGCAAGGCCGCGAGACTTCTCCGGGCCACGCCGAAGGGGCCATCGTGGCGGCTTCGGTCCGGTAAAAAACGGGGCGGCATGGGTTCAGGCCATCGCCTGCCGTTCGCGCCCCGGGTCATGCCCGAAGCCACGCCGCGTGGCGCCGAGGGCGCCGCAGAGCAGCCAGGCGAGCGCAGCGGTCTTCATGGAGAAGGCCGCCGTTCCGGTCACGCTGAGCAGCAGGGCGAAGTAAATGCTCAGCATCAGCACAAAGCTTGTGTGCTCCGCCGATCTTGGCCCCGAAATGTGCCACAGCATCACCAGCAGCCAAATCAGAAGATAGATCGGCGCCCCCAGGTTGTTGGCCAAATAGGCGTGGCCGGCATCGATGGTGGTGACGGGCGACGGCGCCAGGGCCAGCCAGTGCTGCCAACCCCAGCTCCACAGGACCTCGCCGGCAAAGGAAATACGGCCGACGAAATCATCCGACACGATCACCGGGATCGAGCCCTCCTCATGCCGCAGCGCGCCGATCACCAGCAGTATAGTAATGACGGCCGGGATCGCCAGCACGGCGGCCGTCCGCTGTAGCGCGGCCGGCAGCATTGCGGCAACCGCCATGACGCAGCAGCACGCCGCGGCAAAGCGTGAATCTGCGAGCACCACCATGACGCAGGACAAACCGACCCACACCCAGCGGTTCCGCGAGCGGAAGGAGATGAACCAGGCGAAGCACAGCGCGGCGAAGTTGCCGGACGATACGGGCTCCAGGAAAACCGAGGACACCCTGTGGGAGCCCAGCAGGAAGCCAAACATGTTGCGCCCACCAGCACGGTCGGCGCTGACGAAGAAGGAGGTGTCGGCCCATTCACCGGCGCTCGGATCGATCAGCCCACGCGCCGAGAAATAGTTCCAGATGTTGAAGAAGCGCGAGAAGAGATCGGGCGTCGCCAGCTCGAAAACGCCCACTCCCAGCACCCCCGCCAGGATCATTCTGGCCGCGCGATCCACAAAGCCAACATCGCATTGCGTGCCCAGCCTGTAGAACACGAAGCCCAGCAGCAGATGCCGGAGGATGATGAGGTCAGCTTCCGGGTTCACCAGCCGCAGCGCAACGAGGTAGGCCGTGATGATGGCGGCGCAGGCAACATCGCCGGGCCGGGTGAGAAAGCCAGATAACAGCATGGCCGCCGCAAGGATCGCGGCTTCCGCAGGAATGTGCAGCGACGGCGCGGCGCCCAGCCCCCCGGTGTGCAGTGCACAAAGACCGAGATGCAGCGCGGTCGCCAGAACCAGCAGGGCGAGAACCGTCTTCCGCTGGAAGCCACCGTCTGGCGCAATCATTCCATCCATCCGGCGTGGCCCAGCCGGGCCGCCCGCCAGGGAAACACTGAGGGCGGCCTGCTTCATAGCGGCCTCAGCTCTGTCCCGCGGCGGACAGCACCGGCGCAGCCGGATGTTGGTAGCTCGCGTGATAAAGGTCGAGCCGACCGCTCTGCGCGCGGTTGACCACGAAACCCAGAATATTGGCGCCGGCCGAACGCAGCCCGTTGATGGCGGACTGTACCGCATCCTCGCGCGAGCGGCCCCAGTTGACGCAAACGATGGTTTCGTCGGCGAGCTTGGCCAGGGCGCAGGCATCCAGCAGATACCCGGCCGGCGAGGTGTCGAGCAGCACCAGGTCGTACGCCCTGCGCACTTCCTCGATCAGGCCGCGCATGCGGGTGTTGCTAAGCAGTTCCAGGCTTTCGGCCGCGAGCTCGCCCGCCAGGATCACGTCGAATCCCTCGCCTTCGCGGCGGCGCACCACCTCGTCGCGATCAGCCTTGCCGCGCAGATAGGTGGTCAGGCCACGCGTGCCCGACATGCTCAGTGAGGTGCCGATGCTCGGCCGGCGCAGGTCGCATTCGATGACCAGCACCCGGCGTCCGGAAGCCGCGGCAATGCGTGCAAGCTGAATGGTCATGAAGCTCTTGCCGGCACCTGCCTCGGCCGAGGCCATCATCACGACACGCGAGCCCGGAATCTCCTTCATCAGCACACTGCGGCCGAACAGGGTGCGCACGCCATCCTGCAGCTCGGCCGGCGACTGATGCCACGGCATCTCGGCCAGCCCGCCGCGCTTCAGGCGAATGCGGGGGATAAGGCAGATGACCGGAAGCGCCGTGCCGGAGGAAAGCTCCGGAAGGGTGCGCACCGTGCGGTCGAACAGATCGCGGATCAGCGCCGCGGCGGCGCCGAGCAGCAGCGAGAAGATGACCCCCGCGGCGGCGATGCGCGAAGCCGGGGCGCCCGCCGGCCGCATCGGCAGCTCGGCCTTCGAGAGCAGGCGCGCATTGCTCGTCACCAGCCGCTCCTCGACCCGGAGCTCGCTGACCCGGGTCGTCATGGCGTTGTAGAGCCCCCGCTTCACCTCGATGTTCCGGAGCATGCCGCCCACGGTGAACTCCACCCCCGCCTGCCTTTGCACCCGGCCGGAGATTTCATCGAATTGCTGGCTCATGGCGCGCACCCGAGCCTGGGCGCTGTCCCGCGCCAGACGCAGCGTCGGGTCACCCGGAGAAACGTCGAGCCGGGCGGCGGCCATAGCGCGGTCCGCCTGCGCCGAGGCCAGCTCGCGCGCCACAGAGGACAGGCTCTCCGCGGCTATCAAATTGTTCTCGCCGCGTACCAGCCCGTTGCGCTTGCGGTAGTCCTCGATCCCGGCCTCCTCGGCCTTAATCTCCTGCTCCAGCCGGCTGACCTCGCCGGCCAGCCAGTCCAGCGCCATCAACCGCGGCCGGACCCTGGAATGCAGGTCGAACTCCAGATACTGCTCAACCAGTGAATTGGTCATGGTCATGGCGGCATCGGGCGTGGCCGCCGTGAAGCTCACCTTGATGACGCGCGATCGGCCGACCACCGCCACATCCTGCGCAGCGCCAAAGGCCATTAGGGTGCGCGTCCGGTCCCCGGCCTGTTCCGCGCAACCCGGCGCCGGCCACAACCTGGCCTTGAGGTCGAACAGCAGGTCGTTGTCTCGCTGCGCCTCGCAGGCCGCCACCCAGGCCGCAAGCGCCACGGAGTCGTGGTAAACCGCATCAAGCATCTTCGGCGAGCGCAGCACCATGACCTGGCTCTCCAGGTCCGACGGATCGCCGGTTCGCTGGATCTGCACGGCGAGCTGCTGCGTGGCGACGCCCTCATCGCCGGCGATCAGGATCGTTGCCGATGCCGTGTAGGTCTTCGGGATCAGCAGAATCGCGCCGGCGGCCACGCCCAGCACGAGCAGCGCAACGGACAGGAACCATCCCTTTCGCCGCTTCATTCGCTGGAGGATGTCGAGGACGGCTGTGCGCAGCGTTTGGTCGTTCGGCATCAATGAACTTCTTTCGAACTCAGCGGAGCGGACGCGGCGGCGATCTGGGATGCAGCGTGATGGTCTGGACCCATCCACCGGCCGCCGGCGCGGAGCACGCCGCGATAGACCGACGCATAGCGATCCGCCGCGCCTTCCCAGCCATAGCGGGCGGAGGCCGCGATGCAGCGCCGGCGAAGCGCTTGGATCTCGTTCGGCCCGGATCCCGCAAGGCCTTCCATGGTAAAGGCGGCGGCAGAAAGGGCGGAGGGGCGCAGCATGACGCCGCATCCCGCCTCCGACAGGAAGGCTGAGAAGCTCGGAATATCGCTGAGCACGGGGATCAAGCCGGCGGCCAGCGCCTCCACCGTGGCTAGGCCGAAGCCCTCATGCTCCGACGCGCTGGCAAAGAAGCTCGCTTGGCCAATGAGGCCGCGCAGTTCGGCTATGGACGGGTTGACGAGCACCGAGACCGCCCCGGCCTGGCCGGAGGCGGCGGCCATCCGCTCGATATCCTCGCCCGAGTGATCGGACCGCGCACCGGCTACGGTGAGCCGCCAGGACGGGTCGAGCCGGCGCAGCTCGGACAGGAGCCGGACCAAAAGATCGATGCGCTTGTGCTGCGCGAAGCGGCCGAAATACACAACATGCCGCGTTGGCTGGTACGCCGCTGCATCGGCGAACTTCCCGATGTCCACACCATTCTCAACAGTCACCAGATTGCCGGGTGCGATGGTCGCGAACATCCGGGCGTCGGCGTGACTGGCGGCCACGATGGCGTCATAGGCCCGGCAACTTGCCCGTGTCACGGTGCGGAACCAGACCTTCTTGAGTCCCGCCGCGAAGCCGGAATGGAAGAAGCCGCCATGGGTGGTGGCAACAAGCGGCTTCCCGTGCCAGGGGCGTGTCAGGGCGAGCCAGTCGAAGAAGAAATCGACCGCATGCACATGCACCAGATCCGCTCCGGACAGCTGCGCCAGAACCGCGGGCGCCAGCGGATAGCGGCTCGAGCCGCTCCATGAGATGCGCCGGACTGGAATGCCATTGATATGCTCGGTCGGTGGCAACCGCGCGCCGGGCTGGGTGAAAATGCCATTGAGCGTCACGACGCGGCTGTTGTAACCGAGCCGGTCACGCTGCCGCAGCACCAGGTTGATGACCGCGTCCTCAAGGCCACCGATGCCGGGGCTGAACTGGCGGACCAGGTGTACAACCTTCATCACACCTTCCTTTCGCGCTTCTTCATGGCCAGCTCGCCCAGGATGTGGACGCCGAAAACAGGAAGGCCGAGCATGTAGCGCCGCCACAGGCGCCGCGGCTCAACAGCCAGCCGCACCGCCCATTCGAGTCCCAGATTAGCAACCCATCGCGGCGGCCTCCGCACATGGCCTGCCGCATGGTCCACCAGCGCCCCGGCCGTGATTGCCACGGGAACCTCCAAGAGATGCCAGTGGTCGTAAAGCCAGCGTTCCTGCAGCGGCATCCCCATGTTAATGAGGAGAATGTCAGGCTGCGTCTCGTTGATGTGCCGGACGATCCGCGCATTGTCCTCGGAACCGGCGCGATGATCGAAGAAACCGTGCTGGCAACCTACGCTGCAAAGGCCCGTCTGGCCGGCGTAACTCTCGGCGGCCCGCTCAACCACGCCGGGCTTGCCGCCTAGCCAGTAGAGCGTGCAGCCCTCAGGTGCCAGCACGGCGGCCACATCCGGCAGCCATTCCGGCGGCGTCGTTCGGTGGAACAGGCGGCCATGCAGCAGCCTGGCGGCAAGTTGCACACCGGCACCGTCGCAGAAGGCGATGTCGGCACCATCATAGAGTTCGGATAGCCAGGGCAGGTCGCGCGCCACCGTCAGCAAATGCGCGTTCGCGTTCACGACATAGGCACGCTGGCGCTGACGCACGGCATCCACGACCCGTGCCACAATGGCACTCCGCGGCACGTCGTCCACCCGAATGCCCAGGATCCGCGTGTTGGAACCCAATGTGGCGGACCTGTCGGCGAGCCGGCTCTCGACCCGACTCACGGTCGCGACGGTTTGCAGATTGCTCAACGATGTCTCCTGAGGAGTCGGTGCGGTTTGTGCTGAATGCAGCTTAGTCGGCGGACAGGGTTGCAAAACCGCCCAAGGCCGTGCGGAGAATAATGCGCACGTCGAGACCGACACTCCAATTGGCGATGTACCAGAGATCAAGATTAACCCGCCGGCGAGCCTTGGCGAGGGTGTCCACCTCACCACGCGAGCCATTCACCTGAGCCCAGCCGGTGATCCCGGGCTTCATACGATGCCGCAGCGGATAGGTCTCCACGGCGCTGCCGAAGATCTGGCCTTCCACCTTCATCTTTGTGGCGTGTGGCCGCGGACCGACTAACGACATGTCACCCGCCACCACGTTGATGAGCTGCGGAAGCTCGTCGATGCTGAGGCGCCGCAGCACGCGTCCAACAGAGGTCACACGCGAGTCCCGCGCAGTAGTGCGACGTTCGCCGCTGATGTCCTGGAGATCCGACCGCATAGTGCGAAACTTCCACACTAGTACTTCCTCGCAGCCGAGTCCGAAGCGCACCTGCCGAAAGAAGACAGGCCCTGGCGAGGTAAGCTTGATCGCTAAGGCCACCAGCACAAAAAGCGGCGCGAATGTTGCCAAGAGCAGCGTAGCGCAGATGAGGTCGATCGCCCGCTTCTCCAGCCCGCCTGGTCCCGCCGTCAGGTTGGGAAGCAGTTGCACCAGCGGCGGCAGCGGCGCGGACGCTGGGCAAAACTCCGGTGTAACGTAGATACCCACGGGAAGATGTGCGAGTTCGCTGACGATCCGCGCCTGTTCCGTGGAGGAGATGCAGGTCAGCACCACCGTGTCGACCTCGGCGTCCCGACAGGCATTCTGCAGTTCGCGCCAACTCCCGGCATTCTCATTCTGAAGCCTCAGAGTCACCGGGCACCTACTCCGGCCCCGCAGCGTGTCGCAAAGTTCGACCGTCGCGTCCTCTGGGCCAAATACCGCAATACGACCATAGCCGATGCCCCAGCCTAGTGCTTCCACCGCGAAGCGAACAGCCAGTACGAACATGACGGCCGCTGTGGCCCAAGCGCACTGCCAGCTGATCGCCTGCACTTGCAGCACCGCCTGCACAGCAATCAAAGTCGCGAAGCCAGAAGCCAGGAACATTGCGGCTTGCCATGGAGTGCTGCGCCTGAAAGCCAACGGATGCGGATCCATTTGCAGACTTATCTGCCGGAATGCGACCGTGAGACCTAGGACTGCGAACGCTAGCAGCAGGATATCGAGAGACGTGGAGTTAGGCGCTCCGAACTGTGAAGCACACAAAAAGCCGAGACCAAAGAATGCTGTAAGCTGTGTCAAACAAGCTAGCACATGGATTGTCTGGTGGAAGTTGCACAGCTGCAAAGCTGCTGGCAGCGGATTAGGTTTTGCCCTGAAGCTGCCGCTCTGGTGACCCGTGGCGACAGCATCAAAGGTCATGTCGGTCCGGGCATCGCGAAGTCTGAACACAACTGTCGGACCAGAAACACCATTATCCATCGCCGACCTCGCACCATGATAAAGACATGAGCAGAACTAGCGACCGATGCATCGGTCGTGTCCTTTGCTGCACTGCAAATGGTTCTAGAAGAACGTTCTCTCCGAAAAAACGGAACTATCTGGAGATTTTGCCTGTTTTGTACAACCATTGGCAGCAGGATCTGCCGTTGCGCTCTATCGTCAGCGAGGCTCCCGGCGATTTTTTTTTACAAAAAAAACGTATTATCAGCGTATTAAAGTAGTTCCATGTCCTTACAGAACGAGGATGCTGACGCAGCGGATTCTCAACCCGCCAGATCATTCGGGAACTAAAACGGTTGTAGCGCATATCTTCACAATGGCGCGATCGTCGCGTCTGCAATGGCAGGTCGTTCCCCGCAGTAGGATGCTTATCATCACTGTTGCTGCGATCTGGACACCTCCAGAAACCCTGCGGCTCTGATGGATGATGGCGTTTTGAGGCTGCCGGGGCAGTGATGACGCGGTCGCTACTGCGCATTCCGGGGGAGCGGCGGCGATTGGCCTGCTTGCGTGCTGCTACGCTGGCGCGGCCTTGCCGCTCAGCCAGACGAGGCGCTGTTGATTGCCACTGAGACCTGGGATCTCCCGCACTTTCCGTGCTGCTGTTTTGGCCTCATGAGGGGCAGAGAACGCGGGCACGAAGGAGTTCAAAGCCGGCGCGGCCGTACATCGTGCGCTTGATCATCTTAAGCCGGTTGATCTGGCCCTCGACAGGGCTGGTACTCCAGGGCAGATCGAGCGCAGCTTGCACAGCCGCGATGTCTTTGCGCAACTCGGCGACAAAGCTCGCGAGAGGGGTGGCGACGGCCTCGTCCAATACCGCATCGAGCCTGTCGTCGCTCTGCCGCCGCAGCAGGCGGGCAATGCGCTTCGCGACAGCCACTGTTGCTTGCAGGACAGGTACTTCGCCCAGCAGGCGCATGACGAATGCGCGGTCGAGTTCAGTGGGCATTTCGCCGTTTGCCATCAGCAGGCGCGTGGCACAGCGAGGCGTGGGGGGCCGCCAGATAGGATCTCCAGCTGGTCCAGGACGTGGACATATGACGGGTTCGGTCCTGCGTCTCCCGGTGGCCCAGGCCCTGACAACCGAGGGACGACCTGCAAAGCCACTGCGCACCAGTTCCCGCCACAGCCGGGCAGCGTTATGGCAAGCCCTCGGCCCAGCGTCGCTCCAGAACGGCGCGATGGGGATCGAGGATGCTGCCGCGCCGCGGCATGCGCCAGCTGGGCGCGGCTCCAGCCCGCAGCCAGCGATGGAGCGTCTTGCGATCGGCACCAAGCTGGCGGGCCACCTGACTGATGGAAGTGCCCGCCGCGTGCAGGCGGGCGGCCTCCTCGTAGCGCGCCTGCCGCCAAGGATGTCCAGCCTCCTGGCATTGCTGAGCTGCTGGGGGCATGGCGGGGACGGCAACAACGGTCGCTGCTCTGATGGCACCGTCGGCCCTCACGTCCCTGCCGATCCGCCGGACCACAGCATAATGGCGCTCCACCACCGCCTCGACTGCCTCGCCGAGGTTGCGTAGCAGGTGCCAACGGTCGGCGACCTGCACCGCATCGGGCGCGCCCTGGCGAGCACCGTCGGCATAGGCGCAGGCCCGGTCACGGGTGACGACCGTGATGCCAGGATGCCGCCGCAGCCAGTCCCTCAGCGTCTCCGCCTGCCGGTCTGGCAGGAGATCGAGCACCCGGTTCCGCTCCAGATCAATGAGAATGCTGCCGTACCGGCGGCCGCGGCGCCAGGCCCAGTCATCGACCCCAAGCACCCGCGGCGGTGGACTGGGCTCCGATGACGGGTTCTGCCGGCAGGTCATGCGGAGCAACGTGTCGGCGCTGATGGGAACGGCCAGTCGCGCCGCGAGGCGCGCGCCGGCTTCGCCGCCTAGGGCCAGACCAAGATGCCGCTGGAGATCGTCCAGCCGTCGGGTGCGGCGTGCCGCAACGGCGGCACCTTCGACTAGGTGCTCGGCAAAGGTCTGACGCTGACAACCCGGATTCTGGCATCGAAGCCTGCGCGCCTGGATCCGCAGGGTCACCGGGCGACCCTGCCAGGGCAGATCCTGCAGGTGGACACCTCCAGAAACCCAGCGGCTTCTGCTTCTGAGGGTGGTTTGAGGCTGCTGCGGCGGCAACGGGGGGGACGAGGTGTGTAGCCCTGGCGAGGGAGCCACGACCGCGGCGTGGTCGCTGGCCCGCCGGGCGGATCGCTATGCTGGCGCGGCCTTGCCGCTCAGCCAGACAAGCCGCTTCATGTTGTAGGCGAGATTGGCCAGGCCGATCTTCACCTCGGCCCGGGCCAGGCCGATGGTGCGCACGACCAGGCC
>NZ_PDOA01000030.1 GCF_003116135.1 Teichococcus aestuarii | reverse complement strand
ACAGTTCCCGTAGCCGATCCGACAGGTCGAAGAACCCTGGTTGCCCCGCCATCGCCGCCTCCGCCCGCATCGCCACGCCAGTCAATCAGCAGCCGGAAGCCAGCGCGAGGGGTTTCTGGAGGTGTCCAGGTGGCGCTCATACCGGCTGTGTACCACCGCTGACGGGGCGCTGCAGTCTGGGCAGGCCGCCGTGCCGCCGCGAGAGGCGGCCACGATGACAAGGCCGCCCGGTACCGGCAGGGTCTGCCGGACCAGCAACCCAGAGGGGATCAGGGGCAGCAGATACTTGAGTATGACAGACCTCAGGAGTGAGGAACAACCAGTGCTCCATTTGCGTCCCCGACGCTGTACCTGCCATTCAGCAGCACGGAAAGTGCGGGAGATCCCAGGTCTCAGTGGCAATCAACAGCCGCCATCATGCTCCTCGTCAGGCGCCTTGGTCGTTCCGCATGAATTTCCAGACTGATGCGGTGGACGGCCCCTGCTTCACGGCATCGATGTGCCAGGATGGCGGTCGTTGGATGAACACCACGGACAGAGGGGCCGCCCGCATGCAGGTTACCACCATCGGCCTGGACATCGCCAAGCGCGTGTTCCAGGCGCACGGCGTCGACGGAACTGGCAAGGCGGTGCTGCGACGCAAGCTGCAGCGGGCCGAGGTGCTGACGTTCTTCCGGGGCCTATCGTCCTGCCTGGTAGGCATCGAGGCGTGCGGCACGGCGCATTACTGGGCGCGCGAGATCCGTGCCCTGGGCCACGAGGTCCGGCTGATGCCAGCGTCCTACGTGAAGGCTTACGTGAAGCGCGGCAAAACGGACGCGGCTGATGCGGAGGCGATCTGCGAGGCGGTGACGCGGCCGACGATGCGTTTCGTACCCGTCAAAACGCCCGAGCAGCAGGCGGTGCTGATGCTGCACCGGACACGTGACCTGCTCGTGCGCCAACGAACCATGCTGGTGAACGCCCTGCGCGGGCATATGGCCGAGCTGGGCATCATCGCCCCGCAGGGGATCAGCCGGGTGGCAGACCTCGTGGCCGTGCTGCTGGCCGAAGATGAGACCACGATGCCGGCGCTGGCCCGGCAGGCGCTGCGGGGGCTGGCGGCGGAGCTGGAAACCCTGGGCGAACGGATCGAGGCGATCGAGGCGGCCATCCTCACCTGGCACAAGGAGAATGAGGCCAGTCGCCGGCTCGCCACCATTCCCGGCATCGGGCCGATCACCGCCTCGGCGATCGTGGCCAGCATCACCGATCCCGTGCAGTTCCGCTCCGGCCGGCATCTCGCCGCCTGGATCGGGCTGGTGCCCAAACAGAACTCCAGCGGTGGCAAGGAACGGCAGCGCGGCATCTCCAAGCAGGGAGACCGCACCCTGCGCCGGCTGCTCGTGCTGGGTGCCACGGCGGTAATGCGCCATGCCAGAACCAAGGCAACCAACGAGGCCAGCTGGCTCAAGGGGCTGCTGGAACGCCGCCCAGCCAAGCTCGCCGCCGTGGCGCAGGCCAACAAGACGGCTCGGATCATCTGGGCTCTGCTGGTCAGGGGTGGCACCTACCGTGCCCCGGCCACAGCCCAGGCCGTCACAGTATGAAGCAATAAAGAGATCTCTACCGGCCATCGCCGCAGTCGGTGGAGTAGTGAGGGTGATGGCGACGTGATGGCACACCGGTCGAAGCCGGGGCCCGGCACATCCCGCTTAGAGTCTTGCGCATCACAGCGCGACAAACTGATTGGGAGCCGGGTCGCGGATTGCATCAGGGCCAGCGGTCATGAGAGCCGCATCGACAGGCCGGACACATGACCGCACCCGACCGCGGCGCCAAAACGTCTCATCGCCCTTGCGTCGTAGGGGCCGTCCACACAAGCCTCTAACACTACCTGGGCATTTCTGTTGAGCGGGATCGGATGGTGTGCGACGCTGCCTGTTGGAGGTGACGTCGATGACGAACATTCCTGGTGGTGGCGCGGACCTGGATCGCTGGCTGGCACCGTTTCTCTCGGTGATGGGACGCAAGACCCGCCGGACCTGGGCGCCGCTCTACCTGCGGGGCCTGCTCGGGCCTGGCGAGCGCAAGAGCCTGCAGCCGATGGCAGCCCGGCTTGGCTTGGGCAGCCACGACCAGCTGCAGCACTTCATCGCCAGCACGGCCTGGGACGACGCGCCGCTGTGGTCGGTGCTGGCGCAGCAGGCGGACAAGCTGGTCGGCGGCCCTCAGGCCTGGCTGGTGATCGACGACACGGCGCTGCCCAAGAAGGGCACGATGTCGGTGGGCGTGCTGCCGCAGTACTGCGGTCAGCTGGGCAAGAAGGCCAACTGCCAGTCGCTTGTCTCACTCACCCTGGCGCAGGACGAAGTGCCCGTCCCGGTTGGCCTGCGGCTGTTCCTGCCGCAGGAGTGGACCAGCGACCGGGAGCGCTGTGTCCAGGCGGGTGTGCCGGAGACGGCCATGGCGCTGCGAGCCAAAGGCGAGATCGCGCTCGGCGAGCTGGACCGGCTGACAGCGGCGGGCGTGCGGTTCGGCACGGTGCTGGCGGACGCGGGCTACGGCGCGAGTGCGGCATTCCGCCAGGGCCTGGATGCTCGGGGCCTGCGCTGGGCGGTCGGCATCCCGCGCAACCAGAAGGTCTACAGCGCCGCCGTGCAACTGGTGCCGCCGGCGGGGCGGGCCCGCAAGCCGATCCCCAATGAGCAGCCCGTGGAGGCGGAGAAGGTCCTGGCCGACCTCTCCTGGCGCCGCATCGCTTGGCGGCAAGGCACCAAAGGGGCGTTGGCGGCCCGGTTCGCCGCGGCGCGCATCCGGGTCGGCGATGGGCCAATCTGGGGCAACAACCGGCACCTGCCGGGTGACGAGGCCTGGCTGGTGGGTGAATGGCGCTCGGGCGGCGAACGGAAATACTACCTGAGCAACCTGCCCGCTGACACGTCGCTGCAGGTGCTGGCAGCCGCCATCAAGGCCCGCTGGGTCTGCGAGCAAGCGCATCAGCAACTGAAGCAGGAACTCGGCTTGGGACACTTCGAGGGACGATCCTGGACCGGCCTGCACCGACATGCGCTGATGAGCTGCATCGCCTCCGCCTATCTGCAACACCTTCGCCTCGCCGCACACCGCCGGATGAGGCGGGGGGAAAATGCGGAACCCAATGCCGGGCCCGCCGCCATCACCAAGCCTGCCCGCCGTGCGGCGCGCCATCCTCGACCGGCTGTTCAGTCACCTGGCCACGCCAGTCCGATGTCCGCACTGCCGACATAGGTTTCTATCACCTCACTATAGAGTGCCCAGGTAGTGCTAAGAGCTACCTAAGGCTTGAGTACAAACATCCATAAACCTGAAATAGAAAATGTAGCATAATATTCTACTATTTGTCTTATAACGCAACTTTTGCTTGCATATCAAGTGTTCGTGAGCGCAAGATGGTACTTGCCTTCTTGGTGCCTGCAATCGCACACGGTTCGTGCCTGAGGTGTCCAGGACCACTGCACGCACCTTCCCCAATGTTCAAGCTTTGCAGGCTCACATGGCACCAATCGAGACAGTTCTCCCTTTCCGGCTGATCGAGGCCACTATCTTCAGCAGGGATGGGATCGTCACCATCCAGGGTGTGGATGGAAGCGTCACGAAGGCACCTGCGGGTGGCCGGTATGTCTTCACTGACGGCGTTGTCAACGACGCCGATGGTCAGGTGCTGGTGGAGGATCTTCTCTACTACGCGCGTAATCATGATGTGTGGCTGGCCGGTATCGATGCCGATGAGCATTTCGTTGTGTCGGGCTGGCAGGAAGGCCGCGACATGGGCGGCCTGTTCGACAGCGCCGGCTATCTGGCTGCCAATCCGGACGTCGCTGCCTCGGGAATGGACCCACTGCTCCATTACCGCGTGTTTGGCTGGCGTGAGGGCCGCGATCCTTCTCCTTTCTTCGATACCGCCGGTTATCTCAAGGCTAATCTCGATGTAGCGGCCGCGGGCATCAATCCACTGGAGCACTACATCGCTTTTGGGCGCTATGAGGGACGTACGGCCGAGCCTGGGCTGCTGCGGGTGCAGGGCTTCGATGATGCATACTATCTTGCAGCCAATCCTGATGTGTCCGGAGCTGGCATGGATGCGCACCAGCACTATGTGCTGTTCGGCCGCACAGAAGGCCGCGCTCCGAGCGCCATGTTCGATGCACAATATTATCTGGCGCAGAACCCGGATGTGGCAGCATCTGACATGGATCCACTGTCGCACTACATGCGCTTCGGCTGGCAGGAGAAGCGTGATCCATCGGCGCGCTTCGATACGGCGAAGTACTTGGAGAGCAACCCTGATGTCGCCTTGGAGGGCGTAAATCCGCTCACCCATTATCTGACCTATGGCGCTGGAGAGGGCCGTCTGCCGCGTCCTGTGGACGAAGCGCCCAGCGGGATTACCCTCTCCAGCGGGGCAGTGGATGAGGCGCTGCCAGGTGCCGTGGTCGGCAAGCTCACAGTTTCAGACCCTGACGGCGGCCTCTTCAGCTACTCGGTCAATGATGACCGCTTTAAGGTGGTGGACGGCAGTTTGAAGCTGCGCGACGACGTAGAACTGGGCCATGAGAGCGAAGCAGAACTGCGCCTGACGGTCACAGTCATGGACTCGACCGGCTTATCTCTCAGCCACACGTTCGACATCGCGGTGAACGATGCGAATGAGGCACCGACCGATATTGCGCTGGATCTGACAAGCACCTACGAGAATGTGGCCGGTGCCGTGGTAGGCCGCCTTAGCGCGGCAGATCCTGATGATGGCGACCGACACACCTTCGTTGTGGATGATGACCGGTTTGAAGTGACCGAGGACATCCTTAAGCTGAAGGACGATGTACGCCTCGATCATGAGATGGAGCTGGAAGTAACTGTAACTATCCGGGCCACCGATGCTCAGGGCCTAATCCTGGATCAAAGCTTTACACTGCCGGTGCTCGACGCCAATGACATGCCGGCGGCTATTCGTCTGAGTGGCGATAAACTGCCGGAGAACAGCGTGGGTGCTGTGGTCGGTACGCTATCAGTGATTGATCAGGACGCGGGTGACACGCACGGCTACAGCGTGTCGGACGCGCGCTTCGAGGTTGTCGCGGGCGTTCTCAAGCTGAAGGACGACGTCAGCCTCGACCACGAGGCGGAGCCGGAGGTGACCGTCACGGTGCAGGCCGCCGATGCCGGCGGGCTGTCGGTGAAGCAGGACTTCACGCTGGCGGTGCAGAACGTCAACAACTCGATAGGAAACTTTGCGTCTCGCATGAGTGATGGAATTCTTGATTTGTTTGGCGTCAACATCGCTGGAGCTTCTTTCGGTACGCCTAGCGCCTCAGATGCTGTGGGGACGTCCCACATCTACCCCTCACATGCCGATATAGACTATTTCGCGGCAAAAGGCATGGACGTCATTCGCTTGGATTTAAAATGGGAGCGTCTTCAGCCTGACCTTGCTGCGTCTCTTGACGAGGCAGAGATGAAGTATGTTGACGAGGCCGTCGACTACGCGGCGTCGAAGGGCGTCGCGGTTATCGTTTCGCTGCACAACTACGGCAAGTACAACGAGAACTTCATCGACAAATCCACAGTCGAGGCTTCAGACTTCCAAGATGTCTGGTGCCGACTATCAGGCAGGTACCTGGAGAAAGGCAATGTCATCTTCGGGCTCATGAACGAGCCCTACGATCACACCACAGAGGAATGGATTGACATTGCCAATGCGGGCATCGCCGCGATCCGCAGCACCGGTGCGACGCAGCAGATCCTTGTGCCGGGCACATACTTCTCGGGCGCGCATAACTGGGTCAGCAGCGACAACGACACGGTTGTTGGCGACGGCATCGTAGACCCGCTCGGCAACTTCGCCATCGAGGTGCATCAATATCTAGATTCCGACAATTCCGGCTCCCATTACGGACCTGTCGCCTCTGCGAACATCGGTGTGGAACGGATTATCGACGTCACCACCTGGGCCGAGGCCACTGGCAACAAGCTGTTCCTCGGTGAGTTCGGCGTTGGGTCCGATGCGGTCAGCCTGGCGGCGCTCGACAATATGCTTGGCTTCATGCGTCAGCATGGCGATGTGTGGCAGGGCGGTACTTATTGGGCCGCTGGCGATTGGTGGGGTGATTACGCATTCTCGGTTCAGCCCTCCGGGACCTCTGATAAGCCGCAGATGGCGATTCTAGACAAGTATGTTTCGCCCCAGAGTCAGCCCTATTGGCTGGAAGCGGCGCACAGGGCGTGGCCTGCCGTGCCTACCTCTACTGTCACGGGTTATGCGGGAGATGGACTTGCTTTGGTTTAGTGGAGAGGCGTTGGATCAGCTGGCGGCCATTCTCTCGAACTGGGCGGGGCTTGTGAAGTCGCGCGCGGAATGGGGCGCCGGACGGGGTTGTAGAAGCCATCGATGTAGCGGCCGATGGCCTGCCCGGCCTCCTGGCGGGTTTCGAAGACGGTACGCCAGACGAGTTACGGCTTCAGCGTCTTAAAGAACGTCTCCACCATGGTGTTGTCGTAGCAGTTTCCCTTGCCCGACATCGTGGAGTGGTCCCCATCAAACCGAACACGCGATCGTGCCCCTCGGCGTGGTGTAGGAGCGGTGCTCCTTGGCGGGGTGAGCCGCCGTGTCAGGCAGCCACGGCGGGCAGGCTGACGGTGGGATTTTCGCTCACGGAGCCGATGGTTTCCAGGGTCATGTAGCGGGCGCGCTGGGTGGCCCATTCGTCGGACTGTTCGAGCAGAATGGCGCCGATCAGGCGGGTGATGGCGCCCTCATTCGGAAAGATGCCGACGACATCGGTGCGGCGCTTGATCTCGCCGTTGAGGCGCTCGATGGGGTTGGTGCTGTGGATCTTGGCGCGGTGCTCGCGCGGGAAGTCCATGTAGGACAGCACGTCATGTTCGGCGGCGTCCATCAACTCGGCCAGCTTCGGCACTTTCGGGCGGAGTTGGTCGGCGACGCGACGCCATTGGGCATGGGCGGCGGGCGCATCGGCCTCGGCGAAGGCTGTGCCAATCCAGGCGGAGACCAGGCGGCGCTGGGTCTTGCCCGCATGGGCGGCGGCATTGCGGCCAAAGTGGACCCGGGGGCCGTTGAAAAAGCTTCGGTATTCTGATTCGCTTGGTGTCATCAGCAGTTCGGAGGCGGATGATGCTGGGAAGCAGGGTTCGAGGGCAGACCGAGCTTATTATGGCGGGCTCCCTGCGTGACTTGATCCCAGACGACCACATCCTCGCCCGAGTTGACCGGGTGCTCGACCTGTCGTGGCTGCGCGCGGAGGTGCGTCAGCTGGACACCTCCAGAAACCCCCTCGTCACGATGCCTACGGCCTGATTCACTGACGCGGATTGGCGCGGGGGATGGGCATGGGTCGGCAGCCTGGGTTCTTTGATGTGGAGGAGCGGCTGCGGGAGTTGTCGGCCAAGGGCGACGATCTTGAGCGGATCGCCGCATTGGTGGACTTTGCCATGTTCCGCGTGGAACTGGAGCGGGCTGTACCGCGCGCCGACGGGGCAAAGGGCGGCCGGCCCGCCTTCGATCATGTGCTGATGTTCAAGATCCTGCTGCTGCAGGCGATGTACGGGCTGTCGGACGAGCGCTGCGAGTACCTCATCAAGGACCGCCTGTCGTTCATGCGCTTCCTCGGCCTGGGGCTGGCCGACCCGGTGCCGGACGCCAACACGATCTGGGCGTTCCGCGAGGCCTTGAAGCGTGCCGGTGCGGTGGAGCGGCTGTTCGCGCAGTTCGACGCCATGCTGCGCGCCGCCGGCTACCTGGCGATGGGCGGGCAGATCGTCGACGCGACCATCGTCGCCGCGCCAAAGCAGCGCAACACCGAAGGTGAGCGGGCGGCGATCAAGGCGGGCAAGATCCCTGAGGGCTGGGCGGAGAAGCCCGCGAAGCTGCGCCAGAAGGACCGCGACGCGCGCTGGACGGTGAAGTTCTCCAAGGCCAGGCCGCGCGAGGATGGCGCGCCGCAGGTCGATCTCGCCGTTCCGGCCTTCGGCTACAAGAACCATGTCACGATCGATCGCCGGCACGGCCTGATCCGCGGCTGGGCCACCAGCCATGCCGCGGCCCATGACGGGGCGAGGCTGGCGGAGGTGATCGATCCCGGCAACACCGCCAGCGATGTCTGGGCCGATACCGCCTATCGCTCGGCGAAGAACGAGGCGTGGCTGGCCGAACGCGGCCTGGTTTCGCGCATCCACCGCAAGAAGCCGCCGGGGCGGCCGATGGCGGCACGAACGCGGCGGGCCAATGCGCGCAAATCGGCCGTGCGCTCGACCGTCGAGCATGTCTTTGCCCGGCAGAAGGGTCCGATGGCGCTCGTCGTGCGCACCATCGGCATCGCCAGGGCGCGGGTGAAGATCGGCCTCGCCAATCTGGCCTACAATATGAAGCGTGAACCGCCCCGGGTTCCCCGGAGGCTGGTTTGTTTGGGTTAAGCGGCCAGGGCTGGTGCATCCCCCGCAGCATAGTAACGCGCCTCGGCTTCGGCGCGAGGGACATTTCCGATCGGCTCGAGGAGGCGGTGGATGTTGAACCAGGCCACCCACTCGAGGGTGGCGTATTCAACGGCTTCCAACGACCGCCACGGGCCGCGGCGGCGGATGACCTCGGTCTTGAACAGTCCGATCACCGTCTCGGCCAGTGCGTTGTCGTAGGAATCACCAACGCTCCCGACGGACGGCTTGATCCCGGCGTCGAGCAGCCGTTCCGTGTACCGAATGCTGAGATATTGCTTACGTTCAACTGGTCGTCGCAACACCTGTTTGCGCTGACTGCAGCACCGCATCAAGAGCTTCTGCGGGCGTTCTCCAGCCGAGCGCCTTGCGCGGCCTGGTGTTGAGGGCCGCAGCCACGGCCGCGAGGTCTTCGGCGCTGTGCGCGGCCAAGTCCGTCCCCTTCGGGAAGTACTGCCGCAGCAGCCCGTTCGTGTTCTCGTTCGTGCCGCGCTGCCACGGGCTGTGCGGATCGCAGAAGTACACCTGTAGCCCGGTGTCGATCCGCAGCCGCGGATGCTCCGTCATCTCCGCCCCTTGATCCCAGGTCAGTGACCGCCGCAGCGCCTCCGGTAGGGCGGTGATCGTGCGCGTGATGGCCCTGCGCACCGCCTCTGCGCCATGCCCGGCCAGCGCCGGCCCACTCTTCGCACGAACCCCGTCTCCATGGCCCGGCATGCGCGGCAGGTGCAGCAGCATCGTGAACCGCGTCGTGCGCTCCACCAGGGTACCGACCGCCGAGCTGCCCAGGCCGAGGATGAGGTCCCCCTCCCAGTGTCCTGGCACGGCCCGGTCGTCCGCCTCCGCTGGCCGTTCGCTGATCTTCACCTCAGGGACGACATGCGATTTCCCCCGCCCGCAGCTCCGCGCCCGCGGCACCCGGAGTGCCCGCCCAGTGCGCAGGCACGCCGTCAGCTCTCGGCGCAGAGCGCCGCGGCTCTGGACATAGAGCGACTGGTAGATGGCCTCATGGCTGATCCGCATCGTCCCATCGTCAGGAAAATCGAGCTGCAGCCGCCGCGAGATCTGCTGCGGGCTCCACGCCTTCGCCCATCGCCGTGGTTGCCGCGGCCCGTGCCGGCGGCCCTTCCACGGCACCGCTGGTCCAGCCACCGCAGCCCCGCCCGGAACGGCCACGGCGCCCGCAAGCCGATCTTGCACATACGCCCTCAGCGCCGGACGCGTCACCAGCTTCGCCGGCTTCGGACGCCGCGCTGCCCGCTCGGCATGCCACTGCGCGGTCGTGGCCCGGTATTCCAGATTGCCGTTTCGGGTGGCCGCATTGCGCCGTACCTCGCGCGACACCGTCGACGCCGCCCGCCCCAGCCGCCGGGCAACCTCCCGCACTCCACAGCCCTGGGCCCGCAGCAGCGCAATCTCCTCGCGCTCCGCAAACAACAGGTATCGTCCTGAGGGCGGCTTTGACGACCGTCCAAGCGTCGATGGTGGCATTCCGCCCGCCTCCCGAAACCAGCGGGACCCGACCGCCTCCGACACCCCCACGCCGATCGCCGCGTCCCAACTCGACTGTCCCACCCCAATCAACGTCCAGAACCGCCGTCGGTCCTCACGCCGGCCTACTCCCGGGCGGCCAGGTGAAGGAGACTTCGCCCGCAAAGCCCAGTCTGAACGCCGCCGACCAGCCATCGCAACCACCCTCCATCTCGGTGTTGCGACGACCAGTTGAACGTAAGCTGTCTGCCGCTGCAGATGATGGTGGCCACCCGCAAGGGCCTGGCCTGCACCCGCGCCTTCGGGCGGCCGGTGACCAGCTGGGGCGAGATGCGTGAGGCAGTGGCCGCCTACGCGCATCGGGCGGCGGAGAAGCTGCGGGCGGAGGATCTCGAGGCCTGCCACCTGGCGGTCTTCATGCACACCGATCCGCACGCCCAGGGAGAGCGCTACCAGCACCTGCAGCACGCGGCGCGGATCGAGCCGACCAGCGACAGCCGCGACCTGATCGCCGAGGCGGTGCGCATGGCCGAAGGCCTGTGGCGCGACGGGCTGCGCTATGCCAAGGCCGGGGTGGTGCTGAACGACCTGGTGCCGGCCGGCCGGCAGGCGCGGCTCTTCGCCACACGGGAGCCGCGGGCCTCGGCGCGCACCATGGCGGTGATGGACGCGATCAACCGCCAGCACGGCGCCGGCACGGTGCGGCCGGCGGCGACCGGCATCGCGCGGAGCTGGAGCACGCGGCGCGCGATGCTGTCGCCGCGCTACACCACCCACATTGGCGAGATCCTGCGGGCGACGGCGTTCTGATGCGGCCGCTACGCGTTGCTGATCAGCACCTCACCGGCGCGCTGTGGCTTGCCGCTGATGCCGTAGGTGGTCTCCACGGCCTCGATGGCGAAGCGCCCGAACACCTCCCGCACGCCGGGCGTGTCGTTGAGGCTCAGCAGGAAGCGCCCCTGGATGGCGGCGAGCTGCTCGGCCAGGCGCTCGAAATCGGCGCGGTCGAACACGCCCGGGCCGTAGTCGCGCTCGCAGCCCCAGTAGGGCGGGTCGAGGTAGAACTGCGTGTCGGGGCGGTCATAGCGGGCGATCTGCGCCACCTTGCGCACCGCCTGCTCCAGCACACCGTCGCGCCCCTGGCCGATCAGCGCTTCGGCGCAGGCCTCGAAGGCGGCGCCATCCTCGCTGGCGAAGAGCCGCATCAGACGGTCGGCCGGGGTGCCGGCGCCCTTCTCCGGGCGCGATGGAGCCGGAGCCTCCACGCCGATCCGCCGCAGGGCCTCGGCGCCGTGCAGCAGGCGGCTGCGATCGCGCCAAGCGGCAGGGCTCCCGGTGCCGTCCCTGCCACGCATCCCGCCAGCGCCGGCGGCGGCCCAGTCGGCCTGCTGCACCAGCACCACCACGCCCTGCCGCAGCATCTCGGCGGCCACAGCGCGGTTGGCCTCCTGCAGCACCGCCAGCGGCACCGCGCCGCCGGGCCGCATCAGGTCCAGCGTCTCGGCATCCGGGTCGTGGGTCAGCACCACGGACCGCAGCTCCGGCGCCAGGTCGCGGGCCCTGGAGCGGGCCGTCGTCACGATCTCCCGCCCGGGATCATCGGCGGGTGCCGTATCTGGCAGCCTTCTGCCGGCAGCCCAGGCACACCATGGCCGCTGCGGATCACGAGGCCTGGGACGGATTGTCATCTGGGCACCCAGGAATGCAGGCCGCGGCGCAGACCATCGCCTGCGAGGCCTCCAGCCATGACTGGCGGCCTCGCATCCAGGCAGCAGGCCGCAGAGCGTGCGGGGCTATGCTCGTCACGGCATGGCAGCTCTCCAGCCAGGATGGTGATGACGCCTCCAAGACCACAGAATTCCCGTACAAATCTCTCCCGAAAACTCCTGCAGAGACTGCCGGCTAAGAAATTGTTCTGTATTGTTATTCAGGATGGCATGCTGAGGTCAGAGTATGGGCAAGCCTGCAAAGAAGCGCGCCGAAGCTGACTGGGGCGATCTGTGCAGCGTCTCGACCCCTTTCCGGAAGGCCGCGAAGGTGGCGCTGCCGCCTCTGCGATCGCCCGGCCGGCCCCGGAAGTACCCTTTCCTGACCCTGCAGCCAGGCGACAGCTTCTACATCCCTCCCGCGGAGGGTGCTGATCGCACGCGGCTGGTGAAGAACGCCCGGCGTGCGCTCGACATGCTGCGCCGGGCGAATTTCGGGGGCCTGGGCAGCCGGCTCTGGGCCAATCGCCGCTTTACCTTCCGCCGGTGGCAGGATGGCTGGCGCTGCTGGCGGGTGGATTGATCGGCAGGGGAAGGGGACAAGTCTTCTTCCGGGCCTCTGCTCCCGAAAGGGTACGGCTGTCCGCTCCGCGGAGATTGAGAGTGGTTCCCCCTCAGGGTGCAGGGTCAGTCGGGCTGCCCTCATCGGCAACACACGGCCGCACCTTGGCGGCGTCAAAGGCAGTCGGCAGCAAGGCCACTGTCTGTCCCCTCAACACGCGATGCCCGGCACTTCGGCCGGCTGCGCTCAACGCAACACGGACCCGTGATCTCAGTCAAGGCCGAGGCTGGCGGGATGGGTTGACGCAACCTACCGCATCTCGTCTCGAACGATCAACGACCCGGCTCTAAACCTATGTTTTTGCGCTGTTCTTGAAGGATATGGTTTAGGTTTCGTCACCTATAGAAAACACCAGAGGGGGGACACCCCCCCCTATACACGATCCAAAGACCACCAAGAGTCCCCCCCCTTAGTTATGCTATAATATAAAAAAAAAGAGATTTTTTTCGTATATTATAAGGCGTTATAGCCCCTCGGGTTGTGGCAAAGAGGTTATGGCGACGGGGGGTTTCGGTCGTGTTGAAACCCCCTCTCACGCCCTGGTTGACCCAGACGCCTAATCGACCACCTTCTCGTAGATAAGCGTTCCGCTACAGGGCCAAGGGAAGCCGGGAGAGGAAGCTGAGCATTGCCCGGCGCGGGGTGTTCGACACCTCAGCGCCCCAAGGGTGCGGCCACCCTCCTCCCGCCGTTCCAAACGCTGCGGCAGGTCACCGCTGCGGATCACGTCCTGCGGCAGGTTTAGGACGAGCAAACCCGAACTTGAGGAAAATCCCCTCAGAAGCCCGTAGACCGGCTTTCTGTTGTTAGCGGTAGGGGTGTAGCTGAACCGCATCAGGAGAGGCTCTGGCGGGCTTCTGAGCCGCTTTAAGGCCCATCCCAGTGCAGCCACCCCACGCGCTCACGGCTTGCCTGCTGCCCCAGCATGAGAACTCCATCACTGACCCTGATGGCAGATCCGCCGGTCAGGGAGCAATTTGGGGAGACCGGAGTGGGTGTGGCGGCTGAAAATTGCCTTCAGCACGGTGATCAGCAGGTGCTGCTGGCTGCAGTTGCCCTGGCGTCGTGTGGTTCAGCCTGCCTCAGGCCGCCCTCTTGGCGATCCATGGCCGCACCTTGGCGACGTCAAACGCAGCCAGCAGCAAGGCCACTGCCTGTCCCTTCGAACACGCGATGCCCGACACTCCGGTCGGCCGTCTCAAAAACGGCACAGACCCGTGATCGCGGTCAAGCCCGAGGTTTTGGCGGGACGGTTTTAGCATTTTCGCCAATGCCATAACTCATGCCCCGTAAAATCCTGATTTCTCCGTGTTTTTTGGTTATGGGGTTAGGTTATGGCATCCCTCTAAGAGTGGGAGCCGTAGAGCCCCTGTCTATAAAAACGAAAAATGACCCCTCCCCACCCCCACTTAGATAAACCCTATAATATAAAAAAAGAGAGATTTTTTTCTTTTATTATAGGGGCTTACTAGCCCCCCGGTGGTTTTGAGGAGGTTTCGGTGGAGTGGGGTTTCGGCATGACCAAAACCCCCATCACGCCCTGGTTGACCCGCGTCCCCGGCTTGTTGGAACAACGGGCAAACAACGGTTGAGTAAATGGCCAACAAAGTCACCAAGGCCGCCAATCTCGCCGAAGCCTGAGGGCCCAGCCGGTCGATCCGTTCGCCTCGTTCGGCGGGCAAGGCTTCAGGATGCCGGCCGGAGACCAGGGCAAGCCTATCCTCGTCGGTCCATGCGTGTGCTCATCGGGCGACGCGTGGCGCGGCTGTCGTGCCGCCTGGCAGGCCGACCAGGAGCAGCCCACGGCGGGCGCGAGCCTTGCGGAGGCGGCGGGGGCAGCAAAGCTGGCCTTGGTGCCTGGCTCGCCCCCGGATCGACCCTCCTCACCCCCGCTCGGAGAAGCGCTCCTGGGCGGTGAGACGCTGCCGGGGAAGGTCGACCTCCCGGCCATAGACCTCCTGCCACAGGAAGCTCAGCTCCGCCTGCTGCAGGGCCTCCGGCACATCGGTATACCAGGCGCGCGGCTGCCCTGCCGTGGCATCCCCGTTCCAGCGGTAGCCGCGCGCCTTGAGGCGGTCCTTGGCCTCGAAGGGTGCCTCCACCGCCCAGATCCGCCAGGAGGCCTGCCGGGCAGTCTCCAGCAGCCGTGTGAGCCCTGTGACGCCGGATTGGGGCAGCGGCCGCGCCAGGATCGCCAGCGTTGCCTCGCAGTCATGCAGCGCCCGGTGGCCGCCAAAGAACAGCCCGCAGCGCATGGCAAGGTAGCCGAGCCGCGTGCCCTCGAACCCCTCTGCCGCCCAGTCCACCTGCGCCAGCGAGCAGGCCCAGGGCTTGGCCGTGAAGGCCTCGCAGAAGCGCTCGGCAAAGCGCCGGTCAAAGCGCGCATTGTGGGCGATGATCAGGGCGGCGGGGGCGATGAACCGCGCCACCTCCTCCGGGTCGATCCGGTGGCCGGCCACCATCGCGTCCGTCAGGCCGGTCAGGCGGGTCACCGCCGGCGGGATCGGCCGGCAGGGCTGGCGCAGCCGGCTGAAGGGCTCGCCCACGCCATAGAGCGTGCCATCCAGCCCGTAGGTGAAGGGCAGCATGGCCAGCTCGATGATCTCGTCCTGCTCGGGGTCGAGCCCCGTGGTCTCGAGGTCGAGCAGCAGGCCAAGGCGGGTGGGCGTGCCCGGCGGCGGCGCGATGGTCGCGCAGGGCTCCACCCGGCGCAGCACCCGGTAGCGGCCGCTGGCTTCCAGGGTGGCGGCCATGGCTTCCAGAGCGGCAGGGCTGGGTGGGTCGGTCGCATCACAGGGCATGCTGCCTGCATGGCACTCCACCCGGCACCCCGCCAGAGGAGCGGGCGATGGCGGCAGGCTCAGCGGCAGAGCCGCTCGCACGGCACACCGTCCCGGTCGCCATCCAGCCGCGCCAGCCCGCACTGGCGGAAATGGAACTGCGCCTCGGCGCAGCTGCTCATCTGCGTGCAATAGCGCTTGCTGCCGCAGCTGAAGCCGTCCCCGCTGCGGCTCTGGGGCGGGGCCGCCGTTGGGCTGGCGGGCGGCCGCGACGGGATCGCGGACGCCCTGCCACCGTTGCTGCGCCACTCCCAGGGCGGCACCTGCTCGCTGGCAGGCAGAGCCCACAGGCCGCGGCGGGCCTGTCGTGCCTCCGCCTCCAGCCGCGGCAGCGCCGGGTCGCGATTGTACTGGCGGTAGACCCAGGCCGCGCCGCGGCGGACCAGCTCGGCGTTGACGTCGACCGTGCCGGCCCACACCCGTCCCACGGTGCGGCCATAGCGGTCGGTATCCTCCACCACGACCCGCACGGCCTGGCGAAAGGCCAGGGTCGAGAGCTCCTGCTGCGCCCGTGTGCCGTAGGGCTGCCGGCTTTCCGGCGCGTCGATGCCGTACAGGCGGACCCGCACCTGCTGCCGCTCCGGCGTCAGCAGGGTCAGCGTGTCACCGTCGCTGATCCCCACCACCTGTCCCAACAGCTCCGCGGCCCGGGCGGGATGGCTGAATAGCAGGGTGACCCCGAGCAGCAGGCGGACAAGCAAGGACATGCGGCGGACCATAGCGGCCTGCCCTGCCCGCGCCCATGCTCACGGTTCCGTGATTTTATCGTTGAGCCATCCCTTCTGGCTGGCGAGAATGATCCGGCCACCACCCAGCCCGGTGGGCGCGGTCGCCAGAAGGGAGACACGAGCCGTGTGGTTGATGCGTTTGGCACGGGATCTGGCCAGGCTGCGTTGGGATCGTTCGGCCAAGAGGCCGGCGCACCACCCTCCCCCTTCGGTCCAGCGCTTTTCGGGCTTTGCGGAGGATACGGCCGCCATCCAGCGGAGTGCGGACCAGACAAGCTCGAGCCCGCTGCGGCGCAGCAAGGCGGATTGGATCGGCAGGAGCCCGGACCTGCCGCCAGGGCCACGTTCCGCCCTGCCCTTCCCGGAGGGCACCGGCCCTCACGGGCATCGCGGGCGAATGCGGCAGAAGCTGCTGGAGCGCGGCCCGGACGCGCTGGCCGATTACGAGCTGCTGGAGATGCTGCTGTTCTTTGCCTTCAAGCAGGGCGACACCAAGCCGCTGGCCAAGGCCCTGATCAATCGCCACGGCTCCTTGGCCAAGGTGCTGACGGCCTCGGAGAAGGAACTCGCGGAGACATCGGGCCTGGGCGCGCCCAGCATCGCGGCACTGAAGCTGGTGCAGGCCACCGCGCTGCGCCTGGCCTGTTCGGAGAGGATGGAGCAGCCGGTGCTGAACAGCTGGGACCGGCTGACCACCTATCTGGGCACCGCCCTGGCAGGCGAGACGACCGCGCAGTTCCGCATCCTGTTCCTCGACAGCAAGAACCGCCTGATCGCCGACGAGGCGCAGGCCGGGGATGCGGCGAACCCCATGCCCGTCGACCCGCGCGCGGTGATGAAGCGGGCGCTGGAGCTGCATGCGACCGCGCTGATCCTGGTGCACCACCACCCGGACGGCCGTCCGACACCAGGCCAGGCAGATCGCAAGATGATCGCGGAGATCCAGGCGGCCGGCGCGATCCTCTCGGTGGTGCTGCATGACCACCTGATCGTCGGCAAGGGGCGCACCCTGAGCCTCCGGCGCGAGGGGCTGCTGTAGGAGAGCGCCACGGGGCGGCTCTGGCCGGGCCACAGGCCGCCGGCGATACTGCGCGGATGTCCTGGTACGACACCCAAGCCGCGGCCCTGGTGCCACGCTACGAGGCGGTGCCGCCGGCGGCGCTGCATGGCTGGTGGCGTGACCTCCTGCCCGCCTCGCCCGGTGCCGTGCTCGATATCGGTGCCGGCAGTGGGCGGGACGCCGCCTGGTTCGCCACGCTCGGCCATGCGGTGGTGGCCGCCGAGCCCTCCTCCGCCATGCGGCAGCAGGGCCAGCGCCTGCATCCCGATCCCCGGATCCGCTGGACCGCCGACGCCCTGCCCGAACTGGCCGGGCTGCTGCAGAGCGGGCTCAGCTTTGACGCCGTGCTGCTGAGCGCCGTCTGGCAGCATGTTCCACCCCTGCAGCGGGCCCGCGCCTTCCGCAAGATCTGCACCCTGCTCAAGCCCGGCGGCCTGCTGGTCCTGACCCTGCGGCAGGGTCCTGCGCCGGTGGGCAGTGGCATGCACCCGGTGTCGCTCGGCGAGATCGAGGCGCTGGCCCGTGACCACGGCCTGATGCCGGTGCGGCAGATGGCCCTGCCAGACCAGCAGGGTCGTCCAGAGGTGTCCTGGACGGGCGTGGCGCTGCGCCTGCCGGATGACGGCACCGGCGCCCTGCCCCTGCTGCGCCACGTCATCCTCAACGACGCCAAGAGCACCACCTACAAGCTCGGCCTGCTGCGCGCGCTGCTGCGTGCCGCCGACGGCGCCGCCGGCTTGGCCGAGCCCCGGGGCGAGGCGGAGATGGTGCTGCCGCTTGGCCTGCTGGCGCTGAACTGGCTCCGCCTGTACCGGCCCCTGGTCGCGGCAGGGCTGCCGCAGGCGCCCAACAATGCGGGGCCGGAGGGGCTGGGCTTTGCCGGATCCGGCTTTCGGGCGCTGCTGGCGGGAACTGCCACCGAGGCCGACCTCCGGATCGGCAGCCGCCTCGGCGGTGCGGCGGCGAAGGCGGTGCATGCCGCGCTTGGCGAGGCCGCCAGAACCATCGCCCGGATGCCGGCGCTCTACATGACCTATCCGCAGGGCGGCCCCATCCTGCCGGTGCAGCGCAGCCGCCCAGGGAGCGCGCCAGAGGCCCTGCTGCTGGACGGCGCCTATCTGCGGTCCTTTGGCAGTGTGCGGGTGCCGCTGCACCTCTGGCGCGCCCTGCAGCGCTTTGCAGCCTGGGTGGAGCCCGCCCTGGTGGCGGAGTGGACGCGGCTGATGGGCGATTACGCCCGGCGTATGGCACAGGTCTTCGACACGGGGGCCGCCGCGGCGGCGATGCGCTGGGCGGAGCCGGAGCGCGACGTGGCGCTGTCCCGCCGTCTGGCGCTCGGCCTGCTGGAGAGCGGCGCGCCGCTGCGCTGCGCCTGGACCGGGCGTGCCCTGGTGTCGGCTACCCTCGACATCGATCACCTGTTCCCCTGGTCCGCCTGGCCCTGCGGTGACCTGTGGAACCTGCTGCCGGCGCATCGGGAGGTGAACCAGCGGCTGAAGCGCGACCGGCTGCCCTCGGCGCCCATCCTGGCCGCTGCGGAGGCGCGGATCCTCGGCTGGTGGCAGGCAGCCTATCTCCAGGCCAATGACCGGCTGCTGCCGGTGCGCTTTGGGCATGAGGCGCGAGCGAGCCTGCGGGGGCTGGGCGCGGGCCGCGGAGAGTGCTGCAACCCAGAGCAGGTCTTTGCCGCCGTCGGCCTGCAGCGGCTGCGGCTGCACCAGGATCAGCAGGTGCCGGAGTGGACGATGCCGAGGGATAGCCGGGAGGGCCTGTGATGGATCAAGCTATCACGGCGCGGCGTGCGCTGTGGGACCGCTTCTGCGAAGCGCATCATATCCCAGAGCGCGGCGTGCCGCTCTTTGCCTTGATGCCAGACGGCACCGCTGCGGTCTTCCTGATGCGCACTGTGGCCGCAGCCTAAGGTTCGGCGTCCAGAGCTGCGGTCACGAAGGCAGATGCGACAGTTGAAAATCCGGGATTGTCACCGCTCGCCATTTGCCTCAGCTGACAACCGCAGGCAAAGCGCTGTCGAGAGATGCAGGACATGCCTCACCACTATTCAGTGCAAATCTCGTGTCTACTGATTCAAAGAGGCCGGGAGCCTTTTGGTTCCCGGCCTCTCATCAACTGTCCAGCGCTTCGCGCCGCGGGCCTGACTGAGCGCCCTGAATGGAGCGCAGCATCTCATATTCGGCGAGCGCCAGAGCTGCATCGCGTTGCCTCTTCAGCCGCTGGAAATGCGCATGACCTGCCTCAATGGCGCGCTGCAAGCCAGCCTCATAGGCTTCACCGGCCAAAGCGATGTCCGTACCCAATTCGCAGGCGCGCGACTCCCAATCATAAAATGCTTCCGCCGCCATATCGTTGCCCAGGGCGTCCGCCGAGCTGCGCTTCTCTTCCCGGATCCGGCCCTTGGAAAGGACCAAGCCACTCGCGATGAAGACCGTTGCACCGAGAGCCGAATCTGCCGCGAGATGAAGCGCAAGTAGGATCACTCTGGCAATGCCACCTCCCGTTCCATCCGAGCTTGTTGTGGAAACCAGGCGCGAGGTCGCCGTGCCACTCATACTGCTCGCGTCCGGCTGGAAGAGATAGGCCGTAGCGCCTACCCAGCCGAGGAAGCATAGCAGGCCGAAAACGCCCAGCATAAGGCAAAGGCGCTTCTGCGCCTCTCGGCTGAACGTCATCGCCAGCGCCTTGCTGCCCCAGGCGGCGAAGAAAAGGATACTACCATACATCAGAAGCTCGACGCGGCTCGAACCGGATAGGCTCATCAGCGGGCCTGATTCAAGGTACTGTGTCAGAACGCTGACACTCACACCGATCCCTGCAAAGCCGGCGAGCATGAGAAAGATTGATACGAGGCGTTCCCCAGTACTGGCCTTGAAGCGTTCGTCGGGTTTTGCATTCTCCCAGGTCTCGGTCATGCCCATGTGCCGGAACCGCCGGGTAACCCGCTCCACGCGACGTTTGCTGAGATCGAGAGCGGATCTCCGCATCGGCAAGCGGGCCTGCGCACGGGCGCGGGCTTCGGCGTTGAGTGCGCGGAACGCCTCGCCATAAGCCCTGACGGTGTGCTCCTCGCCATTCTCCTTGCCAACAAAGCCGATGATGGACGCATCGGGCAGCGGGCCGACATCAATCAGCCGATCGGCCGTCACCGGCGTGAAGGTCAGATTCTGGGGCGGGGTGTTGCGATTCATCGGAGACCTCGTCCAGTTGCGGCTGGCGCGCCCTGCGCTTTGCCCTGGAGGACGTCTAGGCGTTCAGCAGAACTCCAGAAATTCCTTCATATTCCCTGATCAGGAAACTTGCAGGCAGGAAGTGGCAGGCCATGCCCTTGAAGGAGAACCCATCTTCCACAGAATCTCATTCCAACGCGTGGTTCTTGCTCCCTGCATATGCAGGACATGCCATGGCAAGGGCGCGATCAGGAATTTACAGGAATAGACACTTTCTCGGGCAGGGGAATAGCAAGAAGCCACAACCTCTGCACATGGAGCGTGTCATGCCGATGCTCACCTCTCGTCCTCATACCCGCTCGTCGCGCTTGATGGCGGGCTTTGCCGCGGCTTGCCTCCTGTTCGCGAGCAACATTCCCACGGCTTCGGCGGCCTCCTCGGTTGTGGTTCTCGCCCAAAACTATCTCGCGGATCAGCGCGAGGCTATCGAGGATATGCTCGCGCAACTGCTCATGCAGCAAAAGCCGGGGGATCAGTTGACAGTGCTCTCGGCGCGCGGAGGTACCCGCATCGCTGCTATCGCCATCCCTGACAAGCCGGCCTATCAGCATGATCGGCACCGCCTGCCTCTTCTGCGGCCAGCTTTCGCTGCGATCCGCGCGGCGATGGAAGCTGCTGTGGCGGCTGGCGCGCCGCGGGATGGCAGTGCGCCGGGGCAGATCGGCCTCCCCAGTCTGATTGAAAATCTCCGATACCATGTCCACAATGGCCAGCTCCGAGTGATGCTGGTCGGCACGCCCATTCACGATGATCGCGTCCGCTCACCGATTTTTTCCATGGCGGCGGCGATCCCGACAGGCAATCATTTCTTTAGGCCCTTATCGCAAACGCCCTTCGGCCTGGCGGGACGCGAGGGCGCCCTGCCGGCCCAGATTCACTGGTGCGATACCGAAACGTCCTACCTGAACCCTCACCACCAGAGCGCTGTTCGCGATTTCTGGAGCGGGTACCTCGCCCATCTGGGCGGGCGCCTGATGACCCTCACCCCGGACCTGCCGATGTGCCTGAGCCGCTTTGCGGCGAGCGTGACAGAGCATGCGTCCGTATCGCCCGCAATTCCGCCGGATGCGCCATTCGGCATGGAGCCGATCCCGATGGTTTTGACGCTGCCCATCAACACCCTGCAAGCGAATCAGACGGCGTTGCTGGCGCAGATGCAACTGCCTGAGCCGCAGGCCAAAGCCCTGGCGGCGCAAATCAGGGTTGGTGCCGTGAATCTCATCGAGATCGACGCCTATGACGCCGACCAGCAAGATGGAGATATAGCTGGCGTCACCACGAGCAGTGGTGCGCTGATGCGGATCCCGCTTCTAAGGCAACCCACTCGCGTCGTCGTTCCGATCGAGGGCAACTCGATTTCGATTGTGGGTTTGGTCGATGGCGGCGGTGGTGGCGTGACCCTCGGCGTGCGCCTGCCCTCGGCCAGCAGCAGCACCGCGGATATCCATACGCCACGGCTGGGCGTCGGTCAGACGGTCCGCATCCCCGTTCGGTTGCAATAGCAGCATGACAGGTCTCGCCGCCCGGTGCGGCGGGACCGTCCTGATCTCTCCTCTCCCTCATCCTCCGGCGTGGTGCGCCAGGAGCAGGAGCCGTGTTGTCATGCCCCGCACCCTCGACCTGGACTGGATCGGTCCTCCTGATGGATTGCAACCCGCCACGCTGATCGCGGCGCTCACCATGCATCTCGAAACGGCCTCCCCGCGTCGGCAGCGCGGCGTGGCCATTCCGGGGCGCCTGCCATCCGCTGAGCCGGCAAGGACCGCAGCGGCGGCGCGCAGCCTGCTGGAAGAGATCCATCGGGACTGGCGGTGGCCAAAGGCGGTCCAGCGTGAGCATGCCGATCTGCTGGTGATGATGGCCGCGGCCCTGGCCGGCGATGCGGAGGCCGCGGTGGAGACCTCGGCCCTGCTTCAGCGCCGGGCCGAGCGCCTCAGCACGGCGGCCGATGGCACCCATTGCACCGCCCTCCGGTTGCGCCTGCGCATGGCCCAGGCTGCGTGGCGCCGTTATGTCCTGTCCACCCAAGCATCGCAGAGCGAGAGGCTGGCTCTGCCGGTGGATCTCCCCTCCCCCGCCATCCCACGTCGCTCCCTGTGCGCGGAGATCCCGCTCACCGGCGATCCGCAGATGGACCAGCGGCTGCGGGCACTGCAGCCGCTGTACCAAGGGGTGCGGCTGCTGCCCGCACCCGATCCAGCCGCACTGGCAGCCCGGATGGAAGCCGAGATGCCACAGGCCGCGCCAGTGATACGCTGGATGCACGACACGCTTGCCCTGCGCCGCTATGCCGGTCAGGCGAGCTTTCACCTGCCGCCCTTGTTACTGCATGGTCCGCCTGGCTGCGGCAAGAGCCACCTCGCCCGCCGGCTGCTGGAACTGGCTGGCATCCCGCATCACCTGCTTTCGGTCGCCGGAAGCTCCGATGTGCGGCTGCTGCTGGGCACCGCGCGGGGCTGGGCCAGTGCTCAGGCCTCCCTGCCAGCCCTCCTGATGGCACGGCAGGACGCTGCCAATCCTGGCCTGGTGATCGATGAGATCGACAAGGCGGTGGAGCACAGTCAACACGGCGCCTGGACCCAGGCGCTGCTCGGCTTTCTGGAGCCTGAGACTGCGCGGGGGACGCTCGACGAGTTCCTGGGCGTCGAGGTGGATACCCGCCACATCACCTGGATCCTGACCGCCAACGACATCAGCCGCATCCCGGCTCCGCTGCGCTCGCGACTGGCCTGTTTTGCGGTGGCTCCGCCGACGGAGGACATGCTGCCGACCACGATCAGGCAATTGCTGGAAGGCATCGCGCGGGATTTGGAAACCACCGTGGCGATGTTGCCGCCGATCGCGCCCGAGCGTCTGGAACTGGCACGGCAGCACTACAAGCAGCATCGCTGCCTGCGACAATTGCGCGCGCTGCTGCAAGCCCTGTTGTCGGAGGGGCTGCGGATGCGGGTTCTGCATTGACCAGCGCCCCACCTGGACGGACTGGCAACGCAGGAATTTTTAGGAATGTTCAGGCCACATACGTGTCTCGCACTTCTCGTGGTGGATCGGCGGAGGCCGGTAGCCAGGGAAGGGAGAGGCAGGCATGACTCGCAGGATGATGGCGTTGGGCGTGGCTGCACTGCTGCTGGGCGTGTCGCCCGCGGCGGCAAGGCCGGACCCGCCGGTGGGCGATCCGCAGCAAACCGCGCCGCAGCAGCCTGCCCCGGTGGTCGGCCATCGCATCACCGGCCATACGCGGCATGGCCTGCACCAGGCGATCGGCCGTGACGATGGCCGTGGTGTGTCGCCGAAAGCCATGCTGGATGCCGCGCGCAACCCGCAGACCACGATCCAGGGCGTCGACGCGCTGGGGCGGCCCTTCCTACGCTACCAGGGCAGGGATGCCGCCGTGGTGACCCGGCCGAACGGACAGATCATCACGACCATTCCACGGAACGAGGCTGGCGTGCGCAACCCCGCCGCTGGAAGGAGACGATAAGCGACGCAGCCAGGAAGAGACCCCGCAGCCTCGTGCGTGCAAGGGGGCCAAGGCGGGCCGCTTGGCCGCAACGCTATGTTGGCGCGGAATAATCCAGAGACGATTTCAGAAGATAGAAAATATCAACTGAAAAGCGAAGCAGCACGCAGAAGGCTGCGCAAGGCTGCCCTATGGCCCTGCTCATCCATGGTTTTGGGAATGACGATAAGCCGATGGCGCATGGGGTGCGGCTGGAGAGGCTGATCAATTCTTTCCCCCTCGTCCTGAACCCACCTGGAATTCTTGGGAATCCGAAAGAGAGCCTGGAAGGATCTAAGGAAAAAGTGGGGAACCGGCAGGTGCCGGAAGCCCGGTGCAGAGGAGCCAGGACGATGCAGAGCGTGATGATGAGGACGGCGTTGGGGTTGGGGCTGGCGGCTTTGCTGAGCGCGCTGCCGGCGGCGGCGCAGTCGATGCCGCAGCGCGGGACGAACTTCCCCTACATGATGCTCAAGCCGCGGGGGATGCCCGGCCCGGCCCGGCCCTACACCCAGGCCCCGCCGATGCCGCCGGCGCAGAGGCAGCCCTTTGTGCTGGGCCAGGGCGGCAGGTTGACGCGCGAGTTCGGCACGGCGTCGCGGCCGGGTTGGCTGGGGTCTGTCTTTGGGCGGGCGACGCGGCGGTAAGGCAGACCCGCCTCCGGCTGATTGTCGGAGGCGGGTCCTTGCGATCACGCACCCAATAGACACAATCGCATTGTCGAGCAGCCGGAGCGGAGCAGGACATGGCGTCGGAAACGGGTGGGCCAGGCAATGACCAGCCAGAAGAGCTGGAAGGGCTGCTGCAGGCCTTTCTGGCAACGCAGACGCTGGAGGAGACGCAGGCCTTTGTCGCGGCACATGCGGCAGCGCTGCTCGATGGGAAAGCGGAGGCAGCGCTGCGGGCGGCCGCGGTGCAGGAGCCGGGGGACAGCCAGCGGCGGGCGATGTTCCTCTGGCATGCCGACCTGTTGCAGGACTGCCATAGAAAAGGCATTCAGGCCGCGTTCCAACCCTTTATCGAAGCGCAACGCAGCAGGCAACTGGTGCGGCTGGCGGAGCGGATGACGCAGGCGCCGGACTGGCGTTGGTTGGCAGGCCTGGCCGAGCAGGCACCGCAGCAACTGCTGGAAGAGGGGCTGCTGGCGGGGCTGCTTGAGGCGATGATTGCCAACCTGCAGGCGCATCGCACGGTGCTGGCGGAGGCGGCGGAGCGGGGATGGGAGGCGGCGCTGGCGCCGCACCTGGCAGAGCTGCCGCCGGCTGAGCCTTCGCGCAAGCAGATCAGCGCCATGGTCCAGCACCTGAATGAACTGGCCGGCGCTGATGACCCCGCGACTGCGGAGAAGCGGATCACACTGGCCAGGACCCTACTGGATTTTCCTGCAATACAGGCTCTTCCGAAGGTTGTGTCGGGCATTAATCTGATCCGGGGAAACGCCCTGCATTCGCTTGGGCAGATGCGGAGCGAGGCGGGACTGCTGGACGACGCCGTCCAGGCCTATCGTAATGCCCTGCTGGAATACACCCGCGAGCGCGCCCCGCTCGACTGGGCTGCGATACAGAGCAACCTCGGCATTGCCCTGCAATTGCTCGGGGAAATGCGCGGCGAGGCTGAACTGCTGATCGACGCCGTCCAGGCCTATCGCAATGCCCTGCTTGAACACACCCGCGAGCGCGCCCTGCGCGACTGGGCCGATGGACAACACAACCTCGGCACTGCCCTGCAATCGCTTGGGGAAATGCGGGGCGAGGCTGAACTGCTGGTCGACGCAGTACAGGCCTATCGCAACGCCCTGCTTGGACGTACCCGTGAGCACGCTCCGCGTGACTGGGCCGCGACCCAGCACAACCTCGGCAACGCTTTGTACTCGCTTGGGGAGATGCAGAACGAGGCGGAAATGCTGGCTGATGCCGTCCAGGCCTATCGCAATGCCCTGCTGGAACACACCCGCGAGCGCGCCCTGCGCGACTGGGTCACGACCCAGAACAACCTCGGTAGTGCTCTTTCCAAGCTTGGAGAGATGCGGGAGGAGGCAGGACTGCTGTACGACGCTGCCCAGGCCTTTCACAACCTTCTACTCGAGTACACCCGCGAGCACGACCCACAAAATTGGGCTAGGATCCAGAACAACCTCGGCAACGCCCTGCGTCCGCTTGGGCAAATGCGGGGCGAGGCTGAACTGCTGGCCGACGCTGTCCAGGCCTATCGCAGTGCCCTGCTGGAATTCACCCGGGAGCGCGCCCCGCGCGACTGGGCCACGACCCAGAACAACCTCGGCAACGCTCTTTTGCAACTCGGGAAGATGCGGGGCGAGGCGGGGCTGCTGGCCGACGCTGTCCAGGCGTATAGCAACGCCCTACTGGAGCGTACCCGCGAGCGCGCCCCGCGCGACTGGGCCGCGACCCAGCACAACCTCGGCAATGCCCTCTCGCAACTCGGGGAGGCGCAGGGCGAGGCGGGACTGCTTGACAACGCCGTTCAGGCCTATCGCGACGCCCTGATCGAATACACCCGCGAGCGCGCACCGCTTGATCACATCAGAACAGCACTCGCACAGGCCAAGGCGCTGCTCACGGCAAGCCGCTGGGCAGAGGCTGCCGACATCCTCTCACCGACCTTGGATCTCGCTCTCGACGCCGTCGATGACGCTGCGACGATGGCTCAGCAACGCCAATTTCTTGGCGCCATCTCGGGGCTTGGCGATCTGCTGGCCTTCGCCTGTCTGCGCCTGGGACGGCACGCTGACGCCTTCGATGCTGCCGGCCGGGGCCGTGCTGTCCTCCTCGCCGCCGCCCAGGCCGCCGATCACCTCGCTGATGACACCACCCAGGCGCAAAGCCTGCGTGCGGCGCGAAATGCCTGGCGTGATGCCTGCCATGCCGCGGACATGGCCGATGCGGCCCTGGCGACAAGCTCGTTCCTGGCTACGGCAGATCTCGCGAAGCTTGCTGCCCGCCGCCACGCTGCCACGGAATCCGTTCGACAGGCCTGGAGCGACTACCAGGCCGCGCGCCAAGCCGCGGGTATCAAGAGGCCGCCTTACTCCTCGCCGGCCGCCCTGGCCGCCACCATTCCTCCGCAGGGCGCGCTCGCCCTGATCACCCTGACACGTTGGCATGCCGCGATCCTGCTCCTGCGCCATCGGGAGGATGCTGCGATGGACCAGGAACCTGCCATCGACGTGCTGGAACTGCCCGGGCTGGACGGCCCCAGTGTGCATGCTCTGCTGTTTGGTCGCAGCGACCGGCAGAGCGACGCGGTGCCCGCCGTCTCCACCACCTGGTTCGCGGGCTATGCTGACTTCGCGCGCGCCATCGAGCAGGCGGGACCAATCGGTGTTTCAGCGGAGGTGGTGGTGCGCTGGGGCAAGGTGATCGAGGATGTGCTCCACGCCCTGTGGCAACGCTTGATGTGCCCGCTCCGCGACCATCTCCGCGCCATCGGCCTTTCCCGGGGCTCGGAGGTGGTGCTCTGCCTGCCGGGCCATCTCGCCGCCATACCGTTGCACACCGCCGGCGAGCCTGTCGCGGACAGCCCGGGCCTGCCCGGCAAGTGGTGCAGTTTCCTCGACGATTATGCGGTCAGCTATGTTCCCAGTCCGCAAGCCCTGCTTGATGCTCGCGTCCGCTCTGCCGAGCCGGCTCGTCAGGGTGCTTCCCTGCTCGCCGTGACCAATCCCACCGCTGACCCGAACATTGCCGTGTCTGCCAATCCGGCCTGGGCCGCCTTCGCGTCCGGCCGCCGCAAGGAACTGCGCCATGGCGCGGCAACCGCTGCTGCCCTGGTGGCTGAGATCGGTCCCGGCGGGGCTGGCTGGAACTTCCTTTCCCTTTATTGCCACGGCGGCTTTGACCCCGCCGATCCCGATGGCTCAGGGCTGGAGGTGGCCAGCCGGACCATGGCCGATGGGCAAATCCTGCCCGAGGTGCTGAGCGTGCGCGCCCTACGCGCCCTCGAACTTCCGGCGGCCCGCCTGGCCTTCCTCAGTGCCTGCGAAAGCGGCCGGATCGGTTTGCAGATGGCCGACGAGCATATCGGCCTGCCAGCGGCCTTGTTGGAGGCTGGCATTCCCAGCGTGTTGGCTTCGCACTGGTTCGTCTCCGCCCGGGCCACGCAGTTGCTAGCCGAAGCGTTCTTCCGGTTGCTGCTGCGTCACGACCTGTCGCCTGCGCAGGCATTGCGGCTGGCCCAGCTTGGCTTGCGTGACGCAGCCAGAGCAGCTCAGCCGGGAGGCCCCGATTCCGTGTTTGCTATGGCTGAAGCCATGATGCGCTTCGGCCAGCCGTTGCCGGACGAGCCGGAAGATCAGACATCAGAAGAAAAAGACGCACCGGCACAGCCGCCGCCTCCCATCGACCAACGCCTGGCCATGCCCTTCTATTGGGCCGCCTTTTCTCTCACCGGCGTTTAGTATGCTGCTCACGGTCGAGCCGCAGGTAGCCGCAGTGCAGAGCGGAATTCTGCGGAATATTCTGCCTGCGATGATCCGCGCAAAAGAACCTCCATACGCCGCTCCCTTCCGGAGCAGCGAACGACCGGAGGATCAGGCCGATGCTCACCCGTTTGCACAGTGCTTTTCTGGCTCTCGCTATCACCGCGGCCTTGTCGATGTCGGAGAATGCGCATGCCGATCCTGCCCACGCGACTGCACTGCCGCCGCAGCCGCAGGCCGCATTGCGCTACGATGCCTTCGAGCAGCCGCGGCTGATCCGCGCGCTGATCGAAAGCGACATGGCGACCCTGATGAACTTTCGCATCGGCCTTTTGCCCGAGCAGCACGGCATCCCGCAGGGGCTTACCCTGTACCTGAAGAGCTTCAGCCAAGAGTTGAGTCAGATCTTTCTGTGTCCCCTGCTGCTGCCGGCGGGCCTGGAGATGCGGATCGAGCGCTTCATGGCGAACCGCGCCATGAATCCCACGGCTGCGGGAGGTACTCTCCTCGATGCCTTAAAAATCCTGGGAGAGAGGATGAACGGCAGCCAGGCCTCGGCGAACCCTTTCGATGTCAGGCCGCTGCTGGCACCGCTGCTCGATGGGCAAACAGCGGTTGGGCAGGTGCAGAGCGAAGGTCAGCGCGATGCGCGCGTCTTCCAGGCCCAGACCGGATGCGAGGGGCCGGAAGCAGAAGCGCTGGCCCAGGGCGCTCGTTCCCTGATGCGCCATCTGCGCGCTGCCTACTGATAACCATTCCATTCAGCCGCCAGTAACGGTGTCTGGCGGCTGCCACTATAAATTGAGGAGATCCAAAATGTCTGATGGTAAGAAGACAACCAAAGGGAAGCGCACCCGACAGGAAATACGAAATGAGATGGGACCGCCTGTCCGTCCTCCACTCGAAGATAAGATTAAGTTCTTGATGAATGAGGCTCTTCCGGAGCTCAATTTAAAATCTAATAAAAATATTGTCGAACGGATGGCGGGACGGCCGGGTGCCATAGACGTTAAGAGGATCTCTCAGCTCCGAACCGGCTACTGGCACTACCTGCCGCAGCATATCGCAGCTGTTCATCAGACATTCGGTTTGCACCATTTTGGCCTAGAAAGCGATGTCTGGGGAAAATGGAGCGAGGACAAGAAGCAGTTTATTGCTGTGTCCGATGAGGTCTTTAAGCAGAAGGTGCTTGAAGCCATCAAACGTGATGGCGATGCACGAGGATGGCTGCGCAAGGACATGGCCAAACAGGCGAAAGCCGAACAGGCTCCGGCTCTGCAACTGATGTTTGAGAGGAAGCTACCACCTCCGTCCATACCATCGCCACAGGATGACCGGTTCCTTCCTTTTGGATATAGAGGAAAAAATGCACCTCCTGTTGAAGCGCGGTTCCACATTGGAGAAATTTGCCGCGTGGTATGCGAAGCACCAAGCGATGGTCATATTGCAATTATTACGTCCGTACCTTCCCACCATCAAGTGACCGGTGCTCTCTATAACCGTTATGCTTGCATCAACCGCCTGATCAGACTGCAGGCGAGCGTGCCACGCTCGAGCTTTCGTTCTCCTCTTATGCCGATTGAACCGCCTGATGGGATGCATGAACTCTTGGCATTTTTTTGGCCTGCCGGGACAAAGCTGCCCCACAATGCAGCGGCTTGGATTTTCGGCCACGATCCAGAGCCACGAGAGTTCGATTACGAGGAACTCCGTGCGATGATGCATATGATCCTCGACGGCCGTGAGTTCATGTCGGCTGCCAAAGAAGCTAATAAGCCTGCCAGCACGTCTCATCTGCCTGAAGTGACGCTGATCGACTATCTCATTTACGACAGCGCCGCACCGTCTGACCCAATCTGAGATAATCATGGCTTATCGCGCACGGCATCGGTTTCCCGCGATTCTGCCGTGATCAGCATGATCTCATCGCCTCTTTGCCTGTCGACCGGGGGGCGCTGACCTTCAGGCTGGAGCGCTGCTCTCCTGCCTTTCCCCTTTGAATCTAGGGGGTTCAATGGGCGAACGGCATTTCGTACCCCCCTCCGCGCTCGGGCGTTGAGAGCCTGCACCCGGCGCTTCCAGGCTTCCCGCCAGCTGGTGCTGGGTGTGGGCGCGCGGCGCTCCTCCCGGCCTGCCTGCACAACCTCTGGCGTCGGCAGGACCGCCTCCAGGAGTTCCAGCACCACTACGCCGTGCTGAGCATCTTAGCGGTGCTCCAGGTAGGCGTAATCGCCGCCATGCCGATCGATCGTAAGCGCGGCCGGAACACCCTTCTTCCCAATCGTGCCGGTGCTGTGGTGCCTCGCCTTCAGGTGGGGAGCTTCGAGCCGACATTATGGTCGACGTTAATGACGACGCGGGTGGCCGCGGATATCG